>NZ_SZZN01000001.1:1367291-2734582 GCF_006125015.1 Roseovarius arcticus
CGGGCGCCATGGCAGCACGTCCTCCTCTTTTGCAACTCAGCGACATCTCCCTCACCTTTGGGGGCGATCCTGTGTTTTCAGACCTATCTTTGGTCGTCCAGCTCGGCGACCGCGTCGCGCTTGTCGGGCGGAATGGATCGGGCAAATCGACCCTGTTGAAGGTTATGGCCGGTCTGGTCGAGCCGGATGCAGGCACGCGCACCGTCGCGCCCGCAGCCTCGGTCGGGTATATGGAGCAGGAGCCGGACATGGCCGGATTCGCCACGCTGGGCGATTTCGCCTCAAGCGAGCTGGACCCGGCCGAGATGTACCGCGTCGAGATGGCAGGCGAGGGCCTGAAGTTTGATCCCGCCCGCGCAGTCAGCACCGCCTCTGGCGGCGAACGGCGCCGCGCGGCGTTGGCCAAGCTAATGGCCGAGGCGCCGGAGTTGATGCTACTGGACGAGCCGACGAACCACCTTGATATCGAGGCAATCGCGTGGCTGGAGCAGACGTTGAAGGACACGCGTACAGCCTATGTCCTGATAAGCCATGACCGTGCATTTCTGCGCGAACTTACGCGCGCAACCCTTTGGATAGACAGGGGAATGGTGCGGCGTCAGGAAAAGGGTTTTACCCATTTCGAGGAATGGCGCGACAAGGTTTGGGAAGACGAGGACCAATCCCGTCACAAACTGAACCGCAAGATCAAATCAGAGGCCCGATGGGCCGTCGAGGGTATCAGTGCCCGTCGCAAGCGCAATCAAGGCCGGGTCCGCGCGCTTCAGGATTTGCGCGCGGAGCGTAGTAGCCAGATCAAGCGTCAGGGCGCCGCTGCGATGGCGCTGGATGCTGGGCCGAAGTCCGGCAAGAAAGTGGTTGAAGCCATAGGGATATCAAAGGCTTACGGCGGCAAAGTGATCCTATCGGACTTCTCACTCAAGATGCAACGCGGTGACCGTGTGGCTCTGGTCGGCCCCAATGGAGTGGGCAAGACCACTTTGCTGAATATGTTGCTGGGCACCGAGGCGCCCGATAGCGGCACGATCAGCCTGGGGACTAATTTGATGCCCGCGGTTTTCGATCAGGCGCGTGCGCAGCTGGACCCCGATATGAGCCTCTGGGACAGTCTGACAGGCGATCCGGACATGCGTGTATCGGGCAAAGCTGATCAGATCCTCGTGCGTGGCTCGCCGCGCCATGTGATCGGCTACCTCAAGGAATTTCTCTTTGACGAAGCGCAGGCGCGCGCGCCCGTACGGTCGCTGTCGGGCGGTGAAAAGGCGCGGCTTCTGCTGGCCAAACTGATGGCCCGCGAGAGCAACCTACTGGTGCTGGACGAGCCGACGAACGACCTGGATATCGAGACGCTGGACCTCCTTCAGGAGCTGCTTGACGGGTATGACGGCACGATCATCCTCGTTAGCCACGACCGCGATTTCCTGGACCGCGTCGCCACCACCACCATCGCCATGGAGGGAGATGGCAATGCCACCGCCTATGCTGGCGGCTGGAGCGACTATCGCGCGCAACGCCAAGAGGGCGGTGCAGCGGATTCGCCAAACGCAGGCGGCACATCAAAGCCGAAGGCTAACGCCCCGGCGCAAAAGGAAGTAGCGCCAAAGATCAGCTTTACGGAGAAGCACCGTCTTGCCGAGCTGCCCCAGGTGATCGCGAAGCTGGAGTCTGAGATCGGCAAGCTGGAAGGGCTGATGGCAGATCCAGAACTCTTCACGCGCGAGCCGGTGAAGTTTCGCAAAGCGACAGAGGCGCTGACTACTAGGCAAAAGGCGCTGGCCGCTGCCGAGGAGGAATGGCTCGTGCTGGAGGAAAAGGTCGGCTGATCAATTCAGCAGTCGGCGACCTCAGGATCAAACCAAAGCCCGCAACATTCTTTTGAATGAAAACAGGCGTTCATCAGCTAACTTCGAAGATGGAGCGGGTAACGAGAATCGAACTCGTAACTAAAGCTTGGGAAGCTGCCGTGATACCTTTTCACCATACCCGCCGTGATGGTCTGAATAGCACTTAGGCATCGTCGTGATCAAGGTGAAATCAGCAACCTGAGAGTCGCACATTGGCGCCGTTAATGCAGGCGTCTTAGCCGCCCCAGCTGCGCACAACGCCGCAATCCATGTGAACAAAGTTCGAGCGGGAGTATTTGCCGACGCCGCCTGCGTTGCAGGCGATGGCCGCCTTGCCCATCTGTCCAACCGAGCGGGAGCCAAGGCGTAGATCGGCGGCCTGACCCTTGAGGTGCAGAGAATTTTTGGCGACGCCGCCTGATTTGCTGCGCAGCATCGAATTAGTTTGAGGCGTGCGGTAGCCCGACAGCAGTGTGTAAGGCTCGCTTGTATCCATCAGGTTATGCGCGGCGACCATGATGTCGATCGTTCGGATGTCGATATTCTTGACCGCGTCCGAACGCCAATCGCGCATGAAGGCCGAAATCTCATCGACAGATTCGCGTATGTATTGGCCTTCGATCCAGTAAATCGTATCGATCCGTTCACCGGTGCGCGGCGACGTCATGCGCAGTCGGCGTATGTCGCCGGCTCCGCGCAAAAAGCTGAAAGCATTTGCATATGTGGGGGCTGCGATTAGGGCTGTTGCCGCGAATGCACCAAAGAGTGCACGCCGCGACAGGCCATTCGAAGATGTATCTGTCATTGCTTTGCCTGTCCGTCGCTTCAAGTTTCCCCCGCTTGTCGCGGGCGTTCATCACATCCCCAGATGCTCTTGTAGCTATGACATATTAAGAATCGCTAACCAAGCTTTCGGTTCCCTCATATTTGAAATTCAATAAATTTCGGCATTAATCCGCGCATTTCCTGTTGGGCGTGGTGTCATTGCAAGGGGTTGATGCGTTTGCGACCCATACGATGTAAACCGTGGTTCGCGCTGCGATCCGGGGTGGACAAATCTAGCGTGGCAAGGCTGTCTGAAGATACGACAGCCACCTTTGCCATCTGCCGGGAATTCAAATGATCATATCAGCTATCTTCAATGCCACGCGCCGCGCGCGCCGCGGGATTTTGCCCGCTGCGGTCGCTCTTATGATCTTTGCAGCGCCGCCCGCCTCGCTGGCGGGTGTCACCGCGTTCAAGCAGGCGGTCGCCGAGGGCGCCGCGCGGGACGATGCGCTGGCCGCGCATTACCGCACCAGCGGATATGACGCAATCTGGACAGGGCAAGACGAGGCCAGCCGCGCGCGCCGTCTGGCGCTGCTTCAGGCGATCGACGCTGCGCCTGCGCATGGTCTGCCGGCCAGCCGCTATGACGCAGCGGGCCTCATGACCATGATGCGCAATGCCCGCACTCCGCGTGATATCGGCGCGGTCGAAATCGAGATGTCGCACGTTTTCCTACGCTTGGCCCATGACATGCAAACCGGCATGCTGACGCCCTCGCGCGTTGATTCTAACATCGTCCGCGACGTCCCCAAGCGCGACGCAGCAGAGTTGCTGGGCGCATTCGTTGCGTCTAATCCCAGCGGTTTCTTTCGTGGGCTCGCGCCAAAGTCAGGCGAATATGCACGCTTGATGCGGGAGAAAACACGGCTGGAGGGGTTGCTGGCTGCGGGTGGCTGGGGCCCTGCCGTGCCCGCCGCATCGCTGGCGCCGGGCCAGTCGGGCGCGGATGTAGTCGCGCTTCGAAATCGGCTGATGAGGATGGGATATCTGGAGCGGACAGCCTCGGCCAGCTACGACATTCCCCTGCAGCAGGCTGTGCAGCAGTTTCAGGCATCCCATGGCTTGGTCGCGGACGGCACCGCCGGCGGGTCTACCATCGCCGCCATCAACGCACCTATTTCCGAGCGCCTGCCGATGATCATCGTCGCAATGGAGCGCGAGCGCTGGCTGAACATCCCGCGGGGCAAGCGCCACGTTTTGGTCAACCTCGCCGACTTCAGCGCCCGCATCATGGACGACGACAAACTGACGTTTGAAACGCGCGCCGTCATCGGCAAGAACGCGGCCGGGCAGGAAAGCCCGGAATTCTCGGACGAGATGGAATATCTGGAGATTAATCCGGTCTGGAACGTCCCGCGTTCGATCACTGTTAAGGAATACCTGCCGCAGATGCAGCGCAATCGCGGCGCGATGAGCCATCTGAAGCTGTACAATTCGCGGGGCCAGCAAGTGAGCCGTGCAAACGTGAATTTCAACGCCTACACCGCTCGGAACTTTCCATTTGATCTAAAACAGCCGCCCTCGACGCGCAATGCGCTGGGACTGGTCAAGTTCATGTTTCCAAACAAATACAACATCTATCTGCACGACACCCCGTCAAAAAGCCTGTTTCAGCGCAACGTCCGCGCATTCAGTCACGGCTGTATCCGTCTGCAGGACCCCTTTGATTTCGCATACGAACTACTGTCCCGCCAAGAGGCCGATCCCAAAAGCTACTTTGACCGTATTCTGAATTCGGGTCGCCAAACGCAGGTGCGGCTGGACCAAAAGGTTCCGGTGCACATTATATATCGCACCGCCTCGGTTCCTGCGAAGGGGCCGGTTCAGTATCGCGGTGATGTCTATGGCCGTGATGGGCGGATCTGGGACGCGCTGCAAAAGGCAGGGGTTTCGCTGCCCGACGTTCAGGGGTAGATATCGCACCGCCAAGCATGGGGTGCAAAATGTCCTACACCATTGATGAAATCGCGCGCGCTCTGGGGGCTACAGCCCACGGCGCTGTTGATCTGCGCGTCACCAGACTAGCCGAGCCGGGCGATGCCGGAGCGGATGACCTGGCACTGGCCACCAAGCCGGAATATGCCGCCGCGTTGCCCGAGGGCCGCGCGCGCGCCGCGCTGGTCTGGGAGGGCGCCGATTGGCAGGCAATGGGGCTGGAGGCCGCGATCATAGCGCCGCGTCCGCGCTATGCGATGTCGGGCCTCACACGGATGATGGACCTTGGCGAGGGTTGGGGCGACGGTATCCACCCCACCGCGGTCATTCACGACACAGCCGAAATGGGCGAGGGCGTCCATGTCGGCCCGCTTGCCGTGATTGGCGCGCGGGCGCGGATCGCTGCAGGCTGCCGGGTTGGGCCTCAGGTATTCATCGGCGCGGATGCGGAAATTGGTCCAGATGGCCTGATCCGCGAGGGCGCCCGCATTGCAGCCCGCGTGCGCATCGGGGCGCGGGTGATCATCAATCCCGGCGCGGTTATCGGCGGCGATGGTTTCAGCTTTGTCACGCCCGAAAAGTCGGGCGTCGAGTCGGTTCGTGAGACGCTTGGGGATCAAGGGGATGCCGCCGCGCAAAGCTATGTGCGCATTCACAGCCTTGGCTCTGTCCGTTTGGGCGATGATGTCGAGGTGGGCGCGAATGCTGCAATCGACCGCGGGACCATCCGCGATACTGTCATCGGCGACCGCACAAAGATCGACACACTCGTGATGGTCGCGCATAATGTGGTGGTCGGCACTGACACGCTGCTATGCGGTTTGGTCGGTGTCGCGGGCTCGTCGCGGATTGGCAATAACGTGGTGCTGGCGGGGCAGGTGGGTGTTGGTGACAACCTCTTTGTCGGGGATAATGTGATCGCCGGTGGCGGCACCAAGATCCTGAGCAATGTGCCCGCCGGGCGCGTCGTGCTAGGCTATCCTGCGATGAAAATGGATGCGCATATCAATATGTACAAACACATGCGCCGCCTTGGTCGGCTGGTAACGGACGTTGCGCAGCTCAAAAAATCGGTTTTCAAGGATGGGCCGAGTGACTAATTCGGTCTCACTATCCCAAGGAGGCGCCGCATGAGCATCCCTGACCGCGTGATCGCCATTATCGCCGAGCAGGCCATGCTGGAGCCGGGCGACGTGACGTTGGAGTCGACACTCGAGGATCTGGGCGTTGATAGTCTGGGCCTCGTGGAGAGTATATTCGCCATCGAGGAAGCGTTCGACATATCTGTACCCTTTAACGCGAACGAGCCGTCGGCAGGCGATTTTGACATCTCGACCGTGGGTGCCATCGCGCAAGGTGTACAGCGGCTGGTCGCCGAACAGTCGTGAAACGCGTCGTTATCACCGGCGCCGGAACCATCAATTCTTTGGGCCAAGATGTGCCATCGACCTTTGAGGCGATGCGCGAGGGGCGCTGCGGGATCAGCGATCTGGAGTTTCGCGATGTGGAGCGTCTGTCGATCCGTATCGGCGGTCAGGTCAAGGGATACGACCCCGAAGCCGCGTTCACCCGGCAGGAACTGGCGCTCTATGATAGATTCACCCAATTTGCTGTGATTGCGGCGCGGCAGGCCATTGCGCAATCGGGGATCGAATTCAGCGAGGAGCTGTCGCTGCGCGCCGGCGTCGTGCTGGGCAATTCGGGTGGCGGAATGACCACCCTCGATGAGAATTACCGCTCCGTCTATGAAGACGGCAAAAACCGCGTCCATCCCTTTGTGGTGCCCAAGCTGATGAACAATGCCGCGGCCAGCCATGTGTCGATGGCATGGGACCTGCGCGGCCCCAGCTTTACCGTCTCGACGGCCTGCGCATCATCTAATCACGCTATGGCGCAGGCGTTTCAGATGGTGCATGGCGGCCTGTCGCCTGTGATGGTGACGGGCGGATCGGAATCCATGTTGTGCTTTGGCGGGGTCAAGGCCTGGGAGGGTCTGCGCGTGATGTCAAAGGACGGCTGCCGCCCGTTTTCGGCTAATCGTAACGGGATGGTGCAGGGCGAGGGGGCCGGGATCTTTGTCTTTGAGGAATATGAGCATGCACGCGCACGCGGCGCCGAGATTCTGGCCGAAGTGATCGGCTATGCCATGTCGTCGGACGCGTCCGACATCGTCATGCCGTCCAAGCAAGGCGCGGCGCGGACGATATCCGGCGCGCTGCGCGATGCGCGTCTGGCACCCGAGGATGTGGGATATATCAACGCGCATGGCACCGGAACGGCCGCCAATGACAAGACCGAATGTGCCGCCGTTGCGGACGTGTTCGGGCGTCACGCCGACAAGCTGATGATGTCGTCCACCAAATCTATGCACGGGCATCTGATCGGCGGTACCGGCGCGGTTGAACTCTTGGCTTGCATCATGGCGGTGCGCGATGGGGTGATCGCGCCCACGATCAACTTTGAAGAGGCGGACCCCGAATGTGCGCTGGACGTTGTGCCGAATGAAGCGCGCGAGGCGCATGTCGACGTGGCGCTGAGTAATGCGTTCGCTTTTGGCGGGCTGAATGCGGTACTGGCGCTGCGCCGAGCAGAGTAAAGGGCGCTGTCTGTGCCGCGAATGATCCGTGGCCAGCACCCCGCCCGCCTCATGTGGTGCTCAATTCATATCGCGCAAAAAAAGGGCGAGCCTTTCGGCTCGCCCCTGAATTCTTGACGTCAGCGACAGTTACTCGGTGAACGCGGCCACCGCTTCGAACCCTGCGGTGAACCCGCTGAGCGATATGTCGATCTTGACGATCTGATCTGGCGCCTGCGCGGGCACCAGCACCATCTGCGCCTTATTGCCCTTCTTGAACGCTGCGATGTCTTGCTCTGTCAGGCCGATCTGGGCAATGCAGCCAGCCTCGGTGCAGACGCGGTAGGGATAGCTCTTGGCCGTGCCGCCATCGACCGAGATTTTCAGCTCTTCGGTCAGCAGCGTGATCAGTGGAACGATAGCCGTCGCACCGGCAATGGCAGGGGCCTGATTTTCGATTCGAAAGATGCTGAACTCGGCCACAGGATTGCCGCCGGATTCGCGCAGCAGCTGGTAGAGCTGGCATGGATCCTCGCCATCGGCATTGTGGAAGCAGCGCAAGCTCCAATCGCCGAATTTTTCCTTAACATACACTGCGGGCTGATCAGTGCCGACCTCCCGCCCGGTCGCAAAGCTTTCGTCGGTGGCGGTATCGGCCGTATCTGCGGCCTCTGAATCTGTTGCCTCCGTGCTGGCGGCCTCAGAGGCGCTATCGGTCGCTGTGCCTTCGGTCGCTGTGCCTTCGGCTGCGGTGCCGGTCTCGGTCGCTGCGCCAGTAGTGGCATCGGCCTCGACGCCCGTAGTCGTCTCAGTTGCGGTGTCGGCTGCGGTGTCCTGCGCATAGCCTGCGCCAGCGAGGCTCATGGCGGCAGCAAAAGACAGTAGTGAAAGTGATCTGGGCATAGTGTCCCCGTAATTCATTGAAGTTTCATGGCGCGTCTAACATGGAGCGCGGGTGCTGTCAGGATAAAACATCAGACCCATCAAGCGTGCAAGGCGGATTTCCGCGCGGAGATCTGCAGCGCGGCAACAAGCCCGCTTCCAAAGAAAAAGGAGCCTCGCGGCCCCTTTTCCCCTATTCTCCCTGCCGGACTTGGCCGGCTTGCTCATTAGGACGGACGCTACGGCACGAATAATTCTTCGTCAACAGTCAAAATTGCGTGATCTTTCAGACCCTACAAATTGCAGGACGCCGTGACGTGCCACCAGCGAAATAAGGGCGAGCGGAAAAAAGGCCGCACCCATGGGCGCGGCCAGTCTGACAGGGAGGAAGTCACCCCGGCACCCAAGGACATGATGCGCCGGAATGAAATTGATACTGGCACCATTAGGTTAAGATTGTATGTTCATGCGGTACGCCCAGACTGCGTGCGCAGGCAGTAAAGGCGGTAATTGTGAGCGACAGCATTTTCATCGGTGGCGGCGGGCCGGATTACGCGGCGGCACAGACCCTTGGCCTGAAATACGCTAACCGGCATGGCCTGATCGCTGGCGCCACCGGCACCGGCAAGACGGTGACACTGCAAATCCTCGCCGAAGGCTTCTCGGCAGCGGGTGTTCCGGTGTTTCTGTCAGACGTCAAAGGCGATCTTTCCGGCCTCGCCGAAGCGGGCAGCGACGACTTCAAGCTGCACAACGCCTTCACCACCCGCGCGTCCAAAATCGGGCTGACGGAGTACAACTATCAGGCGTTCCCCGTCACGTTTTGGGATCTCTTTGGCCAGCAGGGCCACCCGGTGCGCACGACGCTTGCCGAAATGGGACCACTGCTGCTGAGCCGTCTGATGGAGCTGAGCGAGGCACAAGAAGGCATCATGAACATCGCCTTTCGTGTCGCCGACGAGCAGGGGATGCCGCTACTGGACCTCAAGGACCTGCAATCGCTGCTGGTTTGGGTTGGCGAAAATCGCGAGACACTGTCGCTGCGTTATGGCAACGTATCAACGGCCTCCGTGGGCGCGATCCAGCGCCAGCTTATGGTATTGGAAAATCAGGGTGGCACCGAACTCTTTGGAGAACCTGCGCTGGAGCTGTCGGATCTTATGCATATCGGCGCAGACGGGCGGGGCCAGATCAACATCCTCGCTGCAGACAAGTTAATGGGTGCGCCGCGCCTATATGCTACTTTCCTTTTATGGCTGCTGTCCGAGTTGTTTGAGACGCTGCCTGAGGTAGGCGATCCGGACAAGCCCAAGTTGGTATTCTTCTTTGACGAGGCGCATTTATTGTTCGATGACGCGCCCAAGGCGCTGGTGGACAAGGTCGAGCAGGTCGCGCGCCTGATCCGCTCCAAAGGGGTCGGCGTCTATTTCATCACGCAAAACCCTGATGACGTGCCCGAAGATATTCTTGGCCAGTTGGGCAACCGGGTTCAGCACGCTTTGCGCGCATTCACCGCGCGCGACCGTAAGGCGCTAAGCCGCGCGGCCGAAACTTACCGGCCAAACGAGCGTTTCAGCACCGTTGATGCCATTCGCGACGTTGGCGTGGGCGAGGCGGTGACATCCATGTTGGAGAACAAGGGCGTACCGGGCATCGTGGAGCGAACGCTGATCCGCCCGCCATCATCCAAGCTGGGGCCGATCAGCGATGCCGCCCGCCGCGCCGCGATGCAGGCGTCACCAGTCGCAGGCAAATACGAGGCGTTGGTTGATCGCAAATCAGCCTATGAGATCCTGAGGGACCGGGCCGATGAGGCCGCCAAAGGAGCCGCAGAGGCCGAAGTGGAAGCGGAGGAGAAATCCGTTGCCGAGCGCGAGTTCAACGCGGGTCGCCGATATTCAGGCAAACGCGTCGACCGTTCCACCGCGCAGCCGCGCGAAGGCATGGGCCTCCAGTTCGGCCGCGCAGCTGCAAATGCGGTACTTAAAGAGTTGAAGGGGACCACGGGCCGCCGTCTGGTGCGGGGTATTCTTGGGGGACTTTTCAAGGGACGTTAACCCATCGCAAGGTAAGGCAAGTCTGGCAAAATGCGCGCAAGGCAGCTAGTCTGTTGCTAAGATAGAAACAATAAAGGGGCAGCCACAATGGCAAGCCGTAAATCAGCAGGCAGTAAGATGAAATCTAAGGGACTAAAATCCAGCCGGCCCAGTGCCATGCCACCCAAGACACCAGCGCCCCTGCGCGCGCAGGGCGGGCCGACCACGCTGGTCCCAAAACCACCTCTGAAGGGCGAAGATACCGGTAAAATCGCGAAGCCGCCACGCGACGCCTCAATGCCTGATGATGCAGGCGACAATCCCCTCAAAAAACAAGAGTTGATCGCGAAGGTCGTCGAACGCTCGGAGGTGGCTAAAAAGCACGCCAAGCCGGTCATCGAGGCCATGCTGGCGGTGCTGGGAGACGCGCTTGCTGAGGGCCGCGATCTGAACCTGCAGCCCATGGGCAAGATCAAGCGTAAGCGCATGAAAGAAACTGAGAAGGCGCGCATTATCGTCGCCAATATCCGCCAGCCTAAATCACTGGGTTCCAGCGGCAATGCGCCATTACCCGGAAGCACGCCTGGCGGCGCACTCGCCCCACCCAAACAATCGGTTGCAGAGGACGGCGAGGGGCGCTAAAAAACGCCCCGAGGGTGATTAGCTCAGTGGTAGAGCGCTTCGTTCACATCGAAGATGTCAGGGGTTCAAGTCCCTTATCACCCACCATCCTCTTGCTACATATTCTGTCGTTAAATTAATCGCTTAGGTATGCATCCTGAATGCGATGTGATGCAAGTCGGCTGCAGATTAACGCTGATAAGCGGGAGTAAGATGTGATCGATAAATTATGGCTAGATTAGCACAAAGAGAGCCATACGCATGACGTTTAGGTCACGCGGGCGTCGCGAGATTTCAGGTTTTACTAACGTTATCAGGATGATGTTCGATAAAGATAATCTATTGAGTGTGTCACCGCTATGACACCCGGTGCGCGTGTCCAAGCTGCGATTGAACTGCTCGACAGTATCGATACTGGCGGGTCCGCCGAAAAGGTGCTGACCAGTTGGGGGCGCCGTTCGCGCTTTGCCGGGTCAGGCGATAGGGCAGCGGTCCGTGATCACGTCTTTCAGGTGCTGCGCTGCTATCGGTCCTACGCTTGCCTCGGCGGGGCGCAAACTGGTCGGGGCCGTATGATCGGTGCGCTGCGTGCTGAGGGGCTGGACCCCGCGGACACCTTTACGGGCGAAGGTCATGCGCCTGCGCCACTGACGAACATGGAACTATCTGCCGGTGTTGAGCCGGTCGGCGCTGATGCCCTTGATCTGAACGATTGGGTGCTGGACGAGTTTCGCGCATCGCTCGGCAGTTGCGCTGAGGCTGCTGCCATGGCTCTGCGCACGCGCGCGCCTGTGATGGTGCGCGTGGATCTGCGCCGTGCCACGCGCGACGATGCAATTGGGGTGTTGGCTGGAGATAACATTAGCTCCGCCGTTCATCCGATTGCAACTACAGCATTATGCATTACTGGCGGTGCCCGACGTATTGCGCGTAGCCGAGCTTATCTCGACGGAATGATTGAGCTTCAGGACGGTTCCGGACAGGCGGCGATGGAGGCGATTGAGCTGGAAGGCGTGCAAAGCATCCTTGATTATTGCGCGGGCGGCGGTGGCAAGGCGCTGGCGCTCGCCACACGGTCAGATGCGCGAATATACGTGCATGATGTTGATCCGTCGCGGATGCAGGATATTCCTGCGCGTGCGGCGCGCGCAGGTGTGAGCATCACCTCACTTTTAACATCAGCTTTGCCGCGTAAGGCGCCGTATGATATAGTTTTATGTGATGCGCCATGTTCTGGCAGCGGGACGTGGCGGCGCACTCCCGAGGCAAAATGGCGTCTGACGTCCGAAAGGCTAACGGCATTGACGCAATTGCAGTCTCAGATCCTGCCCTCTGCAGCGGCGCTTGTCGCCCCTAAGGGTCAGCTCATTTACGCCACATGCTCGCTGCTGAAAGCAGAAAATGAGGATCGCATAGATGCCTTTTTGAGCACGGTGCCGGGATGGAAACTTGTGCGGGCGAGGCGCTTTGATGTGACTGACGGTGGTGACGGCTTCTTTCTGGCCCGGATGATACGCCTCTGATAACTGCTGCCGGAATTCTGAATTCTCTGCCCTGCGTTAAGACGACATTAATCCGTTTAAACGAATATCTAAGGGACCGAACCCGTAGCACGAGGCCTGTTCGCTTGACCATATTTGTAAAAACTCTTGGCCCGATCCAACGCGCGGCTACCCAGATGCGCCCGCATGCCGGACTTATCCTTTGTTCGGCCGTTCTGTTCGCGATAACCGCGTTCTTGATTCAGCCGGGGGCAGAGCGGTACCTCACTGTGCTGGTATCGTTGGCCTTGGGATGCAGCGCGCTCTGGATTGTGATTGTTTCGCGGATCGGCGATTTGGCGGGCGCGCAGGCGGTGTGCGGCGTACGCACGCTGATTGCGCATGATGCGGCGCCTAGCATCGTCACTGGCCCCGACGGTGCCGTTATCTATTGTAATGATGCGGCGGAGCGAGCCTACAAGGCACGAAAGTTCGATACCCTGCCAGCGGCATTGCAACAACTCATCGCCAATCCCAGCGCGTTGCTTCATCGCCTCAGGACAAAGGCGGGATCCGCAGGATCAGCCCACGAGGATATAGTGACTGGGACGGGCCATGTGCGCCTGTCGGTCCACGAGGCCGGGTCTGAGATGCTGTTGTGGCGGATCGAAAAATCGGCAGACATCGCCGCGCGTCGCAGCGATGCAGTGCCCCTGCCCATGCTTACGGTTGGGCGCAACAACGCAGTCCTTTTTATGAATGACGCCGCTCGCTTGCTGATTGGCGAGCGGGCCCGGACCCTCGACCGGATTTGTCCCAAACTGCCGCTCAGATCGGGACAAATGAATGACATCAGCACACAGTCTGGTGTGCAATCATGTCTGGTTGTGGAGCTTGAGGGAATCGCTGGCCGGCGCGAGGTTTTCGTGCTGCCCGGCATCGCCGCCACGGAGCGTCCTTCTGATGGGTGGACATTCTTTGACGAACTGCCCGTTCCACTGCTCAAGCTGACACGTGCGGGTGCAATCCAGCTTTGCAACAAGCCGGCGAGCGATCTTTTGGGTTGCAGAGACTGGACTGGCAAACAGATTACCGACCTGCTTGAGGGGCTGGGTCGATCTATTCCCGACTGGCTGGAGGATGCCGCACTGGCGCGCGGCACAACGCATTCAGAGTTTTTGCGCGTGCGACGCTCTGATCGGGAGGTTTTCCTTCAGGTGACACTCAACCGCGCCACGGAGGACGGCGAGCCTGTGCTTATCGCCGTCTTGAATGATGCGACCGAATTGAAATCGCTCGAAGCGCAATTTGTCCAATCACAAAAAATGCAGGCAATCGGCCAACTTGCGGGCGGTGTGGCGCATGATTTTAATAACTTGCTTACAGCGATTTCCGGTCATTGCGACCTGCTTTTGCTGCGCCATGATCAGGGCGATTCGGACTATGGCGATCTTCTTCAGATCGCTCAGAACGCAAATCGCGCCGCAGCGTTGGTCAATCAGCTGCTGGCCTATTCCCGCAAGCAGACCCTAAGACCAGAGGTCATGGACCTGCGCGACGCGATGTCGGATCTGACGCATTTACTTAACCGCCTTGTTGGTGAAAAGGTCATTCTGTCGCTCAATCACGATCCGACCCTATGGTCGATCCGCGCAGACAAACGCCAGTTTGAGCAGGTGGTCATGAACCTCGTCGTCAACGCCCGCGATGCGATGCCGGATGGAGGCGAGATTCGTATTGAAACTCAGAATGTAACCTTGACTGATCCCATCCACCGCGATCGGGCCGTTGTGTCACCCGGCCGCTGGGTTCGCATCAGCGTGACCGATGAAGGTAGCGGTATCCCGCGAGATCGGCTGCAGAAGGTATTTGAGCCCTTTTTCACTACAAAACGGACCGGCGAGGGAACCGGGCTCGGCCTTTCCACGGCCTACGGGATCGTAAAGCAGACCGGTGGTTTCATATTTGTGGATAGCGAGCATAACGCCGGAACCACGTTCTTCTTGATGTTCCCGGCTTACGAAAACGTTGTCACACCAGTCAAAGCGCTGCCCAAACCTCAATTCGACGAAAGCCCGGCAGAAGGTATCGTGCTTTTGGTCGAGGACGAGGCACCGGTACGCGCCTTTGCATCGCGCGCGTTGCAGATGCGTGGATTTACCGTTCTGGAGGCCGATTCAGCCGAGGAGGCGCTGGAAATCTTGGCCGACCCAACCGTCAGCGTAGACGTCTTTGTCACCGATGTGGTCATGCCCGGACTTGATGGCCCGAGCTGGGTGCAACAGGCACTCAAAACGCGGCCGCACGCGCGCGTAGTGTTCGTTTCAGGATATGCCGAAGAGGATTTTGGCGATACGCAGGCTCGAATTCCAAACTCGGTCTTTCTTCCAAAGCCGTTTTCGTTGACAGATTTGACGGAGATCGTGCAGCGCCAACTACAGTAGTCGTAGCAATGACGCGAAGACTGGTGCCTAGTCAGGAGAATGTTAAGTGCCTGGCCTTGATACCAAAAAACCAAAAAATGGCTGGGCCAGTCGCCGGACGGCAGCGCCTCGTTCAGTTGATCGGCGATGGGATCGGCTCTGGGCGGTAAGTTCCATTGGCCTCCACACTATCGTATAATCGAAAATCTGGCGCGTATTTTCGGCGTAAGACTGCCTCAGTTGCGGGCAGCAATATCAGTGGATCCTTGGGTGATGCGTTCATCCGCGTCGTGCTGAGGCTGACACCTAGCCTCGATTCGAGATAATTCGTAAGACTGTGTTGATCATCATATCGAAAAAGGTGCGTGGCGGCGGTGCCGTTCTTCTGTGGCTCTAGAAATTTCGATTGCGATCCCACATTGGCGGGTTGGGGCTGCTTTCCCTGAACATACCCTTGGACGAATGTGTCGAAGCTTACGTCATGCGTTCCAGTTGGGCGGCCCTTAAGAAAGGGCCTCTGGCGATAACGATACCAACTTCCCAGCCAATCAATGGGCTCGCGTATGACCGCGATCACATGCAAATCTTCTCCGATGAATTTTTCCAAGGCAGGCCGAAAGAAGCGATTGTAGCGAAATACGGGCGCGTGTTTCAGTTCAGGCGGATCGTTGATTACCATAGATGCGTGTGGGCCGAGGGCTGCTTGCCATGCGGTCGTGCCTGTCTTTGGTACTGACAGGAAAACCAATTTGTGCTTGGAAAACACCAGCATGTCTCTCTCCGTGGGGCGCAGGCGACCGTCATTAGCCGACCTTAACCCTTTATCAATACTTATCGCCAAATGTGTAGTTATGAATATTTGACTTGAAATGTTCTCTGTTTGTCTTCATTTAGCTTGGAACAAGAAGAGAACATTTACAGCAATTGCCGCTTGGGGCAGGGTGTGGAATAAGGACGGAAATGCAATGGCAACGGCAGATCTTTTGACGATGGACAATAAAAAAAGCGCAGACAAGCAAAAGGCACTCGACAGCGCGCTGGCGCAGATTGAGCGGCAGTTTGGTAAAGGATCGATCATGAAGTTGGGGGACAACCCCATCACGGATATTGAATCGACGTCTACCGGATCACTCGGTCTTGATATCGCCCTTGGTATTGGCGGCATTCCCAAAGGCAGGGTCGTCGAGATTTATGGCCCTGAAAGCTCGGGCAAGACTACGCTAACGCTGCATTGTGTCGCTGAGGCGCAAAAGAAGGGCGGCGTTTGCGCGTTTGTTGATGCAGAACATGCGCTGGATCCACAGTATGCGCGCAAGCTGGGCGTAGACTTGGATGAGCTTCTAATTTCGCAGCCAGATACGGGCGAGCAGGCGCTTGAGATCGTGGATACGCTGGTGCGCTCGGGTGCCGTCAGCATGATCGTGGTCGACTCCGTTGCGGCTCTGACGCCGAAATCTGAGCTAGAGGGCGACATGGGCGACAGTAGCGTCGGCGTTCACGCTCGCCTGATGAGCCAGGCCATGCGTAAGCTGACGGGTTCTATTAGCCGTACGAAATGTACCGTCATTTTTATCAACCAGATTCGTATGAAAATTGGCGTTATGTTCGGTAGCCCCGAAACGACGACGGGCGGTAACGCGCTGAAATTCTACAGCTCGGTTCGTTTGGATATTCGGCGCATTGGCGCACTCAAAGACCGCGACGAAGTCGTTGGTAATGCCACGCGTGTTAAGGTCGTCAAAAACAAGGTCGCGCCGCCGTTCAAGCAGGTCGAATTCGACATCATGTATGGCGAAGGCATCAGCAAGATGGGCGAGATTTTGGATCTGGGCGTCAAGGCTGGTGTAGTCGAGAAGTCTGGTAGCTGGTTCAGCTACGGGGATGAGCGCATTGGCCAGGGTCGCGAAAATGCGAAGACTTTCCTCAAGGAAAATAGCAACATGGCGCTAGAGATTGAGGACAAGATCCGCGCGGCGCACGGCCTTGATTTTGACATGGCCAACCCTGCCGATGTTGCCAGCGGAGACGACGAAGATCTCATGGAGGGCTGATTGGCCCTGCCTGCAAGTTAAGAAGGCCCGGCCGCATATACGCGCCGGGCCTTTTTTCTTGCGGTGGACAGGCGTGGCGGGGCCGGATAATCAGAGCGTCGCCCAACCCGTCTGAAAACGCCGCGAAAAGAGGTTCCCATGCCGACGCTGAACGATATCCGCTCGACCTTTCTGAGTTATTTCGACCGACACGATCACCGCGTTGTCGAGAGCTCGCCATTGGTGCCGCGCAATGACCCGACGCTGATGTTCACCAATTCCGGAATGGTTCAGTTCAAGAACCTTTTTACCGGGGTTGAGCGGCGGGACTACGTACGCGCGACCAGCAGCCAAAAATGTGTGCGCGCGGGCGGCAAGCATAACGATCTGGACAATGTTGGATATACGGCGCGCCACCACACATTCTTTGAGATGATGGGCAATTTCAGCTTTGGAGACTACTTCAAGGAGGATGCGATCCGCTTTGCTTGGGAGTTGCTGACGCGCGATTTTGGCATCGACAAGTCCAAGTTTCTGGTGACAGTTTATCATACCGATGTTGAGGCAGCAGCCATCTGGAAGAAGGTGGCCGGCCTCGGCGATGATCGCATTATTCGCATCGCCACTGACGACAACTTCTGGTCGATGGGCGCGACGGGCCCTTGCGGGCCGTGCTCTGAGATTTTCTATGACCACGGGCCAGAAATCTGGGGAGGCCCTCCGGGCAGCCCGGAGGAAGATGGCGACCGGTTTATCGAAATCTGGAACCTCGTCTTCATGCAGAACGAGAGGTTTGAGGACGGCACGCAGCGTGATCTGGACATGCAGTCGATTGACACCGGAATGGGGCTAGAACGGATCGGGGCGCTGCTTCAGGGCAAGCACGACAATTACGACACCGACGTTATGCGCGCCCTGATTGAGGCCAGCGCACATGCCACCAGCACTGACGCGGACGGGCCCGGCAACGTGCATCACCGGGTCATCGCTGATCACCTGCGGTCGACGTCCTTTCTGATGGCCGATGGCGTGATGCCGTCGAATGAGGGGCGCGGGTATGTCCTGCGTCGCATTATGCGACGCGCCATGCGCCATGCGCATTTGCTGGGGGCCAAGGATCCGGTCATGTATCGGCTGGTGCCATCGCTGGTCACGCAGATGGGGCAGGCCTTTCCCGAATTGGGCCGCGCTCAGAACATGATCGAGGAAATGCTGCGACTGGAGGAGACGCGTTTCAAGCAAACGCTTGACCGCGGACTTGGCCTGCTGGACGAGGCGTTGCTAGATCTTGGCGAGGGTGCAGACCTGCCCGGTGCCACCGCGTTCAAACTCTATGACACGTTCGGCTTTCCGCTGGACCTGACGCAGGATGCGCTGCGTGAAAAGGGACGCGGTGTGGATATCGCGGGATTCGATGCGGCGATGGCCGAGCAAAAGGCCAAGGCGCGCGCCGCTTGGGCCGGCACCGGCGAGGCCGCTGATCAGGGCGTGTGGTACGACATAGCCGAGGCTAGCGGCGTGACCGATTTTCTTGGCTACGACACTGAGAGCGCCGAGGCGCAGATCGCCGCACTGGTCCAAGATGGTGCGACGGTCAAGAGC
This sequence comes from Roseovarius arcticus, assembly GCF_006125015.1. Classification (NCBI taxonomy): domain Bacteria; kingdom Pseudomonadati; phylum Pseudomonadota; class Alphaproteobacteria; order Rhodobacterales; family Roseobacteraceae; genus Roseovarius; species Roseovarius arcticus. The sequence continues at coordinate 1,385,549 of NZ_SZZN01000001.1, forward strand.
GTAGGCGCGGGCGAAACCGTTCAAATCGTGCTGAACCAAACGCCATTCTATGCGGAATCGGGCGGTCAGGTGGGCGACCGTGGCACCCTGCGCTGCGAAGACGGAGAAGCGCGGATTACTGATACGCGTAAGGTAGCAGGCGTGTTCATCCACTTTGCTGAGGTGACGCGCGGCACGCTGACCAAGGGCGCGGCTGTTCAGATGGAGGTCGATCACGGCCGCCGCAGCGCTATCCGGGGAAACCACTCCGCGACCCATTTGCTGCATGAGGCACTGCGGGAGACGCTTGGCGACCATGTCGCGCAACGCGGCAGCCTGAACGATGATGGGCGCCTGCGTTTTGATTTTAGTCATACGCAGGGCTTGTCGGAGGATGAGTTGGCTCGCGTGGCGGCGGACGTGAATGCGTTTATCCGCCAGAATGCACCGGTCGAGACGCGGATAATGACGCCGGACGAGGCGCGAGCGTTGGGCGCGCAAGCGCTTTTTGGTGAGAAGTACGGCGACGAAGTGCGCGTCGTTTCCATGGGTGCGCAGGACGGATCGGGCAAAGGCGCGGACAAAAGCACTTACTCGATTGAGCTGTGCGGCGGGACGCATGTGGCCCAGACGGGCGATATTGGCCTGTTTGTGCTGCTCAGCGATACAGCCTCCAGCGCGGGTGTGCGCCGAATCGAAGCGCTGACCGGGGCTGCTGCGCTAGAGCACCTCACAGATCATTCCAAAACGCTGACCGAGATTGCGGGCGCTTTGAAAGTCCGTCCAGCTGATGCACAGGCCCGCGTCCGCGCGTTAATGGACGAGCGCCGCACGTTGGCGAACGAGGTCGCCCAATTGCGGCGCGAGCTGGCCATGTCGGGCGGTGCGGGGCAGGGCGGCGAGGCCGAGATCGAAGAGATCGGCGGCACTAAGTTTATCGCACAAGTGGTCAGCGGCATTTCGGCGAAGGACCTGCCAGGCCTTATCGACCAGCACAAAGAGCGCATCGGTAGCGGTGCCGTGTTGCTGATTGCGGACACTGGCGGCAAGGCTGCGGTTTGTGCGGGTGTGACCGATGACAAGACGGGCGCGCTGTCCGCAGTTGACATCGTGCGCACTGCTGTCGTTCATCTAGGTGGCAAAGGTGGCGGCGGCAGGGCTGACCTGGCGCAGGGCGGCGGCGCTGATGCGTCGGGGGCCGGCGCCGCAATTGACGCCGTCCGCACATTACTGAAAGGTTAAATATATGCCCGCACTTTGGATCGCCCATGTCACCGTCACCGACGAGGAAGCTTATGGTCGCTATGCTGCGCTGGCCGGGCCCGCTATAGCAGCGCATGGTGGCCGCTTTGTTGCGCGAGGTGGCCGTTTCGTACAGCTTGAGGGCAAAGAGCGTCCGCGCAACGTGGTAGCGCGGTTCGACAGCGTCGAGGCCGCTGAAGCCTGCTATCATTCGGCAGAGTATCAAGAGGCGCTAGATCACGCGCGGGGCGCCTCAGAACGCGAATTGATGATCGTCGAGACAAGCGAGTAGCGCTAATCCGAAGGCCTGACCTAAGCGTCGCTGCCAGCACTGCCAAAAATGCAAACGGCCAGATGTAATCATCTGGCCGTTTTCGAATTTAATTTTAAGGCTTAAGCCGACTTTGAAGCGCGCTTACGCTCGTGCGGGTCGAGGTGCCGTTTGCGCAGGCGGATGGAGTTCGGCGTAACCTCAACCAGCTCATCATCGTCGATATAGGCGATGGCTTGCTCCAGGCTCATCTCGACGGGCGTAGTCAGGCGAACGGCCTCATCGGTGCCCGATGCGCGCACGTTCGTCAGTTTCTTGCCCTTGAGCGGGTTCACTTCCAGATCGTTTTCGCGGCTATGTTCGCCGATGATCATGCCGGTATAGATCTTGGTCTGCGGGCCGATGAACATCTTGCCGCGATCTTCGAGGTTCCAAAGAGCGTAGGCGACCGATTCGCCGTTCTCCATCGAGATCAGGACACCGGCGCGGCGGCCCGGAATTGGCCCGCGGTGCGGCGACCAGCTGTGAAATACGCGGTTCAGCACGCCGGTGCCGCGCGTGTCGGTCAGGAACTCGCCGTGATAGCCGATCAGACCGCGCGACGGAATATGCGCGATGATGCGCGTCTTGCCTGCGCCTGCGGGCTTCATCTCGGTCATCTCGCCCTTGCGGGGACCGGTGATCTTTTCGATAACGGCGCCCGAATACTCGTCGTCGACGTCGATTGTGACCTCTTCGATTGGCTCAAGACGCTCGCCATTCGGACCCTCACGCATAAGGACTTGGGGGCGCGAAATGCTCAGCTCAAATCCTTCGCGGCGCATATTCTCAATCAGGACGCCCATCTGCAATTCGCCGCGGCCGGCGACCTCGAATGCGTCACCGTCGGGGGTGTCGCTAATTTTGATGGCGACGTTCGATTCAGCCTCCTTCATCAGGCGGTCGCGGATAACGCGGCTTTGCACTTTCTTACCGTCGCGGCCAGCCAGCGGGCTGTCATTGATACCGAATGTAACAGTGATGGTGGGCGGGTCGATGGGCCGCGCCTCCAGCGCTTCGTCCACGGCGAGTGCACAGATCGTGTCGGCCACCGTTGCCTTGGACATGCCGGCAAGGCTGACGATATCGCCGGCTTGCGCCTCTTCGATGTCTTGGGACGCCAGACCGCGGAATGCCTGAATACGCGTGACGCGGAACTGCTCAATCTTTTGGCCACTGCGGCTAAGGGCTTGCACGGTCGCGCCGACCTTCAGCTTGCCCGATTCTACGCGTCCTGTCAGCAGGCGGCCAACGAACGGATCCGCGCCCAGCGTCGTGGCCAGCATGCGGAAATCTTCGTTCTGATGTTTGACCTGCTTCGGCGCGGGGACGTGGTTGACGATCAGCTCGAACAGCGCGGACAAATCCTTGCGCGGGCCGTCCAAGTGATGATCGGCCCAACCGGAGCGGCCAGAGGCATACATGTGGGGGAAATCCAGCTGATCCTCGTCCGCATCCAGGTTGCTGAACAGATCAAATACCTCATCCAGAGCGCGATCTGGCTCGGCGTCGGGCTTGTCGACCTTGTTCAGCACGACGATGGGGCGCAGGCCCAGTGCCAGCGCTTTGGACGTGACGAATTTGGTCTGGGGCATCGGGCCTTCGGCCGCGTCAACCAGCAGAACAACACCGTCGACCATGCTGAGGATACGTTCCACCTCGCCGCCGAAATCGGCGTGGCCGGGCGTGTCCACGATGTTGATGCGCAGGCCTTTCCACACGACGGAGGTCGGCTTGGCAAAGATGGTGATGCCGCGCTCACGCTCTAGGTCGTTGCTATCCATCGCGCGCTCGTCCACGGCCTGATTGGCGCGGAAGGCGCCCGATTGCTTGAGCAGCTCGTCCACCAGCGTCGTTTTGCCGTGGTCAACGTGAGCGATGATCGCGATATTGCGAAGGTCCATTCGGGTCAATCCTTGGGGTTTTTTTCAGCGCCCTATAGCTTGCGCGCGTGATTTACCAGCGCAAAGGTGTGGGGGCGCAGTTATCGGCGGGTAGATGTGGCAGAGTGTGTGCCCTTGCGCAGTGTTTACAGGCAAAGCGTCGTGGCGCCCAAATCACGCAGGACGGCGCCGGTGCCCGTCTTGAACCGGGTGATGCCAGGGATGCGCGCGGTATCGGTGCGGCCAAGATCAAGCCGTTTGTAGCCGGCCTGCGCCAGATGACACGACGCGCGCCACATCAATAAGGTATGCGCGTTCAGGCTGCGCCCATGCGGGCCTGTCCAGCCGATGTGATACGTGGCTGTAGGTGCGTGGAGCAGCATTAGCATAAACGCGACGGGAGTGCCTTGTTCCTCTGCGATCAGTATCAGGGTGCCGTCCGGAGCAATTTGTGTCCATTTTGCGATGAATTTATGCGGTAGAGTAGCATAGCGCCGTTGTGCGCGCTGCGCTGCCTCCTGCGCCAGCAGCGGGCCGTCGCGGGCCAGATCGAGCGGGCGAATGGTGACCGCTAGATCGAGATTCTCGGCCCGACCCAGCCGATTGCGCCACTTGCCGTGTTGCGCGCTGCGGCGCGCGGCCTCGCTGCCTGTCAGGTTCAACTCTGCCATCTGCACACCCTTGGCTACGGGCAAGCCCTTACGCGGCTGGCCTGCATCCGCGCCGATCGCCCAGAGGGCACGCCAAGGCGCGGCGCGGGAAAGGCCGGCGAGCGCGCGATTCTTTTGGTCGGTCGATGCGCCAGTTGCCCAGACGGGTCCGCGCGGTAGCCAAGCGATACGCAGCGGTCCGACGCGCCGGGCATAACTCCGGGCGCGCGCTATCTGGGCGCCATCCTCAGTTACATCCATCACTGCCGTCTCGCAGCCAAAGCTGCGCATGACGGCGGCGTAGGTGTCGCTTTGCTGGAGGGGGGTGCCGGGCAGATTACCTGCCGTGGCCGGATTGGCTAGGGTGATTTGCATGGACGCAACTTAGCCGCGCCCATGCCTAAGATTTCGTTAAGGTGCTATCAGAACGGGATCTCGTCGTCGAAATCGCGTGAGGGGGCGCTGCCGCCGCCTGACCCACCGCCCGATCCGCCGCCAGACGGTCCGCCGCGATCACCGTCGCCGCCATAGCCACCGCCGCTGTCGCCGCCATAATCGCCGCCGCCTCCATCGCCGCCGGAGTAGCCGCCGCCACCACCACCACCGCCGTCGCGACCATCGAGCATGGTCAACGTGCCGTTGAAGCCCTGCAACACGATCTCGGTCGAGTATTTATCGACGCCGGCCTGATCCTGCCATTTGCGCGTCTGAAGCTGCCCCTCGATGTAGACCTTGGAGCCTTTCTTCAAATATTGCTCGGCAATGCGCACGAGACCCTCGTTAAAGATTGCGACGGAATGCCATTCGGTCTTCTCGCGCCGCTCACCAGTGCTTTTGTCTTTCCAGGTTTCCGAGGTGGCAATGCGCAGGTTGCACACTTTACCGCCGTTCTGGAACGTGCGCACTTCGGGATCGCGGCCCAGATTGCCGATGATGATGACTTTGTTAACCGACCCGGCCATGCGCGTCCTCCTTATGGGGCTTGGAATTTAACTCCGTGTTACATCACCTGAACAGGGTTAATGCCAGCCTAAAATATGGCATGACGAGGGGCTCGGCGCGCGTAAGGCTGGAATTATCCGGCGGAATCGGTTAGCCAGACACAGACTTGGGTGGAAAAAGCGATTTCAGCATGAAGATATTTCCTGGAACTGCAGTCGTATCCTGCGCGCTGGCATTCGGTTTATTTACGCAGATGGGCCATGCCGAAACACTGTCGACTAAAAGCCGCGTCAAGATGTTCAAATCACAGACCAGCGTGCTGGATAATCGCGCGGCATCGCAATACAAAGCGTCCGTGCGTCTGCAGCCAGCCGCGATCAACACGCCGACCAAGTGGGACAACGCCAAGACCTACACCGGCAAATATCGCGGCGAATTTCTGATGATGGCCAAGGCCGCAGCACGCAAGCATTCGGTGCCCGAGGATCTATTCCTGCGGTTGATCCAGCAAGAGAGTGGATGGAAACCGGGCGCACTTTCGCACAAGGGCGCGATCGGGCTGGCGCAGCTGATGCCGGGCACGGCCGCGGTTCTGCGCGTTGATCCGCACGATCCACAGCAAAACCTTGAAGGCGGCGCGCGCTATCTGGCGATCCAATTCCGCGAGTTCGGAACGTGGCGACTGGCGCTGGCGGCGTACAATGCCGGACCGGGTGCCGTAAAGAAGTACGGCGATGTGCCTCCCTACGAGGAAACCACCAATTATGTGCGCGTCATCTGGGGCAGCTGATCGGTCACGCCTTGCGGGCGCGCTTGCGCAGCTCTGATGGACTGGCCTTGGTGTGCTGCGCGATAAAGCGCGAGAAGTAGGCCGCGCTGCCAAAGCCCAGTTGGGCGGCGACATGACGGATTGCGTCGTCTCCGTCCTCCAGCATTTCGCGAGCGGCATGCAGCGTGCGCTGCACCAGCAGATCGGCAGCGGTCAGATCGCAGCACGCCTTGCAAGTGCGCGTCAGATGCGTGGGCGTGACCCCCAAATCGCGGGCATAGTTGGCCATAGGCTGTCCGGTGCGGTGGTTTTGCTCAACCAGAGATGCGTAGGCCGTCACCAGCCGCTGCGCAGCGGTAGGGCGCGGAGGCACCTCCTGATCGATCAGCGCGCGGCGCAGCCAGACGGTAATCAAAATCGCAAGCGCCTGCGCCGCTTCATCCGCGAAAGGTCTCATCCGGGCTGCCTCGCGCGCCATGGCGTCCAGTAGCGCCGTAAGCTCGGCCTGATTCTGTACCTCGCGGATGCGCAAATGCTCAGGCTGGTCCGGCATCAGGGCAGGGCCGCCGGGCGCAATCAGGCAGACCTGACCATAACAGGCCGGGCCGATATCCAGCGAGAACAGCGTTCCTGCAGGCACGGCAAGTGCATTATGCGCACCAATGCCGCGCCTTACGCCGCTAACCGTGGCGCGCGCCTGCCCCCGCGTGACCCAGATCAAGGCATGACGCGGCTGGCTATGCGGCAAATTCAGCCGCCAAGGCGCGCCGCGCGACCATTGCGCAAGCGTCAAAAGTTGTGAGGTGTCGGTCATTCACGTCTGCCCATGTCGGAATGGTCCAAGTTTATCCCGCGATTGCAGGGATATACATTGCAAAAAATCGTAAATGGGAAAATCGGCGGTTTTAGGGCAGCGTGATGGCCTGCCAGCCATTCATACGCGCACGAAACCACGTGCGCTGGCGCTTCGCAAATTGCCGAGTGGCGATCGTGGCGGCGTCGGTCGCGTCCTGTAATGGCATTTCACTGCGCAGATAGGCCGCCAGTTCGGGCGCGCCGATAGCCTTGGCACTGGGGCGCTCCATTCGACCGCTATCTATCTGAGCGCGTACCTCATCCAGCGCGCCCGCCTCGATCATCGCATCCAGTCGCCGCGCGATGCGCGCATTCAGCCACTCACGCTGGGCGTCCAGCAGCAGGGCATGACAGCCAGCCAGCGGCAGCAAGGGCGGCGGCGTACTATCCTGCCAATCTGCCAGCCCGCGCCCGGTGGTGCGCTGCACCTCCCATGCGCGCTGCACGCGCATGGGGTTCTGCAGGTCAATGCGAGTGCGGGTTGCAGCATCCAGCGTGTCGGTCATCTGGTCGAGCTTGCCTGCGTTGCGCAGGCCGTCGCCCTCGGCCCGGACGTGCGGCGGGGTCGGCGGAATTTCGGCCAGCCCCTCGGTGAGTGCTGTAAAATACAGACCTGTGCCACCGACGATGATCGGCCTCGGCCCGTGTGTTAGCAGCGGCGCTACATCGCGCAGCCATTGGCCCACGGAATACTCTGCATCCTGAGGGACGTGGCCATATAGCGCGTGAGGCGCGCGCGCCTCATCCGCCTGCGTCGGGCGCGCGGTCAGCACGCGCCACCCGGCGTAGACCTGCATGGAATCGGCGTTGATGATCCTGCCGCCGAAACGCTCTGCGATTTCTAACGCCAACGCCGATTTGCCAGACGCTGTGGGTCCGGCGATAAGCACGGGCAGATCCTCGGATATGTTCAAACCGCTCAGCATGGCGGCGCTTTTAACGCAGGCACTTGGCACTGGCGAGGCGTTTTGCCGTCTCGGCCACATAAGAGCCCCGTTTAAACGATTGAACTATGCCGCCGTTTGCGACATTTTGCGCGCCAGACAGCCGCAGACAGCCGCAGATAGCGCCAGCCAGCCAATCAGGAGTCATCCCATGCCCGACAGCGACACCCCCAAGACGACCTTTCGGCGCGTAATGCTGAAAATCTCTGGGGAGGCGCTGATGGGTGATACGGCATATGGCCTGCATCCGCCCACAGTTGAACGGATCGCGCGCGAAGTTAAGGTTGTGCACGACATGGGCGTCGAGATTTGCATGGTCATCGGCGGCGGCAACATCTTTCGCGGGTTGCAAGGCTCTGCGCAGGGGATGGAACGGACGACCGCCGACTATATGGGCATGCTGGCCACCGTGATGAACGCGCTGGCAATGCAGAGCGCCCTGGAAGAATTGGGCGTATTCTGCCGGGTGATCTCGGCCATCCGCATGGACGAGGTCGCCGAGCCATACATCCGCCGCCGCGCCGTCCGCCACTTGGAGAAAAAACGCGTATGCATCTTTGCCGCGGGCACGGGCAATCCCTACTTCACGACTGATACCGCCGCGACACTGCGGGCCAATGAAATGGCGTGTGAGGCGATCCTGAAGGGCACCAAAGTCGACGGCGTCTATGACAAGGACCCGATGACGAACCCTGATGCAGTGCGCTATGATCGCATCACCTATGACGATGTGCTGCAAAAACACCTAAAGGTTATGGATGCCAGCGCAATTGCACTGGCGCGCGACAACAATCTACCCATCATCGTCTTTTCCCTCGACGAGCCGGGAGGCTTTAAGGGCATCTTAGCCGGTCAGGGTACATACACAACTGTCCACGCCTGACAGGCGCCCGGTCGATATTGGCCGCGAACTGATAGACTGACTGCAAGAGGATACATCATGGCCGACGATATCGAAATCGACACAGCCGATCTGGAACGGCGCATGGAGGGGGCGATTGCATCGCTTAGAGTCGAATTTGCCTCGCTGCGCACGGGCCGCGCCAGCGCCTCGCTGCTGGAGCCTGTGATGGTCGACGCCTACGGCCAGATGACCCCGATCAATCAGGTTGGCACCGTCAACGTCCCAGAGCCGCGCATGGTCACGATCAACGTGTGGGACAAGGGGCTGGTCAACAAGGTTGAAAAAGCCATCCGCAACAGCGGCCTTGGTATTAATCCGCAAATGAACGGCACCATCATCATGCTGCCCATTCCGGAGTTAAACGAGGAACGCCGCCGCGATCTGACCAAAGTCGCATCGACATATGCCGAAAACGCCCGCGTCGCCGTGCGCAACGTGCGCCGCGACGGCATGGATCAGATTAAAAAGGGCAAGGTAAACGGCATGTCCGAGGACGACCAGAAATTCTGGGAGACTGAGGTGCAGGACCTGACCAACCGCTTTATCGGCCGCGTGGACGAAACGCTTGAGACGAAGCAGGCGGAGATCATGCAAGTTTGATGTTTGGACGCAATGGCATAAATGGCGCAGGATGTGTCGAAACGGCGGGCGTTGAGGCGCAGCAGGGCCCGCGCCATGTCGCCGTCATTATGGACGGCAATGGCAGATGGGCGCAGGCGCGCGGGCGTCCGCGCCTTTTTGGCCACCACGCTGGCGCAAAGCGCGTGCGCGAAATTGTAAATGCCTGCCCTGATTTGGGGGTCAAGTATCTGACGGTCTTCGCCTTTTCCACCGAAAATTGGAATCGCACTCAGACCGAGGTCGCGGGCCTGATGAGTCTCTTTCGCCGTTACATCTCCAAGGAGACACGCGCGCTGCGCGACGAGGGCGTGCGTGTGCGCTTTATCGGGGACCGGGTGCGACTGGATAACAAGCTGGTCGTGCTGATGGACGAGCTAGAGACGATTACAGAACTAAATGACCGGGTTCACCTGACCATCGCGCTGAATTACGGCAGCCGCGATGAGGTGAGCCGCGCGATCAAAGATTTGGCAGGCGACATCGCTGCAGGCACGCTGGCGCCCGAAGATGTGGATGAGGAAACGCTGACAAGGTATTTGGATACAAAGGTTTTGCCCGATCCAGATCTTGTTATCCGTACGTCTGGCGAGGCTCGCGTGTCAAACTTCCTGCTGTGGCAATCGGCCTATGCGGAATATGAATTCGTCGACACGCTCTGGCCCGATTTTACCAAAGATATCTTCGCCGGGATTGTTTCCGCCTATGGCGTGCGCGACCGGCGCTATGGGGGGGTCCGCCCGTGACCCGAAAGGACCGTTGGAGCGATCTGAACGTCCGCCTGATTTCGGCTGGTGTAATGATCGTGCTCGGCATCATTGCGGTTTGGCTGGGCGGCGTCCCCTTTACAGTGGCCATCTGGGTGCTGGGCGGCGCTATGGTCTGGGAGCTGTCGAGGATGCTGGGCGGGCAGGCTTGGGCGCCGGGTATGGGCGTGGTCGCCTCGCTTGCGCTGGCGCTGGCGTGGCTGCTGCCAGTGTGGCTGGCGCTACCGGTGCTGATCGCGGTCGCGTGCTTTGGCGCATGGCAAATCGCAGAGCGCCGAATCCTTTTTGGCGCTTTTGCGGCAGCGATCCTTTTGGCTTGCTACGCTACGCTCCTCTTGCGGATTGAGGCGGGCATGGCGTGGCTTCTGTGGGTCGTTTGTGTGGTCGTCGCAACTGATGTTGCAGGCTACGTGGCTGGGCGCGCTTTGGGCGGACCCAAGCTATGGCCCGCGATCAGCCCTAAAAAAACATGGAGCGGTACTGTCGCTGGCTGGCTGGCAGCAGGCGTTATGGGCGCCGGTTTTGGTATTTTTCTAGGCGAGGGTACAGGCCTAATGCTGCTTTCGGTCGTTCTGTCCGTCGCGGGGCAGGCTGGCGACATTTGGGAGAGCTGGATCAAGCGCCGCGTCGGCGTCAAGGACAGCTCCAACCTGATCCCCGGTCATGGCGGCGTGCTGGACCGGTTCGACGCGATGCTAGGTGCGACGTTGCTCGCCGGCGCGCTCTGGCTCTTCGGGCTGTTGCCGGGCATTATATGAGGCGCATCACTATTTTGGGTGCCACCGGCTCGATCGGTCAAAGCACGCTCGACCTGATCCGCCGTGCGCCGGGCGATTATGCGGTGGTTGCGTTGACTGGTGGACAGAATATCGCGCAGCTAGCACGCGATGCTTGCGAACTGCGCGCAGAGGTGGCGGTGACCGCTGATCCGGCACGGTTGAACGATCTTCGCGCCGCGTTGGACGGCAGCGGTGTTCGCGCGGCAGCGGGTGAGGCCGCGTTGATTGAGGCCGCAACCATGCCCGCCGACTGGATCATGTCGGCCATCGTTGGCGTGGCTGGACTTGCTCCGGGGCTGGCCGCATTGGGGCAGGGCACTACACTGGCGCTTGCCAATAAGGAATCGTTAGTGACCGCGGGGCCACTGATGCTTGCCACAGCCGCTGCGCATGGCGCGCGTATCCTGCCGGTCGACAGCGAACATTCCGCAATCTTTCAGGCGCTCGTCGGCGAAGATCGCGCCGCGGTTGAGCGTGTGGTGATCACCGCGTCGGGCGGCGCGTTTCGCGATAGGCCGCTGGCCGAACTAGCGCATGTCACAGTGGCCGAAGCATCCAAACATCCCAACTGGGATATGGGCCAGCGCATCACAATCGATAGTGCCTCGATGTTTAACAAGGCGCTTGAAATCATTGAAGCCAAAGAATTCTTTGACCTTGAATCTGATTGCATTGAAGTTCTGGTGCATCCGCAGAGCACCGTTCACGCGCTGGTTGGCTTCAACGACGGCGCGATGATGGCCCATGTCGGTGCGCCCGATATGCGCCACGCCATCGGCTATGCGTTGAATTGGCCGCACCGGCGCGCGCTGCCTGTCGCGCGGCTGGATCTGGCCGCGATCGGTACGCTTGATTTTGCGCACCCCGATCCGGCGCGCTATCCGGCGTTGGCCCTCGCGCGGCAAGTGATGGCGGCCGGCGGTCACTCTGGCGCGATCTTCAACGCAGCCAAAGAACGCGCGCTGGATCACTTCATTTCCGGACATATCAATTTTACAGCGATGAGCACGCTAGTCGCGCGCGCTCTGAACGAGATCGGCGGCGATACCAGCGGCGAAATCACGCTTGAAAGCGTGGGGCGCTGGGACCACCTTACACGGCAACACATAGATCGGCTTGTCGCCGCCTGACGCGTGCGCCGCCAGCACTCACAAAAGCCACCAACGGCAGAATAGGACATCTCTTGGACATCTCCGCGCTTATCCCGCAATTCGGCAGTTTTATCGGTGTGGTGGCGGCCTTCGTGGTCGCGCTGTCGGTGATCGTGGCGATCCACGAATACGGCCACTACATCGTTGGCCGTTGGTCCGGGATCAAGGCTGAGGTGTTCTCTCTCGGGTTCGGTCCGGTCATCTACTCGAAGGTTGACCGCCATGGCACGCGCTGGCAACTGGCCGCGCTTCCCTTTGGCGGCTATGTAAAGTTCCTCGGCGATGCGGATGCGGCCAGCGGCAAAGATGTGGCCGCCATGGCGGCCACCCCGCCCGAGCGGCTACGCCAGACGATGCACGGCGCACCGCTATGGGCGCGCACTGCTACTGTCGCTGCGGGACCTGTCTTTAACTTTGCGTTGTCGATCCTGATTTTTGCCGGCGTCATGATGGTGCAGGGCCAGCGGGCCGAGCCGCTGGCAATCGGCGCACTAAAGCCGGTGCCGGCCCAAGGCGTCGAGTTGCGTCCCGGCGATACAATATTGGACATCGCGGGCGCGGGCGTGCCGGGATACGATGACCGCGGCGCGTTCGACGCGTTTTCGGAAGCCCTGCCTAACCAACAGGTGATGGATTACCGCGTTCTGCGTGACGGCACTGAGGAAACCGTGCTAGGGCCGCATCCGCTTCCACCGATTGTGACTGGTCTGGCTCCGCAATCGGCGTCCTACCGTGCGGGAATAAAGACTGGCGACGTGATAACCGCCGTGAACGGCGATCCAATTTCGTCCTTTACTCAGCTTAAAAACATCGTTGAGGCATCGAACGGCGCGCCCCTCGCGCTGGATGTGTGGCGCAAAGGCGAAACGTTGTCGCTGGAACTGACACCGCGCCGCGTGGACGAGCCGCAAGAAAACGGCGGCTTTGCCACCGCGTGGCGCATAGGCATCGCCGGCGGCTGGGCATTTGAGCCGGGCACAGAGCGGATGGGCCCGCTGGCGGCACTGGGAACCGGGGTGGAGCAGACCTATGCGGTCGCCGCAGGCTCGCTGTCAGGCCTCTACTACATGGTGACAGGCGCAATCAGCAGCTGCAATATGTCCGGCCCCTTGGGAATCGCCCAGGCATCGGGGGCAATGGCGTCACAAGGCGCATCAGATTTTATTTGGTTCATCGCTGTCTTGTCGACGGCCGTGGGACTATTGAATTTGTTTCCCGTACCGGTTTTGGACGGCGGACATCTGGTGTTCTACGCCTATGAGGCCGTGGTGGGGAAGCCGCCCAGCGACGGTGCATTGCGGGTAATGATGACCGCAGGTTTGGTCATGATCTTAGGCCTGATGGTCTTTGCGCTCTTCAACGATATCTGGTGCCCTTAAGGCCAGTAATCGATCTCTGCCCACCACATATTGCGACTTTGCGGCGTAGCGAGTAGGCACGCCGCAAACACGATTTGCCCTTATTTTGCCACATTTTCGCGCCGGATCGCGCCATAATGCGGCGTCATACCTCGTAGCGAAGCTGCCCGTTAACCAAGGGCGCCACGCATCAGACGAGGAGATGACCGATGCAACACATCACCGGCGGATACAAAGGCCTCGGCCTATTTATCGATGTGAACTGCGATCGCTTTCTGATGCCCGGCGCACTGGCTATTGCGCTCTTTGCAGGGGCATACATCGCCTCACTCTGAGGCGTGTCTGAACCGCTCACTTGTCTGCCTCAGTGGTGCGCTCTTGGGCGGGCGCGCGGCTGAATTGGCATTTTGACAAGCCCACCCGGACCCGTTACTGAAAGTCGTTATTAGCACGTCTGACCGGGTGGAAACATGAACCTTACAAATTTCCTGTGCGCGCTGCGCCTTCGCAAATTTTCGCGCGGTAGCAGCGAAACCCGTACCGGGTCTCGCCGTGTTACTGCAGGGACGCTGCTCATCGCGTCTATGGCGCTCGTGTTCTCACTGGCGCCCACAGCGCCAGAGGCGCAATCTTACCGCTTTACCAACGTCGTGATCGACGGCAACCAGCGGATCGAGTCTGGCACGATCCTGACTTATGCGGGCATCGGGCGCGGGCAGACCGTTTCGGCGGGCGAGTTGAACGAGGCGTATCAGCGCATCGTCGGCAGCGGGCTATTTGAAGAGGTCTCAATCGATCCACGCGGTAGTACGCTGCAGATCACGGTTACTGAGTATCCGACGATCAGCAAGATCGCCTTTGAAGGTAACAAGAAAATCAAGGACGAAGATCTGGCCGGCCAGATCGAGAGCGCTTCGCGAAAGGTCTTTAATCCGGCCACGGCCGAGCGCGACGCCGCGACTATCGTCAGCGCATATGCCGAAAGCGGCCGCAGTGCTGCGCGCGTCAATCCAAAGGTAATCCGCCGCAATGATAACCGCGTTGATCTGGTTTTTGAGGTTTTCGAGGGCAAGAAAATCGAAGTTCAGCGTCTTAGCTTTGTCGGCAACCGTGCCTATTCAGACCGCCGGTTGCGCCGCGTCGTTGACAGCAAGCAGGCGGGCCTCTTTCGTGCGCTGATTAACCGAGACACCTTTGTTCAGGACCGTATCGAGTTCGACAAACAGTTGCTGTCAGATTTCTACGCTGCGCGGGGATACGTCGATTTTCGCATTACAGGCGTCAATGCCGAACTGGCGCGTGAACGTGACACCTATTTCCTGACCTTCAACATTCAGGAAGGCCAGCAGTTCAAGTTTGGCCGCATCACCACTGTTAGCGAGATGAACGGTGTGAATCCCGCCGAGTATCAAGATGTGTTGAAGGTGAAGCCGGGTCAGATTTATTCGCCCACGCATGTCGAAAACTCGATCGCCCGTATGGAGCGTTTGGGTGTTCGGCAGGGCGTCGATTTCCTGCGCGTTGAGCCGCGTATCACCCGCAACGACCGCAATCTCACGCTGGACGTGGAATTCGCGCTGGTGCGCGGGCCGCGCATCTTTGTTGAGCGGATTGATATTGAAGGTAACACCACCACATTAGACCGCGTGATCCGCCGCCAGTTTGATACGGTCGAGGGCGACCCATTCAACCCGCGGGAAATTCGCGAATCTGCCGAACGCATCCGTGCATTAGACTTCTTTGAGACGGCCGAAGTGGAGGCACGCGAAGGCTCAACCCCCGACCAGGTTATCGTGGACGTTGACGTTGAAGAGAAAAGCACAGGCTCGCTGTCGTTTGGTGCGTCCTATTCGACCAGCAGCGGCGTCGGCTTCTCGGTCGGCTTTGCCGAGCGTAACTTTCTTGGACGGGGCCAGCGCCTATCGGCACAGGTTTCGGCTAGCGCAGATCAGGCTAATTACAGCCTCAGCTTTGTCGAACCTGCCTTTCTGGGCCGCGACGTGGCGTTCGGGCTGGACTTTGGTCTGATTGAGACGACTGATGACTTTGCTTTCTACGACACCACGATCGGGACACTTCGCCCCAGCCTTACTTTCCCGGTCAGCGAAAATGGTCGCCTGTCGCTGCTCTATAGTGCCGCGTATAAGGACATGAGCAACTATACAGGCACCAGCGGCATCCTCGCGAACGAGACGCTGCGCGGCGGGGAGTTTTCTAGCGGCTTGGGTTACGAGTATACCTACGATACCCGCAGGACAGGTCTGAACCCGAATGCAGGCGTTTTGCTGTCCTTCGGGCAGGAGTACTACGGTTTGGGCGGCGATCAGGAATACATCAAGTCCGGCTTTCGCGGCATTGCCCAGACCAAGGTGCTGAACGAAGAGCTGACCTTGCGTGCCACCTTGGAAGCCGGCGCGCTGAACTTCACTGGCAGCGATAACAGCCGTGCCGTTGATCGTTTCTCGGGCCAAATCATGCGCGGCTTTGAGCCAAACGGGATAGGACCCACAGAAGCAGGCGAGCAACTGGGCGGCGACTTCTTTGCCTCGCTGAAGTTCGACGCTGAGTTCCCTCTGGGCCTGCCGGACGAGTATGGCATCACCGGTGGCGCGTTCTACGACATCGGCAGCATCTGGGATATCAACACGGCAGGCGCAACGGGCGTTCTGGCCTCGACCGGGTTCAAGGCACGCCACGCAGTTGGCCTGTCGGTCATCTGGCAGTCACCGTTCGGCCCGCTGCGCTTTAACTTCTCCGAGGCGCTGCAAAAAGAGCCGGGCGACAAGACGCAATCGTTCGATTTGTCCATCGCCTCCAGGTTCTGATGCTACTGGATGTGGCGAGGGCTGCTTGCCGTTTGATGCGGGGGGCGGCCCTGACGGCGGCGCTTACGCTTTGCCATCTGCAGGGCGCGCAGGCGCAGGATGTGGGCGTCGTTCAAAGCCAGATATTGGTGCTGGACCCGGATCGCTTGTTTGCTGAAAGCCAAGTGGGCCAACGGCTGACCGATCAGTATCAAAGCGAGCGTGACGCACTGATCGCAAGTAACCGTGAGCTAGAGGCGCAACTGCGCGGCGAAGAGCAGGCGCTAACCGCATCGCGCAGCACGATGAGTGCGACTGATTTTAGAGCCGAGGCCGATGCCTTCGACGCGCGCGTCCGCTCGATCCGGACCGAAAATGAGCGCAAGGCGCGTGATCTTGAGCGGGGCCGCGAACTAGCCCCCTTGGCCCTGATGCGGATGGCCGAGCCGATTTTGATTCAGGTGATGCGCGACACGGGCGGGCAGATTATTTTGGATAATCGCCAGGTTTTACTACGTGCCGACGCAATAGACATCACGGATCTCGCGATTGCGCGTGTCGACGAGACGATTGGCGATGGCACTGACATAGGCGCAGAGGCGGCGCCGATCCCCGATGCACCGAAGTCGCAAGATACTGCGCCGGAAGCGGGCGATACCGCTGATTGATCCGGTGGTTCTTGCTCCGCGCTGGCCGAATTGTTACATGGTTGCGCAGCTTGCCTGCGCCGCCGCGCGCGCCTGAAAGGAATTAAATGACACAGCCGCTCGCCTCTGCCGACATCTCCATGATCCAGCGGCTGATCCCGCACCGCTATCCGTTTTTGTTGGTAGACAAGGTGCGCGACATCGACGGATATCAAACCGCCGTCGGAATCAAGAACGTGACGATGAATGAGCCGCATTTTCAGGGCCACTTCCCCGGCAAGCCGATCATGCCCGGCGTCACGATCATTGAGGCGATGGCGCAGACCGCTGCCGTCATGGTGGGCACTGCGCTGGAGATGCAGGACAAGAATATGCTGGTCTATTTTATGGCCATCGATAAGTGCAAATTCCGCCGCATGGTCGTACCTGGTGATGTTCTGGAAATGCAATTGACGACCGCACGCGGCAAGCCCGGTGGCAAGGTTTGGAAGTTCGCGGGCGTTGCCACCGTTGACGGCGAAATGGCCTGTGAGGCCGAATTCACCGCCATGATGGATCTTGGCGCCGCATGACCGCGGCGGGCATCCACCCCAGCGCCATCGTTGAGGCGGGCGCGCAGATCGGTGCAGGCTGCACCATCGGCCCGTTTTGTCATATCGGCCCGGATGTCACGCTGGGTGACGAGTGCACGTTAAAGAGCCACGTGGTCATTACTGGCCAGACGTCTATCGGAGCGGGCAGCACTATCTACTCGTTCGCCTGCATCGGAGAAGTGCCGCAAGACCTAAAGTTTCAGGGCGAGAAGACTCGTCTAGAGATCGGCGCGCGCGCCCGTATCCGCGAAAATGTGACGGTCAACACCGGCACGGCGGGCGGCGGCGGCGTAACGCGGATCGGCGATGACTGTTTGTTGATGGCCGGATGCCATGTGGCGCATGACGTGCGCATCGGCGACCGGGTGATTGTCGTGAACAACGCTGCGCTGGCCGGACATTGTGTGATTGAGGATGACGTGATCCTCGGCGGTCTGTCGGGGGTACACCAGTTCGTGCGGATCGGGCGCGGCGCAATCATCGGCGCGGTCACTATGGTGACGAACGACGTCATTCCCTATGGGCTAGTGCAGGCGCCGCGCGGCGTATTGGACGGGCTCAATCTGGTCGGGCTAAAGAGGCGCGGTGTGGGCCGGGCCGACATTACCGCCTTGCGCGCCGCGTTTCAGATGCTGGCGCAGGGCGAGGGCACCTTTCAGGAGCGGGCGCGCCGTATGGGCGCCGAATCGGATAGCGCTTATGTGGCGCATATCGTCGATTTCGTGACCGGTGACAGTGATCGCTCGTTTCTCACGCCGGGACAGGGCTGATATCGTGACAGACCGCCTCGCCATTCTCGCCTGCGGCGGTGCGCTACCGGTGCTGCTAGCGCAAGCGCATCCAGATGCGCTTCATTATACGCTGCGCGGCGTACCTAGCGAGTTGTCCGGCAGCGCGCAGGAGTTTGCGCTGGAGAAGATTGGCTCGCTCTTTGCGGCGATGAAGGAAGCCGGTATTGGCCGGATGGTTTTTGCCGGATCGCTGAGCCGCCCCGCACTGAACCCCGCTAAATTCGACGCCGAGATGACGCGCATTGCCCCCGGACTGATGGCCGCGATTCCGCAGGGCGACGATGCGCTGCTTCGCTTTGTCATCGCTACGTTCGAGGCGCAGGGACTTACCGTTCTTGGTGCGCATGATTTGCTACCGGGTCTGACGGTTGAGCAAGGGCTGGCCGTTGGTCCTGTACCAAGCGAGGCCGAATTGGCCGATACCGCCCGCGCGGCGCACATCCTCAGTGAGATTTCTGCGCTGGATATCGGGCAGGGCTGCGCTGTTGCAGCTGGGCAATGTTTGGGGATCGAGACGGTGCAGGGCACTGACGCTTTGCTGGCTTATGTGGCTCAGGTGGCACCCGAGCTGAGGCGCGGGCAACGCGGCGTCTATGTCAAAGCGCCCAAGGCGGGGCAGGATCTGCGCATTGATATGCCCACGATTGGCCCCTCGACAATTGCAGCGGTCGCCGATGCGGGTCTTGCCGGTTTGGTCGTTGCGGCGAATCAAGTTGTAATCATAGACCGTGACGCGACGCTCGCCCTTGCCAAAGAGCGCGGTATTTTCCTGATATCCCAGATATTTGCATGAAGGTGTTCATCCTCGCCGGTGAGGCCTCTGGCGATCGTTTGGGCGCGGCGCTGATGGCTGGCTTGAAAACCCTATCAGATGTTGAGTTCGAGGGAATCGGTGGCCCCTTGATGCAGGACGAGGGGATGGACAGCCTCTTTCCAATGGACGAGCTTAGCGTCATGGGCATCACTGAGGTGCTGCCAAAATATCGCCACCTCAAACGCCGAATTCGCCAGACAGCTGATGCAGCTTTGGCGAGTGGCGCGGATGTCTTGATCACCATCGACAGCCCTGATTTTTCGCTGCGCGTCGCCGGTCTGGTCAAGACGCAGAGCGATATTCGCACGGTCCATTATGTTGCGCCGTCGGTCTGGGCATGGCGGGCCGGGCGGGCGGCCAAGATGGCACGCGTCATCGATCATGTGCTTGCCTTGCTGCCGTTTGAGCCGCCCTACATGCACGCCGCCGGTATGGAGTGTGATTTTACCGGCCATCCCGTCGTGGCCGAGCCGCAGGCAAGCGCGGCCGAGATGGCTCAGTTCAGGGCGCGCCACGCCTTGGGCGACGCGCCCGTGCTGCTGGTTCTACCCGGCTCTCGCAAGGGCGAGGTGGCCCGGCTAGGTCCGATTTTTGGCCGGGCACTGGCGCCTGTGCTGGCACAGCATCCCAGCCTCAGGCTGATCGCGCCAACGACAGCGCATGTCGCGCCGGTGTTGCGCGAGGTATCGGCAGATTGGCCGACTGCGCCGCTCATCATTGACCCATCGGACATGAAGAGTGATGATTACAAGGCTGAAAAGAGGGCGGCATTTGGCATCGCATCGGGCGCGCTGGCAGCGTCTGGCACCGTCTCACTAGAGTTGGCGGCAAGCGCGACACCCATGGTCATCGCCTATGATGTAAGCTGGATCAGCCGCCAGATTATTGCGATGATGCTGAAAATTGATACGCTGACGTTGGTCAACCTCGTTAGCGAAACGCGCGCAATTCCAGAGTGTAACGGGAAGCATTGTAATCCGGCAGAGATATCGGCAGCGGTGCTAAAGATGCTGGATATGCCCGGCGCGCAGATAGCCGCGATGGAGGATACTATGCTACGCCTTGGCAAGGGCGGCGAGGCGCCGGGCCTACGCGCCGCTCGTGCGATATTGGCGGGCCTGAAGCGTTAGTAGCCGCGCCAGATCCAACCACCGCCCAAGATACGGCTGCCGCCCGCCTCATAGAATACGCAGGCCTGACCGGGCGACACGCCTTCCTCAGGTGTCAGCAATTCCACCTCGGCTGTGGTGGCCGACAGGGGCCGGATTACCGCCTCGCGCGGCGCTCGTGTCGACCGGATCTTCACCATCACATTTCGCTCTGACACCGCATCGAACGTATCGTCGCCTAGCCAATTAATCTCGCGCACGGGCACAATCGCTGCGCTCAGTAGCTCCTTTGGTCCGACGATGACTTGACGCGCATCCACATCCAGTTTGACCACATATAGCGGCGTCTCTAGCCCGCCGATGCCAAGGCCGCGCCGTTGGCCGACGGTGTAGTGCAACACGCCGTTGTGCTGGCTTAGGACGTTTCCGTCCATGTCGACGATCTCGCCCGGTTCAGCGGCGCCGGGACGCAGCTTCTCGATGACGGAGGCGTAATTGCCATTCGGGACAAAGCAGATGTCCTGACTGTCAGGCTTGTCCGCGACGCTTAGACCGTATTTCGCGGCCAGTGCGCGGGTCGCATCCTTTGACGGCAAGTGGCCGAGGGGAAAACGCAGATAGTCCAGCTGCTCCGCCGTAGTGGAAAAGAGAAAATATGACTGGTCCCGATTCGCATCCGCCGCCGAGTGAAGCTCTGGGCCGTGCGTGCCCGTCTTGCGCTGGATGTAGTGCCCGGTTGCCATGCAATCGGCGTCCAGATCGCGGGCGGTCTCTAGCAAATCCTTGAATTTCACCCGCTCGTTGCAGCGGATACACGGTACGGGCGTGGCGCCTGCCAGATAGCTGTCTGCAAACTCATCTATGACAGCCTCCTTAAAGACGTTCTCATAGTCGAGGACGTAGTGAGGAAACCCCATTTTTTCGGCCACCCGCCGCGCGTCATGAATATCGAGGCCCGCGCAGCATGCCCCTTTTTTCGCTAGCGCCGCGCCATGATCGTAGAGCTGCAGTGTCACGCCGACGACGTCATAGCCTTCCTCGGCCAGTTGCGCCGCCACGACCGAGCTGTCGACGCCGCCCGACATCGCGACGACGACACGCGTTTCGCACTCAGGCTTGGCAAAGCCGAGGGAGTTAAGGCGGTGTGCGGTATCCAGGGACATTGGGCAGGGTCCGTTTGAGGGGCGTTATTCTGTCACATAGTGGTCCGCGCGGCAAAACGCAAAAGGCTTTCCAGCCTGAGTGCGAACCCGGTTTAGGCAAATCCTAGCTATTTGGATCGCGTCGTTTCAGGCGCCGTTAAGGCTAAGTCGGCCATCTTGACCTCGTCAGCATGAGGATAATGACGATGTATTTGAAAAAAGTTGAGGGCCCCCGGGCCGTGACCCTGCCAAGCGGCAAAGTGATGACGCAGGCCGATCTACCGCCTGCCGATACCGCGAGATGGGTCGCCTCGCGCAAGCTGTCTGTGGTGCGCGGCGTTCTCTATGGTCTTGTTACGCAAGGGGAAGTTTGCAAACGGTATCAACTGAGCGAAGAAGAGTTCGAGGAATGGGTCCGCGCGGTGTCGCTGCATGGTGAGGACGCGTTAAAGGCGACGGCGCTGAAGATTTATCGACAACCTTGAGTTGTTTTCGCGAAATGTTCGCCTATGGTAACTTGTAGTTAACCAATTTTCACCAGTGTGTGAATAACAGGTCATTTTGCGGAGATTAATGAATGCGTGTCCTTCTGGTAGAAGACGATCCTACAACATCCAAGAGCATCGAATTGATGCTGACCCATGCGAACCTCAACGTCTATACGACCGAGTTGGGCGAGGAGGGCATCGATCTAGCCAAACTTTACGACTACGATCTTATTTTGTTGGATTTAGGTCTTCCCGATATGACGGGCCATGACGTT
Organism: Roseovarius arcticus; assembly: GCF_006125015.1. Lineage (NCBI taxonomy): Bacteria > Pseudomonadati > Pseudomonadota > Alphaproteobacteria > Rhodobacterales > Roseobacteraceae > Roseovarius > Roseovarius arcticus. The sequence goes on from NZ_SZZN01000001.1 coordinate 1,407,363, forward strand.
CTTCGTCAGCTTCGCCTTGCGCGGATCGAAACCCCGATCCTTATTCTGTCTGGCGCCGACGATACCGACAGCAAGATCAAGGGCTTCGGTTTTGGCGCAGACGACTACCTGACCAAGCCATTCCACCGCGAAGAGCTGGTGGCGCGTATTCATGCGATCATCCGTCGGTCAAAGGGGCATTCGCAGTCGGTGATCCGGACGGGCGTGATCAATGTCAATCTCGACGCCAAGACGGTCGATGTCGCAAGCAAAGCAGTCCATCTTACTGGCAAAGAGTACCAGATGCTTGAGCTGCTGAGCCTGCGCAAAGGCACAACTCTGACAAAGGAAATGTTCCTGAACCATCTTTACGGTGGCATGGACGAGCCTGAGCTAAAAATCATCGACGTCTTTATTTGCAAGCTTCGCAAAAAGCTGACCGAGGCGACAGGCGGTCAGAGCTACATCGAGACAGTCTGGGGCCGCGGTTATGTGCTGCGTGATCCCGAACCTTCCGAGGTGGACCAAGAGAGGCTGGCGGTAGGGGCCTGAGACGACAGGGCCGGGGCAGAGGATAAAACTGTGGCACCAATCTGCACTTAACCGCCGCCTTTGTCCTACTATAATCCCTGCGAGACGAGGGTTTTTGAGTGCTGCAAGCGCATCTCTCTCGCTTGCGCACTGGACCTCACCGTTGCTGCGTCTTATCACGTGATCGACATGGCCGGCCCGGCGCGACAGGGGCCGCCGAGCATGGAGAGCACGGATGCAGGACGCGCCTGATGTCGACAAGCTGACCGAGGAGGAGGCCAAGGCCGAACTCGCGCACCTGGCCAAGGTTTTGCTGAAGGCTAACCTAGAGTATCACGCGGGCGACGATCAGCGGCTGAATGATGCGGAATACGACGAGCTGAAGAGGCGGAACACTGCGATTGAGGCGCGCTTTGCCTATTTGAAACGCGCCGACAGTCCGAGCGACGTGGTCGGGGCTGTTCCATCCGGACGCTTTGGCAAAGTAACGCACGCTCAGCGCATGATGTCGTTGGGCAATGCCTTTGATGCGGGTGAGATCCACGACTTTGATGACCGTATCCGAAAATACCTAGGTCTTGGTTCAGATGCGCCTCTTGCCTACACCGCCGAGCCCAAGATTGATGGGCTTAGCCTAAGCCTGCGGTATGAGGCGGGTACGCTGGTCCAAGCCGCGACACGCGGCGACGGCGCTGTGGGCGAAAACGTGACCGCTAACGCACGCATGATTACCGATATTCCCAAAAATCTTGATGACGCGCCCGAAATCCTTGAAGTGCGCGGCGAGGTTTATATGAGCCACGCCCATTTTGAGGCACTTAATGTGCGGCAGTCAGAGGCGGGCGCCAAGACGTTTGCCAACCCTCGAAACGCCGCTGCCGGATCGCTGCGCCAACTGGATGCCGAGATCACGCGCGCACGCCCCTTGGCGTTTTTCGCCTATGCTTGGGGCGAGGTCAGCGCGCCTCTGGCAAACACACAATTCGGCGCGGTCGAGCGGCTTGCTGCCCTTGGATTCTCCACGAATCCGTTGACCGCGCGATGCGATGGCCCCGCCGATCTGCTGGCACATTACGCCGACATCGAACAGCGCCGGGCCAGTCTGGGCTATGACATTGATGGCGTTGTATACAAGGTCGACGATCTCGATCTGCAGCGCCGCCTCGGCTATCGTAGCACGACACCTCGCTGGGCCATCGCGCACAAGTTTCCGGCCGAGCTTGCGTGGACGCGGCTTGAAGCAATCGATATTACAGTGGGCCGCACCGGCGCGCTTAGTCCTGTCGCGCGGCTGTCGCCCGTGACCGTCGGCGGCGTCGTCGTTAGCAACGCGACGCTACACAATGAGGATTACATCGCAGGGCGCGGCGGTGATGGTGGCGATATCCGAGACGGCAAGGATATTCGCGTCGGTGACTGGGTGCAGGTTTACCGCGCCGGCGACGTCATCCCCAAGATTGCAGATGTCGATCTGTCAAAGCGGCCCGAAAGTGCCGTGTCATTCGAATTCCCAGTGATTTGCCCCGAATGTGGATCGGACGCGATCCGCGAAGAGGGCGATGCCGTCCGGCGTTGCAGTGGCGGTATGATCTGCCCTGCCCAAGCTATGGAAAAGTTAAAGCATTTTGTCAGCCGCGGCGCATTCGACATTGAGGGGCTGGGCGCCAAACAAGTCGAGATGTTTTATCGCGATGATCTGCTTCCAATCCATACGCCCGCAGATATCTTTACCCTGCAGGCGCGGGATAATGAGAACCTTTCGAAGCTAGCCAAGCGTGACGGTTGGGGCGCGACAAGCGCGGGCAACCTCTTTGCTGCGATTGAAGAGCGCCGGACCGTGCCACTGGCACGTTTGATCTTTGCGCTTGGTATCCGCCATGTCGGCGAGGTCGCGGCCAGCGATCTGGCGCGTCATTTCGGCAGTTGGCAGGCGTTTGTCGACGCGGTTGATGCAGCCGGTCCGGCGGCAGCCCGCCACCTGCAGGCTGACGCAGCCGAAGCAGAGGAACGGCGTATTGCCGCCCGTGAGGGTCGGCGCGCACGGATCAAACCTGCGCGCGATGCGGTTTGGGACGGCACAAGTGAGGCCGCGCGCGCGGCTTGGGATGATTTGATCGGTATCGACGGCATTGGTGCGACGGTGGCGGTATCCCTCGTCACCGCGTTTCAGCAGCGGGCTGAGCGCGCTTCAATCGACCGCCTGATCGCCGAATTGGCGGTCGAGGATGCCGCCGCGCGGGACACGCGCGGCAGCCCCGTCGCGGGCAAAACCGTCGTCTTCACCGGCACACTGGAGAAGATGACCCGCGCAGAGGCCAAGGCGCGCGCCGAGTCCCTGGGCGCCAAGGTGTCGGGGAGCGTATCGGCGCGGACCGATATTCTAATCGCTGGGCCGGGCGCGGGGTCCAAGGCCGACAAGGCCGCCGAACTGGGCGTCCAGACAATGGATGAGGACGCTTGGCTTGCGCTGATCGGCGGGACATGAGCGAGACGCCCAAAGCGCCAGCCAAGGGGCGGCCCGAAGCGCTCTTTCCGCTCTTTGCGGATATCGAGACGCTGCCGGGTGTTGGACCCAAATCGGCCAAGCTGATGGCGGCGCTGCATGTCGAAAAGCCTGTAGATCTGGTCTTTACCCTGCCAGCATCCGGAATTGACCGTCGCAAGCGGGCATCAGTGCTGGGCGCCGATCTGCCAGGCGTTGTGACGGTCGAAGTAACCGTTGGCCAGCACTGGGCGCCTGCGCGGCGCGGCGGCGCCTACCGGGTTACGGTGGAAGATGCGCAGACCAGTTTTCAGATTGTTTTCTTTCGGGCGCATGATGAGTACCTGCGCAGGATGCTGCCCACCGGCGAACGCCGTATCGTTTCGGGCAAGGTAGAGCTGTTCGACGGCGTGGCGCAAATGGTGCATCCCGACCACATGCTGCCTGTGGAAGAGGCAGGCAATATCCCAGATTTTGAGCCGGTCTATCCGCTGACAGCCGGACTGACCCAAGGCGTAATGCGCAAGGCTGTGGCTGGCGCGTTGGCTCGCCTGCCGGAGGTCGCCGAATGGATCGATCCCGGGCAAAAGGCGCAAGAGGATTGGCCGAATTGGCCGGACGCGCTGCGAGCGGCCCACACGCCGCAGGCGATGGCCGACTTGGGTGCTGCGCATCCGGCGCGCGTTCGGCTGGCCTATGATGAGTTTCTGGCGCATCAGCTGACACTGGCGCTGGCCCGGTCGGCGTTCAAACGTGCCAAGGGGCGCGCGACTGTTGGCAGCGGCAAATTGCAGCGCCGTGTAATGGACGCGCTGCCCTACAGGCCGACGGGTGCGCAGACGCGGGCCATTTCCGAAATCGCCGCCGATATGGCGCGCGAGATCAAGATGAATCGCTTGCTGCAAGGCGATGTCGGATCGGGCAAGACATTGGTCGCGCTGAACGCACTCCTGATTGCAGTCGAGGCGGGCGGGCAGGGCGTGATGATGGCCCCGACCGAGATCCTTGCGCGGCAGCATCTGGAGGGGTTGCGCCCGCTAGCCGAGAGCGCTGGCGTGGTGCTTGAAATCCTGACCGGCCGTGACAAGGGGCCGGAACGGCGCGCAAAGCTGGCCGCGCTAAAGGCGGGCAATATCCAGGTTCTGGTCGGCACGCATGCCGTTTTTCAAAAGGACGTGGAGTTTGGCGATCTGCGCCTTGCCATCGTGGACGAACAACACCGCTTTGGCGTTCGCCAGCGGCTAGAACTTGGGCGCAAAGGCGCCTCTGTCGACGTGCTGGTAATGACGGCAACACCCATCCCGCGCAGTCTGAGCCTTGCGCAATATGGGGATATGGACATCAGCGTTCTGGACGAGAAGCCGCCGGGCCGCAAGCCGATCTCGACCGCGATGGTGAACATGGCCCGCATGGATGAAGTTGTCGATCATCTGCGCCGCGCCATCGCCGAGGGGCGGCAGGCCTATTGGGTTTGCCCGCTGGTCGACGAGAGCGAGGTCAGCGATCTAAGCAGTGCGGAGGAACGGTATCGCCGTTTGCGCGCAGCGCTTGGCGAAGGCGCGGTCGGACTTGTCCACGGCCAGATGCCGCTCGAGGACAAGGATGCAGCAATGCGCGCCTTTCAACGTGGTGAGATATCCGTGTTGGTTGCCACGACGGTGATTGAGGTGGGCGTCGACGTGCCCAACGCCTCAATCATGGTGATTGAGCGCGCCGAGAGCTTTGGCCTTGCGCAACTGCACCAGTTGCGGGGCCGGGTTGGCCGCGGCGAGGCGGCGTCGACCTGCCTATTGATGTATCAGGCGCCTCTCAGTGAGGGGGGCGAGCGGCGGTTGGTAACAATGCGCGATACCGAGGACGGTTTTCGAATCGCCGAGGTTGATCTGGAAATGCGCGGCGCGGGCGATGTGATCGGCACCGCGCAATCAGGCCTGCCAAGGTTTCGCATCGCCGATCTGGAAGGGCAGGCAGCGCTGATGGCAATCGCGCAAAGCGACGCGCGCAAGTTGCTATCGGACGACCCTGAACTTATCGGGCCGCGCGGGCAGGCCGCGCGCGTGCTGTTATGGCTGATGGAACGCGATCAGGCGATCCGTTTAATTTCAGTGGGTTAGTCGATACATCACGATTTGTTCACGAATGTTCTTAATAAGTTCTTTACATTTCCCGCGAAAAATGAGAACAAAGTGGCAACTGATCAATTGAAAGGTCGTTGCCATGATACACCAGATCAAAACAGTCGCCGCCCGCTCGCAAGAGACATTGCTGGGTGATGCCGTAGGCGCCGCTGCCTTGATGGTCATGTTAATGGGATGCCTCTATCTGCCGGGCCTTGCCCAAGGGTTTTGATAGAGGGGTTCTGATCAACCAGTTTCTGCCTGCGATATCCTGTGCCTCTTCGCTGACCGCATCTCCTGTCCCCAAAACTTGATGCAACGCGATTGACACTGCCTGTCACCGATCGTCTCGGGGTTCTAAAATCCCCACAATGGCGAAGAGGGTCCCACACGGGAAAACGCATACTTCCGCCGCCATCCAAACCGGATGTGCGGCGGTTTTTTTGTTGTATGTGGTTAATCTCAGGCGCAAGCCGTCTCGATCGCCTCCACGGCCGCGTCCAGCGCCAGCATGATCGACGCGTGCCGATTCTTGTATTCGCGTGCCGGCATCAGCACTTCGAGCCCGTCGAACGGCGCGGCGGGTGGCGGGCCATCCTCCTTCAGCATGGCGCGCAGCGCGCCTTGCGCCTCGCGCACCTGCGCAGACGTGCAGCCGACGATGTTTGCGCCGACCACACTCGCCGCCGCTTGGCCGAGGGCGCAAGCCTTCACGTCCTGTCCGTAATCGGTGATGGTGCCATCCGCGCATGTCAGGTCAACTGTCACAGTTGATCCGCAAAGAGGCGCGCGCCGCTTAACCGTCGCGCCGGGGGCGTCAAGCCGGGTGTGCCGGGGAATGTCGGCCGCCAGTGCGAGGATGCGGGTCGAGTATAGCTTGATCATATCGGTATCGGCGGTCATGGCTGGTCCTTCGCAGTGATGCCCCTTAGATAAGGCGCGCACCGGCAGATGCAAAAGGAAAGTCCGATGAGTTTCGATCCTGCAAGTTTGACGTATAATGATACCAGCCTGATTCCTGCGATCGCGCAGGATGCCGCGACCGGCGAAGTGCTGATGATGGCATGGATGAATGCGGACGCTGTCGCCCAGACGCTGAAGACAGGGCGCGTGACGTATTGGTCGCGCTCACGCAGCGCACTCTGGATCAAGGGCGAGACGTCGGGACATGTTCAGAAACTGATCGAGTTTCGCGTCGACTGCGACCGCGATTGCCTGCTGCTAAAGATCGAGCAGACGGGACCAGCCTGTCACACCAACCGGCGCAGCTGTTTTTACACGGTGATTGAGGACGGTGCTGAAAAAGTTGTGATGGCGCCCGTCGCTGACTGATTGCTTGGTTATTCGGGGCCAATACAACGCGCTAGGGCAAGCCGCAGATGCGGCGAATATCCTGCGGTGTCGCACCGTCGTCGCGGTATTTGGCTATGGCGCGGGCGTCGTCACGCTTGGCCAGACGCTTGCCCGCATCGTCGCGGATCAGGCGATGATGGTGATAGGCCGGAGTGGGTAGAGACAGCAGGCGTTGAAGGATCACGTGGATTGCGGTCGCGTCAAACAGATCGGCGCCGCGTGGGACCAGCGTGATGCCTTGGGCTGCGTCATCCACCACGACCGACAGATGATAAGACGTACCCATGGCCGTGCGCGCGAGGACGATGTCGCCAATTCCCTCAACGGCGTGACGCCAATCGATAGTGATGAGGCCTGTCTCTCCGTTCGGCCCGGCGCCGATTTCCGTAAAGGTGAGCGGGGCGTCTCCAAGTGCTGCATGCGCGGCGCGCATGTTTAGCCTGAGCGCGACGTTGTCGGGTAGCGACCCTTGCGCTGCGGTCTTCTGGCGGCATGTGCCGGGATAAACGATGCCGTCTGGGCCGATCAGCGGAGTGCCTTCCTGCGGGGCGCTGGCCGAGGCGGCAATATCGCGCCGTGTACAGACGCAAGGATAGATTAGGCCGCGTTGCCACAGTGTGTTAAGGACGTCGCGGTAGTCGGGCAGGCGATCCGACTGATGCATGACTGGCTGCGTCCATGAAAGGCCGAGCCATGCCAGATCGTCATATATCTGCGCCTCCCACTCGGGGCGACTGCGCGAGGTGTCTATGTCCTCGATCCGCAGCAGGAACGTACCGCCCTGCGCCTGTGCCAGATCATATGCAAGCATAGCAGAGTACGCATGACCCAGATGTAAAGGACCCGTCGGGGATGGGGCAAAGCGCGTTCTAATGGTCATTTTAGATCAACCATGCTCCGTCCTATCCTCATCCAAATCATGTGGTCAGGTCGGACTTGAATCCAGCCACCCCTGCCAGGCTTCCTTGGCGCGGTCGGTATAGGCTTTGTAGCGGTCCATGCGGCCACGGCGTCCGCCCTTCAGGCCCTCGACAGGGCGGAAAAGACCAAAATTGACGTTCATCGGTTGAAACGTTTTCGCCTCGGCGCCGCCAGTGATGTGGTGGATCAGCGCACCCATCGCGCTGTCCTGCGGCGGTGTATCCAGTGGCAGGCCCAGTATCTCGGACGCGGCGAGGCGGCCGGCGAGCAAGCCCATGGCGGCGGATTCAACGTAACCCTCGACGCCGGTGATTTGACCGGCGAAACGGATGTGTGGGTGCGCTCGCCAGCGCATCTGGTCGTCCAGCAGCGTGGGCGAATTGAGGAATGTGTTGCGGTGGATACCGCCAAGCCGGGCAAAGCGCGCGGCCTCGAGGCCGGGGATCATGCGCAGCACGTCTGCTTGCGCGCCGTACTTCATCTTGGTTTGGAAGCCGACTATATTGTATAGCGTTCCTAGCGCGTTATCGCGCCGCAACTGAACAACCGCCCACGGCTTCACGTCCGGCTGGTGCGGATTGGTCAGGCCCACAGGCTTCATCGGGCCGTGGCGCAACGTCTCGCGGCCGCGCTCGGCCATCACTTCGATCGGCAGGCAGCCGTCAAAATAGCCAGCTGTTTCGCCCTCGTGAAATTCGGTCTTGTCGGCGGCCAGCAGCGCGTCGATGAAGGCGTCATATGTCTCGCGGTCCATCGGGCAGTTAAGATAGGCCGTGCGCTCGTCCTCGGTCGCGCCTTTGTCGTAGCGCGACTGCATCCAGGCGCGCGACATATCTATGCTGTCATGGTGCAGGATCGGCGCGATGGCGTCAAAGAACGCAAGCGCCTCCGTGCCGGTTTCCGCTGCGATGGCCTGCCCGAGTGCAGCAGAGGTCAGTGGACCTGTGGCTATAATCCAGTGCCCGTCCTTGGGGATTTGGGTAATTTCACCGTCTGATATGGTGACGTTCGGATGCGCCCTCAGCGCTTTGGTCACCGACTCGGCAAAGGGATCGCGGTCAACAGCCAGCGCACCGCCTGCGGGCAACCGATGCTTGTCTGCGGTTTGCATAATCAGGCCATTGGCAGCGCGCATTTCCCAATGTAGCAGGCCGACCGCGTTCTGCTCATCATCGTCCGAGCGAAAGGAGTTGGAGCAGACCATTTCCGCCAGATCACCGGTGCGATGGGCAAAAGTAGCAACCGTTGGGCGCATTTCGTGAATGATGACCTGCACACCCATATGGGCGGCCTGCCATGCTGCCTCGGCCCCGGCCATGCCGCCGCCAACGATGTTCAAAACTTGTGTCATAGCGGGCGAGATAGTCCATCGTCGGCGCTTTGGAAAGGGCTCAGCTAGGGCCGTTGTACCCCGCCGCTATTGCTCGCGTGAGGCCAACATTTCTGACGCTCAAGAACAGTGAGGCGTCACGGCTGATGTTGGGGAAGTAATTTCGGGTCACCGCGCCGGGCAAGTCGGTGGCCAGAGAGAGGCTGGCCTGGAGGGACATGACTGCGGCTGCGGTGACCGAAATTCTCATTTGAAGTTAGCGCTAAAAACTATTCGTAGGAAGCATAACTTAGACGAATGGGGCAGAAAGACGGCAGATGTGGAGATAATAAGGTATAAAATTAGAAACATTTCGCACGGATTGGCGAAGATTGGCGGAGAATCATCAACGACTGTGGTGCTTTTTCGCCTAATTTACCGCGAATCGGGTCGCGACTGGGTGCGCCCGGGGATGAGCCTGACAAGAATAGCCGCGATTCGCTCGGCTGTGTCGGTCATCAACATTGTTGCGGTCACGATGGCATCGGTGTGGAATTAAGTCTCCTAAATCGGCAACTCCGCTTAATCGTCGAAGGCGTGCTTCAGGGCCGCTGGACGTCCGCGCAGGTGCCGCTGCGCTCAATCATCGCCATCTTGTCACTGCCTATGATATCCGCTCATGTGAATCGACGGCACAGGGCGGGGTAAGCATGACGTTAAAGATGAGCGTAGATGATCTGGCCCGGTTCATGTCCGCGGAATTTCCGCAGGTGGCAGATGATTTCGTGGTTGAGGATTTGCGACCGATGCATCTGACCATTCGCCTGAAAATCGGCGCGCAGCACCTGCGCCCCGGCGGCACGGTGTCGGGCCCAGCGATATTCGCGCTGGCCGATGTGGGGATGTATCTAGCCGTTTTAGCAATGATCGGGCCGCAGGCGCTGGCCGTTACCACGAATTGCAGCCTTGATTTCATGCGCAAACCAGCCGCGGGCGCGGACCTTATCGCGGATATTCGCTTTCTCAAGTTGGGGCGCGTGCTGGCGGTGGGGGATGCCATGATAAGATCGGACGGAGCAGACGAGGTCGCCGCGCGTGCCAGCCTGACTTATGCGATCCCACCAGCGCTGCGGGGTAGGAAGGGCTGATTTCAGCAAGCAGTGATGGGGTATTAATATACCCAATTTCTAAGCCATTGAAATGTTGATGTTTTTACGTACGGGTGCGTATTGACGCGGCGCAGACACCCTATATAACCCGCTCATCACCAAGGGGGAACCGGACCTTTCCACACCCCCAGCGGCAATTAAGGATTCTGCGGTCATGAAGACATTTTCTGCGAAACCGGCGGATATCGACAAGAAATGGATCCTGATCGATGCTGAAGGCATCGTTCTGGGACGTCTCGCGTCGGTTATCGCCATGCGCTTGCGCGGCAAGCACAAGCCCAGCTTTACCCCTCACATGGACATGGGCGACAATATCATCGTCATCAATGCCGAGAAGGTTCAGCTGACCGGCAAGAAACGCGACAAGCCCAACTATTGGCATACCGGCCATCCGGGCGGTATCAAATCACGCACCACCGGCGAGATCCTCGAGGGCAAGTTCCCCGAGCGCGTCGTGATGCAAGCGGTAAAGCGCATGCTGCCAGGCAACACCCTGAGCCGCACCCAGATGACAAATCTGCGCGTCTACGCCGGCGGCGATCATCCCCATGAGGCCCAAGGCCCTGAGGTGCTGGACGTCAAAAACATGAACTCCAAGAATACGCGGGTGAATTACTGATGGCTGACGAAATCAACTCCCTCGAAGATCTCGAAGCGATCACATCGGGCACCACGAATGTTGAGGCCCTCGCACCGCGCGAGCCGGTCCGCGACGAATTAGGCCGCGCCTATGCGACAGGCAAGCGGAAGAACGCGATTGCCCGCGTCTGGATCAGGCCCGGGTCGGGCAAGGTCGTCGTCAACGGCAAGGAGCTGAACGTGTATTTCGCGCGTCCAGTTCTGCAGATGATCCTGCGCCAACCCTTCACCATTTCGGGTACCGAGGATCAGTTCGACGTGATGGCCACGGTCGTCGGCGGCGGCCTTTCTGGTCAGGCCGGCGCGGTCAAGCACGGTATTTCCAAGGCACTGCAGCTTTATGATCCCAGCCTTCGCGCCGGTCTAAAAGCAGCAGGTTTCCTGACCCGCGACAGCCGCGTTGTCGAGCGCAAGAAGTACGGTCGTGCCAAGGCGCGTAAGAGCTTCCAGTTCTCCAAGCGTTAAGTTTGGCGGATACGTTTTGCAAAAGGGCCGCCTTCGGGTGGCCCTTTTCGCGTTCAGATTAGGGTGTTGCCGCAAGTACCTGATTAAGTGGCAAAATCAACTGTGCCAGTGAGCCACAAAAGCCAGATCGCAAGCGCCCAGTTGACGGCAAATCCGGCAAATACCACCAGTCGCGGCAGTCCATAAGGCCGGCCATCCGCCACCTTGCGGCTGCTCGACCATGCCACATACCCCAGTCCCGACGCGATCGAGATAGCGACCGTCGGCCCAAGTCCCACTTGGGCCGACTGGGCCATACTATATGTCAGTAGTTGATAACCCGCGCCGATTGCCAGAAACACCAGCGCTTGCCAACGATCCCGCATCACGAGATAGCCCCCGAAAAAGAGCGCCGATAGCGCGGCTGTCATCGCCATATCTTATACCTCAGATTACTCATCCTGCGCGATCAGGCCTAAACCTCGCAGGTAAATTCCGATACCCGATTCCAGCAGATCCTCTGGTGCGAACGGGCTGGCGGCCCCCGGTGCGCCGCGCGCGAATAGCTCAACCACACCATGGCTCATCGCCCAGATATGGGCAGAGAACATGGCCGCAGGCGGGCGTTTGCCCTCCGGGATATGCTCGCAGATGCGGCCTGCCGCCTCCTCTAGTACGCGGCGCGCGGCGAGGGCGGCAGCGGCCAGTTCGGGCGTTCGGTTGACCGATATACCGCTTTCGAACATCGCGATATAGTGGCCGGGATGGCGCCGGGCAAAGGCGAGGTAGGCGCGCCCAGTCGCCTCGAACGCCGCCAGCGCCGACGGCTGGCCGGATTGGTACGCATGCTCCATAAGCGCGCCAAACATCTCGTAGCCCTGCAGCGCCGCCTCGGCGATGAGGTCCTCGCGGCCCGCAAAGTGGCGATAGACCGCGGCTGGCGTGACGCCCGCACGACTTGCCGCTTCGGACAGCGTGAATCCTGCAGGCCCCTTCGCCTCTATCAGGGCAAGCGCGGACTCCACCAATGCCTGGCGCAGATTGCCGTGATGATACCCGCGTTTAACCATTCGTAGCCTGGCTTGCAGATGCATCCACCCAAAGGTCCGGCCCGCCGCTGATCGCAGGATCGGACGGACCGATGGCACCTGCATCTTTGCCGTCATAGGGCACGGCGTTCAGGATACTCTGGATAGCAGCAAGGCGTGCGCGCCGCTTGTCGTCTGACCGGATAACCGTCCACGGCGCATGCCGCGTATGGGTACGGTCTAGCGTCTCGCGAATCGCGACCGAATAATCATCCCACTTTTTTAGCCCTTCGACGTCGATCCAGCTTAATTTCCAATGCTTTAGCGGATCGCCCTCGCGGCTGAGAAAACGTCTTAGTTGCTCGGCCCGGCCGACATTTAGCCAAAATTTGATCAGGATAATTCCATCCTGGGTCAACATGCGCTCGAACGCGGGCGCCTGCTCAAAGAAAAGCGCCCGATCGGCGTCGGTGCAAAAGCCAAAGACATGCTCGACCACTCCGCGATTATACCAACTACGGTCGAAACACACGATTTCGCCGGCGGCAGGAAGATGGGCGGTGTAGCGCTGAAAATACCATTGGGTTGCCTCGGTGTCTGATGGCTTGGGGAGGGCAACGACCCGCGCGCCGCGCGGATTAAGATTCTCTCGCACCCTCTTGATTGTGCCGCCTTTCCCGCCGGCGTCGCGCCCTTCGAATATAATTGCGATACGCGCGCCAGACGCCTTGGCCCACGCTTGCATTCGGACCAGCTCAATCTGCAACATGTGCAGGTGCGCTTCGTACTCCTTGCGTTTCATTCGCGATGAATACGGGTGGTCCGGCTCAATAATTTCGTCCTTGCTGGCTGCGCGGATAGCCTCGCGGATGTGCGCCGGCGCGCCATGTTGGAAATACGCGCTGATCGCGCCGTCAAAAGGCAATGTCATCGTATATATCTCCTGTCCGGGGAATAGTATGGGGCGCAGCGGTGCAGGGTGCAACGGGCGCTAAAGGCCCGCGCGTCTCGCAGCCCGGTCGATGGCGGCGATCACCTCGTCCGCGGCCACGTGCTGTACCATATGGCCAATACCGGGAAGGCGGGTGAGGGTCGCACCGCGAATTTGGCGCACCAGCTTTTCCGAGTGTATCTCTAACCCGACGGTCGTATCGGCGGTGCCATGCAAAATTTCAGTGGGCGCGGTAATCTGGCCATAGAGCGGCACAAGATCCTCAATCTCGCCCAGTAGGTTAGCGCGCTGATCGGCATTTGCGCGCAAGGATATGCGGCGCAGCGTCAGGGGCGCGCCGATGAAGTCCGAATACCCTTCTGGCGCCTCCTGCGGCGCGAACACGGCCTCGACCGACGATTTTACCACCGATTGCGGGACGAACGCGGTAAGCGGCGGCACGATCAGCGCCTGTCCCCAAGCCGAGGACGTCACGTCGTAAAACCAGCCCAGCCCGGTGTCCCATGGGTTCGACGCCGCCGCCACGGGAATCAGTGCGGCCACGTCATCTGGATATTGGGCGGCCCATGCAAGGGCGACGGCGCCGCCATAGCTTTGCCCCATGAGAATCGGCCGGTCTGCGCCCAGCTGCCGTGCGGCGGCGCGCAAAAGCGTGGCCTGCTGCATTAAGGTCGCACCGGTGCTGTTCAGCCGCTCAGTATAGCCCAATCCGGGGCGGTCGAATACGATCACGCGGTAGCGCTCCGCGAGGCGCGGCGCGAGTGAGAATGTCATGTCGCGCGTGTTGCCGCTGGCGCCGTGGATAAGGACCAAATCGGGGCCGGCGCCCATGACGACCGCATGAACCTGCGTGCCATCCACGTCCAGAATTTGCCCTTCGGGGGGAAATTCCTGCACTGCGCGCCTCTCTCGAACTGCCGCTGTCACCTGAACCGCGGCAATGAACAGCGCGATAGAAAGGCCGAAAAGTATCATAGCCTTGCGCACCTTTTCATATCCCAATCGCGGCGATATCATAAGGGACAGTCTGATAGATCTGGCTGATCCAGTTGCCGTAAAGTAGATGCGCGTGGCTGCGCCAACGGTTGCGCGGCGCAACTGATGGATTGTCGCCGGGATAGTAGTTGCACGGCACGTTAATCGGGGTGCCAGCAGCGGCGTCGCGGTCATATTCCTGCTTCAGCGTATCGCTGTCATACTCAAAATGGTTAAAGACATAGAGTGCGCGATGCGCCGCATCCTCGACCAGACAAGGCCCTACCTCGCTTGAGTGCAGCAGGGTGGTCAGGCCGGGCGCCGCGTCGATTTCAGCTTGGCGCATTTCGGTCCAGCGACTGACGGGGATCACCAGATCGTCGGAGAATCCGCGCAAGTAAGGCGAGGCGGGTTGCATGTTTTCATGGCGAAAGCAGCCGAAAGCCTTGGCGTCCAGCATGTGTTTTTGGACGCCGTGCAGGTGATTTATCATCGCCATGCCGCCCCAGCACACACCAAAGGTCGAGTGGACATGGCTTTGCGTCCAATCGAACACGCGGCGAAGCTCGTCCCAATAAGTGACATCGGCGAACTCCAGATGCTCGATGGGCGCGCCGGTGATGATAAGGCCGTCAAACTTCTCGCCCGTGGCGGCCACTTCGGCAAAAGAGCGATAGAAGCTCTCCATATGATCGGCGGCGGTATTGCGCGCCTGATGCTCGCTCATGCGGATGAGGCTCAGCTCAATCTGAAGGGGGGTCGCGCCGATCAGCCGGGCAAACTGGTTTTCAGTCTGGATCTTTTTCGGCATCAGATTCAACAGGCCGATGCGCAGCGGGCGAATATCCTGCGTGGCTGCCTGATCCTCGTCCATAACCATGACGCCCTCGCGCGTGAGCACGTCGTAGGCGGGCAGGTTCGAGGGGATCTTGATAGGCATGGGGCAGGGTCCGGATGTTTGGGAAAATCTTAGATAGGCGTTTGAGTGCGCCTCTCAATGGCATCGGCGATCACATCATTAAAACTGGCGGAATCATTGACGCGCTCGACATCTGCGGGGGTTAGTGTGACGCCCCATGAGGCCATCGCTTCATACCGCGGTTTGCGATGCGCGAGCGCGCGGGCATAAGTCCAGCGGATGAAGCTATCAGGATCAACATCGGCCTCTTCCATGTTGTTATCGCGTAAGTAATCGCTCCACGCTGTGACCAGAAACTCAGGCAGATATGCCATCGGCTTGGGCGCGCGATCAAAGCGGCGGATCAGCTCTGCGGTGTGGGCCTCGCTACCCTCAAGCCGGACCAGCAGGCAGTGCTGCGACAGTTCTGTCAAAAGCGGATCGTTCGGATCGGTCCCATCGGCCCATTCGCAGATCGACCCGCCCGTGTCGCAGATAAAGTGCGGATACCCATAGAGGCGTGCAGCGCGTTCGATGAAATATCCTGTATCGTTCAGCGCCGCGATTTCGGCCCGGCGAAACTGTTCCTGCCGGGTGCGGTATTCAGCTATTGGCATACCGCCCTTGGCAACTGACCCTGGCTTGCCCAGATAGGTCGAGACGGGGGCGAGGTTATCAAATGTGATATTTGAGCCGATATAAATCGAGTCGGACAAGAGCAGATCGCGTAGGAACGGCACCTGCATCGCGTGCGCTTTGGCGTTGTCGGCGATCAACTCGCCCATGTGTCGCGTGCCGATGCGGTAGTCGATTGAGTAATGAAACCAGTCGCCAGCCTCGCGCAGCATATTCGACAGATGTGTCTTGCCCAGCCCAGACATGCCGTAGAAGAGCACGTGTTTCCGCGGCGCGTTGCGCCAGCTTTCAGCGTCGGGATATAGCATTGTGCGGCCTTTGGGATGTTTCACCCCGATGCCTAGCCAGCGGGGCGCACGGCGTCAAACGCTAACGCCTATTCCCATTCGATGGTACCGGGCGGCTTGGACGTGATGTCGTAGGTCACGCGGTTGATGCCACGCACCTCATTGATGATGCGCGTCGCCGTTTCGCCCAGAAAATCATGGGTGAAGGGGTAGTAGTCGGCGGTCATGCCGTCGACGGACGTCACCGCACGCAGGGCACAGGCGAAATCGTAGGTCCGGCTATCGCCCATGACGCCCACGGTGCGTACTGGCAGGATCGCGACAAACGCCTGCCAAATCTCGTCATATAGGCCATGTTTGCGGATCTGGTCGATATAGACGGCATCAGCCTTGCGCAGGATGTCCAGCTTCTCGCGGGTAATTTCGCCGGGGCAGCGGATGGCAAGGCCGGGACCGGGAAAGGGATGGCGCCCGATAAAGCTGGCGGGCAGCCCCAACTCCATGCCGAGGGCCCGCACCTCGTCCTTGAACAGCTCGCGCAAAGGCTCGATCAGTTTGAGGCCCATCTTTTCGGGCAGGCCGCCGACATTGTGGTGCGATTTGATCGTCACCGAGGGACCGCCAGAGAAGCTGACAGATTCGATAACATCAGGGTAAAGCGTGCCTTGGGCCAAGAATTCGGCGCCGTCGATGCCGTTTGCGTATTTCTGGAACACATCGATAAAAAGGCGGCCGATTATTTTTCTTTTGGTTTCAGGGTCGCTTACGCCATCAAGCTCACCTAAAAATAGGTCTGCCTCATCTGCGTGAATCAATGGGATGTTATAGTGATCGCGGAACATGGTGACGACTTCATCGGCCTCGCCCTGTCGCAGAAGGCCGTGATCGACGAAAACGCAGGTTAGTTGATCGCCGATCGCCTCGTGAATGAGAACAGCCGCGACAGAGCTATCGACGCCGCCTGATAGTCCGCAAATCACCTGTTTATCGCCGACCTGCTCGCGAATTTGGCGAACGGCCTCTTCTCGGTAGGCGGCCATGGTCCAGTCGCCAGTAAACCCGGCGTCCTGGATGAAGTTCTGATAGAGCGTCTTGCCATTCGGGGTGTGGTGCACCTCGGGATGGAATTGGACGGCGTAAAACCTGCGTTCCAGATCGGCGGTGACCGCAAAGGGCGCGCCGGGCGAGGTGCCGTAAATCTCAAAGCCGGGCGCGATGGCAGCAACGTGGTCGCCATGGCTCATCCAGACCTGTTCGCGCTCTTCCAGAAACCAACCTTTGAGCAGGTCGATACGCTCGGCTGTCGGCGTGACATAAGCGCGGCCAAACTCGGCAGTTCCGTCACCGCGCTCAACGCGGCCACCCAGCATATGCATCATGACCTGCTGGCCGTAGCAGATGCCAAGTACGGGAACGCCCATCTCGAATACCGACTTCGGGGGGCGGGGCGATCCTTCGTCGATAACGCTGGCCGGGCCACCTGACAGGATGATGGCGCGCGGGGCCATTTCCGCCAGAAAGGCATCGGTAACCTTCTGGAATGGATGGATTTCGCAATAGACGTCCAACTCTCGCAGGCGGCGCGCGATAAGCTGCGTCACCTGAGAGCCGAAGTCGATGATAAGAAGGGGTTCGTGGTGTGTCTCTGTCATGGCGCCCTAGTAGGACGGACCGCGCTTTTGCGCAAGAGGGGCGCGCGTGTCGCTTTCCCCCCACAAGTGGCGCAATTTAGCCCCGCCGGGCGTAGGCGCTGGGATATTGAGGGTGCAGAAATCGGCCCCCAACCGGGGGCGGCAAGGCATTAAAGAGGGGCACATCATGGCAGAAGCATCAGCTGGTAGGCGCGCGCGTGGGGGCGGAGGCGCCGCCCGCCGCGCCGAGCGGACTGCAGTCAGCGTCGAGACCGCCAAGTATATCGAACGCAACATCCCCGTCTATGACCTGCTAAGCGAGGAAGCGCTGGAGATTATCGAGACGAACGCCGAGACGGTTCTGGCCGAAATTGGCGTCAACGTGGTCGATAACCCCGCCGCGCTAGAGCGCTGGCGCGAGGCTGGCGCCGAGATCGACGGCGAGCGCGTGCGCATCCCCCGCGGGTTGGCCCGCAAACTATGCGCGACCGCGCCCAGCCGCTACACCCAGCACGCCCGCAACCCCGAACGTAGCGTCGAGATCGGTGGCAAAACCCTCGTGACTGCGCCGGTCTACGGCCCTCCCTTCGTCCGCGATATGGAGGGCGGACGCCGCTATGCCACGATGGACGATTTCCGCAAATTCGTGAAGCTGGGCTATATGTCCAAATGGCTGCATATGTCGGGCGGCACCGTCTGCGAGCCGACGGATATCCCCGTGAATAAACGCCATCTGGACATGCTCTATGCCCACATGACCCTGTCGGACAAGCCGTTCATGGGGTCGGTCACCGACCCCAGCCGCGCACAGGACAGCGTCGATATGTGCGGCATCCTCTTTGGCGAGAAGTTCGTGCAGGAAAATACGGTGATGACGTCGCTGATTAACGTCAACTCGCCGCTGACGTTTGATGACGTGATGATGGGCGCGCTAGAGGTTTATGCCGCGAACAATCAGGCGTGCATCATTTCGCCCTTTATCGTGGGCGGTGCCATGGCGCCTGTATCAGTCATCGGCACGCTGACCCAGGTTCTGGCCGAGGTTATGGCGGGCGTCGCCTATAGCCAGCTAATCCGCCCCGGCGCGCCGGTAATCTTTGGCGCGTTTGTGACGTCGATCGATATGAACTCGGGCGCGCCCACATTCGGGACGCCAGAGGCCACCAATATCCTATACGGCGCGGGGCAGCTTGCCCGGCGGATGAACCTGCCGTTCCGATCAGGCGGCGCGCTCTGCGCCTCTAAGCTGCCCGATGCGCAGGCCGCCTACGAATCAGCGCACACACTGAACGCGGTTCTGCTGGGCGGCGTGAACTTCATGCTGCACAGTTGTGGTTGGCTGGAGGGCGGGCTTGTCTCCAGCTTTGAGAAATTTGTGATCGACGCCGACCAGCTGGGTGTGCTGCATCATCTGGCGCGCGGCGTGGAGCATGACGAAAACGGCCAAGCCATGGACGCCATCCGCGAGGTCGGCCCGGGCGGGCATTACCTTGGTTGCGCCCACACACAAGCCAATTTCAAGACCGCGTTCTGGCGCACCGAACTGCTGGATTACAAGCCGTTCGAGACGTGGGACGAGGAGGGCGCGCGCGATACGATGACGCTGGCCAATCTTCGAATGCACCGGATGCTGGACACCTACCAGCGCCCCGCTCTGGATCAGGGCATCACAGAGGCGCTGGACGAGTATATCGCGAAAAAGAAGGCGTCGATGCCCGACGCCTTCATGTAAATACCCAAGACCCCACGCGGCCCTTATTTCTAGGCCGCGTGGGCCATGCGCAGGATCTGCGCCTCGCCCATCATGGCGATCAGAATATCAACGTGCTTTGCTGCAGAATATCGCGTGCGATCACTGTGACGCTGCTGGTTCAGCGTATCTTCCATTTCTGCCAAACGGGCCAGCGCGGCGGCGCTGCGCGGTAGCGCGCCGTATCCTAAATGGCGGCGCAGATGCGCGTCGCGCCTGTATTCGGCGGCGCCAATGCGCGCGGCACGGATCAAAAGGCGCGGACGGCGCAGGCTATCGAGGGCTTTGAGGATTTCAGGCATCTTTGGTCTCCAATCTGAATTGCGACCTTTTCATGGCACAACTATGGCGGGTGTTGCGCAAAGCGGCGATCCATCGCTCGCACCTGTTTCTCTTTGTTTACACCTTGGAAACCATTGTTGCCAAACCGTTTACAATTAACGAACCGGTAACTTTTTCTCGCATAGGTTGCATGCCAAAGACGTGGATAAGTCTGTGGATAAGCAGCGGCGAAGGGGCAACGACCCCAAATGGGAACGCCGCGAAAAGGCTAAAAGAAGGGTAATGATGTTGAACTGGGGAACAGACAGCGGCGGTGCGCCTAGCGTGCCGTCATGGGTGCCGCAAGGGGCGATGCTATACCTCGCCCATACCGAGCAAGGATCGTCGATCCGTGCCCTTGCGCGACAAAATGGCTGTCACGCCTCGACGGTTCTGCGCCGTATTCGCAACATCGAAACCCGCCGCGACGATCCTATGGTGGACGAGGCGCTACGCCGCCTTGGCTGCCGAATTGCACCGCGAGAAGAGGCCGGCTCCCATCCTCAGGAGACTGCCGTGAATACCCAGACAAAAGAAATGCCAGCAGACGTGGCCGAAGTGACCGAAGCCCAACTGACGCGCGAGGCGGGCCGTATTCTGCGCCGCCTGTCCGAGGCGGGGGCAGTGCTGGCCGTCGCGGCGCAGATGGACAAGGCTGTTGTGGTGCGCGGCGATGGTGGGGGCGATCCGACGCGTACCGCTGTGGTTGACCGGGCAGTGGCCGAGGCGATGGCGCTTAAGGGCTGGATTGCTTGCGACGCGCCAGGACGCCTCGCGCGGTACCATATCACGAAGGCTGGCCGCACGGCACTGGGCGGTATGTTGGCCAAGGCAGAAAACTCCGCGTCAGGATTCGCCGATGCGCAGGCGCCGTTCAGCATGAAGGAGGGGGCAAGTGAGGCGCCCGGCCGCGTCCGGTACAGCGCATGCGACAGTCCTCTGGCCTCGCTGGCCCGGCGGCGCGACCGCGACGGTACCCGCTTTGTCCCCGATGATCTGGTGCGCGCAGGCGAGCGCCTCCGAGAGGATTTCGAGCTGTCTCAGATGGGCCCGCGTGTGACGCAGGACTGGAGCCGATTTTTGACCGCACCCGGCGGCGGTGGCGGCGCCGGCGGCCATGCCCGCGGCTTTGAGGCTGCCCGTCGCCGAGTTGAGGGTGCGTTGCATGATCTGGGTCCCGGCCTGGGTGATATAGCGCTGCGCTGCTGCTGCCATCTAGAAGGATTGGAGAAGGCCGAAAAACGCATGGGCTGGTCTGCACGCTCGGGCAAGATCGTGCTGCGCATCGCGCTGCAGCGGCTGAAACGGCACTATGACGAGTTGGGCGAAGCGGGCGGAATGATCGGTTAACGCCCGTCAGCCCCCGACAACGACGCCCACAGTATAGGCGACCACAGCGCAGACGGTGCCGACCAGCACCGTCTCGCTCACCGTGCGTGTTAGCCGCTCGCCAGTGGCGCTCCAGCGTAGAAGGCCAAGAGCGACCAGCGCCGCCCCAGTCGCACCCACCGACAGCCAGAATGTCTGTGGTTCGGGTTCAAGCAAAAAATAAGGAATTAACGGCACAGCGCCGAAAATCACGAAAGATACAAAGGTCATAAACCCCGAAAGGGCCGGGTTTTCCTGATCCGGGTCCAGCATTCCGAACTCGTATGTCATCATCAGATCACCGGTGATCTGAGGATGGCGCATCAAAAGATCGGCGAGGCTGCCGGCGTCGCCTTCTGGCACGCCGCGCTGGTGAAGGATCTGGACCAACTCGCCCCGCTCATGCGCGGGGTTCTGGGTAATTTCGATCATCTCGCTGGCGCGGCGGTTACGGTAAAGATCATGCTGCGAGCGCATCGAAAGGAATTCGCCCAACCCCATGCTGACCGCGTCGGCGAGAAGGTTGGCGATGCCAAAAACGAGTACGGCGATCCCGCCGATTTGTGCGACGCCGTCGGCCTGCGCCCCGGCAAAGCCTGCGACAATCGCAAAGGTGGTGACGATACCGTCATTGCCGCCATAGACGATCTGTTTCAGAAACTCTTGGGTGCGTCCAAGGGCATGTGCCTCGCGCCGGTGCGTTCCCCAGTCCATTGCTGCCCCTTTTTACTGCATACAGTTTAGAAGACGGCGCGAGGCAGGTCCACAAACGATGAACCCTGCCGCACAAAGCGGCGCGCAGAAAAAAGAGCGGGCCGCCAAGCCCGCTCTCGTTTGTTTCTTGTTACCCAAAGATCACTTCAAATCAAAGCGGTCCGCGTCCATCACCTTGGTCCATGCGGCAACGAAATCATGCACGAAACGCGGCTGTGCATCGTCCTGCGCGTAGACCTCTGCGACGCTGCGAAGCTGCGAGTTGGAGCCAAAGACCAGATCGGCGCGCGTGCCAGTATAGCGGACTTCGCCAGTCTTGCGATCCTTGGCCTCGAACGCATCCTGCTCCTCGTCCGTGCTGGTCCACTCGATATCCATGCGCAGCAAATTGACAAAGAAATCATTGGTCAACTGGCCGGGACGGTCTGTCAGAACACCGTGCTTCGTGCCGCCATGGTTTGCACCCAGCGCACGGATGCCACCAACCAGAACCGCCATTTCAGGCGCCGTCAGGTTCAAAAGCTGCGCGCGGTCGATCATTAGATGCTCGGCTTTGACGCTGAACTTTTGCTTTTGGTAGTTGCGGAAGCCGTCAGAGACAGGCTCCAACACGTCGAAGCTCTCGACATCGGTCTGCTCGGCGCTGGCATCGGTGCGGCCCGGATGGAACGGCACGTCGACCGTGTGCCCTGCATCGGCGGCGGCCTTTTCCACCGCAGCCACACCGCCGAGCACGATCAGATCGGCGAGCGACACAGGCTTGGAGAACGCGGACTTGATCGCTTCCAGCTTGTCCAGAACCTTTGCTAGGCGGGCAGGCTCGTTCGCGTCCCAGTCCTTTTGCGGGGCCAGACGGATGCGCGCGCCGTTGGCGCCGCCGCGATGGTCCGACCCGCGATAGGTGGAGGCGGACGCCCAAGCGACAAACACCAGATCCGCAGTCGAAAGGCCACTGTCCAGAATCTGGCTCTTGAGCGATTTGATGTCAGCGGCATCCACCGGTGCATGATCCGCAGCAGGGATCGGGTCCTGCCAGATCAGATCCTCGGCCGGCACGTCCTTGCCCAGATAGCGCGTCTTGGGGCCCATATCGCGGTGGGTCAGCTTGAACCAAGCGCGCGAGAATGCCTTTGCAAAGGCCTCCGGGTCTTTGTGGAAGCGGCGCGAGATCTTCTCGTATTCTGCGTCGAACCGCATGGCCAGATCGGCTGTGGTCATCATTGGCGGATGCATTTTGCCTGCCTCATGCGCGTCGACGACCATGTGCTCGGGCTTGGGGTCCCTTGGCGTCCATTGTTGCGCACCTGCAGGGCTCTTGGTCAGCACCCACTCGTTATCAAACAGCACGTCGAAATAGCCCATGTCCCACTTTGTTGGATTCGGCTTCCAAGCACCTTCGATGCCAGATGTCGTGGCATGAACGCCATGGCCGGTCTCGTGGCTGTTTTTCCAGCCAAAGCCCATATGCGCCATGTCGCCGCCCTCAGGTTCAGGTCCCATGTAGATGGGGTCTGTTGCGCCGTGTGCCTTGCCAAAGGTGTGACCTCCGGCAATCAGCGCCACAGTTTCCTCGTCATCGACGCCCATTCGGGTAAAGGTCTGGCGAATGTCATAGCCCGACGCGACAGGATCGGGATTGCCGTCCGGCCCTTCGGGGTTGACGTAAATCAGGCCCATCTGAACGGCGGCAAGTGGGTTGTCCATGATGCGTTCGCCGGAGTAACGGCTGCCTTCCTTGTCAGAGGTTTGCAGCCATTCTGCCTCGGCGCCCCAATAGACGTCTTCTTCGGGGGCATAGATATCGGCACGCCCACCGCCAAAGCCAAAGATTGGCCCGCCCATCGATTCGATCGCCACATTGCCTGCAAGGATTAGCAGGTCAGCCCAGCTGAGGTTGTCGCCGTACTTCTTCTTGATTGGCCACAGCAGACGGCGCGCTTTGTCGAGGTTGCCGTTATCAGGCCAGCTGTTCAGCGGTGCAAAGCGCTGGTTGCCGGTGTTCGATCCGCCGCGTCCATCAGCGGTGCGGTAGGTGCCGGCAGAATGCCACGCCATCCGGATAAAGAGGGGGCCGTAGTTGCCGTAATCGGCGGGCCACCAGTCCTGGCTGTCGGTCATCAGCGCATGCAAATCGGACTTCACAGCGTCCAGATCGAGTTTCTTGAACGCCTCGGCGTAGTTGAAATCCGCACCCATCGGATTGGGGCTACGGCCATGCTGGTGCAGCACGTTGACGGGCAGTTGGTCAGGCCACCAGTCGCGATTCGTGCGCTTGGCTTTGTTGGTGACGGGGCATTTCAGATTGCCGTCCATGGTGTTTCCTCCGTTGGGGCGCCTGCCGGTGCGGTGCGCCTGATGTGTTCGCTGATCCCTGAGCGCGAGGCATCTGGAATCATTCCAAGTTGAACATGAGTGTTTCGAGCTATAAATGCAAATTGCAGTTTCTTCTGATACCGATAAGGAAAAGCTATGAACGTCACCTTGCGCCAATTGACCTACTTTCGCGCTTTGGCCGAACATCGGCATTTTGGCAGGGCGGCGGCGTCCGTCTCAGTTTCGCAGCCGGCCCTGTCGGTCCAGATCCGCGATCTTGAGCATGACTTGGGACAGCCACTGGTGGAGCGGCGGGCGCGCGACGTGGTGCTGACGCCTTTTGGCCGCCTTATGCTAACCCACGCAGAGGCAGTTGGCGAGGGCGTGCGCAGCATGGAGGAGGCCGCGCGCTGGCATGGCGGGCTGTCGGGTCGCCTTCGCATCGGACTGATCCCGACGCTGGCGCCCTATCTGCTGCCCGGCACGCTGGAGGCATTGCGTAGCGGCGACATTTCCATGGATGTGCAGGTGCAGGAGGCCAAGACGGATCGTCTGATTGCCGATCTGGTCGCAGGTCGTCTGGATGCGGCCGTGATGGCGCTGCCCATTGAGGCGGCGGGCCTCGTGGCGCAGACGCTGTTTGAGGATCGTTTTTTGCTTGCGGGCAGCGCGGCGCGGCTGGACGCGATGAAAAGCGGGGCCGAGGCATTGAGGCCCGATGGTCTGGGCGCGCAGCAGCTTTTGCTGCTGGAGGACGGGCATTGCCTAACCGATCAGGCACTCGATCTATGCGGTCGGGGCAGGGGGCATGCCCAGATCGACATGGGCGCCTCATCGCTGGCCACTTTGACGCGGCTGGTTGCCGCAGGATTTGGCCTGACGTTAATGCCCGAACTGGCCGCTGAGGCGGAGGTGCGCGGCGCACCCGGCGTGCGGCTGGTGCGGTTTGCCGCGCCCGAGCCTGCGCGAACGGTGTGTCTCGTGCGGCGGGCTTCGACAGGGGGCGAGGGATGGTTTGCACAGTTGGCAGAAGTGCTGACTGCTGTGGGGACGGGGATCACCGCGGCGGTGCGAAAGGTGTGAGCTTCGCCTTACCCGCGGCGGCCGGGCGCACGCCGCGTGACTTAGCCCTCTGATAAATCGTCGCAATCGTCACAGGGCCGCGCCGCAATACTGGCAACTCTCCCGTTCCGCCCCTATAGTTACACCAACCTACCACACCATTCGCGGGGACCAATTCGTGCGTGATCTGAAAATTCCGAGCCAGCGCCATCCCGAAAAGGCGCGCCGCCCCGACAACGTACAGCCGAAAAAGCCTGACTGGATCCGCGTCAAAGCGCCCGGTGGCGAGGGCTACGCCAAGACCGCCCGCATCATGCGCGAGCATAAGTTAACGACAGTCTGCGAAGAGGCGGGCTGCCCGAATGTGGGCGAATGCTGGTCCCAAGGTCACGCGACCATGATGATCATGGGCGAGGTTTGCACCCGCGCGTGCACCTTTTGCAACATAGCCACCGGCAAGCCGCCCGAAGATCTGGACGCGTTTGAGCCGGGCCGCGTCGCCGATGCCGTGCAAAAGCTGGGGCTGAACCATGTCGTCGTCACCTCGGTTGATCGCGACGATGTGGCCGATGGCGGGGCCGAGCATTTCGCCCAGACAATCCGCGCTATCCGCCATCGCAGCCCCGACACCACAATCGAGATTCTAACGCCCGATTTCCTGAACTGCGACCCTGCGGTTCTAAAACTGGTCGTCGACGCCAAGCCGGACGTGTTTAACCACAATCTAGAGACTGTGCCGGGCCTCTACCCGTCCGTCCGCCCCGGCGCCCGCTATTTCCACTCCCTTCGCCTACTTCAGCGCGTAAAGGAAATGGACCCCAGTATTTTCACCAAATCCGGCATCATGGTCGGATTGGGAGAGGAGCGCGCAGCCGTCCATCAGGTCATGGATGACATGCGCGCCGCCGACATTGATTTTCTGACCATCGGGCAATATCTGCAACCCACGCCCAAGCATCACGTTTTGGATCGTTTCGTGACGCCCGAGGAGTTTGCAGCCTACGAAAAGGCAGCGTTCGGCAAGGGTTTCCTGATGGTGTCTGCCACGCCGCTCACCCGCTCGTCCTATCACGCGGGGGATGATTTCGCGCGTCTGCGCGAGGCCCGGATGAAGAAGCTGGCCTGAGATCACAGACGGGCCAGCGCGCGGTCTATCGCGGCGATGGCTATGTCCACCTGCGCGGGCCCGAATGTCAGTGGCGGTCGCAGTTTCAGCGTCTGGCCCAGTGCGCCGGATGTGCCGGTGATGACGCCCTCACTAGCAATTAAATTGCCCAGTCGCGCCATTTCCGCACGGCAGAACGGCGCGCGGGTATCTGCATCTGAAATCATATCCAGCCCATAGAACAGTCCAGCACCTTGAACCGCGCCGATAACCGGATGTCGTGCTTGCAAACCCTCTAACGCTTCGCGGAAATAGCTGCCGGTGCGCGCGGCATTGGCCAGCAACCCTTCATCTTCGATCACGTCGATCACTGCGTTCGCCACGGCGGCTGATACCGGATTGCCGCCAAACGTGTTGAAATAGAACGATTTATCGGCCAGCGCTTGCGCCACGTCCCTTCGCGCAAACGTCGCGGCGACGGGGTGGCCCGCACCCATCGGCTTGCCGCAGGTGACGATGTCGGGCGTGACGCCGTAATCCTCGAACCCCCACCAATGCGCGCCCATCCGGCAATAGCCGGCCTGCACCTCGTCGCAGATCACGAGCCCGCCGCGATTGCGCACTTCTTGGCACAGCGCGGCCACATATCCTGTCGGGGCCACCAGCGGGCCGTTCGCGTCCCAACTGGCATCCAGCAGCAAGCACGCCAGATGCTGGCCGCGCGCCTCAAGCGCGTCCATGGCTTGCACCGCGAGCGCCAGATATTTCGCAGCTGCTGCCGGATCATCGCCTCGGTACGGGCCTCGAAACAGATTGGGCGGCTCCAGCACGCATAGCCAATCCGGGCGCTCATCGGCAGGATATTCGGACGGCGACGCCGCTAGCGTCAGCGCGGTATTGCCGTGATAGGAGTGGTCGAAAACCGCCACGCCGCGTGCCCCGGTAAATCTGCGCGCCATTTGCAACGCCAGATCATTCGCCTCGGACCCGGTGCAGGCAAAGGCGGCAACCTCAATGCTACTTGGCAGCTTGGCCAGCAGCCGCTCGGCCAGCCTCACGACGCCTTCGTGCAGATAGCGGGTATGGGTGTTCAGCACCTGCGCCTGCGCTGCCAGCGCAGCGGTTACATGCGGGTGGCAATGCCCCACCGACGGCACGTTGTTGTAGCAATCTAAGTACCGCGTGCCGCCCGCATCCCACATCCATACGCCATCCCCGCGCACCATATGCAGCGGCTCCTCAAAAGCATGATAGTAGGAGGGTGCGAGGACGGCGGCGCGCCGGCGCATCAAACTATCGGTCACTTTCACCCCCTGCACAGGCGGCATGGATCGCGGCTGTCACCTCGGCGCCGTTCAGTGCGGCGAGCACAGTCAGGCGCTCTATCAGTCCCGCGCGTATCTCGCGCAAGGCATCCGTGCGAGGACCGCAAACCGACAGCTTTGCGTCCAGAAGCAGCACCGAAAGCGCCTGCCGCGAAATCATCGCGTCAAAAATCAGGTCTAGCTCGTCTATGGTGAACGGGCAGGCGGTGTGATAGCCGGCCACGGCGGCGGCGGCCATAGCCGAAGGGTCGCGCGCATCTTCGGCAAAGCCGAGAGCAAGGATCGCCGCATCACAAAGCAGCGGCGCGCGCGCCATGTCGCCAAAGTCGATCAGGCCGCAGACGCTGCGGGCGTCCGGCGTACTGCGCAACAGGTTCTCCAGATGCGCGTCGCCGTGAATTAGCTGCCATCGCTGCGTGTTTAGGCGGTATCGCAGGCGCTCATAAGATGGCCGAAGATCGGCCTCAAAGCTGCGAATGTCCTTTTGGCCCATCCCCCAGAACGCTGGATTCGCCAGCAGTCCATTTTCGATACCCCATTCATTGAAGGCAGGCGGCGGCGCGCCCTCTAGCTTGGCCAGTGCCTGCGCCGTGCAGCCCAGCAGGATACCGGCATCATGCGCCAACTCAGGTGCCGGCGGCGCACCATCCGCGACGGGCTGGCCGGGCGCATAGTCCAGCACGCGTAGCTCGCAAATTCCGTCGCCAAAGGCGACTTTCTGGACGATCAGCGCGCCATCCTTGGCCGCATAGGCGCCGGGCAAGCCGCAATCCGGCATGTGCTGGGCCAGATGTTCCAAGGCGCGCATTTGGAACGCCGCCGCGCCGGGCGCATCCCTCTTGCGCGTGACCTTGACCACGAATTTCTGACCGTTCTCGCAATCAAGGCGCAGAGTTTGTTCGCCCTCGCCATCCAAGGCGAGCAGATCGCCGCGCAGTCCGTATTCTTGCACCAGAAGCGGGGCAATGATTTCTCGGCCCAAACTCGGCGGATTAAATTGCACGGCTAGACGCGCGCGCAATTCATCGATGCCGTCTAGCCCCTCGACACCCGGAAAATGACCCGGAAAGAGACCATTCAAAAAGCGATAAATCACGCGTTCTGCGCGAGGCGCGTCATAGCCATCAGGATGCAGCATGAAATCGGTCCATATCCCATCCAGCAGCGCAATAGTGCCGCGCATCGCATCCTTCGCTAGCGCGCTATCACCATCGGCCAATTCCGAAAAGGCCCGCGTCAGCACCTTTTCCAGACGCCCGCCGCGCGTGTCGCTATGGGCGGCGATGGCGGGAACGGTGCGCGCGGCGCCGCGCAACTCGTACCAGATGCCGACGGTGCGCGAATTCATCACCGCCTTTGAGAGATCGCAAGCGACAACTGCTCGTATCTGCGATGTTGGTTCAGGCGCCGCAGCGCCCAAATGCGTGTCCAATTGCGTGTAATATCCATCGCTGGCATGCTTCGCGGCCGCTGCGATCAGGGCGTCCTTGCCTTGGAAATGCAGGTGGATCATGCCGCGCGACAGGCCTGCGCGCGCGATGATCTCGCTGACCGAGGCCGCAGCGTACCCGCGTTCAGCAATCGCCTCCAACGCGGCGTCGATCAGGCGCCGGTGATTGGAAATCTTGCGCGGGCTTTCTGCGGTTTTCATGATGAATAGCGGCGCCTCCATTAACGGTCTCAATGGTGAGAAGAGTTGACAGGAGCGGCGCGGACAAGTCAATTATGGACAATCGTTCATTTTAGCCAGCCTCAGCTAGACGCAAGGAACCATCGCCATGACAGCCGGAAAATATGCGGCGCTTTTCGAGCCGGTCCGCATTGGCCCGGTGACCGCGCCAAACCGTTTTTATCAGGTGCCGCATTGCACCGGCATGGGGTATTTGCGCCCGCGTGCCGACGCTGCCGTGCGCGGCATGAAGGCCGAGGGCGGCTGGGGCGTGGTATGCAATCAAGAGACGGAAATACACCCCACCTCCGACCTCTCGCCATCTCCCGAGGGGCGCCTTTGGGATGCCGCTGACATCCCTGCGTTGCGGCTGATGACGGATGCAATTCACAAACACGGTGCGCTGGCGGGGGTCGAGTTGGCGCATAATGGCGCACATGCCGCCAATCTTTTGACGCGCGCACCGGTGCTGTCGCCTTCGGGCGGCGCGATAAATGCGATGCACCCAAAGCAGGCGCGTGCGATGGACAAGGCTGATATCCGCGACCTGCGCCGTTGGCATCGCGACGCCGCGCGGCGGGCGCGGGAGGCGGGCTTCGACATCATCTACGTCTATGCCGGGCATGAAATGACGCTAACGCAGCACTTTCTGCTGCCTCAGAACAACCAGCGCAGCGACGAATATGGCGGCACTCTGACAAACCGCGTTCGGCTGATCCGCGAACTGCTAGAGGAGACGCGAGAGGAGGTCGGTGATACCTGCGCCGTTGCGTTCCGCTTTGCCGTCGATCAGATGCAGGGCGAGGCGGGGATGCAGGCGACTGGCGAGGGGCGCGAGGTTGTCCAAATGCTGGCCGATCTGCCCGACCTCTGGGACGTCAACGTCTCGGGCTGGGAAAACGACAGCGCTACCACCCGTTTTCAGCCCGAAGATGGCTATCAGAATGATTATATCCGTTTCGTCAAGGAAGTGACGCAGCGGCCCGTCGTGGGTGTCGGGCGGCTGACCTCGCCCGATATGATGGTGTCGATGATAGAAAAGGGCATCGTTGATTTTATCGGTTCTGCGCGCCCGTCTATTGCCGATCCGTTCCTGCCCGCAAAAGTTCGCGAGGGCCGGATTGAGGAGATACGCGAGTGTATCGGCTGCAACATCTGCGTCGCCAGCGACAACCAATCGGTTCCCATCCGTTGCACGCAAAACCCGACGATGGGCGAGGAGTGGCGCCGCGGCTGGCACCCCGAGAAGATCGCGGCCAAAGGTGCCGCCGAGTCCGCGCTGGTCATAGGCGCGGGGCCTGCGGGGCTGGAATGTGCTATGCAACTGGCCAAGCGTGGCTACGACGTCACGCTGGCCGAGGCGCGCGAGGAACTGGGCGGCCGCGTGCGGCGTGAGGGTAGTCTGGCGGGCCTCGTTGCATGGCGGCGCGTCGCGGACAATCGCCTGCACGATCTGCGCCAGCGCGCCAACGTCTCGATCTATGCGCAGAGCAGGCTGAGCGCCGCCGAGGTCGGCGAGCTTGGCATCGCGAACATTTTTGTCGCGACCGGCGCGACGTGGCGGCGCGACGGGGCAGGGCGCACGTCGCATGGCCCTATAGCGGTGGATGGCGCGATGCAGGTGCTGACGCCCGACGACATCATGGACGGCACGTTGCCACACACTGGTCCGATTGCGATTTATGATGATGATCCGGGTTATATGGGCGGGGTACTAGCATCGCAACTGGCGGAGGCGGGGCGCGAGGTGACATTGATCACGCCTGCGCCCATCGTGTCCCCCTGGACCGAGATGACGCTGGAGCAGGATCGTATTCAAAGCGCGCTCGTTACGCTTGGCGTGCGGATAATGACGGGCCGCGCGCTGGTGCGCGTGACAGCCGAGGCGTGCATCACAGCCGGCGTCTACGGCGAGCCCGAGCAGGCCGTTCCTTGCGCCTCCCTCCTGATGGTCACGTCCCGTCAGTGCGAGACCGCGCTGTATGATCAACTCGCCGCGATGCGCGCATCAGGCGATATTGCACTGGACACGCTGGAGCTGATCGGTGATGCCGCGCAGCCCGGTCTGATCGCAGATGCAATTTACGCGGGCCATGCCGCCGCCCGCGCATTCGAGGGCGATCCAAGTGCCACCAATGCCGCATATTTCCGGCGCGAGATGGTCGCACTGACAGACGAGGGAGGTCAGGCATGATCCGCGCCAATAGAGCCAGCATGAGGGCCGCCTATCGCCCCGGATTTGCCATGCCGCGCGACTTTTACATGTCGCCTGAGGTCTATGAGAGCGACCTTCGCGACTATTGGAACCGCAGTTGGATCTGGGTCGGTCATGAAAGCCAGATTGAGGCGCCCGGTGATTTCTTCGTCTTTGACTACGGCCCGGAATCGGTGATCGTC
Organism: Roseovarius arcticus; assembly: GCF_006125015.1. Classification (NCBI taxonomy): domain Bacteria; kingdom Pseudomonadati; phylum Pseudomonadota; class Alphaproteobacteria; order Rhodobacterales; family Roseobacteraceae; genus Roseovarius; species Roseovarius arcticus. Next base: position 1,438,738 of record NZ_SZZN01000001.1, read on the forward strand.
GCGCGGGACCGCGAGGGTGCTATCGGCGCGTTTCAGAACGTCTGCCGCCATCGCGGATCGCGCGTGTGCCTTGAGGCCTCTGGCAACACCCGTGTTTTCGCCTGCCCCTACCACGCTTGGACCTACGAGCTGACGGGCAAGCTGCGCCGCGCCCGCGAGATGGGCGAGGGGTTCGACCCGTCGGAGTACGGCTTGCTTCCACTGCATCTGCGCAACTTCGAAGGGTTGCTGTTCGTCTGCGCCGCCGAGCATCCGCCCGAGATCGACGACGGATTGGCTCAGCTTGCACCGCTGGCCGCGCCGTTTGACTTGCGCAATACGCGCATCGCCCACACGGCCACATATACTGTTTCAGCAAACTGGAAGCTGGCGGTCGAGAATTACATGGAATGTTATCACTGCGCCAACGCGCATCTGGATTTTGCCCGGTCGCATAGCATCAAGGACCCCGGTCACAAGACCGAGGAATTGGTGCAGGCTTTGCGTCCCCGCAGCCGCGCGGCTGGCCTGCCAATAGACGAGGTGCAGCGCTACGAGCCGGGCAAGGCGACGCTGTTCTACAAGCGCTATCCGCTGTTCGATGGCTTCCAAACTGGCAGTCGCACCGGCGCGGCGCTGGCGCCACTATTGGGCAACCTCAAGGGGTTCGACGGCGGCGCAACCGATCTTCAAATCGGTATCTTGAACAACTTTATCGTCTATTCCGATCACATGGTCGGATACCGTTTCTTGCCGGTGTCACAATTGGAATGCCGGATCGAGGTCGTCTGGTTCGTCCGCGCGGGCGCCGAGGCGGGCGTAGACTACGACCATGATGACCTGACATGGCTCTGGCACGTCACTTCGCTGGATGACGAGCGGATCATCCGCCACAATCAAGAGGGCGTAAAATCACACCATTTCGTGCCTGGCCCGCTGTCAGAGATGGAGTGGGGCATCGCCGCGTTCTACGATGATTATTTTAGCGTCAGCGCTGGGTAATCCGCGCTGCCAGCTCTGGCACGAGGCGCGCGGCCATCCTCAGCGTCTCATCCATGCAGCGCGCGGCGCTGTACTGCTCGGGCGCAACATGCAGATGCTGCCAGTAACCATCCGAAAAGGTGTCGATCCATTCAGCCGCCCGGTTCACGTCTTCGCCCGTCGCGCCCGTCATCAGCGCGGCGCAGGCCTCGCGCATGGCACCGATGCGCGCTGTATCAAATTGCACCAGAATTTCGGCGTATTTCGGGGTGAATTTCTGTTCGCCCCAGTAGGCAAACCAAAATGACAATGATTCGGGATTGCAGATGACCGGATCAAAATCAGCCCGTATCAGCGCGATCAGGCGGTCGGCAGGATCATCGCCAGCCCCGGCGAGCGCGTCCTGCCAATTCTGTTGATAGCGCGCATAGTGATCCAGTAGGGCCTCGGCCAGCAGGCCTGCCTTTGACTTAAAATAGAACACTGCAACGCCTTGCGAGAGGCCCGCCTGCGCGGCGACGGTCGCCAGCGTGGTGCGCGACAGCCCATTCTCTGCAATTGAACGCCACGTCGCGTCCAGCAGTTGCTGGCGCCGCTTGTCGGCGTTTTCCTTGCGCTCTTTGCGCGGTTTTACTGGCGGTTGATCGGTCATAGGCTCGCTACAATTGTTCGATAGCCCACATATCGGGGTGCGCCTCTTTGTGCCACACTGAATTTATTTATTTGAGCGCTCAAAAAAACTTTACGTATGCGGCAGACGTGATACCTTGGCGGGCAACACCCATCAAAAGGATGACCGCCATGACTATTGCCATCAATGCATCCACAAACCAGCCGGACACCGAAGAGCTGCACGATTGGGATCGTACCCATCAGCTCCATCCTTGGGCGGCGATGGATGATTGGCGCGGCTACGATCACATGATGGTGGGCAGCGCCAAGGGGATTTATCTGTGGGACGCCTCAGGCAAGCGTTTCATTGACGGACCGGGGGGCATGTGGTGCGTCCAGATCGGCTATGGCAGGCAGGAAATGGCAGATGCCATATCTGCGCAGGTGATGACGCTGCCCTACACCTCGCCGTGGACCACGGTAACGGAGCCATCGGCGCAACTGGCCAAGAAGATCGCCGACCTGGCGCCCGGTGATCTGAACAATGTGTTCTTCACCACGGGCGGATCGACGGCTGTGGATACTGCGATCCGCACGATGCATTTCCTGAACAATCGCCTTGGCCGCCCGGACAAGAAGATCGTGATCGCGCGGGAAAAGGGCTATCACGGCTCAACCTATCTGGCCTCATCAGTGACGGGCAAGGAGCGGGACAAATCCAAGTTCGACGTAGAAAGTCGGCTGGTGCGATTCCTGCCTGATGTCAATCCATATCACCGCGCCGAGGGACAAAGCGTCGAAGCATGGTGCGACGAAAAGGTCGCCGATCTCGAGAATATGATTGCCGAGGTTGGCCCCGAAAACGTGGGTGCTTTCATCGCTGAGCCGATACTGTGTTCGGGCGGCGTAATCATCCCGCCTGAGGGCTACCACAAACGCACGCACGCGATCTGCAAGGCGCATGACATCCTTTATATCTCGGACGAGGTCGTCACCGGATTTGGCCGTCTGGGCCACTGGTTCGCGTCGCAAGACGTGTTTGGCATCACGCCCGATATTATCACTTGCGCCAAGGGCCTTACCTCGGGCTACCTGCCGCTGGGCGCGTGCATCATATCGGACGCTGTGATGGAGCGGATGACCGACCCGGACGATCCGGTGCTTTTCGCCAATGGGTATACCTACTCCGCACACCCAGTCTGCTGCACGGCGGCGCTAAAGAATATCGAGATCCTCGAAAATGAGGGCATCCTTGAGCATGTGCGCGAAGTTTCACCTCATTTTCAGGCGCGTCTGCAAGCGCTGCGCAAATTCGACGTGGTCGGCGACGTGCGCGGGATGGGCCTCTTGGGCTGTATCGAGGGCAGTGCGCGCACGTTGGCGGGCGAACGGCGATTGGGCGCGATGCTGGACGAGGTTTGCGAAGAGATGGGACTGCTGGTGCGGCCCCTGATCAACATGGCGGTCTTTTCGCCGCCGCTGATTATCACGTTGCCCGAGATCGACGAGATGTTCGATATTCTGGAACGCGCTTTGGAAGAGGTGGAGCGTAGATTGGCGGCATGATTGCATTAGGATCGGATGATAAGCGTCGGTTATTAAGGTGATTAATTAACTTATAGATTTCTGAATGAGCGCTCAGATAAATCTTGTGAGAATTCCGTTTCGTGTTAGCCTCAATATCAAGGCCACGGGCAATACGCGCCCGAAATAAGGCCGCCCAACAAGGAGAACTATATGTCTGCCTACCGCAAGATTGCTATCGCTGTGTCCTCTGCCGCCATCATCGCCGCCGGAGCAGTGTCTGCCAATGATTCCGAGCTAACCATTTTTGACTGGGCCGGCTACGAGGATCCCGGATTTTTCCAGTCTTACATCGACGAGCATGGCGAGGCGCCTACGTTCGCCTATTTCGGCGACGAGGAAGAGGCATTTCAAAAGCTGCGCTCCGGTTTTGCCGCTGACGCGGCGCACCCATGTTCGCAATCCGTGCCCAAATGGATCGAGGCTGGCCTGCTGGAGCCGATTGATAAATCGCGCATCGACCGCTGGGATGATCTGAACCCTGGCTTTCGCGACATCGAAGCGTACCAGAAGGATGGCGAGACCTACTTTATACCCATTGATTGGGGCAACACGGCAGTCATTTATAACACCGAACTGCTGACAGACGAGGACGTTGCCTCGCTGCAAGCGTTCGCCGATCCCAAGAATATGGGCCGTATTTCCATCGGTGATAATGTCGACGACGCCTATGCGCTGGCATTTCTTGCAGGCGGCGTGACCGATTGGACGAAGGCGACAGACGAGGAATTTGAGGCCGCATCAGCGTTTTTACGTAAGGTGCATCCAAATGTGCGGGCCTATTGGTCGGACGGATCATCGCTGGCGCAATTGATGCAAAGCGGCGAGGTTTATCTGGCCTGGGCCTGGAACGAGACTTTTTCGACGATGAGCGCCGAGGGCCATCCCATCGGCATCAAGAGAGACACTGCCGAGGGCGCGTCAAGTTGGGTCTGCGGCTATACCAAGATGGCGGGCGGCACTGGATCGGACGACAAGTTCTATGATTTCATCAATGCATGGCTAGAGCCGAAATCGGTGGAATACATCGTGACGGCATGGGGTTATGGCCACGCCAACGCGGCAGCAATGGCAGAAATTCCTGCCGAAACGCTGGCCTCGGTCGGACTAGAGAGCAGCGACAAGCTGCGCGAGAACACACTGTGGCAGGCTCCCGTGCCGTTCGAACTGCGTGAAAAGATGATAGCGGAATTCGAGCTGATCAAAGCCGGCTTTTAAGGTCTGATATCTACGCAATTCTAAAAGAGAGCGGGCCTTACGGCCTGCTCTTTTTTGTTTGTGGGTTACTCCAGCAGGACGATGGAATCCGCGCCCCAGCCGACAGTCACCTTGGCTCCGTCTCGCGCCACTGCGCGCCCAGCGGTGTTGCGCATCGAGATCGTGACAGGATCGGAGGCGCCGGGCAGGGCGACGGTGTAGTAGGTCATGTCGCCGTAGTAGTCGGTGCTGGTCACTGTGCCCTCCACCTCATGCTCAAAACTTCCGGTATCTCCGTCCAGAATAGTGAACATTTCGGGTCGCACTCCGACGACGTTGATGTTTGCAGCATTCAACCGCTTTGGCGCCTGCGCGACTGGAATGTCCACCTTGCCCAAGGCCGGAACTGTAAGCTGATAGGGTGCATCACCGCCCCCTGTGGCTGTCGCGTCTAGGAAGTTCATCACGCCGATGAAGGATGCGACCTTGCGCGTGGCAGGCCGGCGATACAGCTCTTCGGGGGTGGCGAGTTGCGCTATCGTCCCGTCAAAGATGACGGCGATCCTATCGGACATGATCAGCGCCTCTTCTTGGTCATGGGTGACGAGAATAAAGGTAATTCCCAGCGACTTTTGCAAGCTGCGCAGCTCGTGCTGCATCTGGTCGCGCAGTTTCTTGTCCAGCGCAGATAGCGGCTCGTCCAGCAGTATGACCTTGGGCCGCATGACCAGCGCGCGGGCAAGGGCGACGCGCTGGCGCTGCCCGCCCGACAACTCATGCGCCTTACGCTCGCCGTAACCTGCCAGATCGACCATCGCGAGGGCCTCATCGACTTCCTTGGCCATCGCGGCCTTGCCCAACTTTTTGCGCACGAGGCCGTAGCCGACATTCTCGGCCACGTTCAGATGTGGAAAGATCGCATAGCTTTGAAACACCATATTGGTCGGGCGCTGGTTGGCGGGGATACCCTTCATCGGCTTGCCGCCAATCATGATCGTGCCACCTGTGACCTGCTCAAACCCTGCGATCAGGCGCAGCAATGTAGTTTTTCCGCAGCCCGATGGGCCCAGCAGTGAGAAGAACTCACCCTCGCGAATGGTGGCATTGACACCGCTGAGGGCCGTGACGGCGCCAAAGCTTTTGGAAACGTCCTTAATTTCGATGATCGGTGCGGCGTCGGCCATGTTTAGACAAGTCCTTGTGTTGATCCGGCATCCATCCCTTGCCTGCGGGTCGCGCGGCGGCGAAATACCTCGGCCACGATCAGCAGCCCGACGGAGACCGCCAGCAAAATCGTGCCTAGTGCCATCACTGACGGCAGCTTGGACGGGAAGCGTAGCTGGCTCCAGATATAGACCGGAAGAGTGACGTCTGTGCCGGTCAGGAAAAACGAAATGATGAATTCGTCCAGAGAAATAGTGAAAGTGATCAATAGGCTAGAGATAACGCCCGGCATGATTAGCGGCAGCGTCACGCGCCGGAACGTACCCCAGCGCGTCTCGCCCAGATCAAAAGACGCCTCCTCCAGACTACTTTCCATTCCGGCGAAGGCCGAACTGAGGATTGCGATGGAGAAGGGCGTGCAGATCAGGACGTGGCCGGCAATAACCGTCCAGAGCGAAAGGGACATGCCCAGTTGCATCAGCATGACGAGTAAGGCGACAGCGACGATAATCTCAGGCAGGACCAGCGGCAGCATAATGAAGCCCATGACGCCTTTTTGCCCCGGAAAGCTGTAATTGGCGGCCGAACGCGCAGCGCAGGCGCCGAGAAAGGTGCTGATCAGCGCCGTGGACAGAGCCACAAACCCGCTATTGCGCACAGCGCCGTGCAATGCGTCGGTCGTCCATAGCAGATCAAACCATTTCGTGGTGAAGCCCGTCAGCGGAAATGCCACGATCGTCGCATCGTTGAACGCAAAGAGCGGCAGCAAGATCACCGGCGCATAGAGGAACAGCATGTAGGCAACGGCATAGACCACAAGCCACTTGGACGAGATGAATTTGCCAAATCCGCGCATCATTTCACCTTACCGCCGAATTTCTTGCCGGCAAAATAGATGCCGATGCTGATCGCCGCGACCACGATCATTGACGACACCGCCAGCGCCGCGCCCAAGGGGGCGTTGTTCGCTTTTCCGAACTGGATCTGAATCATGTTGGCCACCATGAGCCCGTCGGTACCGCCAACCAGCTTGGGCGTAATGTAGTCGCCCACGGTCGGGATCAGCACGATCAGCGTTGCCGCGACAACACCCGGCATCGCCAGCGGCAGGGTGATGCGCCAAAAGCGGCGCAGCGGGCCGTCGCCAAGGTCCTCGGCGGCCTCCAGCAGTGAGCGGTCGATTTTTTCCAGCGCGATAAAGATCGGCAGGATTGCGAAGGGCGCCCATGCATGCGCCAGCGTCAGCACGACGGCATTGGCATTATAAAGGATAAATGTCAGGGGCTCGTCGATGATGCCGAGGTTTATCAGTGCTGAATTCAGCACGCCGTTATAGCCCAGGATTACTTTCCATAGGAACACGCGCAGCAGATAGCTGGTCCAGAACGGCACGGTGATCAGGAACAGCCACAGCGCCTTACGGCTACGCACATGGAACGACAGGTAGTAAGCGATGGGAAACGCTAGAATGACCGTCGTAGTTGTCACGATGAGCGATATTTTCAGCGAGCGCCACATCAGCACCTGAAATATCGGCTGCGTCCATGCCTCGCGATAGTTGGCGAGGGTAAACGTCTTGTCCAGGTCCAGATAGTCCTGCGTCCAGAAGCTGAACATCACCACCATCGCTAGCGGCGCGGCCAGCATTACCAGCGCATAGGCCAGCGTAGGGCTGAGAAGGGTCAGGCCCTGTCGACTCTCTTGGCTCAGACTAGGCACGGCTGGCGCATCTCCCGCAGGGCAAGATCAGCGTTACATGCAGCCATCGCCAGATCAAGCGCTCTCATGTGGCAAGCGCGCCCAGACGGTCGTCATTGGCCTTTTGCAGCGTGCCAGCAGGCGGCTCATCCCCGTCCAGCACCGGGAACAGTTTTCGTAGGGCGTCGTGATACGTCTTTACCCCGTATTCCAGATCCGACAGCGTGATCCCGTCAAAGCCGCTGGAAAACGCGGCCTCCCACGTCCATTCGATCAGCTGTTCGTCTTCCTTGCTGGTGATGCGGTCGATGCGCATCGACAGGTAACGTGCGGCGCGCATCTGCCGATCTTCGTCCTTGTGGCGGTAGGTGGTGCCGCGCTGGATGGTCATGCCATTTTCAACCGGGAATTCGTGGTAGAAATTGACTGAATCCGGATAAAAGCCAAAGACGAGGTTCGGGAACATCCCCACATAAAGCCACGCGGCCTTGTGATCGTCATCCAGCCGGGCAGGCGGGCTGAGGATGTTGCGATATTGCTCGACACTCCAAAGGCGGTGCTTGCCCTGCCGGAACTGCCCCAGCGAGCGGGAGGTGCCGTCTGTAAACGGCTCGTCATGGTAGTTGGTGCCAAATAGGTCATGCAGGCCCGGATGGGCCATCGGCACGTGATAGCCCTCGTTGTCGACGTCGCGCACACATTTCCAGTTCGCCTCAATCTCGGACGCCCAGAAGCTGTCCTCGACTGGGACCAGATTTTCCAGATCGTATTGAGCCAGTTCCTTGTCAAAGCGCGCCATGATCTTGGCGACGGCGGGCTGCGGACCGGGCTTGAACCGCACAAAAACGAATCCTTGCCAGATCTCCATTTCGATTGGTTTCAGGCCCATTTTGACCGGGTCCAGATCGGGCAGGGATTGCGGCTGCGATGCGCCGCGCAGCGTGCCGTCAAGGTTATAGGCCCAGCCATGGAAGGGGCAGATGATCGCCGAGCGGCAATTGCCCGAATTTTCTGCCACGACGCGCGATCCGCGATGGCGACATAAGTTATGAAACGCCCGGACCACATCATCTTGGCCGCGAATAACCAGCGCGCGCTCGCCCACCAGATCGGAGGCGATGAAATCACCCGCATTTGGGATATCGCTGACATGGCATACGACCTGCCAATGGCGGCGGAACAACTGCTCCTTTTCGGCCTCAAGCATCTCTGGGCTAAAGAAGCTCCACGCAGGCAGACCCTTGCGATCCCAGTGGTTCGGGACTTGGGTGTTTTGCGGTTCCATGGCGGGTGCTCCTGTTGGCTTGGGGTGACTATAGTTAATTTAACTGAGCGCTCAAACAAAAAATTTAATAACTAAGTTTGACGCTCGATTGCGCGGGCCAAAAAGCGGTAAAATCGGGCGTCGTCGACACGCGCCACGTTAATCCGGACTGCGGGGCAGGGCGCAGCATCACCGCAATAAAAAAGGCGACCTGGCGCAAGGAAAATACCGGCCTCTGCAGCGTCGCGGACCAGAGCACGCTCGTCCAGATGCGCAGGCAGACGCAGAAAGCTATAATAGCCAAACTCGTGTTCAGCGACTGGTGCAAGGCCCATGGCGCGCACGCGGGCCTTGGCGGGTGCCCCTACGCCCCCTACGCCCCCCGAAATGTAGCGACTGAACTGCTAGCAGAACACTTGGCAAAGCGCGGGCTGAATGCAGGTGTAGACATGAAACGCCTCGCAGTCGCTGCCGCCCTAGCGCGGCGCATCACAGGCACTAATGGCTAAGAGGGGTGCTGAGCGCGATTGCACCCCACAAACCTGCGCTTCCCGCAGCCTCAATCGCGCCCCAGATCCACTCCCATCAAGGCTAGGTCTCGTCCATCCATCCCCTTGATAAAACTAACCTGATCTTTTGCCCGAAACAGACTGGACGCCACCGAATCCCATTGCTATACGGCATCTCGTGTTCCGGCGTAGCTCAGCGGTAGAGCAGTTGACTGTTAATCAATTGGTCGTAGGTTCGATCCCTACCGCCGGAGCCAATATTGACTTAAGTCACTGACAACATTGCCATCTTCTACTTGAAGTTCGGCGGTGTCCCACCAAGGCGTATCACCGCTATGGTGTGAATGTGCGGCGAGATCCCATCAATGGGATCCAAGACTGCATAAACATCTTCATCTGATGCGACGCGGCGACACCTATTACTGGCGTCGAAAAGCGCGCCGCTTATCCACATGTTTCTTCGACTGGCAAATCTCATTGCGCACGGCAGATCGCGCGCGGGCCGTTATTCTGTGTCGGAGATTACTTGCAGATAGTGAGCACGTTTTGGAAGCGATTGAAGAAAAACGCCTAACACAGCAAGAGGCTGGTGCTTTTCTTTGGCGTGTTGTGCACACTGAGACTGCGCGCACTTCAGATGGATCAAACTGGTCTCAGTTTGCCGCCTGCCGTATTATCTCAAAGTTTGATTGTGCGATCTTGACCATTGGGTCAATGTGGACTCGGACGGATAAACTAATATGGGAGAGAAACGAATGTCCTTGAAACATACCATAGCCACTGGCTTGCTGATGACGACGCTTGGCGTATCGGCATCGGCTCAATCGCTTGTCTATTGTTCCGAAGGGTCACCAGAAGGGTTCGACCCGGCGCTCTATACAGCTGGCACGACGTTTGATGCATCCAGCCACCCGATCTATGATCATCTGACCGAGTTCAAGGTCGGGACCACCGAGGTCCTGCCTGGCCTTGCCGAAAGCTGGGAAGTCAGCGAAGACGGCATGACGGTAACGTTCAAGCTGCGCGAGGGTGTAAAGTTTCATTCCAACAGTGAGTTCACCCCAACGCGCGACTTCAACGCGGACGACGTGATTTTCACGTTTGATCGCCAAGGCAATGCTGAAAATCCCTACAATCAGGTTTCTGGCGGAACGTGGGAATACTATTCAAGTATGTCGATGCCCGATCTTGTCGAAAGCATCGAAAAGGTCGACGATTATACCGTCGTCTTTCATCTGACCCGTCCCGAAGCCCCCTTCCTTGCCAACATGGCGATGGATTTTGCGTCGCTCATGTCGAAGGAATACGCAGACGCGATGATGGAAGCCGGTACACCCGAGATGCTGAACCAGGCCCCGATCGGCACAGGCCCGTTTGCATTCCAAGCCTACCAGAAAGACGCCGTCATCCGCTATCTGCGCAATGACGACTACTGGGGCGACCAAGCCAAGGTCGAAAGTCTGATCTTTGCCATCACGCCGGACGCCTCGGTGCGCTACCAGAAGGTGCAGGCCGGTGAATGCCATGTCATGGCTTATCCGAACCCCGCCGACGTTCAGGCGATGAAGGATGCCGACGACATCGTGGTGATGGAGCAGGAAGGCCTGAATGTCGGTTACCTGGCATACAACACCAAGGTCGCGCCCTTCGATAACGTCAAGGTTCGCAAGGCGCTGAACATGGCGATCGACAAGCAGTCGATCATTGATGTGGTGTTCCAAGGCTCTGGTCAGATTGCCAAGAATCCGATTCCCCCGACAATGTGGTCCTACAACGACGCGGTCGTGGATGATCCCTATGATCCCGAAGCCGCCAAGGCGCTTCTGGCCGAAGAAGGCGTCGAGAACCTGAACATGAGGATCTGGGCGATGCCGGTGCAGCGTCCTTACAACCCCAATGCGCGGCGCATGGCCGAACTGATGCAGGCCGACATGGCCGAAATCGGTGTCACCGTCGAAATCGTGTCATACGAGTGGGGCGAGTATCTGGAACGCTCCAAAGCAGAAGACCGCGATGGTGCCGTCCTGCTGGGCTGGACCGGCGACAACGGAGACCCCGACAACTTCCTGGCAGTTCTGCTGGGCTGTGACGGTGTCGGTGCGGCCAACCGGGCACAGTGGTGCAACGAGGAGTTCGACGCCAAACTGCAGGAAGCCAAAGTGCTGTCGGATCAGTCCGCGCGTGCCAAGCTGTATGAAGAGGCGCAAGTCATCTTCAAGGAGCAGGCACCTTGGGCCACGATCGCGCATTCGGTCGTCTACATGACCATGCGCCCTGAGGTCGAAGGCTATGTCGTCCATCCGCTGGGCGGCCATATCTTCAACCAGGTCGGTCTGAAGCAGTAACCCTCTTGCCTCGGGGGCGGCGCGTTACGTGCCGCCCCCAATTTCCACTTCAAACGGAATAGTCCCTTGCGCAGCACTCTCACCGGCCGCCTTGCGGCGCAGCCCGACCCTGAGATCATGGAGGCGGAGAGCAAGCTTTCCGCGCTGCGGATGAACAAGACGTCTGATAATGTTGCCATTATTGAGCAAACGCTGGTGCGGATCCTGTTTGAAGAAGACGCTGACGATCTGGCTTCTACGCCCATCATGGCGACGGGCGACGTCTTGTCATTAGACTTTGGGGCCCGCAGCAAAGGGATCTGCTCTGACATGACGCGCACAGTGTATCTGGATCAGTTTAGCGACGAAGGACGCGCAGCCTATGACACCGTCCTGCGCGCCAATGTGGCAGGCCTTGCGGTCGCCCGCGCGGGTGTCACCGCGCATGAAATCGACGATGCCGTGATCTCGGTGCTCGATGCGTCACCCTACGCCGACCGCATCCGCACCAAGACTGGCCACGGTCTGGATCGGGAAGGACATGACGCACCCTACATCATGAGAGGCAACGACATGGTATTGCCGACAGGTACGGTCGATACGAACGAGCCCGGGCTCTATGAGCTTTGGAATTTCGGCATAAGAATCGACGATGACGTGCAGATCACAGAAGGCGGATACGATACGCTCACGCATTCTCCCAACGAACTGATGGTACTGGCATGCTGAACTATATCCTCAGTCGTCTGCTGACCTTCATCCCCACCTTCATCGGCGTGACGCTGATCTCGTTCAGCTTCATCCGGGCACTGCCGGGCGATCCGATCGTGGTCATGGCCGGCGAGCGGGGACTGAGCGACGAGCGCTACGCCGAACTCTCTGCCCAGTTCGGCTATGACCGGCCGATTTATGTGCAGTTCTGGGAATATCTGACCGGCGTACTGCAGGGCGATCTTGGCACGTCCTTCGTGACCAAGCGGCCGGTCTGGGACGAATTCTTTGCGCTGTTTCCGGCCACTTTGGAACTGTCCGTTTGCGCCATGATCTTTGCCATTGCACTGGGTCTGCCCGCGGGGGTGATCGCGGCCGTCAACCGGGGCAAATTCTTTGATCGTGCGCTGATGTCCACCGCGCTGGTGGGCTATTCGATGCCGATCTTCTGGTGGGCGCTGCTACTGATCATCGTCTTTTCGGGTAATCTTGGATGGACGCCTGTATCGGGCCGCATCGACCTGATTTATTATTTTCCCGACGCTACGGGTTTCATGCTGATCGACAGTCTGGCCTCCGGGCAGGGTGGCGCCTTTGTGTCGGCCATCCGGCACCTGCTGCTGCCGACGATCGTGCTGGGCACGATCCCGCTGGCAGTGATCGCGCGCCAGACGCGCTCGGCCATGCTGGAGGTGCTGGGCGAGGATTACATCCGCACCGCCCGCGCCAAGGGCATGTCGCCCGGGCGGATCAACGGGGTGCATGCCCTGCGCAACGCCATGATCCCCGTCATCACTGTCATCGGCCTGAGCGTTGGAACGCTGCTGGCGGGGGCAATTCTCACCGAAACCATTTTCAGTTGGCCGGGCATCGGCAAGTGGATGGTCGACAGCATCTTTCGGCGCGACTATCCGGTGGTGCAGGGCGGGCTATTGCTGATCGCCGTGATGGTGATGGTGGTCAATCTAACGGTCGATATGCTGTACGGCGTCATCAACCCCAAGATCAGGAAGCGCTGAGATGGACAACGCCCTATCCGCCGAGGCAGAAATCGTCCCCCATCGTCCGGGCCGGTTGCGTGAGTTCTGGTTCTATTTCCGAGAGAACCGGGGCGCTGTCATCGGGTTGTATATCTTTGCTGTCTTTGTCTTTCTGGCACTTTTCGGGCCATGGGTTGCCCCGCACAGCGCGACAGAGCAGTTCCGCGCCAATGCGTTGGTGCCGCCTGTCTGGCAGGACGGCGGCAGCTGGAAATTCATTCTCGGCACGGACCCGCTGGGCCGCGACATGTTATCCCGGCTGATTATTGGTGCGCGGTTTTCGTTCTTCGTGGGCATCGTAGTGGTTGTCGTCGCCGCGACCGGCGGCATCCTCCTGGGGTTGATCGCCGGTTTTGCGCCTAAATGGCTCGACAGCATCATCATGCGGATCATGGATATCATCCTGGCGTTTCCGTCGCTGCTGCTTGCGCTGGTGCTGGTGGCCATTCTGGGCCCCTCGCTGACGAATGCGATGATCGCAATCGCAATCGTTCTGCAGCCCCACTATGTGCGCCTCACCCGTTCCAGCGTGCTGACCGAAACGCAGAAGGATTACGTGACCTCGGCGCGCGTGGCGGGCGCGGGTTATCTGCGGCTGATGTTCATCACCGTTCTGCCCAACTGCCTTGCCCCGATCATCGTGCAGGCGGCGCTGTCATTCTCGACCGCGATCCTTGATGCGGCGGCTCTGGGGTTCTTGGGCATGGGGGCGCAGCCGCCGACACCGGAATGGGGCACCATGCTGGCCGAGGCGCGCGAATTTATCCTGCGCGCTTGGTGGGTCGTGACCTTTCCCGGCCTCGCCATCCTCGTGACCGTGCTAGCGATCAATCTGATGGGCGACGGACTAAGGGACGCGCTCGATCCGAAACTGAAACGGAGCTAGGCCCATGGCACTGTTACGCATTCGCAATCTTAGCGTCGATTTTGCTACCGCCTCGGGTTCTTTTCTGGCTGTGGATAGCGTGGATCAGGACGTGGACCCGGGCGAAATCCTCGCCATTGTCGGCGAAAGCGGATCGGGCAAGTCAGTGTCAATGCTGGCTGTGATGGGCTTGCTGCCCTGGACCGCGACGATCACCGCGGACGAGATCAACTTTGACGGTCACGATCTGCTGACTATCGAGAATCGCGCCCGGCGCCGGATCGTCGGCAATGATCTTGCCATGATCTTTCAGGAACCGATGTCGTCGCTCAACCCCTGTTTTACCGTGGGCTGGCAGATCAAGGAGGCGTTGCGCTTTCATCTCAAACTGGGCCGCCGCGAACGTCAGGCCCGCGCCGTGGAATTGTTTGAGCAGGTCGGTATCCCCGACGCTGAAAAGCGTCTGTCCGCCTTCCCGCACCAACTGTCAGGCGGCATGAACCAGCGCGTGATGATCGCAATGGCCATCGCCTGCAAACCCAAATTGCTCATCGCAGATGAGCCTACAACCGCGCTGGATGTGACCATTCAGGCGCAGATCCTTGATCTTCTGGCATCGCTGCGGGACGAAACGGGGATGGGGCTGGTGCTGATCACGCATGACATGGGCGTCGTTGCGGAAACCGCAGAAAGGGTCAGCGTGCAATATGCAGGCCAGAAGGTGGAGGAGCAGCCAGTTGCTGATCTTTTCGCCACTCCGCATCATCCCTACACCTCGGCTTTGCTGGGTGCGCTGCCCGAACGGGCGACCGAACGGATGCTACCGACGATTCCCGGAGTGGTGCCGGGGCAGTTCGACCGCCCGCAAGGCTGCTTGTTCTCACCGCGCTGCAAGTTCGCCGATGCCCGATGCAAAAGTACGCCCCCGCCGCCACTTGGAAGTGATCTGGGCTTCGCGCGGTGCTTTTATCCGCTTAACACAGATGAAAGGATTGCCTCGTGACCGACGCTCCGGTGATGCAAGCCACCAATCTGCAGCGACACTATGAAGTCAGAGCCGGCTTTCTGCGTAAGCCGCGCGTGCTGAAGGCCGTGGCCGGATTTGATTTCGAGGTGCGGCCGGGCAAGACGCTCGCTGTCGTTGGCGAGTCGGGCTGCGGCAAGTCCACGCTCGCACGCATGGTTGCCATGATCGAAGAACCGACAGACGGCACCCTGACGTTGAATGGCAAACCTGTCCAGCGTGAGGATTGGGCCGACCTGCGCAAGTCGGTGCAGATCGTGTTCCAAGACCCTTACGGATCGCTCAACCCGCGTCAGCGGATCGGCACCATCCTGATGGAGCCGCTGGTGATCAACGGCAACCTTTCGCGGCCCGAGCGCGAGACAAAGGCGCGCGACATGCTCAAGCTTGTCGGCCTGCGTCCGGAGCATTTCGACCGATATCCGCATATGTTCTCGGGCGGCCAGCGCCAGCGCATCGCCATCGCGCGTGCGCTGATGCTGGATCCCAAGGTATTGGTATTGGACGAGCCTGTCTCGGCACTGGATCTGTCGATCCAGAGCGCGATCCTGAACCTGTTGCTGGGCCTGCAGGAGCGGCTTCAGTTGGCGTATTTGTTCATCAGCCATGATCTGAGCGTCGTGCGCCATGTCGCTGACGAAGTCATCGTGATGTATCTGGGGCGCGCCGTCGAAAAGGGCCCAAAGGAAGCGCTGTTTTCGGCGCCGCAGCATCCCTACACCGTGGCGCTTTTGTCAGCGACACCGCAGGCCGACCCCACTAGCGTCAAGAAACGGATCAAGCTCGAGGGCGAGCTGCCGTCGCCACTTGCGGTCCCGGATGGCTGCGCCTTTGCGCCGCGCTGCTGGAAAGCGCAGGATCGATGCCGCAAGGAGACGCCGAAGCTTGGTAATCGGCCTCATACGGCAGCCTGCTTCTTCCCGGAGAACAAGGTCTGAAACAGCGTCTCATATCCGGCGCAGGGTTGGGCAAACCATTTCGAAAAAGCCTCGGCGGGTGAGCAGGTGAGTTTTCCACAAAATCGGCGGGAAGCTGCGATTCGCCGCGCTTTGAATAGAGGTCTGCAACGCGGACTTTGCAGCCGTTAACCGGCGAACCGTGAATGTCGGTTTAGATCACCGCATCCCGTCAATTTTATTTAGCCGGAAGTTCTCGTAGCGGCATAGTGCTATTTCTTTCCGACGTTCTTTGGTTCGGTGATCGCATCATGATCGACTACGCTCCATGGCAGTCCCGCATTTCGGTAGATGCGCATTTTCTTGTGAGGATAATCGCCTACGTCGTGAGCGAGACGTTCACCAACAACAATGCAGCGTAGAGGGCGACTACCGGTGTTGCGAATTGTGTGAGCCAATCCGCCTTTTCGGTATCCGATAAAGTCGCCCGGACCAATGGTGTGCTCCTTCTCACCAATCAGAGCAGTCGCCTCGCCGTCAAGAACATAGACGCATTCGTCTTCATGGTGATGTAGGTGATACTCAGTCGTTTCATGGCCAGGTTCGACCTCGATGATATGAAAGCCAAAGCCAGTCAAACCCACCAAATCACCCAACGACTTGTTGGTACGTTTGGCGTTTGAATTCAAAAAATGGGCCTTGGAAAGTCCCTCCATAGCATCGATCTTGGCTGCACTTAAAAGGTAGACTTCATCACAATCACTTCCATTGCACTCCACTCCAGTTCCTTTCGCGGATTTCATTGATCGGTCATTGTGACAATCTCATAGCAATATTTTTAGGGCACACAACATAGCAGCCCTTTGTCCTCGACGCAGCATTGGGTAAAGAGGGCTCAAACTTGTTCTTCGTTGCGTAGAGCACCAAGGTCCGGTTTGGGCCGGTTGCGACGGTCGGCAGTCAAGGCGAATTCCCGACGTTAGCTGCGATCTGTCCCGAAGCTCGCTCTGCGGAGTTAATTGCTACAGGTTTCCACTTCGACAAGGTTTTCTTTAATGCTCCCCTTCCGCAGAGCGTAAACAAAAACGACATTGAGTCGCAATTGGCAAAGCACGTCGAACCTAGCTGTTCATGTTCACATCAAGCTAGATTGAGCTTTTCAAATGCACGAACGCCGAATTCCTGAGTGGCTGCGCCATGCCCCGACACCAAGTGTGCGCGGATTTGCAATTTTGGCTGGAACAGAGGCTATTGCACGGGGCATTCTCATTTCGGTTTTCCCGATCCTGATGTACGGCACGATCCGGGATGCCGCTGCCATTTCCAAAATCTACTTTATTATTGGATTGCTATCATTGCTCGTGGGGTTGTTGATTCCCTACGTGATACGCTTTGTCCCGAGACGGTGGGTCTATGGTGTCGGGTCATTGATGTTCTCCGTGGGTGCAATGCTGGCGACCCTTGAGACTCCAAACGCTGTGATCATTGGCCTGGCGCTTACAACAATTGCGACTGTCACGATGTTTGTCTGTTTCAACGCCTATGTTCTGGATTATGTGGCTAAAATCGAGCTAGGGCAGCTTGAGACTTCGCGCCTGTTCTACAGCGCATTGGGGTGGACCATTGGCCCTGCGTTGGGGGTGTATCTTTACAGCTGGTGGTCTCTTGCGCCCTTCGTGATCGCGGCTGTGGCGGCTAGCATGACGCTACTGACGTTTCTTGCCATGCGCCTTGGAAACGGAAAGTTGATTATCAAAAGTCAGCGGGCTCCGGCGAACCCCTTCGCGTTCTGTCATCGCTTCTTTGCGCAACCACGATTGATCACGGGTTGGCTTTTTGCGGTTGTCCGATCTTGCGGATGGTGGGTCTATGTCGTGTACCTACCTATTTTCGCTGTGCAAAACGGTTTGGGCGAGCAGTTGGGCGGGATTGCACTTTCCATATCAAATGGGGCCCTTTTCCTCACCCCCTTGATGCTACGGTTTATGCAGCGCAAATCCGTACGGACAACAGTCAGAATCGGGTTTTTGATGTCTGGGATTTTATTCATGATGGCTAGTCTGCCATTTGGCATCCCGCTTGTGGCGGTCATCTGCCTGATGTTGGGGTCGTTTTTTCTAATCCTTCTGGATGTCTCCGCTGGCCTGCCATTCTTGCTTGCCGTCAAACCGTCCGAGCGCACCGAGATGTCGGCGATCTATTCCAGCTTTCGCGATGTCTCGGGCATTGTTACCCCCGGTGCTGCTTGGCTGGTACTGTTGGCGGCACCAATCTCGGGGATATTTGTTGCAGGGGGCGTCGCGCTGATTGGCGCATGGATCTTGGCAAACAAATTGCACCCAAGGCTCGGATACGCGCGTATTTCCGTCGAAGGGGCTTCAGGTTTTCAGGCTTTACCTGAGGGCTTCGATGCGTTGCCACGTGAGGTAGCTTTAGAATAAGCTCGAATTTCACGAAGCCGACGTTCGCCGCTTTGCAGCAATCCGCCACAATGGGATCAGAGCCGACATGCGGCGGCGCGATGCAACTATTGTCCCCATGGACGACGCCGATGACCCCGAAACTGAATGCAGAGAGCCCAAAGGCGCCGCTGGCTGATGCCACTGATGCCGTGCCGCAGCGTTACAAGACCAGCAATCCGTAGATTGCGCAGCATACTGGTTAGGCGATGGTCCGGTGTGCAGGACAAAGCGACCATTACCTGGCGTTGAAGAAACTCAAAAATACTGCGGGTCTGATCCAGTAATTTCCAACGACAAAGAAAGAAAAATGTATGGTTCCGAAGCATTTCTCATCGCTCGTTCCAGAACTGTCATGTTCAGACTTTCAGGCCAGTTTGAAATTCTACACGGAGATGCTCGGTTTCGAGATTATGCACGGGTGTCCAGAAAACGGATTCGCGTATCTTGGGCTTGGTAGGGCGGCTCTACAAACATGTGGCAGGCCATGGCGTCACAGTTTCCGCTGACTTAGAAATATCATGGTATCGAATTAATGACGCAGAACGTGGTCAGAGTGAATTCTTGATTCAGTACCCTGATGGATACCTCCTGAGGTTCAGTGAGCATGACGGTGACAGACCCGTTACGTAGGGCTCAAACTTATCCTTCGCTGCATAGCGCACCAATGTTCGGTTTGGGCCGGTTGCGTCGATCAAATGGCCAAGATAATCAGGATGCTTGCGTCGCTGCATGTCCGCACTGAGCCCTTGTTGACTTCGTCCGAGACCAGTGCTGGGCAACGAACGGCATCGAAATGCCGCTCGTTGTTGGTTATGCAGCGAGACTTTTACGCGTTCTTGTCAGCAGGAGGGCGGCGTCCGCAGCCTCTCGTCCCTTAAGAACAAATTGCTCTCGATAGATTGTGTTGTGATGGTCGGTTTCTTGGTATTGATGCGGTGTGAGCGAGATCGATAGAATCGGCACGTCGGTTTCAAGCCCAACTTGCATTAGTCCATTGACCACGGCTTGCGCTACAAAGTCATGCCGATAGATGCCGCCGTCCACTACGAAGGCAGCGGCAGCGACTGCGGCATATTTTCCGGATCTTGCAAGGTCACGCGCTAACAGCGGCAGTTCAAAAGCGCCCGGAACATCGAAGACATCTATTTGATCTTCCGGTATTATTTGTCGAAAGCCTGTCAAAGCTTGGCTTACAATATCTGAATGCCAGTTGGCTTTAATAAAGGCGTATCGGGTGGGTGTCATATTGATCTCCTTTCATGGCGACACGTCACCCAAGGCGATCACATGCGTGACGAACCACGATGTGGTTCGGCTGCACATTCTCTTTCATCCGGACTATGACCGTCGGCTCAGGATTTGGACCTGATCTGCTTGACCCTTCCCAAGAGAAGGCGCTCGCGGGCTCACAGTTCGCACTGCCTACCGCCGGTGGGGAATTTCGCCCCGCCCTGAGAACAAAATCACTATTGCTCAAATGTTTGTCGGATTGCAATAGATGTGGCCGGGAGCTGATCGAGCAGTATTTTGTTACGGTGCGTCAAGATCTCGTGTTGCGCATCACTGGCTAGAAAGCACTTGTGCACGTGAAATGGGCGCTATGCTCCCTGGGTACAGTTCAAGGTGTCGCAACTGGACCTCGACTTTCATAAATGCGGGATGTGGAAGCTGATGAGGTTTCATCAGATAACTGGCCATTCTGATTGGCCGATGCATTTACGCGTCCTTTAATCGCAAGGCCTGTAGCGGATTGTTGCTCCCGCCTTACGCTGTGATGAAAGGTTACGCCCCATCTTCGTTGCGCGAGTAAGGTGTCCTGGCGATTTCCCTGCAGCACAGCCCAGATGGTTCGCATGCCGGACTTCGCTTTGGAAAAGCGAAAAGTCTCTCCTTGATCTGGACTTACACCACTACGTCCATCCGCTGTATGAACCCAATGATATCAAACTCTCGGTTCGGCACGCTGTCATTCAATGTTTGAATGCGCTTCAGGCGGCGGGCGCATTGGCATCGGTGAGGCGCCTATGCGGCGCCGGGTCGAACGCAGTGTTTGGGTCGCCCAGAAACTCACAGCAAGCTTTTCTCGGGCTCGGAAACCCGCCTCGCGATTATGGCAATTCACGATGGCGAGCCGAAAACCTCCCGGCGGCATCGCATGCCACGACGCCGGGCGATCCTCGTCAAAAGTGATCTGCACACTGGTAATTCCCGGCTCCGACGTAATCTCGTCGATCAAATCTTGCGGTGGGTGCCTGTATTGCAGGCCGTGACCACCAAAAAGCACGACACTATAACCATCGCGGCGGTTGAAATCGGTAAAGTTCCACTGTCCATACGCATATAATGCGACCAAAGCAGCGACCCAGTCACGTCCTCCGTAAAGATCGGGCCACTGGTCAGCGAACCTCAAATGCACTTCGATGATTTTGGCGTCGATAGTCTCAATATTCAACATTCCAGTGTAATCTGGCAGATGCGTCGCAATCCAATTACCCCCATAGGCCTCAATGTCGGGGCGTTGCTCGGCCAGCACCAACCAATGATCGAACATCCCGTCTTTAATCGGTTCACCGACAGTATGGCGCCACCATCTGGCGCGCCCTGCAACAACCGCCACGTCTGTGGATACATGTTCGCCGGTGAACATGGGCATCCAGACATGGCCGGGACGCTGTGCAGATTTATACTCCCGCAGTGTGCGTAGTGGGCGGCTGCCGGTTCCCATGCCCCGCAGATTAAAAATCGGCTTGGAAAAGACTGGAAAAGACGGCGGTTCAATTCCGTGCGGACCGCAAGCAAAGCCTTGTGTCTCAGCGATCCTTAGCTTGTTATAAACCCATCTATGCTGCGGAAACCACTGCCATGCGTCTCCATCCTCGGTGGGTATGAACACGTTTTCCGGGCATGGCAGCCCCTCAAAATATTGCAGACGCCAAGGATCAGCTTCACAAATCGGCATATTTCAACATGCATGAGTTTGGGAAATAGCAAACTCAACCTTTCCGGCTGATCAACGGCCGACCAAGAGTATCGGTTCCAGCTTGCGATTATGCCGCGAGTGGCCTCTCGTTCAGGAGCGTTCTCGGTATTGATCGGTGCGGAGCGGGGGCAGGATGCAAAGAGTGGCAGCATGCAGGCTTTTAACAATACATCTTTGCTTAGTTCGGCTCCGGAGGCGGTGTGCCAAATAGTTTAACAGATCGGTCCGAAGCCTTGAAAGAGAATAACGCAACGTGACGGTGAGACGGTGAGACGATGGATCAAGACTTTAAATATCCCCGTCAGCCCTGCAGAAGTTTCCGTGCATCGCTCCATAGTTCCGCAACCAATTTTGCCGCAGACTCAGCACGAGCCAGTTTTGCCGACTGCCCGGCCCATGCCTGCATCGTGTCGATTCCAGCGCCACTCGCTCGCATCGGCGCCGTAATATTTCGCTGAATGGGATACGGTGCGGGTATCGGTTCGTGTTCTGCCGCGTCGGTATAGGCCGTGCGAATACTTCGACCTAACCGCCCGGAAAATGCCCGGGTCGCTACAGTTCCTTCGGGCAACGCGTCTCTGATGGCATCGGCCCAGACTGGTGTGATGCCTGCCTCTGGGGTGCGCAGAAGGCCAGTGCCGATCTGGACAGCCGAAGCGCCCAGCATCACTGCTGCCGCGATCCCGCGGGCATCGGCGATTCCGCCCGTCGCCACCACAGGCAGACGCACGGCGTCGACCACGGCAGGAAGCAGCGCAAACAATCCCACAAGAGAACGGGCGGCGTCGTCGGCCTTGAACGATCCGCGATGCCCGCCGGCCTCCATGCCTTGGGCGACGATCACATCCGCACCCGCCGCCTCGGCCATCAACGCCTCGGTGACAGTCGTGACGGTCGCAAACCACTTGACCCCGCGGTTTTTCATCTGCGCTACAAACGGCTCAGGGAAGACACCCATGATGGACGAAATGACGTGCGGCCCCGCTGCCAGCATAACGGCACATTGTGCCTCGAAATCTGGCATCAAGCCTTCGGCATCCTCGGCCGAAACCTTCGGACCCCATTGGCCAAGAAACGCGCGGACCTTTTTTTCGTGTACGGGATCGCGAAGGGGGTCAGGGTCCGGTATCCACAAGTTGAGCTGAAACGCGCCACTCGATCCGGCCTGCATTTCCCGCGCCCATTCCGCTATTTCATCGGGTTGCATCAAGAGGCAACCGCAGGCGCCCATTCCGCCGCCATTTGCGACCGCAATCGCGAGGGGTGCCGGGCATGCCCCCGCCATCGGAGCCATCAGGACCGGAACCTGCAAGTTATATGAATTACAAAAGCTGTCAGTTCGGCTCAGGGGAGTGGAGGACACGGGCCTCTCCTATGGCGAGGTAAGTTCATGCACCTAAATATCGCTTCACCATTCACCCGGGTCCGACGAAGGTCAAGACTGACGGTTGGGAAATAAGGTCGTTACATGGAGCATGCTTTCCGCAGGGCTCTGATAATGTAACCGCCCTACGGCACCATCGCTGTTCCAAGGGGGGGCTGCCGGGATAATCATATCTCAGTGGGTGGACCAGATCAGAGGGTGCATTGCAGCAGGGCGCAAAAGTTAATCGTCAGCGTGTCTGCACGAGCTGGTTGCGCGAACTTGAAGGTCATCCTTGATGCACGAAAAAAACTGCGTGATGCGTCACACCTCAATGTAATACCGCCGATCTAGATCGCTTAAAGCTTTCAACGATTTCAGGTCGGTGAAATTCAATTCAATGATGGAAATCTTAGTCGAGACCTGCCGATGAACGCCCAGCTTGTACCCGTCCGTTAGGCCATTTTGCAGTTTCGCAATGATGTCAAATCGACCCGGAATGCAACTGGCAGCAGGTTTGGAGCGGGAAGAGTTTCGGCGTTATTGTTCCAACAATGTCTGAAGCGCTTGGATCACACCATCGCTTAACGTTTGCAGGTCAGGTAGCAGCATTGCCGCGGGACAAGGCCTCTTTATCCTCGCGGCCATATCAGAGATCGAAAATCGGTTTGCCCTGTCCAGTTTCTTGAGTTCCGCCCATGTCACCGGTACGGCGACCGGAGCACCGGGGCGGGCGCGCAAAGAATAAGGCGCGATCGCCGTCGCTCCGCGCTCATTTCGCATCCAGTCGATAAAGATGCGCTCCTTTCGCTTCGCCTTGGACATTGTGGCGGTATAGCGGTCCGGGTTTCGTGCTGCCATCACATGAGCCAAGGTCTTGGAGAAAAGCTTGACCGTTTCCCAGCCTCGGGTGCGGCGCAAAGGCACCCACACATGCACGCCCTTGCCGCCGGTGACGATCACGCCACTTTTCAGACCTAGACCCGTTAGGGTGTCCCGCACATCGAAAGCGGCCTTGCGAACGTCGGCCCAGTCAAGTCTCTCGTCCGGGTCAAGATCGAATACCAGGCGGTCGGGTTTTTCTAGGCGGTCGGTGCGGGCACCCCAGATGTGGAATTCAATACTGCCCATCTGTGCCGCCGCGATCAGGCTTTCCGGGCGCGTGGCGTAGAGGTAATCGGCGCTGTCGCCGTCGCTTTGCTCAATTGTGATGCGGGAGAGTTCGCTGGGCATGCCGTCGCCGCCGTGCTTTTGAAAAAAACAGGGATCGGCGATGCCGGACGGGCAACGATAAAGCGAGAGGGGCCGGTGACCGGCGAGCGCGATCATCCGTCCGCCAACGCGCTCGTAATGCCGGGCTACATCGCCTTTTGTGTAGCCCGCATCGGGAAAGACCGAGCGGTCCGCGTTGCTGATCCGGATGCCGCCTACCAAGAGTTCTTTGTCTGCTTGCATCGGTTCCTCCAGTTGCACGTCTGCGGCATTCTTGTCGTTGCGCAGGCCACGGAAACTGCCATGCCTGACGTAACCGTCGGCTGTGAATTCGGTGAATTCGACCTCCGCTACCAGATCGGGACGGACCCAATGCGCGGTCTTTGCGATTTCCTGTGGGACGTCAGAGCAGGGCGACGTCTTGCGACCCACGATGGCGCGCATCACGTCGTCCATCGCCTCCTCTGAGAATCCCGTGCCGACGCGGCCTTTATAGCGCAAGGCGCCCCCCTCATAACTACCAAGCAGGAGCGATGCGAAGGGACGCCCCGACTTGTCCGACGGGGAATAGCCGACGATGACGAATTCTTGCCTGCGGGTGCATTTGACCTTGAGCCATGCCTTGCTCCGCGTGCCGCGATAGGGAGCGTCGATGCGCTTGCTGATGATCCCTTCCGCGCCCGCCTTGCAGGCGGAGGTGAAAACCATGGCTCCGTTGCCGACGATATGATCGCTCAAGCGCAGCGGACCGCCGGGCTGCGCACCCGAGAGCAGATGAGCCAGCCGTTTGCGGCGTTCAATTTGCGGTGATTTGCGCAGATCCTCACCGTCGATGCGCAGCAGGTCAAAAGCAAAGAAGACGAGCGGATGGGAATGTTTCAACGCCTTCTGCAGCGACGAGAATGCCGACCCTTCGATGCGGGCCGCCATGACTTCGCCGTCGATCAGGGCTGCGTCGCAGGGTAGGGGATCGAACGCGCCGTTCAGCGCATGAAACCTGTCGGTCCAATCCTTGCCCGACCGCGTATAAAGCCGTGTGCCGCCTTTGCCGAGCGCGGCGAGGCAGCGGTAGCCATCGAACTTGGTCTCATGCAGCCAGTCGTCGCCAACCGGGGGCGCATCGACGAGCGTGGCAAGCTGCAGTTTGGCGAAAGCCGGCCTCTTTCGGCTGCGGTCTGGGGTGGTGTCGGGCGGCGTTCTGGCGGGGGCATCTGTTGCAATTTCGTCCATCGTCCGGCCGGTTTTTATGGACAGTTCCGTGTCGGAGGTGAGTGCATCGGCGTCATCGGTCGCATAATCGTCGCGTTCCTTGATCAAAAGCCAGTTTTCCCGCTTTTCCGTCGCCATTTTCCGCATCCGCACCAGCGTCCAGCCGCCCTTCATGCGTTGGCCTTGCAGCGTGAATTTCAGCTTGCCTTCCCTGAGGCCTTTTCCAACTTCCTCTTGCGGGACCCAGCTGCCCGTATCCCACAGCATGACCGTGCCGCCACCATATTCGCCCTTGGGGATCGTGCCCTCAAAATCGCCGTAGTCCAGCGGATGATCCTCTGTCCGCACCGCCAAGCGTTTTTCCGAGGGGTCGGAGGAGGGCCCCTTAGTTACGGCCCAACTGAGCAGGACGCCATTCCATTCAAGTCGGAAATCGTAATGGAGCCGACTGGCGGCGTGTTTCTGGACCAGGAAGCGTCGTCGCTCGAGCGGCTCTCCCACCTGACCGCGCGGCTCAGTGGTGCGGGAAAAATCGCGCTTCCGGTTGTAGTCCGCCAGAGGATCGGGGGGTTTCGCCATCTATGATGCCTTCTTGGCCCGCGCCTTCTTTTTATCCCCGCCGTCCGCGTCTCTCAGGCTTTGCTTGAGCGCGCTCATGAGATCGACCACATTGTCGCCATGGCCTTCGCCCTCATCGTCCGCATGGACGCGCGGGGTCTTCTTATTCTTGATTTTAGCGTCAAGAAGCGCCTGCATCGCTTCGGCATACTTGTCGCGATAGGCGCTTGCGTCAAACGGCGCGCTTTTGCGGTTGATGAGCGAGGTCGCAACTTCGAGCAGGTCTTCGTCAACCTTCTCGTCTTCGATGTCGGTAAATATCTGGTCGGCCTCGCGTAGTTCATCCTCATAATGCAGCGTCTCCATTAGCAAACCGTCGCCGCAGGGTTTCACTGCGGCGAGGTATTCCTTGCCGCGCATCGTGACTTGTCCAAGACCGACTTTGCCTGCTTGGCGAAGCGCGTCGCGCACGACGCGGTACGCATCCTGAGCCAGATCATCTGACGCAGTTATGTAATAGGGCTTGTCGAAATAGAGCGGCGAGATTTCGCAGGCATCGACGAATTGCACTAACTCAAAGGTCTTTTTCGTCTCCAGTTTGATCGCATCGATTTCGTCAGGGTCCAGCAGGATGTACTCATCATCGTCCACCTCATAACCCTTGACGATATCGTCAGTTTTGACCGGGCCGATACCGGGGACCGATTTTTCATAGCGAATACGTTTGCCGGAAGGTTTGTGTATCTGCCGGAATGAAACACGCGCCCCGGATTTTGAGGCCGAGAAAATCTCGATAGGGATGGATACCAAAGACAAGCGAAGCTGGCCTTTCCAGAGTGCGCGAGGTGCCATATCGATCCTTTTGCTAAGGCCGCCGCCAGAAAAATCGGCGCCGCCTAACAATAGAAATGCATTTGACGCCGCGATTGTTCCACGGGCCCGGCCCGGAACCTATTCTCAAGCCTCAAGGTTATCGCAGCAGATTATTGAGACAGCATTTGCACCAAGTCAAAGGAAGCAGCGTGCGTTCCACTTTCACGTCTTCTCGGTCTTCGCGTACCGTCAAACTCGTGCTGTCGATCGCCATTGTCGGTCTGCTCTCCGCCTGCAGGGTGCCGGATGACCCGGAACTTACAACCGAAAAGGTGACGGACAGCGTTCTTAAGGTCGGGGTATTGACCAACGCAGTTGACCCGGTGGATGCCAAGGCACTCGCACTGGTAGCGGACATGCTGCAGGCAGAGCTGCAATACGTCACGGGGGATCCTCACAGCCTGTTTGCTCAACTGGAGGCCGGGGAAATCCACATTATCGCAGGGCGCATCCCGTCTGATACGCCCTTTGCAACTGATGTTGCGCTGACCGACCCGCTGGGCAGCGTGACGCTGGTGGATGACACCCAAGACCGTGTTCTGGCTATTCGGAAAGGCGAAAACAGGTTCTTGGTCACCGTGAACCGCGCCATTCGGGAGTCGGCCAAATGACGCGCCACATTCCAGATGAGATCGACC
This sequence comes from Roseovarius arcticus, assembly GCF_006125015.1. Lineage (NCBI taxonomy): Bacteria > Pseudomonadati > Pseudomonadota > Alphaproteobacteria > Rhodobacterales > Roseobacteraceae > Roseovarius > Roseovarius arcticus. The sequence goes on from NZ_SZZN01000001.1 coordinate 1,465,881, forward strand.
GAAAACTACGCCGCGCTGCAACGCTGGAATGGTGGTCGATCTTTTGGCTGCTGACCATCATCGCAGTGATGTATTTCGCAATGGGGTCAAGCCAAGCAATGAAGACGGCATGGATCGAGGACACACTCAGTCTTCTGCCGCCCGTGCTATTCCTTCTGTCGCGAAAGTTTGAAAGCAAGTCCGCCACCGATAAATACCCATTTGGGTTTCACCGCGCTGGCTCGCTAGGGTTTTTTCTGGCCGCCGCCGCGCTGACTGCAATGGGGTGTTTCCTACTGTATGACTCCGCAAGGGCGCTGATCCTGCAAGAACATGCAACGATCGGTAACGTCACGATCTTCGGTTGGGATGTTTGGCTGGGCTGGGTGATGGTCTCAGCGCTGTTTTATTCTGTCATTCCTCCGGTCATCCTCGGCCGCATGAAAAAGCCGCTGGCCCAGGCGACGATGGACAAGATCCTCTATACTGATGCCGACATGAACGCGGCCGATTGGAAGACGGGGCTGGCGGGTGTTGCGGGAATCATCGGCATCGGTTTTGGCTTTTGGTGGGCCGATGCGGCAGCGGCGGGATTGATCTCCTTCGACGTCTTGCGGGACGGCTTGCGCAATCTGCGCATATCCGTGGCTGAGCTGCTGGACGGTGCGCCGCGAAAGCTGGACTCAGCAGATATTCATCCGATAGTTGACACGCTCTCAGACAAGCTTCGCAAGCGATTTCCAGAGCATGACGTGCAGGTGCGCGAGACGGGGAGGTTTGTGCGCGCCAGTGTGGTATCGGCCAAGGGGGCCGAACTGGACGACCAAGAATTGCGCGCCCTTGCTCCTGAGGATCAATCTTGGCGGCTGATAGCGGTGAGCCGTCAGTTGCAGAGGCTGCCTGAAACTTCGGAACCAGACTAATCACAACGTCAGCCATGTCGCCACAATTGGCGATGCACATCAGTTCAGGACCGGTGGTGATCTGCCTGCGTTTCCGCCGTCCGTTACTTGATCGCGTCCAAAAGGTCTTCGATCAGCTGATATGTTGCGCGGACCCGGACGTCGTTCGGATAGTTGCGATTTGCGAGGACGACAATGCCAAGGTCCTGCGCGGGCAAGAGCGTCATGTATCCACCAAAGCCATTGGTCGATCCCGTCTTGTTCAGGATGACATCCTGCTGAGGCGGTAAGGGCGGCGTGATGGCGGTGGCGGGCTGGGGTGACAGAATGAAGTCGTATCCGTTGCCAGCCTCCATCGTATCGCGATCGATTGGCCATGGATATTGCTCCCAGATCATGTCCTGCGTGTAGTAGGCTGTCTTGGCGCGTCCTTCCCGTGTCCTTTCAAGCGCGGTATAAAGCTCGGGGTCTGCCGCGCCGTGACCTAGTTCAAGGTCCAGCAGGCGCACCATGTCACGGGCCGTTGATTTCACGCCGTAGGCCTCGTCAGACAGCACGCCAGGATTAACGCGGATTGGGGCGTCGGTCTTGCGGTCGTAGCCGTAGGCATAGCGATCCATCGCGGTGCCCGGCACGGTGACGTAGGTGCTGGTCAGGCCCATGGCGGGAAACAGGACCTTCTCTGCCGCCTCAGCGTAGGTCACGCCCATCGCATTTGCGGTAATGTATCCAAGAAGGCCGATACTGACGTTCGAGTAGCTGCGCGCGCCGGGCTGTGGCGGCTGCCAACCCGCCAGCCAGTCGATCAGAGCTGGCACATCCTGCACCTCATCCGGCACCTGAAGCGGCAGACCTCCGGTCACATGGGCCGAGAGGTCGGCCAGAGTGATCCGGTCAAAGGCCGAGCCCCTCAGCTCCGGCAGGCTGTACGACACGGCCGCATCAAGATCAATCTGGCCACGCTGTTCGGCCAGTGCCGCAAGACTTGCGCTAAAGATCTTGCTGATCGATCCAAGCTCAAAGATCGTCTCCGGGGACGCCGCCACTTTGCCATCCCGCGAGGCCAGCCCGGTCGCGTAGAAATGCTGTTCGCCGCGGAAGGTGATACCAACCACCAGCCCCGGAATATCGTGTTTAGCGATCACGGGCGCAAAATTGTCACGTGCGATTGCTGCAACCTGATCTTCGGTGATGCTCTGTGCGGCAAGCGCATGCGGGAGCGACAGGAGCGCGGCCGCTGCAAGGGTGAAGTTGTACATATCTGCCTCAGTCTTGTTCGTGTTTTTGTGGTTTCGCGGATTTATAACCGAACCAGTCAACGCGCGAACAAGAAATCAAGCTACACCGTGACCGCGCGACAAGACGCTCATGGTGGAGATGACAACCCGTCCCTTGGCGCGGCGATGTCAGTTTCTCCGTTGCAAAGTGCAGCCGCGCGAGACCAGCTAGTTCCGGCCCCCGTATGAGAGCCACCCTGTGCACCGGGGAAACGTTCGCCGCCCAGAAACTGGTCGGTGACGAGGCAGCGCGGACGAGCCGGGCACCAGATTGGTGCCCGCCATCAGAGAAGTGCAGCGCCTTTTAGTCGCTAAAGGCAAACAGTTCTAATCGCCTGCCCTTATGCTGTCTCACATTGCTTCAAGCACCATGTTCAAGGGCGTCGTGGCAACTCGTTTGACCCGATCAAAGCCGCCGGATTTGATTACCTCGGCCACCCGCTTCTCGCCAGCTTGGGCGCCGAGCGCGAGGCCAGTCTCCTGTGCCAGTGACGTCGGGACGCAAATCATCGTCGATGCCGCATAGTAGATGCGCCCGATAGGGTTGAGGTTATCCTCCAGCGCGTCGCCGGCTGCGGGCTCGACGACCATCCACGACCCGCCGGGTTTCAGCGCCTTGCGGACATGCGCCGCCGCCGCCGCAGGATCGCCCATGTCGTGCAGGCAATCGAAGCAGGTGACGAGATCGTAATTCTCGCCTGGAAAGTCCTGCGCTCGGCCCACTTCGAACCGCACGTTTTTCACGCCATGCGCCTTTGCGTGCGCCGTCGCCGCGGCGATAGAGCCGGAGTGGAAATCGTAACCGACGAAATCAGACGCCGGAAACGCCTGCGCCATGACAATCGTCGAAAGGCCGTGACCACACCCCACATCCGCGACCTTTGCGCCGGCGTTGAGCTTGTCCACGGCGCCATCCAGCGCCGGCAGCCATTCCTGCACCAGCGCATTGATATAACCGGGACGAAACAGCCGCGCGACCGCACAGAACAGGCATCCGGCCTGATCGCCCCACGCGACGCCCTTACCGGTCTTGAATGCCAACTGGACCTTGGTCTTGTTCTCGATCATCGCCCCGGCGGTGTCGAAGGCACCGATTAGGTTCACAGGGCTGTCTGGCTCGGCGAACACCATCGCTTGTTCGGGATTCAGCGAAAACCTCCCGTCTTCGACGGTGACATATTTCGATGCCGCCTGCGCCGAGAGCCACTCGCGCACATATCGCGGTGCGCAGCCTGTTGCTGCAGCCAAATCCTCGGCCGACGTCGGTCCGGTGTCGCGGAGTGCCCGGTATAGCCCCAGCGCGTCACCGATCAACACCAGCGGGATGCTTACGGCGCCGCCGATGTCCCCCAACACGCGGCCAACAAATTCATTGAGTTTTGCTTCATCAACCTTGGTCATCACCTTTCTCCCATCATGTGGCAGCACCTCGCCGCCCTGATCGAAGGATGAGTGCTGTTCAGGTGCAGCGCATGGGGCATTCGTCCCGGTAGCCGCTGAAATAGTGATGTGGACGTAGGCCAAACGACCCGGGGGATCGCTTTTTCGCGGCGATCAGTGCTCCAGCGCCATCACGATTGCCTGTGCCCGGCTTTCTACGCCGAGTTTGTCTAAGATAGTCGAAAGCTGGTTTCTGACGGTCTTTTCGCTTTTTCCCAACTGTTCCGCAATCCTGCGGTTGTTCAGCCCTTTGGCGACCAACTCCATAACTGCGGCCTCGGCGGGGGTCAGGGCAGCCCTCTGCAAAGAGCGAGACGTTGCGGGAGCGTCCTGTTGCAGGAAGGCCGAGATCTCACGGTGGAACACCGCCCAAGCGGGTTCATCCGGCAGCAGCGCGTGGTTCCTGCTTTCGAGGGGAACGAAGCGAGCGCCCGGAATGGCAGCGGCGAGCTTGCAGCCTTCCTCGAATGGGACCCGCATGTCGCCTCGGGAATGTAGGATCAATGTGGGCACGCTGATATGTGATGCCAGATCGAGAACGTCGATGCCCTGCATTTCCCGTAGTAGTTCCGCAGCCACCTTGGGGCTTGCAGTCATGCGCTCCAGATCGCCCCACCACCGGTGCTGGTCATCGGTGCCATCCGGAATGAAAAGATTGGTGAAGAATTGGCAGAAAGCTGGATTCTCGCGGCCCCAACCGATGCGCACAAAGTTGACCAGTGTTTCGGCTTCCAGCCGATCGACATCTGTTTGGGCCCGGGTCCGCCGACCTTGCCCGTAGCTGTTGACTAAAACGAGATGCGACACGCGCTCGGGATGGGCCAAGGCGAAGCGAATGGCGATCGAGCCACCCTGCGACAGCCCCAGCAGGACGAAACGCGGCGCGGTTATCGTCGCGGCAACCGCTTCGAAATCGGTCTGCCAAGCTTCAAGCGACAGGTCAGCGATAAACCGATCCGACAAACCGCAGCCGCGTGGATCATAGCGCACGTAGCAGTTTTGCGCCGAAAAGGCTTCGAGCCAAGGCCTCCAAACCGGGCTTTCGAGGTCGTATTGGCAGTGGCTCAGCCAATGCGCGGCACGCAAAATGACAGGGCCTTCGCCGCACGTTGCAACCGCGATACGTGTGTCGTCGGCGGATTTGCAGAAGCGTATGTTTTGGCGCAGTGTCATGGTGGAAATATATCCCAGAATACGCATTCAGCATAGATACCGCATCTTGGGGCGGCCTTGTGTCATTGGTCTGATGCGACTGGCGCAAACGGCCAGCATGCGTGAGGCCCGTGGATATTTGGATCGGTGGCGGCGATGGCAAGAATGTCGACTGCTTCAGCAGCCCGTTTAGGGTAGTTCGGTCACCTGAGCGCTGAAAACGAGACCCGGGTTTTCCCGTCAAACCACCCTTGGCCCAGCGCGCCGTGGCGGTTCTAAGCCGAGCGACGCAGGCGGGGTCGATAAGGCCCAAAGGCTGGGCAAAAGCTGACGTGTTCGCAGACTGTAACGCCTATGCCAGTTGGCCGGCGGAACATTCCGGTGCTTCGATGGTTGTCTGCGAAAGAGGGTCGTAACCTGTCGATGCGGCGCCTGTTACCATCACTCACAATTTTGTCTCTCAAAGGTCTCTTAAATGGACCAAACAGAAAGCCTAAGAAATGATTAACCGAATTGTCATCGCTCTTGCCCCGCTGCTGCTAACTGTTGCCTGCGCAACGACGGGCCCGGCAGTTACCGGCGGGGCCCAGCCGGGCACCGATGTGGTTATCGATATGCAACCGATCCTTCGTTTTTCACCGACGCCGCAGTCTGTTTCAGTCGGCGATACCGTCGAATTTCGCAATGTGTCAGCATTTGTGCATACAGTATCGACCCGCCCAGCAAATGCCGAAGAAACGGCGGTAACACAGATCCCTGCCGGAGCGGAAAGTTTCGATTCAGGTGATATTCCGGCAGGTGGAGTTTACCAGCACACCTTTACCGTGCCGGGCACATACAAATACTTCTGTGATCCCCACCATGGGGCCGGAATGGTTGGGACGATTATCGTAACTCCTAGCTAAACGGGTGATCTCATTGCAGCCAGACGCGTTTTTATCATTGCGGGTGGTATCGGCGCAGCATTTTCCAAGAACAGAGGCCCGCAGAACGGGCAACAGGAACAGTTAGGGGGTTCGGGGCTGACGCAGGACTTTTGCAACTCGGCCTACGCCTCTGGCAACTGGGATCGCCGCGAGCATTTCCATATTCGCATTCTAAGCTGTTTTCACACCACCCGGAGTTACGAGGACGCCGCCGCGTTGCTTTGCAAAGGGAACCTTGCCGGGCCCTCGCGCATTTCAGTCGGGGGGCTGCTGGCTCTCGCGATATAACGAGGGCCCCGCAACGGGCGGAATGGGAGCAGCTATGAAAACCGACCTGACGATCAACGGTAAAGCGCATGCGTTGGAGGCGGATACCCGCGTCACGCTACTGGACGCGCTGCGCAATCATCTCGGTCTGACCGGGTCCAAAAAGGGTTGCGATCACGGCCAATGCGGGGCCTGCACCGTTCTGGTGAATGGACGGCGGATAAACTCCTGCCTCACGCTGGCCTGCATGCACGATGGCGATGAGATTACCACGATCGAAGGGCTGGGTACGCCCGATGCGCTGTCGGCGATGCAGGCGGCTTTCGTTTCTCATGACGGTTTCCAGTGTGGTTATTGCACACCGGGGCAAATTTGCTCGGCCACAGCGATGCTGGCCGAGGTGCACGATGGCTGGCCCAGCCACGTCACCGATGACATCACCGCCCATGCGGAACTGACCGATCCCGAAATCGCAGAGCGGATGAGCGGCAACCTCTGCCGCTGTTCGGCCTATCCCAACATCGTGGATGCGATCCGCGAGGTTGCCAACAACGCAACCAAGGAGGCCGCGGAATGAAACCTTTTGAGTATATCCGCGCAAGCACGCCCGAGGCCGCCGCAAAGCGTGCAGGGCAGGGGGCCTGCATCATTGCTGGTGGCACCAACCTGCTGGATTTGATGAAGCTGGAGGTAATGACGCCCGCTGCGCTGACCGACATCAACCGACTGGACCTCAAGACGATTGATGAAACCAGTGGGGGTGGCCTGCGGATCGGGGCATTGGTCACCAATAGCGATCTTGCCGCCGACGCTCATGTACGTCGCGATTGGCCGGTTCTTGCCAAAGCACTTCTGGCCGGCGCCAGTGGCCAGTTGCGCAACAAAGCGACCACCGGGGGCAACCTGCTACAACGCACCCGGTGCTACTACTTCACCGATACGGCCATGCCTTGCAATAAACGTGACCCCGGCAGCGGTTGCGGCGCAATGGAGGGCCATAACCGCATCCACGCGATCCTCGGCGGCAGCGAACATTGTATCGCTACGCATCCCAGCGACATGGCTGTGGCCATGATGGCGTTGGAGGCACAGGTCGAGATCATGGGTGCCGGCGGCGCAAAGCGCGACGTGGAGTTGGCAGAGTTTTACCGGCTACCTGGCGACACGCCGCATATTGAGACGATCCTTGAGCAGGGCGATCTGATTACCGCCGTCACCCTTCCCAAACCAATCGCATCACGCCAGATCTATCGCAAGGTACGGGACCGCGCGTCCTACGCCTTTGCACTTGTCTCGGTGGCGGCGATCGTCCGCGTAGAGGAAGGCCGCATTGCCCATGCGGCGCTGGCGTTCGGCGGGCTCGCGCCAAAGCCATGGCGCGACATAGCGGTTGAGGAGGCGTTGGTGGGGCAGAAACCCACAGAGGCGCTGTTCGCTCGGTCGGCCGATATTCTGCTGGACGGCGCTCAGGGCCACGGCAGCAACGATTTCAAAATCCCTCTCGCACGGCGCACGCTCATGGCGGTGTTGGTCGAAGCAACGAAAGGCACGTCCCAATGACAGCGCATCTCAAGGTCGATGAACCCGATCGCCGCAACCGGCTGGACGACATGGTGCAGGGGGTGTTGGGCGCCGGCCTCGACCGCCCCGACGGTCCTGCCAAGGTAACAGGCACCGCGACTTACGCCCATGAATGGCAGATTGACGGGATGGCACATGGGGTATTCGTGCGTGCAACCGTCGCCGCAGGCACGCTGACGGGCATTAACGAGGACACTGTGAAAGCCATGCCGGGCGTGCTTGGCGTCTTCAGCGGCGAGCGCTTCTTGCGCAATCCTGCTCAGGGAACGGCCAACGAGGCGCCGGTGCAGGGCTCGATAAATATCGCTTATTTCGGGCAGCCGGTGGCGTTGGTCGTCGCCGAGACATTCGAGCAAGCGCGCCATGCGGCACATGCGACCGTTTTGCAGATCGACGGCGGTGAGGCGACGGTCGACCCTGAGAGCGCCGATTGGGAGACACCCGATGGCAAGCAATCCAACATGGGCGACCTTGACGACGCCATGTCGACAGCGGCGCACCGGATCGACGTGACGTATACCACGCCCAGCCACAATAGTGCCGCGATGGAGCCGCACGCCTCGATAGCGTCGTGGGAAGACAGCAAACTGACACTGCGCGGCTCCTACCAGATGTTAAAATACAATCGCAATGAACTGGCCGATGCGTTGGGGATCGATCCTTCGGATGTGCGGATCCTGTCGCCGTTCGTCGGCGGCGGGTTCGGCTCAAAACTGGGTATCGCCCCCGAGGCAGTGGGCGCCGCGTTGGCGGCAAAGGAACTGGACCGGCCCGTTGCTGTCGCTCTTACGCGACCTCAGGTTTTCGAGGCGACGATGCGGCGCTCCGAAACCCGTCAGCGGGTGCGAATTGCGGCAGATGCGGATGGGCGCCTGACCGGGATCGGTCACGAGGCTTGGGTTTCGAACCTGCCGGATGAGGAATTCTCCGAACCCGTCACGCAGGCCACTCCCTTCGTCTATCGGGGCGAGAACCGCGAGATCGGCCATCACATCGCCCGCGTGAACCGCACCTGCGCCGGATCGGTCCGCGCGCCGGGCGAAGCGGTAGGCATTACAGTGATGGAGAATGCGATGGATGAATTGGCCCACGAGGTGGGGGTTGATCCGGTCGAACTGCGCCTGCGCAACATTCCTGATCGCGATCCGTCACAAGACATCCCCTTTTCGTCCCACCGGTTAGAGGAAGCGCTGAAAAGCGGTGCAGAGGCGTTTGGCTGGAACAAGCGCGATGCGAAGCCCGGTAACCGGCGGGAGGGAAATTGGCTGATCGGCATGGGCATGGCATCCGCGGTGCGTGTCAACATCCTTTCGGAGTCCAAGGCCCGCGTGACGCTGCAGCCGGATGGAACGGCTTTGGTCGAAACCGACATGACCGACATTGGCACCGGCACCTACGCGATCTTGACGCAACTTGCCGGTGAAATGTTGGGACTGCCCGTCGACCGGGTGCGCTGCGTTTTGGGCGACACGGACCTGCCACCTGCGTCCGGGTCGGGTGGTTCTTGGGGCGCATCCTCGTCAGGGACATCGGTGTTTCTTGCCTGCGAAGAACTGCGGCGCGAGATCGCAGGCAAGCTCGGTGTTGACGAAACTGACCTCACGCTGAAGGACGGGCACGCCATCGCGGGCAATCGCAAGGTGCCGCTAAGCAATCTGGTCGATGCGCCGATGACCGTCGAAGGTCACGTGGAACCGGGCGACACCTCTGATGCGGTGCGCCAAGCCACTTGGGGCGCCTATTTCGCAGAGGTCGCCGTGGACGCCGCAACAGGGGAAGTGCGCGTACGCCGTATGCACGGCACCTTCGCGGCGGGGCGAATTCTCAATGCCAAGACGGCCCGCTCGCAATGTTTGGGCGGCATGACCTTCGGGATCGGCATGGCCCTGACCGAGGAACTGATCCACGACCCGCGTGACGGCCACGTGGTAAACCACGACCTCGCTGAATATCACTTGGCTGTGAATGCAGATGTGCCGCAAATCGACGTGGTTCTGCTGGAGGAACGCGACCCTTGGGCCAACCCGATGCAGGCGAAAGGCATCGGAGAACTCGGAATTTGCGGCGTGGCGGCGGCGATCACGAATGCAATTTTCAATGCCACAGGGGTACGGGTGCGGGACTATCCGGCGACACTGGACAAGATACTTGGCGGACTAGAAGGCTGATGGCATCTTGACTGATTTTGGCCCCGCGTTGAAAACGCAGATGACGGCGGCGGTAGGGTACCCTGCCAGCGCCGTGCGTTAGCAAAGTCGACGCGTAAATGACCGCTCTGCGCAAATCTGCCTGTTTTGATGCAGCGTTAACGGCGTGCGCAGCTTTTCGGTCCCTGTAATATTGGAGATCTGGCGGCAGAATATGACCGTCGCCGAAAGAGCGATGCGCTGTGGGATGTCGCGGTGCAGGGACAAGATGATGGCGATCCAATCACCGATACACAATCAAATGTGCAATTGGGCCATTAGGCAAGGTCCAGAAAGGGGGGGGCGGCCCCTTTGTCTACCGGCATGCTGTATACCTAAAGCGTCTGACACGTTGGCGAGTGATCCGGCCTGGTGCCGATGCGGTTTTCCAAAGGTATGTATCTGACAAGGTTGTGATGCTCCAAAGCCGTCCAACGGCGATTCGGTTGTTCGAATAATCGGCGTTTTCGTTTACAATTGGCTGACCCTACCAACGCGGAAAGCCCTGACATGCCCAGCAAGATGCTTCGTTCTGTTCTGCTTATGACTGCGCTTTGCCCTCCTGCGGCCGCTTTTGCACTGCCCGACGGCGAAGGCCGGGAGGCCGTCGAAGCAATCTGCGCGGCCTGCCACCAAGTAAATCTGATCGAGCGTAGCTCGGGGTATTCATACGACGACTGGCGCTTTCTTACCTCCACGATGATTGACCTGTCGGATGATCCCGCGATGGAGGCCGAGATCCTCGACTATCTCGCCGAGAACTTCCCGCCCGGCGAGGGTCGAGCAGCGACACCCGCTTCGGGCCCGCTGACCATCCGATTTGAGGAGTGGAAGGTGCCCACACTGGGCCAGCGCGCGCGCGATCCGGTAGAAGCACCTGACGGCCACATCTGGTGGGTGGGGCAATGGCAGGACATCCTCGGCCGGATTGATCCTGAAATCGGCTCAATGGAAGAATTCGACTTGCCCGCGGGCGCGCGGCCGCATTCAGTCAACGTTGGCCCTGACGGCGCCGTCTGGTACACAGGCAACCGCAATGCCACCATGGGCCGGTTCGACCCGGCAACCGGCGAAATTACTGAATACCCCATGCCAGTTGCGGCAGCACGCGACCCACACACCGCCGAGTTCGACGCAAGCGGTATCCTTTGGTTCAGCCTTCAGGGCAGCAACATGATCGGCCGACTGGATCCGGCAACAGGAGAGGTTCGGCTGGTCACCAGTCCGCGCGAAGGCTCGCGTCCCTATGGTGTGAAAATCGCCGCAGATGGCACGGTTTGGGTGGCCTGTAACGGCGCCAACTGTCTACTGCGCGTCGTTCCCGAGACGATGGAGATCACCGAGATACCCTTGCCCGAAAACGGCACCACTGTGCGCAGGCTGGATATTGATGAGGACGGGATCATCTGGTGGGTCAATTCCGGGCTGGGACGGCTGGGCCGCTACGATCCGGTGACAGGAGACATTGAGGAATGGGACTCGCCCAGCGGTCCGCGTTCGCACCCCTATGCTATCGCGGTCTTTGACGGGGCGGTTTGGTACAATGAAAGCGGGGTTCGGCCAGACATGCTGGTGCGTTTCGATCCTGAAACGAAGGCATTCCAGAGCTGGCCCATCCCTTCGGGCCCGGTGTATGCTGGTATTTTGCGGCACATGCGCACCACCCTTGATGGCGAGGCACTCCTGATCCACCAGAGCGGGACCAACCACATCGCCCGGGTGACCGTAGAGCGCGGCGGCGTGATGTCAGAGTGACGCAATGCGCAGGGTCGTTCGGCTAGGCACAGTTGCTGACCGGACCATCAGGGCCTTGCCACCCGCCTGTTTCGCCTCGGCGAGTTCAACTTTTGAAGAGCGGCGTTTTGGAACGCCGCAGGCTGGCCTGATCTTTGAGTCCCGTTGCATTCGAGCGATAAGGTCTACGAAAGCCATATCTATGAAGGTGCTACCTGCGGCTTTCGCAATTACAACACCACTCGTTACGGTCAGGCGATGGCGAAACTCGCGCGGCAGCGGACACCTGATTGGCTCAAAGAATATCTGACCAGAAGGCCAAAATTATCAGAACCTGAGATGAGGCTGGGCCTGCGGGTCATCGCCTCAATTCATTTTATGTCTTGGTCAGATTTCTTTTCGGGCGTCTTCGCCCGGAGGATGGCTTTGATCCACAGCGCGGCGGCGACCGCCATCACCAGTGCGACTACAAACCCTATGAGATTGCTCATGATATCGGCCACGTCGGCGATCTGGTCAAAAAAGACATAGCCAAGCCCGACATAGATCGTGACCCAAAAGACTTCACCCAGAACATCGCCCATTGTGAAGCGGACCCACGACAGGCCTGTCGCTCCTGCAATGAAATTCACCCAAGGCCCAAGTGGGGCCACGGCCCATGTCGAGAGGAACACGCCAAGAGTGCCGCGCCTGTCGATCAGCTTTCTTGCCCTGCCAAGAACAGCGGCGCGGCTTGGCGCGCGTTGCAGCCGCATTGTGATCGGCGTCCCCCATATTCGCCCGATCACGTAGCCCGCCTGATCCCCAAACACGGCCCCAAGGAATGCCGCAGTCGAGACATGCCAAACTGAAAGATCGCCAGACGCAATGAAGGCACCGCCGGTCAACATCATCAAAGACGTTGGGATCGGAATGGCCAGGCAGGACAGAAATGCCGATGCGAAGATCACATACACACCATACTGCGACACCAATTCGAAAATCGTTTCAGTCATTTGCGCGGGCGATCTCTGAACGCGGCGATGGCGGCTTGCGCTTCTTCAATGAGCAGTTGGGGCGTCACACCCCGGTAATCTGCAAGCTGGGTCAGGCTCATCGGGCCGTTTGGTGGCGGACGTGGCGCATGGATTGCGTCTAGGATGACCTCTGGCGGCACTCCCCAAGACCGGGCGATGTAGCGCGGCGTCATCCATGTCGCGATGGTCAGCTCGCGTTCTGCGGGAGGTGGTCGGTTAATCCAGAATACTGCTGACCGGGCTCCAAAGACTGTCGCTGCGATAAGCGACAGGACGAGAATGACAGTTGCGATGGGGGCTGCGGCCCAGAGCCTGTTGAGGCGCTCACTAATCTGTCTTCTCATCAGTCTGACGTTTCTTTCGAGTTCATTCCGGATTTCGGAATGGACAGCCTAGCGACAAGGGCGAAAAGGGTCCACGACGATGTCGCCCGCAGCGTCGACGCATCTGCACGATGTGGTTATGCGTCCCCGGTTTGTCCGGCCTGTCGGCGATGGTGTGAGAACGGCAAAGCATCTGAAGTTTTATCTTCGCCCCTATTGACCTTCCAGTGGGTAGAACCCTTATCTCTGTGGCGAAGCACTTGCAGGAGCCCTCAATGTCGTCATCGCAAACTATTCGGCTATCAGTTCAGAACATGTCCTGCGCATCCTGCGTTGGGCGGGTTGAGCGCGCTCTGACACCTCTTACCGGAGTCGGCGATGTCAGCGTGAACCTTGCCAGCGAAACCGTTCAGGCGCAGATTGATGCGCCCGCACGCGTTTCCGAAATCGTGGCCGCGCTTGATACGGCTGGTTATCCTGCGCGCGTCCAGAGTGTTCGGCTGAATGTGGCGTCGATGTCTTGCGCGTCCTGCGTTGGGCGCGTGGACAAGGCGCTGGCGGCGGTGCCGGGTGTTTTGGATGTGAACGTAAATCTCGCGTCGGAAACAGCGACCGTGACCTATGCTGAGGGCGCGGTTCAACTGGATGATCTGCTCCGCGCTGCAAAGGAGGCGGGATATCCAGCAACACCTGTCGACGCCCGGGCGCATGAGGACACCAGCACCCGCAAGACCGAGGAGGCCCGCGCACTGGCACGCAAGACCATGCTGGCCGCCGCACTGGCGCTGCCGGTTTTTTTACTGGAAATGGGCGCGCATGTCGTGCCGGGGATGCATGACCTGATTGGCAATACTATCGGGCATCAGACCAGCTGGATGATCCAATTCGTGCTGACGACCGTGGTTCTGGCTTGGCCGGGCCGCGCCTTCTACACCAAGGGGTTTCCGGCGCTACTTAAAGGTGCGCCCGACATGAACAGCTTGGTCGCGGTCGGTACCTCGGCGGCTTATACCTATTCGCTCATCGCGCTTTTCGCGCCAATACTGTTGCCCGAAGCCGCGCGCGCAGTCTATTTCGAGGCGGCGGCGGTGATCGTTGTGCTGATCCTTCTGGGCCGCTGGCTGGAGGCCCGCGCCAAGGGCCGCACCGGCGCCGCGATCCAGAAACTTCTGGGGCTTCAGGCGCGCACTGCACGGGTGCTGGTGGACGGAGAGCCGCAGGATATCGCTATTGAGCAGATTAGCACGGGTGCCACCCTTCTGGTGCGCCCCGGCGAGCGGATTGCGGTCGACGGCGAGGTAACCCAAGGCAGCGCCCGTGTTGATGAGAGCATGATCACAGGAGAGCCTGTTCCGGTAGCCAAGGCCGAGGGCGATCCCGTTACCGGCGGCACCGTCAATGGCACCGGTAGTTTCCAGTTCCGCGCGACCCGCGTGGGGGCCGACACCACGCTGGCGCAGATCATTCGCATGGTCGAAGAGGCGCAAGGCGCAAAGTTGCCCATTCAGGGCATGGTGGACCGGATCACGCTTTGGTTTGTGCCCGCCGTTATGGCAGCCGCGCTGTTGACCGTGCTGGTCTGGCTTATCGTCGGCCCCGCGCCGGCCCTCTCCTATGCGCTGGTCGCAGGCGTCTCTGTGCTGATCATCGCGTGTCCTTGCGCCATGGGGCTGGCGACGCCGACCTCGATCATGGTTGGCACAGGACGGGCGGCGGAAATGGGCGTGCTTTTCCGCAAGGGCGACGCGCTGCAGCAATTGACTGGCGTCAGCGTCGTGGCCGTGGACAAGACCGGCACTGTGACCGAGGGGCGTCCTGAGCTGACCGATCTGGTGCTGGCAGATGGGTTCGAACGCGCCGAAGTGCTGGCCTTGGTGGCGGCAGTTGAGGCGCAGTCCGAGCATCCTATTGCCGAGGCGATCGTGAGGGCCGCCGAGGCCGAAGGCGCAGAGCGGCACAAAGTCGACAGTTTCGAATCCATCACCGGCTACGGCGTCCGCGCGCAAGTCGCGGGCCGCGACGTGCTGATCGGGGCAGATCGCCTGATGGCGCGCGAAGGGCTGGAGACCGGCCCACTGGCGGACGCCGAGACGGACCTTGCCAGCCGTGGCCGCACCGCGCTTTACGCTGCAATCGACGGGCAGGTGGCTGCGGTCATCGCAGTGGCCGACCCGGTGAAGCCGTCCAGTGCCGCCGCAATCCGTGCGCTGCATGACCTGGGGCTGAAAGTGGCGATGATTACCGGCGACAAGCGCGAGACGGCTGAGGCCATCGCGCGGGAGACCGGCATTGACCACGTCGTCGCGGGCGTTCTGCCGGACGGCAAGGTCGCGGCGCTGGATGAATTGCGCGCAGGTGGCAAGGCGCTCGCCTTTGTCGGTGACGGGATCAATGATGCGCCCGCGCTGGCACATGCCGATGTCGGCATTGCGATTGGCACCGGCACGGACGTCGCCATCGAATCTGCCGATGTTGTGCTGATGTCGGGCGATCTGCGCGGTGTGGTAAACGCGTTTGAGGTGTCCACGCGCACGATGCGCAACATCCGGCAGAACCTATTTTGGGCGTTTGGGTATAATGTGGCGCTAATCCCGGTCGCGGCGGGCGTGCTCTATCCTACCTTTGGTCTGCTGCTGTCACCAGTTCTTGCCGCCGGCGCGATGGCGCTCAGCTCGGTCTTTGTTCTGACCAACGCCTTGCGTCTTCGCCGTGTCCGCCCGGCGATGGATGAGGTCGAAGCCGTGCGCCCAAACGCCACCCTTTCCCCTACACCAGCCGAATGAAGAGGGCGCTAGAATGAACATCGGAGATGCTGCCACCCGGTCAGGCCTGCCAGCCAAGACGATCCGCTACTATGAGGATATTGGCCTCGTAAAACCCCTGCGCAGCGCCAATGGCTACCGGACCTTTCGCGATAGCGACGCGCACAAGCTGGCGTTCTTGGGCCGCGCACGCGCGCTCGGTTTTAGCATTGACGACTGCCGGAGCCTGATAAAACTGTATGAGGATACCGGCCGCGAAAGCGCCGAGGTCAAGCATATCGCCGAAGAGCATCTGTCCCGGATTGACGAAAAAATCACCGAGCTGACCGAGATGCGTGCCACGCTCGCGACCTTGGTGCATGCCTGCGCGGGTGATCATCGCCCCGATTGCCCAATTCTGGCCGACTTGGCGTCAAAGCAGTAGGACCTGACAGAGCCATAGGCGGCGGTAATCCTACCACAGCGCCTACCATTCATCTCACCCAGTTGAAAAAGCGTAGCTAATGCACGCCAGTCCCTGCGTGCGGGATATCCAACCGGACGAACGTCGCCTCTGCGTTCAAAGAGCCATCGACGTGCAGTCTGCCGCGACCGTGCAAATCAATCAAATGTGCCAAAACGTTTCGCGTTGCGGCAGGCATCAGTCGGGCGGGCGTAGAGGTATAAATTGCGCGTGCTAGGATCGCAGCCGTCGCAGGCGCCTTGCTTAGCTGCGCGAGAACCTCGCGTTCGCGCATTTGGCGGTGAGCAATCAGCCAGTCAAGACGCGAGGCGGCATCCGTCACGGGCGCGCCGTGACCGGGGTGCAGCACACTCGCACCAAGTTCCATCAGCCGCATACAGGAGGTCATGAATTGCGTCAGATCCCCGTCCGGCGGCGAGACGAGGGAACTGGCCCAGCCCATCACCAAATCGCCAGTAAAAACAGCATCATTCCATGCAAAGCACAGGTGATTACAGAAATGGCCGGGCGTCCATAACGCCTTGATCTGCCAGCCATCGCCGACGATCCACTCGCCATCAGCAAGGCAAACATCGGGCGCGAAATCCCCGTCGACCCCTTCGCCGCCGCCGATCATCCCGCCAGCCGCCAGCCGCTGCATCATAGGGCTGCGCCCGGCGACGGCGTTCCCAAATGCCAGAATCGGCGCGCCTGTTACAGCAGCGAGGGGGCGTGCGAGTGGCGAGTGATCCAGATGGGCATGGGTTATGAGGATATGCGTGATGCTCTGGCCCTGTTCCAGCGCCGCCAGAATCGCGTCCATGTGCGCCAGATTGTCCGGGCCGGGATCAATCACGGCAATGCCGCGCGTTCCAATGAGGTAGGTATTGGTGCCGCGATATGTCATCGGCGACGGGTTCGGCGCGAGTATTCGGCGCAGGCCGGGGGCAAGTGTAAAGGCCACCCCGGCGACCGGATCAAAGGTGTCGGGCTCGGGCAAACTTGGCACTCCTCCGGGCAGCCACCGCAGGCTGGCGATGGCCAGATTACCGCTGTGGCGCCGCGCCGTCCAGCGGGGCGGGGCGCGGCATAGCGTGAACCTATATGAACACCTCTGCTTGCGCCCGCTCGGGTGCGTGGCGTAGCGTCTGGCATGATGTTTCGCTGGCTCAAACGAACAATGCCGCGCAGCCTGTATGGCCGCGCCTTCCTTATCCTGCTGTTGCCGGTGATTTCGCTATTGCTGGTGGTGTCGATCGTGTCGGCGCAGCGCCTGTTCGAGGGGGTGACTCGCCAGATGACAACATCTGCCGCCCGCGAGGTGCGCCTGCTTCTGGATAGCGCCGATCCCGCGCCCCTTGCCCAAACGCTGTCAATCACAATCAGTCCGGTTACGGCCCAAGATATCCCGCCCGGCGACATGCGCCGCTGGTTCGATATAACCGGCATCGTCTTGATCGACGAATTGAGTATACGGCTGCCACAGCTTGCGGGTATCGATCTAAGCGACGGCCAAGTCGTGCAGCTCTACCTACCCTCAAATGGGGAATTTGTGCGCATGACGATGGACAGGCGGCGTTTCTCGGCCTCCAACCCGCATCAGCTCTTTGTGAACATGCTGTTCTTTAGTATTCTAATGACGATCATCGCGTATCTATACTTGCGTAATCAGCTGCGGCCCATTACGCGGCTCGCCCGCGCGGCCGAGGCCTTTGGGCGCGGGCGAAGTGTGCCGTATCGTCCGTCTGGCGCCAATGAGGTGCGCGCGGCCGGCAGTGCCTTTTTGGACATGCGCGCGCGCATTGACCGCCAAATTGAACAACGCACATTGATGCTGTCGGGTGTCAGCCACGATTTGCGCACGCCCCTCACGCGGCTCAAACTCAGCCTAGCGATGTTGGACGACGAGCGCGAGCGCGAGCCGATGTTGCGCGATGTGCGCGACATGGAGCGGCTACTGGATGCCTTTCTTGATTTTGCCCGCGGCGCTGCAGAGGGCGAGCCAGAACAGGTCGATCCGGGCGTATTGGTGCAGCGCATCGTCGGTGACTGCGCCCGTGCTAACATCCCTGCTACCCTTCACGAAATAGTGGGCAGCGGCACGCTGCCTCTGCGCGCCGTCGCAATTCGCCGCGCGGTGGACAACCTGATTGGCAACGCCGTGCGCTATGGCACCCGCGCCGAGGTGTCGGTGGTCCTGACCGAACGCGCCCTGCGTATCCGTGTCGAAGATGATGGCCCTGGCATTCCCGAGGATCGCCGCGAGGAGGCGCTGCGCCCCTTCGCCCGATTGGAGCCGTCACGCAACCAAGACAAAGGGCCTGGCGTCGGCTTAGGCCTGTCGATCACCACTGATATTGCACGCGCGCATGGCGGTAGCCTGCGCCTAAGCCAATCCGAAAGGTTGGGCGGTCTATGCGCAGATTTGGTGATCGCACGCTAGCGCGGCGAAGTCATTTCCATTGACGAATAAATAACGCGCTTTGCAGTGGCGAGCGCGCGACCTGTCACCTGCCAGCAGCGTTCCAGCCGAGGTGTATCATATCATTCCAGCAGCGGGAAAAATGCTCAGTATCCCGTCCGCTTGATCACTGCGCCGATGGTGCGCCACAAGATCTTTGCATCTTCACGGATGGAAATATCTACGTCATAGGCCGCATCCAAGGCTACGCGCGCGCGAAATGCGCTCTCGTTGCGCTGGGACACCTGCCAATAGCCTGTGATACCGGGACGCAGCGCAAAGTAGTGGGCCGCATCCCCATACATTGGCAACTGCTCGGGCAGCATGGGACGTGGGCCGACAAGGCTCATGTCGCCCGTCAGCACATTCCACAGTTGGGGCAATTCATCCAATGATGACTTGCGGAGGAAGGAGCCGAGGCGCGTGATGCGTGGATCATGCTTTAACTTCTGAGTCTTGTCCCATTCGGCGCGCAAGGCAGGATCGGCGGCGAGGTTCGTCTCAAGAAGGCGGTCAGCATCGCGCACCATTGTCCGCAGCTTTAGGATCGAGAAAGTCTCGCCCGCGCGGCCAAGACGCTTTTGACGGTAAAAGGGCGAGCCGCCCTCAATCCACAAAAGGGCTGCTGCGCCACCAATCAGCGGTGCAGCGATGGGCGCAGCCAAGGCGACCAAAGCCAAATCCAACACCCGCTTTCCAAGGCCCCGATAGCCAAACACAGACTTGCGGCTATCGACCACAGGAGTCGGTCTAAAATCGTGGTAAAAAACCGGCTGGAGGGGTCGCAAATATCGGCGCACCCTCAACGGCTGGGTCGAATTCTGAGTGGGCGAAGGCGCGATTTCGACCTTAGCTTCGGACATAACAGACCTACCTTAACAATAACAAATGCGATCCTCGACGGACGCACCAAACTACACACTTCAACTGCCCAAACTCTTTTACGTGCAACGCCTTTGCCACACCAAATTGGGGTGGCGCACGTATCGCTCTCTTAAGAGACCGGACCAACTAAGGGCAAGAAAGCGCCCCAATACTGACTAGGTTCAAGTTAACACTGGCTGCTAAGACTTTCAGAAAATTCTACAGAAACACATTGTTTCCGGCCAATACCCGCCGAAGCTGTTTAGTCTTGGCGAAATACCCGTTTTCCGAGTGTTTCAATCCCTGAATTCATAACGACCTTATCGAACACCCCCCCACTGTTTCGATGCGAGCAACCAGCAGCTAAGGCGCTCACTCTCTTTTTAGTAAATTACAGCGGATTTGCAACTTCGATTTCGTGCCAGCGCTTGCAAAAATCAGCGGTTTTCAAT
Source organism: Roseovarius arcticus (assembly GCF_006125015.1). Classification (NCBI taxonomy): domain Bacteria; kingdom Pseudomonadati; phylum Pseudomonadota; class Alphaproteobacteria; order Rhodobacterales; family Roseobacteraceae; genus Roseovarius; species Roseovarius arcticus. Next base: position 1,485,645 of record NZ_SZZN01000001.1, read on the forward strand.
GTCATCACAGAAATATGAGCCGATTTTGGCCACAAATGGGCCGCAAAATTGGCGCGCTGATTCCCGGCGTTGGCTAAACCATCATCTCTTTGGTCGCGGTCAGGCGGATGTCCGGGTAATCACGCTCGACGCGGTCAATATCCCACTGTAGCCGGGTCAGGTAAACGACGTCGCCATCGTTGTCATGCGCGATATGCAGCGGGTTGGCCTTGATGAAGGCGTCGAGCGCCGCGCGATTCCCCTGCGCCCAACGGGCAGATGTGAATTGCGACGACTCAAATCTGACGGGCAGGCCGTATTCCAGCTCAATCCGCGACGCGAGCACCTCAAATTGCAGCGCCCCAACGACGCCCACGATAAAGCCGCTACCGAAGGCGGGTTTGAACACCTTTGCCGCGCCTTCTTCGGCGAATTGCATCAGCGCCTTTTCGAGATGCTTGGATTTCAACGGGTCCCCCGCGCGGGCAGTTTGCAGTAACTCAGGCGCAAAGCTGGGTATGCCGGAGACGCGCAAGGCTTCGCCCTCGGTCAGGGTGTCGCCGATGCGCAGTTGGCCATGGTTCGGGATGCCGATGATATCGCCGGCCCATGCCTCGTCCGCCAGTTCGCGGTCAGACGCCAGAAACAGCACGGGATTGCTGATCGTCATAGGCTTTTTGCTGCGCACATGGGTCAGCTTCATGCCGCGCTTGAAATGGCCCGATGCCATGCGCACGAATGCCACGCGGTCACGGTGTTTCGGGTCCATATTCGCCTGCACCTTAAAAACGAAACCGCTTACTTTGGTCTCATCTGGCGCGATTGCGCGGGGCTCGGCGCTTTGGGGCTGCGGCTCGGGGCCGTAGGTTGCGATGCCGTTCATCAGTTCTTTGACCCCAAAGGAGTTTATCGCAGAGCCGAACCAAATGGGGGTCATATGTCCCTCCAGCACGGCTTGCGGATCCAGTGGTGGCAGCAGCTCGCGGGCCATTTCGACCTCTTCGCGCAATTTTTTCACCAGATCGGCCGGCAAATGTTCGTCCAATTTGGGATCATCCAAGCCGTTGATCTCAATGCTGGCCGCCACTTTGTTACGGTCAGCGCGGTCCATCAGCTCCAGCCGGTCATTTAGCATGTCATAACAGCCAGCAAATTCGCGGCCGACACCAATGGGCCAGCTGGCGGGCGTCACGTCGATTGCCAGATTTTCCTGAATCTCGTCGATAATGTCGAAGGTGTCGCGGCTCTCGCGGTCCATCTTGTTACAAAACGTCAGGATCGGCAGATCGCGCAGGCGGCATACTTCAAAGAGCTTTTGGGTCTGCGATTCCACACCCTTGGCGCCGTCGATTACCATGACGGCGGCGTCGACGGCCGTCAGTGTCCGGTAGGTATCCTCGGAAAAATCGGAGTGGCCGGGGGTATCAACCAGATTGAACCGAAACTCTTTGAAATCAAAAGACATTGCCGAGGCGCTGACAGAAATGCCGCGATCCTTTTCCATCTGCATGAAGTCCGACCGCGTGCGCCGCGCCTCGCCCTTGGCCCGCACCTGACCCGCCATCTGGATCGCGCCGCCAAAGAGCAGGAATTTTTCGGTCAGCGTCGTCTTGCCCGCATCGGGGTGCGAGATGATCGCAAACGTACGGCGCCGCGCGATTTCGGGCGGCAGGGCGGAGGTTTTTTGGGCGTTATCCAGCATCAGGCGCGTATAGTGCGGCCCGGCTGGGCGCGCAATGGGGCGCGGCTGGCCTAGCGCGTTGAAGCGCGGCGCAGAATCTCGGCAGCGTCGGGTCGTTCCACCAAATCCTGCTTTACCTCGAAATCTTGATGCGCGCGGCGCGTGTGGCCGGGCAGGGGCTGCGACAGTGTCCCGTCGGCCCCCTCGGCCAGCGCCTCAGGTAGCACACTGCGCGTACGTGGATCGACCAGCATCGTCTCGGCAGCGATACCTTCGGCATAGATTATCTGATGCTCATCAAAGAGCAGTTGGAAGTAGTCAACAAAGCCGCCATCATGCTGCACGATGCTATCGCCGTTCACCAGATGACGCGCGCGCACCATCACCTCATGCCGCCCGGCGCCTAGCGCGTCTAAACGCTGGTAAATGAACAGGCGGCTTTCGGGGCTGACCACCAGATCACCGGAATTGTTCAGCGCGCCAGCACGGATACGAACTGGGGCGAATTCGCCCACCGCCCGTGCAGTTGACGCGCCGATCCAGCGCAGGGGCCGAGGGCCGTCGTCACGGGTCAGGATCATATCACCAGGAGCAAGGTCCTGGATCGGCGTCTGCGCGCCCGACGCCAGCGTCACCAGCGTGCCCCGCGCAAAGGACACGCACGCCACCTCGGCAAAACGGGCGCGGGCGCTGGTGCGGTCAATGCCGACCAGCGTATAATCAGTGCGCGGGGTCATCCGCGCAAGGGGCATGGCGTAAATCGCGTCAATATCGCCGGAGCCATCGACCTCAACCAGCACGAGCAATTCTGTCGTCGTGCCATTAGCTGTCATTAGCGTCAGCGCCGCGTCCAGATGCACCGCATTACCAGCCGTCCCGATGACCGAGCCGGGCACAACCGCCAAGTGGCCCGCGCCCCCCGGCTGGACCGCAAGGCGCGCAGTCGCCGCGCGCGCGCCAAGCTCGTAGACATCATCAAGGTCCATCTCATCGGCGATCGAGAGTACATCGCCCAGATTAGCACCGCGCACGACCGTTAGATCAGCAGCGCTGAAAACGGGGAGTGTCTGAACAAAGCCGGTACTCATCTGTTGGCGCTCCTTACTTTTTCGGGCATCGCTGCGAGGGCGATTTTGCTATCTAACTGCACGCGGCGCGCAGAGGTGTACATTCGCCTTTTGGTAGCACGGCGCGTGGCTTAGAGTTGGTCATATAGCCCGATTTTGACATCGTCACGTTAATCGTCGGCAATTATTTAGGCATCCCCGTGTGTTGCGGGGTACATACGGGAGAATTTTACATGGATATGGGGCTGAACGGCAAGCGCGCACTGGTATGCGCATCGTCCAAGGGTCTGGGGCTGGGTTGCGCACGCGCATTGGCCGCTGAGGGCGTTCATCTGGTGATGAATGCGCGCGGTGCAGAGGCGCTGGATGCCGCCGCAGACGCGATTCGGTCGGAGTTCGGCGTCGAGGTAACGACGGTCGCCTGCGACATCACCACAGAGGAGGGCCAGTCCGCCGTACTAAAGGCCGCAGGCGATATCGACATTCTCGTGACCAATGCAGGTGGCCCCCCTCCGGGTGTTTGGAGTGATTGGGACCGCGATGACTTTATCGCAGCCCTTGATGCGAACATGCTGACGCCCATTGCCCTGATGAAGGCGGTCCTGCCCGGCATGATGGATCGTGGCTGGGGCCGTGTGGTGAACATCACCTCTCAATCGGTCAAGTCGCCCATTCCGGCGCTGGGGCTGTCAAATGCCGCGCGCACCGGCCTGACTGGCTATGTCGCAGGCACCGCGCGGCAAGTGGCGCAGCACGGCGTGAATATCAACAATCTGCTGCCCGGCATCCATGCAACCGACCGCGCCATCCAGTTGGATAGCGGCGTGGCAAAGGCGCAAGGCATCACCATGCAAGAGGCGCATGATCAGCGCTGTGCCACGATTCCAGCGCGCCGATATGGCACCCCGGATGAGTTTGGCGCAGCTTGCGCGTTCCTATGCTCGGCGCAGGCCGGGTTCATCGTGGGGCAGAATCTGTTGCTGGATGGCGGCGCGGTAACCTCGACGATGTAGGCGGCACACCATTGGCGCGCGGGCGATCACAACTTCGCCAGCGTGCCGATTGCGCATGGCCCGGTAGTGTATGTCCGGTTAGCCCTAGGGGAAAACACCCGTAGGGAGCGCTATCCATGCAAGCTGCTATCATCATCGCCGTCTTTGGCGCTGTCATTCTGGCCAGCCTGCTGGTCGCGCCGCGCCGCGCCACTGTCGAGGGATTTTTCGGCGGCGCGTCCGAGGATGGCCGTGCGCCGGGCCTTCTTGTGCTGATTCTCAGCCAAGTCACGACATGGATCTTTGCCCGGTCACTGATGAACTCTGCGATATTGGGATACTTCTACGGTATATGGGGCACGATGGCCTATGCCACATATTACGGCTCGTTCCTGACGGGCGGCTTTATCGTGGCGCGCCTGCGCGAGGGCGGCGCAGGGTCGGTGCAGGACTGGCTGGGCGGACGCTTTGGCAGCGCCGGCACGGGATGCTACAACCTTGTCGTCGCGCTGAGGTTGCTGTCTGAGGTCTTTGCGAACCTGCTTGTCGTCGGTCTGATCTTTGCCGCCGCTCTGCCAGAGGTTGGGGTCGCGCGCGACGCCTCCATTGTGATCGTGGCTATGCTCGGCCTTGGCTATAGCGCGTGGGGCGGTCTAAGCGCGGCGCTTCGGACGGACGTTCTGCAAATGGCAGTGTTCCTTGCCGTTTTTGCCGCCGCGTTTGTGGCGCTCCTACTCAGCCCCGGCTTTGATCTGGGCCGCGTTCTGACTGCGTCTGGCACGTCTGGGGCGTGGGACGGGCAGGTGCTGCTGTTGGTCGCGTTCTTGCAGGTGTTTTCATACCCCGCGCATGACCCGGTGATGATGGATCGCGGATTTCTGGCTGATCCAGAGACGACGCGCCGCTCGTTTCGCCACGCCTTCTGGATATCGACGCTGTGCATCGTCGCGTTTGGCATGTTCGGCATTCAGGCCGGCGTGATCGGCGCCGCATATGATGGGGAGCTGATCGGCACATGGGCGGCGATGTTTCCCTCATGGCTCTATGTCGCGCTGCTGGTGTCGCTGCTGATCTCGGCACTCAGCACGCTGGACTCGGCGCTGGCCAGCGCCGCGCGGCTGGTGGTGGAGGAGCTGCATATTGGCGTCCGCAATCTGGCCTCCGGGCGGATCGCGATGACAATGTTCATGGTGGCTGGCGCTGCGCTGACAATATGGGGCAACCAGACGCTATTCGATGCGGTTGCAGTAAGCGGTACGGCCAGCATGTTCCTGACGCCAATCCTGATCGTAGGTCTGGTGATGAACCGGCGCATTGCGGTCTGGTCTTATGTAGCGTCATTTATGGCGGCGATCTTTGGCGCCGCACTCTATTTTGCGCGGGGCGCTGACTGGGCCGTGGCGATTCTGCCTGAGGCGCATAAGTATGAGCAGCTTTTGGTGATATGCATCGCCGTGCTGATCGCCGGATTTGCCGCCACGTTGGCAGGCGCGCGCCGCACCCTATGAGGCGGCAGACCTACTCGGGCTTGCACGAGCCTGAGTGCATTGCTATCTGCGTTCCAACATATCCCGACTGATTTGATCGGATAGTTTGAGAGGCGGCAAGCGTGCCAGCACAGGTTCCCAGGTTGCAGATCGACAACCTCAGCCGCCAGTATGACGGGCGGCTGGTGGTCGACGATATCTCGCTTTCGGTGATGCCGGGGCAGGTGACGTGCCTTTTAGGGCCGTCGGGTTGCGGCAAATCGACGACGTTGCGGATGATCGCCGGGGTCGAGGTGCAGGATGCGGGCACGGTGCGCGTCGACGGCGAGGTGATATGCGACGGAACCGCCCGTGTGCCACCCGAAGATCGGCAAATCGGCCTGATGTTTCAGGATTTTGCGCTGTTTCCGCACCTGACTGTCGAGGGTAACGTCGCCTTCGGCCTTAGCGGACCCAAGGCCAAGACGCAGGCGCGCGTGGCCGAATTACTGAACCGCGTCGGGCTGGGACATTTTGGCAAATCCTTTCCACACGAGTTGTCGGGCGGTGAGCAGCAGCGGGTCGCGCTTGCCCGCGCCATTGCGCCGCGCCCGCGCATCATGCTGATGGATGAGCCGTTTTCGGGCCTCGACAACCGCCTGCGCGACGGGATCCGCGACGAGACGCTGGATATTCTGCGCGATGAGGATACCGCCGTTTTGCTGGTCACGCATGAGCCCGAAGAAGCGATGCGCATGGCCGATGACATCGCGCTGATGCGCGGCGGGCGCATTGTGCAGCAAGGCGCGCCCTATAATATTTACAACGCGCCGGTTGATCGGGACGCCGTTGCGTTTTTCAGCGATATCAACGTGATACGAGGCACTGTTCGCGGGGCGTTGACGGAAACGCCCTTTGGCCACTTCCTTGCCCCCGGTGTGCAGGACGGCAGCGCGGTCGATATCGTGATCCGCCCGCAGCATATCAAAATCGACTTCGACCGCGCCGGCCGCGGCCCAGACCCTACGCCGCAGGACGGAACACCCGCGCGCGGAATTGTGCAGCGCGCCCGCTTCATGGGGTCCGAAAGTCTGGTTGAGTTTCGCATGGACCACGACGGCTCTATCCTCAAGGCGACGGTGCCGAACGTGTTTCTCCCCAGCCCCGGCAAGGCGCTGTGGCTGATGATCCGGCGCGACCGTTGTTTTGTCTTTCCCGCGCGCGGATAAGGTTGTTGGTGGCGCGCCAATCGGCAGCACGCAACGACGTAAAGTACCTAAATCTGAATACCGCGCCCACGTCCGTTATCGCTTTTTTCACGATTCCCCGCACAGCCTTCGCCGTTACCCCTTTCAACCGGCCGCACCAGCGTTTAAATACATTTTGATATCCAAGCGGGGCCATCTAAAAGGCGCCCCGCCACAAGGGAGAATGACATGCTGCAAAATATCGGCCTTCCCGGCCTACTGCTGATCGCCGTCGTCGTGCTGGTCCTCTTTGGACGTGGCAAGATTTCGTCGCTGATGGGTGAGGTTGGTAAAGGTATCACGTCCTTCAAAAAAGGCATCGACGAGGGTAGCAAAGAGATCGAGACAACCGACAAAGAGACGGACATCGATCACAAGGCTGGCACGTATGACGTGACCCCCGAGAAAAAAGACAAGGTCTGAGCGCACCATGTTCGACCTAGGCTGGACCGAGATTCTTGTCATCGGTGTTGTGGCGCTGATCGTGGTCGGCCCCAAGGATCTGCCGGGAATGTTCCGCGCTGTCGGGCAGTTCGTCGGCAAGGCCAAAGGCATGGCCCGCGAATTTTCCAAGGCGATGAACGACGCCGCCGACGATGCGGGCGTGTCCGGAATGTCCGACACGCTGCGCAAGGCGACCAATCCTATCGGATCGGCCATGGATGAGGTGCGCAAAAGCACCAAAAGCTTTACCGAAGCTACCCGCGATGCGGGCAAGCCGAAGTCCAAGCTATCGCCCGAGCGGCAAGCGGCCAAGGACAAGATCACAGCCCATTCCGCCAAGGCCACCCAAGAACGGTTGGACCGCGAGAAGGCGGACGCAAATGCTGCCAACGCGGCAGCCGCCAAGTCGATCGCGCCCGCGCAGGACGGACCCAAGAAGGCGCCCAAGAAGGCTGCCGCAAAGAAACCTGCTGCCGTCAAGAAGCCCGCGGCTAAAAAATCAGCTGCCAAGGGTCCTGCAATTGCCAAGGCCGCGCCAAAGGCAAAACCGGCGAGCAAGCCTGCGCCCAAGCCAAAGGTTGCCAAGCCCGCCGTTAAAGCCAAGTCCGCGACAAAATCGGCGCCCAAGACGGCCAAAAAGGCCGCGACATCCGCCAAGGATAAAGCATGAGCGACGACATTGAGGAGAGCAGCGCGCCGCTGATCGAACATCTGGCCGAACTGCGCACACGCCTCATTCATTCGGCAATGTATTTTCTTGTCGGCATGATCATCTGCTTTACCGTTGCACAGCCCATCTTTAACTTTCTGACCGCCCCGCTTTGCTCGCAACTGGCCGAACGGGGGCAGGACTGCGATCTGATCTTCATCAGTCCGCAAGAAGGCTTCTTTGTCGCGATCAAGGTGTCGCTTTTGGGCGGCCTGATCCTGTCATTCCCGTTCATCGCAAACCAGATGTGGCGCTTTGTGGCGCCCGGCCTTTACAAAAATGAGAAGGGCGCGTTCCTGCCTTTTATCATCGCCTCGCCCTTCATGTTCGTGCTCGGCGCCAGCTTTGCGTTTTTTGTGGTCACCCCGCTGGCCTATGATTTCTTCCTTGGCTTTCAGCAGTTTGGCACCTCTGGTGAGGTGATTGACGGGGTTGAGGGCGCCGCGCCGCTGAGCGTTGTGTTCCAGGGCTCCGCTCAGGAGTATCTGAACCTCACGATCAAATTTATTGTCGCCTTTGGCCTCTGCTTTCAGCTTCCTGTCCTGTTGACGCTGATGGGAAAGGCCGGCCTCGTTAGCGCAGGCGGCCTGCGCGCCGTGCGCAAATATGCTGTGGTTGGTATTTTGGTGCTTGCCGCCTTGGTCACGCCGCCCGACGTCATTACGCAAGGTATTCTTTTCGTTGTGGTCTACGGCCTATACGAGATTTCGATCCAGCTCGTCGCCCGTGTTGAGCGTCAGCGCGAAGCCAAACTGCGCGCCGAAGGTCTGTGGTTCGAGGACGACGAGGATGAGGACGATCTAGCTGGCGAGGATACGCATCCCGAGGATGACGAGGAGCCGAAGGCGTGAGTGACCCGTTAGACCGGATCGCCGCGGCGCTGGAGCGTATCAGCCCGCCGCCCGCGCCCGCGCCCGATCTTGCCGCGCATGACGCCTACGTCTGGCATGTGTCGCCCGATCACCTACAGCCCGTGCCGGATGTCGCCCGCGTGGATATGGCGCTGCTGGTCGGGATCGACCGCGCCCGCGATACGCTGCTGGAAAACACGCTGCATTTCGCGCGCGGTCTGCCTGCCAATAATGCGCTGCTCTGGGGCGCGCGGGGCATGGGCAAATCCAGCCTGGTCAAGGCGGTCCATGCTGACGTGGTTGCGCAGGGGCTGCCCCTCAAGATAGTGGAACTTCAGCGCGAGGATCTGACCAGCGTAACGCGCCTTTTGGCTCTCTTGCGTGCCAGCGACGCGCGTTTCGTCCTCTATTGCGACGATCTCAGCTTTGGCCATGACGACCAGCAATATAAATCGCTTAAAGCGGTGCTGGACGGCGGCATTGAAGGGCGGCCCGAAAATGTCATCTTCTACGCCACGTCAAACCGCCGCCACTTGATGCCTCGCGACATGATCGAGAATGAGCGTTCCAGCGCAATTAATCCCGGCGAGGCGGTCGAGGAAAAGGTGTCACTGAGCGACCGCTTTGGCCTGTGGCTCGGCTTTCACGCGTGCGATCAAGACGGGTTCCTGTCGATGATCCGTGGCTATTGCGATGCGTATCAGATCGACATTTCGGATGACGATCTGCGCGCTGAGGCGATCGAATGGCAGGCCACGCGCGGAGGCCGCTCAGGCCGCGTGGCGTGGCAGTTTATTACCGATCTGGCCGGGAGGCGCGGGATCAAGCTGCCTTAAGTCTCGTGCAGCGGCAGTTCAGTCGTGTCTTTGATCTGTTCCATTACAAAACTTGCGCTCACGTCGCCCATTGGCACCTTCGCAATCAGTGCCCGGTAGAGGCGATCGTAGCCTGCCATGTCACGCACCCGTGCGCGAATCAGATAGTCCAGATCGCCGGTCATGCGGTAAACGCTTTGAATTTGGGGCAGACTAGCCGTCGCACGGGCAAAGCGTACCAACCAGTCGGCGTCATGCGCACCCGCCCGGATCTGCATGAAAACTGTTAGGTTCAGGCCCAGATGCTCAGGCTCAAGCAGCGCAACCCGCTTGGTTATGGTGCCCGCCGCCTCAAGCGCCTTGATGCGCCGCCAGCAGGCGTTGCGCGACAGCCCGACGATCTCGCCCAGTGCATCAAGCGGCAGATCGGTGTCACGCTGCAATTGGATTAGTATCTTGCGGTCGAAATCGTCAATGTTTTTCATATTATGGATTATACTTGGGATAATATCCCAATACCAACGAAATAGACATGAAGATTGGGACTGCGTTCAAACAAGAGTCGTTTAGATTGGAAACAATCAGGCAGGGGAGCCATTCCATGATCGACCGCGTCTTTCTAAACCACCCACGTAGTATCGATGAGACTTATCTGGAGCACGCAGCGTTCGCTGGAAAGTTTAGCCTGCGTCTTTTTGGTGCGGCCTTTGCGGCATTGATCCACGCGATAATACCTGCGGCCTTTGATAAGACTGCCAGCCGGATCGTGGCGGACCTGTATAGCAAGACGCATAACCGCGGGAAATAGACGCCTTGGCAAATCGCTTTGGACACAAAAAAAGGGCAGGCCAATCGGCCCGCCCTTTTGTAGTTTCAACGGCGTGTGTATCAGCCGTTCAGCGCCTTGTTCAGGTTCTCGTCGACCTTCTCCAAAAAGCCCATCGTCGTGAGCCAGCTTTGATCGGGGCCGACCAGTAGGGCCAGATCCTTGGTCATGTCGCCCGCTTCGACGGTATCGACGACCACCTTCTCCAGCGTTGTGGCAAAGTTGATCAGCGCCTCGTTTCCGTCCAGCTTGCCGCGGTGCTTTAGCCCGCCAGTCCATGCGTAGATCGACGCGATCGAGTTCGTCGACGTCTCCTCACCCTTTTGGTGCTGGCGGTAGTGACGCGTAACGGTGCCGTGCGCCGCCTCGGCCTCGACCGTCTGGCCATCGGGGGTCATTAGTACGGATGTCATCAGGCCAAGCGAGCCGAAGCCCTGCGCGACGGTATCGGACTGCACGTCGCCATCGTAATTCTTGCAAGCCCAGACATAGCCGCCGGACCATTTCATTGCGGCTGCCACCATGTCGTCGATAAGGCGGTGCTCATAGGTGATGCCTGCCTCTTCGAACTTGTCCTTGAATTCCTCGTCAAAGACCTGCTGGAACAGCAGCATGAATTGGCCGTCGTAGTTTTTGAGGATAGTATTCTTGGTCGACAGATACACCGGCCATTTGCGTTGCAGGCCATAGTTCATGGATGCGCGGGCGAAATCCTTGATGGAATCGTCAAGGTTATACATCGCCATGTAAACGCCAGAGGACGGTGCCTGAAACACTTCCTCTTCCATCACGGTGCCGTCTTTGCCGACGAATTTCATCGACAGCGTGCCGGGGCCGGGGAACTTCATGTCGGTCGCGCGGTACTGGTCGCCGTAGGCGTGGCGCCCGATGACGATGGGCTTCGTCCATCCCGGCACAAGGCGCGGCACGTTTTTGCAAAGGATCGGCTCGCGGAACACGACGCCGCCCAGAATGTTGCGGATCGTGCCGTTGGGGCTGCGCCACATCTTCTTCAGGCCGAATTCCTCGACGCGGCCCTCATCGGGCGTGATGGTCGCGCATTTGACGCCGACGCCATATTTCTGGATCGCGTGCGCGGCATCCACGGTGATCTGGTCGTCCGTCTCGTCGCGGGCCATGATGCCGAGGTCGTAGTATTTCAGATCGACGTCGAGATAGGGCAGGATCAGCTTTTTCTTGATGAAATCCCAGATGATGCGGGTCATTTCGTCGCCGTCTAGCTCGACGATGGGGTTATCAACCTTAATCTTGGACATAGGGCGGCCTTTCGGATGAGAGGGGCAAATTATGCGCGCGTTTTAGCGCAATTCGGGGCAGAAGGGAAGGTGGCAGTATGCAGCGGTATGCCGAGACTAAGCGCCAGATTCGGCGGCGCGCTGCGCGATGATTTCGTCCATCACAGTCAGCCACATGGCGGTGTCCTGTGCGCCCGGAACCGCATGCTGGGCTGCCACGATGAACGTCGGAACCGAGTTGACGCCCATCTCGCGGAATTGTGCGTCGCGCGCGCGAATGTCATCCGCGTCAGCGTCCGAGGCCAGCAGCTTGGCTATGATTGCGGCGTTCATGCCAATGCCATCAGCAATGTCGGCCAGCACCTCGGCATCGCCAATGTCGCTGCCTTGGGTAAAATAGGCCGCAAAGAGCGCCATCGCGGCTGCATTTTGTTTGCCTTCGATGCCGGCCCAGTGAATCAGGCGGTGTGCGTTCAGCGTGTTAGGCGTACGTTTGATCGCCCCAAAGTCGATATTCAGACCCACGGCCTCGGCGCGCTCGACCACGGGCGCATAGGCGGCGATGGCAGCGTCCTTGCCGCCGAACTTGCCCTCTAGATAGGCGCGGCGGTCCATGCCGACGGCTGGCATATCAGGGTTCAGCTGAAAGGGATGCCACTCGACCACAAAGGGATGCTCGGGGCGTTGCTCCAGCGCGCGGTCCAGCAGGGTCTTGCCAATATAGCACCAAGGGCAAATCGGGTCGGAGACGATATCGAGTTTGACCATTCGGGCGGGCCTTTCATTCATGGGCGCCGCCTTGGTATGCGCAGGGCAGGCCCAATGCAAGGCTCGCGCCGTTTGCGCAGGCGGCGATCCACCGCAGTGCCGCAGCGTCTGATCCGGCGACTATGCCCGGCCTAGAACCAGCCTTGAACACCGCGCGCGGCGCCCGAGATGTCTTGGCCGACGCCGTCGACTGTCGCGCAACCTGCCAGCAATGCCAGCGCACATATTGCGATCATGGTTTTCATCAAAAATACCTGTATTTGCCTATGCCTGCTCGTCTAGCCGCGCCGGAATTTCCCGGTCTTTGGCGGATCTAGTCGGCCATCCACCAGACTTCGGGCAGGAAACCCACGCCGTCGCCATAGAGGGGCAGCCGGTCCTCAGGATAGTGCAGGCGGGCGTCATGGGCAATACGGCCCACCGAATACTGATGTATCGGAATGACATAGCGGCCCGAAATCAACACCCGGTCCAGCGCACGTACCGCCGTGACGAAATCATCGTGGTTGGTAGCAGCCAGCATGGCGCGGATCATACCCTCGGCCGCCGGGCTGTCCATGCCCATCAAATTGCGGCTCCCGGGCTGATCTGCGCCCTCTGCGCCCCAATAGAAATACTGCTCACCGCCCGGCGAAAGCGATAGCGACCGTCGCATATAAGTGAGGTCAAAGTCATAATTCGCCTCACGGACGGTATATTGCGCCTTGTCGACGCTCTCGACGTTCAGGGTGATGCCCAACCGCTCGAGCGCGCGGGCGTAGATGTCCATCATCGCGGTTGCCTGCTGCACCAGCGCGTCCTGTTGCAGCACCACGGTCAGGACCAGCGGCTGGCGATCCTTGTGCAGGACGCCGTTCTCAACCTGCCAGCCGGCGTCTGCCAGCAGGTCGGCGGCGGCGCGGATATTGTCGCGGTTGCGCTTGGACCCGTCGGAGGTAGGCAAGGCGTATCCTTCCAGCGTGCCGGGCAGCAGGCTATCGGCGTAGGGGGCCAGCAGCGCGGCCTCAGCATCGCTTGCCGGGCCGGGGCGCATCCCCAGTTCGGAATTGGAGTAATACGAGGTGATGCGCGGTTGCCGCCCGCCAGTCAGCGTGTCGTTGATATATTCAAAATTGAACGCATCAATCAGCGCTTGGCGCACCCGCCAGTCGTCCAGCGGGGGATTGCGGGTATTCATAACAAAACCGGATATGCCCGATGGCTGGCTATTTGGGACCTCACTAAGCTCGATATCACCGCGCTTTACTGCGGGCAGGTCGGCCATCTCCTGCCAACGTTCGGCGTTGAATTCGCGGATATAGCTGATCTCACCCGCTTTGAATGCCTCTTTCATCACGGCGTCGTCGCCGTAGAAGTCGATGCGGATCTCATCAAAATTGCCAGTGCCGCGGCGATAACCCAGGTTCTCCCCCCAGTAGTCAGGGTTGCGCCGCAGCTTTACCTGCCGGTCAATCTGGTAGCTGTCCACAACGTAGGGCGCGGTGCCGATGGGGATATCCTCGATCGCGCCATCCTCAAACTCTGTGCCTGACCATTGCGATTTTTTCAGGATCGGACGCAGGCCGGCCAGCAGCACCAGATCGCGGTCGGGCGGGCCATTTGACGTATCGAACTCGATGCGGATCTTACCCGGACCAGACTGCGCGATGCTATCGACGCGCGTCCAGAAATCGCGGTAGCGCAGATGGCCGCGCGTGCCCAGCGTCTCAAACGACCAGATCACGTCCTCGATCGTGACCGGGCTACCGTCAGAGAACGCGGCGGCGGAATTCAGCGTAAATTCCACCCATTCGCGGCTTTCATCAGTCTCCAACGTCTCGGCCAGAAGGCCATAAAGCGTAAACGGCTCGTCCCAAGAGCGGCCCAGAAGCGATTCGTAGGCCAGGTAGCGCAACTGCCAAGGGGGCGTCCCCTTGGTCGCAAAAGGGTTAAGCGAATCGAATCCACCGACATTGGCACTGGTGATGCTACCGCCCTTGGGCGCGTCAGGATTGGCATAGGGTAGCGACGAATAGCCGCGCGGCAGGGCCGGATCGCCGTACATCGCAATACCGTGAACTGGCTGGCCAAGGGCGGGCAGTGCCGCGAGCACACCCAAGAAAACAAAGGCTGCAGCGGCTGAAAGGCGCTCAAGGTATTGGAAACTATATGATCTCATAGTGGCAACAATTCCTGATCTGCGTTGTTTCACTGGGTTTGACCGTAGAGAGGGGTTCTAGCCATTTCAAACTTTTAGCTTGGATGCCAGCGCGAGATTGCTTATAAGAGAGTCACTGCTCGATAGGTTTCTTGCCTGTATGAAACCTGCCTCAATAACTTTAACGCCAGCTTCGCGCTGGCGTTTTTTTTTTGGCCTGCCGTTATGACGTCATTGCGCAAGGGACAGTGACATTTGCAGATGCAGCATTATATGCTGCAACGCAACACAACTCAGGAGAATAATAATGAGCATCAAGGGCAAGACCGTCATCGTCACCGGCAGTAACTCAGGCATAGGCTTGGGCATTGCGCGCGAAATGGCGCGTGCTGGAGGTCATGTCGTGCTCAACTCATTCAGCGACACAGATGAAGATCACCAATTGGCCAAGGATCTGGCCGCTGAATTTGCCACAGATGTCCGCTATATCAAGGCCGACATGTCAAAGGGCGACGAATGCCGCGCATTGATCGAGCAGGCGGGCGCCTGCGATATTTTGATCAACAACGCAGGCATCCAGCACGTTGCGCCTTTGCAGGATTTCCCTACCGCCAAGTGGGACGCCATCATCGCGATCAACCTCAGCTCGTCCTTTCACACCACCGCCGCCGCGCTACCGATGATGCGCAAGGCAGGCTGGGGCCGGGTTATCAACATCGCGTCGGCCCATGGCTTGACCGCCAGTCCCTTTAAATCGGCCTATGTCGCAGCGAAGCACGGCATTGTCGGTCTGACCAAGGTGACCGCGCTAGAGACAGCACGAGAGCCAATCACAGCCAACGCCATATGCCCCGGCTATGTCCTGACCCCGCTGGTCGAGGAGCAGATTCCCGATACGATGAAAGAATACGGCATGAGCCGCGAGGACGTGATCAAGAACGTCTTGTTGGAGCGCCAACCCTCCAAGGAGTTTGCGACGGTCGAGCAGCTGGGCGGGACCGCGCTATACCTGTGTTCGGACGCGGCGGCGCAGGTGACAGGGACCACGATCAGCGTCGATGGGGGCTGGACGGCGCTGTAAGCCGCGCGTTTTGCAAATGGATCAGGGCGCCGCGCGGTTGGCGCGGCGCCTTTTGATTCGGCAGCGGCCTGTGAGTTTTGATGCCGAGCAGTAATATTTACCCCGAAATCATTCCGAAAGGCAGTAATGGAAACGAAGCGGATCAATCTGGCGCTACAAGGCGGCGGCGCGCACGGAGCGTTCACTTGGGGCGTTCTCGACCGGCTTCTGGACGAGGAGGCGCTAGAGGTCAGCGCAATATCGGGCACGTCTGCCGGCGCCCTGAACGGCGCCGCGTTCAAGGCCGGATGGGCGACGAATGGCCGCGAGGGCGCGCGCGAGGCGCTGGACTGGCTGTGGGGCCAGATGGGCGCTGTCGAAGATATGCGCATGCCCGCTTGGATGATGGGGCTGATGCCTGGGGCAGGGGCCGTCAGCGCGGCGCTGGAACACTCGCTTCCAGTGACAATGTCGGGCGCCGTGACGCGCGCGTTTTCACCCTACTCGTACGGCCCGTTCTACACCAACCCACTGCTCAAGGTCGTCGAAAACTTTGCTTACGACAAGGTGTGTGCCGATGATGCGCCGCGCCTAAATGTATGTGCGACCAACGTGCGTACAGGAAAAATAAAGATATTCAGCGGCGATGCGATCGGCGCTGATGCACTGCTGGCGTCCGCATGCCTGCCGACTTTGTTTCAGGCGGTCGAAATCGACGGAGAGCATTACTGGGACGGCGGCTATACCGGTAATCCGGCGCTATATCCGCTTTTCGAGGCCGATCTGCCCAGCGATATCGTGATCGTCAACATCAATCCGCTGGAGCGGCCCGACGTGCCGCGTCAACCGCAGGAAATCCAGAACCGTATCAACGAGATCAGCTTCAACTCGTCGTTGTTACGCGAGTTGCGCGCGATCGGCTTTGTGCAGCGGCTGCTGAATACGGGCACTTTGGGCGAGGGAGTGATGAAGCGGATCCACGTCCACATGATCGCCGACGATCCGTTGATGGCCGAGATGTCAGTCGCAACCAAAATGATGCCGAACCCTTACATCTTGTCGCGCCTCAAAGAAGCAGGCCGCGTCGCGGCAGACAAGTTTCTTGAGGCCCACTGGGACGATTTCGGCCAGCGCAGCACCGTCGATCTGGGCGAGATGTTCTCGTGATCGGGGTCATGCGTCCTTGTGAGGCAGTTCCTCGGGCTTGATCTGATTGGGATAGACGAGGCCTGCTGAAATCACCAGCTTGGCCGCATCCTCGACCGTCATCTTCAGCTCAACCACGTCCTCCCTAGGCAGGAACAACAAGAAGCCGGAGGTCGGGTTCGGCGTGGTGGGCAGGAACACACTGACCAGCGCGCCGCCCGTCTCAGCCTTGCCCGCGATTTCGCCCTTGGCCATGGTCGAAATGAAACCGATAGCCCAGATGCCTTTGCGCGGGTACTGGATCAGGCACGCTGTCTCAAAGCTGCGCTCGGTCTGGGCAAAGATCGTCTCCGAGATTTGCTTCACCCCCGAATAGATCGAGCGAACGACAGGCATTCGCCCAACCAGATTTTCGCCAAAGCGGATCAACGTTCGGCCAATCAACCCCTTCGCGACAGAACCAATAAGGATGGTAAAGACGAGGAAAACGACCACGCCCACGCCGCGCAGATTGATCCCCAGATAGTGCTCGGGCGTCAGATCGTATGGGATCAGAGGCAGCACCAGCCCGTCGACCCAGCCGATCATCGTCCAGATCAGCCATATCGTAAGCGCAACAGGCAAGACCACGACAAGCCCTGTCAAAAACCGCGCGCGCAGCCGTGCAAATATGCTGGCACGGCGAGGCGGGTTAGTGTCGTCATTAAAAGGTGCTGTCATGGTCTTTTTCAGCCTCAAAAACGGAATTTGATAGATGTAGGGGCAAATGCCGGGGGCATCAATGGCGCAAAGCGCGCGCTCGCGCTTCTGGTCGCTTGCGTGCGCGTAGCCCTTTGATGTGGCGGGCCATGGCGGGGGGCTTGCGCCTGCATAGCCTTGCGTCTATACGCGCACACACTAGAAATCCGCAGGCACGGGCGGGCCGTCCGGGGGAGACATCCCCGGCTGTCCACCGGTTGAGGCATTCCGCCTCTCACCCCGTGCCGAGGCGAAAACCGGAAAAGGAATACAAGGCATGGCTCTTCCCGAGTTCACCATGCGCCAACTGCTTGAAGCTGGCGTTCACTTTGGTCACCAGACGCAGCGATGGAATCCCCGCATGGGCGAGTACATCTATGGCGCACGCAACGGCATCCATATCATGGACCTGACGCAGACCGTCCCTATGTTGGATGCCGCGCTTAACGTCGTGCGCGAAACTGTGGCCAAGAACGGCCGCGTTCTGTTCGTAGGCACCAAGCGTCAGGCGGCCATTCCCGTCGCCGAAGCCGCCGAGAAATGCGCACAGTATTACATGAACCACCGCTGGCTGGGCGGCACGCTGACCAACTGGCAGACCGTGTCCAAGTCGATCCACCGCCTCAAGGAAATCGACGAGTCGATGGAGCACGGCTCGGACGGCCTGACCAAGAAAGAGCGTCTGGGCATGGAACGTGACCAGACCAAATTGCAGGCGTCGCTGGGCGGCATCCGCGAAATGGGCGGCGTTCCCGACCTGCTGTTCGTCATCGACGTCAAGAAAGAGGCGCTGGCCGTCGCCGAGGCGAACAAGCTGGGCATTCCAGTTGTCGCGATCGTCGACACCAACTGCTCGCCCGACGGGATCGACTATATCATCCCCGGCAACGACGACGCGGCACGCGCGATTGCACTCTACTGTGATCTGATCAGCCGCGCGGCGCTGGACGGCATGTCGGCCCAGATGGGCGCGGCAGGCATCGACATCGGCGCAATGGAAGAGGCCCCCGTCGAGGAGGTCACAGCACCCGCGCCCGCAGATGTGAAGCCTGGCGTCGAAACCGGCGCTGTGTCGGCAGAGACAGCCAAGGACGACATGGCCGCCAAGGAAGCTCCGCTGGACATCAAGTCGAGCGAAGAAGTGTCCGAGATGGCAGCCAAGGCCGGCGAGAACAGCTAAGCTGCGCTGAACCTCAACTTACAAGCGCCCGGCGGGAAAACCGCCGGGCCGTTTCGATAATTTTAGGAGAGCCAAATGGCGATCACTGCTGCAATGGTGAAGGAACTGCGCGACACGACGGGCGCAGGCATGATGGACGCGAAGAAAGCGTTGACCGAAAACGACGGCGACATGGACGCCGCCGTTGACTGGCTGCGCACGAAGGGTCTGGCCAAGGCCGCCAAGAAGTCGGGCCGCACGGCAGCCGAGGGCCTCGTCGCCGTCAAGGTCGAGAATGGCCGCGGCGTCGCTGTGGAAATCAACTCCGAAACTGATTTCGTCGGTAAAAACAGCGACTTTCAGGCCATGGTTGCCTCCATCGCGGATGCTGCCGTCAAGGTCGACGACATTGAGGCGCTGAAAACCGCAGACTTGGGCGGCAAGACCGTCGAAGAGACAATCACCGCCAAGATCGCCACTATCGGCGAGAACATGGGCCTGCGCCGGATGGAGTCCATCAAGGGCGATACGGTCGTGTCCTATATCCACAACGCCGCCAGCGATGGCATGGGCAAGATTGGCGTGCTGGTCGCGCTGAAGGGTGACGAGGCATTCGGCCGCCAGATCGCAATGCACATCGCAGCGACCAATCCTGTCGCCTTTGACGAGGCATCGCTGGATACCGCCGTTGTCGAAAAGGAAAAGCAAGTCCAGATGGACATCGCCCGCGAGAGCGGCAAGCCTGAGCGGGTTATCGAAAAGATGATCGAGGGCCGCATGAAGAAATTCATGGCCGAGTCTACACTGATGGGTCAGGCGTTCGTAATGAACCCCGACCTGACCGTCGCGGCCGCCGCCAAAGAGGCCGGCGCCGAGATCACCGGCTACGTCCGCCTGGAAGTGGGCGAGGGCATCGAAGTGGAGAAGGAAGACTTCGCCGCCGAGGTCGCGAAGGTCGGCAAGAGCTGATTTTTCGAATTTCGTGAGTTTGAAGAGAGCGGGCCAAATGGCTCGCTCTTTTTCGTTCTGGGTGATGGGTGCGGTGTTTTTAGGGCGCAATCACAATCGCGATGGCGGCTTCGAGCCCAAATTACTGTTTGCACCACCGACTGTCTTTTCGTCACTGGATCTGCGCAACAGCAGATAGAGTCCATTGGCCCCTATCATCGCAATGCCACCGATTTCGAATGCCCAGTTCACTCGAATACTGCCAACCTCATAACCAATAAACTGGTCGAAGTGATGAAATCCAACGGCGCGGATAGCAATGAACGCAAGCAGTAATGCAGTACCGGTCAGTGCGAGCCATATATGTTTTAGCTCCCGTCGCATCGCCCAGAATAGTAGCACTGCAATCAACACGCTTGCTATGATGATTGAAATTATGAAGCTGAGTTGGAAAGTCCGACGCTCAGCATACCATCCTTGCGCTTGAGACAGGCAACGCCCCACAGCCGTCAACGCGGACTGTAGATCAAGCTGCTTATTGATCGCTAACGCAAAAAGAAGGGCTGATAAAAAGAGCCAGAACATGCGGCTTCGTCCAGACTGTCTGAGAAAAACCAACACTGAAATCACGCTGACAATGAAATATGAAGCGACCGTTAGCCAACCTACGATTGTCGGGTCACCTATTTGCGGTGACCATCTCGAGAACACGCAGTCTGCAAGGTCGTTAAAGCTCAAAACATGCTCCAGTGTGAGGCTGTCGAGCCGCCAGCCGGCCGAACGGAATCACGCTGCGCTCATCTCAGGATAACGTGGTCGTTTGATTTATAGCCAGCATATGTTTGCAAACTCCAATGGCAGAAACGTCCCGCAAGCAGACCCTCAACCCTTCTGCGCCAGATGCGCCAATAGCGCGTCCATGGCTAGCGGATAACCTGCCGCGCCAAAGCCGCAGATCACGCCCAATGCGACCTTTGCGATGTAGCTGACGTGGCGAAACTCCTCGCGCGCGTGGATGTTCGACAGGTGCAGTTCAACCACCGGCAGCTCGACCGAGGCAATAGCATCCATCAGCGCGATAGAAGTGTGCGTGTAGGCCCCCGCGTTCAGCACGATGCCCTGATGCACACCCTTGGCCGCGTGGATGTGGTCGATCAGCGCGCCTTCGCAGTTGCTTTGGGCGAACGCCATGTCGGCCCCGCGCGAGGAGGCATGACCGCGGCACATCGTCTCGATATCCGCGAGGGTCGAGTGGCCGTAAACCTCGGGCTGGCGCGTGCCCAGCAGGTTCAGGTTTGGCCCGTTCAGGATCAAGATCGAGGTCATGGGATAGCTCCTTTGGCCACGGTTCTAGACCGCGCGCCGTGCCCCTGTCGAGAGGATGCGTTATTCAGCTGCCTGCCGCAGGCTGGTCATGAGGTAGTGAAACTTCTCGCCCTGCACAGCGACGTGCCCGCGCAGGGCATCAGCGGCGCCGGGCGCGTCGCCGCGCGTCAGGGCCGCGACGATGTCCACATGCTCGGCCATGGATTGCGCTAACCGGCCGCGCAGGCGGAGCTGTTGGCGCCGGAATGGGCGCAGGCGGCGGTGCAGGCGTAGCGCCTCGGCCCGCAGAAAGGCGTTGCCGGACTGCTCATAGATGATCTGGTGAAATCGCTCGTTTTCGAGGTAATAGGCGGCAGGGTCCTGCGCCGCGACAGCGCTTTGGCATTTTGTATTGGCGGCACGCAGATCGGCGAGCGCTGCGTCGCTGATGCGCAGGGCGGCGAGGCGCGCGGCGGCGGCCTCTAGCTCGGCCATGACCTCGAACATCTCCATCAGCTCAACGGGGCCGGGCTGGCGTACGAACACACCCCGGCGCGGGATCTGCGTGACCAGCCCCGACAGCGACAGCTTTTGCAGGGCCTCGCGGATTGGGGTGCGCGACACGCCAAACCGCTCGGCCAGCGCCGCCTCGTCCAGCCGAGCGCCGTCGCCATAGGTGCCGCCAAAGATCAACTCTTCAATCTCTTCTGCAATCATATCTGCGCGGCGCTTTTCCATCGGGTCAGCTTAGCGCTCAGCTCAGTGCATGCAAAGATCAATTTGTTGTATACAAAGTGATTGACTTGGAAAACATGGCCCGCCTAACCTGCACGCCAGGGTTCGGGGGACACCGGGCCAACAAGAATAACAGTCTGGGAGGACACACTATGAAATCCATGCTCAAGGCCGCCGTCGCGGCAACAGCCCTTATGGCACTGGCGCCCGCCGCCTATGCGACCGAGCTGCGCCTGTCGCATCAGTGGTCCAACAATGACGTGCGCCACAAGGTTGCGCAGATCGTTGCGGATGAGGTAGCCGCCGCCGATGTGGATCTGGAGATCAAGATCTTCGGCTCCAAATCGCTGTTCAAGCCGCGCGAGCAATATAAGCCGCTGAGCCGGGGCCAGCTTGATATGACCGTCTTTCCGCTATCCTATGCAGGTGGCCAGCAGCCCAGCTTTAACCTGACGCTGATGCCGGGTTTGGTGAAAAACCATGACCATGCAGCGCGCCTTAATGCGAGCCCGTTTATGGACGCAATTGAGGCCAAGATGGCCGAGGATGACGTCATGACACTGGTGCACGGCTATCTGGCGGGCGGATTTGTTGGCAAGGATAAGTGCATCACCAAACCTGCCGACGTGGAAGGCCTGCAAACCCGCGCCGCCGGCAAAGCGTTTGAGCAGATGCTGGCCGGGGCAGGTGCGTCCATCGCATCAATGTCCAGCGCCGATATCTACAATGCAATGCAAACGGGCGTTCTGAATGCGGCGAACACGTCATCTTCGTCCTTCGTCAGTTACCGCATTTACGAGCAGGTGGCCTGCTATACCCCAGCCGCCGAAGTGGCGCTGTGGTTCATGTATCAGCCCCTTTTGATGAACAAGTCCAAGTTTGAGAGCCTGACAGAAGAGCAGCAACAGGCGCTGCTTGATGGGTCGGCCAAAGCCGAGGCGTATTATCTGGAAGAGGCAAAAAAGCAGGACGCAGAGTCCGTCCAAGTCTTCCGCGATGCTGGTGTCGAGATCGCGACGATGACGCAGGATGATTTCAACGCTTGGCGCGAAATTGCCAAGACGACGTCCTACAAAAACTTTGTCGAGAACGTGCCGAATGGCCAGGAATTGCTGGACATGGCGCTGGCGGTCGAGTGATCTCGCCGGGGGCAGGGGCATGATTGCCCCTGCCTAACACGCAATCTTAGCCAGACGGATAATTGCCCGCCGATAGGCGAAGGCGCTCGTTCGGCTGCATTGCCGCTGTTCGGACTATGACACCCCGCATATCCTAGCAACTTTAGACAACATTCAAGGGAGCGCGACATGGCCGGACAAGTAACGCACCGCGTTGCCAGAACAGGCGACAACACATTTCTCAAGGTGGTTGCCGCCCTCTCAAACGTCGCAGGGTGGATATCGGCTGCAATGATCGTCGTTGCAGTTGGTATCACCTGCCAGATGATCTTTGTCCGCGCCGTCCTGAACCAGTCGACCATTTGGCAAACCGAGATGGTCGTCTATCTGATGATCGCCGCCACCCTGATCGGCCTACCATATGTGCAACGCCTGCGCGGGCATGTGAATGTTGATCTGATCCCCATATCTTTGCCGCCGCGTGCGCGGTTTATCCTCGCTTGTTTCACCCTCAGCCTCAGCGCCGCAGTCGTCGCCGTGATGCTCTATTACGGCTATGACTACTGGCATTTCGCGTGGGAGCGCGGCTGGCGATCTGACACAATCTGGGGCGTGCGGCTGTGGATTCCCTACATGTCGCTGCCTATCGGCTTTGGCCTCTTGCTGCTGCAACTTATCGCAGACCTCGTCGCCCTGATCCTCCGGATCGAGGCACCATTCGGATTGGAGGATACCTGATGGACCCGCTGACGCTGGGCGCGCTTGTCGCGATTTGCACCATTGCAGTGCTGTTCTCTGGGGTGTCCGTTGCCCTTGGGCTGCTGATCGTCTCGGGCGGCTTTCTGGTCGCGTTTGACGGGATGCGCTCATTGGAGCTGATGCCTGAAATCTTCTTTAGCAAGCTTGATAGCTTTGCCCTGCTTAGCATTCCGATGTTTATCATCATGGGCGCATCAATTGCATCCACACGGGCGGGCGCGGACCTTTATGAGGCGCTGGAGCGGTGGCTAACCCGCATCCCCGGCGGTCTGGTGATCTCAAACCTTGGCGCTTGCGCACTCTTTGCCGCCATGTCCGGCTCCAGCCCTGCGACCTGCGCGGCGATTGGCAAGATGGGCATCCCCGAGATGCGCAAGCGCGGCTATCCCGACGGTGTGGCCGCAGGCAGCATCGCGGCGGGCGGCACGCTGGGCATCCTTATCCCGCCGTCCGTCACCATGATCGTCTACGGCATCGCGACCGAAACCTCGATCGGGCGCCTGTTCTTGGCCGGCGTGATTCCGGGGTTGCTGCTGGTCACACTCTTCATGGCATGGTCGCTCTATTCCACTTGGAAATCGGGCAATGCTGAGGTGCTCACCGCTGGCAGCTACACGTGGAAGCAGAAGTTTGAAATCCTGCCGCGCGTGATCCCCTTTCTCATCATCATTCTTGGCGTGCTTTATGCTATGTATGGCGGTATCGCGACTCCGTCCGAAACGGCGGCTGTCGGTGCGTTGCTGTGTATCGTCATCGCCATGCTTATCTACAAACTATGGAGCCCTGTCGGCCTATGGCTGATCCTGCGCGACTCGACGCGCGAGTCTGTGATGATCCTCTTTATCATCGCCGCCGCAGGCGTATTTTCCTACATGCTCAGCAGTCTGTTCATTACGCAGTCCATCGCGGAATGGATCGGCACACTGGACGTGAACCGGTGGGTTTTGATGGGCGCGATCAACCTCTTCTTGCTGGTTGCGGGCTTCTTTTTGCCGCCCGTCGCCGTGATCTTGATGGCAGCCCCGATCCTTATGCCGATTATCACCATTGCGGGGTTCGATCCGATCTGGTTCGCGGTGGTCCTGACTATCAACATGGAAATCGGTCTGATCAGCCCGCCCGTTGGCCTGAACCTATATGTCATCAACGGCATTGCGCCCGACATCTCGCTCAAGACGATCCTTATGGGCTCGCTGCCGTTCGTGGGCTGCATGGTGCTGGCCATCATCCTTCTGTGCGTGTTCCCCAGCCTTGCTACTTGGCTGCCTGACTATGTGATGGGCACCGCGATATGACCGTCCTCAGCGATCTTCTGGCCTCGGTTTTTGAGCGGGGCGCAAACGCGGCCAAGCGCGGCGACTGGAGCCGCAGGCCGGTCAAGGAACTGGCAGACGCTCTGGTCAGCGCCCAAGGAGAAATTTCCGGATCGCTGCTGGCCGAGCAGATATTGGCGCGGTACCGGGCCGAGGATGATGCGGCAAAGCTGGCGTTCTTCCATCACCTTGCGGGCGCGATGAATGTTGACCCTGCCGCCGCGCGCAGCGCTCTTGATGCCTACGAATCCACGCCGTCGCGCGCCAGCTACCGCGCGTTCCTGACCGCGACCGAGCCACCGAGGCAGGAGCTAATTCGCCGCCTCAATCGGATGCCGGGCGCGACCGGCGCATTGGTTGAAATGCGTGCCGACCTCTTGCGTCTGGGCCGCGGCGAGCCCGAGCTGGAGGCGCTGGATCTGGATTTTCGCCACCTGTTTGCGTCGTGGTTCAATCGCGGCTTTCTGGT
This sequence comes from Roseovarius arcticus, assembly GCF_006125015.1. NCBI lineage: Bacteria > Pseudomonadati > Pseudomonadota > Alphaproteobacteria > Rhodobacterales > Roseobacteraceae > Roseovarius > Roseovarius arcticus. The sequence goes on from NZ_SZZN01000001.1 coordinate 1,510,633, forward strand.
GCTGCGCCGCATCACTTGGGATACGCCCGCTAACATTCTGGAGAAAATCATCGCCTATGAGGCGGTTCATGCCATCGACAGCTGGGATGATCTGCGCCGCAGGGTGCAACCCGAGGACAGGCGCTGTTTCGCATTTTTCCACCCTGCTATGCCGGACGAGCCGCTGATATTCGTCGAGGTCGCGCTGACGCGCGGTATTCCCGGCGCGGTGCAGCCACTGCTCGTGGAGGGGCGCGAAGCGTTGAGCGCAAGTGCCGCCGATACTGCCGTCTTCTATTCCATTTCGAACTGCCAGTCGGGGCTTGCCGGCATGTCATTCGGGAATTCGTTGATCAAGCAGGTCGCCGGTGATCTATCGGGCGAGTTGCCAAACATCGCGCGCTTTGTCACGCTGTCGCCCGTTCCCGGCCTGATGAATTGGATAAAGTCCGAGGGAATTGATGCGAAGGCCACCGATTTGCCCGGCCTCGCGGCGCATTACTTGCTGAACGCCAAAGGGCGCGGCACTGCACCGCTGGACCCGGTTGCGCGGTTTCATCTGGGCAACGGGGCGATCATTCATGCCTTGCACGCCGATGCCGATCTGTCCGACAAGGGCCGCGCGCAGTCGGGCGGCGTTATGGTTAACTACCTCTATGATCTGCGCCGTACGGCCGAACGGCATGAGGCATTTGCAGATAGCGGGGCCATCGCCGCGACGAGCGGCGTGAAGTCACTTGCCGCAAGTGGTGAGAAAACGCTGGCCGCTAGCAAGGAAAAAAGTACCGAAAATCCTACCCCGACCAAGACGGCCAAAGGAACCTGAGCCATGGCAAACCCCCTTTATGACACGCTGCTTGGCCGCCACGCAGGCAAGGATACGACGTTCCTGATCCTGCCGGACGGCGCCCGCATCACACATGCGGAATTCCTCGTCACCGCCGCACGCATAGCCGGGTACCTGACGTCGCTGGGGCTGTCGCCGGGCGACCGCCTTGCCGCGCAGGTGGCCAAATCACCCGAGGCGCTTGCCCTCTATGCGGCGTGCGTACAGGCGGGCGTGATTTTTCTGCCGCTGAATAGCGCCTACACGGCTAGCGAAGTCACGTATTTCGTCGAAGATTCGGGCGCCGCGCTGGTCGTATGCGACAGCGCCGTATCTGCGGATCTCGCACCAATTGCTGAAAAACTTGGCGCGCAACTGGCCACGCTGAATGCGGACGGGACCGGGACGCTGATGGACGGGGCTGCAGGGCAGGGCAGCGCGTATCCGACCGTGGACCGCAGCGAGGACGATCTGGCCGCGCTTCTATACACGTCCGGCACGACGGGCCGGTCAAAGGGCGCGATGCTGAGCCAGAAAAACCTGCTGAGCAACACAGAAGTCCTGTCGGATGAGTGGCGGTTTACGGACAACGACGTGCTGATCCACTGCCTCCCGATTTTTCACACCCACGGCCTGTTTGTAGCGACGAACACAACGCTTTTGGCGGGCGGCGCAATGATCTTTTTGCCGAAATTCGATGTGGACGCTGTGTTGCACCACTTGCCCAATGCGACTTCGATGATGGGCGTGCCGACGTTTTACACCCGGCTGCTTGATGATCCGCGTTTTGACCGTAACGCGGCGCAGCATATGCGCCTCTTCACCTCTGGCAGCGCGCCTTTGCTGGCCGAGACGCATGAAAAGTTCAGCGCGCGCACAGGCCACGCGATCCTTGAGCGGTATGGCATGACCGAGACGAATATGAACACGTCGAACCCCTATGATGGCGACCGCCGTGCCGGGACTGTCGGATTTCCGCTGCCCGGCGTCGAATTGAAAGTGACTGATCCGGCCACCGGCGCAGACCTGCCCCAAGGCGAGGTTGGCCAGCTAGAGGTGCGCGGTGACAACGTCTTTCTGGGGTACTGGCAGATGCCGGAAAAAACCGCAGAGGAGTTGCGCAGCAATGGCTTCTTTATCACTGGCGATCTGGGAAAGATCGACGACGACGGTTATGTCCACATCGTTGGGCGCGGCAAGGACCTGATCATCTCGGGCGGCTATAACATCTACCCCAAAGAGATAGAGTTGGTGCTGGACGAGCAGCCCGGCGTGCTGGAAAGCGCCGTGATCGGCGTTCCACATCCAGATTTTGGTGAAACGGTCGTGGGCGTTCTGGTGGCGGAGCCCGGCCAGACGCCGGACGCGGACGCCATCATGGCCGCAGCCGCCACGGCGTTGGCGCGTTTCAAGCATCCTCGCAAGCTGATCGTGCTGGACGAATTGCCGCGTAATACGATGGGCAAAGTGCAAAAGAATATTCTGCGCGAGCGATATGGCAATCTGTTCAAGGACGGCTGACACGCTTGCGCTGCGCTGCGCTATGGTGAAAACTCAAATCAGCGCGGCTATCACAAACCGTGATAGCGGATTTCGCCATGCCTGATTGCGCGGATAGCCGGGCAGGGCAGACAGTGGCGCCAAGCCAAACCGAGGAGCGATCATGGGCAGACTGGCAGCGTTCAACTTTCACAAGTGGATTGCAGAGCATCAACACCTGCTAAAGCCCCCCGTTGGCAATAAAAAGGTGTTCGAGGATGCCGATCTGATGGTCACCGTCGTCGGCGGCCCGAACAAGCGTACCGACTATCACGATGATCCGGTCGAGGAATTCTTTTACCAGCTTAAGGGCGATATGCTGCTGAAGCTAAAGGATGGCGATGATTTCTACGACGTGCCCATCCGCGAAGGCGACGTGTTCCTTTTGCCGCCGCATGTGCGCCATTCGCCCCAGCGCCCGCAGGAGGGCAGCGTCGGTCTGGTGATTGAGCCAAAGCGCCAGACCGGCGAACTGGACGCCGTGGAATGGTACTGCTTTGACTGCGATGCGCTGGTCCACCGCGCCGAAATGCAGCTGAAATCCATTGTCGATGATCTGCCGCCTGTCTATGAAGGATTCTATGCCTCGACCGAGGCGCGCACCTGCCCAGATTGCGGCACCGTCCATCCGGGCAAGGAGCCGCCCGAGGGATGGGTGAAACTGGACCCCGCATAACGACAAGCGCCCCGCAAGAGCGGCGCGATACCAACAATCACCGGAGGAGACACCCTAGAATGACATTCCTATCCAAACTGCTCGCCACACTCGCAGCCTCGATTGCGTCCGCCACGATGTTGCTGGCCAGCGCCGCCACAGCGCATGAGCTGCGCCTGGGGCTGATTACCCCGCCAAACCACATCTGGACAAAGGCCGCCGAGGATTTTGGCGCCGATCTGGCCGAGGCGACGGACGGCGCGCATACCGTCACCGTCTTTCCCGCGCAGCAGCTGGGCAGCGAAGCCGAGATGATGCAGCAGCTGCAAACCGGCGCGCTGGACATGGCGTTCCTGACCGTGGCCGAAGTATCGAACCGCGTGCCCGATTTTGGTGCCTTCTATGCGCCCTACCTCGCAAATGACATCGGCCATGCTGGCCGCATTCTGCAATCTGATCTGGCCGCCCGCATGCTAGAGGATCTGCCTGCCAAGGCCGGCGTCGTCGGAATCGGCTACGGCATGGCCGGCCTGCGCCAGATAGTCTCCAAGGGCGAGGTTCAGACCGCCGCTGACCTCAAGGGCAAGAAGCTGCGCATCACACCGTTCAAGCCTATCCTTGATTTCTACAACCTTCTTGGCGCCGCGCCGACGCCCATGCCACTGCCCGCGGTTTATGACGCGCTGGCCAATGGTCAGGTTAACGCCATCGACATGGACGCCGAACTGATATGGAAGCTGAAATACTTCGAGCAGGCCGATACGGTCATCGTGTCCAACCACATGATGTTCCCGATGGTCGGCCTCGTATCGGCCAAGGTCTGGAAGGACATGTCGGAGGAGGACCGCGCGACCATCACCGAGCTGATGAAAAAGCGCTTGGATGAATGCATCGCGACCTACATCGTCAAGGATCAGGAGTGGCTGGATGAGGTGCGCGGAACCGACACCGCGTTCATCGACGTCGGCCCCGAATTCTTTGGCGATGTGCCCGCCGAGTGGGACAAAATCTGGTCCGAGCAATCGGGCGTTCTGGGCGAGATGCGCGACGCCGCAGCGGCCTCGGCTGAGTAATCCATTACGATGATGATCATGCTGGCCGCGCGGGCGAACGCGCGGCCAGCTTTTTAGTGCGGGGGCAGAGTGCTGCACAAGGTTTCACATGGTTGGGCGCGGCTTGAGATGGCAGTCGCCGCTATTCTGGCGGTGGCGATCACGTGCCTTGTGCTGCTCAACGTCGTGACCCGCGCGATGAGTGCGTCGATCTTTTGGGTCGATGAGGCCGCGATCATGGCGATGACGTGGATGACATTCCTCGCTGCGTCTGCCGCTGTACATTTTGGCCACTCTGTCAGTGTGACGCTCTTTACTGACATGTTGCCATCGGGCGCCGCCCACGCTGCGCGGCGGGCAGTCGATGTCATCGTCCTGACCTTTGCCGCGCTGATGCTATGGTTCTGTTGGCGTTGGTTCCTGCCTCTGGACCTTTTGCGCGCTGGTCTCGATACCACGGCGTTCCAAGGCGAGACCTTCAATTTCATCTATGCGGAGCCGACCCTGACGCTGGGCATCCGTAAATTCTGGCTATGGCTGATCATGCCGATCTTTGCGCTTGGTCTGACGCTGCACGCCATTGCCAACATTGCGCGGCCATGGACACCGGGCAGGGTACTGCCATGACGGCGCTGCTGTTTCTGTTGCTGCTTTTCGGCGCGGTTCCGATCTCGATCGTGCTGGCGATGACGGCGATGAGCTATATCTGGCAGTCAGATAACACCGTCCTTTTTGACAGCTTTGCCCAGCAAATGTTTGCGGGCACCGAAAATTACGGCCTGCTTGCCATCCCGCTCTTTATGCTAACCGGCGAATTGATGAACGAGGGCGGCATGACCAAGCGGCTGATCAACGCCGCGCGCGTTCTGGTCGGTGGATTTCGCGGCGGGCTGGTCTGGATCAACCTTCTGGCCAACATGTTCATGGCTGCGATCATCGGCTCTGCCGTCAGCCAGATCGCGGTAATGAGCCGCGCGATGGTGCCTGCGATGGAAAAGGAGGGCTATGACCGGGGTTTTGCCGCCGCCACCACGGCGGCGGGCGGCCTGCTGGCCCCGGTTATTCCACCCTCGATGCTCTTTGTGATCTATGGCGTTCTGGCGCAGATCCCCATCGGTGATATGTTTCTGGCGGGCATTATCCCCGGTCTGTTGATGGCTGTTAGCTTCTTTGTGGTCGTCACGCTGATCGGCCTTGCCGCCAATTTCCCCAAGGGGCAATGGATGAGCGCCGGGGACGCGGGCCGTGCCTTGCTGGCCTGCCTGCCGGCCGCGTTGATCCCAATCGCGATCATCGGCGGCATCGTCATGGGCATCGCCACCCCGACCGAGAGCGCAGCGGTCGCATCGCTGATCGCCTTCCTCATCGGTTGGCTGGTCTACCGCGAGTTGAAGCCGTCACATCTGGCCGCGCTGTTCCTGCGTACGGCGCAAAACGCGTCGATGGTGATCTTTATGGTCGCCGCCGCCAACGTCTTTGGCTGGGTCGTGATCTATGAGGCGATACCGCAGAAACTGGCCGCGCTGATTACGTCAATGACGTCCGATCCGTTCGTCTTCCTGCTAATAGTCATGGGCGCGCTCTTGCTCGTCGGGATGCTAATCGATGGGATCGCGGCGCTGATCCTCGTCACGCCGATCCTTTTGCCCATCGCGACTGGCGACTACGGCATAAGCCCGTTCCAATTCGGCGTGGTCATCAGCATCAATCTGGCGCTGGGGCTGCTGACGCCGCCGGTGGGCGTCGGTCTGTATATCGCCGCCTCGATGAGCGATGTGAAGGCAACGGCGATCTTTGCCGCGCTCTGGCCATTCTTGATCGCGGTTTTGTTGGTGCTGCTGGCCGTTTGCTACTTTCCGTCTCTGTCGCTGATACTGCTGGGTTGAAGGATGTTTGCGGCCTCCTCCAGCGCCTCCAGCAACGCTGAGGCGGCGGGGGTTAGCGACGTGGCGCTGCGAAATGATGCGCCCAACGGGCCATCGCCAAAGGGCAGGGACAGCCTCAATTCAGCAAGCGCGCTGCCTGTGCCTAGCCCAGCCGCCTCTGCTGGCATGGCGCAGATCATATCGCTGGCCGCCAGCAGGCCGCGATTGGTGACATAGCTGACCGATTCGACCAGCGTCGGCGGCACATACTGCCCTTCCGCGACAAAGAATTGATCTATCTGGCGGCGTAGCGTGGTATCGGGCGGCGGCAATATCCAACCATAGCAGCGCAGATCGTCAAACCCGAGGCTGCGCCCCAGCAACGGATGACCCGCACGCACGACCAGCGCGATGCGCCCCTGCATCAGGCGCCGCTGCTCCAAATCCGAACGATGGCGAAGGACGGGTAGGCGGCCCACCACCAGATCCAGCTCGCCCGCGCGAAGTCGGGGCATCAGCACCTCGTTGGTGCCCTCGACCACCTTGATGGCAAGGCGCGGGCGCTGCAACAGCACTGCGTTGATCGCCATGGGGAGCAGCCCGCCAGAGGCCGCAAGTAGCGTGCCGACCACGATCCGCCCCGCATTTCCGCCTGCCAGATCCTCCATCTCCTGCGCGGTGGTGCCTATCTGCGAGAATATCAGTTGCCCGCCCCGGATTAGCGCCTCGCCGAACACGGTCGGGACGACGCCCCGGTTGGTGCGGTCGAACAACAAAACGTCAAAGTCGATTTCCAGATCCTTGATCATCTTGGTCGCGGCGGGCTGTGAAAGGTTCAGCTCACGCGCGGCGTGCAAGATGCTGCCGTGGCGCGCCACCGCAATCAGCAGGCGCAGCTGCCGCAGCTTGAGCCGGCCAATAACGCGGGCCATGATCTGGGCGTGGCTGGGCATGATCCTAAAGCCGCATCCACGCGGTCTGGTTTCTCACCGCGCGCACCGCACTCATCGCCGCAAGGGCCGAAGATTTGGGATTATCGGGTAGCGCGTTGCCGGAAATGATAAAATCTAGTCGGCCGAAAGCGCCTTGCGCCTCGATCCGGTGGATGTTCTGCGCTGCCGCCGGATCGGCAATCAGGCACACCTCGGTCGCGTCAAATCCGATCCCGGCCAGCGCGACGGCGGCGGCGACATTGGCGTTCTTGGGATAGCTCAACGCTGCCTGCCGGGCCGTGCCGGTGAAATGCGCGGTAGCCTCTGTCAGGCTCGCCAGTTCCAGCACCTCCTCAGCCGGTGATCCGGCCCAGCCTGCGGGCGGTTTGGTCCCAGTATAGCAAACATGGTCGAGGCCACCGATCGCCGCCGCCGCCAGCGCGTCCAGCGCGCCGATCGCGCCTGACGCCAGATGCAGGGTGGTGCCGCCAGCCTCTGCGCCCTGCTTCAATGCCTCTTTCAGCATATCGTTCGCTAACGCGCCCAGAGACAACGTAATCACGTCACAGCCCGCGCCCAGCAGCGCAGCACCATTTGCAGATAGGCCCGCGTGTCCCGCGCAATCGACAACCAGCCGCGCATGACGTGCCATCTCGCGCGCCTCTGTGACAGGCACGAGGCCCAAAGCAGCTTGCGCCGCAGCTTCGCGGCCGGGTCGGGCCAACACGGCGCTGGCTGGCGTTCCGCCCATCGCCAGCGCCTGCGCCACGTAACGCGCAATCGCGCCATGCCCGATGATACCAATGCCCGTCATGGTCGTCCTCCGCCGGAATTCTGCCCCCCGGTTTAGAGTAAGCATCAGGCCCGTGCTATCTGTTTTCGTGATACCAATCGTGACAGCCGCTATTTGCACCCTTTCGCGACGCGGCGCATCATGCGCCATGACTTTGATATGCAGGCATCACGCGCTATGACACCCGGTGTTCGGCCACAAGATAATCACACGCTTTTGCGCGGGGCGGGTCAGTATTGCGATGATATCGTTCTACCCGGCGCGCTGCGGGCCGTCTTCCTGCGCAGCGACGTGGCTGCGGGTGCGATTTCTGGTTTGGATATCACGGACGCTGGCAACCAGCCCGGAGTGCGGGCCATTCACACCGGCGCGGACGTGGCCCATCTGGGCCCGTTACCTGTAAATAAGGTGATGCCGCTGGAACTCGCGGTTCCTTATGCGGTCCTTGCCCAAGGGCATGTGACTGCGGTTGGCCAGCCTATCGCGGCCATCTTGGCGGCCAGCCGGAGCGAGGCGCTGGACGCGCTGGATTGCATCGTGCTCGACATTGAGACGGTGGACCTTCCGGCGCCGTCGCTTATCGCGCAGCGCGAGTGGCGCGCAGGTGACCCGGACGGCGCGCTGCGAACGGCGGCGCATATAGTTGAGGCGACCGTCCAGCACGCGCGCCTTGCGCCATGTGCCATGGAGCCGCGCGGCATTGCCGTGCGGCCTGAGGCAGGCGGCGGCGTGACGATCTGGCATTCGACCCAAACACCGCACCGCACACGTAGCCATCTGGCGCAAATTCTAGGGATAGACACGGGCCTTATTCGCGTAATCGCGCCTAATGTTGGCGGCGCATTCGGGATGAAAGCGTCGCTTTACCCTGAGGAGGTGTATTGCGTCTGGGCGGCGATGCAACTGGGCGCACCTGTCAGGTGGGCCGCATCGCGCAGCGAGGATTTCCTGTCAGCGACGCATGGCCGGGGCATCAGCGCCAAGGGCACTTTGGCGATGGACGCCGGTGGCCGTTTCACCGCGATGACGGCAGATGTTGTTGCGCCCGTGGGTGGCTGGCTTTCCAACAGCGCGCTAATTCCGGCGTGGAACGCGGCGCGCATCCTGCCGGGGCCGTACGTGATCGACGATGTCAATATCACCGCCGCCGTACAGATCGAACATCGCGCGCCAACCGGGATTTATCGCGGGGCAGGGCGCCCCGAGGCGGCAGCCCTGACCGAGCGGCTGGTGGATAAGGCAGCGCGCATCGCCAACCTCGATCCGTTCGAAATTCGTCTGCGAAACGTGCCAGCCAAAGACGCGCTTCCCCGCCAGACAGCGACGGGCCAGATTCTGGACAGTGGCGACTACGCAGGCGCGCTGCACCTGCTGCGAAAGGCATCGCGCTATGAAACGCGTGTGGCCGACATCGCCCGGCGACGTGACGCGGGCGAGCTGGTCGGCCTCGGCCTTGCCGTCTTTCTAGAGCCGTCGGGCGAGGGGTGGGAAAGCGCGCGCGTGACATGGGGGGCAGATGGCCGCGTTCGCGTCGACAGCGGAACCTCAGCCCAGGGACAGGCTCGCGCCCGAAGCTATGCAGCTATCGCGGCGCAGGCGTTGCAAGTGGCGCCTCAGGACATCGACGTACGCCACGGCGACACCGAAACCTGCCCCGAGGGGATAGGTGCCGTCGCCTCGCGCAGCACGGCTATCGGCGGTAGCGCTGTGCTTGAGGCATGCCAGCGCCTGCGCGAGGCGCGCTGTGCGGGCGCGAACCTGCCTCTGAGCGAAGAGGTCCGTTACACGGCGCAAGGGCAGGCTTGGGGCTATGGCGCTTACTTGGTGCAGCTGTCCATCGACGCAGATACCGGCGCGCCGCATATCGAGGCGGTGATATGCGTGGATGATGCGGGCCGGATCATCGACGCGCAGGCGGTGGCCGATCAGATCACCGGCGGCCTTGCCCAAGGAGTCGGCGAGGCGCTGATGGAGGCGATCCACTATGACGCCGACGGCCAATTGCTGACCGCATCGTTCATGGATTATGCCTTGCCGCGTGCCGATGATATGCCACAGATAAGCCTGCACGAGATGCAGACGCCCAGCCCGGTCAACCCCTTGGGCGCCAAGGGCGTGGGCGAGGCAGGCACCATCGGCGCACCTGCCGCCATATTGAACGCCGCCATAGACGCGCTTGCGCCCCTAGGCGTCACCGATTTGCAAATGCCGCTCACCTCCCAGACCCTCTGGCAGGCGATGAGCGAGGCGAAAACCCGAAAGGCCGCGACATGAACTACTCAAAACTCGACGCCAAAGATTATGCCCGCGAGCATATGCGCGGCATTTGGGCCGCCGCTCTGAATCCGTTTTGTCCTGATGGCACCTTTGACGAGGTCGGGCTAAGGCAAAACATTAGACATTGGGTAGATGACCTTGATATAAAGGGTCTTTTCATCGCTGGAAAGCAGGGAGAATTCTTCTCTATGTCGCTGGAGGAGCGCAAGCGCAACTTTGAGGTAGCTGTCGATGAATGTAGCGGACGCGCGGGCACGATCATGTCGGCGTCGGATCAGAACTTCGACACTGTGCTTAGTTTGGCCCGTCATGCGCAGGATTGCGGCGCCGATTATATCGTCGTCCATGCACCGATGTTGCATTTCGTGACGGACCACGATGAGTTAGTTTACAACTATTACAAAACGATATGCGACGAAGTTGATATTGGCATCGCAATGTGGAGCCATCCCGACAGTGGATACCTCATGTCGCCAGAGTTGTGCGCACGCATCGCAGACCTGCCTAATATCGTCGCGATTAAGTACTCTGTCCCGCGCGAGATGTATGTCCGACTGAGCCATATGGTCGGCGATAAAATCCACGTCTCGACCGCGTCAGAGGTTGAGTGGCTCGACAATGTAGAAGAGCTCGGCTGGAAGCTGTACCTATGCTCGTCGCCGCCATATCTGCTGCAATCGAAGGTGGACAGGAGGATGCACGACTACACACAACTGGCCTTTGCGGGGGACTTTGCAGCAGCGCGCCGCGTGCGCGACAGTCTTGACCCGGTGCGCAACGCATTTAGACTGACCAAACCGGGCGGAAAGCCGCAGGCGCATGCCAAGTACTGGCAAGAGCTGCTGGGGCAAGTTGGCGGCCCGGTACGTGCGCCGATGCTTCAACTGACGGACGCTGAAAAGGCAAAGACGTATGAGGCATTCGAGGGTTGCGGGCTCAAGATCTGATCGCCAACGATGAACGGAAAAGGCGCGCTGATCGATGAATGTCGACCATCAGTCATATCAGATTAGCAAACTTGCATTGTTTACATAATACTGATTATGCGAAAATCCGATGTACGCGCAAAGTTAGAATGTCCCACATCTGCAAAGTAGAAATGTCACACTTCCCTGTTGATCAAGCAGGATTGGAGTGTGGCCGTGGGGTTGGTGATCATGAGCGAACGCGAACTAAACCGGATCGAAGTGCTGAGCCAAGTGACACAAGGCCGGATGACGGCTGTCACGGCTGCCAACGTATTGGGGCTGAGCCGCAGGCAGGTTCATCGGTTGCTGAAGATATTTCAGTCGGATGGCGCGGCAGCGATCCGGCATAAGGCGCGTGGTCGCAGATCCAACAATTGGATCGACCCTGCGGTGCGTGAGTTTGCGGTGACGTTGGTCCGAGAGAAGTACAGCGATTTTGGGCCGACATTCGCCGCTGAGAAGCTGGCTGAAGACCACGATTTGAAAGTATCGCGTGAGACGCTGCGTAAATGGATGAAAGACGCTGGAATTTGGCTCAGTCGTAAACAACGCCGCACATTTCACCAGCCGCGGCTGCGTCGGGAATGCCTTGGAGAGTTGATCCAGATTGATGGCTCGGATCATCACTGGTTTGAAGACCGTGGTCCGGCCTGCACTCTGTTGGTGTTCATCGATGACGCGACCAGCACCCTGATGCAGGTGCGGTTCGTTACTTCCGAGAGCACGTTCAGCTACTTTGAGGCGCTGGATCTATACTTGGCAGCGCATGGTCGGCCGGTTGCGTTCTATTCCGACAAGCACACGGTGTTCCGTGTGGCAAATCAATCCGCCAAATCGGGGCACGGCATGACCCAGTTTGGGCGTGCCCTGAATGAGTTAAACATCGAGATTCTTTGCGCAAACAGCTCTCAGGCCAAGGGCCGCGTCGAACGGGCAAACCGCATATTGCAGGATCGTTTGGTCAAAGAACTCAGGCTGGCCGGGATCTCTGACATGGACGCCGCCAATGCGGTCCTCCCCGGCTTCATGGAGCGCTACAACGCCAAGTTTGCGAAGGCCCCACGCCGTGCTGACAATCTGCACAGGCTTATGAACATCGAACCAGATCGCCTGCGCGACGTCTTTTGTTTGCGCGATGAACGCTACGTCGGCAAACAGCTGGCCTTCTCGTTTGAGCGGCAACGGATCATCCTGATTGAGAACGAGATCACGCGGGATCTCGTTGGCAAATACGTCGACAGCTACGCCTTTCCGGATGGTCGCCTTGAGTTTCGCTGGAAGGGTGTCGGACTCCCCTACTCCGTCTTCGACAAGGACCAGCGCGTCACGCACGCTGCGATCACCGAGAACAAACATCTCAGTGCCGTCCTGGAGCACATTAAGGCCGAACAGGACAAGGCACCACCAATGCCGCGCCGCGCTGGCAAGCAGAAAACCCGCTATGAACCAACGGGGCGGCGCAACGATGGCTGGAACTCAAAGCTCGCCCGGCGCGCCAAGGCAAAGCTCGCAGAAACATCACCGCCAGACGCAGGGTGACCCACCCACGCAAGGCTTAACAACCCTGCGATATTTGAGGTCTCCGGGCTGCTAAGCCTTGCTGCCGTCAGCGCCCTTGGTGACATTTCTACTTTGCGCGCCGAGGGACATTTCAACTTGGTTGCAACATCCGATTAATAGGAAAGCCTTTGGGATAAGGCCCCGGCGCGTATCTCCGCCGAGGCCCCTAGCGGCTTTGTCGACGTCAGGCCTTGGCAGCTGTGACGATGAACTCGACCAGATAGTCAGGGGTTGCCAATTTGGCCTCGCCAGCGGCGCGGGCCGGTGTGTGGCCCTGCGGCACCCAAGCGTCCCACTCGGCGTTCATCTCAGCAAAATCCTTCATGTCGGCCAGCCAGATGATTGTCTGGAGGATCCGAGTTTTGTCTGATCCAGCTTCGGCCAGCAAACGGTCGATATTCTCGAGGCACGTTTTAGTCTGAGCTGCGACAGTATCACCGGCAGTGCCAACTTGGCCGGCTAGATAGATCGTGCCGTTATGCGTAACAATCTGGCTCATGCGGGGTCCGGTATGGCTACGGGTCACTTCAGTCATGGCGTTCAACTCCTTGTTTGGGTTTGGTAAAAACGGTCTGGCGCAATAGCGGCCAAGATATCTGGTGCTAAGACTTGCACGCCTCCGCTGATCAATGCCGCTGCCGCTTGCGATAGTGCGGGCGCGGTCTGAACGCCATAGCCGCCCTGTCCTGCGAGCCAGAAAAATCCCTCGGCATCAGGCGCGTAGCCGACAACCGGCGATTTATCGGGCGCAAATGTGCGCAGCCCGGCCCAGCTACGCTGAATGCGCGTGACCGGCACCGTCACGGCCTGTTCGTACCGGTCTAACCCTTCGGCCAAAACCATATCGTCTGGCCACGCGTCATGTGGCGCGACTGGGTCTTGGTCTGCGGGCGATACCATTAGCCTGCCTGCATCCGGTTTGGCGTACCACGTTTCAGACACGCTGCCGAACAGCGGCCAGCGGCTTACGTCATGCTCAGGGCCAAGCGCCAGAATTGCTGCCGAACGGCGCATCGGTTGCAGCTTCATCTGCAGCGCGCCCGCCAGTGCAGCGATCTGGTCGGCCCACGCACCGCCCGCATTGACGATTGTGGGCGCGCCATACGTCTCTGCTCCGGCTGATACTATCCATTCGCCACCGCTGCGCTCGATATTCGTCACGCGGGCGTTTGTGATCACACGCCCTCCGCGCGATTTGAACAGCCGCGCATAGCCTTGCAACATGAGATCCACGTCGATGCCCTGTGCGCTGTCCTCGTAAATGGCGCCAGCGATCGGCCCGGCGCGCAGAATAGGCACCATACGGGCGGCCTCTGCCCCTGTCAGCCGGTCCAGCCCGGTGGCATCTGCGGCATACGCCTCAAGGGTAGGCAGCTCTTCCTCGGATGCAATTAATAGCTCACCGCGTGGCGACAGAAGGCTGTGATCAAAAATGCCTTGGGGATTGGTCAGCGTAGGCTCGGAGGCGTCATTAATGGCGCGCAAGACCGCATTGCCATAGTTGCGAATGTAGATCGCGGCGGAGCGCCCCGTGGCATGGTAGCCAAGTTGCGCCTCAGCCTCTAGCACGATCACGTTGGCATGGCGCGCCAACTCTGCCGCAGCAGATATTCCGGCAATTCCGCCGCCTATGATGATGATATCGCTAGACACTTTGGTCATGGTGCCTATCCCTAACATTGCGTGTGCGCTCATGTTTGCCGCAATACCGCGCGAATGCCAAGGGGCTGGTGTTTGCGAATGCCGCTGGCCTCAAGGCGGGCCAGGCGTGTGCCCTGCCCGCCCATGCCGCTCGTTTAGAAAAACGCCTGAAGTCCGGTCTGCGCACGTCCCAGGATCAGCGCGTGAACGTCATGCGTGCCCTCGTAAGTGTTGACCGTCTCTAAGTTCATCATGTGGCGAATAACCTGATATTCCTCAGAAATACCATTGCCGCCGTGCATGTCGCGGGACATGCGGGCAATATCCAGCGCCTTGCCGCAGTTGTTGCGCTTGATCATGCTGATCATTTCGGGCGCGGCATTGGCGGCGTCCATCAACCGGCCAACCCGGAGCGCCGCCTGTAGGCCCAGCGTAATTTCGGTCTGCATATTCGCCAACTTCAACTGAAACAGCTGCGTTTGCGCCAGCGGCTTGCGGAATTGCACCCGATCGAGGCCGTACTGCCGCGCGCCATGCCAACAGAACTCGGCTGCGCCCATGACACCCCAAGCAATGCCATACCGCGCACGATTCAGGCAGCCGAACGGCCCCTTTAGGCCCTCTACGTTGGGCAACAACGCATCCTCACCAACTTCAACGCCCTTCATCACGATCTCGCCGGTGACGGAGGCGCGCAAAGACTGCTTGCCGGTGATTTTAGGGGCCGAAAGGCCTTCCATTCCCTTTTCCAGCACGAAACCGCGGATCTTGCCATCATGTGCGTCCGACTTGGCCCAGACGACGAAAACGTCGGCGATGGGGCTGTTGGAGATCCACATCTTGGCGCCGGACAGGCGATAACCGCTTTCGGTTTTTTCGGCGCGGGTTTTCATGCCAGAGGGATCACTCCCCGCGTCAGGCTCGGTCAGGCCAAAGCAACCGATCAACTCGCCAGTGGCCAGCTTCGGCAGGTATTTCTGGCGCTGCTCTTCGGTGCCGTAGGCATAGATCGGATACATGACCAGGGATGATTGCACACTCATCATCGAGCGGTATCCACTATCGACGCGCTCAATCTCGCGCGCGACGAGGCCGTAGCTGACATAGCTGCCGCCGATGCCGCCATATTCCTCGGGGATGGTCGTGCCCAACAGGCCCATCTCGCCCATCTCTGTAAAAAGTTCGGGGACGATGGCCTCGTCGGCATAATCTTTGATCACGCGCGGTTGCAGTCTTTCCTGAGCAAAAGTGCGCGCGCTCTCTGCTATCATCCGTTCCTCTTCGTCTAGCTGGTCATCCATGCGAAAGGGATCCTGCCAGTCAAAGCTGGACAGATCGGGGGCGTCTTTTGGCTTGATGGATGGCTTGGCTTTGGCTTCGTCGAGGCTCATGTTCAATCCCTCTCATGAGTTTTTCAGGAGTTCTGATTGAAATATAGGATGCTCTGCCCCAAAAGTGTAGCGAGTCTTTTGTCGCCAAGTATGAGGAAATGGAATAGATGGCCCTGCCCCGCCGGTTTTTACCCTCTATCGCCAGCCTGCGCGCGTTGGAGGCTGTCGACCGCCTTGGGAGTGCGACCGCCGCCGCCGAGGCGCTATCACTGACCCAAAGCGCGGTCAGCCGCCAATTACAGGCGCTTGAAGAGCAACTGGGCGTGACGATCATCTTGCGCGATGGACGCCGAATTTCGTTGACGCCTGACGCTGTGCTCTATGCCGCCGAGGTGCGCGCGGCATTGGGCCAAATCGCGCAGGCGTCGATGAAGCTGACGGTCAATCCGGCCGGCGGCGCGCTAAACATTTCGATCCTCCCAACGTTTGGCATGCGTTGGTTGGTGCCGCGCCTGCCGGACTTCGCCCGGACACATCCTGAAGTGACGCTTAACCTGTCGACGCGAATAAAGCCATTTAACTTCGACGTTGAACCCTTTGATGCAGCGATACATTTTGGCGAGGCGGATTGGCCTGATACGCAATCCATGCGCTTGCGCGGCGAGGCAATGATTGCCGTGTGCGCGCCCGATCTGATCGCCGTACGCGCCCCCGCCTCTGCGGCGCGGCTGCTGGACATGCCTCTGATGCACATCGAAACACGCCCCGACGCGTGGCGTGCATGGTTTTCAGCGCATGGCGTGGATGCTCCGCGCGTCACAGGCACAATCTATGACCAGTTCGCGACCATCACGCAGGCGGCCTTGCACGGTTTGGGGGTGGCGCTGCTACCGGAATATCTGGTGCGGGGCGATATTGCGGCGGGCCGCCTTGCGATTGCGTGGGGCGGCGCGACCTCTGGCCCCGGCGCATACCACCTCATCTGGCCGACGACAAAGGCCGGGCATGGCGCATTGGCCAAGTTTCGTAGCTGGCTGGTCACTCAGATCGGGGACGAAGATCTGCTGCCGCGTTAGGGGGGCATCAAAGAGCAGTCAGCCCGGCGCGAAACCGGCGCATGTTCTGCTGGTAGTGCAGCGCACTTTGCCTAAGGGCATCAATCGCGGCGATGTCCATGCTGCGTATCACCTTGCCCGGCGCGCCCATCACAAGGCTACCGTCGGGGATCTCTTTGCCCTCGGTAATCAACGCGCCTGCGCCAATCAGACAATCGCGCCCGATGCGGGCGCCGTTCAGGACTGTCGCGCCCATGCCAATCAGAGAATTTTCGCCAATGGTGCAGCCATGCAGCATCGCCTTGTGTCCTATCGTGCAGCCGGCGCCGATGGTTAACGGATGGCCCATATCCGTGTGCAGCACGCAGTTTTCCTGAATGTTCGTACCGGCGCCGACACGAATCGGCTCGTTATCACCGCGCAAGGTGGCGCCGAACCAGACAGACGTGCCGCCCTCCAGGACCACGCGCCCAATGACATGCGCACCGGGGGCGATCCAAAAATCGTCGTCCTGCGGCAATTCGGGCATTTGCCCGTCCAATGAATACAATGTCATGTGCGTTCCTCGAATTCCATTTGCAGCTTGCGGACATGCTCGGTCAGCGCGGGCTGCTGTATGCGGCGCAGTCGGGCGGCGGCGATGATTTGCTTGAGCGAAGCATCCGTGCGGTCCAGATCGTCGTTGGTCAGAACATAGTCATACTCGGCCCAGTGGCTGATCTCGTCCCAGCTTTTCTGCATCCGCTTGGCGATCACTTCTGGGCTATCCTGCCCGCGCGTCTCTAACCTGCGGCGCAGCTCCGCGATGGAGGGCGGCAACAGAAAGATCGACAGCGTATGCTTGCCCAGATCCGAGTTCTGGATCTGCTGGGCGCCCTGCCAGTCGATATCAAACAGCACGTCGCGGCCCTGATTTATCGCTGCCTCGACCGGGTCCTTAGGCGAGCCGTAGAGGTTGCCGAAAACATAGGCATGCTCCAGCATCCGAGAATCGTTGACCTGATGTTTGAAATCATCGACGCCGAGAAAGTAGTAATCCTTGCCATCCACTTCGCCCTCGCGCGGCGCACGTGTGGTGGCCGAGACTGAGAACGAGATACTTTCGTCCCAGTCACGCAGGCGCCGCGATAGCGTGGATTTGCCCGCGCCCGACGGCGATGAGAGGATTATCAGAAGGCCGCGCCGCTCTGGCATAGTCACATTTCACTCCACATTTTGCACCTGCTCGCGCATTTGGTCGATCACTGCCTTCAGGTCCAGCCCGATGACAGTCAGCGGGCTGGATTGGGCTTTGGCGCAAAGGGTGTTGGCTTCGCGGTTGAACTCTTGGCTGAGGAAATCCAGTTTTCGGCCAAGCGGCGCGGCGCTGGCAAGCAGCTCGCGCGCGGCCGCGATATGCGCTTCAAGGCGGCCGATCTCTTCGGTCACGTCGGCCTTGACGGCGATCAGCGCCAGCTCTTGCGCGACGCGGTCCGGGTCAGCGCCCGGCGCACCATCCAGCACCCGCGCGAGGCTGGCCTTCAGCGCCTGAGACATTTCTGCGCGGCGCGCCTCCGCGGCGGACGCCGCGGCGGTAGTCAGGCACTCAATCTCGTCCAGATGCGCTGTTAGCAGCACGGCCAGCGCAGCACCTTCCTGCGCGCGCATGGCCGCAAAATCGGCGAGGACTGCCTCAAAATCAGTCATCAGCTCGGTCTTGAGCGTGGTAGTATCGATCTCGGCCTCAGATGTCTCAAGCACGCCGCGCACCGAAAGGACGTCACCGGGCCGCGCTGGTGCCAGAGACAGGCCGCGCGCCATTGCGCGCGCCTCGACCTCGGCCATTGCGTCCAATGCAGCATCCAACTGAGCCGAGTTTACCGACAGCCGTCCGCCTGCCTCGCCCGTCTGTATCCGCAGCGCGAGCGACACGTTTCCGCGTGCCAGCGCGCCGGACAGACGCGCGCGCAATCCGGCCTCAAGTCCTGCGATCCAGTCCGGCACACGCAGGCGCAGATCCAGCCCCTTGCCGTTGACGCTGCGCAGCTCCCATGTCCACTCAATGCGATCGGCGCCGCCGCGACCGGTGGCAAATGCCGTCATCGAATTGGTGATGCTTAACGGTGTCATAGCGGCCTCTTGATCATGGATCGCGCGAATAGGACCGTCCTACGCCCTGCGGATGAACGAGGCAAGCGGCCCCCTTTGTCGACTATGACAACGGCACCGCGCGCACCCGTCGGCGGAAATTAACCACTTACCTTGGATTTTAGACAAATGCCCGCTTATCCGTGGCATACTTTAACCCTTAGGTAACCATGGGATAGAATCCGCGACGTTTCCTGAAGTAGAAATCTGCGCAGTCATGCGGATCGCCGCAGTGCAGAAAAAAGTTCTGCGATACAAGGAACGCCCGCCAACGGTCGTGAGTTTGTAATGAGTAAATTAGTATACGATGCCGCGATGCGCGGCGCAGAGGGAATGGCAGATGAACAATGACAAAATTGGCGGCGAAACGCAGCCTGAGATGCCACGCATGCCTCGACTGACCCGCAAAAACCAGAAGCCCGAAACGACGGCTGCGCTTGCTGCATTTGAGGCATACTGGAATGAAATGCGCCGCGGCGCGCAGGTACCGCGCCGGTCAGATATTGATCCGCGTGGTATTGAGCCATTATTGAGCAACGCCTTCATCGTAGAGCGGATCGCCCCCGGCCTTGCGCGGCTGCGCATCGCGGGCAGTCATCTGACCGATTTGATGGGGATGGAAGTACGCGGGATGCCGATCAGCGCGTTTCTGGAGCCATCGTCGCGCGACGCGCTGGCGCATCATTTGGTGCGTCTATTTGACGAGCCGGCAACGGTGCGGTTGTCACTATCAGCACCCGGCCGCCCCAGCGCGCCGACGCTTACGGGCACGCTGCTGCTGTTGCCGCTTCGCAGTGATCTAGGCGATATATCGCGTGCGCTGGGTTGCCTCGTCAGTGATGGATCAATTGGGCGCGGCCCGCGCCGGTTTGCGATCGAGCACGCGGTATTAACACCTCTGGGCGCTGCATCCGATGGCGGACCTGCGCCTCAGCTCATTGGGCAAACGGCGGCGCCTGTCTCTGTGCATCCCTGCCCAGTTCAGCCTCAAAGCGGTACTCTGCAAGGGTCGGAACGCCCTTATCTGCGACTGATCAAGAGCTAACCGTTTCGTCCTGCAGGCAAACGTCCGGACAATTGTTGGAGAGGGCCGCACGGGACATCGTGCGGCTCTTTTCATGTATCTCCTCCCCAATCCTGTAAGTCTATCAGTGCTCACATGATCAACAAGAAAGTGGCCGAGCGAATTTCGCCCGGCCACGTCCTGTTGGACTATGTTTTTTTGCCTGCACCGGTGGGAGGAGAAACCGCCGCAGGACCATTTTGCAAATCGCTCGTGATGGGAGGAGGTATCACTTCCGATCTGTTCGTTCCTTGAGTAAACGTGCATTGCTGCGTTGCGGCAAGGGGAAATGCTGCAATTGCATATGCTCCAACTCGGGCGCTGAATATTTGGGATGCTTGCTCCCGCGCCGCTTAAAAAATAAGCACTATTTGCGGGGGCCTACCGCTTATCCCAATATCAATAAAGGGGCGCACAGATTACCTGCACGCCCCCCTAAGTCGAAATTTGATGCGGATCAGGCCGCTTCGGCGCTGCGCTCTTGCCTTAGGGCCGAAAGCTCTTCGGCGACGAGAAACGCAAGTTCCAACGATTGCGACGCATTCAAGCGCGGATCGCAGGCAGTGTGATAGCGATCGCTCAGATTTTCGTCGGTCACGTCCGCGGTGCCACCGATGCACTCGGTCACGTCTTGGCCCGTCATCTCGAAATGGACGCCGCCGGGGATTGTTCCCTCGGCTTTGTGCACGGCGAAAAACTCGCGCACCTCGCGCAAAACCGCATCGAAGGGGCGCGTTTTATACCCGGACGCTGATTTGATCGTGTTGCCATGCATGGGGTCGCAGACCCACACCACTTTCGCGCCCTCTTGGCGAACGCATTCGATCAGCCGCGGCAGATGCTCGGCCACCTTGCCGGCGCCGAAACGCGCGATCAAAGTCAGGCGGCCAGCCTCGTTTTTCGGGTTCAGCTTGGCCATCAGCGCCTTGAGATCATCTGCCGTCATTGTCGGGCCGCATTTCAGGCCGATCGGGTTCAGCACGCCGCTGGCAAACTCGACATGCGCACCGTCCGGCTGGCGGGTGCGATCCCCGATCCAGATCATGTGGCCAGACCCAGCGAGCCAATTGCCGGACGTGGTATCAAGCCGCGTCAGCGCCTCTTCATACTCTAGCAGCAGCGATTCGTGGCTGGTGTAGAAATCGACTGTTTGCAGCGTTTCGGTGCTGGTACTGTCGATACCAGCGGCGCGCATAAAATCGAGCGCATCGCTGATACGGCTGGCCATCTCGCGATAGCGTGCGGCCTTTTCACCATCGGTAAAGCCAAGCGTCCAGCTATGAACCTTGTTCATGTCGGCATAGCCGCCCTTGGAAAAGGCGCGCAGCAGGTTCAGCGTGGCCGCCGACTGCGTATAGGCCTGCAGCATTTTGGCCGGATCCGGAATGCGGGCGGCCTCAGAGAACGGCAGCTCGTTGATGATATCGCCGCGGTAACTGGGCAATTCCACGCCATTTACAGTCTCGGTCGGGGCGCTGCGTGGCTTGGCGAACTGGCCGGCCATGCGGCCCACTTTGACCACCGGCACCTTGGCGCCAAAGGTCAGAACCATCGCCATTTGCAGCATCACCTTGAACGTATCGCGGATCGCGTCGGCGCTAAACTGGTCGAACGCCTCGGCGCAATCGCCGCCCTGAAGCAGGAACGCCTCGCCGCGCGATGCCGCGCCGAGCTGCGCCGTAAGGCGGCGGGCCTCGCCAGCGAACACCAGAGGTGGATACTGCGCAAGCCGCGCCTCGACAGCCGACAGCGCATCCGCGTCGACATAGTCGGGCATCTGAACGCGCGGTTTGGCGCGCCAATCGGATTTTTTCCATGCCATGTGATACAACTCCGCCAAGGGTAATTCTGAGACGGTTGCATAGCAAAGCCGCAAGCAGGGCGCCACACGAATAATTATGCGCCTGCACCCTATTGACGCGGTATCTATTGTCAAACTGTCTATTTTCGTGGAACACCCGTGTATCTGAAACGCCAGCGAGGGGGCCGCAGACATGCACAGCCACCAGCCCAAGAGCCATTCCAGCAAAGCCGAAACCGCGCAGGTGCCACGGCGATTTGTCTTTGTCCTTTTGGATAATTTCACGCTTCTTAGCTTCGCCGCTGCCATCGAATGTCTGCGTATTGCAAACCGGATGGCCGAACGCACGCTCTATGAGTGGAGCGTGATCGGCGATGGCGAGGTTGTCGCCTGTTCGGCCGGGTCGCGCTTTCAGCTGGATGGCCCGCTGGGCGAGCTGGGACGCGACGACACAGTGCTGATTTGCGGCGGCGTTGATATCCATCAGGCCGCGACCAAGAAGATGCTGAACTGGCTGCGCCGCGAGGCACGGCGCGGGTTAAAGATGGGCGGTCTCTGCACAGCCTCGTATCTGATGGCGCGCGCTGGTCTGCTGGATGGCAAACGTGCGACGATCCACTGGGAAAATCACGACAGCTTTGCCGAAGAGTTTCCTGAGGTCAGCCTGACAAAGTCGGTATTTACCATCGACGGCACCCGCATGACGACGGCCGGCGGCACATCTTCTATCGACCTCATGCTGAGCCTCGTCGCACAGGACCACGACGAGAAGCTGGCCAATGCCGTCGCTGATCAGCTGATCTATTCGTCGATCCGGACCGATCAGGACACGCAGCGTCTGTCTGTCCCTACCCGCATCGGCGTGCGTCATCCCAAGCTGAGCCAAGTCATCCAGATGATGGAGGGCAACATCGAAGAGCCGATTAGCCCGTCGACGCTGGCGCGCGATGCCGGCATGTCGACCCGTCAGCTTGAACGCCTCTTTCGCCGCTATCTCAGCCGCTCGCCCAAGCGATATTATATGGAGCTTCGCCTGCAAAAGGCGCGCAACCTGTTGATGCAGACCGACATGACGGTGATCAACGTGGCACTGGCCTGCGGATTTTCATCACCCTCGCATTTTTCCAAGTGCTACCGCGCGCATTATAATACGACACCCTACCGTGAGCGCGGTGCGCAATCCTCGCGGCTGTCAGTCTAGCGCACGTATTTGGCCCTCAGGGCGCCATACGATAAAGGGCGCCCTGCCCTTCGCTGAGAAACCAGATCGCGCCATCCGGCCCCTCGCGGATATCGCGCAGGCGTGCCGTCTCCGGCCCCTCCAGCCGCTGCACTTCACGAAGTGGATTGCCTGACAGTCGCGAAATAAAGCCAAATTTCAGCGACCCGACAAAGAAATCACCATTCCACTCGGGCCATAGCGCGCCTGAGTATATCATCAGCCCAGAGGGCGCGATGCTGGGGTCCCAGTAGAACTCGGGCTGTTCCATGCCCGGCTTTGACGCTCCGACACCGATCCGTGCGCCCGAATAGTGCCTGCCATATGAGATAACCGGCCAGCCATAATTCGCCCCGGCGTTAATCCGGTTCACTTCGTCGCCGCCGCGCGCGCCATGTTCGTTGACGTAGAGCTGTCCAGCCGCGTCCAGCGCCGCCCCTTGCGGATTGCGGTGACCGTAGGACCATATGGCAGGTCGCGCGCCCTCGGTGCCCTCGAACGGGTTGCCCGGCGCCGGATCACCTGCGCGCGTTAGCCGCAGGACGCTGCCATTCTCGCGCGCCAGATCCTGCGCCGCAGGGCGATCACCCCGCTCGCCGACTGTCATAAAGATCGTGCCATCCGGTGCCTCGACCAAACGCGATCCAAAATGCTGTCCACCGCGGCTACCCTCAGCAATTTGGTAGATCACGCGCCAGTCGGTCAGCGCACTTGCGCCTTTGGGCAGCAGCGCAGTGGCCAGCGCCGTGCCTGCCCCCGCGCCTTGCGACACTGCATGGGTAAAGTAGAGCTGCCGGGTCTGTGCGAAATCGCGCGGCACCAGTACGTCCAGCAGGCCGCCCTGCCCCACGACAGCCACTGGCCCGACGCCGCCGATCTGGCTGCGCTTGCCGTTCTGCAATTGCCAAAGCCGCCCGGCCTTTTCCGTGATGAGAACGCTACCATCGGGCAAAAAACCAAACGACCATGGGCCCTCCAGCCCGGTTGCCATCGTCGATACAGGGATCGGGCCATTCGGCCCTTTCAGCGTCTGCGCCGAAAGCGGGGAGGAGATCAGCAAGATGGTGATTAGAATTCGGATCATACGCTAAGATATAATCCATAATTCCACTAAGAAAAGATGAAACAGTTGCGCGCCGTCAGGCACGCTTGCCTGCGATCTGCGCGACACCCAGCACTTCCAGCACCTTTGCCTCGATCTGCGCTGCATCCATGCCCGCAACGGCATACATATCCGCAGGACTGGCCTGATCGATAAAGATATCAGGCAGCACCATTGAGCGGAATTTGAGACCGTGATCGAACACACCCTCATCGGCTAATAGCTGCGCGACGTGGCTGCCAAAGCCGCCGATCGCGCCCTCCTCGACACATATCAGCGCCTCGTGGTCCTCGGCCAGCTTTAGGATCATGTCCCTGTCCAGCGGCTTGGCAAAGCGGGCATCGGCGATGGTGGGCGTGATACCGCGCGCCGATAGTGCCTCGGCGGCCTTGCGCACCTCGCCCAGCCGCGTGCCAAAGCTGAGGATTGCGACCCGGCTGCCATCCGCAATGATCCGGCCCTTGCCGATTTCCAGCGGGACGCCGCGTTCTGGCATCGTCACGCCCTCGCCCTCGCCGCGCGGATAGCGGAATGCGATGGGCCCGCCGTCGTGCGCCGCGGCGGTCGCGACCATATGCACCAGCTCGGCCTCATCGGCGGCGGCCATGACAACGAAACCGGGCAGATTGGCCAGAAACGCCACGTCAAAGCTGCCCGCATGGGTGGCACCATCGGCGCCAACCAGTCCGGCGCGGTCGATGGCAAAACGTACAGGCAGGCGCTGGATTGCCACGTCATGCACGACCTGATCATAGCCGCGTTGCAGGAAGGTCGAATAGAGCGCGCAGAACGGCCGCAGCCCCCCTGCTGCCATGCCAGCGGCAAATGTCACGGCGTGCTGCTCGGCAATGCCGACATCAAAGGTGCGCGAGGGATACCGCTCGGCCATAAGGCCAAGGCCGGTGCCGTCCGGCATAGCGGCAGTAACCGCCACGATGCGGTCGTCGCGGCTGGCATGATCGACCAGTGCGCGGCCAAAGACTGAGGTGTAGCTGGGCGCGTTGCTGGGCGGTTTGCTCTGTTTGCCCGTCGTCACGTCAAATTTCGCGGTCGCGTGGCCGCCATCATCCGCGCCCTCGGCGGGGGCGTACCCCTTGCCCTTTTTCGTCAGCACGTGGATCAGCATCGGGCCGGTAGCGCGCTGTCGAACGGTCCGCAGGACCGGTAGCAGCTGGTCCATGTCATGCCCGTCGATGGGGCCAAGGTAGGAAAACCCCAGCTCCTCGAACAGCGTGCCGCCTACGGCCAGCCCCTTGAGCATATCCTTGGCGCGGCGGGCGCCCTCCTGAAACGGGCCGGGCAGCAGCGACACCGCCCCCTTGGCGGCGGCCTTCAACTCCTGAAAGGGTTGCTCGGCGTATAGGCGGGACAGGTACGACGACAGTGCGCCCACGGGCGGCGCAATCGACATCTCGTTATCGTTGAGGATAACAAACATCCGTTTGCCAAGGGCGCCCGCGTTGTTCAGCGCCTCAAACGCCATGCCGGCACTCATTGCGCCGTCGCCGATGATCGCGACCGCATCGCCATGCCCGGTATCGCAGGCCCCGCCCAGATCACGCGCCACGGCAAAGCCTAACGCGGCGCTGATAGAGGTGCTGGAATGGGCCGCGCCGAAAGGATCGTAGGGCGACTCGGAGCGTTTGGTAAATCCGCTGATCCCGTCTTTTTGGCGCAGTGTGCCCATGCGTCCCCGGCGGCCAGTCAGGATCTTGTGCGGATAACTTTGATGGCTGACGTCCCAGATAATCTTGTCGCGGGGCGCGTCGAATACGGCATGCAGCGCCACGGTCAACTCGACCACGCCCAGACCCGCGCCCAGATGGCCGCCTGTCTTTGAGACGGAGTTAATTGTCTCAGCCCGCAACTCATCTGCCAGACGGCTCAGTTCGGCATCGCTCAGCCGCTTCATGTCTGCGGGGCTGTCGATACGGTCAAGCAGCGGTGTTTTGGGCCCGCTCTCAGGCGTCATGGTCATGGCATGGCCCTCCTTGGGGCGTCAGGTCAGCTGTCACGCGAGATAGCGAAGCGAGCGATGGCCCGCAAGGTATCTGCGCCTGTACCATACTCAGATAGCGCCGACACTGCATCGTCAACCAACGCGGCGGCGCGGGCGCGGGCGCCGTCCAGACCCAGCAGCGAAACGAAGGTGGCCTTACCCGCTGCCGCGTCCTTGCCCACCGCCTTGCCTGCGGCGGTGGCATCGCCGGTGACATCAATGATATCATCATGGATCTGAAATGCTTGCCCCATTGCGGCAGCATAGCGGATTAATCGCTGAGGATCGGCGCCAGCCATGCGCGCGCCTGCCGCAGCGCTCCATTCAAAAAGCGCGCCGGTTTTACCTGCCTGTAGCGCTGTAATCTGCGTCAGGTCTAGCTGCGCGCCGGGCCGTTCCGCGGCCATGTCCAGCGCCTGGCCCAGCACCATGCCCTGCCCGCCAGCCGCCCTCGCAAGGCTAAGCGCCAGATCAGCGCGGACATCGCCGGCGCCAACGTTTGGATGCGCTGCCAGTTCAAACGCCAGCGATTGCAAGGCATCGCCCGCCAGCACAGCCGTCATCTCGTCCCATTTCACATGCACTGTGGGCCTGCCGCGCCGCTCGTCATCGTCGTCCATGCAGGGCAGATCATCATGCACAAGGCTGTAGGCATGCATCGCCTCAATCGCCGTGGCGGGCCAGATAGCAGCCGCCTGCGACACCCCGTTCAGACGCGCCGATTCCAGCACAAGACACGCGCGCAGACGCTTGCCGCCCGCAGCGGCATGGCGCATCGCCTCTGCCACATCGCCAGCGCCATAGGGGGTCAGAACATGCTCCAGATGCGCGCTGACTGCCTCTTGCGCCTCAATCAGCTGTGCTTCCATCCCGCTCAGAGACCCTCAACCGGCTTTAACCCGGTCGGCTCGCCGTTGTCGTCCAGCGTGATCGCGGCAACCTTCTCTTCGGCTTCTTTCAGCTTTGTCTCGCAGCGTTTCTTTAGCGCTGCGCCCCGCTCATACAGGGTGATGGATTCGTCCAGCGCGACATCGCCGCGTTCCAGCCGCCCGACCACCTGTTCCAGCTCGGCCATGGCTTGCTCGAATGTCATCTCGGCTACGGGTGTATCGCTCATTCATGGGCCTCATGATTTGGTATCTTCGGGTTCGCTTACACCATAGACGCAGCCAATCCGGGGTTCAATCGCGGCCGGGGCATTTAGGTTGACCGCGCAACGTCCCTGCGCTTGAGTGCGCGGATGAGCGCCAAACTGCCCCCCATGCCCGACCTAG
Source organism: Roseovarius arcticus (assembly GCF_006125015.1). Classification (NCBI taxonomy): domain Bacteria; kingdom Pseudomonadati; phylum Pseudomonadota; class Alphaproteobacteria; order Rhodobacterales; family Roseobacteraceae; genus Roseovarius; species Roseovarius arcticus. The sequence goes on from NZ_SZZN01000001.1 coordinate 1,537,691, forward strand.
ACGTAATGATGCGCCTTAACGCACGCCTGACAGCCGCTCGGAGCGAAGAGCCGCGTCTGGAGCAGGCCCAACCGACCGACCTGATCCGCGATGTGACGGGCAAGCGGGCTATATTTCGCGGCCAGCTAGAGGGTCGGCGCGTGATTTTCCGCGTGCATCTCAAGCCAGAGACCGGCGCGGCGCAGCGCGAATGGGACGAGTTGAACCGTCTATGGCCCTACATGGCGACCGGTGATCTGCGCGTGCCCGAGCCGATCTGCGCCGCACCCGGCGCCGGTGTCACCGTTCAGCAGGACGCCGCCGGCACCCCCCTTTTGCAATTGCTCTACAGCCTGGACGTCGGCCAACGGGTCGCTTATCTGGCCCCCGCCGCCGCATGGCTACGCACAAGCACCGCCATGACCGAAGGCTGGCGTCTGCCGCGAGCGGATGCATGGATCAAGCGGGCCGCACGCGCCTCTGCTCAGCAGCCGTTCGCACAGCTCCGCGCGCTGGAATTGCGCATCCTCGCCCAGATGGAGCGTTTAGCGCCCCTTGTCGCGTCCGAGCCGTGGCGCGTGGCGGTCTGTCACGGTGATTACCATCCGAACAACCTGATCGCGGACGGCGCCCTCTTGACCGGCATTGATCTGGGCGGATCTCAGCGCCTGCCGTTGATGAAGGATATTGCCCGGTTCGCCATGCATATGGGCCGCCGACGCCTGCGCCTGTCGGGCAATACGGCGCTGGGCGTGGACCGGGCATGCCTAGAGGCCTTCGCCGGCGCCTTTGCCTTCACCAAGGTCGAGCGCACGGCGACGCTGCCCTTCTTTCTGGCGTTCGAGGCACTGATCCGGGTTGAGAATACGGGCCTACCACGCGCACGGATCATGCGGGCGGAAAAAACCTACGGTCAGTTACTTCAGAGTCTAGAGCAGTGTTGCGCCGATGCGACACTCTTTTGACACAGGTGAATAACCACGGACCAAGGCCGCTTGACCCAACGGAATGTTGATGCAAATATCGAAGTTGCGCGTCTGGCAAGCCTTTGCTGGTAAGGGCAATCGCAGGCCGCGACTGGCCAAAAATAACCAAAGAGTCATTCCTAGGGGACGATCATGAAAAAAATGATACTGGCGGCAACAGCCGCAACCGCGCTGGCCGCAGCACCTGCCATGGCCGGGAACTACAGCGAGCCCGTGATGGAGCCTGCAATCATCGAGGCGGAGGCTGTCAGCTCGTCAGCCAATCAGGCCGAGATGGTGGCAATTACCCTCACTGCATTAATCTTTCTGACGGCGATCATCAGCGCGAACTGACTATCACGGCCCCGCGGGTTGATCTGATAAAGCCTACTAAACGAAGAAGGGGCGCCCAGTAACGGGCGCCCCTTCTTTCCTTCATAGCCTTTGCCAGGCTCAGTGCGCCGTCGCGCCCGTTCCGTCATTGCCGGATTTTAGCGCGGCCTCAGCGGCGGCGGCCTCCTCGGCGGCTTCGTCCCATTCGATCGGTTCAGGGTCCCGGGTCAGGGCCAGCTTCAGTACTTCGCGAACGTGCGACACAGGGATAATCTTTAGCCCCTGCTTCACGTTATCGGGGATCTCGGCCAGATCCTTTTCGTTCTCCTGAGGGATCAGCACCGTCTTGATGCCGCCGCGCAATGCGGCCAGCAGCTTCTCTTTGAGGCCCCCGATCGGCAGCGCGTTACCGCGCAGCGTGACCTCGCCGGTCATGGCGATATCCTTGCGCACCGGAATGCCAGTCAGCACCGATACGATGGACGTGACCATGGCCAAGCCAGCGCTCGGCCCATCCTTAGGCGTTGCACCCTCAGGCACGTGGACGTGAATGTCCCACTTCTCCAGCCGGGGCGGTTTGATCCCGATGGCAGGCGCGACCGAGCGGACATAGCTGTTCGCCGCATCGATGGATTCCTTCATCACATCACCCAGCTTGCCAGTGGTCTTCATCCGGCCCTTGCCCGGCAGGCGCAGCGCCTCGATATTCAGCAACTCGCCGCCCACCGACGTATAGGCCAGCCCCGTGACGACACCAACCTGATCGGCATCCTCGGCCAGACCAAACTTGTGCTTGCGCACCCCAAGGAAGTCATCAAGGTTTTCAGCCGTCACCTTGATAGATGTCGCCTGTTTTTTGATGATCTGCGTCACCGCCTTACGGGCGACCTTGGCAATCTCGCGCTCTAGGTTCCGGACGCCCGCCTCGCGGGTGTAGTAGCGAATGATGTCGGTCAACGCATCATCGGTCAGCTCAAACTCGCCCTTCTTCAGACCGTGGTTCTTGATCTGTTTCTCCAGCAAATGTTGCTTGGCGATTTCGCGCTTTTCGTCCTCGGTATAGCCGGCCAGCGGGATAATCTCCATACGGTCCAGAAGCGGGCCAGGCATATTATAGCTGTTCGACGTGGTCAAAAACATCACATTGCTGAGGTCATATTCAACCTCCAGATAGTGATCGACGAACGTGCTGTTCTGCTCGGGGTCCAAGACCTCTAGCATCGCTGACGCAGGATCACCGCGGAAGTCCTGGCCCATTTTGTCGATCTCATCCAGCAAGATCAGCGGATTGGTCGTCTTGGCCTTTTTCAGCGCTTGTATGATCTTGCCCGGCATGGAGCCGATATAGGTCCGGCGGTGGCCGCGGATCTCGGACTCGTCGCGCACACCGCCAAGGCTGATGCGAATAAATTCGCGCCCTGTCGCCTTGGCCACGGATTTGCCCAGCGATGTCTTGCCCACGCCCGGAGGGCCGACGAGGCACATGATCGGCCCCTTCAGCTTTTGCGAGCGTTGCTGCACGGCCAGATATTCGACGATGCGCTCTTTGACCTTGTCGAGGCCATAGTGGTCGTCGTCCAGTACCTTTTCGGCGCGCGCCAGATCCTTCTTGACGCGGCTTTTCACGCCCCAAGGGATCGACAGCATCCATTCCAGATAGTTGCGTACGACGGTTGCCTCGGCACTCATCGGGCTCATGTTTTTCAGCTTTTTCAGTTCGGCATCCGCCTTTTCGCGGGCCTCTTTGCTCAGCTTGGTCTCACTGACGCGCTTCTCCAGCTCGGCAACTTCGCCTTCGCCGTCCTCGCCATCGCCCAATTCCTTCTGAATGGCCTTCATCTGCTCATTCAGATAATATTCGCGCTGCGTGCGCTCCATCTGGCTTTTGACGCGGGTCTTGATCTTCTTTTCGACCTGCAGCACGCTCATTTCGCCCTGCATCAGGCCATAGACCTTCTCCAGGCGCTCGCTGACGCTGAGTGTTTCAAGCAGTTCCTGCTTTTGCTCTACCTCGATGCCCAGATGTCCGGCCACCAGATCGGCGAGGCGCGCAGGCTCTCCGGCGTCTGACACGGCTGTCAGCGCCTCTTCCGGCACATTCTTTTTGACCTTAGCATAGCGCTCGAACTCACTGGAAACGCTGCGCAACAACGCCTCTATAGTGGTCGCATCGCCCGGCATTTCGGTCAGGTACTCGGCGCGGGCCTCAAAGAAATCATCGTTTTCGAGATACTCGATAATCCGCACACGCGCGACGCCCTCGACCAGCACCTTGACGGTGCCATCGGGCAATTTCAGTAGTTGCAAAACGTTCGCCAGAACACCCGCTTTGTAGATGCCCTTGGCGTCCGGATCGTCAACGCTTGGGTCGATCTGACTCGACAGCAGAATCTGCTTGTCGTCAGCCATAACCTCCTCCAGCGCGCGCACCGATTTCTCGCGACCCACGAAAAGCGGCACGATCATGTGTGGGAACACAACGATATCGCGCAGCGGCAGCACCGGATAGGAGGAATTCAGGGGCTCTTTCATGCTCTTTCCTTATGTATCGGTCCAGAGTTCTGTCTGGCCCTTTCTTGGCAAGAGGGTCCGGCCCCGCTAGGCGGCGACCATGCCCTCTCCATCTGACTGGTTAATTTGGGGCAGCTATGCCGCGCTTTCAACCTTGCGGTGCAGAATGACGCTGCGCCACGCTCGCGGCAAGGACCTTCCCCCGTCATTTCATCTTAAATTACCCACGCCTCGTTATAGCAACACGGCCCTCAGCCTTTTCTTGGTGAAAATACCTGAATCCTGACACTAGCCTATAGCGGCTCGATATCTCCCTGAGCCCGCAGGTCGTGAAATTCGGCCCGCCACGCATCGAACCGCGTCGCGGCGATGGCATCACGCATCGCGCCCATAAGCTGCTGATAGTAATGCAGGTTATGCCACGTCAGCAGCATCCCCGAGATCATTTCCTGCGACCGGAACACGTGATGCAGGTAGGCCCGCGAATAATTGCGGCAGGCAGGACAGCCACACTCCTCGTCCAAGGGGCGCGGATCGTCGGCATGGCGGGCATTCTTGATATTGATCTGCCCCCGCCGCGTCCACGCTTGCCCCGTCCGGCCCGATCGGGACGGCAGCACGCAATCCATCATGTCGACGCCCCGCGCCACCGCTCCGACGATGTCGTCGGGCTTGCCGACACCCATCAGGTAGCGCGGTTTGTCCTCAGGCAGCATATCGGGCGCATAGTCCAGCACCCCGAACATTGCCTCCTGCCCTTCGCCCACGGCCAGCCCGCCGATGGCATAGCCGTCAAATCCGATTTCCTTTAGATGCTCTGCGCTTGCAGCGCGAAGCTCTTGCGTAACGCCGCCCTGCTGGATGCCAAAGAGGGCGTGACCGGGCCGGTCGCCGAATGCCTCCTTGGAGCGGCGCGCCCACCGCATTGACAGCTCCATGCTCTGCTCAACCGCCTTATCCGTCGCCGGTAGCGCGGGACACTCGTCAAAGGACATGACGATATCGCTGCCCAACAGCGCTTGGATTTCCATCGACCGCTCAGGCGTCAGCATGTGTTTTGAGCCGTCTATATGGCTGCGAAACGCCACGCCCTCTTCGGTCAGCTTGCGCAGGTCCGCGAGGCTCATCACCTGAAATCCGCCACTATCGGTCAATATCGGTCCCTGCCAGTTCATGAATTTGTGCAAGCCGCCAAGGCGCGCAATCCGCTCTGCCGTGGGGCGCAGCATCAAATGGTAGGTATTGCCTAGCAAAATGTCGGCGCCCGTGGCCGCCACGCTTTCGGGCATCATCGCCTTGACTGTCGCCGCAGTCCCGACGGGCATAAAAGCCGGCGTGCGGATCTGTCCCCTCGGCGTCGAAATGGCGCCTGTGCGGGCGCGCCCGTCCGTCGCCGCCACCTGAAACTCAAACCGCGCTGTCATCTGGAATGCACCCCTTATTCGCTTTTGCGTTTCCTTAATCCCCATTAGGGTAATTTGCAAAAGCCAACGCGCGGCACCTGCGGCGCCATTTTCAGGAAATGCATTATGACCGAAGACGTTATTATCGACGCACTCTCGTCCAACCTTATCTATATTTTGCTAGCGCTGCTGCTGATCGTCGTCATCTTCAAAAGCATCAAGATCGTGCCCCAGTCCGAGCAGCACGTCGTCGAACGCTTTGGCCGCCTTCATTCGGTGCTTGGCCCCGGTATCAACATGATCGTGCCTTTTTTGGACAAGATCGCGCACAAAATTTCGATTTTGGAGCGTCAGTTGCCTACGGCAAGTCAGGACGCGATAACCAAAGATAACGTGCTGGTGCAGGTCGACAGCTCGGTCTTTTACCGCATCGTGCAGCCGGAAAAAACGGTGTACCGCATCCGCGATATCGACGGCGCTATCGCCACGACCGTCGCCGGCATCGTGCGCGCCGAAATGGGCAAGATGGATCTGGACGAGGTGCAATCTAACCGCACGCAGCTAATCGGAACGATCAAGGCGACGGTCGAGGATGCCGTGGATAACTGGGGCATCGAAGTGACCCGCGCCGAGATCTTGGACGTCAACCTCGATCAGGCAACGCGCGAGGCCATGCTGCAACAGCTGAACGCCGAGCGCGCCCGCCGTGCACACGTGACAGAGGCCGAAGGCCGCAAGCGCGCGGTTGAGCTGAATGCAGATGCAGAATTATATGCTGCCGAGCAGATCGCCAAGGCCCGCCGCATCGCATCAGATGCAGAGGCATACGCCACCTCAGTCGTCGCGCGTGCAATCGCTGACAATGGTCTGGAGGCAGCCCAGTATCAGGTTGCGCTCAAACAGGTTGAGGCACTGAATGCGCTGGGCGCCAGCCCGTCATCGACCACCATCCTCGTGCCGGCGAACGCGCTGGAGGCATTCGGTAACGCGTTCTCGATGCTCAAGGGCAAGGCATGATTGACGCGGTCCAGATCATCCCCGTTTGGTCGCTCTGGTGGGTATGGGTGGCCGCCGCATTGCTGCTCGCTGTCATCGAAATCGTCCTGCCGGGATTTCTTTTTCTGGGGTTCGCAATTGGTGCGGCGGTGACGGGCCTCTTGCTGGTCTTGGCGCCGCTCACGCTTTCGCTGCCGATACTGCTGGTGATTTTCGCCGCGCTGTCGCTGGTCGCGTGGGCGGGGCTGCGGCGCATCTTTCGGCTAAAGGACGGCCAGGTGCGGCGTGTTTACGATGACGTGAATAAGGGGTAGTCTAATCAGCCCCGGGGGCGGGTGCGGCTCAACAAAGCCTTTACGTTTGAGTGAAACGCGATACATCTGTGCGTTTCATACAGCTTCCCCAGCAGATAAGGATTCCCACACATGTCCCCATCCGAGCCGCCAGTGCCGCTGCAATTCGGGTGGGAGGAGTGGGTTGGCCTGCCCAAACTAGGCGTCCCGGCCATCCGCGCCAAGGTGGATACCGGCGCGCGCACCTCCGCGCTGCATGCCTTTGACATTGAGACCTTCGGCCCCGCGGCCAAGCCTAAAGTGCGCTTTACCTTGCATCCCATTCCGGGGCGCGACGATTTGGTCATCCCATGCTCCGCCCTGATCCTTGACCGCCGCGACATCACATCATCCAACGGAGAGAGCGAGTCGCGCTTTGTCATTGAGACGCCGCTATCGGTGAATGGTGACGACTGGCCGATCGAAATAACACTGACCAATCGCGGCGGCATGGCCTCGCGGATGCTTCTGGGGCGCCAAGCGCTCAAGGATCACATCTCAATCGTTGCGACGGACCGGTTCCTTCAGCCTGAGCTGAGCTATGACTTTTATTCCACCGCCAAAATGCGCAGCGAGGCGCCCGACCGTTCCTTGCGGATCGCCGTTCTTAGCCGCGAGGATAACTACAGCACCCGCCGTTTGGTAGAAGAAGGCGAGCGTCGCGGTCACACGGTCGAGGTTGTGAACACGACGCGCTGCTATATGGCCATCAACGCGATGGCGCCCGAGGTTCATTACGACGGCAAACGGCTGCCCCGTTTTGACGCCGTGATCCCGCGCATCGGCGCGTCGATTACCCCCTACGGTGCCGCGATTCTGCGCCAGTTTGAGACAATTGGCACGTACTGCGTCAACGGAAGCGCCGGCATCGTCGCCAGCCGTGACAAGCTGCACGCGCACCAGATCATGGCCCGCGCTAAAATCGGCATGCCCAACACTGCATTCGCCGCCAGCCCCCGCGATACCGGCAACATCATCGCGCTGGTCGGCACCGCCCCTCTGATCGTCAAGTTGCTTGAATCGACCCAAGGCAAGGGCGTCGTGCTGGCCGAGACGCGCAAAGCGGCCGAAAGCGTTATTGATGCGTTTCGCGGCCTTAAGGCTAACTTTCTTGTGCAGGATTTTGTCAAGGAGGCCGCAGGCGAGGATATTCGCTGCCTCGTGATCGGCGGCAAGGTCGTCGCCTCGATGAAGCGCACCGGCGCCGATGGCGATTTCCGCTCGAACCTGCACCGCGGCGGTAGCGCCACCGCGGTCAAAATCACCAAGGAAGAGCGCGACACTGCGCTGCGCGCTGCGCGTGCATTCAATCTGAACATGGCGGGCGTGGATCTGCTGCGCGCCGAAAAAGGCCCGAAGGTGCTGGAGGTAAACTCCTCGCCCGGCTTTGAGGGAATCGAAGGCTCAACCGGTAAGGATATCGTCGGTAAACTGTATGAGACGATCGAGGCGCGGGTGCGTCCGGCGCCCATTCGTAAACGCAAAGGGGGCTAAAGGCATTAGCCCTTGGCCTGAGTAGCTGCGCGTCTTTTCTTGAGGGCGCGTTGCAAGGCGTTCGTTGTCCCCCACTGGACGCCCTGCCCCATAATCCCTATATATTCACTCAGGCAAATTCGCAGGAATTGATATGACCGAAAATCCACAACCCTTCGAGGGTATTCCACTGATCGCGCCCTCCTCGACCGGGCATCCGCAGTATGAGGCCATCGTGGCCGCGTGCCGGTCCGTGTTTGATCCAGAGATCCCGGTGAATATCTACGATCTGGGTCTGATCTACACCATCGACATTGATGCCGAGAACGCGGTCAAGATTATCATGACGCTCACCGCCCCCGGCTGCCCCGTCGCGGGCGAAATGCCTGGATGGGTCGCAGATGCAATTGAACCGCTGGATGGCATCAAACAGGTCGACGTCGATCTGGTATGGGAGCCGCCCTGGGGTATGGACATGATGAGCGATGAAGCCCGGCTGGAACTCGGCTTTATGTAAGGCAAGCGATTTTACTTGCTTTTTCTAAAAGCAAGTGATTAGGCTTGCACATGAAATGGGCAGTTCTCACAGGTGATATTGTAGCGTCGTCGTCCATTGAGGCCGATGCGCTGGACGCTCTATTGCAGCATATTGAGCGGGTTTCGCTGGAAGCAGCGGCTTGGACCGGGCATGGCCCCAATATCATGACAGGCTTTGCAAGACGTGGTGGTGATGGCTGGCAAATGGCAATCAATCGCCCTGACCTTGCCCTCCGGTTGTCCCTCTATATCCGGGCGCAACTGCGCTTGCTGGATCCGCAGTATGCCACACGCATCGCGGCCGCAGCGGGGGATGGCGAGGTGCCAGAACAGCCGATGACGGATTTGAATAGCGCCCATGGCGCGGCCTTTACCGCATCTGGGCGCCTCTTGGAAAAGCTCGATGGTCACACCCTCATGGCACATGCAGATGGCGGCGCAATCGATGCGGCCTTTCGCCTTGCCGACTATATCTCGCAGAATTGGACACAGGCTCAGGCCCGCTCGTTATGCCTGATGCTACCTCCCGGCGCTGGGCCTCGCCGCGTCGCTGCCGAAACGCTGGGTATCTCGCGCCAAGCAGTGGATCAGGCGTTGAACGGGGCCGGATATCCCGCGCTGATCGACGCGCTGGAGGCGATTGAATGAGGTCGCGCAGGCATATTGGCTTGCATACGCCAAATGCAAGCCAATCCACTTGCCTTAGCTGGAGGCCTACGTAATGATTGAGACGTTCACCGCGCTTATCTTTGCCCACGTCCTCGCCGATTTCGTCCTGCAAACGGCGTGGATCAATGCACAAAAGCGTCGTATTCCGGTGATGATGCTGCACGGCGCGCTGGTACTGGTCTGCGCACAGGCCGCGACCGGACAATGGGCCAGCCCTTGGCTACTAGCGCTGGCTGCTGTGCATGTGGTGATTGACGCCGCCAAGATCCGGGGCGGCTTTCACCACTTTCGCGGCTTTGTCATCGATCAGGCAGCGCACATCGTTACACTGGTGATCGTGGCCGTTGCCGCACCCGGACTATGGGCCACGGGCCAGTGGGCCGCCCTGCCCGCGCTACTGCCGCTGATGGCGATTGCATCGGGTCTGGTAGTCACGCTCACGGCGGGGCAATACGCGGTGGCGCTGCTTATGCGTCCGCATGGAAACCGTATCCGCAACAATGGCTTGCGCGAAGGTGGTCGGCAGATCGGCCTTTTGGAGCGAGGCCTGATATTCGCCCTTATCATGCTGGGGCAGCCGCTTGGCGTTGGCTTTCTTATTGCTGCGAAATCCATCCTGCGCTTTGGCACCGCCGCCCGCGATCAGCGTACGGCAGAATACGTCATTATCGGCACGCTGGCCTCATTCGGCTGGGCCATTCTGACAGCCGAGACGGTGCGCTGGGCACTAACGCACCTACCGCCGCTTGAGATCGCAGGCCTAAGCCCCTAGATTACGTGCAAAGGCAAAGGATCGTAAAATGTTCGGCATCCCCGGCAAGCAAGCCGTCACAATCACTGACCGCGCAGCGGGGCAGATCGCAAAACTAATGGCCAAGGACGGGCATCAGGGACTGCGCATCGGCGTCAAAAAAGGCGGCTGTGCGGGCATGGAATATACCATGGATTACGTCACCGAGGTGGACCCCAACGACGAGGTCGTTGAGGAAGCAGGCGCGCGCGTGATGATTGCGCCAATGGCGCAGATGTTCCTTTTTGGCACGCAGATCGACTACGAGGTCAGCTTGCTCGAATCCGGCTTCCGCTTTAACAACCCCAATGTCACCGAGGCCTGCGGCTGCGGCGAGTCCATAAAGTTTGCCGATATGTAAATTTCGCCGCGTAGTCCATTGATATTGATGCTTATTGGCCGCCATACGCCACCTTGCAAAGCAACCGCGCTTCGGCGATGATTGAAGCTGGTTTTTATCGGAGGCGACATGCGGCGAAAACTGGCAGCGGGCAATTGGAAGATGAATGGCGGCAACGCGGAATTGGATGGCCTGCGCACGCTAAGCCAGATCCACTCCGGTGCCGCCATTGATATTCTCATCTGCCCGCCCTTTACACTGATCGCCGCCGCCGCAGAGTGTGCGGGATCCATCGCGATTGGGGGCCAGAATTGCCACTCAGACGCATCCGGCGCGCATACGGGAGACATCTCGGCCCAAATGCTGGCCGATGTCGGCGCGAGCGCCGTAATTCTGGGCCATTCCGAGCGGCGCGCAGATCACAGCGAGACGAGCGAAGATGTCCGCGCCAAGGCCCATGCCGCCCATGCCGCCGGGCTGATTACAATCATCTGCGTCGGCGAAAGCTTGGACCAACGCGAGGCGCAGAACACCCTTGATATCATCGGTGGGCAGCTATCCACCTCGGTGCCGGACACCGCAACTGGCGAAAACACGGTGATCGCGTATGAGCCATGCTGGGCTATCGGCACAGGCCTGACGCCCACGACCGATCAGATCGGTGACGTGCATGATTTTATCCGAACGCGACTGGAAAAGCGGCTCGGCACGGGCGCGGGACGCTCGATCCGGCTGCTCTATGGTGGATCGGTCAAGGCTGCCAACGCCGCCGAGATCTTTGCCGTGTCAAACGTGGACGGGGCACTGGTCGGGGGCGCCAGCCTGAAATCGGATGATTTCTCGCCAATCATCAGTGCCTTGGAGGCCGCAGCTAACGTATCATAGCGGCAGAACGGTGGTTGATTTAATCTCTTCCATCGACAGCAACGCGGTAACGTTATGAACCTTCACCTCTGAAATCAGCGCTTGATAGAACGTGTCGTAGGCGCGCGCGTTTTCGACCCTAACCTTAAGGATGTAGTCGATATCACCCGCGAGGCGGTGCGCCTCCTGCACTTCGGGCCTGCCTTGCAGCGCACGCAAAAATGCCTTCTGCCACGCTGCGTCATGTTCGGACGTGCGGATCAGGACAAAGAAGCACGCCTCGAATCCCAGCTTTTCCGCGTCCAGCAGATAGGTCTGGTGGCGGATCACGCCGACCTCGCGCATTTTGCGGATGCGATTCCAGACGGGCGTCTTGGAACTGCCCACCAATTTGGCAATATCGTCCAGCGATTGCCCGCCATCCGCCTGTAATTCAGCGAGAATTTTCCGATCCAGATCATCCAGACGAACAGCCATGCTGGTTTTCCTCGTTCTGTAGAATTTTACCATTGCGCAGTGGGTGAAGTGGAACAAATTTCCTTATTCACCCAGCCCCATGGCGTAATGGTGGGAATATTTTCTATATATGAGGCTAAGTCAAACGGAATGGACAGGTCTTGAGACATTTTCCCATCTTCATCGCATTGCAGGGCCGCCGGGTCGTAGTGTCAGGGGGCGGTGACGCCGCTCTGGCCAAGCTGCGCCTGCTGATGAAGACCGAGGCACACCTGACCGTGTTCGCACCCGCGCCCGCACCTGAGATTTGCGAATGGGACGCGAATGGCCACCTCGCGCTGGTGCGCCGCTCAATGGCGTCCGGCGATGCGCTAGGCGCCGCGCTGTTTTATGCCGCCGATGAGGATGCGGCTGAGGATGCCCGCACAACTGCGCTGGCCCGCGCCGACGGCGCGCTGACAAATATCGTCGACAATCTGGAGGACAGCCAGTTCATCACGCCCGCCATCGTGGACCGTGACCCAGTGACCGTCGCCATCGGGACCGAGGGCACCGCCCCCGTGCTAGCCCGCGCGATCAAGGCTGACATCGAGCGGATGCTGCCGACCACGCTTGGACCGCTTGCGCGCGCCGCACGCGCCTTTCGCGGCATGGCCGAGGCGCTTCCGATGGGCCGCGCGCGCCGCACGTTCTGGAGCGGATTCTTCTTCTCCACCGGGCCTGATGCGTTGGATCGGGACAGCAGCGCCAATCTGGGCAAAGTGCTGGAGGCCGATCTGGCGCAACATCTGAATCAAACCCAACCCGCCGGCCGCATCACCTTTGCGGTCGTCGCAAGCCCCGATCCAGAGCTGCTACCGCAGAAAACCCGACGCATCCTGCACGAGGCGGATCTGGTGCTGCACGGCACGCATATCGCGACCGAAGTGTTGGATCTGGCCCGGCGCGAGGCAACTTTTGGTGCGCTGCCCGGCACTGCGCAGCCGCTGATTAATGCGGCTATGCGGGGCGATCATGTCATATGCCTTTGCCCTGCTGCCCCCGACCCCAGACAGGTTATGTCCTGCCGCCACGCTGGCCTACCGCCGCAAATCATACCGGGCATCGCGCCCATCCCAACCTTCGCCCTACTAGAGGAGAGCGCCTGATGCCCCGCGAGTTCACCCCCAAGGTCGTCACCGCAAACACATTGTTGAAAGGCGACGTTGTCTATCTGGCCGCCGATGACAGCTGGACGCCGCATCTGGCGCTGGCCGACATCCTGACCGATGAGGCGGACGCCGATCTACGCGTGCTGGACGCGCAGGCCCGCGCCGCTGAGGTCGTTGGCGTCTATCTGGCCGATATGACCCCCACTGCCAGTGGCCCCGAGCCGACCCATTTTCGTGAGGATTTCCGCCGGACCGGACCCTCAAACTACTTCCATGGCAAGCAGGCGGACCCAAGCTGATGTATACCTATACCGAATTTGACGCCGCCTTCGTCGCCGAGCGTAACCGCCAGTTTCGCGCGCAGGTCGCGCGGCGGGTCGACGGCTCGCTGACCGAGGACGAGTTCAAGCCGCTACGCCTGATGAACGGACTCTATCTGCAACTGCACGCCTATATGCTGCGCGTCGCGATCCCCTACGGCACGCTGAACGCGCGCCAGATGCGCCAGTTGGCCATGATCGCAGAGCGGTGGGACAAGGGTTATGGCCATTTTACCACGCGCCAGAACATCCAGTTTAACTGGCCCGAGCTGGCAGATGTACCTGACATTCTGGATGCGCTTGGCGAGGTGCAGATGCACGCGATCCAGACCAGCGGCAACACGATCCGCAACGTCACGGCAGATCATTTCGCCGGCGCCGCCGCTGATGAGGTCGCCGACCCGCGCCCCATCGCGGAGCTGATCCGCCAATGGTCGACCGATCATCCGGAATTTCAATTCCTTCCGCGCAAATTCAAGGTCGCTGTAACCGGCAGCCCGATGGACCGCGCCGTGACACTGGCGCACGATATCGGACTGCGCATCGTTCGCCGCGACGGCCAGATCGGCTATCAGGTGCTGGTTGGCGGCGGTCTGGGCCGCACGCCCATGATCGGCAAAGTCCTGCATGATTTCCTGCCGGAGGAGGATCTGCTGCCTTACATCGAGGCGGTCGTCAGCGTCTGGAACACGATCGGGCGGCGCGACAACAAGTTCAAAGCGCGCATCAAGATCACCGTCCACGAGCATGGCATCGACGATATCCGCGCCCGCGTCGACGCGCGCTACGCGCTGATCCGGCCACAGTTCACTGGCATCGACCAGCAGATGCTGGGCGCGATCCGCAATGATTTTGCTGCGCCCGTGTTTCGCGTGGCGCCGGCGGATAACTACGGCGCCGTGCGCGCCGCCGATCCGGTCTTTCGCGCATGGGCGGATACGAACCTCTCCGAGCACCGGGCGCCGGGATATTCCATCGTATCAATCAGCCTCAAGGCGCATGGCGAGACTCCGGGCGATGCCAGCGCAGACCAAATGCGTGTGATGGCGGATCTGGCCGAACGCTTTGGCCATGACGAGTTGCGCATTAGCCACGAGCAGAACGTGATCTTGCCACATGTGCACCAGTCCGATCTGCCTGCCGTCCATGCCGCGCTACGTGCTGCGCGTCTCGCGACCGCCAATATAGGCCTGATTTCAGACATCATCGCCTGCCCCGGCATGGATTACTGCGCGTTGGCTACCGCCCGCTCGATCCCTATCGCGCAAGAGATCGCGACGCGCTTTGACGCGCTGAAGCTTGAGCATGAGATCGGCGAGATGAAGATTAAAATCTCGGGCTGCATCAACGCTTGCGGGCACCATCATGTCGGCCATATCGGCATCCTGGGCCTTGATCGTGCGGGGGTCGAAAATTACCAGATCACCATCGGCGGCGATGGCGGCCCGGATGCGCAGCTAGGGGACCGCACCGGGCCCGGATTTTCTGCGGATGATATCGTGCCGGCTATTGAGGCGATCATGCAGGCCTATCTGGCCCACCGAACGGACGCGTCCGAGACGTTTCTGGCCACATATCGGCGCCTCGGTATGAACCCGTTCAAGACCGCGCTTTACGGCGAGGCAGAGGCGGCCAAGGCTGCCCGTAGAAAGGCGGAGGCCTATGTCGCTGCATAGCGCCCTGCCAGACACGCGCACGTCTGATCTGCACCGACGCGCCGCCGCGCTGAACGACGCCTATCGCCACCACTCGGCGATCGCGGTGCTTGCGCGCGCGCTGCATGATTCTGATGTCGGGCAGCTGGCCCTCGTCTCCAGCTTTGGTGCGGAGTCGGTAGTGCTCCTGCATATGGTCGCGCTGGCGCGGCGCGAGACACCTGTGATTTTCCTTGAGACAGGGATGCTGTTCACCGAAACGCTGGTCTACCAGCAGGAACTGGCCGAGCGTCTGGGCCTGCGCGACATGCGTATCATCCGCCCTGATACAGCCGATCTAAAGGCCCAGGATCCCGCCGCCACGCTGAACCAGACCAGTACCGATGCCTGCTGCGCGCTGCGCAAAACGGCGCCGCTGACGCGCGCTTTGGCATGCTTTGACGGCTGGATCACCGGGCGCAAACGCTATCAGGGCGGCGCACGTGCCACCCTCGAATTCTTTGAGGTCGAGGAGGGCGCGAACAGGCTCAAGGTCAATCCGCTGGCTCATTGGCAGCCAGGCGACGCGCGAACGTACATTGAGGAAAACCGCCTGCCGCGCCATCCGCTGGTGGCCCAAGGATACCCGTCGATCGGCTGCATGCCCTGCACGTCGCCTGTGGCACCGGGCGAGGATGCGCGCGCGGGTCGCTGGAAGGGCCAGGACAAATCCGAATGCGGCATCCACATGATTAACGGCAAACTCGTCAGACAAGGAGAAAGCGCATGAGCGTTATCGTGACAGACACAGGCTTTGGCCCCGACGACTGGACAGCGCCCATAGTGGCGCTCGAGGATGCGCGCGATGGCGTTGGCATTGACCTGCCCTCCACGGTGGACCCCGCCGAATTGGCCGGCCGCCTGCCGGATATCGCGATGATCCGCGTCGATTTTCCCAGCTCGGCAGATGGGCGCGGTTTCTCTATCGCGCGCCAGTTGCGACTGATGGGCTATCATGGGCGCCTGCGGGCGCGCGGTCATGTTCTGGCCGATCAGTATGCTATGGCGCGGCGCTGCGGCTTTGACGAGGTCGAGATTGACGACGCGCTGGCCACCCGCCAGCCACAGGATCAGTGGCTCTTTCGCGCCGATTGGCGCGCGCATGACTATCAAGCCAGACTACGGGGCTGACGGCGCGGCTGAACGCCGCCTTTTAATTCACGGCCCCACCGACTAGAAAAGGATCGGCATAGATTGCCGATAGATGATTTGATGAACGAGATGACCCAAGTGAACCAAACCGCAGCCCAGATCGCCGCGAACGAAGATAGCGCGCCGGCGCCGCAGCGCGCGGCGCCTGCCCTTCCTGATGCGCAGACCGTCACGCAGGTGACGCATTGGACAGACAAGCTATTCTCGTTTCGCATCACGCGGCCTGCCTCGATGCGGTTTCGCTCGGGTGAGTTCGTGATGATCGGTCTAATGGGCGATCCGCACCCCGAAACCGGCAAGCAAAAACCGCTGCTGCGCGCCTACTCCATCGCATCCCCGTCGTGGGATGACGAGCTGGAGTTCTATTCAATCAAGGTGCAGGACGGGCCGCTCACGTCCAAGCTGCAGCATATCCAGCCCGGCGATCAGGTAATTTTGCGTCCCAAGCCCGTTGGAACGCTGGTGCATGACGCGCTGCTTCCGGGCAAACGCCTGTGGCTCTTTGCGACCGGCACCGGATTTGCGCCGTTCGCGTCGCTTTTGCGCGATCCGCAGACCTACGAGGACTACGACGAGGTCATCGTGACCCACACCTGCCGCACAGTGGGTGAGCTTACATACGCTGCGCAACTGATTGAGGACATCCGCAGCAATGAGATGCTGGAGGAGCTGATCGGAGACGGCTTTGCCGACAAGCTGCGCTATTACCCGACCACCACGCGCGAAGAGAGCCCCAAGATGGGCCGCATCACCAGCCTGATGCGCTCGGGCGAAATGTATGCTGATCTGGGCGTGCCGCCTCTATCGCCCGAAAATGATCGCGCGATGATTTGCGGGAACATGGCCTTCAATCTGGAGCTGAAGGATCTGTTCGAGGAGTATGGCCTGCGTGAAGGCGCTAACTCTGCACCGCGCGAATATGTTGTTGAAAAGGCGTTTCTCGACTGATCGTACTGCCCACCGATAAGGCACGAAAAAGCCCGCGCCGGACACTCCGGGGCGGGCTTCGTTTTATGTCGCTTTGCTGCGGCTTACATTCCCAGTGCTGCACGCGCCTGAGCGAGCGCGGCTTGCAGAAGCTCAGGATTTTCCTGCGCTTTTTGCAGCGTTGCCTTCAGCAGCGTCTTTTGCGTGGCGTTGATGTTCGAGTTATCAATCATCTGTGCAGCGGCATCCATATCAAAGTTTTCTACGGTCAAGGGGGCAGCCGCCTCTGTTGCCGTGTCTGTCATAGTGCCTTCGGAAGTGTCCGCATTGTCAGCTGCATCAGGCGCCGTGCTTGCCGCGTCATCGACAGCCTCTGCGGCCGTGTTCGCGGTAGCCTCAGCCGCATCGCCTGTCGCCTCAGCCGTATCGCTCGCTGCTGCGGCCGCTTTTGCTGCTGCGTCGTCTACGACCTTCATGGCATCGCTGCCCTCCTCCGACATCGCGTCGACGGCGTCCTGAACGCCCTCAATAGCGGAGTTTGCGGCGTCCGTCGCGCTAGCTGCGGCGTCGCTGGCGGTGCTTTCGACGGCGCTCACTGCCCCATCTGCATTCTTCAGCAGATCGTCCGTGGCCGTCTCGACCGCGGCGCCTGCTTCATCTGCGGCAGCATCGACATCGGCGGCGGTATCGTCCATCGCAGCACTTGCTTCATCCGCGGTCTGCTCCAACTCGGCGGGTGCATTGATCTGCTCGGCACTGTCCGTTTCGATCAACTCGGCTGGTGATCGGCCGGTAACCAGCACATAGCCGCCAATCAGAACGATCGCGGCCAGCACGATCCAAATAAGGTTTTTCATCTTAATATCCCCATGTATCGATACAAATTCGTCGCAAACCACCGCCAAGACGAGGGCCGCTCGATAGCAACAGATGTCATGCCCGCCGTACTCACAAGGCGCAAGGGTGTTTCGCCCATTGTCGGCACAAAGCAGCCCATTTTCGCGCTTGAAACATAGGATAGCCATGGCTACGTTGCCCCTGAACGTCATTAATAACTATCCAAGGATCAAAGCCATAGCCCGCAGACCGCATAACGCGCCGCCACAGCGCGACACAGGACCTCGCGTAAACGACCGCATTCGCGATGCGGAAATTCGGCTCATCGGGGCCGATGGCGACAATGTAGGCGTCGTGTCAGGCGCTCGAGCGATGGAAATGGCAGAAGAGGCTGGGCTGGATCTGGTCGAAATTTCGCCCAACGCCAAGCCGCCTGTTTGCAAGATTATGGATTTCGGCAAATACAAGTACGAGACGCAAAAGCGCGAGGCCGAAGCGCGCAAGAAGCAGAAGATCATTGAGGTGAAGGAGGTCAAGTTCCGCCCCAACACCGATACGAACGACTACGACGTCAAGATGCGCAACGTCTTCAAGTTTCTGGAAAATGGCGACAAGGTCAAGATCACGCTGCGCTTTCGCGGCCGCGAGATGGCCCACCAGGATTTGGGCCGCGAGTTGTTGCAACGCGTTGCTGCCGACGTCGAGGGCTCCGGCAAGGTCGAGAATATGCCCAAGATGGAAGGCCGCCAGATGATTATGATCATCGGCCCGATGCCACGGTAAAACGCCATAGAATTCAAAGTTTATGCGGCCCGGATATCCTCCGGGCCGTTTTTGCAAGCAGCGTCAGCTTGCCGCAGCAATGGCGCGTTTGGTCATCACGCTGACCAAGTGCGCGCGATATTCAGGCGTTCCGTGCAGATCACCGATCATGCCGTCCGCCGGCACGTTCAGTCCCTCCAGTGCGCCCGCGCTGAAATCACCGCTCAGCGCCGCCTCGGCCTCGCTCCAGCGGAACACACCGCTTTCGGACGCACCAGTGACGGCCACGCGCGCGCCATCATCAAATTTCGCGACAAACACTCCGACCAAGGCAAACCGCGATGCCGGCTGCTCAAATTTCGCATAGCCTGACTTGACGGGGACCGGAAATTTCACCTGCGTAATGATCTCGCCATCGTTCAGCGCTGTGTCAAACATCCCCTGAAAGAAGTCGTCCGCCGCAATTTCGCGGTTGTCCGTCACTATAGTTGCGCCCAGCCCCAATGCGGCCGCAGGATAGCAGGCCGATGGATCATTGTTAGCGAGCGATCCGCCCAGCGTGCCGCGATTGCGCACCGCCGGATCACCGATCTTGGCCGCCATACCGGCAAGTCCCGGAAACGCGCCCGCCGCAACCTCGCCATGCGTTGTGCCGCCCCCGATACACAGGCGCCCTGTGTCATCGGTGCAGATCCCGCGCATCTCATTGATGCCAGACAGGCTGACCAGAACGGACGGCATCGCAAGCCGTTGCTTTAGCGTCGGGATCAGTGTCTGCCCCCCGCCCAGAGGCTGCGCTTCGTCCGCGGCCAGTGCCTTGACCGCATCCGCGATGCTTGTCGGCCGTTCTATCTCAAATGCGTACATTCTGGCGTCTCCCAAATACGGGCAAGCATTTCTTCTTGCCCTAAATATCCCGGGGTCCGGGGCAGCGCCCCGAAATTCCCCCGCTCTCAGCCCTTCTGCATCGCCGCCCAGACACGCGATGGTGTCACGGGCATGTCCACGTGATCCACCTTGTGCCCGCCTGATTGCAGCGCATCGACGACCGCATTGACGACCGTGGGCGTCGACCCGATTGCCCCTGCCTCGCCGCAGCCCTTCACCCCTAGGGGGTTGTGCGTGCACGGCGTGCCGTTGGAATGGTCGATGACAAAAAACGGCACATCGTCGGCGCGCGGCATGCAATAATCCATGTAGCTGGCCGATAAAAGTTGGCCGTCCGCGTCATAGGTGCAATTTTCCATCAGCGCCTGACCGATGCCTTGCGCCAGTCCGCCATGCACCTGCCCGTCCACGATCATCGGATTGACCACCTTGCCAAAATCGTCAGCGGTGGTGAACTTCTCGATCGTCACTTTGCCGGTCTCAGGGTCCACCTCTACCTCGCAGGCATAGGCGCCTGAGGGATAGGTAAAGTTGTTAGGATCGTAGAACGCCGTCTCTTCCAGTCCGGGCTCCACCTCGTCTAGCGGGTAGTTGTGCGGCACGTATGCGGCCAGTGTGACATCGCCCCACGCGAGCGATTTATCGGTACCAGCCACGGTGAACTTGCCGTCCTTCAACTCGATATCGCCGTCCGAGGCCTCCATTATATGTGCCGCGATCTTCTTGGCCTTGGCGATGATTTTTTCGGTCGCGCGCACCATGGCACTGCCCCCCACGGCGATTGAGCGCGAGCCATAGGTGCCCATGCCCATCGGCGTATTAGCGGTATCGCCGTGCTCAATCTCGATCATGCTGGCGTCGATACCGATCATGTCAGCCACGACCTGCGGAAACACCGTTTCGTGCCCCTGCCCGTGGCTGTGGCTGCCGGTCATCACAGTGATGCCGCCGGTGGCGTTGACCCGAACAGTCGCACTTTCATAAAGGCCCGCGCGTGCACCCAGTTGGCCGACTAGGTTCGAGGGTGCGATGCCGCACGCCTCAATAAAGCAGTTCACGCCGAGGCCGCGCAGCTTGCCCTTGGCCTCGCTCTCCTTGCGGCGCGCGTCAAAGCCTCCTAGATCAGCTTTCGCTTCAAGCTTGTCCACTAACCTATGGAAATCGCCCGAATCATACTCTACCGCTACCGGTGTCTGGTAAGGGAATTCAGTGACGAAGTTCTGCCTGCGCAGCGCGATGGGATCAACGCCCAGCTCGCGCGCGGCTTTATCAATGACGCGCTCTAGCTGGTAGGTCGCCTCGGGCCGGCCGGCGCCGCGATAGGCATCCACGGGCACGGTATTGGTGAACACTGCGCGCACATTGACGTAGACCAGCGGCGTTTTGTAATTGCCCGCCATCAGCGTACCATGCAGCCATGTCGGGATCGACGGCGCAAAGGTCGACAGATATGCGCCCATATTGGCCAGCGTGTCAGTGCGTATTGCGGTAAAGTTGTTGTCCTTGTCCAGCGCCAGCTCAATCTTGGTGACGTGGTCGCGGGCTTGTGCATCGCTCAGGAACGCCTCAGACCGGGTGCATGTCCATTTCACGGGCCTGTTCAAGGCTTTAGCGGCGAATGTGCAGAACGCCTCCTCGGCGTAGTGATAGATTTTAGAGCCGAAACCACCACCGACATCGGGCGCAACCACGCGCAATTTATGCTCGGGTATGTTCAGCACGAAGGCGCCCATCAAAAGGCGGATCACGTGCGGGTTTTGCGATGTGGTGTACAGCGTCGATCCACCCGTCCCGCGATTGTAGTCGCCGATAGCGACACGCGGCTCCATCGCGTTGGGCACGAGGCGGTTATTTATCAGCTCGACCGTTGTAACATGCGCGGCATTCTTGATCGCATCATCGACTGCCTGTTTGTTCTCTTCAACAAATCCCCAGTCAAAACAAAGGTTACTGGTCAGATCTTCATGTACTTTAGTTGATCCATCCTCCAGCCCTTTGCGCATGTCGATGACTGCGGGCAAGTCTTCGATATCCAGCACAATCGCCTCGGCGGCATCGCGGGCCTGATCACGCGTCTCGGCCACGATGGCGGCGATAGGATCGCCGACATGGCGTACATGTGTCTCGCACAGCACCGGGTGTCGCGGCTCTTGCATAGGCTGTCCAAAACGGTCGGTCACCTGCCAGCCGCAAGGGATACTGCCGGCATCATTGAAGTCTTTGCCAGTGAATATGCGCAGAACGCCCGGCATCTTTTCGGCCTCAGAGAGGTCCAACCCGTTCAGCTTGCCATGGGCGACGTCCGAGCGCAGGAAATGTACGTAGGCCTGTCCGCGCAGATTGATGTCGTCAGTATAATTCCCGGTACCTGACAAGAAGCGGACGTCTTCGCGCCGCTTGGGGCTGGCGCCGATGCCGCCATGATGGGGTGCGTTGTCCTTGGGCATTATGTCTCTCCCTGGGTGTGCGTGTGCGGGCCTGCGGATCTGTTGGCGTTATTCGGCGGCAATCTCGCCCGGAATGGCGCTGACGTCCTGCCCGCTGGCGGCCATAATGGCCTTGACGATGTTGTGATATCCGGTGCAGCGGCAAATATTTCCCTGCAAGTAACTGCGCACCTCGGCCTCGCTGGGCTTTGGGTTGTCTTTCAGCAGCGCGGCGGCGCTCATCACCATGCCGGGGGTGCAAAAGCCGCATTGAAGCCCGTGATAGTCCTGAAATGCCTGCTGGATCGTATTCAGCGTGCCGTCGGGGGCCGCCTGCCCCTCGATCGTGTCAACGGTCGCGCCTTCGGCCTCGGCGGCGAACATTGTGCAGGATTTGACGGCCTTTCCATTCACATGCACGACGCAGGCGCCACATTGGCTGGTGTCGCAGCCGACATGCGTGCCGGTCAATTCCAAAGTTTCGCGCAAAAAGTCGACCAGCAGCGTGCGGCCCTCGATAGTACCGCGGGCGGCCTTGCCGTTCACCGTCATGCTGACCTCGGACATGGGCGCCTCCCAACGCTTTGTTATATCAGCCGTGAGTTAAGCACGGCCAATCGCAGTTGAGAAGACTGTTTTTACTCGATGTTCGTGCTGCGGCGCGGCATTGGGCGGCTGGGAATTTCCTTGAGCAAGCCGCCCACGCCCATGGCCGCAATGTCACGCGGTGTGACGGGGACGCCGCAAATCACCCGCTCCAGCACCCAATCGGCACCGTTCAGCGTCGGCGACCGCGCGCAACTTGGCAAGCCGATAACTGGTTTTGCACCGATCCGGCCTAGAAAAAGCAGATTTCCCGGATCGACGGGCATCCCGTAGTGATCGACGTGGCCGCCCGCTTGGCGAACTGCCTCGGGCGCGACATCGCGGATATCGGATGTGGCCGATCCGGTGAGGATCAATAGTACCTCGCCGGGCGCCGCGGCGAGGGCCGCCGCGATGGACGCAACGTCATGCGGCACGACGCAGCGTTCGGACAGCTGCGCGCCAAAGTGCTCGACGCGTGCCGCCGTCGCGCGCCGCCCCTTGTCGGGCGGGATGCCCTCCCCAATGCGCGTTTCAATCAGCGAGAGCGACGCCACTTGCGCACCATGCAGCGCCAGCGCACCGCGCGCAGCCGTGCAGGCACGCGCCAGCAGATCGCCGTCGACCGCATAGGGTATGATCTTGATCGTCGCGACAAGGCCGCCTGCCGCGACCTTCTGCCAGCGCGCGGCGGTGGCGATGGTCATGCCCGCATCCACCAGATTTGCGTCCAGTATCGCGCCGGCGTCCACCGAAACAACGCCGGCATGCTCGGCAACCAGATTGACCCGCCCGGTGCTGGCAGGGCGCGCGCGAAGGCCAGGTTGGTTGCTCAGAATAGCGGTCGCCAGCGCCTCGGCTGCGGTATCCTCATGCACGTCGCCCGGCCCAAGCTGGGCGACGATCACCTGCGCCGCGCCGTTTTCGGCCAGATCGCGCAAATGCTGCTCTGTCAGCACGGTGCCTTTGGCGATCTTGTAGGTTCGTCCGGCGCCCGGTTCGGGCGAGGCCGCCTGCATGGAGTGAGCGAGGATCGACCCCAGCGCGTCCTCCAGCGGAACCGACCCGAACCTCACGCGCCACGCCTCAATACTTGCGTCATCTGGGCGAGGATGCTGAGCGCGATTTCTGCCGGGCCAGCGGCCCCTATATCCAATCCGACAGGACCATGGATACGGGCCAGATCCGCCTGCGAAAACCCGGCCGCTGTCATCCGCTCCAGCCGTTTGGCGTGGGTACGGGTCGATCCCAGCGCGCCGATGTAGAACACGTCAGAGCGCAGCGCCTCGGCCAGTGCAGGATCATCCAGCTTGGGATCGTGCGTCAGCAGGACCAGCGCGGTGCGCGCATCGAGGCCGAGCGCGCGCACGCCGTCATCGGGCCATTCGTCCAGCAGCGTTATACCGGGAAAACGGTCTGCGCTGGCAAACGCGGTGCGGGGATCGATCACGACCGGATCATATCCGACTTGCCGCGCCATTGGCACCAGCGTCTGCGCGATATGAACGGCGCCCACGACGATCAGGCGAAGCGGCGGATTGTGAATGGCGACAAAGGTTTCCCCGTCCTCGGCAAACCCTGAGCGGTCCATGCGAAACCGGTCCTCGTGCCCGGTAAGTTCCAGACGCGGCGGGCCATCCGGCGGACTGACCAGCGCGGCAGGGCGCCGGGCGCGCCGTACCTCGACCAGATCGGCCAGCACGCCTTTGGGCAAAGCGCCCCCAACGGGCTGTACCAGTATCCGAATCGTGCCGCCGCAAGCGAGGCCCACCGCGAACGCATCGCCGTCCGCAACGCCGTATTCCAGCATCCGGGCGTCGCCGCCCTCAATCGCCTCCAGCGCTTCGGCCACCACCGCGCCCTCGACACAGCCGCCCGAGACGGAGCCGGCCATTTCGCCCGCGCCCGATACGGCCAGCATCGCGCCCACGCGGCGCGGCGCACTGCCCCAAGTCTGCACCACAGTCGCCAGTGCCGCGCCTTTACCAGCGCGGTACCAGTCCAGCGCGATGCCCGGAACGTCGTCGATGTCATCCATGAAAAAAGGCCCTCCGCCCCCAACTATGGGGCGCAGGGCCAAAACACTCAATCAGAGTTTACGCGCGCCTTGCTGGCTTAGCGGCCACCATCAAGGAGCGGCGTGATGTTGCGCACCGCGCCGCGACGGTTGGCCCGGATGTCGCCCGCCCGGCGATCACGCAGATCAGCCTCGCCGTAGCCCTGCACGATCATGTTCGACGGCGGCACCTGAAAGTACTCGGTGAGGGCCAGCGCGACCGATTCGGCCCGGCGGTCTGACAGCGCGAGGTTGTAGCTGGCATCGCCGACCGTATCGGTGTGCCCCTCGATCAGAAACACCTGACGCGGATCATCATTGATTGCGGTAGTCATCGCACGTCCCAGATCCGACAGATCCTGCGCCTCGTCCGCTTCGATCACGGCCGAGCCTGTCTTGAAGTTGATCGCATCAAGCGCAATCACCGGAACCAAGTGGCGCACCGCATCAATACGGCGGATCTGGTTTAGTGAGTATGTGCGGTCGGGCAGGTTTCCGTTCGCACTGTTCAGGGCAAGACGCAGCTGATCGGCGTCAGCTGTGCTGTAGTCATAATCGCGCGTAGCAGCGAATTGATTTGCACCCTGCAATTCGCTTACGTCGACACGCTCGTAGGTCTTGGTGTCGTCAAAGAGCGTGTAGCTCTGCCCGTCGTTCAGAACACGTGTGCGGCGCAGAACGCGGCCATCGGCGGCACGGATCGTCACGGTCGAGCTGCCGTCAGCCTCGGTCACTTCGCTACGTGTCGAGCCATCGCTGTAGGTCTGCGTCTGAACGTCGCTGCCGGGACGGCGCAGCAGGATGTCGTCATCCTTGATGATCCGGTATTCGCCCGACGGCTCGCGGACAACCGCGCGGTCACCGGTGTTCGACACAACTTCACCGCCACCTTTCAGCAACTGGCCAACAGCATAGGCACCAAGGCCCACAGCGGCAACGATACCAACTGTCTTCAGCAGGTCATTGTCCTTTTTCTCGGAAGCAGCAGGAGCGAATGGGTCGGGCTGGCCGCTGGCAGTCGTCTGGAATTCCTCGCTGGAGGACCGGGCCTGATCTTCGGTGATTATGCCCTGCTGGCTGTCTACAACCTCGCCTTCGCCTGATGCGGCGGCGGCGGCTGGCGCGTTCTCATCGGCCAGTGCGGCCGAATTGGCCTGCGTCTCAGCGCTTACCTGAGGCAGCACGTCGGGCGCGCTATTTTCGGTCGATTCGCTGGCGCCAGCTTCACCCAATACACTCGCAGCGGCATCTTCGCCCGACTGCGCTGGCGCGGCGCTGGTTGCAGCAGCGGCAGCGGCATCAGCCTCCGCTTTTGCGGTGGCCTCTGCATTTGCTTGTGCTTCTGCGGCAGCATCAGCATCAGCCTGCGCTTTGGCATCGGCGTCAGCTTGTGCAGCGGCGGCACCCTCGGCGTCAGCCTTGGCCTGCGCGGCGGCCTGGTCTGCTGCGGTTTTCTCGGCCTCGGCCTGCGCTTGTGCTGCTGTCGCGGCGTCGGCCTCTTTTTGCGCAGCGTCTGCTGTGGCGGCATTGGCGGCGGCATCTGCATCGGCTTGGGCCTGCGCGGCTTCGGCATTGGCAGCAGCTTCGGCTTCTGCGGCAGCATTTGCCTCGGCGGCTGCGGCATCTGCCTCGGCCTGGATCTCTGCGGCATCGGCTTCGGCCTGTGCGGCTGCGGCCTCGGCTTCAGCCTGCGATTGAGCGGCTGCGGCTTCTGCCTCAGCAGCGGCTTGTGCTTCAGCAGCGGCTTGCGCCTCAGCTGCGGCTTGCCCCTCGGCGCTGGTTTCTCCGCCTTGCTCGTTCGATGTGCTTGCAGGCTCTTCGGTGCTCAGCAATCCTGATGTCAAATTCTGTTCGGCCGTGTTGGCCTCGTTCTCGGCAAGGCGAAGAAGCGTGCCTGTAGGGGCTGCGCCGCGTACCAAGTTCGCCGCGTCATAGGCGGCAGAAGGGAGCGGGGCCGCAGCGTTCAGCACCAATGCAAGAGCGGTTGTCGATGATAGCCAATGGCGGGACATAAAAATCCTCCTAGTTAAAACACACGACCATGCCGCGCGAAAATGCGCGGTGGCAGGTCAACTCGGGACTTAACACGAGGCGGCGCTGATTCGTTCCATCACGCTTTCGTCAGTGGCAGATTATCGCGCGCGCATCAGGCGGGCCTTTTCGCCTGCACCTGCGGGTGCGGCAAGTACAGCGGCCAGATCCGCCAACGTGGCGACAGAATGGCATGGCAGCACCGCGTCTACATGCGGCAGCATGGCCGCAATGCCCTGCGCCTTGGGGGCGAATCCGTCCCACCTCAGCAGCGGGTTGAGCCAGACAAGACGACGCGCCGATAAGTGCAGGCGCTGGATCTGGGCGGCCAGAGCATCTGGCGCCCCCCGGTCCAGCCCATCGGTGATCAGTAGCACCAGCGCACCCTGCCCCAGCACCCGGCGCGACCAGTCACGATTAAACGCCGCGATGCAGTCGCCGATGCGCGTGCCGCCCTCCCAGTCCTGTACCTCGCGGCCCGCGGCCGCCAGCGCCGCATCCACGTCGCGGGTTGCCAGATGGCGCGTGATATTACTAAGCCGCGTGCCGAAGGTGAACGCATGCACCTGTCCCCAGCCGCCACGCGCACCAGCACCGCTGTCTGCGCGGGTATTGGCGACCGCGTGGACAAAATGCAGCACCATGCGGCTATACTGGCTCATGGAGCCTGAGATGTCGCAAAGCACCACCAAATCGGGAGGCTTGCGGCGCGGCGCGCGGCGGGCAATCTGGGTAATCTCGCCGCCCCGGCGCATTGCCAGCCGCATGGTGCGCGCAGCATCCAGCACGCGGCCCCGCGCATCGGTGCCCATCCGGCGCGACGGCAAAGGCGGCACTGGCAGCGTTAACTCCGCCAGCATGCGGCGTGCCTCAGTTATTTCAGCGGCGCCCATCTGCTCAAAATCAAGGCTGCGCAGACGCTCGCGCGCTGATTGCGTGGCGCTGGCGTCAATTTCGAGCAGCGCGTCACCGTCATCCTCAGGTATTTCCTGATCCGGCGCCTCGGCCCCGTCCAGCAGCGCCTCGGCGGCACGTTTTTCGGCAGCCTGCGCCGTACGATCCTCATTCAGGCCGCGCATGGCAGGCAAAAGAGTGGCCATCATATGCTCAAGGAAACGCGGATCGCGCCAGTAGAGCCGGAATATCTGCCCAAAGACGGCGCGATGTTCGGGGCGGCTGACGCAGGCCGCATGCAGCGTCCAATAGAAATCAGTGCGCGAGGTGAAGCCGGCAGCCGCCACCGCGCGTACCGCGTCGATGATGCGGCCCGTGCCGACGGGCATTCCGGCGCGGCGCAGGGCACGGGCGAAATGGGTGATATTCAGCGCCAGCTTAGGATTGTCAGGTAATTCAAGGTCTGGGTATTCGTGCATTGCGCAGCACCGGGGATTTAGCCCCGGCCCTCCGCTGTATAGGGGGAACGGCCAACACTCATGCTGGTGCAATCGCGCTGCGGGCCCGTTCCAGAATGCGGGCGGCCTCACTGCCATTCAACCGGGCAATGTCGTCCTGATACTTCAGCAGCGCGCCCAGCGTGTCGGCGATAACCTGCGGGCTAAGTGCGACAGCATCCAGCGCCAAAAGGCATTTGGCCCAATCGATAGTTTCCGCAACGCCGGGTTTCTTGAACAGATCCTCGGTGCGCAGCGCTTGCACGAAGGCCACCACCTCGCGGCTAAGCTGGTCTGGCAATTCGGGCGCACGGGCAGACAGGATCTGGGCCTCACGCTCAAAATCAGGGTAGTCGACCCATGCATAAAGGCAGCGGCGTTTCAGTGCGTCATGTACTTCGCGCGTGCGGTTGGATGTCAGAATCACGATGGGTGGCTCTGCTGCCGCGATCGTGCCCATCTCGGGAATAGTGACCTGAAAATCACTAAGTGCCTCTAGCAGGAACGCCTCGAACGGGGCATCGGTGCGGTCCACCTCGTCGATCAGCAGGACGGGCGGGCCGCCGGGCTGCGGACGCATTGCCTGCAAGAGCGGGCGTTCAATCAGGAATTCGTCAGTAAAGAGGTGGTTCTTGAGCGCGGCACTATCCGAGTGCCCGCCCGCCTCAGCGGCGCGAATCGCGATCATCTGCGCGGCAAAGTTCCATTCGGCCACGGCGCTGGACGCATCCAACCCCTCGTAGCATTGCAAACGGATCAGGCGCCGGCCAAGAGCGGCGGCAACGGCTTTGGCGATCTCGGTCTTACCTGTGCCAGGCTCGCCTTCCAAAAACAGCGGCCGGCCCAGTCGCAGCGCAAGGAACAGCGCAGTGCCAAGAGCGCGTCCGCACACATACCCCTCGCCCGCCAGTATGGTCTGAACATCGCCAATGTCGCCAATATCGCCAAGCTTTGTCATAAATATACCCTACCCAAAGCCTGTTTGGCGGCCTATTACCCGCGCACCGTGCCGCGCCGCTGCCGTCCTGTCCAGCAAACCTCACGGATTTTACAAAGTTTCGCCTGAATTGCCGCCTAGAACTGCACGAGTCGCCCCCCGTACACCGCCGCCCAAAAGTCACAAGGACAAACCTAGATGCAAGAAGCGCCCAACACCTTCGACATGCCGCTGTCCGGGCTCAAGGACCGTGACGCATGGCTCGACAAGGTGGCCGAACTTGCCGATGAGGACGGCTATGTTCAGCGGCTAGGCGCGCGGCACGCAGCAATATTTATTGAAGACAAGAAAACGCTGCTCGTCACCTTCGAGACGCATCAAAGCATCATGGTCTCATCGCGCGACGCGCAACCGCTGGGCTGGGAAATGGCCAAGGCGCTAGGCTGGTCGCATCTGTGCCTCGTTTCGGACGGCGACACATGGTTTCGCGACAAGGCGGTCTATGGCTATTTCGACCGGCTGGTCGATGACGGCTTTTTCGAGGATTTCGACCAAGTGATATTCTACGGCGCCGGTTCCTGCGGTTATGCCGCTGCCGCGTTCTCGGTTGCGGCACCGGGCGCAAAGGTGATCGCCCTTTCACCGCAAGCCACGCTGGACCCGCGCATGGCCGGGTGGGATGATCGCTACCGGCATATGCGACGCACAGATTTCAACGATCGCTACGGCTATGCACCCGACATGCTGGATGCGGCGGATGAGGCATTCGTCATCTATGACCCCGAAAATGATCTGGACGCGATGCACGCCGCACTCTTTGCGCGCAGTAACGTGACGCTCTTTCGGATGCGTTTTCTCGGGCCGGATCTGGAGACGGCGCTGATGCGGTTGCGAATCCTCTTTCGCATCTTGGCGCAGGTCAGCGCAGACAAGTTGAACCGCGCGGCGCTGGCCCGCCTCTTCCGCGCGCGGCGCGCCGATGGCGGCTATCAGTTTACGCTGCTGCAACGGCTAAAGGCCGACGCGCGGCCTTATCTGGTGGTCCTCTTGGCCCGAAAGGTGCTGGAGCAACGCAACGCACGTCCGTTCCGCAGGGCACTGGACGCCGCCGTCGCCGCGGCGCAGGAAAATGGCACGCGGCTACCGCCGCCTGTCCCCGGCGCAGGTCAGGCGCAGGGCGGCGACGATTAAACACCCTACCGCGCGGCAAGCCGGCTCTGGCGCGCGCCGCGCCGCTCGTGTATTGCGCGCCCCATGACCCAAGAATTGACCCTGCGCACCCCCGATGACTGGCACTTGCACCTGCGCGACGGCGCAATGCTGCGCGCAGTTCTGCCATCGACAGCGGCGCATTTCGCCCGCGCGATCATCATGCCCAATCTGGTGCCGCCTGTCGTTACGGGCAGCGATGCTGCCGCCTACCGCACGCGGATCATTGCGGCACTGCCTGAGGGCGCGGATTTTACCCCGCTGATGACACTCTACCTGACCGAAGCAACGGACCCGGCCGATGTTGCCGCCGCACATGCCTCGGGCCTCATTTCAGCGGTCAAGCTTTACCCAGCCGGCGCGACGACCAATTCGGCCAGCGGTGTCGCCGACTTCACCCGCGTTCAGGGCGTGCTGGAAAAAATGGCCGAGATCGGTCTGCCGCTCTGCGTGCACGGCGAGGTGACAGATCCAGACATCGACATCTTTGACCGCGAAGCGGTATTCATTGACCGCGTGCTGGACCCACTGCGCAAACGTGTGCCCGGCTTAAAGGTGGTGATGGAGCATATCACCACGTCGCAGGGCGTGGAGTATGTGAAGGCAAATGCGACGGACCTCGCCGCCACAATCACAACGCATCATCTGGTGATCAATAGAAACCACATTCTCGCGGGCGGCATCCGTCCGCATTATTACTGCCTGCCCGTAGCCAAGCGCGAGGAGCATCGCGTCGCGCTTCGTATAGCCGCCACATCGGGCGACGCACGCTTCTTTCTTGGCACAGACAGCGCGCCCCACACTGACCCGGCCAAGCTTCAGCCTTGCGGCTGCGCCGGCTGCTTTACCGCGCCCAACACCATGGCGATCTTGGCCCATCTATTCGAACAGGATGGCGCGCTGGACAAGCTGGAGGCTTTCGCGTCTCTCAATGGCCCTGCCTTCTACGGTTTGCCGCCCAATAACAGCACTCTCACGCTGACCAAAGGCTCGCGCGATACGCCCAGCCATATCGATACCCAAGACGGCCCTGTCACCGTCTTCGATCCCGGCTTCGTCCCCGGCTGGCATGTCTCAGCCCGTTCTTCTTGCTAAAAGTATCCTCGCCGAAGGCATAAAATCTCTTTCCGCCCTGCGCCAAAGACCGCCACAAGGACCGCCACAATGATCCCCAGCAGCTACCCCCCCGTCGATGAAATTGCCCGCCTGACCGCGCGTATGCTGCTAGAAATAGGCGCCGTGCATTTCAACGCAGAGACACCCTACATCTACTCGTCCGGCCTGCCCGGCCCAACCTATATCGACTGCCGCAAGTTGATCTCGTACCCGCGCATACGCAGCACGTTGATGGATTTTTTAGCCGTTACAGTCATGCGCAATGCCGGGTTTGAGGCGTTTGATAACATCGCCGGCGGCGAGACGGCCGGTATCCCGTTTGCCGCGCTTATGGCCGAGCGGATGGCCCTGCCGATGACCTATGTGCGCAAAAAGCCCAAGGGGCACGGTCGCGGCGCGCGAATCGAAGGCACCATGACCGAGGGCCAGCGCGTGCTCTTAGTCGAGGATCTGACCACCGATGGCGGCTCCAAAATCGGCTTTGTCGATGCGATCCGCGAGACGGGCGCGACTTGCGCGCATACTGCAGTGATCTTCTACTACGGCATTTTTCCCAATACCATTCAGACGCTTGGCGATCATGGTGTTGCCTTGCACCACCTGTGCACCTGGTGGGATGTTCTGGCCGAAGCGCGCGATCAGGGCACTTTCGATGACGCAACCCTGCGGGAGGTTGAGGCATTTCTAAAAGCGCCCCGCGCATGGCAGAACGCGCGCGCGTAAATCCGCTTGGGGCCTGCGCGGGACCTACATGTTGACACCGAGGGGCGACCTGCCGCAACATACAGTCAGTTAAGGCGTCCGGCATTCTATCCACAAAAAGATACAATTTGCCCCCCGACCCGCCCTGCATGTATGACCCGAATGCTGATTAGCCGGGGACACCAAATGAACGAGATCACGACATTCAATGCCACCGGAGGCGCCGCTGGCGCCGAGGTCACAAGCCCCGACACGATGCCCCACTCGATCGAGGCCGAGCAGCAACTCTTGGGTGCGATCCTCACGAATAACGATGTTTTTGACCGCATCGCCAGCATCATCGGCCCGCAGCATTTCTACGACCCGGTCCATTCGCGCATTTACGAGACGGCAGCAGCGCGGATTGCCAAGAACAACCTCGCCTCGCCAGTCACGATTAAGGCCTTCATGGAAGAGGACGAGGGCCTCAAGGAGTTGGGCGGACCCGCGTATTTGGTAAACCTCGCCGGCGCCGCGATCAGCACCTACGCGGTGCGCGATTACGCCCACATGATCTATGATCTGGCGATCCGGCGCGAGTTGATCGGCCTTGGCCACGACATCGCAGGCAAGGCCGCGCGCATGGATGTGGATAGTGAGCCTAAGGACCAGATCGTCGAGGCCGAGCAGATGCTCTACAAGCTGAGCGAGCAGGGCCAGACGCAAAGCGGATTTCAGAGCTTTCTCAAGGCGGTATCGGACGCGGTTAATGTCGCCAACGCCGCCTATCAGCGTGATGGCGGCCTGTCGGGCGTCTCATCCGGCCTCGTGGATATGGACAAGATATTAGGCGGGCTGCACAAATCAGACCTGCTTATCCTTGCCGGACGCCCCTCAATGGGCAAGACGTCACTGGCCACCAACATCGCCTATAACGTCGCAAAGACATACCGCCGTGGCACACGGCCCGACGGCACCGAGGGCGCGATTGAGGGCGGCATCGTCGGCTTTTACAGCCTTGAGATGAGCGCCGAGCAGTTGGCGGCACGGATCCTGTCCGAAGCCTCGGAAATACCCAGCCAGCACATCCGGTCGGGCGATATGACAGAGAGCGAGTTCCGCCGCTTTGTCGATGCCGCCAAGCAGCTGGAATCGTGCCCGCTTTATATCGACGACACGCCCGCCCTGCCGATCAGCCAGTTGGCGGCGCGCGCGCGGCGGCTGAAGCGGACGCACGGCCTTGACGTGCTTATCGTCGATTATCTCCAGCTGGTACGCGGCACCGGGCGCAGCGAAAACCGCGTGAACGAGATTTCCGAGATCACCATGGGGCTCAAGGCTATTGCCAAGGAATTGGACATCCCCGTCATCGCCCTGTCCCAGCTCTCGCGCCAAGTCGAGAGCCGCGAGGACAAGCGCCCGCAGCTGAGCGATCTGCGCGAATCAGGCTCGATCGAGCAGGACGCCGATGTCGTCATGTTCGTTTTCCGCGAGGAGTATTACGCCGAGCGCGAGAAGCCGGGCGATGAGAAGCTGGAGGAAATGGCCGCATGGCAGGAGCGGATGGAGCGTCTGCACGGCAAGGCAGAGGTCATCGTCGGCAAGCAGCGCCACGGCCCCATCGGCACAATCGAGCTTAGCTTTGAAGGACGCTTTACCCGGTTCGGCAATCTGGTGCAGCCATGGCAGAACGGCGGCGGCGAGCAGGAATTCTGATGTTTGCCTTCGGCCCCGATTTGCCCGCTTTGGGCTTGACGCGATTTATCCCCGTGTCACAACGCCAGCCATGAGCACAGCAACCCTCACCATCGACCTCGGGGCTATTACGGCCAACTGGACCGCCCTGTCGGCCCTTGGCCGCGCCGAGGCGGGCGCCGTGGTCAAGGCGGACGCATATGGCCTTGGCGCCGCGCGCGTGGGCCGCGCTTTGGCTAAGGCGGGTGCGCGCACCTTCTTTGTCGCCGTCGCCGAAGAGGGTGTCGCGCTGCGCGAGGCGCTGGGACCGGGACCGGTGATCTACATTCTGTCGGGTCACATGGCCGGCGATGCCGACATGCTGAGCGATATGAGCCTGGCGCCCATCCTCAACTCGCTCGACCAGATGATCCGCCATTTAGAGTCGCTTCCGGGTCATGAGTTCGGCTTGCAACTGGACACGGGGATGAACCGCCTCGGGATGGAGCCCAGCGAATGGGCCGCCGTGCGGGATATTGCTGTGGCGCAAGAACCGCAGCTGATCATCAGTCATTTGGCTGCTGCCGACGTGCGCGATGACGACATGAACCGCAGGCAACTGGAGCTATTTCGCCAGATGACTGCAGGCCTTGAGTGCCCGCTGAGCATTGCGAATACAGGCGGAATAATGCTGGATAAGGCGTTCCACTTTGATGTGACGCGGCCCGGCATCGGCCTTTATGGCGGGATGCCCTATGCAGATGCGCGCCCTGCCGTGGCGCTGGACATTCCTGTGATCCAATGCCGCGATGTCGAGGTTGGCGAGGTCGTAGGCTACAATTCAGGTTGGACGGCGCAGCGGCCCAGCCGTATCGCCACGCTGAACGCCGGATATGCCGACGGAATTTTCCGCGCGATCGGTGGCAAGTCTGCGGTTTGGGCCGACGACGTGCGCTGTCCAATCGTGGGACGCGTTTCGATGGACCTGATCGGCATAGACATCACGGACGCGGCCGCCGATCCCAAGACGGTATCCTTGCTAGGCAGGCATCAAGGCATAGATGAGCTGGCCGACTGCGCAGGCACCATCGCGTACGAGATCCTCACCGCGCTCGGTGCGCGCTACACACGGCGGTATCTGGGCGGATGAACATGATTTTTGGCCTGCTGGCAGCCCTCGGGCGGCAGGTATTTGCTGCGCTGGCCGGTGTTGGGCGTGTCGCGATCTTTGCCGCGCAAACGGTGTCGCATCTGATTCGCCCGCCCTTCTACGGGCGCGAATTTGCGCAGGCGCTGGTGCAGATCGGCTGGCTGTCGCTGCCCGTCGTGGGCATGACCGCGCTTTTCACCGGTGGCGCGCTGGCGCTTCAGATTTATGCCGGCGGCGCGCGCTTCAACGCTGAGACGGTCGTGCCCTCGATCGTCGCCATCGGGCTGACGCGCGAGCTTGGGCCAGTCCTCGGCGGCCTCATGGTGGCCGCGCGCGTCGCCTCGTCCATTGCAGCCGAAATAGGCACGATGAAGGTGACCGAGCAGATTGACGCGCTGACTACCCTCAGTACCAATCCGATGAAATACCTCACCTTGCCCCGCGTTCTGGCGGCGACACTGGCCGTGCCGCTGCTGGTGGGCGTGGGCGATGTGATCGGCATCATGGGCGGATTTCTGGTGGCCATTGGCCGGCTGGATTTTAACGCCGCGACCTACATGCATAACACGCTAAACTTCCTTGAGGGGTGGGACGTGCTGAGCGGGATGATCAAAGGCTCGGTCTTTGGGTTCATCGTCGCGCTGATGGGCTGCTACTACGGCATGAACTCGGCCCGAGGCGCGCAAGGAGTGGGCCGCGCGACCAAGGCGGCGGTGGTGACGGCTTCGGTGCTGATCCTGGCCAGCAACTACATCCTGACGGAGGTGTTCTTTTCGGCATGATTACTCTGTCAAACGTCTGCAAATCATTCGGCACGAAACACGTCCTGCGCGGGGTCGACCTTACGATCCGGCAAGGCACGTCGATGGTCGTCATTGGTGGGTCCGGCACGGGTAAATCGGTTCTGCTCAAATCGGTTCTGGGGCTGGTGACTCCCGACGCGGGGATCATCACGCTGGACGGGCAGGACGTGACCCGCGGCGACCGTGATGCCTTCCTTGCGCGGTTTGGGATGCTGTTTCAGGGCGGCGCGCTGTTTGATTCGCTGCCCGTCTGGCAGAATGTCGCGTTTCGCCTGCAACGCGGCGCGGGCAAGCGTCCTGCGGCAGAGGCGCGCGAGATCGCAATCGAGAAGCTGCGCCGCGTTGGCCTGACACCCGATGCTGCAGACAGATACCCGGCCGAGCTGTCGGGCGGTATGCAAAAACGCGTCGGCCTCGCCCGCGCGATTGCGGCAGAGCCGGAGATTATATTTTTTGACGAGCCGACGACTGGCCTCGATCCGATAATGTCGGGCGTGATCAATGACCTGATCCGCGAGATCGTGGTCGAGATGGGCGTGACCGCGATGACCATCACGCATGATATGACCTCGGTGCGCGCCATCGCCGACGAGGTGGCGATGCTGCATGACGGCGTAATTAAGTGGACCGGACCAGTTGCCGACATGGACGCCTCAAACGATCCCTATCTGGACCAATTCATCCATGGCCGCGCGACAGGCCCGATAGAGGCGGTGCGCTAACCCCGCATTGCGTTGACGCCCCTGCCCGCTTGGGGCATGACCCGCCCATGGCCAAGAACCAACCCACATTCACCTGCACAGAGTGCGGCGCGGTCCACAACAAGTGGTCGGGTCGCTGCGACGCGTGCGGCGCATGGAATACCATCCAAGAAGATTCCGGCCTTAGCGCCGGCCCCGCCACGAACTCGCTAGGCGCGAAACGCGGCGTTGGCATGAAGCTGAGCGATCTGTCCACCAAGGAGGCACCGCCGCCGCGTACATCCTCGGGCATGGCCGAATTGGACCGCGTGCTGGGCGGTGGCCTCGTGCCTGCCTCTGCCATCCTTGTCGGCGGCGATCCAGGTATCGGTAAATCGACGCTGCTGCTTCAGGCAGCCGCCAGCTTTGCCGGACAGGGGCTAAAAACCATCTATGTGTCGGGCGAGGAGGCCAGCGCACAAGTGCGGATGCGCGCCGATCGTCTGGGCCTGTCGGGCGCGAATGTAAAACTGGCCGCCGAGACAAACCTGCGCGACATCCTGACCACGATGGAGGCGGAAAAGCCCGATCTGGTGATTATCGATTCGATCCAGACCATGTGGCTGGACACCATCGGCAGCGCACCGGGCAGCGTGAGCCAGGTGCGCGCCGCCGCGCATGAGCTGACCAGCTTTGCCAAGCGAAAGGGCGTCAGCGTTGTGCTGGTCGGCCACGTCACCAAGGACGGCCAGATCGCCGGTCCGCGTGTGGTCGAGCATATGGTCGACACCGTCCTTTATTTCGAGGGCGAGCGCGGGCACCAGTTCCGCATCCTGCGCGCGGTCAAGAACCGCTTTGGACCCGCCGACGAAATCGGCGTGTTCGAGATGACGGGCGCTGGCCTCAGCCAAGTTACCAACCCCTCGGCGTTGTTTTTGTCAGAGCGTGGCAAGCCATCGCCGGGATCGGTCGTTTTTGCAGGCATTGAGGGCACGCGGCCCGTGTTGTGCGAGTTACAAGCGCTGGTCGCCCCATCGCCGCACAGCCAGCCGCGCCGGGCCGTCGTCGGCTGGGACGGCGCGCGGCTGGCAATGATCCTTGCAGTCCTCGAATCGCGCGTCGGCATCCCGTTTGCGGGGCTCGACGTCTACCTGAACGTCGCCGGCGGCATGAAAATCACCGAGCCGGCCGCAGATCTGGCAGTTGCTGCCGCGCTTCTTTCTGCGCGGGAAGACGCCGCCCTGCCCGCAGATACGGTCGTTTTTGGGGAAATCAGCCTTTCTGGGGCCCTTCGCCCGGTTGGCCAGACCGAAAACAGGTTGAAAGAAGCCGAAAAACTTGGTTTCACGGCGGCAATCATTCCCGAGGGCGGCAAGCCTGGCGGCAAAAGTGGTCTGAGCCTGACGCGTGCGGCGGATCTGATCGGCTTTGTGGGCGACACATTTGGCGCAGGTTAGCGCATAAGGATATTGGCGACATGGACGGATTTACCATCATCGACGGCGTTGTAGCGCTGGTTATCGTGCTATCGGCGCTGCTCGCCTATAGCCGCGGCTTTGTGCGCGAGGCATTGGCGATTGCGGGCTGGATCGTGGCTGGCATTATCGCGTTTATCTTTGCCCCGCAGCTAGAACCGCTGGTCAAAGAGATCCCGGTGATCGGCGAATTCATCGCCGACAGCTGCGAATTGTCGATGATCGGCGCATTCGCCATCGTCTTTGCCATCGCATTGATCATTGCGTCGCTGATCACCCCGCTTTTTTCATCGCTTGTGCAGCGCTCGGCGCTTGGCGGTCTGGATCAAGGGGTCGGCTTCGTCTTTGGCGTAGCGCGGGGCGTCCTGCTCGTTGCGATTGCGTATTTCGTGTACGAGACCGTGGCGACGGCGCAAGAGATCAAAATGATCGACGATAGCCGCTCGGCACGCGTGTTTAGCCAGATGACCGGCAAGATCGACGACAATAATCCCGAACAAGCGCTGGGATGGATCACTGCGCAATACGAAGCGCTGGTCGGCGCCTGCGATAGCGCGGGTACTGCACCCGCAGTTGATGGCACCGGCGCGATCACCCCCGCCACCGAGTAGGCAATGACCAACCCTATCCTCGTCGCGATGGTGCTGATGGCGGTCGCGGGCGGTATGATCGCCTCGCAGGCGCCGATTAACGCAGCCCTCGGGCGCAGTATTGGCAGTCCTATCGGGGCGGCAACGATATCGTTCGGCGTCGGCTTTATTCTCTTGCTGGTGGCCAGCATCGTCACCGGCGACGGCGGTAGCCTGCTGCGCGCGGCCCAAGTTCCTGTTTGGCTGCTTGTCGGCGGCGCATTGGGCGCGGTCTATGTTTTTGCCGCATTGTGGAGCGTGCCGCTGCTCGGCGTCGTGACCACCACATCACTGATGATCTTTGGCCAGATGGGTGCCGCGCTACTGCTGGATCACTATGGCGCGTTCGGCGTGGCGCAGCACAGCATCAACCCTATGCGCCTTCTATCCGCCGCGCTGGTTGCTGGCGGCGTGATCTTGTCGCGCTGGTAGCGATCACTTACCTGAGATCATGCAGTGACACGGGCGGCCACACCCCCTATGTGTGACACATCTGTGAAAACCGGATTCGGAGCGCCCTCTTGACCAAAATCATGCCGCCCGCCCACCCGTTCGACGCCACGTACCTGCGCGATGACGCAGATGGCGATAAACTGCGGGAGGAATGCGGCGTCTTCGGCGTCATTGGCGTTCCAGAAGCCGCCAATTTCGTTGCCCTCGGCCTGCACGCCCTACAACACCGCGGCCAAGAGGCAGGAGGCATCGTCTCCTACGACGCCGCAGACGGGTTCAACAGTGCGCGCCGGTTCGGCTATGTTCGCGACAATTTCACCAAGCAAAGCCTGATGGAAACGTTGCCTGGCGAGTTGTCGATCGGCCATGTCCGCTATTCGACCTCGGGCGGTAAAATGCCTGTGATTCGCGACGTCCAGCCGTTTTTCGGCGAGTTTTCGATGGGCGGCGCGGCGATTGCCCATAACGGCAACATCACCAACGCCATAGCCCTGCGCAAGGAACTGATCGAGCGCGGCAGCATATTTCAGTCAAATTCTGACAGCGAATGCATCATTCACCTGATGGCCCGCTCATTGCAGCAGACCATCCCCGAACGGATGGAGGATGCGCTGCGCCGGGTCGAGGGCGCATTTTCCATCGTTGCCATGACCCGGACCAAGCTGATCGGCGTGCGCGATCCGCTGGGCGTGCGCCCGCTGGTCCTGGGCCAGGTCGGGGATGGCTGGGTGCTGAGTAGTGAGACATGCGCGCTGGACATCATCGGCGCAAAATATGTCCGCGAGATTGAGCCCGGCGAATTGGTCCTCATCACCAAGAACGGTGTCGAGAGCCACTCGCCCTTCCGCAAGCAAAAGCCGCGCTTCTGCATTTTTGAACATGTCTATTTCAGCCGCCCCGACAGCATCATCGGTGATCGCAGCGTCTATGAGACGCGCCGCCAGATCGGGGTTGAGTTGGCCAAAGAAAGTCCGATTGATGCTGATCTGGTTTGCCCCGTGCCGGACTCAGGCGTGCCTGCGGCAATCGGATTTAGCCAGGAATCGGGCATCCCCTACGCCATGGGGATCATCCGCAATCAGTATATGGGACGCACCTTTATTGAGCCAACCGAGCAGATCCGCAACATGGGTGTGCGCCTCAAGCTGAACGTCAACCGCGCCCTGATAAAGGGCAAGCGCGTGATCCTTGTGGACGATAGCGTCGTGCGCGGC
Organism: Roseovarius arcticus; assembly: GCF_006125015.1. Classification (NCBI taxonomy): domain Bacteria; kingdom Pseudomonadati; phylum Pseudomonadota; class Alphaproteobacteria; order Rhodobacterales; family Roseobacteraceae; genus Roseovarius; species Roseovarius arcticus. Next base: position 1,577,580 of record NZ_SZZN01000001.1, read on the forward strand.
ACCACCAGCCGTAAAATCCGCGAGATGATATTGGATGCCGGCGCGGCCGAGGTGCACTTCCGCATTGCGTCGCCGCCCACGGCTTGGCCTTGCTTTTACGGCGTCGACACGCCCCAGCGCGATAAATTGCTGGCGGCAACGATGTCCGAGGAAGAAATGCGCCAGCATCTGGCGGTTGACAGTCTCAAGTTCATCTCGCTCGACGGAATGTACCGCGCTGTGGGCGAGGCTAACGGGCGCGATTCCAACAGCCCGCAATACTGCGACGCGTGCTTCTCGGGTGAGTATCCGGTGAAACCCTCAGACCAGATTGACCAAGGTTTTGAGCTGAAGGCAGCTGAATAAAGCGCACAGCGATGCATGTCAGTGCGCAATTCCGATAGCTGCGGCGAGAATGAAACCAGAATCAAAAATGGGCGCATCATCACTGATGCGCCCATTTAAGTATCTGCAGTTCAGCCTCGCTCGCGAGGCTTAACCTTATGCCAGAACGATGTTCGTCGCCGACTCGCGACCATCGCGGCCTGCTTCGATATCGAAGGTGACTTTCTGGTCGTCATTCAGACCGGTCAGGCCAGCCTGCTCAACGGCAGAAATGTGTACAAACACGTCCTTGCCGCCACCATCAGGCGCGATAAAGCCGAAGCCTTTTGTTGAGTTAAACCATTTGACGGTGCCATTGGCCATCGTCGTACTCCTAATAAATAGACTGCCTACATGATGCAGCAGATCCGGCAAGTCAGTGCAAGATCGCAAAACTATTCCGAAAGGAGCAGTGATGTCGAAAAAGGTAACGTCGCGCACCCGAGATGCACCGCTACCTCAGAAAATACAAGTGCCTTGGCAGTTTTCAGGGGTGCAACGGCGGTCTGCCGCCGATCCCAGCGGCGGATAGCCTCGGTTCTAACCGAAAGAGCGCCTCTAACGGCATCCACAATGCGCGGGATACAAACACAAACGCTTTCAAAGGTATCAGGCGGCCCGCTTATGCGGGCGCGCGCCAGCTTCGCCACCCTTGACGCCGCCGCGCCCGGCAGGCAAACCGCCGATATGACACAAGTAGCCCTCATCACCGGCGCCTCGCGCGGCCTTGGCGCGGCCCTCGCTGAGGAGCTTAGCGCCTCGCATCATGTCGTCGCCGTGGCCCGCACCACCGGCGCGCTGGAGGAGTTGGACGACCGGATTCAGGCGGCCGGCCACTCTGCCACGCTGGCGCCGATGGACATCAACAACGTCGATGCGATGCGCCAACTCTGCCGCAGCATCTATGACCGGTGGGGCGCCATCCATATCTGGGCGCACACTGCTGTCCACGCGGCGCCGCTTAGCCCCGCGATGCACATAGATGCGCGCGACTGGGATAAATCCGTCGCGACCAACGTGACGGCAACGGGCCATCTGATCCCCTTTATCGCGCCACTCTTGGGCGAGGATGGTCAGGCGATGTTCTTTGAGGATTTCAAGGCGGGTGAAAAATTCGCCGGCGCATATGGCGCGACCAAGGCGGCGCAAATCGCCCTTGCCCGTTCGTGGCAGGCCGAAAGCGCCAAACACGGGCCCAAGGTGCATATTGTCAGCCCTGCCCCCATGGCCACCGCGACGCGTGCGCGATTCTATCCCGGCGAGGACCGCGAGGCGCTGGCATCGCCGCAAAGTGAGGCGCGCCGCCTGTTGACCCTTCTGGGATAGGCGCTTGCCCGCCGCCTGACTGCCGTTTAGACAGAACGGAGCAGGCTGGAGGGCGAATTCTTGCGCATCTTGATTACCAACGACGACGGCATCAACGCACCGGGCCTCGCAGTCCTCAGCGAGATCGCCGAAGCACTGGCTGGCCCCGGCGGAGAAGTGTGGTGCGTCGCGCCCGCGTTTGAGCAATCTGGCGTCGGTCATGCCATTTCCTATACCCAGCCTATGATGGTCAGCGAGCTGTCCCCGCGCCGCTATGCCGTGCAAGGCAGCCCTGCCGATTGCGTGCTGGCGGGGCTGCACGACATTCTGAACGGTAATCCCCCCGATCTGGTCCTCTCGGGCGTCAACCGGGGCAATAACGCGGCCGAAAATGCCGTCTATTCCGGCACGCTTGGCGCGGCGATGGAGGCCGCACTTCAAGGCGTGCGCGCCATCGCGCTTAGCCAGTTTTACGGACCTGCCAATCGCGATCTGGACGACACGTTTGACGCATCGCGTCAGCATGGACTGGCGACGGTTCAGCGCCTGCTGGACAAGGGCGTGTGGAACAATGACGACTACGGCATCTTTTATAACGTTAATTTCCCGCCAGTTCCGGCCAGCGGCGTAAAGGGACTGCGCGCCGCTCGTCAGGGCTTTCGCCGTGACATCGGCTTTGGCGTGCAGCCGCACACGTCGCCCTCGGGCCGCCGTTTCCTGTGGGTCACGGGCGCGCCGCAGCAAGAGCCGACGTCGCCCGGATCAGATGCGGCAGTCAATCTGGATGGCTACATCTCGGTCACGCCCATGCGCGCCGACCTGACCGCACACGATATTCTGGAGCCGCTGAAAGCCATCGAATGAGCGAAGAGTTGCCGGACACCGCCGAACGCAAGATGCAGTTCCTCTATGCCCTCCGCTCCAAGGGGGTGACGGACAAGCGCGTGCTGTCGGCGATGGAAAAAATTGACCGCGGGCCGTTCATCCGTGGCTACTTCTCGGGCCGCGCGTACGAGGATATGCCGCTGCCTATCGCCTGCGGGCAGACTATCAGCCAACCTTCGATCGTGGGCCTGATGACGCAGGCCTTGCGCCTTAGCCCGCGGGACAAGGTTCTGGAGGTCGGCACCGGGTCCGGCTATCAGGCCGCGATCCTCAGCCAGTTGGCGCGCCGCGTCTATACCATCGACCGCCACCGCCGCTTGGTGCAGGACGCAAGCGTGATCTTTCAGCAGCTTGATCTGACCAATATCACGGCACTGACCGCCGATGGCAGCTTTGGCCTGCCCGATCAGGCGCCATTTGATCGTATCCTCGTGACGGCAGCGGCCGAGGATCCGCCCGGACCGCTCTTGGCCCAGCTAAAGATCGGCGGTATCATGGTTGTTCCCGTGGGACAGTCGGATACAGTGCAGCGCCTGATCCGCGTTATCCGGCACGAAACAGGATATGACTATGATGAGTTGCGCCCGGTGCGGTTCGTTCCGCTGATCGAGGGGCTGGGCCGCGATACCGCCTAGGCGCGGCCCTCAAATTTAAGACGGCCCCCGCGTATTTTTGGGGAAGAGCATGAGGACGAAACCGACATGAGCAGCACGCAACCCTCCCTCCGGCGCCCCCGCCTTGCCGCCCTATTGGCAGGCAGCTGCGCAATGGCGCTCGCCGCGTGTGGCGACAATATGGATCTAGACATGCGCGGTCCTATCGGCGGGCTGGATACGGCGGGCGCGGCGCGCACCGCCACCGCCGACAGGCCCCGGCCGGATGCACGCGGGATCATCTCGTATCCCAGCTATCAGGTGGCGATTGCGGAGCGCGGCGATACCATCATCTCGCTCGCCTCGCGGATTGGCGTCGATCCGAATACCCTGGCAAGTTACAACGGCATCCAGACAGGCGATCCCCTGCGCCAAGGCGAGGTTATCGCCCTGCCCGGCCGCGTGACCGAGCCTGCGGGCGGCCCTATCATACCGGGCGGCAACGACATCACCCAGATCGCAGGCGCGGCCATCAACAATGCCTCGACCAGCCAGATCCAGACCAGCACGCTAACACCCGCCACAGGCACAGCCACTGGTCAAAGCGGGGCCGAGCCGGTGCGCCACAAGGTCGCCCGCGGCGAGACGGCATATACTATCGCGCGCCTCTACAACGTGTCGATCCGCAGTTTGGCTGAATGGAATGGCCTTGGTGCCGACTTTGGCGTGCGCGAGGGGCAGTTCCTGATTATCCCCGTCGCATTGCCGGGTCAGCGGACCGCCACTTTTGATGCCTCCGACGTGCCGGCGACGCAGCCGCCCGGTGCCGGATCACCCACACCCGAGCCACCCAGCGCCGCAAAGCCATTGCCGGCCGAGGATACCATGACCGCCGCCAAGGCCAAGGAGCAGCCCAAGGAAGCGCCCGATCTGGGCAAGCAGCAGACCACCGCGTCAGCGCCCAAAGCGCGGATGAGCTATCCGGTGCGCGGCGATATCGTGCGCCCCTATTCCAAAGGTAAAAACGACGGCATCGACATCGCCGCCAGCCCCGGCACCGCCGTCAAGGCCGCCGATAGCGGCACAGTGGCCGCAATAACCAAGGACACAAAAGGCACCCCGATCATTGTGGTGAAACACGCCAACAACCTGCTGACCGTCTATTCAAACGTTGAGAACGTCGCGGTCAAAACCGGCGACAACGTTAGCCGGGGCCAATCGCTTGCCAAGATCCCGGCAAGCGGCGTCGCAGCTGTCCATTTCGAGGTTCGCAACGGCTTTGACAGCCTTGATCCGGTGCCCTACCTGACCGAGTAATGAAATGTAGGCGCGCGCGGCCTCTGTCGACGCGCGCCTCGCATTTCATCTGGGCGCGAAGACACCCAACGCGCAGCGCCCGCCGCGCGCAAAACGTCAGCCAATATCGCGCAACCGTTTGAACAGGCTGGATGTGTCCCAGCGCCCGCCGCCCATTTTTTGCACGTCTTTGTAGAACTGATCGACCAGCGCAGTCACCGGCAACGACGCGCCATTCTCGTCCGCCGTCTTGAGGCAGATCCCCAGATCCTTGCGCATCCAGTCCACTGCGAATCCATGCTCGAATTGATCCGCCAGCATCGTGCCTGACCGATTATCCATCTGCCAACTGCCAGCCGCGCCCTGGCTGATCACTTCGACCACGGCGGCGCCGTCCAGCCCCGCCTTATCTGCGAAATGCAGTGCCTCGCTTAGTCCCTGTACCAGCCCGGCGATTGCGATCTGGTTGCACATCTTGGTCATCTGGCCCGCGCCGGATGCGCCGATCCGGCGGCAGAGCTTGGCATAGATGGACATTATAGGCTCGGCGGCGTCATACGCGGACTGGTCGCCGCCGCACATAATGGATAGCTGGCCATTTTCCGCCCCTGCCTGACCGCCAGAAACGGGGGCGTCGACGAAATGCAGGCCCTTGGCCGTTGCTGCCTCAAACAGCTCGGCAGTCACCGCCGCCGACACCGTGGTATGATCGACAAATGTCGCGCCAGCGGTCATGCCGGCAAACGCACCATCCTCGCCCAGGCAGACGCTACGCAAGTCATCATCGTTCCCGACGCAAGCCATGACGAAGTCTGCGCCTGCTGCCGCCTCGCGCGGGGTGGGCGCGGACGTACCGCCATGCTCGGCCACCCACGCCTCTGCCTTGGCGGCGGTGCGGTTATAGACGCACACGCTGTGGCCCGCCGCCGCCAGATGCCCTGCCATCGGATAGCCCATTACCCCCAAACCTAGAAATGCCAACTTTGCCATTCAGATACTCCCTATCTTCACATTGCCGCGTACGGCCATTGTCCTCGGATGCCATTCTGACTATTCCGTGGCGGGATAACAAGGTAAGCCAAGAAGGCAGGGCGGGGCGTGATGGCAGGGGTTTTCAAATGGCTGATGCGGATCGCGGGCGCACTTATTGCGCTGGCGGTGCTGGCTGTCTTGGGCCTATATTTCCTTTTGTCCCGTTCCCTGCCCGACTACGATAAAACGCTGGAAATCACCGGCCTCAGCGCACCTGTCGAGGTTGTGCGCGACAATGCCAACGTGCCGCATATCTTTGGCCAGTCTGAGGAGGACGTGTTTGAGGCGCTGGGATATGCCCATGCGCAGGACCGCCTTTGGCAAATGACCATCCTGCGCCGCAGCGCGCAGGGCCGCCTCTCAGAGGTCTTTGGCCCTCGCAGCCTGGCGATAGACAAGCTCCTCAGACGCTTTGACATCTATGGCGCGGCACGCCAATCGGTGAAGTGGCAGGATGCCGCCACCCTCGCCGCGCTGGATGCCTACGCGCGCGGCGTAAACGCTCGGCTGGCCGAGATTAACGATAGCGCGCTGGGTCGCGGTGCGCCCGAGATGTTCCTGTTCAACGCGCCGATATCGCCGTGGGTGCCCGCCGATTCCATCGCTATTATCAAGCTGCTCGCAGTGCAGTTGTCGCCGCATATGCAAAACGAGGTTCTGCGCGCCCGCACGTCGCTGATACTGGACGATCCGGCGCGCCTCATGGATATCTTGCCCGATGCGCCCGGCAGCGGCATCGCAGCACTACCGAAATACGCGGGCTTTTTCGAGCCCGGCGCGCTGCCCCGCTACGCAGGCGCGGGCCCGGCTGCGCGCGATCCGCTGTCGCCTGTGTCGCCCCCAAACCTTTCGGGCGCATCCAACGCCTTTGCCGCCGCGCCCGCGAGATCGGCGTCGGGCGGCACGCTATTGGCGAACGATCCGCATCTGGGCCTGACTGCGCCGTCGATTTGGTATCTGGCACGGCTGGAACTGGCGTCGGGCGGTGTCATCGGTGCCACGATCCCCGGCGTACCGCTGGTGCTGTCGGGGCGCAGCGACAGCTTGGGATGGGGCGTCACGTCGGCATATCTGGACGATCAGGACGTCCATATTGAGCAGTTGAACCCTGAGAACACGAACCAATACCGCACGCCCGACGGCTTTGCCGATTTTGTCACGCGCCGCTCGATCATCAAGATCAAGGACGCCGCCCCCGTCACGTTGACACTGCGCTACACCGATAACGGACCGGTATTGCCGGGCTCGCAATACGACTTGGGCAGCATTACGCCGCCGGGGCATGTGGCGTCACTGTCGTGGACCGCGCTTAGCCCGCGCGACACCACGATGAGCGCCGGTATCGCCCTGATGCGTGCCAGTACCGTAGACGAGGCGCTGGCCGCGGGTGAGGATTTTGTCGCCCCCGCGCAAATTCTGACCGTCGTAGATCAGGACCACATCGCGATGAAGCTGGTCGGCGCAATGCCCCGCCGCAGCGCCGAGCATGACACGCTGGGCCGCCTGCCCAGCCGCGGCTGGATCGCGCATAACCGCTGGCAGGGACGCTATCCCTATTCGGCAAATCCCGAATTCACCGACCCGCCGGGTGGTATCCTTGGCAATACCAATAACAAGATCGTGGACCGCCCGTTTCCTCTGCACGTCAGCCATCTGTGGGGCGACACGCAGCGCATCCATCGCTGGCAGCGCCTGATGCAGGGCCGCGAGGTGCATACGCGCGACAGCTTTGTCGAGGCGCAGCTGGATACAGTCAGCTTTACCGCCCGGTCGCTGTTACCACTTATCGCCGCCGATCTGTGGTTCACTGGCGAGAGCGCGGCCGAGGGCACCCCCCTACGCCTGCGCCAGCGCGCGCTAGAGCTGCTGGCTGGCTGGAACGGTGAGATGAACGAGCATAGCCCGGAGCCGTTGATTTATGCGGCTTGGCTGCGCGCGCTTGGCCAGCGATTGGCGCAGGACGAGCTGGGACCACTGGCACCTGAATTCACCCACACCGATCCAGTGTTCGTCGAACGCGTCTTTCGTGACATTGACGGCGCAGCAGCGTGGTGCGACGTAAAACAATCGGGGCCGGTCGAGACATGCCCCGATATTGCCCGACTTGCGCTAGACGATGCGCTGGTCTGGATCACAGGCCGCTATGGCACTGCGCTGGAATCGCTGCGTTGGGGCGACGCACATCAGGCGACGCAGGATCATCCTGTGCTGGGGACCGTGCCGGGCCTGCGTTACTTCGTGAATATCCGCCAATCAACGGGCGGGGGCGATCATACGCTGCAACGCGGGCGCACATCGGGCACCGGCGACAATCCATTTCAGAACGTCCATGCGGCGGGCTATCGCGGCGTCTACGACTTCGCCGATCCGGGCAGCAGCGTGTTCGTAATCTCGACCGGGCAGTCGGGTCATTTCCTCAGCCGGCATTATGACGATCTGGCGCAGCTGTGGCGCCGGGGCGAGTATATTCCGATGTCGCTGGATCCTGATCTGGCCCGCGCTGGCGCTGTGGGCATAACGGTGCTGATGCCGAAAGCTGAGTAGGCTCTTAGGCCAGCGCGTCGTACTCAGCACGCTGGCGGGCAGTCCAGCGCACGTTTATGGCGTAGCCGTCATCGCCCTGCGCCTCAGACTCGACCACGCCGCGTTCGTGCAGCCACGCGTGCTTGCGGCCCTCGGCATAGGGTAGCGCGATCTCTTCGCTGCGCGTGTCGCCGACCAAGACGCCGCCGATTTTATCAACCAGCGCTTGTATCCCCTCGCCTGTGACGGCTGAGATGGCCTGAACACCATCAGTCCGCTCGGCGCGGGTGATCATGGCGGCGCGGTCCTCATCGGTCATCAGATCAATCTTGTTCCAGACCTCAATGCGCGGCACACCGGCGTCCACCTTGAGGCTATCCAAAATCGCCTCGACATCGGCCTTTTGCGCCTCTGTTTCGGGATGGGATATGTCGCGCACGTGGCAGATCAGATCGGCGCTCAGAACCTCTTCCAACGTGGCGCGGAATGCGGCGACCAGCTCGGTCGGCAGGTCGCTGATGAAGCCTACTGTATCGCTCATGATCACCTCAGGCCCGCCGCCGGGCAGCGCGATGCGCCGCATGGTTGGATCCAGCGTGGCAAACAGCATGTCCTTGGCCATGACATCGGCGCCGGTCAGATGATTGAACAGGGTCGATTTGCCGGCGTTCGTATAGCCAACCAGCGCAACGATAGGAAATGGCACCTTAGCGCGCGCGGCGCGGTGCAAAGTGCGCGTCTTGGCGACTTTGTCTAGTTGGCGGCGCAAGCGCACCAGCTGCAGGTCAATCGCGCGGCGGTCCGCCTCGATCTGCGTCTCGCCGGGACCACCGACAAAGCCGAGTCCGCCGCGCTGCCGCTCAAGGTGGGTCCAGGCCCGCACAAGGCGTGTGCGCTGATAGCTGAGCGCGGCCATTTCCACCTGCAGCACACCCTCGCGGGTGGCGGCACGGTCGCTGAAAATCTCAAGGATGAGGCCGGTGCGGTCAAGGATCTTGACCCCCCACGCCTTTTCCAAATTGCGTTGCTGCACGGGCGTCACGGGACCGTCAATTAGAACCAGCTCTATTTCGTCCGCCTCAAAGCGAACGCGCAGTTCCTCAATCTTGCCTTTGCCGAACAGTTTGCCGGGGTTCACCTTGGGCAGGCGTATAACCGCACTTCCGACCACGTCGAGGCCGGGCAACGCGCGGCCAAGTGCCACCGCCTCGTCCAGCGCCAGATCAGGCTTGCGGGCGTTCCCGCCGGATTTGTAGGTGTCAGGATGCAGCACCCACGCACGCGTGTCGCGCACGCGGGTATCGAACGTGCCGTCCGCATCGGGGCGCAGTTCGAACTCGTCCTCGTCCATCATGTGAGGGATGCCAAGCTGTTCAAATCAGGCAGCGTCGCCACCGTCATAGAGACTGATCGGCTGCGACGGCATGATCGTGGAAACGGCGTGCTTGTATACCAACTGAGATTGCCCATCGCGGCGCAGCAGGATGCAAAAATTATCGAACCAAGTTATGACGCCCTGTAGTTTCACGCCGTTGATCAAAAAAACGGTAACGGGTGTCTTGGTCTTGCGCACTTCGTTCAGGAACACGTCCTGAAGGTTTTGACGTTCAGTTGCCATAGTTGGTCCTCAAATCCATTATTCTTGCTTTTTTGCCGCGGATCGGCATTCGGGTATCTTAGTGTATTAGCCAATATGGAGCGGTGAGTGGTGAGTTTCCAGTCCTAAAATCAAATGCCCCCCGCAGCTTGCATTCCTTGGCGAAAGGCTGCTCGCCTCAGTCGCGCCAGATACTGGGGCTGATAAGCGCGATGATCGCCAGCGTTTCAAGGCGGCCCAGCACCATTGCAGCACAGACCACCAGCTTGGCCATTGGGGCCATCAGGTTCAGCGCAATCGGCGCCTCGCCCGCGATTTGGGTCAGCGGGCCGGTTGTGGACAATGCGGCAATGGCGAGAATGATAGCCTGCTCAAATTCAATGCCCAATGCGGCCAGAACGACCGTAATCAGCGCCAGCGACATCGCGAACAGCATAAAGAAGATCCATGCCACGAACGCACCGTGGCGCCGTATCCGGCGGCTGCGCGCGCCTGCGCGACCCACCGACGAGGGGTGCACCAAACGCTCCATTTCGCGTTGGCCATTGAGATATAGCGCATAGACGCGCAGTAATTTGACCCCGCCTGCCGTAGTCGCGACGCCGCCGCCTACGAGCGCCACACCCATCAGGATCAGCCCCGGCGTGCCAAGGCCGGACCAGCTGCGCGCCGCGTCCCAATGCGCACTTTCAAAGCCAGTGGTCGACAGGAACGACAGAACGCTGAACATGCCGCCCCAGAGGGCACTTAGCGCCGATGGAAGATCCTCGATCTGATCGGCGCCCACAGCGGCGATCCAGTGGCGGGAGAACAGCAAAAGAGGCACGCCCAACACGATCAACATCCCGAGGCGAAACTCGGGATCATTGTGCAGGCCGGGGCGCGCTGAGGTGATTGTATCGGACGAAAACGTCATCCGAGACAGTGCAAACATCATAAAGAAAAAGATCACCGCCTCGCCGCCAACACCCGATCCGGCCTTTTCGACGCCGCCAATGGGCGAAATACCGCTGGTTGCCATTGTCGACATCGCGTGGATCAGCGCGACCAGTGGGCGGTCGCCACCAATAGCCAGAAAGAGCCACAGCGCGCCCGTCAGCGCGATATAGAGCGGCGCGAGCGCAGCCGTCACCTGCCAGACACGGCGGCCAGATCCGGCCCGTTGGAAGCGCCCCTCTTGGCCGTCACCCTGCCCCGGCTCGGCTGTGGCCGTCACCTCGAACCCGCCCAAATTGAGCGGGGCGAGGATGGCCGACGCCGCGATCCACATCAGCAGACCGCCCATCCAGCCAACCAGCCCGCGCCACAGATGCAGACTATCGACCAGTCTGCCCGGCTTCTCAAACAGGGTCGCGCCGGTGGTGGTAAAAGACGATACCATTTCGAAATAGGCATTCAGAAACGTCGTCGTGCGAAGCCCCTCATAGAATGGTATCGCCAAAAATATCGGCAGCCCGATAAAGGCGATAGAAAGCGAGAGAAGGTTGTCCAGATCGCTGGCCTCGCGGCGTTCATTGCCGCCCATCGCAACTGCGATCAGCCCGCTGACGATCAGCCCCAGCATGCCGGAATAGCCGAATGCGCGCGCGACGGTATGATTGTCCTGAGCCAGTGCATGCAGCGCCGGTATAAGCATCGCTGCCGATGTGATGGCCGCCAGCACGAGGATAAGCGGCATCCGGGCCAGCGGCGATTGCCGCAAGGAGCGGGCGCCCGGCATCGCTTAGAAAAAGTCGATCGAGACTTGAAGCAGCTGTTCCACACGCTCCACGTCCGATGCCATGGCGAAGATCACGATCACGTCGCCTTCCTCAATGCGCATAGCGCCTGTTGGCTTGAGAATTTTGTCTCCCTTCTGCACGGCGCCCACCAAGACACCTTCGGGAAAGTCGATGTCGCGGATCATGGTGCCCGCGATGGACGAGGTCGACATGACCTGCGCCTCGATCACTTCGGCCTCCGCGTCGCCGATCGAATAAACGCCGCGCACGCGCCCGTGCCGGATGTGGCGCAGAATGCTGCTGACGGTAGTGGCGCGCGGATTGATATAGGCGTCGACGCCCATTGGCTCTAGCAGTGGCACCAGTGTCGGATCGTTCAGCAACGCGATTGCAAAGGCGCAGCCCTCCGATTTGGCGCGCACGGCGGCCAGCATGTTCGTCTTGTCGTCGTCGGTAACGCACAGCACCGCGTCGGCGCGCGATATACCGGCCTCCTGCAGGATTGAACGGTCCAGCGCGTCGCCATTCAACACAATCGTCCGCTCCAGTGCGTCTGCCGCCCGCTCGGCGATGCGGCGATCGCGCTCAATCACCTTGGCGCGGATGCCGCGGCCCTTTGCCTCCAGCGCCTTGGCCACGGCGAGGCCGACATTGCCGCCGCCCAGGATGACAACCCGCTCTTGCTTGTGCGATTTCTTGCCGAAAACCTCCAGCGTACGAGGAATATCCTCGTTCGGTGCAAAGACGTAGCACTCGTCCCCGACGAATAACTGATCGCCCGCCTCTGGCGCGAACAGCCTGCCCTCTCGGCGTACAGCCAGTACGACCACCCGCAAAGTCGAGAAGAGGTCCGACAGCTGGCGCAGAGGCGTATTGACGACCGGGCAATCCTCCTCAAGCCTGAGGCCCATCAGCTTTGCCTTACCGCCAAGAAAAGTTTCGGTGTCGAAGGCGGCAGGCGCGGCAAGGCGCTGCAATGCGGCCTCGGCCACTTCTTTCTCGGGGCTGATCACCACGTCGATAGGCATGTGATCGCGCCGATAGAGGTCTGAGTAAATCGCGTCGAGGTAGGATTGGCTGCGCAGTCGCGCAATCTTGCGACTGATGGCAAAGACCGAATGGGCGACCTGGCAGGTCACCATGTTGACTTCGTCCGAGTGGGTGGCGGCGATGATCATGTCGGCGTCGCGCGCGCCTGCCCGCTCAAGGATATCGGGATAGCTGGCAAAGCCGCACAGGCCCTGCACATCCAGCGTATCGGTGGCGCGGCGCACGAGGTCGGGATTGCTGTCCACAACGGTCACGTCGTTATTTTCGCCCGACAGGTGGCGCGCGATCTGCCAGCCGACCTGGCCGGCGCCGCAAATGATGACCTTCATGTGATGTCCTTCAACACTGCGTTTCCCGATGTGGCAGGTTACGAGGGGGCGGTCAAATGATCTGATGGATCAAATACGCCCCCGCCCCGAAACAAAGGACATAGCCCCCTGGAAGTGGTTTGCTACGTCTGCCGTCATGGCGCCAGCCCGTCGCGCGCCTACCCCGTCCGCGCGCCCGCCTTGGACGATGTGACCACGCCCAGTGACTTCAGCTTGCGGTGTAGCGCGCTGCGCTCCATCCCGACGAATTCGGCAGTGCGGCTGATATTTCCGCCGTAACGGTTGATCTGGGTCAGCAGATACTCACGCTCGAATGCCTCGCGCGCTTCGCGCAGTGGCATAGTCGACAGCGCGCCCGACAGCACGACACGCCCATCAGAGGGGGCCGCATCCGTTTCGCCCGGCAGTTCACGCGCCTCAATCTCGCCCGCGCCATCGCCCAGAATCAGCACACGCTCGATCACGTTGCGCAGCTGGCGTACGTTGCCAGGCCAGCCCATCGTCTGAAGCTGCGCGCGCGCCTCAGCGCCCAATACACGCAGGGGCAAACCTTGAGTCTTGTTCAACATTTCGATGAAATAGTCGGCCAGCAGCGGAATATCGTCGCGTCGCTCTTCCAGCGCCGGCACCGCGATGGGCACCACGTTCAGACGGTGAAACAGTTCGCGGCGAAAGCGGCCCTCGGCGATCTCTTCTTCTAGATCGCGCGATGTGGACGATACGACGCGCAGATCCACCTGCACCTTGTCCGACCCGCCAACGCGCAGGAATTGCTGGTCAACCAGCACACGCAGGATCTTGGACTGGGTGCCTTGCGGCATGTCTGCGACCTCGTCGAAATAGATGATGCCGCCGTTGGCCTCCTCTAGCAGGCCCGGCTCGATCCCCTTTTCCTCGCTTTCGCGGCCAAATAGTACCTCCTCCATCCGCTCCGCCTCGATCGAGGCGCAACCGACGCTGACAAAGGGCGCACCAGCGCGGTTTGAATTGACATGGATATAGCGCGCGGCCAGTTCCTTGCCCGCGCCCGCCGGCCCGCTCAGCATCACGCGTCCGTTCGAGCGCGTGACCTTGTCCAATTGGCTCATAAGCCCGCGAAAGACCACGCTTTCGCCCATCATGTCGGCAGGTGTCGTCTCGCGCCGCTTGAGGCTGGTATTTTCGCGGCGCAGGCGGCTGGTTTCCATCCCGCGGCGAATGACGACCATCAACTGGTCGATATTAAACGGCTTTTCGATGAAATCATACGCACCCTGCTTGATCGCGGCGACCGCGATTTCGATGTTGCCATGGCCCGATATGATAACGACCGGCACTTCAGGATAGTCGCGCTTGACCGCCTTGAGGATGTCGATGCCGTCCATATTGCTATCTTTTAGCCAGATATCGAGAATCAGCAGCGCTGGCGGCTCGGCCGCGATGGAGGCCATCGCGTCATCGGAATTTCCGGCAAGGCGTGTGGTATACCCCTCGTCCTGCAAAATGTCGGAAATCAGTTCGCGGATGTCCCGCTCGTCGTCCACAATCAGAATATCGCTCATTCCATGCTCCCTTGCGCGTTGCCCGCGCTCTCTCGCTCAATGCTCATTTCAGTCGTTAAATCCAGCCGGATCACGGCCATGGCGCCAACATGCGCGCCCTCCTCAAAGGCGGCGGCGTCGGCCAGCGTTAGCGTGCCGCCATGTTCCTCGATGATCTTTTTTACAATTGGCAGGCCAAGGCCGGTGCCCTTGTCGCGCGTCGTTACATACGGCTCGAACAGTCGCGAGCGATCCTCGGGCAGGCCTATGCCATTGTCAGAGATCGTCAACTCGGCCCGGCCCTCCGCATAGGTGCTGCGCACCCGGATAATAGGTTGGAACCCCTCCGGAGCCTTACCTTTTTCCCGCAGTGTTTCAGTGGCTTCCCCGGCGTTCTTAATCAAGTTTGTCAATGCCTGAGATATCATCGTAGCATCCACATCAGCCCATAACGGCGCATCTGCCAGATCCACCTCTATTTGCACGTCGGGCTGGCCCGCCTCCTGTAGCAGGACGGCCTCGCGGATCAGCTGGGTCAGGCTCTCGGGCTTGCGCTGCGGTTCGGGCATGCGCGCGAATTTAGAGAATTCATCGACGATACGGCGCAAGTCATCGGTCTGGCGCACGATCACGTCAGTGAGCTGCCCGAGCGATGCGGCGTCTTCGTCGTTCAGCAGTTTGCTAAACTTGCGCTTGGTCCGCTCCGCAGACAGCTTGATGGGCGTCAGCGGGTTCTTAATTTCATGCGCGATGCGCTGCGCAACATCGCCCCAGGCGGCCATGCGCTGCGCCGAAACCAGATCGGTGACGTCGTCGAAGGCCACGACGTATCCCTCACGCCGCCCGGCGTCGGTGCGGCGGGTCGACATGCGCACTAGCAGGCTTTCCTGTTCGCCGCCGCGAGTCACGCGAACCTCGTCTTGAACAAAGCCACTGGCGCTTTTGCGCAGACGCTTGAACAGCTCTGCAAATTCAGGGACGGCGGCCGTTAGATCAACGGATTGACGATCCTCCTGCCAGTCCAGCAGCTTCTCAGCGGCGCGATTGACAAAGGTGATACGCCCCTTGGGATCAAGGCCGACAACGCCCGACGACACCGATCCCAGCACCGAATCAAACAGGCGGCGACGCCGCTCGATCTGCTCGGTATTGGACAGCAGCGCAGCGCGTTGGCCTTTTAATTGGCGGGTCATCTGGTTGAAAAAAGTGCTCAGCTGCGCGATCTCGTCGTCGCCCTCCTCCTCGCGGACTTGCACGTCGAGGTTTCCCGCGCCGATCTGCTGCGCGGCGCTGGTCAGGCGGCCCACGGGGCGTGCCAGACGCTCGGCAAACCAGAGGCCCAGCCAGACGGCCGCGAGGATCAGAATGACAGCAAAGCCCAAATAAAGCAGGCCGAATTCAAACAGGACGCGCCCCCGTTCACTTTCGCGCTGTTGATAGAAATTCGCGGTTTCCTTGGTCTCGTCCAGTAGGTTCAGGATCGCACCATCTACGTTGCGGCTGACGTAGAGAAAGCGGTCGGCAAAGCCCTCCAGCGGGATCAGCGCGCGAAACTCGTTATTGTCCCAGTCCTGAATGATCAGCAATCCGCCCGAGCGCGCCTCAGCCAGTTGCTGCACGGTCGGCTCTTCGAAATCGAACAGATAGGAGCTTTCGCCACGGGCGCGGATCTCTCCCGTGCCGTCAATGACGAACGCCTCGCGGAGGCCGCGCTGAATCTCGCGCTGGCCCTCGGACAGGATTTGCCGGATATCGCCGTCGTCCATAAAGACACTGCGCGCCTTAACCTCCTCCAGAAATTTCGCGACGGCCTCTGCATCGGTCACCAGGTCGCGGCGGTGCTCTTCCTCATAGGCCTCGGCGGCAGCGACCGAATTACTAACGACGCGGCCCACGCGGTCGGAAAACCATGCCTCAAGGCCCATATTCACCGAAAGCGTCGCGAATACCGCAACGGTGATCGTCGGCAAAAGGGCCATGATCGCGAAAACGCCGGTCAGGCGCAGGTGCAAGCGCGATCCGGCCGATTGGGACCGCCGGGCCGACACCATCCGCACCACTTTTTGCAGCACTAAAGCGGCAACAGAGATGACATAGACCAGATCAGCCAGCAGCACGATCCGCAGCACGTTCGACTGAGCGCCCTGATCCAGCGGGCCCATGACGAGGAACGTGACCAGCGCCAGCACCGGGCCCATGACGACCAGACCAAAGGTGGCAAAATTCTGAAACCGCCGTGCCCGGCGCAAACGCAAGATGCGATCCCAACCTGCCTTGCGTGTCCTTGCGGCCACTTGCATCCCCCAACAGCTCTGGCAAAGCCTAGCTTCGCCCACAATATGTAGTGGCACGTACAGGGGCAGGCCCAATTGCGCCACAGGTCTGTTGCGCTTTTACATCAATTTGCGGCGGCGTGTCACCTCAATATCCAGCGCAGTCATTTTTTTGCGCAAGGTATTGCGATTGATGCCGAGCAGGTCGGCGCATTTGGCCTGATTCCCGCCCACGGCATCCAATGCGATTCGCAGCAGCGGCGCCTCAACCTCGCGCAGAATGCGGGCATATACGCCGGGCGGTGGCAGTAATTGATCATGCAGGTCGAAATAGCGCTGCACATGGGTGCTGACGGCATCAGACAGCGTTTCGCTTTGCGCGGCTGCAAGGGGGGTCACAGCGGCGCGCGTCGACAAAAGGCCCATTACCTCGCTTTTTGTAATGGTCGGCGCGCGGCTCGCCTCCGAAAGGCGGCGCGCGGCATGTTCCAGCTCGCGCACGTTACCAGGCCAGTCATGGGCGCACATTGCCTCAAGCGCGTCAGGTGCAAGGCGGCGCGCATGACCGCCCGCCTCCTCGGCCAGATAGAGAAAATGCGTGGTAAGCAGTGCAATATCTTGGGCGCGCGCACGCAGCGGGGGCACGTCGATGACCGCGCCGGCGAGACGGTAATAAAGGTCGTCGCGTAGCCGACCAGCCAATGCGCCCACCTGTGCGGTGGCCATGATCCGCGGGTGCGGGCCATGGCCCTGCGCTGCAATGTCAATCAGGTGTAGCGCGCGCATCTGCGCATCGGCGCCAAAGTCATGCAGACCGTCCAGCAGGATCGTGCCGCCGCCTGCCCGCTCAAGGATCTTTTCGGCGGCGCCCTGCCCCGTTAGGCCCTCTGGCCCGGCGATGATGAACGGACGCGCGCGGCGATCCGACACGTCGTGAATGACACGCGCGATCAGCGATTTGCCCGTCCCCGATTCGCCCGAGATCCAGACCGGCAGATCGGTGTTCATTACCCGCGCCAGCACCCGAAACAGCGCTTGCATGGGCGCGCTTTGTCCGACGATGGGTAGCTCCTCAGGCGCGGCAGCCTCAGGGTTCGGCGCACGTGCGGCGCGGCGGCTATCCAGCGCGCGCGCGGTGCGCGCCATCAGATCAGGCAGGTCGAACGGCTTGGGCAGATAATCCCACGCCTCAGCCTCGGCGGCGCGAATTGCCGTCATGACGGTGTTCTGCGCCGAGATGATGATGACCGGCAGACCTGGCCTGTCGGCCGCGATTTTAGGCAGCATCTCTAGGCCGTTCCCATCTGGCATCATCACGTCCGAGATTACGGCGTCGCCCATCCCCTCGCCGATCCAGCGCATCAAAGTCGTCAGGCTGGACGTTGCGTGCACCTTGCACCCCGCCCGCGTCAGCGCCTGCGACAGAACCGTGCGGATCGTGCGATCGTCATCCGCGACCAGAACCGTGCCATCCATCAGACAGCCCTCCCTTCATGCGTCGCCAGTGGCAGCGACAACCTAAAAACTGTGCGACCGGGCCGCGATGTGACCGAGATCCAGCCGTCATGCGCGGCTATTATTTGTGCAGCCAATGCAAGGCCCAGACCTGTGCCATTCTCCCGTCCGGACACGAACGGCTCGAACAGACTGCCCGACAGCGATGGCGGCACGCCGGGACCGTCATCGACCACCTCAATCTGAAGCGGCAGCGGCGCGCCGGTGCCACCGCGAAGGTGCACGCCTTGTTCAAAATAGCTGCGTAGTGTGATCGTACCGCCCTCTGACGCCGCAACCTCGGCCGCGTTCTTTAGAAGGTTTTGAAGCACCTGTAGCAACATATCTGGGTCCGCCCATGCATCTGGCACCGATGGATCATAATCCTCGATAATCTTCATGTCGGCGGCAAAGCCCAGTTGCGCGCTGCGCCGCGCGCGTACCAGCACGTCATGGATGTTGACGGCGCGGCGGCTCGGCGGCGCAAGGTTGCCAAAACTCTCGACTTGGCCCAGCAGCGCGACGATCCGGCGGCTCTCGCTGACGATCAGATCAGTCAGCTCGCGATCTTCGCTGCTCAAACTCATCGACAGAAGTTGCGCGGCGCCGGTGATACCCGCCAACGGATTTTTAATTTCGTGCGCCAGCATTTCCGCCATGCCAATGACCGAGCGTGCAGCGCTGCGCGAGGGCGCATCCTGCACCATGCCGCCCGACATCGCGCGCGGGGAGACCAACATCAGCAAGGCGCCATCCGTACCCATGGGCGCGCATTGCAAGCTGCACTGAACCGGCGCGCGCCCCGCCGCCGCGATCCCGACCTCACCCACAAAAAGCGGGGCGGAATCGCTGCGTGCCCGCGCTAATGCAGCGCCCAGCGGCGCATCCAGCTGCATCAAGTCTCGCAAAGCTCGCCCGGAGGCGCTGCGGGCAGAGGCCCCCAGAAACGTCTCGGCAGCCGGATTGATTTGTGTGATGCAGTCATCCGTATCCAACAGTAGCGCCGGCACGGGCAGCGCCGCCCAAATCAATGCATCATCAAGTGCGCCGGGCGTCATGCAGCCATCCTTTCACAGCTGTCCACTGCATCGGGTATCAGGCGCAGAACGATCGCAGGATCCCCCGCCGTCAGGATGCTGCGGCGTAGGCCCGCGCCGGACCGCTCCAGATACCAGCCCAGATGTTTACGCGCCACGCGCAGGCCCAAATCTGCGCCATAGAACGACAGCATAGCCTCGTAATGCGTGCCGATCATATCAGCCAGCGCGCCGCCCTGCGGGACGGGCGGCGCGGGCGCGCCATAAACTGCATGCGCCACTTCGGCCAGCGCCCAGGGGCGCCCTTGCGCGCCGCGTCCGATCATTACGCCGTCCGCTTTTGAGGACGCCAGCGCCCGGCGAGCCGAGTCTGGCCCGGTGATATCGCCGTTGGCGATCACGGGGATGCGAACCACCGCCTTGACTGCGGCGATTGCTGCCCAGTCGGCGCTGCCCTTGTAGAACTGGCAGCGCGTGCGCCCGTGGATGGTGACCATAGCCACGCCTGCCTCTTCGGCCATCTGCGCCAGAAGGGCGGCGTTGTGCGTTGCATCGTCCCAGCCCAGCCGCATCTTGAGCGTCACAGGCACACTCACCGCGCGCACCACCGCCTCGATCAGGGTGCGCGCGTGGTCCGGATCGCGCATCAGCGCCGATCCGGCGGCGCCCGATCCGGCGGCGCGTGTCACCTTTTTGGCGGGGCAGCCCATGTTGATGTCTATTATGCGTGCGCCGCCGGCCTCAGCCATGCGTGCAGCCTCAGCCATCCAATACGCCTCGCACCCCGCGATCTGAACGGCGGTTGCAGCCGCGCCAAAGCCCAACTCGGCTTTTTCGCGTGCCGAAGGCTTTGCTTGTACCATTTCGCGGCACGCGATCATTTCGCTCACGACGAGCCCCGCGCCAAACTGCGCAACAAGGCTCCGAAACGGCAAATCGGTGATACCCGCCATCGGCGCCAGTAAGACGGGCGGCGCCTGCATCAGGTGTGTCAGGATAGGATCTGTCAGGGTTGGGCGCATGGGCATCCGTCACGGTGGCTCAGCCGCACTTCTACGCGGCGGCGGCGCGGACCGCAATGAATTGCGGGGGACGGCGCAGCGCGTTATCGTCCGGCCATGACATGCGCCGTTATCATAGTCGCCGCCGGACGCGGAACGCGCGCAGGCGGCGATCGTCCCAAGCAGTGGCAACCGCTAGCTGGGCTGCGCGTCATTGACTGGACCATCCGTGCATTTCAGGCGGTACCAGAGGTGGATCGCATGATGATCGTGCTGCACTCTGATGAGATTGCAAGATTTTCCCCACCAGAAGGCGTGTCGGTGACTGCGGGGGGCGCAACGCGCGCCGCCTCTGTCCGGGCGGGACTGGAGGCGCTTGAAGGCACCGGTTGCACGCGCGTCCTGATCCATGACGTTGCGCGCCCCTGCGCCTCGCCTGCCTTGATCCGCCGCGTACTGACTGCGCTGGAGGGTGCGCCCGCCGCCGCGCCGGCCATTGCTGTTACAGATGCGCTCTGGACCGGCCAGGGCGGTGTGGTGACCGGGATGCAGGATCGCGCGGGCCTTTTCCGCGCGCAGACGCCTCAGGGCTTTGACTTTGCCGCGATTCTCGCTGCGCACCTCAGCTATAACGGCGATGCACCAGACGATGTCGCGGTGGCGCGGGCTGCCGGGCTTGACGTGGTGATTGTGCCGGGCGATGACGATAACCTCAAGATTACGCACCCCCCCGATTTCGCACGGGCAGACGCCCTACTGAGAGGCAGAATGGATATTCGCATCGGCAACGGCTATGACGTGCACCGGTTTGGCCCCGGCGATCACGTGATGCTGTGCGGCGTCCGGGTGCCGCATGGGCGCGGCCTTCAGGGGCATTCAGATGCCGATGTGGGGCTGCACGCCATTTGCGACGCGATCTATGGCGCGTTGGCAATGGGCGATATCGGGCGGCATTTTCCACCATCAGACCCGCAGTGGAAAGGGGCCGAGAGTGATGTGTTCCTCCGGCACGCCGCCGCACTTGTGCGCGAGAATGGATATAATATCAGTAATATAGACCTCACTCTTGTTTGCGAACAGCCCAAAATCGGACCGGTGGCCGCCGCCATGCAAACCCGCTTAAGTGACATCACTGGCGTTGCGGCAGACCGCATTTCGGTCAAGGCGACCACGTCCGAGCGGCTTGGCTTTACCGGCCGCGAGGAGGGGATTGCGGCGCTCGCCTCGGTCCTGCTGGTGGCGCCATGAATTTTGCGACCATAATCGCGACCGTCGGCGGCGTCGGATACATGCGCCCTGCTCCGGGCACTTGGGGATCGCTGGTCGCGCTGCCGATGGCCGCTTTGCTCCACATCATTGGCGGGCCGTGGCTGCTATTGATTGCGATCATCGCGGCGTTTTTCGAAGGGCTGTGGGCGACGACGCAAGTGACCCGATGGGAGGACGATCACGACCCCGCACATGTGGTTATCGACGAAGTGGTCGGCCAGTGGATTGCCCTTCTGCCGCTGTCATTCGGTGCTTGGCACGCGGGCGCATCCATCTTTGCGCTCTGGCCCGGCTGGATCGCGGCCTTTGTGCTATTCCGCCTTTTCGACATTCTCAAGCCTGGGCCGATCGGCTGGGCCGACCGGCGCCACACGCCCTCAGGGGTCATGCTGGACGATGTGATTGCAGGCGCCTTTGCCGCAATCTGCGTGGCGCTGCTGGCGGCGTTGGCACATGGCGTGATGGGATCATGACGGCGCGCGAGGTCTTGGCCCGCGCCCGCGCCGCTGGCGTTATGATCGCCGCCGCAGAGAGTTGCACAGGCGGCATGGTGATGGCCGCGCTAACTGACGTGCCGGGCAGCTCGGATGTGGTTGAGCGTGGGTTTGTAACCTATTCTAATAATGCCAAAATTCAGATGTTGGGCGTATTGCCTGCAACGCTTGAGGCGCACGGCGCGATCAGCCCCGAAGTAGCCGCAGAAATGGCCGCCGGCGCGATGCTCCATTCGCAGGCCCAGCTGGCAGTCTCGATCACCGGCATCGCCGGCCCCGGCGGGTCAGAACACAAGCCTGAGGGCCGCGTCTGTTTTGGTGTGGCGCAGCAGGGCAAAGCTGTGATCGTCGAGGTTAAGGATTTTGGAGCACTCGGCCGTGCTGGTGTGCGCGGCGCCGCGCGGGATCACGCGCTATTTTTGCTGGCCGCAGCGTTGGGTCAGCCGTAAAGGGCCTGCGCGCGCCGCTCGAACGCGCGTACGATTCGCTGCATCGCGTCATAAAAGAAGAGCCCAGCAGCCGATTGCAAAATGCGATTGCGAAATTCGAAATCGACAAAGAAGTGAACGGTGCAACCACCCTCAGCGTCGGCGAATTTCCAATTGGAAATCATGTGCTTGAATGGTCCGTCCAGATATTGCGTGTCGATCTTCATATCGTCCGGAAACAGCGTCACGCGGCTGGCAAACGTCTCGCGGAACACCTTGAAGCTGATGACCAGATCTGCCTCCATCACCTCACTGCCATTTGTCTGCTTGGTCCGGCTGCGCACGCGCGCGGCGGCGGTCCATGGCAGGAATTCGGGGTAGTTGCCCACGTCTGCGACCAGATCGTACATCTGCTGCGCGCTATAGGGCAAATGTCGGGTTTCGGAATGGGTGGGCAAGGCCGCCTCCGGGGTATATTCGCGTGATTGTGGTGTCCTATGTCATGGACCAACGTGCAAATGACAAGGGGTTGCAGCCTTTTTGGAGGTAGATGAATGAACAGTCGCTGGCTCTTGAGGATGACCAGTTGGGCGCAAAATCCGCCTAGTGCGGGACGAGTCAAGTTTGTCCTTGCGATCATCGCCGTATGTGCCGCGCTCTATGCGGTGGAGCGATTTTATGGCTGGCCAGACGCATTAACACCGGATCGCGCGACGCAACGGGGCTATAGGCCGTAACGCGGTAATATGTGCGGTATTACAACGTATTGAACGGCAAAGCTCACGTGGCCTATCGCTTGGGCAAAGGTGGGTAAAGTGGCGCGGTTGAC
Source organism: Roseovarius arcticus (assembly GCF_006125015.1). NCBI lineage: Bacteria > Pseudomonadati > Pseudomonadota > Alphaproteobacteria > Rhodobacterales > Roseobacteraceae > Roseovarius > Roseovarius arcticus. Next base: position 1,600,619 of record NZ_SZZN01000001.1, read on the forward strand.
GGGACTCGAACCCGCGACCCCCGGCGTGACAGGCCGGTACTCTAACCAACTGAGCTACAACCGCGCGTGGCGTTGGGGATAGTTGAGCAATCCCGACCCGTCAATGGCGAAAAGAGGCGTTTCCGCGCCGCTTGCGCGATTTTATCTTGCAAGGGATACTACCGCGGCGGGCCGCTGGGTTATCTGCGATCTGATGTGAAATTTAGGATAGTCTGCAGCGGTGGCGCGGTTGACGGGACTCGAACCCGCGACCCCCGGCGTGACAGGCCGGTACTCTAACCAACTGAGCTACAACCGCCCACTGCAAGCGCGCCGTGCCATAGGACACCATCGCGCCCGCTGTCTTTAGTCGGCGGTTTGAGGGGCGTCAAGCGACAGTTGCAGCAATCTGTTGGCATTCTGGCCGTTGTCAGAGGCAGCCCCGCACCGTCTGCATCCACTCCGCCGCGCCGGCATGCACTGCGTCATAGACAGCGCGCCCAGCCGCCTCGCCCAAGGCGGTGTGCATCCCGGCATAGGATACAGTGCCGCGCAGCGCCGCAACTGCGATGCAGTCGGTTCCAGTTCCGGTTGCGCGGCCCTTAGGCAGGTCGAGGCCCGCGTCCATCACTGCCGCGGTGCGCGCGGATGCGGCGATGCTGAGCGCCTCAATCATGGCCGCCTCCGTCAGCCCGGCCGGGTGGCTCGCGCCCTGCCCCGCATCCAGCCTAAGTGCGACGTTTATGGTGCCCCAATTCTGACCGCTACGGTCCATGCGATACCCGATCCGCTCAGCGTTCGACAGACCGGCAGTGGCGACGGCGATGGCGGACACGCCCTCTACCTGCACCTCGGCCACGTGATGAAACGTAATGTCGCGAGACGTCAGGAACGTCACCGCATCCAGTGCGCCGCGTGCCTCCAGCGCGCCATGTAGCCACGCCTCTACGTCCAGATCCGCGGGGAGGTCTGCGTTGCGCACTTCGCGCCATAATATCCGGCGTGCGATGACCATGCCGGGGCGATTTATCGCCCAGCTTAGCACCTGCATATCGGCACCAAGGTCGAATTCCAGCCACGGCGCGTCCAGCGTAAGGCGGCTCATCTCGTCACGCGCAAGGGCTGAAAGAGGGGGCCATCCTCGCCATCGCGAAACGCCGCCTCGATACCAAACACCTCATCCAGACGCTCGGGCGTCAAAACTGCAAAAGGCGCGCCATCAGCGACCAGACCGCCGCCCGGCGCCAGCAGGATCAGGCGCGTGCAGTGCCGCACGGCAAGGCCCAGATCGTGCAGTGACACGAGACATGACTTACCCGAGGCGGCCAACGCCGCGAACGTCTCCATCGTCGAGATCTGGTGTGCAGGGTCAAGGCCCGCCGTCGGCTCATCCGCCATCAAAAGGGGCGTCTCCTGCGCAAGCGCGCGCGCGATCAAGGCCCGCGCCGCCTCGCCTCCCGACAGGCGCGTTGCTGCGCGGTGGCGCAGCGGGGCAAGGCCCATGCGCGCGATCGCGGCCTCGGTCGCCGCATGATCCTCGGGGGCGGTGCGCTGGCCTGCGCCCAGATGTGGCACGCGGCCCAGCATCACCAGCGTCTCAACGGTGACGGGCCACGCGATCTCGCGAGATTGCGGCATCCATGCGGCGCATTTCGCCCGCGCACGGGGGGCCATAGCGGCAAGCGAGCTGTGACCAGTCGATGGAATCAAGCCCAGTGCCGCGCGCATCAGCGTCGTCTTGCCCGCACCGTTCGGGCCGATCAATCCAACGAGCTCGCCCGGCGCGATGCTGAGGCTTACGTCCTGAAATATGCTTCGCCCGCGAAGGGTAACGCCGAGCCGGTCAAGCTCAAGAAGGGTCATATCCCGTCCTTCCGCGTCTTGAATATCAGGTGCAGGAACACCGGCGCGCCGACGATGGCGGTTAGCACGCCTAGCTTGAGGTCTTGGGACGGCAAGATCAGGCGCACAGCGATGTCTGCGACCAACAACATGATCGCACCGCCCAAGGCCGACGCCCATAAAAGGCGCGAGGGCCGCGCCCCGACAAGAGGCCGCAGCACATGCGGCACGACCAGCCCGACAAAGCCGATAGCGCCCGCCACCGCCGTCGCCGCGCCCACCACGCAGGCAGTGCCGATGACAAGGACAAGGCGCATCCGGGTCAGGCTGATACCCATCGCGCCCGCCGCATCCTCGCCCAGCGTCAGTGCATCCAAGCCCCGGCCAAGCGTTCCCAGCAGTACCCAGCCGATCACCATCAGCGGCAGCGCCAGCCACACATGCACCATCGAGCGATCCGAGAGCGACCCCATCATCCAAAAGACAATCTCATTCGCGGCAAACGGGTTTGGCGACAGGTTTAGCACCAGCGAGGTAAGTGCGCCGGCCAGCGCCGATATGGCGATACCCGCAAGGATCAGCGTCAACGCACCGCCGCGCGGGCCTGCCAACGCCATGACCAGCACGACCCCGCCAAGCGCGCCAGCCAGCGCAGCCAACGGCAGGCCGAGCGTAAAGGCGGCCGCCAGCCCTGTCTGGATCGCCAGCACCGCCCCCAGCGCGGCAGAGCCGGACACGCCGATCAGCCCCGGCTCGGCCAGCGGATTGCGCAGATACCCCTGCATCGCGGCGCCAGCAAGGCCAAGGCTGGCCCCAATCATCACCGCGAGGATCGCGCGCGGCAGTCGAATCTGGCGCATGACCATGGCGATGGGGCCATCACCGCCCCGCCAGAGAGCTGTCAGGCTATCGCCGACGCCCAGACCCGCAGGCCCGATCAGCAGCGACGCGGTAAACAGAATAAACACCGCCAGCGCCAGAGGGATCGTCACGCGGCTCATCCGCCGGTCCCCGCGCTGGTCGCCTCGACGCTGCGCCGTGCATCGGCCATATCGCCAATAGCGCGCAGCACGAACGGTGTGCCACACACCCAGTCCTGATCGGTCAGCGCCGCGCTTTGTCCGCGCATCGTGCCGACGATGGGATGATCCATAACCTCCTCCGCGCGGCTGCCGCCGGGATAGCGGCGCGACGTGATGACCAGATCGGGATCAATAAGCGCAAGGATCTCCAGCGGCAGCTTGCCCCAATCATACCCCGCCTCGGCGGGCGCATTGCGCAACCCTGCCGCCGACAGGATGTCGTTGGCCAGAGAATTTTCGCCCGAGGTGTAGCCATTGGCATAATAGAGAGCGGCGCGCGGCGCATTCGGCCCCGGCGCGCCGCCGCGCGCCGCCTCGCTGCGCAGTGTTGCCAGATCGGCGTCGAACTGCGCGACCATGGCGCGTGCCGCATCTTGCCGTCCCAACGCCTCGCCCATTTCCTGGATACGCATCCGCACCTGATCCAGTGATTTCACGATATCAAACAGCACCACCTCAATCCCGAGGCGGCGCAGCATCGCGATCGTATCGCGCGATGTGTAGACGCCAGCGACCACCAGATCGGGGCGCATCACATGCACCTCCTCGGCGCGGCCTGCGTTGATGATGTAGTCCTGCGCGCGGTCAGCCATCGCCGATACGCGGCGGTCCAGCGCAATTCGGCTGACTGATATCAGCTGCCCCTCGCCCGCCAGCAGCATTGCCAGCTGATCGGTGCAAAGGTTGATAGAAACGACGCGCTGCGGCGCTTCTGCCGCCACGGGCGCGCCGCAAGTCAATGCAGCGCCCGCCAAGATAGCGGACGCCGCAAGCGATTTTATGCGATCAAAAGCTCGCACGAAGCCCAAGATACGCCGCGCGGCCCGGCTGATTAAAGCCGCCCGCCGTCTCGTAGTCCTCATCGGTCAGGTTTTCGACGCGCAGATAGATCTCGGCGTTGGGCGATACGTCATAGCTGACGCCTGCGCCGACTAGCGTATAGTCACCCACCTTGTTTCCCGCAGGGGCAAAGCTGCTAGGTTTCACATCCGCGACACGGCGCACATCCACATAGGCAGACCAGCGGTCGCCAAAGTCGCCCTGCAGGCCAACGACCAGGTCATGCTTGGGCGTCCGGACCAGCCGCGCGCCATCGGTCGTCGCGTCGGTAAAGGTGTAGGCGCCAAACGCGCTGATCGCAGTGGTAAGCGCATACTCACCCGACAGCTCAAGACCCTTTGACTTTGTCGTGCCGGAAACCTGATTGTAACTAGAGCCAGCAAACTGAATTAAGTCGTCGATTTCGTTGTAGAAAATCGTCGCCTTGGCAAAGCCAAGCGTGCCAAACGTCTTTTCCACGCCCAGCTCGTAACTGCGGCTTTCCTCGGGCTGAAGTGTTGCCAGACCAAATGGCCCAAACCGCTCGTATAGCGACGGTGCACGATAGCCGGTGCCGACGACGGCGCGGAACGCCAAATCCTGGACCGGACGCCAGACAGCAGCCAGACGGCCTGTGGTTTTACCGCCAAAGCTGGAATCGTCGTCATATCGCAACGCCGCCGAAACATCGATCTGGTCGGTTGCCGCAACCAGAAGTTCGGTCTTAAGCGACGTGTCATCCTCGTCCCCGCGCGCCGTGCCGGAGGTGAACTTCTCTTCGGTGTGGTCGATGCCGAAGGTCAGCACAGTCGCTGCGCCCAACTCCGCACTGCCGAGGTAGCCGATGTTGTGACGCTCGCCGGTGAAGGTCGTGGTGAAACCGTTCGGATCATCGCGGTCGATGTCGAAATAGCTATAGCTCAGCGTATGGGTCACCGCACCGGTCTGCAGCGTGGCATAGACGCGCGCGCCTTGCTCGGTGTAGTAATTGATGCCCGATGAGTTCGATGTTGAACGGTCGATTTCGATCTCGCCGTCGCGGTAGTGCAGCGCGCCGCCGATTGTCAGCGTATCGGTGACATCGTAGGCGGCCGTCATATCCGCGGTCGTTTGCTCAAACCCGTCATCCTCGGTATCGCTGGACCGGGCCGAAATGCCGTCGGTATTTATATGGCCGTAGCTCAGCGCGACATAGCCCCGATCGCTGCGATAGCCGCTGCTAATGCTGCCGGAAGTAGTGCTGAACGCGCCGGCCTCTACCTGCGCCTGACCCGAAAATCCCAACTCTTCCGGCACAAAAGTTGTGATGCTGACCACACCTGCAATCGCCTCGGAGCCGTAGAGCGCAGATTGCGAGCCTTTCAGCACTTCGATGCGGCCAACGCCCGACGCGGTCAGCCCGCCAAAGTTGAACTGGTTTTGCGTGTTGGACGGATCGGCAACATCAATGCCGTTAATCCGCACACCCACATAGCGCGCGGGCAGCCCGCGAATCTGGATCGTGCCAAGGTTGCCAAGGCCCCCATTTGAGATGGAGCTAACACCCGGCAAACGGTCGAGACGGCCCAGCACTGAGGTATCAAGCGCGCCCGCGTCATCCCCATCCAGCACTTCGACAGTAGCGCCCGTGCGCCCCAGCTCAACCGGGGTCAGGCTAGACGACAGAACAAGCGTGCCCAGATCATAGGTTTGCTGCGCTGTGGCCGCAGTGGCGGCAAGTGCGCCAGTAAGAATAGTCGAAGTCAGTAAAATACGTTTCATGTAAGTCTCCGGTCACGCCCGACGGTGGGGCGATGCAAGTCACGATTTTGCATGCGAAAGAGACGTTTTGGCCTTTCCGCAGGCGGCTAAAATGCCACCACACCGGAAAAATCCGTTGCCCATGACGCCTCCCGCGCCCGGACAGGGTGAACACTTCGGCAGGTCTCCTGACTTGCGGGTCAACGCTTGGCCGGGCCTTCCCGCCGCGCGAATGCGGCAGTGACATGTTTCCGGCTTCGCTCGCCACTTACAGTTGCGGGGGCAGTCACGGACTTGGCGCAAGAGGCGCCGTACCGCATTCCCTATTATCCAGACGGCGAACCGCCCAGACCGAAGTGCATCCTGCCTAGCGCAGCCTATCCTCGCGGGGAAGAGGAAAAGTTACATAACGTTAGATTCGTGGCGCGCCAGTGCAACACGTGCCCGCCGCGCACCGCAAGCCAGGCGCGGTTTTCGCCGTAAGAGATTGATCTAATGCGGGAAAATGGTGGGTGGTGAGGGGCTCGAACCCCCGACATTTTCGGTGTAAACGAAACGCTCTACCAACTGAGCTAACCACCCGTGCCGCCGCTTTAGCGTCAGGCGGACGATCTGGCAAGAGCGCGTGTCGCGCTGTCTCTCAGGTGCTAAGCTCAAAAGCATGGTCAATAATGAAAAACGGCGCTGGGCCACCTATGCATCAAGCCGCTTTTCCACACCCCCACTGAGATGATAAATGCAGCCCTGAGCGTTGTCCTGATTGCCCATTTGAGCAGGCGCCACCCCCGTGGCCAGCCCGCGCAGCACCTGCCCCAAAAGTCCATGCGCCACAACGATACTAGGTCCGGCCAATGTATCCCCGAAGGTGCGGACGCGTGCGATCAGCGCCTCCAGCCCTTCACCATCCGGTGCCGCTGCATAGATTTCCAGATCGTTTGCACCGTGCGGCAATTCGGCCTTCAATCGCCCCTCCCATGCGCCTGTATCTATCTCGGAAAGCCGCGCGTCCATCACCGTCTCATAACCCGCGAGCGCCAGCGCCGCAGTCTGCCGAGCACGTCCAAGGGGCGAGACATAGATACCGCCCCCACCGAACGCAACGCGGGCGGCGATGATTTGGATCAGCCGCGCCTGCTGCTGCGCCTGCGCGCGCCCTAGTGCCGTCAGCGGCGAGTCTAGACGGCCTTGAATACGCCCGGCCAAGTTCCATTCGGTCTGCCCGTGGCGTAAAAACCAAATGTCCGGCCAATCTGGGATATTTCGTTCAGGCATTGGGCAGCTCACTGAGATTAAAAAAGACGGTCCTGGTAAGGGCTTAATTGCTCGACACTAGCCCAATTTACGCGAAATTGGTTGAACAGCGCGCTATAGCCAGCTTCAAAGGGGCCGGTCAAGGTGCACAGCGAACATGTTGTGCTACCTCCGAATGACGGTGGCGGTGACCATGTATTGGTCACCGCCACCGTGCCTGATTTATCACGCGCAGCCTCTAGTAAGCACAAGACCTTCAGCATCAACAACGGCGCTCAATGTGATTTTCGCCACGCCGCTGTCTGTATAAGCAATGCTGATCTTATTACGCCTTCCGGTCGTGCCAGGGTCGATTGCACGCTCCGGCTCTTAGCCGCCGAAGAAATGCGCCCAGCGAGAATCGGCACGTGCTGCTGCCCGCGAGGCATCAACGTCGCCGTCCTGGATCGTGTTCAGCGCATCAACACCCGAGGGCGACACGATGCCCGGCACAGTGTTGCCCGTTACCGTCGCTTGGCCTGAGCTGATGTTCACCTTGGGCGTTTGAACGCCTTGTGAAGCAGCATTGTCGCGAGGGAGCCAGACCATCTCGTTTCCCGTCATGTCGATCTTGCCGATATTGTGCAGCGCGATCCCGTTCGTGTGAGAGGCAATAATCACGTTGTCCTCCACCGTAACGTTGTCCATGAACTGCTTGTTGTCGGACCAGAGCGACTGCGAATAAAGGCCTTGGTTCATATCCAAGAAATTGTTTCGGATGATCACGCCATCCGCCGCACCCATCAACTGGACGCTGTCGCGGTGGTCTGACGGAAACTCGACCGTGTCGGCATCGTGGATATAGTTGCCCTCCATCAGGAAGTTGTTGACGGCCCCGGTGTTTACGCCATCCGAGCGGTAGGTGTGGATGTTACTACCACGCAGCGTGACGTTATCCCCAGTGATGCCGATAGCCTTCCAGATGGTATGGATTTCGTTATCGGCAAACAGAATATCGCTGCCGCCCCAGAGACGAATACCACGCCCGATGCAAGAACCATTTTCGTTGCGGTCGCCTTCAACCATGCAATTCTTCATGACGAGGTTTGTGATGTTCGTAAGGTAAAGGACGTCCTTCGCATCGCCATCGCCAGTAGCAAAGACATGCTTGAAGCGCAGGCCATCCAAGGTGATTCCATCGCGCCCATTAATCGAGCTTGCCGAGAATACCGGCGGGTTTGCCGGATCGGCCGCCGTAAGCGTGGTGCCGTTGGGCACGGTCGGCAGCGCGCCGTAAGCACCACCCGCCAATGTGAACGCTCCACTACCAGCGGACAGCGCTGTTGCCAGTTCAGCCGGGCCATTGATGTCAGCCGCAACGGGATCTGGGGTAGGTGTCGGAGTGGGGTCGGGGGTCGGATCAGGGTCGGGTGTTGGATCTGGGTCGGGGATCGGGTCGGGATCGGGTGTTGGATCTGGATCAGGGTTCGGCGTAACGATATCCGCAATCTCGACTTTCAGCCCTTGCCACAAGCCCGCGTCGTTAGACACCAAATACTCATGCGATCCGTCCGCATTTTTGCGCACGAGCAGGCTGTTATCGCCTTCTCGAATTTCGCCGCCGTTGACAGCTTGGATGAGCTTAAAGGATGTGTATTTCATAAACTATTCTCCTGTAAAGTTGGGTTGGAAGTCGGCAGGTTTCTTACGACCAAGTGCGAATGATTTGCCGTCGGCGATACCTTGCAGTGCCGGAAAAGCGCCTGTAGTCATGAACTTGGATGGAGCGCCGACCGATGCAGAGGTGACAGTCGCCGTCTTGTGGCCAAGCGTGTCATTACAAGTGGCCTCCTGCAGACAGGCCTGAAGTCCTCCGAAGTTCGCGGAGGCACGACCGGGTCTGCCATGAACGATGATGTCGATTGTTGAAGTCATTCTTTCCTCATTTTGGGGTTTTTGGGGTGTCGTCTCGGATTCATCGCTGCATCCGGTGTCGATCAGATTAATGATGCGCGCGCAGGTGACCCTCGAGCGTGGTCCGCTGTGCCAAACACACATTCACGGCAGACGCTTAATGCGCGGCCCCCGTATTACTTGGCCATCTTCGCGTACTCAAAAATGATAATAATGGGGTGAAAAACGCGCCCGCCACCGCTTTGCTACTTAACAACGCGATAGGGCAAAACATGGTTTTCGGATCTCTGGCCACAGCCGGATGCACGAGCTGGACCTCAGCCAAAGCTGAGACGTCCTTGGCTGCATTTGCCGGACTTTCAGCCGTTCCTGCCGCTGGATCCACTCTACCACCGACTTATCGTGGTTCGCATAAAAGATGCCTTTGCAGCATCTCCAATTCCATGCGGCATCCCCTTTCGGCGATTCCAGAATCCCTTTTCAGACTGCTTTTAGCGCCGGAACTATCTGTCAGCGCGATGATATTCTCTGTCAGTCGTTCTTTGTCCGCAAGCACCAGAGGCCCTTGGAATCATTGAACGATGATTCCCGGTTAAGCGGCAGGCGCAGCTTTCAGATAAGCCAAGGGTCTGCCGCACAGGATCACAACCACGGCGGTTGAAAGAGCTTAGATGTTTACCCTTGCCACCTCAGCGAGGATCATCTTCGACAGCGTCGGAACAAGTACTGCCCGTTCGAGCCGCGAATTCCCGGTTTCAGGCCCGTGCTGCCGTCTCTTCAAGCAAAAGGGACTGGGAGATTACTCACCCCAGCCCCTCAAACAGTAGTAAAGTATGGCGTTATCCGATCCGGTAATTCGGCGACTCTCGCGTGATCTGAACGTCATGCACATGGCTCTCGCTGAGGCCCGCGCCAGTGATGCGCACGAATTCGCAATTCTGCCGCATCTCTTCGACGGTGGCACAACCAGTATAGCCCATCGCAGCGCGCAGGCCGCCGACCAACTGATGCACGACCGTGCCCGCCGCACCCTTGTAAGGCACCTGCCCTTCGATCCCTTCCGGGACCAGCTTGTCGCTCGCCGCATCCTTTTGGAAATAGCGATCGGCACTGCCGCGCGCCATCGCGCCAAGGCTACCCATTCCGCGATACGCCTTGTAGGATCGGCCTTGAAACAGGATCATCTCGCCGGGGCTTTCGTCCGTGCCGGCAATCATGCTGCCAACCATCGCGCAGGAGGCGCCGGCGGCGATTGCCTTGGCAAAATCACCTGAAAATTTGATGCCACCATCCGCGATGATAGGAATGTCGCCCGCAGCGGCGGCGCAATCCATGATCGCAGTCAATTGAGGCACGCCCACACCCGCGACCATGCGGGTGGTACAAATGCTACCCGGTCCGATCCCAACCTTGACAGCATCTGCGCCCGCATCAATCAGTGCGCGCACTGCGTCGCCGGTAGCGACATTGCCCGCGACAATCTGCACATCGCCGGCGATTTTCTTGGCGCGGCGCACCGCCTCGGCCACGCCTGCCGAATGGCCGTGGGCGGTGTCGATCACGATCATGTCGCAGCCCGCATCAATTAGCGCTTGGCTCCGCTCAAAACCGGCGTCGCCGACTGTCGTAGCAGCGGCCACGCGCAGTCGGCCCAGGCTATCCTTGCAGGCGACTGGATTCAGCACCGCCTGCTCCGTATCCTTCAGCGTCAAAAGACCGGTCAGCTTGCCCTTACCGTCAGTCACGAGCAGCTTCTCGATGCGGCGAGCCTTCATAAGAGACCGCGCCTCTTCCAGATCGGCGGGCTCCTGCAGAATTGCCAGATCATCCGACGTCATCATCGCCCTGATTGGTGTCGCCTCATCCTGTGCAAACCGCATATCGCGGTTTGTCACTATTCCCACAACCCGGCCCGAGCCGTCGACAACCGGAAAGCCGGTGACGCGGTACTGCTCTTGCAGCGCCTTGGCATCGGCCAGCGTCTGATCGGGCGTCAGAGTGATGGGATTGTAAACAATGCCTGAGACAAATCGTTTCACCCGGCGCACTTCACTGGCCTGCTCGGCCACGTCGAAATTGCGGTGGATCACGCCCATCCCGCCCGATTGCGCCATGCAGATCGCCATGCGCGACTCTGTCACGGTGTCCATCGCCGAGCTTAGTAATGGGATATTGAGCGATATCGATTGCGTTACTCGCGTGCGTGTATCGGCGGTGCTGGGGAGCACGGTCGACGCGGCGGGAACAAGTAGGACATCATCGAAGGTCAAAGCCTCACGAATCTTCATCACGTTTCTCCATGAACAGATCGTTTGGCAAGTCCCTATTTCACGGATACCTCCCATGCGAAAGGCAAAACATATCTTGCCGCGATGCGGGCCGCGCGGCTAACTGCCATCACACCTGTAACTGGAGGTCACCTGATGAGCGGAAACGACTACGATAGCGGGCGGCTGAACCTTCCCTTCGTCGGCATTTCGACCTTTGGCAAGCGGCCCTATGTCGCCGATTGGAGCGCTATTGATGCCGATATCGCGATCCTCGGCGCACCCTTTGACGGCGGCACGCAATTCCGGCCCGGTGCGCGCTTTGGGCCCCGCTCGGTACGCGAGGCGTCGACGCTGTTCAGCTTTGGCCATGGCGGCGCGTATGACCATGAGGATGATGTAACCTATCTGGGTGCGGACGCACGCATCGTCGACATTGGGGATGCCGACATTATCCACACAGACACGGCGCAGAGCCACGCGAACATTGCCGAGGGCGTGCGCGCAATTCTGGATGCGGGTGCCCTGCCCGTCATCATCGGTGGCGATCATTCGGTTAATATCCCATGCATCGACGCGTTTGAAGGACGTGGCGACATCCACATTCTGCAGATAGATGCGCATCTTGATTTCGTGGACGAGCGGCATGGCGTGCGAAATGGTCACGGCAATCCGATGCGCCGCGCCGCCGAGAAACCGTATGTCACCGGTCTGACCCAGCTCGGCATCCGCAACGTCAGCTCCACCGCCAAGGATGGCTACGACGCCGCGCGTGCCATGGGGTCTGACATCTTGTCCGTTCGGCAGTGCCGCGCCTTGACGGCTGACGCGCTGGCCGCCCGCATTCCCGCAGGCGCGCGCGTCTATGTTACGCTGGATATAGACGGCTTCTGCCCATCCATCGCGCCGGGCACCGGCACCCCCAGCCATGGTGGATTTCTCTACTACGAAGTGCTGGAGTTGCTGCAGAAGGTCGCGCAGACCCATGAGGTGGTCGGCATGGATTTGGTCGAGGTTGCACCGGCCTATGATCCCACCGACGGCACATCGATCTTGGCGGCACAGGTGCTGCTTAATTTCCTAGGCTTTATCATGCATGCGCGGCAGGGCTAACCACTTTGCCGCACGGAGGCGGGCAAGGATCGCCATTATTCAAACCGCTGGCGCCCAAGAAGCAGGGCGTCAATTGATCGCATCGCACAGGATACGAACCGAAAGCACTCGAATCGTCAATACTGACCTTCCCTACGCAATAAATGCAAAGAAAAGTTGGTCTCCGCGACATTTTATCTACCCGAGCGCCTTGACGCCCTATAATCGCACCCATAAGGTCGCCGCTAAATGCAAAAGGGAGTGGTCCAATGGCGCCGCTAGTTGTAGTCACACGGAAAATGCGCATGGGCCGGTAACCGGACACCCAACAGGTACCCCATGCGCCCCCGCCACAACCGGGGGTTTTTTTATGCGCCGCGGCGCAATGATGTCATGAACGGAGCGAAGCGATGACACGTCAAATGACCGGAGCGAAAATGGTGGTTCAGGCCCTCAAGGATCAGGGCGTGGACGTCGTCTTCGGCTATCCCGGCGGCGCTGTCCTGCCGATCTATGACGAAGTGTTCCAGCAAAACGGCATCCAGCACGTGCTGGTGCGCCATGAACAGGGCGCCGTGCACGCCGCTGAGGGCTACGCCCGTTCAACAGGCAAGCCGGGCGTTGTGCTGGTCACCTCCGGTCCAGGCGCGACGAACGCTGTGACGGGCCTGACCGATGCGCTGCTCGACAGTATCCCGCTCGTCGTGCTGACCGGACAGGTGCCGACCTTTATGATTGGATCGGACGCCTTTCAGGAGGCCGATACCGTCGGCATCACGCGCCCCTGCACCAAGCATAACTGGCTGGTCAAGGATACCGCCAACCTGTCGGCCACCATCCACGAGGCGTTCCATGTCGCCACCGCTGGCCGCCCCGGCCCGGTGCTGGTCGACATTCCCAAGGATGTGCAATTCGCCAGTGCCGAATACACATCACCGCAAAAGGCGCGCACAGGCCATTACAAGCCTCAGGTCAAAGGCGATATGGATGCAATCACGGAGCTGGTCGCCGCTATCGAGACGGCGAAGCGTCCGGTGTTCTACACCGGCGGCGGCGTCATCAATTCCGGCCCGGCCGCTAGTCAACTGCTGCGCGAGTTGGTCGAGGCGACTGGATTTCCCATCACATCCACACTCATGGGCCTCGGCGCCTATCCGGCCAGCGGCAAAGCATGGCTGGGAATGTTGGGGATGCACGGCCTTTATGAGGCAAACATGGCGATGCACGATTGCGATCTGATGATCAACATCGGCGCGCGCTTTGACGACCGTATCACAGGGCGCTTGGACGCATTCAGCCCCGGCTCGAAAAAGGCGCATATCGACATTGATCCGTCGTCGATTAACAAGGTGATCAAGGCCGATATCCCGATCGTCGGCGACATTGCGCACGTCCTTGAGGACCTCCTCAAGGTCTGGAAATCGCGTGGCCGCAAGACGAATGTGGAGGCGATTGCCAAGTGGAACGGCCGCGTCGACGATTGGCGCAAGACGAAATGCCTGAGCTTCAAGCAGGAAGGCAAAACGATCAAGCCGCAGCACGCCCTCACCCGGCTAGAGGCCCTGACCAAGGATCATGATCGCTATATCACCACCGAGGTCGGCCAGCATCAGATGTGGGCGGCGCAATACCTTGGCTTTGAGGATCCGAACCGCTGGATGACATCCGGCGGTCTTGGCACCATGGGCTACGGATTTCCCGCATCCATCGGCGTGCAGATGGCGCATCGCGATGCGTTGGTCATCAACGTGGCGGGCGAGGCTAGCTGGCTGATGAACATGCAGGAAATGGGCACAGCAATTCAGTTCAACCTGCCGGTCAAGCAGTTCATTCTGAACAACGAGCGTCTGGGAATGGTCCGCCAGTGGCAAGAGCTGCTGCACGGCGAGCGGTATTCGCATAGCTGGTCCGAGGCCCTGCCCGATTTCGTCAAGCTGGCCGAAGCCTTCGGCGCGAAGGGCATCCGTTGCAGCGATCCTGCCGATCTGGATGACGCGATCATGGAAATGATCGAGTATGACGGCCCGGTGATCTTTGACTGCATGGTGGAAAAGCATGAAAACTGCTTCCCCATGATTCCCTCCGGCGAGCCGCATAACAAAATGTTGCTAGGCGAGGCATCGACCAAGGATGCCATCGGCTCCAAAGGTGCGGTGATGGTTTAGGAATGACTTGCAACATATTTCAAACAAAAGACTATCCGCAGGTAATCGGCGCAACTTCCGCGCCTCTGCAAAGGAGCTGACATGTCCGCACTGAAAATCAAAAAAGGCTCGAACAAGCATTCCGCCTACAACCTCCGCCCCACGTTTTCGGATGTGGAGGAGCGTCATACGCTGGCGGTCCTCGTTGATAACGAGGTCGGTGTGCTGGCACGTGTCATCGGCCTCTTTTCGGGGCGTGGCTATAATATCGAGAGCCTTACGGTGGCCGAGGTCGACCACGAGGGGCACATGTCCCGCATCACCATTGTCACCATCGGCACGCCTCAGGTGATCGAGCAGATAAAGGCGCAGTTGGGCCGGATCATTCCGGTGCTTGAGGTTCACGACCTGACGGTCGAGGGCCGCGCAGTGGAGCGTGAACTGGCGTTGATCAAGGTCGTATGCACCGGTGATAAACGGGTTGAAGCGCTGCGCCTTGCCGATATCTTTCGCACGAATGTGGTCGACAGCACGCTCGACAGCTTCACGTTTGAGATTACCGGCACGTCCGAAAAGATCGATGCCTTCGCCGATCTGATGCGCCCTTTGGGCCTGACTGATCTGGCGCGCACTGGCATCGCCGCCCTGCCCCGCGGTTCCCTATAATTCTACCCTGCACAAATGAAAAAGAGCGGGCCAAAAGGTCCGCTCTTTTTCATATTCGGTTATCGAGAAAACCTCAGGCGTATGCTGCCATCCGGGTTTCGCGAAAGGGTATGACATTCGCAGCGTAGTCACTATTGGCCGGCGCGGGCGAACCTGACGGCACCACGCCCATACGCGCGCCTGCCTTTCGCAAATCGGAACTCAGTGTTGGGTGGCTGCGCTGCGTGATCAGCCGCGGCATATCAGCCAAGCGCATGTCAGCGGCCTCGTGCAGATCAAACTCGACCAGATCGCCTGCGGCCATCGCAGAATCTCCGCCTACGTCGCCTTTATAGTAGGCTAGATCGCCGTGATCCTCGCACCAAATAACTGCGCGGTTCTGGCGTTGATCACTCCAAAGAACGACTCCGTACATGTATTCCCCCAAAACCAGTCAAATCTCTGCCTTCGCGGTCTCTGGCGATTATCACCATCGGAACCAAGGCTTGCCTGTTACTAAAATGTAGCTTTCGGGGGCGTCAGGCCATGGTAGATACGCCCATCGGCCTGATCCATTTGTGTCATGAGGTGCAAAAAGTGACGCTAATTAGCGTCATCGCGCGTGACAAGCCGTGTCAGTCGTGTTGAAATGATAAAACGTTAACATTTAGTCCGCATAACAAGGCGTCCTCTATGACACATTTCAGTTCACATTTACTCGTCCGAAATTCATTTGACCATGCATCTGGCTGAACTTGCATTGAGGGATACACGCCATGCCCTCTGAGCCCAAATTGGTGCCATCGTCGGTAACGGACCCCGCACAGCTGCGGGCGATCTTCGGCGATAACCTGCGCGCGCTGAGCGCCGACTATCCGTCGGTCGCGGGACTTTGCCGGGATCTGGGCATTAACCGCACTCAATTTAACAGATACCTCACCGGCGAGAGTTTTCCCCGGCCAGACGTGTTGCACCGGATCTGCCAGTTTTTCGGCACCGATGCGCGTATCCTGCTGGAGCGTAGTGATAGCCTGAGGTCCGCATCGTTTGATCTGCTTGGTCATCCCGTCGTCGCCGGTTTCTTTGGGGCCGAACCTGTAGCAGTGCCCGAAGAGTTATTTCCAAGCGGCATTTACCGCTTTGTGCGGCGCAGCTTTGTGGACGAGACGTTATTTGTGCGCGGCTTGGTCAATATTCACCGCGAGGATGGTTATACATTCCTGCGCGGCAGCGAGCCGATAGATGCGCTGCGTATGCAAGGTTTGTCGACCGCGCGGAAGGACCGCGAATTTCGCGGCGTCGTCATGCGCCAAGAGGAGGGAATCATGATGATTGTCACCCACCGCAATTCAATGGCCTGCTCGTTCAACTTTCTTGCGCCTGAGACTTCATTTCAGCCGAATTTGTGGGAGGGATACGTCACCCGCACAGTACGCGAAAAGATATCGGGCATCCGCGCGACGCGCATGGTGTACGAGCATCTGGGAAACAATACTGGCGCGATCCTCGCGGCTGCGCGCGGCAAGGCGCTGGTCGGGATTGAGGATCTGCCACCCTTCCATGTGCGCCTCCTGAGGCTCGACCAACCCTTTAGATAGGGCGCGGCGCCTCCAAAATCATGTCGCAGTGAGAAAAGTCGCGTCGCAGACCGGCGGTCAGAGGCGGCGCCGGTAGGCCATGGTTGATGCAGCCACACTTGAATTCAGGAGCCGCGCCATGAGCCTCACCGACCTCTCTTCTGTCCGTGCCCCAGTCGCAACGGCCAATGGCCTGCCCAACGCGCATTACATTGATCCCGCCGTCTTCGAAGAAGAAAAGCACGCTCTGCTGTTTAGCCAATGGGCCGGCCTCGCAGTGGCATCGGACGTGCCAGAAGCGGGAGATGCGGTGCCGCTGACCTTTCTGGGGATGCCCCTCTTGCTGATCCGCGACAAGGATGGCGATGTGCGCGTTTTCCAGAATATTTGCCGCCACCGCGGCATGATCCTCATTGAGGAGCCACGCAAGATTGAAGGCGCTATCCGCTGCCCCTACCACTCGTGGTGCTACTCCACCAAGGGGGATCTGGTCAGCACGCCGCATGTCGGCGGTCCAGGCCAGAACACGCACGCTGCGATCAAGCGCAGCGAACTGGGGTTGAATGAGGTGCGCGCCCATGTTTGGCGCGATGTCGTGTGGATCAATATCTCAGGGGATGCGCCGGCATTCGAGATTGCGATGTCGCACATCATAGACCGGTGGCGCGAGTTCGACGTGCCGATGTACCATGGCGGCCACGGCAGTCGATTCACGCTGGAGGTTCAGACAAACTGGAAGCTCGCGGTCGAGAATTACTGCGAAAGCTATCATTTGCCGTGGGTTCATCCCGGCCTCAACAGCTATTCACGCCTAGAGGATCACTATCACATCGAAGAGCCCGAGGCGTATTCCGGCCAAGGCACGATGGTCTACCGTCAGCTAACCAATGAGGACGGCGACAAATTCCCCGACTTTGCCGAGGTTGGCGCGAAATGGAACGAGCAAGCGGAATACATTTCGGTCTATCCCAATGTCCTCTTGGGCGTTCACCGTGACCATGCTTATGCCATTATCCTAGAGCCTATGGGCCTCGAACGCACAGCCGAGCATGTGCATATCTATTACGCAGAGCCGGGCGTTGATGAGGGGCTAAAGGCCCGCAATACGCAACTGTGGAAGGGTGTATTCGAGGAGGACATATTTGTCGTTGAGGGGATGCAAAAGGGCCGGCATGTCACGACGTTCGATGGCGGACGCTTCTCTCCGGTGATGGACAGCCCTACGCACTGCTTCCATTCGTGGGTCGCGGGCAAGGTGGTGGCGCATCGCGGACAGGCCAAGGCCGCTGAATGAGTGTCGATCTGCACACCCGGATGCTGGCCGCCCACGCGCGGCCCGACCCCGCCGCGCTGATCGCGCTCTATACTGAGGCAGCGGATGCGGCCAATGATCTGGACGCCTCCTGCTTCTATCTAACCCACGCCTATGTCTTTGCGCTTGAGGCGGGCGCGCCGCAGGCTCGGCATCTTCACCGCCGCCTTGTGGTGCACGGACGCGAGGAGTGACGACCTCAGGCTGCCTCGCACAGGAGTCGATAAAGGTGCCACGTCGCATGGCCCAGCAAAGGTAGCACGAGGAAAAGCCCCAATAGTCCGGGTAGCAGCGCAAGGAAAGTTGCCAACGCAACAAAGATCGCCCAGGCCAGCATGGGCGCGGGATGCTGCGTGACGACGCCAAAGCTGGTTATCATCGCAGTGACGAAATCCACTTCGCGGTCCAGCAACAGTGGTAGCGAAATCACGGTGATCATGTAGATCAAAAGAGCAAAGATCCCGCCCACCGCGCTGCCCACGGCCAGCATCGTCAACCCCTCTTGCGTGAGGTAGATGGCAAGCGACGTCGACACGTTGGTCATAGCCGAAAGGCCCAAAAACAGCGCAAATATCATGTGCGCCAGAAAGAACCAGAACAAGAACACCATTACGATGATGACGCAGATCGACGGTAGCTGTCGCTTGCTCTGATGTCGGATGACGCCAAAAATGGCACCCGGCGATAGCGGCTCTCCTTGCTCCAGCCGCCGACTAACCTCATAAAGACCGACGGCCGCAAACGGCCCGATCAACGGGAAACTTACAGCAATAAAGATCAACCAGTAAGTATGACCCGTTGCCACGGTGACCCAGATCATCACCCACCCGATTACCACATAAACCCCGGCGAACGCCGCAGCATAGCCTGGCGCGCGCCGCATATCGCGCCACCCTAGGCGCAGCGCCTCGCCCAGCATCGGTAGCGCAGGCGCGCCCAATTGCGGCACACCGTGCTCGGCCACTCGCGTCTCGTGCATCATCTGCTCCTCGGGCTAAATCAGACGAAACCTATTTCGGTCAGCGCCGTTGTGTATGTGCGCCCCAGCCTAGCGAAAGGATCCTACTCATGTCATCGTCCAAATCCCAAGATCAAATCTGGAGCGAATGGCGCGACCTCGTCAACATGGCGCCGCAAGAGTTGGAGGACTGGCTAGAAACGGATGCCTCCAAGTCAGTCGGTGACGCCAATGACGGCGAATCCACCGGTCACGCGTCAGGCCGCCGCATCGTCACGATAAAGCGCACAAACAAGGCTGATCTAAACGATGATCAGTGGGATCACATGGCCAAGGTCACGGGCTACATCAATCGCCATAAGGCCCAAGGTGGGCCCGACACTGACGTTGAACATTCCGCGTGGCGATACTCGCTGATGAACTGGGGGCACGATCCGCTCAGTTAGGATCACCTTGACCTATCTATCTCCGGGCCTTCACACCTATGAAATGCTGAGACTTAGCCCCGACAACCGGGCGCGAGCTTCACTCCCCTTGCGCCTCAGCGCGACTTTTGCCGCTGACGTCCATTGCCAGCGTCGCGGCCATAAACTCGTCCAGATCGCCGTCCAGCACGCCCTTGGTATCGGACGTCTCATGCAGCGTGCGTAGATCCTTGACCATCTGGTAGGGTTGCAAGACATAGCTTCGTATTTGGTTTCCCCAACCGGCATCGCCTTTGGCGTCGTGCGCCTCGTTGATGGCGGCATTCCGGCGATCCAGCTCCATTTGGTACAGCCGAGATTTCAGCGCCTTCATCGCGATGTCGCGGTTTTGATGCTGCGATTTCTCTGACGAGGTCACAACAATCCCAGTGGGGTGGTGGGTGATCCGCACCGCAGAATCGGTGGTGTTCACATGCTGCCCACCCGCGCCAGAGCTGCGATAAGTGTCGATACGAATATCTGACGGATTCACCTCGATTTCGATGTCATCATCGACCACCGGATAAACCCAGACCGAGCAAAACGACGTATGCCGCTTGGCCGCGCTATCAAATGGGCTAATCCGCACAAGGCGGTGGACGCCGCTCTCGGATTTCAGCCAGCCATAGGCGTTGTGGCCGCTGATCTTGTAGGCGGCGGATTTGATGCCGGCCTCGTCGCCTGACTGCTCCGATTGCAACTCAACGGTGTAGCCACGTTTTTCTGCCCAGCGGACATACATCCGCGCCAGCATATTGGCCCAGTCACAGGACTCGGTGCCACCTGCGCCTGCGTTGATCTCCAGAAACGTATCGTTGGCGTCAGCCTCACCGTTCAAGAGCGCCTCCAGCTCCTTTTTGGCGGCGCGCTTGCCCAGTGCCCTCAGGGCCGTCTCGGCCTCGGTCACGATAGCTACGTCGCCTTCGGCTTCGCCCATTTCAATCAGTTCGACATTGTCCGACAGCTCAGACTGAATGGTGTCGTGCGTACTCAGTGCATCAACCAACGCCTGACGCTCGCGCATCAGTTTCTGCGCCTTTGCCGGATCGTCCCATAGGTTCGGATCCTCGACGCGGGCGTTGAATTCCTCCAGCCGGTGCCGGGCGGTGTCCCATCCCAGCCGCTGGCGCAGCAACTCTAGCGAAGTGTCGATCTCTTGGGTGATATTCTGAATTTCAGCGCGCATCACAGGCCTTCCTGAGGGGTCGCCTGCCTGATACCGCAGCACGCCTGCACGGGCAAGCGCGCCTTAGTACAGCCCGCCCGACGACATCGACCCAAAGGTCGCTTTTTTCCCGACTTGCCCGGTCTGGCCACTTGAAGTGGTCAGGTCGCGCACCACTTCGCCGCCGCCTTCCTGAAACAGCTCCAGATCGGTGCCCATGGCAAATCCGCCATCAAAGGCCAAGCCGAATATCGGATCCTCACCGTCGCGGAAATACTCGGCCACGACGTTGGGACCAGACGCGCTGTCAGGCAAACGGGCACCGCTAAAGCGGTCGATCTTGATAAAATGGCCACCCGGCGGAATTGCAAATTCGCCGCCACCATATTTGGCCGTCGCCTTTTGCATAAACTGGGTAAATACCGGCCCGCACATACCGGCGCCATATGCGCTGCGGCCCAAACTACGCGGTTGGTCATAACCGATATAGCAGCCGGCGACGATATTGTTGGTAAAGCCGATGAACCACACGTCGCGCGCGTCATTGGTTGTGCCGGTCTTGCCCGCAACGGGCACCGACAGATTGACGTTGCCTGCCGCCGTGCCGCGCTGGACGACGCCCTGCATCATGGAGGTCAGCTGATATGCTGTGACCGCGTCAATCACCCGCTCGCGGTTTGACACGATGCGCGGGCTGCGACCGGCCGCTAATGTGGGATCATCGCAGTCGGTGCAGGTTCGTTCGTCATGGCGGTAGACTGTGCGCCCGTAGCGGTCTTGCACGCGGTCCACCAGCGTCGGCTCCACCCGCTCGCCGCCGTTTGCAAACATCGCGTAGGCCGCCACCATCCGGTAGACCGTGGATTCCTCCGATCCCAGCGCGTTAGCCAGAAATGGGCCCATTCGGTCATAAACGCCAAATCGCTCGGCATAGGCAGCAACTGTGTCCATCCCGACCTCTTGCGCAAGGCGGATGGTCATCAAGTTGCGCGACTGCTCGATTCCAGTGCGTAGCGGCGTCGGTCCATAGAATTTGTTGGACGAGTTGCGAGGCCGCCATAGGCCTTGTGGCGTGTTCACCTCGATCGGGGCGTCCACCACGATTGTCGCCGGTGAATACCCACTGTCGAGCGCTGCGGCATACACAAACGGCTTAAAGCTTGAGCCGGGTTGACGCTTGGCCTGAGTGGCGCGGTTAAACACCGAATTCTGATAAGAAAAGCCGCCCTGCATGGCGATCACGCGGCCCGTATTCACGTCCATCGCCATGAAACCGCCCTGCACTTCGGGTACTTGCCGCAGCGTCCAGCGAACAAACGCGCCATCCTTGGTCATGCGGCGCACATGCACCACCTGTCCTACCTTGAACGTGTCCGCGAAACTCGTGGGCAGCCATGCGATGTCATCGCGCGGTATGACCTGCGGCTCGGCTTCAGACTCTTGGATAGCCTCGACGCCAATGCGCATCTGCTGATCGCCGATTTTGAGTATCACAGCAGGATACCACTCACTGTCCAGCTTAATATCGCGCGCTACAGAAACCTCGGCCAGCGCGGCGCGCCAAGCCTCCTCGCTCTCCAGCGCCTCTGGTGGAAGCGTTTTGCCAGTGCCGCGCCAGCGCCCCAGCGTACGGTCGTACTGTTCCAGCTTGTCTTGCAAGGCCAGTGCCGCCTCGACCTGCATCTCAGGATCAATGGTCGCCCGCACCGTGAAGCCGCCCGAGAAAAATTCGCCCTCACCGAAATCGCGGCTTAGCTGGCGGCGGATTTCATCGGTGAAATAGTCACGCGGCGGCAGGGATGCGGAAAACGGCTCAAAATCGCCATTCTGCACGCTGGCGAGGGGCTGCGCCACTTCGCTGTCATAGACGGCCTTGGTAATATAGCCATTTTGCTCCATCTCGCCCAACACAAAGTCGCGCCGCGCTTGCAGACGCTCTTTGCTGCGAACAGGGTGAAAATCGCTGGGCGCCTTGGGCATCGACGCCAGAAACGCCGCCTCGTGCGGTGCCAATTCATTGAGAGACTTGTTGAAATACGTCTGTGCGGCGGCGGTCACGCCATAGCTGTTTTGACCCAGATAAATTTCATTCAGATACAGCTCAAGGATCTTTTCCTTGGTCAGCGTCTCCTCGATCCGCGTAGCGAGGATGATTTCCTTGATCTTGCGCTCAATCCTGCGATCACCGGAGAGCAGAAAGTTCTTCATCACCTGCTGGGTAATGGTTGACGCACCGCGGACACGCCCTCCCCGCGTCTTGACCGCCTCGACGGCGGCAGCGGCGATGCCGCGCGCGTCATATCCACCATGCGTATAGAAATTCTTGTCCTCGGCGGAAATGAACGCTTCCTTAATCAGGGCAGGGATTTCCTCGGCGGGGGTAAACAACCGCCGCTCGCGCGAGAATTCATCAATGATACGTCCCTCGCCCGAAAAGATGCGGCTGATCGTCGGCGGGGTATAATTCGCAAGGCTTTGATGAGAGGGCAAATCGCGGCCATATATGTAGAAAATCGCACCAATGCTGAGCGCAATCATCATAATGCCCATCGTCAGTAGACTGAAGATTGATCCAAAGAATGTAAGGATATGTCTAAGCACGCGCGGCCCTCAAAAAACGGTGTTGGTGCCCATATAGGCACCCTGCGGCCAGACGTCAAAACACAAGCGCGCCATGGGGTTGTCCGGCCAGTATTCGCGCATCGCGTGGCGGCTCACTGACGCACCAAATCTGCATTGGCTGAGTCCGCGATTATCCACGCATCAATGCCGTCGGCAATCGCCAGCGCCATGCGCGCGCGCCACTGCGGATCGGTCAAATTGCCCAGATCGCGCCCGCTGGACAGGAACCCCAACTCCAGCAGCAGCGATGGAATGTCGGGCGATTTCAAGACCGAAAAGCTAGCACTGCGGATCGGCTTGGAATTCATTGGCATCCGCTCCTCCTCCAGCCCCAACAGCAAGGCCCGCGCCAGCAGATCAGCCCTTGGCTGCGTTTCCATCCGGGCAAGATCCATCAGCACATCCGCGACAACATCGTCGGTTCCGCTCAGGTCGAGGCCAGCCAGCATATCGGCGCGGTCGTGCCGCTCGGCCAAGGCTGCGCTGGCGGCGTCAGTGGCATCGGCGCCCAGTTTATAGATCGTCGCCCCGCGCGCACCTCCCTCGCCCAGCGAGTCTGCGTGCAGCGACAAAAACAGATCTGCAGCCTCGATATGCGCGATAGAAACGCGGCGCTCCAGCGAGACGAAACTGTCGTCCTCACGCGTGAGTACAACACGGGCGTCGCCGCGCCGCAGCAGCGCCTCCTTCAATTCGCGCGCGAAGGCCAGCATCAGATCCTTCTCCAACGTGCCGTCTTCCCCGGCGCCCGGATCAATGCCGCCGTGGCCGGGGTCCAGAACAATAGTCAGCGGCGCGGCAGGATCGCGCGCGGCGTTAGCGGGGCCGACATCGGCGGCATCCGGCAAATCCCATCCGGGCTGATGCGGCACGCCGGCACCTGCGGCAAATGCTTCAGGCGTTGTCTGCTCTAGTATCAATTCCAGCTGTGCGCCTTCGCTTGCCGGGTCCGACAATAACGCCGCCTGTGCCAGTGCGTATGGTCCCGCCAATTCCAACACCATGCGCGACCAGCCCGGACGAAACCCGCCCACGCGCGCTGACAAGACCTGATCGGTCTTTACCAGCTCTGGCCCCAGCGTGCCGGCCCAATCCACCTCGCGAAAATCGACGACGATGCGCGGCGGGGTGTCGAGGCTAAAGATGCGAAAAGGCACGCCTTGGCTTAGCGCCAGATCGACAGTAATCGCGCCCGCCCCGCCCGTGATCGCACTGGCGGCGGGGTCTAGCCGGGCAAGTGCGCCAAAATCGCTCTGCTGTGCAGCCCCGGCCGCGCCGATCAGCGCGAATGCTGCGCAAAGGATCAGATGTTTCATGATCGACCGTATCCACTTCTGCGCCTATGGGGCTATGCGCTGCCACGTTAGCATCCATGCCCGGCCCCGCCCAGCCCATCACAATTTACGGAAATGGTCAGCCAAGCCTTGAATTTAGCGGGGCTTTTTCCCTAAGATCAGGGCCTACCCGCTGTCCTATTCACCCCGAAACAAGGGGATCGTCAATGCGCCAATGCCCGAAATGGAACATCCTCCGCATCGCCTGACGCGGCGTTGCCTGTGCCTGACGGCTGGATGGCGCCGAAATACACGCCTCGCGGGCAACCGCCCCCTCGCGGCATGGCTCAGGTGGTTGGCAACGGGCCCAAGATGTGCTTTCTGCGGCCAAGAATGCGCGGCGTTGATCCGCGTCATAACCCTATAAAAACGGAGACGATGCAGATGAACCGCACCGCCATATTGACCGGGGTCGGCGTTATAGTCGCCGGAGCCGCGCTGACCGCAATCGTCGTGCCCGATCGCACCCCACCGCAGACCGCGCCCACCACCGAGGAGGTGGGCATGGCGAGTCCCGCGCCCGAGGTAGCCGCGACGCCCGAGATCGGCCAGCTGGACGACGCCGCATTCGGCGCGCGCGTACGCAATTACCTGATGGAGAATCCCGAGGTCATCTTTGAGGCTGCCGCCGTGATGGAGCAGCGCCAGCAGGACTTGCAAAGCGCCAATGACGGCGACCTGATCGAGCAGCACGCAGATGCTCTCTTTGACGACGGCCAGTCTTGGGTCGGGGGCAACTTAGACGGCGATGTAACCATTGTTGAGTTCATGGATTATCGTTGTGGCTATTGCCGCCGCGCCTTTCCCGAAGTCGAAGAGCTGATAGCGGGCGACGGCAACATCCGCATCATCGTCAAGGAATTCCCAATTCTGGGCGAACAGTCGACCATCGCCTCGCAGTTCGCCATCGCCGCGCAGCAGCAGTTAGGCGACGACGCCTACAAGTCGCTGCACGACGCGATGATGACCTACAAAGGCGACATGGCCGTGCCAGCCCTCACCCGCCTCGCCGAGGCGCTGGGGCTGGACGCCACCCTCATCGTTGACCACATGGACAGCGACGAAGTTGCCAAGGTGATCGCGGACAACCGCGCTCTTGGACAGGCAATGCAAATCTCGGGCACGCCGTCGTTCATCATGCACGATCAAATCGTACGCGGTTACGTCCCGCTCGAAGGGATGCAAGAAATCGTCAAGGATATTCGCGGATAGACCAAACGCGCTGCCCGATTGCCGGGCGGCGCTACTCTGCCGCCTCTTGGGCAGCAGCGGCGTCGATTTGGGCAGCGCGCTCCTCGACCTGCTCGACAATATGTTCGATCATCTGGTCGTTCGACAGCTTATGGCTCTGCTTGCCAGCCAGATAGACCATACCAGACCCGGCACCGCCGCCGGTAAATCCCACATCCGTCATCAACGCCTCACCGGGTCCGTTTACCACGCAGCCTATGATGCTAAGGCTCATCGGCGTCTTGATATGCTCTAGCCGCTGTTCCAAAATCTCGACCGTCTTGATCACGTCAAATCCCTGTCGCGCGCAGCTAGGGCAGCTGATGATGTTGATACCGCGATGGCGCAGGCCCAGCGATTTCAAGATTTCAAAGCCCATCTTGACCTCTTCTACCGGCTCGGCTGATAGGCTGACGCGGATCGTGTCCCCTATCCCGGCCCATAGCAGATTGCCCATG
The DNA here is from genome assembly GCF_006125015.1 of Roseovarius arcticus. Lineage (NCBI taxonomy): Bacteria > Pseudomonadati > Pseudomonadota > Alphaproteobacteria > Rhodobacterales > Roseobacteraceae > Roseovarius > Roseovarius arcticus. Next base: position 1,626,493 of record NZ_SZZN01000001.1, read on the forward strand.
CCGATGGCCGATTTGACGGTGCCACTGATCAGACCGCCGGCCTCCGTAATGCCCAGATGGATGGGCGCGTCCGTGGCCTCAGCCAGCTTTTGATAAGCGGCAGCGGCCATGAATACGTCTGATGCCTTCACGCTGATCTTGAACTCGTGAAAATCGTTATCTTGCAGGATGCGAATATGCTCCAGCCCGCTTTCGACCATCGCGTCGGGGCACGGCTCACCGTACTTCTCCAGCAGGTGCCGCTCAAGACTGCCGGCATTGACGCCGATCCGGATAGAGCAGCCATGATCGCGCGCGGCGGCAATTACGTCGCGCACCCGTTCGGGGCTGCCAATGTTGCCGGGATTGATCCGCAGGCATGCCGCGCCCGCCTCTGCGGCCTCAATGCCGCGCTTATAGTGAAAATGGATGTCGGCGACCAAGGGCACTGGGCTTTCGCGCACGATGTCCTTCAGGGCCTTTGCCGATGCTTCATCGGGGACCGAGACGCGCACAATATCCGCCCCCGCATCGGCCGCCGCCTGGATCTGCGCGACAGTCGCGGCAACGTCGGTGGTGAGGGTGTTGGTCATCGTCTGCACTGTGATCGGCGCACCGCCGCCCACGGGAACATTGCCCACATGAATCTGGCGGCTCTGGCGGCGTTCGATATTTCGCCAGGGGCGGATCGGGTTCAGCGACATGGCGGCGGTCCTTCCTCCGGCAATATCATGGCCGGGCGGTTTGCGTTCATGTCATCAGATAGGACGGTTGCGGCCCGGCTTCAATCGCCAAGGCGCGTCAGTCGATGGCCTGACCTACCGGACCGGCTGTCAGATCGGCGCCAAGCTCTGCAACATACCGCTCCAAGTCAGAATCTTGCGCCAAATCGGCCACTTCAAGAGTTTCTGTAAGGTCTGCCGGAAGCAATGCGAGGTTTGACGTGACAGACCCACGCGGGCCTGCCGGGCCATAGTGCTGGCCTGCCACCTTAAAATAGATCGCGCCCGATTCGCCCACGCGCAAAGTGGGCGGCAGTTCGGTCAGCGGCACATCATACGTGTCGCCGCCATTCATAATGCCTTCGAATATCACGGTCCCATCGGCTGCGCGCACACGTACCCAAGCGGCACGCACGGCTACCATCTGGACGCCGCCCGGCGCATCGGCCACAACCTGCGGGCTGATGATCGACGCTATCGCCGCGTCAATTGCGCTCGGTTCGGCGCTTGAGGGTTCGACCGACGCGACCGACACACCCGGCAGCGTGCCGCCGCGCATGGGATCCAGCGTCGAGATAGGCCCATCCCGCGCCACCATAACAGGCACATCTAGCGCCTCTGGGCGGTAAAGCCGGTCCAGATTGTCACCCTCAGGCGCAGTAACGCCTGCGGTCGCGATGACATCCTCGCCCTGCCCCGAGTTTACTGCGGCATTGACTGTGGTGCTGCCCTGCGGCGCACGCGTTCGGACACCGGCAAGCGGGTCCAGATCAGCCAGCACATCGGGTGTATTTTCGACAGCAGACACCTGAACGCGTTGCACCTCGTTCAAAACGCTCCACCCGCCATAACCAATGGCGCTAATCAGCGCGATCAGCACGGCGACCGATCCGACTGCGCCGGGCTCAATGCGTGAAAATATGCTCTCGCTTGCGGGAACAAAGGGCATGCTGGGCGCGGTCAGGCGTGCATCGCCCCGGCCTGTCGCACGCGGGAGCGATGGATCGCTGCGCCGCACCGATGACGCGGCTGCGGACATACCATGCGCTATGGAAAACCCGCTTTCGGTGCAAAAAGTGGCAAAAGCTCGGTCGGGGTCCATGTTCAGATAGCGGGCGTACGATCTTACATAGCCGGGGATGAAACCGGGCGTATCAAAAGCGTCTGGATTACAATTTTCGATCGCCGCAACGTAGCTGGCCTTAATGCGCAGCTCGCGCTCAACATCCAGCAGTGACTTGCCCATAGTGGCCCGTTCACCGCGCATCAGATCACCCAAACGCAGATCAAAAGAGTCAAAGCCGCCCGGCTTCACCTCGTCGACCGCGGTTTTTCGCGTAAACCGGCGCAAAATCATACAAGCTGCCCCTCAATGCTCAGAAGCCTTGGTTCGAACGTCCCGATTCGACCATGCTCTTTGTTTTCAGGCAAGTTAACACACCGCAAGGGCCTTTGCACGTTTTGGTGATCTATGCGCTAAGTTCGGCACGATTTAGCGCACAATGGCTCCATAGCTCATCCATCGCCGCAACGAGGTGATCGATCTCTTTCGGACCGTGAACTGGCGACGGCGTAAAGCGCAAACGCTCTGTTCCGCGCGGCACAGTGGGAAAGTTAATGGGCTGCACGTAGACGCCATAGCGATCCAGCAACATATCGCTGAGTTTTTGGGTATGGACCGGGTCGCCTACTATGACCGGTACGATGTGGCTGCCGTGATCTATCAATGGCAGGCCCAGCCCCTTGAGCCTGAGCTTCAGGATCTTAGCTTGGGTCTGGTGCCGCTCCCGAAGGGCCTGATCGCGCTTAAGAAACGCAACGCTCGCAGCCGCACCCGCAGCAACAGCAGGTGCGAGAGATGTGGTGAAAATAAACCCGGGCGCATAGCTACGCACCGCGTCACACATACGCGCCGACGCGGCGATATAGCCGCCCATGACGCCATATGCCTTGGCCAGTGTTCCGTTGATAATGTCGATCCGGTGCGCCAGTCCGTCCCGCTCGCTTACGCCGCCGCCTCTGGGGCCGTACATGCCGACCGCGTGTACCTCGTCGATATAGGTCAGCGCGCCAAATTCATCGGCTAAGTTGCACAGCGCCTCGATTGGGCCAAAATCGCCATCCATGGAATAAACGCTCTCGAACGCGATTAGCTTGGGCGCAGCCGGATCGTCGGCGGCCAGCAATTCGCGCAGGTGATCGACGTCGTTGTGGCGAAATATCCGCTTGGCCCCACCATTCCGGCGCACGCCCTCAATCATAGAGGCGTGATTCAGGGCATCTGAATAGATGATAAGACCCGGAAACAGCTTGGGCAGGGTCGATAGCGTGGCGTCATTAGCGATATAGGCGCTGGTAAACAGCAACGCCTCCTCCTTGCCATGCAAGTCGGCCAACTCGGCCTCAAGCCGCTTGTGATAAACTGTAGTGCCAGAAATATTCCGCGTGCCGCCCGAGCCGGCGCCGGTGGCGTCGATCGCCTCGTGCATCGCCGCCAGAACATCAGGGTGCTGGCCCATGCCCAGATAATCATTGCCGCACCAGACGGTTATAGGCCGCTCTTCGCCGTCCGGGCGCATCCATGTGGCGTGCGGAAATTGGCCCCGGCGACGTTCAATATCGATAAAGGTGCGATAGCGGCCCTCGCTGTGCAGACGCCCCAGCGCCTCATCCAGCTTTGCCGTGTAATCAATGGGCTGATGCAAGTGGCATCCTTTCCTTGGTCGCGTCCGGCGAACTGGTGCCGGACAAGACGCAGAGCGCGCCTTTCCTCGGTATATACGGGTGATATAGACCCGCGGTTTTTCTTGCAACAGGGTACAAAATGCCGCGCCGAACAAGTTTGATCCATATCAAAGAAGCGGCCCTTTACCCGTCCGCATAGCTGGACAGTGCCGCGCGGGCTGCTAGGCTCGCTCCAAAATCTTCCAAGCGAGGCCCTGTCCCATGTCCACCAGCGCAAATCTGAATGACGTTTTGACCCGCATCGACACGCAGATGCCTGACGCGGTCCAGCGCTTACTAAAGTTTCTGGCCATCCCGTCGATTTCCACCGACCCCGCCTATGCAGATGCATGCCAAGACGCTGCCGACTGGTTGGTCGCAGATCTGCAAAGCATTGGGATAAATGCAGAAAAACGCGCAACGCCCAAGCACCCAATGGTAATAGGCCATGCCGGGCAGGACGCAGCCGAAGGCGCGCCGCATCTGCTTTTCTACGGGCATTACGACGTGCAACCGGTCGATCCACTGCCTCTCTGGACGCGCGATCCGTTTGATCCCGCGGTTGAGGAGACGCCCAAAGGCGAGGTCATTCGAGGTCGCGGCACCAGCGATGACAAAGGCCAGTTGATGACCTTCGTCGAGGCCTGCCGCGCGTGGCGCGAGGTGCATGGCATGCTGCCCTGCCGCATCACATTCTTTTTCGAGGGGGAGGAAGAATCAGGCTCGCCGTCCCTCGTTCCGTTCATGCAGGATAATGCGGAAGAGTTGCGCGCGGATATCGCGCTGATCTGCGACACAGCGCTGTTCCAGTCTAAGACCCCTGCAATTGTCACCATGTTGCGCGGTATGGTCAGTGACGAAGTGACGATCACCGGGCCGGACAAGGATCTGCATTCCGGCTTCTTCGGCGGAATAGCGGCCAATCCTATCCGGGTGCTTTCATCAGTTTTGGCTGGTCTGCACGACGCTGCCGGGCGTGTCACACTGCCGGGATTTTACGACAACATCCCTGATCTTTCTCCCGAAGTGCGCGCCCAGTGGGAGGGGCTTGGCTTTGACCATGCCCGTTTTCTCGGTGATGTGGGCCTCAGCCAGCCTGCTGGCGAGGACGGACGCACCCCGCTTGAGATGATCTGGTCGCGCCCCACGGCAGAGGTAAACGGCATCTGGGGCGGCTATACTGGCGACGGGTTCAAGACGGTTTTACCTAGCCAAGCATCGGCCAAGATCAGCTTTCGCCTTGTCGAGGGCCAGGACCCGGCAGCAATCCGCGACGCGTTCCGCGCCTATGTAACCGCTGCGTTGCCGGTGGATTGTAGTGCCGAATTCCACGCCCATGGCGCCAGCCGGGCGGGCATCATGGACTTCACTGGCCCCGCGTTTGAGGCGGCGCGCAAGGCGCTATCGGACGAATGGCCGACAGAGGCCGCCTATGTCGGTTGCGGCGGCTCAATCCCGATCGCGGGTCATTTCGGTGAAATTCTGGGTATGACGGCTATGCTAATTGGCTTTGGCAAGGACGACGACGCCATCCATTCTCCAAACGAGAAATACGATATGGAGAGTTTTCACAAAGGCACGCGCAGCTGGGCGCGTATCTTAGACGCTCTGACTCGGCCAAAGGGCTAAAAGGCGAAGCACACTGCTAGCGCGGGTTTTGCGCGCATGCGGCGGCCACCATACCCGTTCTCGCTATTTCTGCGAAACGAGTGCCAGCGATTGCGAGTTAGAGTTATGACGCCGCGGCGTTTCACATTGCGAGATGCCTGTGGTGCACCCAATAGGATTCGAACCTATGACCTCTGCCTTCGGAGGGCAGCGCTCTATCCAGCTGAGCTATGGGTGCCTGAGCGGCGATATACCTGCGCGCCGCGCGGCCCGCAACGGATAAATCCCGCCGCGCGCCCGGCGATCTGCCTTAGGCAAACAGATCGTGGCACAACTCCAGCGCGTCTATCAGCACGTCGACCTCAGCTTCGGTGTTGTATACGGCAAACGACGCGCGGCACGTTGCGGTCACGCCCAGATGCTCCATCAACGGAGCCGCACAATGCTGGCCCGCACGGACAGCGACACCTTTTTTGTCCAGAATGGTCGAGATGTCATGCGGGTGACCTGCACCGTCCATGGTGAAGCTGAAAATCGCAGCTTTATCCGGCATTTGCCCTTGGACCTGAAGCCAATTCAACCCGCCCAGACGCCTAGCCGCGTAATCGCGCAAGCGATCCTCATGGGCGGCGATATTGTGTATTCCCAGCCCCATCATATAGTCCAGCGCGACGCCGAATCCGATGGTTTGGACAATGCCAGGGGTGCCGGCCTCAAACTTCATCGGTGGATCGTTATAGATGACGTTCTCTTTGGTCACTTCGCGGATCATGTCACCGCCACCCATAAAGGGGCGCATCTCCTCCATTCGGTCGCGGCGAACAAAAATAGCGCCCGAGCCGGAGGGCCCGTACAGCTTGTGACCTGTGATCACATAGAAGTCGCACCCGATATCATCCACATCGACAGGCATGTGAACGGCCGCCTGACTGCCATCGACCAGCACCGCAACACCTTTGGCACGGGCGGCAGCACATATCGCTTTTACATCAACCTTGGTTCCTAAGACGTTGGAAAGATGCGTTATCGCAACCAGTTTGGTACGCGGTCCTATGGCATCAATCACCTTCTGCGCATCAAGCGCGCCACTCGCGTCGGTATCAACCCACTTCAAGACTGCACCCTGCCGCTCGCGCAGGAAGTGCCACGGCACGATGTTCGCATGATGCTCCATCACGCTTAGCACGACCTCGTCGCCAGGCTCAAACCGGGGCATGGCCCAGCCGTAAGCGACCATGTTGATCCCCTCGGTAGTGCCCGAGTTCAAAACGATCTGGTCCTCATCGGCCACGTTGAGAAAGCGCGCGACGGTTCCTCGAACGCCCTCATACTTCTCCGTCGCGACATTACTAAGGTAATGCAAGCCCCTGTGAACGTTGGCATATTCATGCGAATAGGCGGTATTGATCGCGTCAATGACCACCTGCGGCTTTTGCGCGGAGGCGCCATTGTCGAGATAGACCAGCGGCTTGCCGTTTACTTCGCGGGCAAGGATTGGAAAATCACCGCGCAGCTTTTCAATATCGAGCATTACGCCCCTCCCATGAACAACGCACCCACCACGCTCAAAAAGATAGATAGCCCGATCAACATCCCCAAGAAGCCAAGAATGATGACGCCCGCAGCCTTGAATGAATTTCCAAACTCATGCGCCCGGTCAACAAACACAACGAGGATCACCAGACCCCACACCGACGCCATTATGACGAAAAACATCCCCGCGAGTGGCAGCGCCAACATCAGTACGAGCAGTACGATCTGGACGATCAGGCGCAATACCTGCAGCCACCCAATCAGCGCGAGTATCTGCGACAACTGCGCCTTGCCACCCATCGCGCGTCCGACCCAAGTCAGGGTCACGACGGTGATCGCGAGCGCGCCCACCAGAAAGAGTGTGAATACCATCGGTGATTGCAGCACCGGTGGAATCATCTGCGCCCGATCGGGATCAGGCGCCGGGCCCATCTGTAGAAACATCGAATAAACAATGCCGTTCAGCACCCCCATCAGCACCAGCGCCATCCAGAGCCAATCGCGCGGCAGGTTCAGCGCTAGAATCCGCTCCGCCGCTGCACGGGGTGCGCGCAGTGTTTGCCAAAACAAATTCTTCGTAAATTCCAAACTCATAAACGGCCCCATTCCGCTTCGCGCAGCCCAAGCGCCCAAAACGCCGCAAACGCCACTACCCAGATCACACCAACCGCCGTCAATCCCGGCCCTGGTCCGATAAATCCGGCAACGAGGCCATGTAAGAGCACCAGCGGGCTGGCCGCAAGCAGCGCCCAAAAGAGGGCCATCCGCGCGCCAAAGCCAGTGCCATGTCCGCCCAAGATGCGCACGATCCAGTGGCTGATCAATGCGATTGCATAAAGAATCAGCGGCGCGATGAATGCCCACGCCAGCAGCGCGCCGCCGAGCAGCGGATTTAACTCTTGTTCGGTCAGGTAGGCCTCGCGCGCCAGCCTCGGCCACTGCGCAATGAACATCACCACGCAGCCTGCCATAAGGATCACCAGAGCGCGATCTTCACGCTGACCCATTGCGAGTAACCGCCGCATTACAGTGCCCGGACCGCGATAGGTGGCCGCAATGTCTCGCGTGACGGACATCAGGCGCGCCGACGCTCCATCCAGCCTTCGAGCAGAGTCTTGATCTCATCCTGCAGGGCCGGATCCTCGATCTCGTCCACAGATTCGGCGAGAAAGGCCAATGTCAGAAGGTCGGTCGCGGCTCCCTTGGGCACGCCGCGCGCGCGCAGGTAATACATCGCATCCTCGTCGATCGCGCCCGAGGTCGAGCCATGCGAGCAGATAACGTCGTCGGCGTAGATTTCCAACTCAGGCTTGGCCAGAAACTGGCTGTCTCCATCAAGCAGTAGCGACTGGCTGATCTGATAGCCATCGGTCTTCTGAGCGCCGGCCTTGACCAAAATCTTGCCCTGAAAAACGCCCGTCGCGCCGTTGCGCAGCACCTTCTTATAGACCTGGCGGCTCTCGCAGCGCAGCCCCTCATGAGTGACAAATACGGTGTCGTCATCATGAAAATTGCCATCGCCCAGCGATGCGCCGGCCACATGCGCGGTCGAATCGTTGCCAACCAGTTCGATGATGCACTCGTTGCGGGTCATCACGCCATTCGCGGTCATCGTGAAGGACTTGAACTGGCTTTCGCTGCCAAGCCGGGCAAAGATATGCGTCGCCGCGCGCCGCTCGTGATCTCGTCCTTGGGTGCGCACGTGATTGAATGACGCGCCATCTGCCACATCAACTTCTAGCACGTTGTTAAAGCGTGCGGCAGCCGGGCCATTCTCCAGCAGCGTCAGCTCAGCGCCCTGATCCATCTTAATCACATGGTGCAAGATCACGTCAGAAGATGTTGATTCGTGGCGATAAATAAAGTTAATGGGCTTCGATGCCTTACCGGTGACATGGATCAGTACCCCGTCCGTCGCAGCCGCACTGTTCAGTGCCGCCAGCGGGCGATCCACGGGCGTCTGCCCGCGCGTCTCAAGCACGCCATAGAGGTCTTTGGCCCAGTGGATATCCTTGGCACCAGCCTCGGCCAGCCGCTCTATTGTCACGCCATTTGCTGCGAGATCATCACTCGCGGCCGCGTCGAATACACCATCGACGAACACGATGCTCAGCCGCTCGACACCACCAAAAATCGGTGCCTCTTCGGCGTGAAATACGGCTGCCTCGGGTGCATCTGTCTGTGTCAGCGTATCCGGGCGTGTGAATTTCCAGTATTCGTCACGCCTCTGCGGCAGACCCATAGCGCGCACGCGCGCCAGTGCATCCTTGCGAGCCGCGGTCAGCCAGACACCACCCTCGGGTATCGTCAGCCCGGCAAGCCGCGCCTCAGTCGCTGATTGTTTGAGGTTCGTCTGCGTCATTACGCCACCTCCGTCAGAATATCGGCATAGCCATTCTGCTCGACTTCCAAGGCCAACTCGGGGCCACCAGTTTTGATAATGCGGCCGTCGGACATGATGTGGACAAAATCAGGTTTAATATGGTCCAGCAGCCGCTGATAGTGCGTGATCACGAGAAAGCCGCGGCCTTCGCTACGCAGCGCGTTGACGCCGTCCGCGACCAGCTTCATTGCGTCCACATCAAGTCCGGAATCCGTCTCATCCAGAATACACATCTTGGGCTCAAGCAATGCCATTTGCAGGATTTCATTGCGCTTTTTCTCGCCCCCGGAAAAACCTACATTGACGGGCCGCTTTAACATATCCGCGTCAATCTTTAGATCTTTTGCCTTTGCGCGGATCAGCTTGAGAAAATCAGCCGCGCTCATTTCTTCTTCGCCGCGTGCCTTGCGCTGTGCATTCAGGGCGGTGCGCATAAACGTCATATTGCCCACGCCGGGGATTTCTACAGGGTACTGGAACGCAAGGAAAAGGCCCGCCGCGGCACGCTCCTCGGGCTCCATCGCGAGGATGTCGACACCCTCCAGCGTCGCAGTCCCTTCCGTCACTTTATATCCGTCACGGCCCGACAGAACATAGCTCAACGTCGATTTTCCCGACCCGTTCGGCCCCATGATCGCATGGACCTTACCGGCCTCGACGGTGAGATCGACACCCTTGAGAATGGTCTTTTCACCGTCTTCAAGGTCGACGTGCAGGTTCTTGATCTCAAGCATTATTTGTCCTTTCAACTTTATCATCTCGCGCCCCCTCAGGGGCGCATCATCATCTTGATTATTGGCAGCAACCGATGCGTCGGCACAGCCATTGGGGCAACCTCGAATTCAGCCATCCGGCCGATAAGGCGAGGCGCGCCCAAAAATTCCTCGATCGCGTGATAGCCCACGCGCCGCCTATAGTCATCCACCAGCAGCGTCACAGGACGCGTCGTCCCAAATGCTGCCGCCATTGCGCAACCGGCACGAAACCGGCCATCGACCAACACCACATCGGGCTGCAAAAAATCCGCGCGCTGCCAGACGGCTAGCGGGTAGTCGGCATAGTGCCGCCAGCCCTCATCATTGATCGGCCTGCCCCAGTCGCCTGTCTCGCCGACATTGGACCAGATAATCTCAACCTGAGTCCCTGTCATGGGCGGGTTCTGGGTAAGCCAGCCTTGCATCATCTGCGCCCATGCTTGGTCGCTTTCAACAGAGAACACGGTTTTTCCCGGCAGCTCCGAAGCAAGCACGGTCGAGCCGCCGCTACCATATTCCAGTATCACCTGGGCGTTGCCATATGCCTCTGCGACGCGCGCCGCTTCCGCATCGGGCATGGTCAAGTCGGGGCGCTGGATCAAGGTATCGGTCATGCCACAGCGCCCGGTGTCAGCAGGTAGTTGCAATTTTTGCGGCTGTGGCGCACGGTTTGCACGACGCCATAGTCATGCTGGGTGCACCAAGCATCAAATGGCGCGGCATTTTCTTCATCCACCTCAATCAGGATCACGGGTCGATGCGACGATATCATTTTATTCAACCCAGAAAGCACCCTCATTTCCATGCCTTCCACGTCGATCTTAATCAGATCCGGTGTCTCATCCCGTAGCAAGTCGTCGCCCGCATGAACCTGCAAGTTACCCTTGCCTGCGAACATCTTGGTCGCGCCCAAGTTGCGGTCATGTCGTTTCATTCCAAAACCATCGCCAGATGCGTCCGACAGGCCCACGCCTAGAAAGCGCATGTCAATTACACTTTCCAATTTGTTAAGCAGTATATTTGCCATCAGCGGCGCGAGTGCCAGTGGGTTAGGCTCCACGACCACGACGCGCGCGGCGCCCATACGGGTGGCAAAGAACATCGCATGATTTCCAACATTCGCACCAATATCAATGATATGGGCGTCATTTTTAATGTGAACCGCAACCATACCAAGTTCCTCAGCCTCAAAGAATTCACCCCGCCGCCAAGCATTCTGGATCGGATCCCGTGCCATATTCAGGCAAAGGTTCAGCCCCATCCCCGGGACATGCAGCACCTCAAAGGGCGGGAACGAGACCGGCAGGCCAGCCGCCAGTGCAGCCCTGGCGGACGAGACATCGAAATACGTCTCGTCCGTCTGCTCGGGCAGAGGCAGGACGATATCGCTCATCGCTTCACCCTGCCCGCGCGTTTGCTATGCGCCATGCCCAGCACTGATCTACCCGACCGAGCCTTCCAGCGAGATCGCGACCAACTGCTGCGCCTCCATGGCAAATTCCATTGGCAACGCCTGCAAAACATCGCGGCAGAAGCCATTTACAACCAGCGCAACTGCTGCCTCCTCGTCCATGCCACGCTGGCGGCAATAGAACATCTGATCGTCATCTACCTTGGACGTTGTCGCCTCATGTTCAACACGGGATGAGTTATTTTTGACCTCAATATAAGGCACAGTGTGTGCCCCGCATTTATCCCCGATCAGCAGGCTGTCGCATTGTGTATAATTACGCGATTCCTTGGCCTTAGGGTGCATACTTACCAACCCGCGATAGGTGTTCTGCGCGCGGCCCGCGCTGATCCCCTTGGACACGATGCGCGACTTAGTGCGCTTGCCCAGATGGATCATCTTGGTGCCGGTATCGGCCTGCTGCATGTTATTGGCGATCGCGATTGAGTAGAATTCGCCCTGGCTGTCATCACCGCGCAGGATGCAACTGGGATACTTCCAGGTAACGGCGGACCCCGTTTCAACTTGCGTCCACATCACCTTGGCCCGGTCGCCCCGGCAATCGGCACGCTTGGTAACAAAGTTATAGATGCCGCCCTTGCCGTTTTCGTCACCGGGATACCAGTTCTGAACCGTGGAGTATTTTACCTCGGCGTCTTCTTCGATGATGATCTCGACGACCGCCGCGTGCAGCTGCGACTCATCACGTTGAGGGGCCGTGCAGCCCTCCAAGTAGCTGATATAGCTACCTTTATCAGCGATTATCAACGTCCGCTCGAACTGGCCGGTATTCTCTGCATTGATGCGGAAATACGTCGATAGCTCCATCGGGCAACGGACGCCGGGCGGCACGTAGACGAACGAGCCGTCACTGAATACAGCCGAGTTTAGCGTTGCATAAAAGTTGTCGTTCACAGGCACGACCGACCCTAGATATTTCTTCACCAACTCCGGGTGCTCGCGAATTGCTTCTGAGATCGAGCAAAAGATAACGCCCGCCTCCAGCAACTCTTTCTGGAACGTCGTGCCAACCGACACGCTGTCGAACACCGCATCGACGGCCACCTTGCGGGCCTCAGCGGGCATTTCGCCAGCGCCCTCGACACCAGCAAGAATTGCTTGCTCTTTCAGCGGGATACCCAGCTTACTGTATGTTGCCAGCAACTTGGGATCGACATCGTCCAGCGATTTTGGTTTGACTAGCATCGACTTGGGCCGGGCATAGTAATACTGGTTTTGAAAATCAATCTCGGGATAGTCGACCATCGCCCAGTCAGGTTCGGTCTTGCCCAGCCATGTCTCGTATGCGGCAAGGCGCCAGTCGGTCATCCATTGCGGTTCTTCGTTCTTCTCGGAAATCAAGCGCACTATATCTGGGGTCAGGCCCTTGGGCGCGTATTCCATTTCGATGTCGGTCGACCAGCCATACTTGTATGCGCCGCCAACTTCGCGGACCGCATCCACGGTTTCCTGATCGACGCCCTCCTTGGCCACATCCTTGTGTACCGGTGCATCATCTAGTGCCGTCATGTCATAGTCTCCCTTGCGTCACGCGCTAACCCGTGCGCGATGTTTGTCCAAATGCCTCAGCCATACTTGAGCGAAGCGTATGATCTCGTCTTCTGTCGTCTGCGGCCCCAGCGACACGCGGATGGCCGATGCTGCGTCCGCTTCACTGTGCCCCATCGCTCGCAGTACTGCGCTGGCGCGAACCTTGCCACTGGAGCAGGCCGACCCCGCCGATATGGCGAACCCCGCAAGGTCCATTGCCATCACCTGCGTCTCGCCCTTCCAGCCTGGCGTAAGGATACAAGAAGTGTTCGGCAGCCGTGCAGAGTCTTTCCCGACAAAAATAGTCTTATTTCCAGCGGCTGCAATGGCCTTTTCTAGAATGTTTCTAAGTTTCTCGACCCGGTCCCAGGTACCGCCTGCCAAATCGTGCCCCGCTGCTTCGGCCGCGGCGCCGAATCCGGCGATGCCGATGATGTTCTCGGTGCCTGATCTGCGGCCCATTTCCTGTCCGCCGCCCTTGATCTGCGCGGCCACGTCGGTGCCGCGCCGCACGACAAGCGCGCCGACGCCCTTCGGGCCGCCAAGTTTGTGCGCCGAGACCAACGCCATCTTTGCGCCGCTTTGATTGAACGAAACGCGCACCTTACCAAACGCTTGCGTCATGTCGCAGGCCGCCACGCCGTCCGGTAGAGCCTGCATTACACCCGTCTCGGAATTGGCCAATTGCACTGCACTGTGCGCGGGATCGACGATCTCAATGGCGCCCGACGGCGATACAGCGAGCGTGCTATCCGTCCACGCAGCCACGGCCTCATGCTCGACCGGGGCAGCGCTTAGACCGCGCCCTGCGCATGCGAGCGCCGCCGCCTCGGTCGCACTGGAGGTAAAAATGACGTCGGCGCCATCCGCGCCCAATGCGGCAGCAACTTGCGCGCGGGCGCGTTCAACCAGCGCTTTGGCCGCGCGGCCCTCGGAATGGACGCTTGACGGATTGCCCAGCACGTCCATCGCTGCAATCATCGCGCTGCGCGCCTCGGCCCGCAAAGGCGTGGTCGCATTATAATCCAGATACACCCGCTCGCTCATGGCGCCTCGCAGTCAGCTTGGAAAAAATACGTCCTGCGCTGGCCGTCTTTCATGCCGCACGCCCGCACATAACTAATCTTGCGGCGCATCAGTCGTCGTCCACTATCGCGAATAGCGACGGCACGGCGGGGCATGGCGCGAGCGTGTTACCGACCACATCGCTCAGCCGGGTTTGGTGCAAATAGACGTAGACCTGCGCGCTGAGCCCCTCCCAAAGGCGGTTGTTCATTGATTGCGCGCGGGTGCCAGAGGCGCCGCCTGATGCGCCCGCGCCTTTGTGCATTGCGTCCACTGTCTCATCGACGGCGGCCAGAATCTCAGACACGCGTATTTCGGAGGTTGGGCGCGCAAGGCGATAGCCGCCTCCGGGGCCGCGCACGGATGCCACCAGATTGGCGCGCCGCAGCTTGACGAATAGTTGCTCCAAATACGGCAACGAAATGCTTTGCCGGCGGGACACCTCGCCCAATGTTACCAGGCTGTCTTCGGGTTGCAGCGCGATATCGGACAGCGCGACCATTGCATAGCGGCCCTTGGTGCTGAGTTTCATTACGCTTCTCCTGCAAGCAGATGCTGCCGAATAGATTGACCTTACGCCTTGGGGCGCTTATCTCGCCCCTAGACGTGACGGCCTGCGCCAGCGCTTGCAGGCCACATCTAAAGTTTAGAATTGTTCTAAGGCGCGCAGGCACCCCCGTCAACGGGCAACGCCGCGGCCAAAGTCCCTGCAGCAAGGAACGCTGAATGCCCGAGGTTATCTTTCCCGGCCCCGAAGGTCGACTTGAAGGTCGATACCACCCGCAAAAGGAAAAGGACGCACCGATTGCAATCGTGTTGCATCCTCATCCGCAATTTGGCGGGACGATGAACAACAAAGTCGTCTATAACCTGCACTACGCTTTTTATAAAATGGGCTTTACCGTGCTGCGCTTCAACTTTCGCGGCGTTGGACGTTCACAGGGCGAATACGATCAAGGCGTGGGCGAGCTAAGCGATGCCGCATCCGCGCTGGATTACCTGCAATCCATGAACGCCAACTCCAAACATTGCTGGGTCGCTGGCTTTTCGTTTGGGGCGTGGATCGGGATGCAGCTTTTGATGCGGCGCCCCGAAATTACCGGATTTATCAGCGTGTCGCCCCCGGCGAACATGTATGATTTCTCGTTCCTGGCGCCCTGCCCGGCGTCGGGGTTGATCATAAACGGACTGGCGGACAGGGTCGCACCGCCCGCCGATACGGTGACACTGGTGAACAAGCTGCACGATCAGCAGGGCATTACCATCCAGCATGACGAAGTTGAGGGTGCCGGCCACTTCTTTGAAGAGCCGCATATGGACACGATGATCGACACCGTCACTGGCTACGTCAAACGCCGCCTGACCGAAGGCACGCGCTAGTCATGCGCGTCGCCGAGGATCTGGCCGATCAGTTGGCCCAGGATGCGCTAAAGGCCGAAGAGATCACCGGCGACGAGCGTCTCGTCGACGATCTGGCCAATATGATGGGTGCAACATCGCAAACTGCCGAGGAGGCGTTTTTGACCGCTGTGCGCGTACGCCGGGCCAATACCAAGGCCCGCAAAATGCTGGCCGAGCGTGTGCGGGCATTCAAGGCGGCGCAAGCGGGCATTAAACAACCTGATTGAGCGCCTAGCGGCGCGCTGGTTTGATTATTGGCGCTTGTTGATGTGGTCGGCACCATCGCGGCTGCGGGTCTGTTTGCCTCGATGGGAGCCTCCGGCGGGGATATTTTCCAGCAAGAAGAATAAGCGGGCCGGATTAGTTTGATCCCGTCTCTTTTTTCTTGGCCGCCGCTTTGCCGACCTTGGCCTTGTCCACCACCTTTTGCGCCAGGTCGCGAGCGATAGAGAAGGCGCCTTTGATTTTGTCGCTGTCCTTGGACCAATCGCGGCGCACGACGATTTTGTTGTCGCGAATCTTGGCAAGCCCGTTCTGATCTTTGATAAATTCCACCAATCCCTCTGGGGAAGCAAACTTGTCGTTGTGGAACTGAATCGTCGCGCCTTTGGGGCCGCCGTCCAGCTTGGCGATGCCGGCCTTTTTACACATGCCTTTGATGCGCACGACCAGAATAAGTGTGTTCACCTCTTTGGGCAGCTTGCCAAAGCGATCGATTAGCTCGGCCGCGAAACCCTCCAGTTCGACCTTGGTATCGAGGCTGCTGAGGCGGCGATACAGGCCAAGGCGCACGTCGAGGTCCGGCACGTATGCCTCGGGGATGAGAACCGGCACTCCGAGGTTGATCTGGGGTGCCCATTGACCGCCATCATCGGCAATACCGTCCAATGCGCCCGATTTGATCTTGGCTACAGCCTCTTCCAACATGGACTGGTACAATTCGTAGCCAACATCGCGCATCTGGCCCGACTGCTCCTCGCCCAAGAGGTTGCCGGCGCCGCGAATATCGAGATCCTGAGACGCCAGAGTAAAGCCCGCGCCGAGGGTGTCGAGGCTGCCAAGGACGCGCAGACGCTTTTCGGCGGCAGGGGTTAGTTTGAGGCGGGGTTTGGTGGTGAGGTATGCGTAGGCGCGCGTTTTTGAACGGCCGACGCGACCCCGGATTTGGTAAAGTTGGCTTAGACCGAACATGTCGGCACGGTGGATGATCATCGTGTTCGCAGTCGGAATATCAAGGCCCGACTCCACGATTGTCGTCGCCAGAAGTACATCGTATTTGCCGTCGTAGAAGGCGTTCATGCGGCTATCCAGCTCGCCCGCCGCCATCTGGCCGTGCGCGATCATGTAGCTGACTTCGGGCACCTCATTATCCAGAAAAGCCTCGATTTCCGGCAAGTCTGAAACGCGCGGCACGACAAAAAAGCTTTGGCCCCCGCGATAATGCTCGCGCAGCAGTGCTTCGCGCAGGGTAACGCGGTCGAATTCGCTGACGTAGGTGCGAATCGACAGGCGGTCTACGGGGGGCGTGCCGATGATCGACAGATCGCGCACACCCGAGAGGCTAAGTTGCAGCGTACGAGGGATCGGCGTGGCGGTCAGCGTCAGGACATGGACGTCGCTGCGCAGCGCCTTGAGGCGTTCCTTGTGGGCGACACCGAAACGCTGTTCCTCGTCAATGATCAGGAGGCCGAGGTTCTGAAACCGCACGGATTTGGCCAGCAGCGCGTGGGTGCCGACGACGATGTCAACCTGCCCGCGGGACAATGCGTCGCGCGTTGCCGCCGCATCCTTGGCCGAAACAAAGCGCGACAGTGGCCGCACATTGATGGGAAAGCCGCGAAACCTCTCGGCAAAGCCCTGATGATGCTGGCGCGCCAGCAGCGTGGTCGGTGCGATCACGGCGACTTGCATGCCTGACATCGCCGCCGCAAAGGCGGCGCGCATTGCCACCTCGGTCTTGCCAAAGCCGACATCGCCGCAAATCAGCCGGTCCATCGGCGTGCCTGCCTGAAGATCGGCCATGACGTCCTCGATGGCGCTTAACTGGTCCTCGGTCTCGTCGTAGGGGAAGCGGGCAGAAAACTCCTCCCACGCGTGACGTTCGGGCTCCAGCACGGGGGCTGTGCGCAGGGCACGCTCGGCGGCGATGCGGATCAGACGATCCGCCATATCGCGGATACGCTCCTTGAGCTTGGCCTTTTTGGCCTGCCATGCACCACCGCCCAGCTTGTCCAGCAGGCCCTCTTCGTGGCCATAGCGGCTTAGCAGTTCGATGTTCTCAACGGGCAGGTACAGCTTGGACGCCTCGGCATATTCCAAGACGAGGCACTCGTGGGCCGCGCCGAGCGCAGTGATGACCTCAAGGCCCAAGTAACGCCCGATGCCGAAATCGACATGCACAATAAGATCGCCGGGGGTCAGGCTGTTGGCCTCGCTCAGGAAATTCTCGGCGCGGCGGCGGCGTTTGGGTGCGCGGATCAGGCGATCACCCAGAATGTCCTGCTCGGAAATGACGGTCAGGTGCGTGCCATTCCACGGCCCCTCAAAGCCCGAGTCCAGCCCCCAGACGGCCAAATGCAGACCTGTCTTTCCCAGCCGCTCGGCAGAGGTCACAGTGACAGGGCCGATCAGGCCCTCATCCTCCAGAAGGCCCTCCATCCGTTCGCGGGCACCGTCCGAATAGCTAGCCAAAAGGACTGGACCTTTGGTCATCTTCGTCTGAATGTGATCCTTTAAGGCGCCGAAAAGGCTGATGTTTTCCTGTTGCCGCTCGGGGGCAAAGCTGCGCCCGATGCGCCCGCCCGCGTCCGTTACACCGGGGCCGGTGGCCTGCGGCAACGCGGTTAGTTGTACGGCGCGGTGGGTGGACATTGCGGCCTCCCAATCAGCGTCGTTTAGGTAAAGCAGCCCGGGCTGCACGGGTTTGTATACGCTATCGCTACGCCCCTTGGCGGTCAGCGCATGTTTGCGCGCCTCGTACTGGTCCTCGATACTGTCCCACCGGGCAAGGCGGGCGGGCGTGACAGCATCGTCTAACAGAACAGGCGCGGCCGGCAGGTAGTCTAGCAGTGTCTCCAGCTTTTCGTGAAAAAAGGGCAGCCAATGTTCGGCGCCCTGCGCCTTGCGGCCGGCGCTGATCGCCTCATAGAGCGGATCGTCCGTCCCGGCAGAGCCAAACTCGATACGGTAATTCTGGCGAAAGCGCATGACAGCCGCCTCGTCCAGGATCACCTCGGACACTGGGGCGAGCTCAATCATATCCAGCTTCTTGGTGGTGCGCTGAGTGACCGGATCAAAGCGGCGCGCGCCGTCAAGCACATCTCCAAAGAGGTCGAGCCGCACTGGGCCGCCGCCGTCTGCGTCGCCGGGGGGATAAATGTCGATAATCCCGCCGCGCACGGCGAAATCACCCGGCTCGGTCACGGTTGGGCTATTCACGAAACCCATGCGCACGAGAAACGCGCGCAAGCCCGCCTCATCAATGCGGTGGCCGACATGCGCGGTGAACGCCGCACCGCGCAGCACGTCGCGCGCCGGAATCCGCTGCATCGCAGCCCCCAGTGTCGTTAGCAGGACGAATTGGCCCGGCATCCCGTGGACCAGACCAGCCAATGTCGCCATGCGCGCCGCAGACACGTCGGCGTTGGGTGATATCCGGTCGTAGGGCAGGCAATCCCACGCGGGAAAGCGAACGAGAGGCATCCCGGGCGCGTAGAACGCCAGCGCGGCGGCCATCGCAGCCATCCGCTTGTCGTCGCGCGCGACATGGATAACAGGGCCGCTGGCGCGCGCCACCTCGTCCAACACGAGACGGGCGTCGAACCCTTCGGGCGCGCCGGATACGGTGATGTGGCTGGGGGCGTCAGTCATCTGGCTATTGCTCTTGGGCTGGCGGCGGCGGGCTGCGTCACCCCCCGAGTGCGGAGGTTGTCATGTTTTGGTACATCCCCCACATCGCAGTGACAAAGATCGACATCATCCCGATTATTTGTACAAGGAGGCGATGGCGCATCAGCAGGGCAATCAGCACGTCACCCTCTAATGCGCCCGCCTCAATCTGAGCAGCAGTGCGCACAGACAACACCCACACCACAGACATCGGCAGCGCCAGCAAAAGTACCGCCTGCGCAAATTCGCGATGATAATACCAGCCAAGGATCGCAGAGCCAGTCAGCAAAAAGAAAATAACGCCCGTCAGCAGCAGCCCCGATTCGCGGCTGATATAGAGGACGCGGCGGGTGTTGATCGCGGCCAACGTGCCCACGTCTTCCATCGCCTGGCCGCCTCCCTTGCGGGCGCGTACAACCATGTCCCACGGCACCCCGAGGACATAGTGACTGGTCGATGACCACATCACCGCCAGCGCAATCCAGAACCAAAGGTTGCTGAAACTGCGCATGTCGATCAATTCGAATACGGTTGAATACCAGTCCACAGGGTCCCCGATCTGCCACAACGTGCCTCTCATAGCCCCGCATCGCGACAATTCCTACCCTTGAGATGCGGGAATTTCCGTGCGAGTTAGGGCGCGATACGTCGCAGCCAGGTCACGTCCCATGCATCACGTCCCAGCCCCCTTCCCGTCCGCTCGTCCGCGTCGCCTGCGGCGCACCGCCGGCCTGCGCGCGCTCGCTACTGAAAATACCCTGTCGCCGGGCGATCTGATCTGGCCGGTATTCGTCCGCGATGGCGATAATATCGAAGAGCCGGTCGCGTCCATGCCGGGTGTCAGCCGTCTCAGCGTCGACCGGGTCGTTTTGGCGGCACGCGAGGCGGCGGATTTGGGCATCCCTGCGATCTGCCTTTTCCCCTATACTGGCGCGGACAATCGTACGGCTGACTGCGCTGAGGCGTGGAATCCCGGCAACCTCAGCAATCGCGCGACCCGCGCGATCAAGGAAGCGGTGCCCGAGATGCTGGTAATGGCCGACGTCGCGTTGGACCCTTATTCGGACACCGGGCATGATGGATTTCTGCGCAGCGGCGTGATCGTCAACGATGAGACGGTCGAGGCGCTGGTCAAACAGGCGCTCTCTCAGGCCGAGGCGGGTGTCGATATCATCGGCCCGTCGGATATGATGGATGGGCGCATCGGCGCCATTCGCACTGCGCTGGAGGCGGCTGGCCATCAAGACATCATTCTGCTGAGCTATGCCGCAAAATATGCCAGCGCGTTTTACGGCCCGTTCCGCGATGCTGTGGGCGCCTCCAGCGCGTTATCGGGCACCGCGGTGGGGGATAAGCGGACGTATCAGATGGACCCCGCGAACGCCGACGAGGCGATGCGCATGATTGCCCGCGATCTGGCCGAAGGCGCGGATGCGATCATGATCAAACCGGGTATGCCGTACTTAGACATCTGCCGCCGCGCCAAAGATACGTTCGCCGCGCCGACCTACGCCTATCAGGTCAGCGGCGAGTACAGCATGATCACTGCCGCCGCGCAAAACGGATGGATCGACGGCGAGCGTGCCATGATCGAGAGCCTGATCGCATTCAAACGCGCCGGCTGCGACGGCATCCTGACCTACTTTGCCCCGGCAATGGCGCGCTTGCTGGGTTGATCGCCGCGCGATAATTCGCCCAAGGTCGCCCCGATGCGTGACAATGCGCGAGACCCCGCTTATAGTCGGGCGCAGATCGACCGATGAAACGGTCGGCAGCATTCAGGCAACGAACAGGCACAAATCCATGAGCATTCTCACCAGACGCGGTTTCACCCTGGGCGCGCTCGGCAGCGCCGGTCTTATGACTGCCGCCTGCGGCAATGGCATCGGCAGCCGCGGCCCCGAAGAAATTGATGCGCGCGTCAATACCACCGTTCAGTATCTCTACGACAATTATCCCGGCACCCGCACTCTGTCTGAGAAGGCGACGGGTATGCTGGTTATGCCGCTGATTACCGAGGCCGGGTTTGGCTTGGGCGGCGGCTACGGGCGCGGCGCGCTCCAGATCAACGGCCAGACGGTCGACTACTACTCCGCCACCAAGGGCAGCGTCGGGCTGCAGATCGGCGCGCAGCAGTTTGCGCACGTGCTGTTCTTTATGACCGGCAATGCGCTGTCCAGTTTCCGGCGGTCGTCTGGCTGGGCGGCTGGGGCAGATATAGAATACGTGTTCAAGGACACAGGTGAAAACCTGCGCGCCGAAACGACAACTTCTATCTCGCCAGTGATCGCAGTCGTCTTTGGTCAGGCCGGCCTGATGGCAGGCGCCTCGCTGGAAGGCATGAAATACACGCGCATCATTCCCTGATATGTGCCCGCGCCGGGGCTGCCCCCGGCGCGAATTCGACCGCCTGCGCTTGCATAGATGAAACTCTGCGCAAACGCCGCTTTTTAGTCCGGCTGGGTCCAAATTAATGTACTGCAAACACAGCATCTTAGCGCGCCTACTTCAAGGCGGCTGGTAACTGTGACCATGCGCCATTGCACCCTATATCCAGCCGGTGATATAGCATTTACAACAACATCTGGAATGACGTGACAGAGTAGGCACCACCTTGACCGATACGCCGGAATCCCCTGACGACATGGACGACAACCGACCACCGCGCGCGGTGTATGACGGACCGACGGTGTCCATCACCGACGAAATGAAGACGTCATACCTCGATTATGCGATGTCGGTCATCGTCTCCCGCGCGATCCCTGATCTGCGCGACGGGCTAAAGCCGGTGCACCGCCGCATCCTCTATGCGATGTTCGAGGGCGGCAATACGCACGACAAGCCATACCGCAAATCCGCCCGTGCTGTCGGCGATGTGATGGGCAAATATCACCCGCATGGCGACTCGGCTATCTACGATGCGCTGGTGCGCATGGCGCAGGATTTCTCGATGTCGCTGCCGCTGCTGGACGGTCAGGGCAATTTCGGCTCCATGGACGGCGATAACGCCGCTGCAATGCGCTATACCGAAGTGCGGATGGACAAGCCTGCAGCCTATCTGCTGGCCGATATCGACAAAGATACCGTCAATTTCCAAGACAACTACGACGGCAAGGACCGCGAGCCGACCGTCCTGCCCGCCCGTTTCCCTAATATGCTGGTCAATGGCGCAGGCGGTATCGCCGTGGGCATGGCGACCAATATCCCACCGCATAACTTGGGCGAGGTTATCGACGCCACGCTGGCCCTGATCGAAAATCCGGATTTGACCAGCGAGGACCTGATTGAATACATCCCCGGTCCCGATTTTCCCACCGGTGGCATCATGCTGGGCCGTACCGGCGCGCGAAAGGCGTATCTGGAGGGGCGCGGCAGCGTCATCATCCGCTCTAAAACCCGCACCGAAGAGATCCGCAAAGATCGCTGGGCCATCATCATCGACGAGATCCCGTATCAGGTGAACAAATCCACCATGATTGAGCGTATCGCCGAGGCGGCCCGCGAAAAGCGGATCGAGGGGATTTCGCACGTTCAGGACGAGTCTGACCGCAACGGCGTGCGCGTCGTGGTCGAACTGAAAAGGGACGCCACCGCCGAAGTCGTCCTGAATCAGTTGTTCCGCTTTACCCCCATGCAGACGTATTTCGGCTGCAACATGCTGGCTCTCAATGGCGGCCGCCCCGAGCAGCTAACGCTTCGCCGGTTCCTCACGTCCTTCATCGATTTCCGCGAGGATGTCGTCGCCCGCCGCACAGCGTTCGAGCTGCGCAAGGCGCGCGAGCGCAGCCATATCCTATGCGGTCTGGCGGTCGCCGTCAGCAACGTCGATGAGGTCGTCGCGACCATCCGCGCCTCTGCCGATGCAGCCGATGCGCGGCAAAAGCTGATGACGCGCCGCTGGCCGGCTGGCGAAATCCTCGTTTTTATTGCGCTGATCGACGATCCGACGCACACGGCCAACGACGACGGCACCTATAACCTGTCCGAAACGCAAGCGCGCGCCATTCTGGAGTTGCGCCTGCAACGCCTGACACAGCTGGGCGTCAAGGAAGTCACCGACGAGCTGCAAGAGCTGGCCGGCAAGATTAAAGAGTACCTCGCCATCCTCGCCAGCCGTGAGCGGATCATGCAGATCATCGCGGATGAGTTGGCCGAGGTGAAATCACTCTTTGCTGTCCCGCGCCGCACGCAAATCGTCGACTGGTCTGGCGACATGGACGACGAGGACCTGATCGAGCGTGAGGACATGGTCGTCACCGTCACATCGGGCGGCTACATCAAACGCACCGCGCTGGCCGATTTCCGCAGCCAGAAGCGCGGTGGCAAGGGTGTTGGCGGTATGGCGACCAAGGACGAGGACGTGGTTACCACCCTCTTTGTCGCCAATACCCATACGCAACTGCTGTTCTTCACGACCGACGGGATGGTCTACAAGCTCAAGACATGGCGCCTGCCTCAAGGTGGCCGCACGTCCAAAGGCAAGGCGATCGTTAATATCCTGCCGATCCCGCCGGGCGTATCCATCGCCGCCATTATGCCCGTCGACCGGGACGAGGCGGAATGGGACGATCTACAGGTGGTTTTTGCCACGTCAGCGGGCACCGTCCGCCGTAACAAGCTGTCGGATTTTACCAATGTCCGCAGCAACGGCAAGATTGCTATGCGGTTCGAAGAAGAGAATGCAGGCATCACGCTGATCAATGCGCGCATCGCCTCGAATGATGACGACGTAATGCTGGTCACGTCCTCGGGACGGGCAATCCGCTTCCGGGCGACGGACGTCCGCGTGTTCAACAGCCGTGCGTCTTTGGGCGTGCGCGGCATTCGCCTGACCGGCGATGACAGCGTCGTGTCGATGTCGATCATCCCGCATTTCGACGCCACCTCGGACGAACGGGCAGCCTACCTCAAGATGCGCCGTGCTCAGGCCGGTCTGACCGACGAAGAGTTGGAAGCGGCAGATGACGAAGGCGACGCGGATGCGGCGATCTCGCCCGACCGCTTTACCGCGATGTCGGACGCCGAAACGCTGATCCTGACCATCTCAGAGCAGGGCACAGGCAAGCTGAGCTCGTCGCACGACTACCCCATTCGCGGACGCGGCGGCATGGGCGTGACAGCGATGGACAAGGCAATGCGCGGCGGTGCGCTGGTGGCAAGTTTCCCGGTCACGCTTGAGGACCAGATTATGCTGGCCACGTCCAAGGGCCAGTCGATCCGCGTGCCGGTCAAGGGCATCTCTTTCCGCTCGCGCAGCGCCGGCGGCGTCAAGGTGTTCAACACGGGCAAGAACGAGATCGTCGTCAGTGTCGCCTGGATCGCCGAGCAGCCCGAGGACGAGGGCGTGGACGAGGATAGCGCAGCAGATGGTGCAGCGGTTGAGGCCGCAACAGACGGCGAATGAGCCCGGGCGCCGGCAACCAGCCTCGCAGGCCGCGCCGCGCGACGATGATCGTCGCGGCGTTGGCCAGTATTGCCTTGCTGCTGGTGTCAGGTCTGGCCGTTTGGCGCCATCAGGGCGGTTCCGGCGGTGATCCCGTCAGCGATCGCAGCGCAGTGATCGCCAAGGTCGGCGGTGCAGTCGACGCGGCAGGCATTCATGCAGCGGACTGCACAGAGCGCCTTGTCGATCTTGCAGGAGGCGCGATTGCGGACGCAGACCTAAACGCGCGCTTGGACCAGCTTGAGACATGCGGCAAAACAGCCCGCGCGCTTGCAGACGCAGGCTATACCGCGCTCGATGCCGGAGCGGGCCTGTCGGCCTCGCCGGGGCGCGCCGCCTATCTGGACGCCGCCGGATCGCTGCTAAGCATATACGAAATGCAGGGCGACGATTTTGACGTCATTTTCGACATGCTGCACCTCGCGCGGGAAACAGGTGCGCCGATTGCGCCGCTGAGCGCCGACATCACCTACATACTGGGCAATGTCGCGCCCGATCTTACCGCCGGCCAGCAAGAGCTGGACCGCGCGCGCAAGGCCTATCGCAAGCGCGGCTAAACTACCCTAGCCGGCCGGGTAGAGCGCGCCAAACTTCTGCTCCAGATAGCGCATCAGAGGCTCTTCTGTCGGCTCAAACCCGCAAGCGCGCGTAATCAGTTCGCGCGGGGTGTATAGCCCGCCATGCTGCTGCACATTCTCGCGCAGCCAACCCATAGCACCGCTCATATCGCCCTGCCCCAGTTGCGCGTCCAGATCCGGCACCGCCTGGCGCAGCGCCTCGGACAGGCATCCGGCGTAGACATTCCCAAGGCTATACGTTGGGAAATACCCAAAGAGACCGACAGACCAATGCACGTCCTGCAGGCAGCCTTGCGATGCACTGGGAACAGCATATCCGAAATCGCGCAGGAAGCGGTCGTTCCACGCACCCTCAAGATCGGTGGGGGCCAAATCGCCCGCGACCAGCGCCCGCTCCAGATCAAAGCGCATGAGGATATGCAGATTATACTGCACCTCGTCCGCCTCGGTCCGGATAAACCCTCGATGCAGGCTGTTTACAGCAGCATAGAGCGCGTCCGGCCCATCAATGCCGAAATCGCCAAACGCCTCCGTCATCTGGGTATAAAGCCAGCCGGTAAAGGCGCGACTGCGGCCCAGCTGGTTCTCGACAATGCGGCTCTGGCTCTCGTGGACGCCCATCGACACGCCGGCGCCCAGCGGGGTCAGGGCGTAGGCTGGATCGATCGATTGCTCGTAGATCGCATGGCCGGCCTCGTGCATTGTGGAATAAATGCAGTTGAACGGATCGCTATCGCTAGTTCGCGTCGTGATCCGCACGTCGTCGCCCGACCCGCTAGAGAAAGGATGCACTGCCTTGTCGATGCGCCCGCGCGACATGTCGTAGCCGCACACTTTGGCCAATTGGCGCGCCAGCCTCATTTGCGACTGCGCGTCGAAACTTCCCGATACCGTCGGCGCCGCAGCAGCGCCCAATGCCGCCTCGCGCAGCGCGATCAGACCGGGGCGCAGGGCCGTGAACATCGCCTCCAGATCTGCGGCCTTGGCGCCCGGCTCGTAATCGTCGAGCATTGCATCATAGACGTCGCCGCCATCTGCCAACGCCGCGCCCTCCTCGCGCCTGAGGGCCACAACCTCGGCCAAAACAGGGGCAAATGCGGCAAAGTCGTCCTTTTCGCGCGCCTCTGCCCATTGTCCTTGGCTGAGCGCGGTCAGCCGCGCCAATGCGGCGGCCAGATCGCCCGGCACGCGCTGCGTGCGCTCATAGCTGCGCGATATATGGCGCAGCTGCGCCTCGCCCTGCTGGTCCAGCGTCTCGGCGCGGGCGGCCTCCAACCACTCCCCAACGCGAGGATCGATGCGCCGCGCGTGCAGCACCGAGTGGAGCGCGCCTGCCTCCTCAGATCGCTGCGTGGCCGCGCCGCGCGGCATCATCGTCTCGCGGTCCCAACTAAGGCGCCCGGCAATCTGCGCCAGCGCTTCGGTTTGGCGCTGATGCGCCATAAGTTCGTCAAAAGCGCTCATTTTATTTGCCTCTAATGGATTGTGCAGCCGGGTATCCGGTGTGGAACCTTGCGCGGATGATCAGCACCCATACGATGACCGCCAAAAACTGATGCGCAATTGCCACCTGCCACGGCGCGCCCAGCACAACCGTGATGATCCCAAGGACAATCTGGGCGAGCACTGCAACGAAGGCGAGTGTAAATGCACGGCGCGTCGCAACATATGCGCTGCGCCGTCCGCGCATGACGGCCAAGATCGAAAACGCCAGCAGCGCGTAGCCGACCATGCGGTGGACAAACTGCACAGTACCGGGGTTTTCAAAGAAGTTGCGCCACCACGGCTCAATCACCATCATCTGCTGCGGCCACAGTGCGCCGCCCATCAGCGGCCATTCGGTATAGCTGCGCCCGGCGTCTATGCCGGCGACAAGCGCGCCGATGAGTATTTGCACAAAGGCAAAATGCATCCACCCTGTGCCGAGGCCAAAGAGACGCGCCTCACGCGTGCGCCGGGCCTGCATAACCTCGCGTTCGGGGCGCGAAAGCAGCAGGAAGTACCAAGTGATAAAACCCAAAATGACAAAGGCGAGACCTAGATGCGTGGCAAGGCGATAGGACGCCACATCGGTCCTGTCGCCGCCAAGGCCAGAATAGACCATCCACCAGCCGATAGCCCCCTGCGCGCCGCCAAGTGCGCCCAGCAGCAGCAGCCGACCTGTCCAGCCCGCCGGAATCTGGCGCGCTGCCAGAAAGCCGAAAAAGCCAACGGCCCAGACCAGACCAATGAAACGGCCTAACTGGCGATGGCCCCATTCCCACCAATAGATCGCCTTGAAATCCTCAAGGCTCATCCAACTGTTTTGCGCCTGAAATTCGGGGATGGCCTGATAGAGCTTAAATTCCGCCTGCCAGTCAGCGACATTCAGTGGCGGAATTGCCCCCGTCAGCGGGCGCCATTCGGTGATCGACAGACCACTATCGGTCAGCCGTGTCAGGCCACCGACAGCGATCATCACGACGACCAGCGCAAAGAGCACCATCAGCCAAAGGCGGATACCTCGCCGCGCGCCGCGGCGCCCTGCGTCGATCATGCCTCCGCGCGGTGCGACTGGCGCCGCGCCGGGCGTCTCCACCTCTTGAAAAATGCTGCGTTTTTCAGCCATTTCCGCCGCTCCTCACGAAGTTATTGCATTGGACAGGTTAGTGCGCGCGCCGTGCCCCTTCAAGCGCCGCCGCCCCCACGATCCTTCCAACGGACCATCTGACGCAGGATACCGTGCAAAAGCCGCGTATCGGCCTGCGTCAAGGGCATCCGGCTCCAGAAATTGCGCATAGTCTGGCGCATACTCTCCGCCTTGTGGTCTGGATAGAAAAATCCCGCCTCGCCCATCCGCTCGTCATAATGGGTCGCCAGCGCCTCGATCTCTGCCTGATCGGCCCACTGGGTATTGTGCATATGCACCTTACCCTCTGGCACTGCGGCAGAGGCACGGCGCCACTCATAGGCCGTCAGCAAAACGCATTGAGCAAGGTTCAGGCTGGGAAAGGCCGGATTGACCGGCACCGTGATGATAGCGCTGGCGCGAGCCACATCGTCATTCTCCAGCCCCGAACGCTCGGGGCCGAACATCACAGCCACCTTCTGCCCGTTTGCAATCCGGCGCGCGGCATCCTGCATCGCCTCCTCGGGGCTCAAGATTGGCTTGGTCAGGTCGCGACCGCGTACTGTGGTGGCATAAACATAGTGGCTATCTTCCAGCGCGCCGGGCAGATCACCCACCAGCAACGCCTCGTCTAATAGCCGGCCGGCCCCGCTGGCCATCGCGACCGCGCCGGGATTGGGCCAGCCGTCACGAGGCGCGACGATACGCATCCGGTCCAGCCCGAAATTCCACATCGCACGCGCCGCTGCGCCGATATTCTCGCCCATCTGCGGGCGCACCAATACAAAGGTCGGCTGGGGCGTGTCTGTCGGCATGATCGGTCCCTCTCGCTTGGCCGCGTGATACCGCTCCGACCCCGTCTTGGAAAGGCCTGCGCATTCTTCTTGCCCTTAAATATCCCCGCGCGGAGCGCACCGGGCCGCGCAGCCTGTGGCGCCGCCCGAAATCCTGCGCTATACGCGGGCGACGCCAGACCGAGGAGCGCGCCATGAGCGACCAAGAGCAGCCGCAGATCTACCTGATTACCCCGCCAGAGTTCGACCCCGCGACATTCTCGGATCGCCTCGCCGCGACGCTGGACGCGCACGAAATTGCGTGCCTGCGCTTGTCGCTCGCCACCCATGACGAGGACCGGATCGCGCGCATCGCAGATGCTTGCCGCGAGGTGGCCCATGCCCGCGACGTTGCAATCGTGCTGGAGCGTCACATCGCACTGGCCGACCGTCTAGGCCTCGACGGTGTCCATTTGCCAGACGGTGCGCGATCTGTCCGAAAGGCGCGCGCGGCGCTGGGGGCTGACGCCATCGTCGGCGCGTTCTGTGCCCAATCCAGCCACGAAGGGCTGAGCGCGGGCGAGGCCGGCGCCGATTACATCGCCTTCGGCCCCGCGGGCGCCAGCGCGCTGGGTGGCGGCGAACAGGCCGATACCGAGCTTTTCCAGTGGTGGACCGATGTGGTCGAGATCCCTGTTGTGGCCGAGGGCGCGCTGACAGCGCCCCGCATAACAGAGCTGTCGCCGCTTACCGATTTTTTTGGCATCGGGGACGAAATTTGGGGCCACGACGATCCAGCCGCCGCGCTTGGTGCCCTGATCCGCGCGATGGGCTAAACCCGGCCAGCTATCCCTGCCTTTCAGGCGGCATGGCGGCGCGCACAATGCGCTCTGCTTCCTGCGCCAGCGCTTTGCGGCCGGGGTAATCGGCCACCCGCAGCGGTGGATGATAGACCAATTCGGCATGCCCGCCGCCCCGCGCAGCCATCACCGCCAGAAAATGCGGCGCGAAATCCATGTCGCCGAACCAGCCGTAGAACGCATCCTCCTGCTCCGGCGGCGCGTGATAGATCACCGTGACAGGCTGAATATACGCGCCCTCTCGCAGCTCCGCAGCGAAGAAAGCCTGAAACAGCGTCGACTTGAATGTCAGCACGCGCAGCCCGTCTGTGGATGTGCCCTCGGGGAAAAATAGCAGCGGATGCCCTGCCGTCAGCCGCGTTTCCAGCGCGGTAGTCTGTGCGCGGGCCTCGCGCGCGTCACGCCGGATAAACAGCGTGCCGGTCTGCCGAGCGAGGAATCCGATGAATGGCCAGCCCGACACCTCGGCTTTAGAAATAAAGAAAACCCGGTGGCGCGCGTTCAGCACGAAAATATCCAGCCATGATGCGTGATTTCCCACCACCGCCCCCGGCAGTTCCATTGGACTGCCGCGCAGCACCAGCCGTATGTCTAGGATGACAGTGCAAACGCGCGTGTACGCCTGCACGATATAGGGCGATACCGGACGGCGCGGGCCGCACACCGGACGCTCGACCGCACGCACCAATAGCAAAAGCGGCAAGAGGACAGCCAGAGCGCCCAATAAGATGGCAGCGCGCAATCCTACGCGCACCCAGCCCAGCAGGCCGGGCGGCGGCGCGATCGCGCTATCTGCGCGCGGCCATGGGGGCACGCTCATGCGCCGCCCCGCGAATAAAGCGCGCGCCGCCTAGCGCTCAGCCGAGCCGTATCCATCGTCAGGCAGACATCGGTGGTGTTAAACGCGTGATCTATGTACGCACCATCGCCCACATGGCCGCCAAGGCGCAGATACGCCTTGATCAGCGGCGGCACTTGCAGCATCGCGGCGCGCCGGTCCAGCGCATCCTCGGGAATCAGATCCATCGGCTGATGCCGCAGTGACCGCGCGCGCAGCGAGGTCGGTGCAAGGTGGCGATGATGCAAGAGCGACAGGGGTGCGGCCAGTGCGGCAGGGTCAGTACCATGAAAACTGGCAACGCCGAATAGGACCTCGACACCATGATCTGCGACATATGCCGCCAGACCCTTCCACAGATGGAGCAGCGCCTCGCCCCCGCGATAGCGCGCATCGACACACGATCTGCCTAGTTCAAGCAGGGTGCGCCCCGTGTTGCGAAGTGCAGTGAGGTCATATTCGTCTTCGGAATAAAATTGCCCCGCCAACGCTGCCTGATCCGCGCGCAGCAGGCGGTAGACGCCGATCACCGCGTCGCCCGGAGGCAAGGCCCGATCCAAGAGCAGCAGATGGTCAAACCACTGGTCGAAATGGTCCGCCTCTAGCGCAGCAGCGTGATCGACCATTGGGCCGCCGCCGCCCAACTCTTCGACGAAAACGCGGTAGCGCAGGCGCTGCGCTGCACGGATATCACCCGCATCTGACGCAAGGCGCAGTTGAAAGTCGGGGGAATGTCCAGTTCTGAGCGGGGCTGTCTGCATGGGGCCTCGACGGCAGGGGCTGGTGGGGTCTTCGTAGGAGTTCTATGGCCCGTTGCGCGCAAAGGCAACATGGCGGACGACCGCCCAGAACGCGCCGGACACAACGCGGCCTTGTGCGAAATTGCAGCCCGGTTCATCATCGGCTTCGTTGTTCTGATTAATTATTTGGTAACCAACATCAGGGATCAATGACCGGCAGCAGCATCACGCGGCTGGTATCAATCACCACCTTACCGGCATCGGGGAAATTTACCGTGACTTTGCCCGCAACGCACGACTGGACCTGCCCCACGCCCCATTCGGGCTGGCTGGGCGCCTCGACGCGCATACCCGGCTCTAGAAACGCTGAAGAATCGCTCATCTGCCTGCCTCGTTCGAAAGGATCTACATGACCCAGGCTAGCCGCAATCTGGGCGCGCTGATAGGCGCGCGTATCTGCCACGATTTGATCAGTCCGGTTGGCGCCATTTCCAATGGGCTGGAGTTGATGGGGCTGTCTGGTGTGCCAGAGGGGCCGGAAATGGCGATGGTTGTCGGCAGTGCGGCCCACGCCAACGCGCGCCTGCGGTTCTTTCGCGTCGCGTTTGGCCTGTCATCGGACGGCCAGAGCATGACCGCACGAGATTTGAGCAGCATCATTCAAGGCGTCTACGACGCGCGCGTCACATGTGACTGGCAAGTGGACGGCCCGCTGCCGCGCAAGATCGCTCAGGCGGCCTTTCTCGCGCTGCTATGCGCCGAGCAGGCGGTGCCCCTTGGCGGGACGGTGACGGTAACAGGGGGCGAGGAACGCCTGCACCTCTCGACCGCCGGAGAGCGACTGGACCCGCGGACTGAGCATTGGGCGTGGCTCAGCGCGCCCGAGCATGGCAATCTGGATAATCTGCCCGCGGCGCAGGTGCAGTTCGCACTTTTGCCCGGTCTTTTGGCGGAAATGGACCGCAGCGCCGATATAGACCTGAATGATCCGGTCACCATCAGCTTCTGACACCGGGGCGCGTTTTTAGCCGCGAATAGTGCCGTCGCCTGTCACCAGATACTTAAAGCTGGTTAGCTGGGCTGCACCCACCGGACCGCGCGCATGCAATTTGCCGGTGGCGATGCCGATCTCGGCGCCCATGCCGAACTCGCCCCCGTCGGCAAACTGTGTGGATGTGTTGTGCATCAGGATCGCGCTGTCGACCTGCGCAAAGAACGCCTGAACCGCCGCCGGATCCTCACTGATGATGCAGTCGGTGTGGTGCGAGCCATACTGCTCGATATGTCCAATAGCGAGACCCAAGTCGCCGACGACCCGCGCGGCGATGATGCTATCCAGATACTCGTGGCCCCAATCCGCGCTGGTGGCAGGAACGGTGCCCTCAATCGCGCTTAGCGCCTCATCGGCGCGCACTTCGACGCCCGCATCCAGCAATGCGCGCACCAGATCACTGCCCAAGCCGCCCACCAGATCACGGTGGATCAGCAGACATTCAGCCGCGCCGCAGACGCCGGTGCGCCGCGTCTTGGCGTTCAGTACCACGCGCAACGCCTTCTCGGCATCGGCAGTTGCATCGACATAGATGTGAACGATGCCCTCCAGATGGGCAAAGACCGGCACGCGCGCCTCGCGCTGCACAAGTCCCACAAGTTCCTTGCCGCCGCGCGGCACCAGCACGTCAATGACGCCGACCATGGTCAGCATCTCGCTGACGGCGGCGCGGTCGCGTGTTGGGACCAGTTGGATCGCCTCCTCGGGCAGGCCAGCCTCGCGAAGTCCCTGCTTGAGACAGGCGTGAATGGCGCGGGCGCTATTATAGCTTTCGGAGCCGCCGCGCAGGATCACGGCATTGCCAGCCTTAAGGCACAGCGCGCCGGCATCGGCAGTCACGTTCGGACGGCTCTCATAAATAACGCCGACCACGCCAAGGGGCGTGCGCACCCGGCGGATGTGGATGCCGCTGGGCTGATCCCATTCGGCCAGCACCTCGCCCACCGGATCGGGCAAATCCGCAACGGCGCGCAGGCCGTCCGCGATGGCGCTGATGCGCCCCTCGTCCAGCATCAGCCGGTCAAGCATGGCATCCCCTAACCCCTTATCGCGGGCGGCGGCCATATCCTTGGCATTTGACTCGATAATGGCCGCGCGCCGCGCCCATACTGCGTCGGCGGCGCCGCGCAGGGCCGCGTCTTTGCGATCACTCTCGGTTACGGCCAGTTCGGTCGCTGCGGCGCGGGCGCATGCGCCTATGCGGGCCATCAGGGCGGGAATATCGGTCGCTTCAGTCATAGTGTCGGCTCCTTGCCGCAGATATTCGGGGCCGCAGCTATTAGGGGCCGCAGCTATTCGGGCAATGTCAGAACGCCATATCGTCCCGGTGAATCAACGCAGCCCGCGCAGGATATCCCAAAACGGCGTCAATGGCATCCGAGCGTAGCCCCTTAATCTGCACAGCATCCACTGCAGCGTATCGCGTAAGACCAAGGCCCAGCAATGGCCCATCTTGCCCGATAATCTCAACGGCATCGCCGCGCCCGAACGTCCCACTGATCGCTGTCACGCCGGCGGGCAGCAGGCTGCTGCCTTGCTGGATTGCGCGGGCGGCTCCTGCGTCAATCGTCACCCGGCCCTTGGGCTTCATGCCCGCGATCCACGCCTTACGGCGCTGCTGCGGGGTGCCCTGCGCAGTAAACCATGTCGCTGGAGCCCCTGCCTCAAGCGCGGCGAGCGGGCGCATCACGGACCCTTCGGTAATGGCCATGTCGCAGCCGGCGGCCATCGCGGCGCGGGCGGCCATTAACTTGGTTTTCATTCCGCCTTTGCTGAGGCCCGAACCTGCGTCGCCAGCCATCGCTTCGATCTCAGGGGTGATGGCGTCGATGGTGTCGTAGCGATAAGCGGCATTATCGGTGGCAGGGTTGGCCGAATAAAAACCATCGACATCGCTGAGCAAGATCAGTTGATCGGCGCCTGCTGTCACAGCGACCTGTGCGGCGAGGCGGTCATTGTCGCCGTAGCGAATCTCGTCGGTGGCGACGGTGTCATTTTCGTTGACGATAGGCACTGCGCCAAGGCGCAAAAGCTGCTCCAGCGTGGCGCGTGTGTTCAGATACCTGCGCCGGTCCGCGCTGTCCTCAAGCGTCAACAGCACCTGCGCAGCCGTCAGCCCGCGCGCGGCCAAGGCGGCATCATATGCCCCTGCGAGCCGGATTTGCCCTACGGCAGCAGCAGCCTGTGATTGCTCCAGTGTCAGGGCGCCGGCGGGTAGGTTCAGCGTACCGCGCCCCAGCGCGATAGAGCCGGACGATACCAGCACTACATCTGTGCCGCGTGCCCGAAGGCGCGCAACATCATCGCATAGGCCTTCCAGCCAATCGGCGCGCAGCGCACCGGTTGTGCGATCAACCAGCAGCGCAGAGCCGATCTTGACGACCAGTCGGCGTGCGTCCGTCAGGGACGCCAAGGCGCAGGCTCTTCTTCGTCAGCCGTGCGATGACGCAGACGGTCGTCATCAATCTCGCTGCGCAAGCTACGCAGCACATCGGTAACGCCGTCGCCAGATACGCCCGACATGGTCATAACGGGCCCGCCGGATGCCTCCTCCAGCGCGGCCTTCGCCTCGGCCAGTGCATCCTCATCCAGCGCGTCGATCTTGTTCAGGACGGTGAGGCGCGGCTTACTGCTGAGCGGGCCGTCATAGGCCTCAATCTCGGTAATGATAGTCTGGTAATCCTCGGCGACAGTTTCGGACGTGCCGTCGACTAAGTGCAGCAAGATTGCGCACCGTTCCACATGGCCGAGGAAAAGATCACCCAGCCCCCTGCCCTCGCTCGCCCCGTCAATCAGGCCGGGAATGTCGGCGACGACAAATTCCACGTTATCCACGCCGACGACGCCCAGATTGGGGTGCAGCGTCGTAAAGGGATAGTCTGCAATCTTGGGCCGTGCATTTGATGTGGCCGCCAGAAACGTCGATTTGCCAGCATTCGGCAGGCCAAGCAGGCCAACATCAGCGATTAATTTCAGACGCAGCCAGATGGTCCGCTCGACCCCCTCCTGCCCTGGATTAGCGCGGCGCGGGGCCTGATTGGTCGATGACTTGAAATGCAGGTTGCCAAAGCCGCCATTGCCGCCGCGCGCGAGCTGCACGCGCTGGCCCAGTTCGGTCATATCGGCGACTACTGTTTCTTGATCCTCATCAAGGATTTCAGTGCCGACGGGCACACGCAGCACGATATCGTCGCCATCCTTGCCGGTGCGTTGCCGACCCATGCCGGGCTGGCCACTGCGGGCGAAAAAGTGCTGCTGATACCGAAAATCGATCAGCGTATTCAGGCCGTCGACCGCCTCGGCGAAAACCGAGCCACCACCGCCGCCGTCGCCGCCATCCGGGCCACCGAATTCGATGTATTTTTCACGGCGAAAGCTGACGCAACCGCCACCGCCGCCACCCGAACGGATATAGACCTTGGCCAGATCGAGAAATTTCATCGCATGGTCCCTGCATCAGTGGGCTGAGATGCCCGCTAAGGCCCTGCATACGCAAAGGCCACGCGCGCCTCAATCCAGTTTTCGGCTATACGTCCAGGTGGGAACTTTGCTCCCGCGCGCCAGGCAGTAGGATTCTGCATCGCCGAGGTAGCTGAAGCCGCTATTTGTCAGCACCCGTGCGGAGGCTGGATTGCCCTGCTGCACGGTCGCAAAGATGATGCGGCTGGCCTGCGGATTACCGGCAACCAGAGCGCCAACCGCAGCCGATGCAACACCCGAATTCCAGAAAATTGGTGCGACCCAATAGCCGATCTCGGCTTGGCCGAAATCCATGCGCGTCAGGCTGATCACGCCCATAACCTCGCCACTGCCCGCGCGGGTGCCATCAATGGTCCACGCGTCCTCGGTTCGGCCGTCCGCCATGCAGCGCGCAATAAAAGCCTCGGTCGTGCCGGGTGGCAGCGGGTGGGGTATCGACGAGGTCGACTGCGCCACGCGCACATCGCCTGTATAAAGCGCCATTAGCCCCGCATCAGACGGACGCACCGGGCGCAAATCATAGGCACCAATAGAAAAGCTGGGCTGAAGAATGGGTGTTGGGAGGGTCATGTCATGCCCCTTTCCAGAAGCGAGAATAGATATATGCGTGATGAACAGCGCCAGATCAGGTTACTAAAGCGGACCTACTTCCATCCGCGCCGATCGGCAGCCATTCAACTAAGAAACACATCCGAATGGTCAAAGGTTTCACCGATGCCGTCATCGTTAAATCGCACAAAAGGCGAAAAAATGGCGAAACCTAAAAAAGGACCGGCGTTTACCGCCGATCCTTTTCATGCCTGTCCATAACGGATCAGGTTTATTCGGCGGCGTCCTGCAATGGCAGAACCGAAATGAACTTGCGTCCCTTAAGGCCCGTGTGAAACTTCACATTGCCTTCGATCTTAGCAAAGATCGTGTGATCCTTACCAAGGCCGACGCCTTCGCCCGGCCACATCTTGGTGCCGCGCTGGCGCATAATGATGTTGCCGGGGATGACGGATTCGCCACCGTATTTTTTGACGCCAAGGCGACGGCCCGCGCTGTCGCGGCCGTTACGGGATGAACCGCCTGCTTTTTTATGTGCCATCTGGTCTCTCCTTTAAGCGTTCTGTGCGGAACCGGCCTTACCGGCCCAAGTCAAAACGCGCAAAACGTATCATTGTCATGAAGGCCCCGCGCCATCCCCTGCGGATCAGGGGCGGCGAGAAACACGTTAGCCTTTGGCCAATTCCTTGGCTTGATCAATCCAGCCTTCGCGCTCGATACGGCCTTTGAAGGACAACTTCTCGTCCATCTCGGCCACGTCGGCGTCGCTCCACTTGGCGATCTGGGCAAAGCTCGTAACACCGTTTTCGTGCAACTTCTTCTCCAGCGCGGGGCCAACGCCCGACAGCTTTTTCAGATCGTCGTCGCCGGATGCCTTTGCGGGCGCCGCCTTCTTAGGCGCGGCCTTCTTGGCGGGGGCTTTGGTCTCGGCCGATTTCTCTTCGGCTTCGCCTACCTTCACCCGCTTTTTCATTTCGGCTTGCTCGCCTTTATTCTTGGCGTACTGACCGTCCGAAACGACAGCCGAGCCAGAAACAGAACCTGCGCCGATTGCGGCCTTGACGCCAGACTTCTCCGCGCCCTCGCCCAAGATGTCGGTGATCCGAAGCAGCGTCAGCTGCTGGCGGTGACCCTTGGTCCGCTTAGAGCTGTGCTTGCGGCGACGCTTGACGAAGTGGATGACCTTGTCACCCTTGATCTGGTCAATGACCTCGGCCTGCACGCAGGCATCGCCGATTAGCGGTGCGCCAACAATGGGGCTGTCTCCGCCCAGCATCAGAATCTCGTTGAATTGGATTGTCTCGCCTGCCTCAGCGGCCAGCTTCTCGACACGCAGCATATCACCGGACTTGACCCGGTACTGCTTGCCTCCGGTTTTGAGAACCGCAAACATCTGTCTTTCCTTTACTTTTCCGCGTCCGCCGGTCCCCGATACGGGTGTTCGCGGCCTTGTGGCCACCTTGGACAGCGCGCCCTTGGGGCGTCATAGAATACAAACCATGCAGGGCTCACCCCTGCCGGGATGGGGGCTTATCGGGTGATCCACCTGCCAAGTCAAGCAGGTTTCGCCTGTTCTACGTCATCCGTGAGGCAATGTGGAAATCTGCTGACCGCAGGGTTTTTCCGCACGCAGCGTGAAAGCAGTACGATTTCATCCAGATTTTCCCAAAGGCCCCTTGCGAGCCCGTGAAAACCACTCTAACACCCGCCCACCAGACCCCCGCGGAGAGGTGCCGGAGTGGTCGAACGGGGCGGTCTCGAAAACCGTTGAGGGTGCAAGCCTTCCCAGGGTTCGAATCCCTGTCTCTCCGCCACTAATTTTCCCTTTATAAATTATTTTTACCTTATAACTCAGATAGTTAATCATATTTCTGACACTGACATCTACGCAGTTCTCTTGATGTGCTGAACATTTTGCCACACATTCTGCCACACAAGTTGGTCGGAAGGTGACGCAGAATGAAGCTTCAGAAACGCAACAACACCTATCATCTGCGTAAGCGTGTGCCCGCCCGATTTCAGTCGGTCGAAAGCCGCGCGTCTTTCTACGTGAGCCTCAAGACGGATTCGGAGACCTTGGCGCAGCAAAAGGCAGCCGCACTCTGGAACGAGCAGGTCGAGCTCTGGGAAGCTCGCCTGGCTGGGGATGACGTGGAGGTTTCGAGGCGCCATGCCTCGGCGCAGGCGATCGCGCTGAGTCGGGGATTTCGATATCTGCATGCGGCGGACGTCGCGGACTTGCCGCGGCGGGAGGTGCTGGCGCGGATCGATGCGATCCCTGATCACGAAGGCACACCAGACAAGGCAGTTGCAGCGGCTGTTTTGGGAAGCGTGCCCGCTCCCGTGATCACCGTGTCCCACGCGCTTGAGCTGTATTGGACTCTGGCGAAGGACAAAACGCTTGGCAAAAGCGAGGACCAGCTGCGCCGCTGGAAGAACCCGCGCAAGAAGGCGATCCAAAATTTTCTGGATGTCGTCGGGGACAAGCCGCTCGCGGAAATTACAGGGGACGATATGCTCGACTTTCGGGAATGGTGGTATGATGGGCTGGAAACGCGCGGTCTTACGGCGAACAGCGCCAATAAAGATTTTACGCATCTGGGCGATGTCCTAAAGACGGTCAATCGCATGAAACGCCTGAACTTGGCGCTGCCACTGTCGGGGCTAGCCTTCAGAGAGGGGGAGGCAAAGAAGCGGCCTCCGTTCTCGCGCTTGTGGATTGAAGAGCATCTTTTGCGCCCCGGCGCACTAACTGGCCTCAATGACGAGGCGCGGGCCATCCTGCTCGCCATGATCAACACAGGGTTGCGCCCGAGTGAACTT
Source organism: Roseovarius arcticus (assembly GCF_006125015.1). Taxonomy (NCBI): domain Bacteria; kingdom Pseudomonadati; phylum Pseudomonadota; class Alphaproteobacteria; order Rhodobacterales; family Roseobacteraceae; genus Roseovarius; species Roseovarius arcticus. The sequence continues at coordinate 1,665,295 of NZ_SZZN01000001.1, forward strand.
GCCGGGCTGACGCCCGAGGAGATCCGGCTTGATGCCAACACGCCGCATATCGCGCTCGCGCCACATGGGCGGCAACTCAAGACGAAGAGCTCGCGGCGGACCATCCCTCTGCTTGGCGTCTCGCTCGAAGCTATGCGTGCCCATCCAGACGGCTTCGCGCGCTATCGGGGAAGCTCGGCCAGCCTCAGTGCGACGATCAACAAATACTTGCGGGACAATGACCTGCTGGAGACGCCTGAGCATAGCCTCTACGGCCTGCGTCACAGCTTCGAAGACCGGATGTTGGCGGCTCGCATCGACGAGCGCATCCGGCGCGATTTGATGGGTCATTCTCTCCGGCGCGAACGCTACGGTGACGGCGGGTCGCTGGAGATGCTGAGCGCGTTGCTGGTGCCGGTGTCCCTCTGACGCAGGAGCGCACGGGCTCGGGCCTGCGCCGCCGTCTGACCGGATAGCGCTGTCGTCTCGATCTTGATCTCATGTTCGAGCCGCTCGAAGATGAGTGTGTAGCCGGGATCGTCGATCATCAGCTCCGCGACGACCTCGATCGCTGCATGAAGGCGTTCGAGGTCGCTCTTGGGCGCCGCGCGCGCACCAAATTGCCGAGACCCTTTCGAGGCGCCCGAGGAACTGGCTTGGATATGACATCTCGGATCGCGCAAACGCGTTACTCACTGGATGGTGAAAGTCTGAATTTTCGATAGCGAGGCGCGTGCCTGCTGTGAGATCCACATTAGCAGAGCAAGACTTCAAACAGATGGGGAAATTTGTGCTAACGGCAAGGAACCTGTGGAAAACTATGGAAATTACGAAGAAGTCACGTTTGACTTAACACGGTCAACACTCAGGATTGGGATGGCATCCTCAAGCGATTTCAAGCCAGCGTGCCGTGATCCGGATTAATCCGCCACATCTTTCGACATTCTATTCTTCTCTAAATTTCACATGCCAAGCCGGTCTGTCCGAGCCCGTGACGGTGGTCCCCATCACATGAGACCTTGCACGAGGAAAAATGCTGCATGACGACACGGTGAGCGATGTTACAATTGCTCAGGCAGAGCTTAAGCGCTTGGTCTTGGATGCGTTGCAGAACAACCTGATGGATCAGGATGCGCTCACCATCTTTTGTCAGGAATACGCCAAGGAAAAAAATCGCCTTCAGGCTGAGTCCTCCCTCAATCGCACCTCCTTGGAAAAGGAGCTGGCAACGACCAAGAAGGACCGCGCCAAGCTTGTTGGATGCGATCATAGCTGGGATTCCGGCTGAGCAAGTCAAAGACCGGATGCTGGCGCTTGATGCGCGACGCATCGAATTGGAAGGCAGTAGCGCGCGAGGCAACTCCCTCCCCCATCCGGATCCACCCAAGAATGGCGGATAGCTACAGGGAGAGGATCATCACCCTGATCGCACAGCTTCAAAACCCCGACGGAATGCTGGAGGCGAAGGAAGCGTTGCGCGGCCTGATTGACCGGATCGTGCTTCAGCGCTTACCGACGGGCGGCAAGCTGGGCATTCATTTGGAAGGAGCCCTCGCGGCGTTGCTAACCTCAGCTCAGGAACCAAACGCCAAAAAGGCCTGAGTGGAAAAACTCAAGCTTTTGAAGAATTAGTGTTGGTTGCGGGAGCTCGATTTGGACACTGTTTCACGAAACTCTGCGAAAGTCGCATCGCACGGTGACAGAATTGCGTAGGACAAAAACGATATCATAGTGCTCCGATATACCTCCTTCCTGACCCGAGGCTATGTTTCGCATGAACCAAATTCCCACCTGCGAGCCGAGCCCGCGCAGCGGCACCGTCACCCGCGTCGACCAACGACGCGTCATCACAATCGAGGCCAACGTCGCCCCCGGCGTGCTGGTCAATGATCAAGTGACGCAGGGGCAATCCACCATCAACACGATGGACCTGCCGGACGGCGTCGAGGCTGCCTTCGCGGGCGAGGCGCAAAATCAGACTGGATCGATGATCTTTCTGGTCGGGGCGTTTGCGACTGCGATCGTGCTGATGTTCATCATCCTCTCGATCCAATTCGACAATTTCTACCAAGCTTCCGTGGTGATGAGCGCCATCGTTCTCTCGGTGGCAGGCGTCCTTTTTGGCCTCATCGTCACGGGTCGCCCCTCCGGCGTGGTCATGGGCGGCATTGGAGTGATCGCGCTCGCCGGGATTGTCGTGAACAACAAAATTTTGTTGATCGACACCTACAACGATCTGCAAAAGTCCGGCTTGTCGCCGCTAGAATCCGCATGCGCACCGGCGCGCAGCGTCTGCGCCCGGTGGTGAGGACCTCGGTCACGACGGCGCTTGGCTTCATGCCAATGGTGATCGGCGTGAACCTCAATCTCTTCACCCGCGAGATCGTCTATGGTGCGCCGTCAACGCAATGGTGGACCGAGCTGAGCTCGGCCATCGCTGGGGGCCTCGTCGGCCCCGACCAGATCGAGTACTTCCTTGGCGTCACGATCGATCTGATAAACGTAATCGCCAAGCCGATAATAGGTCGCACCGGGATTCAGACCGTAGCGGGGCTTTGTTGATGTCGTGGATGCCCCTCCCGACGGCATCGGAATGTGCCATTGTGGTGAGTGTTAGAGCCATCACAAAAGGAAGGAGCATCCATGTCCGAAGTTACTATTATCGGTGTCGACCTGGCAAAGCGCGTTTTCCAGTTGCACGGTGCCCACAATGACGGGTCGGTCGCGTTTCGTAAGAAGCTTTCATGAGGTCAGGTTCTCACGTTCGTGTCGCAGCAGCCCAAATGCCTGATCGCCATGGAGGCGTGTGCGACGGCGCATGGCTGGGGTCGGGCGTTTGAAGCGCTGGGGCACGACGTGCGGTTAATCCCGCCGTCCTACGTAAAGCCTTTCGTAAAACGCCAGAAGAACGATGTGGCCGATGCAGAGGCCATCGTGGAAGCTGCATTGCGTCCAACAATGTATTACCCGGCAGGCGATGCACGCATCGCCGAGAGGGCGCTTTGTTGCAGTGAAGTCCGAAGATCAGCAGGCCCGCGCCATGCTGTTTCGCACGCGGCAGATGTTTGTTGGTCAGCGCACCCAGATGATCAACGCTTTGCGCGGCCACCTCGCCGAACACGGACTGGTCGCAGCCAGAGGGCCTGCCCATCTCAAGCAGCTCGTGGACGCACTCGCAGATAATGACACGGCGCTGCACATCGAGGTTCGTGAACTTGGCCGGATGTATCTGGAGCAGATTGAGGGAATGAATGCGCGTGTTGCAGAGCTTGACGCGAAGATGAGATGTGCCGCCAAGAAAGCGGACTTGGTGCGCCGCGCACAAACCATGCCGGGCGTAGGCCCTGTCACGTCGCTTGCGATCGAGACGTTTGCCCCTGACCTGGCCACCTTCCGGCGCGGTCGTGATTTTGCCGCGTGGCTGGGGCTTGTGCCGAAACAGCACTCGACGGGCGGCAAGGCTCGGCTCGGGAAGACCTCGAAGTTGGGACAGCGTGACATCCGCACCCTTCTGGTCTCTGGCGCCATGGCTGTTCTCCAGGCTGTGGAGCGGTTCAACACACCGAATAATGGCTGGCTGAAACGCCTGCTGACGCGCAAGCCACGCATGGTCGCCGCGATTGCGCTGGCCAACAAGATGGCGCGTGGCCTCTGGGCCATGATGACAAAACAAGAGGATTACCGGAATCCGGTAGCGACGATGGCATAGCGAAGATTGCGTGTCACGGCGTCCCGGTGAGTTGGGGGTGTGAGGAGGTCACTGAACAGTAAGGGCAAAGGATCGATCAGATCCGGGTCAGAGAAAGCAGCATTTGTGCAGGAGCCACCGAGCTCGGTTTGTTGATATGCCTCTGGTCCGCGCATCGCCAAACCGGCCCGCGGTCAAGATATCACCGCACACAGAGGCCTGATACATGACCGCACCCGATCACATGCTCGCGCCGTTCAAAAAATCACTTGCACCAATAGGGGCATCCATACATGCACAAATCCGATGAGGGATTCATCTGGTGGATCCAGCGTGGTAGCTGGTCGACATGAGCAGACCCACACCCCCAACCTACAAGACCCGGAACTGGCCTGCATATAACGAAGCGCTCAAGCGCCGTGGCTCGCTAACGATCTGGTTCGACCCCGAGATGAGCTGGGATGCCGCGCCATCAGGCCGGCGTGGCCGCCAGCAGACCTACAGCGATGCTGCGGTCCAGACATGCCTTACGATGAGGGTGCTGTTCGGCATGGCGCTGCGCCAGACGAACGGGTTCGTCGAGAGCCTGTTGCGTCTGACCGGTCTGACCTGGGCGGTGCCCGACTTCAGCACGCTATCGCGCCGCCAGAAGACGCTGTCCGTGAACATCCCGTATCGTGGCTCCAACGGCCGGCTGCACCTGCTGATCGACAGCACGGGCATCAAGGTCGAGGGTGGCATCAGGGCAGCTACAACGACTGGGCCTTCGCCTATCTGCCCGTGCAGAAGGATGCGGCCGAGTAGCGTTCAGTTCAAGTTCAGCCCGCCCCCGCTCGCGGAAGATCGACCGTCATATCAGGCGATCCTTCCGCGCTGCATGCTCGGCGTTGTTCCGAACGATTTGCGATACAGCCGGGAAAAATGCCCGATGCTTTGGAATCCGCTGGCGATCGCGATTTCGGAAATCGACATCTCTGTCTGCAGCAACAGGTTTCGCGCACGGTCAAGGCGAAGTTCCATATAGTAGCGGCTGGGGCTGGTGTTGAAATATCGCCCGAAGAGGCGCTCAAGCTGACGGGCTGAAATTCCCAGATCCTGCGCAATGTCCATCGGGGAGACCGGCTCTTCGAGCGCGCCGCGCATGATCTCTATTGCCCGAGCGACATGTGGGTTGCGCATGCCCCAACGGGATTGAAGCGAAATGCGCTGGTCAACCGACGCTTCGCGTGCCCCCGCATAGACCATCATGTCCGACACGGCGACCGACAAGTCATAGCCGTGGTCTTGGTCAATCAGATGCAGCAGCAAATCCGCCGTCGCAGTTCCTCCAGAGGCCGTGATATATTTTTCGTCCGCGACAAAGACGCTGCGGACCAGGGTGACATCCGGAAAGCGTTCGGCGAACGCATCGTGGTATTCCCAATGTATCGCGGCCTTCATCCCGTCGAGAAATCCGGCCTCCGCGAGAATCCAGGCACCAGAACACAGTGCCCCCAATTGAACGCCGACCGCGCGCGCTTTGCGGAGGCTGGTCAGCAGCGAGGGCGTGATGAGCTCCGTCATTCCGAGGCCAGGTATGACGAACAGGCGATCGCATTTAGGCAGATCGCTGAAGGCATGCTGCACGAGCGTCACGGAGCCGTTCGACGCGGTCGCCGAGCTACCGTCTTCGGACGCATACGACCACCGATAAAGATCCTCGCCGCTGATCATGTTGGCGATGCGCAACGGCTCGATTGCGCAGGCAAGCGTCAGATGCGTGTGATTCTCGACCAGCAGAAAGACGAAATGCTGCGCGCTCATACTGTGGACTCCCAGAAATTAAATGGCCTCATATTGATGACCGTGCGCTAGGCGAGAAAGGCTCGACGATGCGTGGGGTTGCTGTTGAAGACCGAGTATTCCCTTTATTAATTGGGCAATCTCGGGTGCAAGCGCATAGCACTGCACCCGCTCGGTTGGCGCCGGGCGCCCGTGCCGACAGTCCACGTATAGCAGTATTATATTGTATGTAGCAAAACTTTATGCAAATGTTATACAGTAAATGCTGCTGCCTTGGGAAGTGCGAGAACGATACCGGAGGCCGCCCAGGAGTAACCAAAGCAAAGGAGTGGGGTGTGTTGACCGATATTAAAAAGTCCAAGACGGCACTGATCGAGCATCTGCGCAGAGAGATCCTCTCGACCCGCATGGCGCCCGGCTCTGATGTGGACGAGGCTGTTTTGTCGGTGGAACTGTCGGTGTCGCGTACGCCACTGCGAGAGGTATTGCGCCAACTTGCGGGAGAAGGCTTCGTGGTGATGCGCGAAAACCGCTCGGCGCGCGTGGCCGACATGTCATTTGCGACGATACGGGATTTCTTTGTGGCCGCGCCGATGATCTATGGTGCCGTGCTGCGCCTCGCCGCAGAAAATGCCAAGGCCAATCAGATCGAGGCGCTGCGCGCGGCGCAAGATCGGTTTCGGCAATCGCTGCGCAACGGCACGGCGGTGGACCGCGCGCTGACCAATAACCGTTTTCACGAAATCACCGGAGAGATGGCCGACAACATTTATCTGCTGCCGTCCTTTCAGCGGCTGCTGATCGATCACGCGCGGATCGGCACGACCTTTTACCAACCACAATCGAACGGCATGGCCGAAAACTTGGATAAGGCCAGCCGCCAACATGACGAAATTATCGCAGCCATCGAGGCGCGCGACCCAGATCGCGCGGGGCAACTGGCGGACGAGCACTGGAGTCTGTCGCGCGGACAGATCGAGCTTTTCGTGATGCCAGCCAGCCTCGACCTACCCCTTGGGGCGCGCCCGAGGATGACAAACGGATGAGAGACACATGACCCCAATTTTCAAGTTTGACGGTATCTACACACCCGTCGTGACACCTTTTGCCGATGACTGCTCCGTCCGTTGGGACGCGCTGGAGGAGGTTATCGACTGGTTGATTGCCCAAGGGGTTCATGGCCTGATCTCGGGTGGCTCGACCGGCGAGAACTTCGCGCAAACCGTTGCCGAGCGGATAGAGATCGCGCAATTCACCGTCGAGAAGGCAAAGGGCCGTGTGCCTGTGGTGATCGGAACGGGGGCCATGCTGACTGGCGATTCTATCGCACTGGCGCGGGCCGCGCGCGACATGGGGGCGGATGCGATCCTGCTGGCCTCCCCGCCTTATTCGGTGCCGACGGACCGCGAGAACGCGCTGAACGCGCTGGCCATCGATAAGGCGGCGGACCTGCCGATCATGCTTTATAACTATCCACACCGGACCGGCACCATGATGGGCGAGGAGTTCCTGGACCGCGTCGGACGGTCACGGAATTTTTGCGGGATCAAGGAAAGCTCTGGCGATATCAATCGCGTGCATCTTTTGGCGCGGGACTATCCGCATATCCAACTGGGTTGCGGGATGGACGACCAAGCGCTGGAGTTTTTTGCCTGGGGGGCGCCCTTCTGGGTCTGTGGCGGGTCCAATTTTTTGCCGGCCGAACATGTTGCGCTCTATGAGGCCTGCGTGATCGAAAATGATTTTGTCCAAGGGCGGCGCATCATGTCAGCGCTGCTGCCGCTGATGAGTGTATTTGAACAAGGCGGCAAGTTCATTCAGACGATCAAGCATGGTGTGACGCTGAACGGCATCGACTGTTCAGTAGTGCGCCCACCGCTCAAGCCGCTGAATAAGGACGACAAACGCGCCTTGGAACAGGTTGTCCGGGTGCTGAAAGAAACGATTTCTGATATCCGCGCGGAGGGCACGAAATGAGCTTGCTGACAAAAGACGAGTACCAGGCCATCGCCGCCGGTCTGGATTTTCCCACGATGGCCTATATCGACGGCCGCTACCGCCCTGCGACCTCGGGTAAGACCTTCAGTTCGATCAACCCCGCGACGGGCAAGGAATTGGCGCAGGTCGCCGCCTGCGGGGCCGAGGACGTAGACTTTGCCGTGACCAAGGCGCGCGAGGCATTCGAGGATGGCCGCTGGTCCCGCCTGCACCCCTCGGACCGCAAGGACGTGCTGATCCGGTTGTGCAAGCTGATGACGCGAAACGCGCGCGAACTGGCCGTGATGGAAAGCCTCGACAGTGGCAAGACCATCTACGATTGCGAAACCGTGGACGTGCCCGAGACAATCCACTGCATCAAGTGGCACGCCGAGCTGATCGACAAGATCTACGATCAGGTGTCGCCCGCGTCCGATGACCACATCGCCATGATTGTGCGCGAGCCTATCGGAGTGGTCGGCCTTGTTCTGCCATGGAATTTCCCCCTGTTGATGATGGCATGGAAGATCGCGCCCGCCCTGGCGGCTGGATGCTCTGTCGTGCTGAAACCCGCGGAGGAGACATCGCTGACCGCGCTGCGCCTTGCAGAACTGGCCGCCGAGGCCGGCCTGCCGCGCGGCGTGTTGAATGTCTTGCCCGGCGGTGGTGTCGACGTGGGCGAGCCGATCGGGCGGCATATGGATATCGACATGGTGTCCTTCACCGGGTCGACCGTCACCGGCAAGCGATTCCTTGGCTACTCAGGCGAGTCGAATGCCAAGGAGATCGTTCTGGAGATGGGCGGCAAGAACCCTGCCATCGTGATGGACGACGCCGAGAACCTGGACCGCGTGGCGGCGCATGTGGTCAATGGTGCCTTTTGGAACATGGGCGAGAATTGCTCGGCCTCCTCCCGCCTGATCGTCCACAAGGACATCAAGGCCGATTTGCTGGAGCGGATCACTCATCATGCCAAGCAATGGAATGTCGGCGACCCGCTCGATCCTGAAATCCGCATGGGCGCGTTGGTGTCGAAGGCGCATTACAAAAAGGTGTGCGGCTATCTGGAGCAGGCAGACAAGATCATCTTTGGCGGAAAGGCTGAAAACGGCTTCGTCAAAGCGACGGTCGTCGAGGTGGCGGGCAACGATGTGGCGCTGGCCCGCGAAGAGATATTCGGCCCCGTCTTGTCGGTCATCACGGTGTCCAGCTTTGACGAGGCGATCCGCGTGGCGAACGACACCGATTACGGTCTCGCCGCCTCGCTGTTCACCGCTAATGCCAAGCGGGCCATCAGGGGCGCGCGCATGTTGCGCGCCGGAACGGTCACGATCAACAGCTTTGGCGAGGGCGATATAACCACACCTTTTGGCGGCTACAAGCAGTCGGGTTTTGGCGGGCGCGACAATTCGATCCATGCCCATGACCAGTACACCCAGCTCAAGACGATCTGGATCGATCTTGCCGATGACGAAGACGAGGCCGTCGATTGACCACTTACCGCGCCGCACGCTTGCCGGTGCAGCTGGGCCCTCCGGCTTGGAACGCCATCCTCGGGCCAGCGGCGGGTGGGCAAGAGCTGTGCGGGGACCGAACGGTAGATTTCGTCGTGATTGGCGCGGGCTTTGCGGGACTTTCGGCGGCGCGGCGGCTGACCCAACTGCAACCGGGCGCGCGCGTCGCGGTGCTGGAGGCTGGACGCGTCGCCGAAGGGGCCGCGGGCCGCAATTCCGGCTTCATGATCGATCTGCCCCACGATCTTCAATCTGAGGATTACGCGGGCGCCGGCAACGACTTGGCGATGATCGCGCTCAACCGCCAAGCTATTCGCTTTGCTGGGAAGGCCGTCGAGGAATACGGCATCGATCGAAACTATTTCCTCCCCGACGGCAAGGTGAACGGCGCAGTCAGCCCAGCGGCAGAGGACCATAATGCCAGCTACGCCAAGCACCTCGCGTCGCTTGGCGAAAGCTGCGAGATGCTGGATTCGCATTCTATGCAAGAGCTGACGGGATCGTCGCATTACCGTTCGGGCCTGTATTCGCCGGGCACGGTCATGCTGCAGCCGGCCGGTTATATCCGCGGACTGGCGGCGGGTTTGCGCAAGGTGGGCGTCGACATCTTTGAGAACGCACCTGTCACCCGATTTGATCGCGCCGGGCCAGACTGGCAGGTCCAAACGCCGCACGGCATCATCACGGCGCCGAGGATCATCCTGACGGTCAATGGCCACCTCGAGAGCTTTGGCTTTGAAAAGGGGCGATTGATGCAACTCTTTCTCTATGCGGTGATGACGACCGAGTTGGATGAGGGTGCCATGCGCAGGCTCGGGGGGCGATCCAGATGGGGGATCACACCGTCGGATCCCATGGGCACGACGGTGCGCCGGATCGACACCGGTCAGGGCGGCAACCGCATCATCATTCGCACCTGCGCAAGTCTGAGGCCAAACACGCGGCCAGTGGCCCGCGACCTCGCCCGCGCCTCCAGAACCATGCGCCGCAAATTCGATCAGCGCTTCCCGCAGATTGCTGGCTTGGCGATGGAGCATGCCTGGGCCGGGCATCTGTGCCTCAGCCTCAATGGGGTGTCGGTCACGCACAAACTGGATGAGGGTGTCTGGTCCGGCTGCGTCCAAAACGGCCTTGGAACAGCGCGCGGAACACTGACCGGTATTGCCGCAGCCGAGCTAGCCACCGGCGAGACAAGCAGCATCACCGAGCATTTCGGGGGCGAGGCAAGACCCATGCGTTTGCCACCACAGCCCTTCCAGCAGATCGGCGCGAATGCGGTGCTGCGCATGAAGGAATGGCGTGCGCGGGACGAATAGTCGCCGCCGCGCCTCTGGGCGGTTGTGTCTGCCTCAAGCGCTGCGCTCTAAAGCCAAGCGATTGCTCCAAGCATTCGGCGGCAAGAGTCCCAACAGTCAGTTTCTCCGGCAGCAGACCGATCAGAACCGTGCGAAACTCACAGCCGGGAATAGCAGCGGCCGGAGCGGGCACCGTTGGATAAGAGCAATTCAATAGTCTTGGTTCAGCGCCTCGGCTGCAGGTATCTCCCGCTCGCGCCGTGCGATGTAATCTAGCAGCGCCTCGTTCTTGGCCTGGTCCAGCGCTGGTTCCTCGTAATCGCCAAGCAGCTTGCGCGCATGTTCAAGGGCTCTTTGAGTGATTTCCTTTGACCCGTCGACCACCCATTGCTCGATCGAGTTGTTGTCGAAAAGCTCGGGCATGAAATAGGCCGTCTGAAAATTCTCCTGCGTGTGCGGATGACCAAGGTAATGGCCGCCGGGGCCGACCTCGGGGATGGCCGCCAGCGCCTCATCGAAATCATGCCATTTCGGCCCCTCGGCCATGCGATAAGCCATCGCGCATTGCTCGGCATCGACGACGAACTTGGCTACCGAGCAATGCATCCCTGCCTCGTTCCAGCCCGCCGAATGCCAGATGTAGTTGGCCCCCGCGTGCATCACGGCGGACAGCGTCGTCGCACTCTCATAGCCTGCCTGCGCGTCAAAGGTCTTGGCCCCGCCCAGCGTGTTCGATGTCCGCCAGGGAACATCGTAGAAGCGCGCCATCTGGCCGATCATGAAGTTCATGAGACTGATCTCGGGCGTGCCAGCCATCGGCGCCCCCGACCTCATCGAAACCGTCGACAGATAGTGCCCGTAGATCGCCGGCGCGCCTTTGCGGATCACCTGCGTATAGGCCAGCGCGCTCAGCGCCTCGGCGTTCAGCTGCGCGACCGTGGCCGGGACCGAGGCGGGTGTATTGGCCCCGCCCAGAACGAAAGGCGAGCATAGCACTGGCTGATTGCGGCGGCAGAACGCCCGCATTGCGCCCAGCATCGTCTCGTCCCAGACCAGCGGCGAGTTGCCGTTGCAATTGCCCGTCGTGACAGGATGGGTCTCCAGAAATTCCTCGCCAAAGAGGATCGCGCACATATCCATTACATCCTCGGCGTTCTTGGGGCTGGTGGTCATGCCCATGAACATCTTGTCCGAATGCTTAATCGAGGAATAGGTGATGCGCAGATGCCGCTGACTGATCGGGTGATCGTAGGGCTCCACGATATGGTGCGCGGTCGAGTGCAGGGCCGGGCTCATGTGGCTGAGCTTGTGAAACATGGCCAGATCGTCGAGTGTTGGATTCCGCCGCACATCATCGAGGTCTCGCAGATAGGGCGCGCCAGTCATTGGCACAAAAACCGAATGACGTCCGCCAAGCCGGACGTTATTCGCCGGATTCCGCGCATAATAGGTAAAGTCCGAGGGGATCGTCGAAATGAGCGATCGCACCAAGCCACGGTCAAGATACACCCGCTCCCCCACGACTTTCGCTCCAGCCTTTCGCCAATCTTCCAGCGCGATCGGATCGCGGAACACCACCCCTACATTTTCCAGAATATGCATGGAGGCGTTATCAATCTTGTCGACGTGATCGCCATCCATGACCTCGCACAGCGGAAGCCGGTTGGTCAGTCCCGGCAGCATCGCGAAATCGCGGGTGCTCCTTTGGATGCGGCGCGCGGAACGGCCGCCGGCGCGGGAACGGGTCTTGGGTTCATGAGCATTCATGGTTGGTCTCCTCGTTCACAGGATATTGGACGGGATCGCAGATTGAGATGCGGATGATTGCGAAAGATCGGTGCCGGAAACGACATGGGGCCGGCCAGACATCACCGACGATTGTGTCAGACGAATGCGAACTCGTCTCAGTTTTCCGGTATCGACAATCTGTTATGCCGCACAAAGGTCGCGCCACTCGGCAAGAGCGGCGGCACGGTTTAGCTTGAAATTTGACCGGCTGTAGAAGTTGCGCTCTTGGTTGAAATGGCTGAAGACATAGGCGTGAACGGCGACAAATTTCTGCAGACTTCGCATGCGCCGAAAGCGTAGCATGGCCCGTTCTCGTCGTCGGAACGGCAGGTAAGAATTCTCCGCCCTGTTGTTGAGCCAGCGGCTAGTTTCCTGTTCGTCGACGTTGCCAATGACCTTCATCGCCGCGCCGTAGGAACGCAGTTTGTCGGTGACGAGCATCTCAACCTTGCCATGGCGTTTCATGGTTTTCCTGAGGAATTTCAATGCGGCTTTGCTACATTCGAGGTCGCCACTAAATACCTGAGCTTTACCCAAGCAAGTAACGAGTTGCACATCACGCAAGCCGCCGTCAGTCAACAAATAAGGGGTTTGGAAAAGGCGTTGGGGGCGCCGTTGTTTGCGCGCAAACACAACAGCCTTGAATGGACAGCTGAAGGGCAGACGATTTTAGCGGCGGTCGGCGCGAGTCTTGACCAGATTTGTACCGCCATCGACACAATCGGGAATCCGGATGAAACGGCGCTGATCACTTGTTCGGGCACAAACGCGGCCGTTACCTATTGGCTGAAACCATTTGTGGATAAGTTTTCCGCAATGCATCCAGACATTCGTTTTGTACTTCTGGCTTCTGACGAAAATGATACCCTTCGCAATTTCGACGAGGTCGACCTATCGCTCATCTGCGGAAATGAACGCTGCGAAGTCGGAGAGATACAGTATTTTCTGTTTCCCGAAGTCATCGAACCGGTGTGCAGCCCTGACTACCAACGTACGCATGGTCCTTTTCCCGAGCCCGCCAGTTTGTTCAACGCCGAACTGCTGGAGTTGCATCGAAAACACTGGTCTCCGGAGGCGATTGGCTGGCTTCCCATCACAAGGCGTGACTGGTTCGAAGCACAGCATTGTGAGGCACCAACTGTACCACCCCGCATCATGAGTAACAGCTATCCTGTCCTAATCGAAGCAGCACTTGCTGGCGAAGGCGCGGTTTTGGGCCGGCAACATCTGGTGAGGTCACACATCTTAAGCGAGCGGCTCTGCACGTTGACAGACGCACCTTTGCGTGTGGATCGGGGCAATTACCTCAAAGTGAACAAGGCGTCATTGGATAGACCGTATGTTCAGAAGTTTGTTGACTTCATTCTAGCCGAAGTGAACGCAGAGCAACCGGGTGTTCATCCGCCCGTTGCGGAAAACACTTAACACCGCGCCTTCAAGTTGCGCCTGTATTTGCTCTGACCAGTTCTTTGTAGAGACCTTGCAGGTGCGCGGTTGTTGTTCGGTCGCCAGAGCCAATAGTTTTGCCGTCGATGGATGCGACAGGGGTCTGGGCACCGAATGTGCCTGTCAGAAACGCTTCATCAGCACCGTAGGCTTCGTAAAGCGAGAAGTTCTTTTCATAGACGGGAATGTCACTTCCCCGGCACAGATCGATGATCTTTTGGCGGGTAACGCCGTTCATGCAATAGTCGCCCGTTGATGTCCAAACTTCCCCTCTGCGCACGATGAAGAAATTGCATGCGTTGGTGGTGTTAACAAAACCATGCGGGTCCAGCATCAGACCCTCGTCAGCGCCAACTGCTTCAGCCTGTAGGCAGGCGATGATGCAATTGAGCTTTGAATGACTGTTCAGCTTGGCGTCTTGGCTCATCGGCAGGCCGCGCACCTGTGGCACAGTGGCCAATCTGATGCCGGCGCTTTGCAGGCTGTTGACAGGTTTGGAATGTTCCATAATCAAGACCAGCGTTGGCCCGCTGCGGCTCAGGCCCGGATGCTGAAACGGTTTGTCCTTGATCCCCCGCGTCAGCATGAGGCGGCAATGGACGTCATGGGTCATTCCATTGGCGGCGGCTGTTTTGCTCAGCGCGTGCAGAATTCCGGCTTTGTCCATGCCGACATCCAGCGAGACCGCTTTGCACGAGTTGAAGAAACGGTCCATATGTTCGTCGAAAAAGGCCCACTTTCCGTTGTAAAGCCGCATTCCTTCCCACATCCCGTCGCCCAGCATAAAGCCCGCATCATAGACAGAGACCTTTGCTTCGTCGCGGCGCACGATGTCGCCGTTGACATAAATCATGATGTCACGGTTGCGCGCGTCATCGGCAGCGTCATGGGTCGTATGGGAAGAATGCTGTTCAGTCATGTCACTTTTTCTTAGTTTTAGTTGCAGCTTGCTGGAAACCGACGCTTTTGATGATTTCTTCAAGGCCAAGTTTCATATGCTCGTCAACGTGCGCCAGCATCGCGGACAGGTCGGAGCCTTTGGCCAACTCGCAATACTCGATGTTTTCAGGCATGAACACGCCATGTGTGCCGAACTTCTGCTGATGGATCGACAGGTAAAGACGCACAAGCGGGGCAAAGTTTGTCCAGCTCGCTTGCAACAAGGTGTGACCCGACAATTCAAATACCCAGCTATGCAAGGCAATCTCGTGGTCTATGACCGTTGCCATGTCACCGTCATCGCGAGCAGCGGCCAATCGGGCAATGCGCAGATCAAGTTCAGCAAAATCTTCCTTGGTCCGCTTGGCCCATGCCTCGCGAAATGCGAACCGTTCAAGCGTTGAGCGCATCGAATACAATTCATGTAGTTCTTTGCTATCAGTAGGGCGCACGCGGATGCCCTTATAGACCTCTTTGACGATCAACCCCTCGTCTATCAGCTTTAGGACCGCCTCTCGAAGCGGTCCCCGACTGACATTTAGTTGCTCTGCCAAGGCCGTTTCCGTGAGGCGCTCACCGGGCTGAACCGTCCCGCCAACGATGAACGACCGCAATTGTTCTGCCACCTGACTGCTCAGTGTCCTATTGATAACGGGTGTAAGTGCAGTCATTTGGCAGGCTCATTCCTGTAATGTTGTCAGTGTGCTTATGGCGGGCCAAAACCCGCCATAGTTGGTTTATTGCTTAAACAGAAGCTCTCGCTGGATCGGGGGTGACTTGGCTGGGTCCAGGCCAAAATCGGCAAGAAATTCTTCATACCAACGCTGGGTTCTACCAGTCTCGTAATAGTAAAAGATCGTGTTATCCACCCAATCGCGGAAAGTCTTATCATCTTCGCGACGCACTGCTGCACTTGAAGGTGAGCTGAAAGCCGGTGTCGGAATGACAACCTGCCCGCGACCAAGTTTTTGCCAGGCGGACAGCAGCGGCGGATGGAATAACGACACGGCATCAACCCGCCCGGATTGGAATGCAGCAATGGCCGTGGCGTTGTCAGGGAAACGTTGGATATCGGCATTCGGAACATTTCGGGTCAAAAAATCATCCATCGAAGTTGCCTGTGGCACAGCAATCTTTATTTCCGGTTTGTCCAGAGCTTTCCAAGTTGAAGCATCCACGCCGTCATTCGCCAGCACGGCCAACGAAATATAGAGCAACGGTTGTTTCGGAAAATCGACAACCATTGCACGGGCGGGGGTCGCGTCCATCACGAACATGATGTCGATCTTGTCAGCCTCGAGCGCGGCAATCGCGGTTCCCCATGTCACTTCGACAGGTTCCAGTTCAACGCCCAGCGTTTCGGCCATGTTTTTTCCGATGCTTACACCCAGACCGCCGGTCCATTCACCCGAACGGGCATCCTTGGAATACCACGGTGGAGATTGGGTTACGCCTAGGCGCAATGTACCGCGATCCTGTATTGCGTCCCATGTTGATTCTGCCTGCGCACTGCTGCCCGCCGAGCAAGCGGCAATGACAACAGCAAGTGCGCCGACAATCTGTGTCATGCGTTTTGTAAGATTTTTCACAATTATCTCCCTTTGTTTTTGTGTTGGACTTCTTAGTGAGGCAGCTTGAACAACGAGTGTCCTTCGAGAAACTCCCGGACCCGCTGCGTGTCCGGTTCTTTCAAAATTTGCTGGGGGGCACCTTGTTCGAGGATTTGACCTTCGTGCAGGAACATCACGCGATTAGCGACGTGATAGGCAAAACCGAGTTCATGTGTGACGCACACCATGGTCATGCCTTCTTCGGCAAGTTGACGCATCGTCTTGAGGACTTCACCGACAAGTTCGGGGTCCAGTGCGGACGTTACTTCGTCAAACAGCATCACCTCCGGGTCCATTGCCAAAGCCCGTGCAATGGCAACCCGTTGCTTTTGCCCACCGGACAGACGCGAGGGGTATTCCGGTGCCTTTTCCGCCAGACCGACGCGCTCCAGTTGCTTCATTGCCTTCTCTTCGGCTTCTTGTTTCGACCGACGCAGAACTGTCATTTGCCCTTCCATGACATTCTGAAGCGTCGTCATGTGCGGAAACAGGTTAAAATGTTGAAACACCATGCCGATCCGCGTGCGAAGTTTACACAGGTCGCTCTCCCGGTAGGTTATTTTTCCGCTGCGTTCCGTCCCAACAAGATCGCCGCGCAGACTGATCCGCCCGTCGGTCGGTTCTTCCATGAAGTTGACACACCGCAAAAGCGTGCTTTTCCCCGATCCGCTGGACCCCAGAAGGACAACAGTTTCGCCTTCGAGGACATCCATATCAATGCCCTTGAGGACTTCGAGCGTGCCAAAGCTCTTGCGGAGATTTTCAACTTTTACAACAGTTTCCATTTCGCCTCTCAATCGCTTTTTCCAAGACGCCGCTCCAGCACATAGGTGGCCTGAACGATCGGGTAGAGAATGATAAAGAACATGATCGCGACAACCGTGTAGGATTCGATGGGGTTGTATTCGATCGATGCAATGAGCTTGGCTTGCTGCAGGGTCTCGACATAGGCGACCACCGAGGCGAGCGTTGACATCTTGAACACCTCGATGCCGCGGTTGGTTAGAGCCGGCAACATACGTTTGATTGCTTGCGGCAGGATCAGTCGCCGCATCGTTTGAATGTACGACATTCCAATGGCCTTGCCCGCTTCCCACTGGCCACCATCGATAGACTGGATCCCACCGCGAAATACTTCTGCCGAAAAAGCGATTGTGTTGAGTGAAATACCCAACGCGGCCGCGAGAAAGGGGCTGACTTCAAACGGGACAAGAACAGGCAAGGCGAAATAGAACCAGATGATCTGGACCAGAACGGGTGTGTTGCGAAACACTTCGACAAATGCAGTGGCGGGGTAGTGGACAAATGGATTACGGGAGTATCGCAGCATACCCATCAACAGCCCGCCAAGCAGGCCGGTCACAACGGTCACTGCGAACAGTTTCAGCGTGCCTTGCAAGCCTACAAAAAGAACATCCCAATAGGATAGAACAGTCAAGAAATCCCAGTTGTATTCCATGCAATCCTCCCTAGTGGACCGTTGAATCGCCACTGCGCGCCAGACGCTTTTCCAGCGCAATGGTGCCCTGCGAGAAGACAAAGATCAGAATGAAGTAGATGCCTGCGACGACTGTATAGACTTCGAGCGGCCGGAATGTTTTTTGCGCCAGCTCGTTCGCCTGAAACATCAGGTCGGCATAGGATACAGTCGACACGAGCGTTGTCGTCTTGACCAGTTCGATCGACCGCTCCGCAAAGGCAGGGATCATGCGCGTCACCGCTTGCGGCAAGATCACCCGCCGCAAGGTTTTTCCGCGGGTCATACCGATGGCTTTAGACGCCTCCCACTGACCCTTGTCGATTGAATTTATGCCGCCCCGGAACACTTCGGCAAAAAAAGCCGAGGACTGGATAGAGAACGTCACGACCGACGCTATGAATGGTGTCATCTGGATATCGATCAGGATTGGCAGAGCAAAAAAGAACCAGAAAAGCTGAACGAGCGGCGGTGTCGTTCGGAAGAACTCGATCACGAAAGTACAAGGGATAGACAGCGGCCGGATCCCCGATAGTCGCCCTAGTGCAAGCGCCAATCCGAGCGGAACACCAAAGAGCAACGCCAACCCCGCTACTTTTAGCGTGTTGACAAGTCCCAGCAGGAGAAAATCCATATCAGCGAATACCGCTAGAAAATTCCAGTCATGCACGCCGAGCCTCCCAAGCTGAATTTCCAGTTGGAACGATCTCTAATTGACTTTTTGTATATTGTCAACAATTGACGATAACTCTATGTTCTGGCAGATTGCTGAGATAACGTCATGTTCTAAAGGGGCCAGTGATGGACAAGCCGAATATCCTGTTTGTAATGGCAGATCAGATGTCAGCCAAAGCCCTGCCATTTTACGGGCACAAGGTTGTGCGTGCGTCCGCCCTCTCGAAGCTCGCCTCGCAAGGCGTGGTGTTTGAGAATGCGTATTGCAATTCGCCTCTGTGCGGGCCTTCCCGACTGTCGATGATGTCCGGTCTCTTGCCGTCCAAGGTTGGAGGTTATGACAACGCGCCGGAGTTTTCTGCGACGACGCCCACCTTTGCCCATTACCTGCGCCTGAACGGCTATCGCACCTGTCTGAGCGGCAAGATGCATTTTGCAGGCCCCGATCAGTTGCACGGCTACGAGGAGCGACTGACGACCGACATTTACCCGTCGGATTTTGGCTGGACGCCCAATTGGGCGGAACCTAAGGCAAAGGTGAAATTTCAGGACATGCAGAATGTTTTGGAAACCGGTCCTTGCCTGCGCTCGCTCCAGATCGACTATGATGATGATGTCGAAGTGCAGGCCGTTCGCTGGTTGTACGACCGGGCACGCGACAGCAAACCGCAGCCATTCATGCTAACGGTTTCTTTCACGTCCCCGCATGATCCCTATGTCGCGCGGCCGGAGTTCTGGAATTTATACACGGACGACGAGATTGACCTGCCCGAAGTTTCCGCACTTGATCCGGCCAGTCTGGATGCACACAGCGCCCGAATTTACGAGCATTATTCAATTGGTGCGGCGACGGTCACCGACAATCACATCCGCAACGCGCGGCATGGGTACTATGCGTCAATCGAATACATCGACGCAAAACTCGCTGCCTTGATGAATGTGCTGGAAGAAACCGGATTGTCGGACAACACGGTTGTTGTATTCGTCTCCGATCATGGCGACATGATGGGCGAACGCGGTATGTACTATAAGAAGTGCTTCTTCGAGTGGTCGGTGCGTGTCCCCATGATTGTTTGGGCGCCGAAGCGTTTTGCGCCGAACCGCGTGGAAACCCCCGTTTCACTGTTGGACATTCTTGCGACCTTCAATGATCTTGGGGGCGGGGGAACGGAGATTCTGGAAACTGATGGCACATCGCTGGTTCCGCTGTTGCGCGGGGAGCAATTGCCAGACCGGATCATTGCCGGAGAATTTCTGGCCGAAGGTGTATTTGAGCCGACCTTCATGTTGCGCGACAGCCGCTACAAACTGTTTTACAG
This sequence comes from Roseovarius arcticus, assembly GCF_006125015.1. Taxonomy (NCBI): domain Bacteria; kingdom Pseudomonadati; phylum Pseudomonadota; class Alphaproteobacteria; order Rhodobacterales; family Roseobacteraceae; genus Roseovarius; species Roseovarius arcticus. The sequence continues at coordinate 1,684,784 of NZ_SZZN01000001.1, forward strand.
TGAAATTGACCCGCCGCTGTTGTTTAACCTGGAGGCTGATCCTTTGGAGCTTAACAACCTTGCGCAAGATATATCAGTCAAGGGTGAACTGACCCGGCTGATGGCGAAGGCTGAGAGCCTTTGGGATGCGAGTGCGCTAAAGATTGATATTATTGCGGACCAAAACAAGCGACGTCTGATTGCAAAATCGCACCAGTTCGGGGTCCCCCCGGCGTGGGATTTTCAGCCCTACACGGATGCATCACAGCAATATGTCAGGGCCGGGCGCTGGACGGTTGAGGTGGAGGCCAAAGCGCATCTCAATCCAATAGAGTAGGTTGGCACTAGCAGTGTCCGTCGGCAGAGTTTTTGGGTCCAAGAGCGGCCCAGCAGCTTCCCTGGCGCGCCTAAAGGGGCCATATAATTGTTCAAAGTCTCGCAACAATGCTGAACCTGATCCCGGCGGGCTCGAAGGTGACCTTTGCTGTAGATTTCCACGCAGAGGTGAGCCGGATAGACGGATAATTTCCACTGAGATTTGAGCCCTGTGACCCTTCCCCCAGCGCGATGCGCAACGGGGAGCAGCGGAGTGATACACATGGGACTTTTGAACATTATCAGACGCATGTCTTTGCGGGAGAAGCTATCGATCCGCGAGATTGCGCGACGCACTGGCATATCGCGCGACACCATCACGAAGTATCTGACCGCAGGCACGATCGAGCCGCACTTCACGACACCGGAGCGTCAGAGTAAGCTCGATCCCTTCGCGGAGAAGCTGGCTGGATGGCTGAAGACGGAAGCGGGCAAGTCGCGCAAGCAACGGCGAACGCTGAAGCACTTGCATGCCGATCTGGTGGCGCTTGGTTTTATCGGTTCTTACAACCGGGTTGCGGCATTTGCCCGTGACTGGCGCGCCGATCGGCAGCGTGAGCAGCAGACAACGGGACGCGGCACTTTCGTGCCTCTGACCTTTCGCCCCGGGGCGCAATGGGCGTTCAAGAAACCCAATGCCAAGGACCCTTGGGGCATCCGCGTCACGCTTGGATCAACCTTCATGGCAACGCTGGGCCTCGGCGCGGCAAAGGCGCATCTGGATGATGTTCTCAACCGGCTAAGCATCCGCACCCGGCCTGAGGACTTCAACATGTCGCGCGTCGATTACTGGGTCGATATCTTGGCCCCGGCTGACTTCAAACTCGATCCGGAATTGTTTGTCATGCATTCCAGCACGAACCGGCGCGATCACATCGCCAATGCGGATATGCGGGTGCAGGGCAAATCGGCGCGCGTCACATCCGTCAAGCGACGTGAAGCACTGAAGGATGGCACTGTGTCGCGCATTATGCGGCGCCATCCATATTGCCTTGCAGTGCCACACCGGGAGCCTTCGCTATATCGCCCGTTGCGAGAAACTGAATTCCCTGCCCTTCGAGAGCTGAGCGCAGAGCGTCTGCAGAGCGCATCTGCATCCCGCCTTTGCCGCTTTCAAATCGGCTGATAGTTGCGGGGGCTACATCGGCCAATTCTGCCAATTCGCGTACGCCCAAACGCACAGCGTTTCTCGCCATTCTGAGTTGCACTGGCGTCAAAGTCATATCTCCGTACTGAAAAGTTGTTACATGGTGTTGACTATATCAGCACCTCGTGCTAAATACTTATCACAAGGTAACAACAACGCAAGACTTGGAGATAAGTTGATGACACAGGCAGCCGCATACACCCGCAAAGCAACTATGATTGCCGCTCGGGAGATCACCCGTAAGGCAAATTCTGCCCCCTCTGGCTTAAAGTTCGTCAGGAACTGTACTCTGAAGACCAGGCCCATTGCGTCCACAGAAGACCTTCACGCCCCCACCATCCTCTCCGTCCTTTTCTCCAAGCTCAACGGCGCGCTCGCCGTGGCGATCGAGGCGGAGCGCGATATCGCGGATATCAGCGTGTGGGATCCGGCAGTCGATGCCTGGCTGCGCGAAGCCGAGCGGGCTTGGGACGCAGTGCTGGATATGCGTCATGCGCTGCGTGCGGCCCCGGTGACCCGCAGCGACGACAAGGCGCTTTTAAGCATGGTTGGCATCGCCGATGCGGTCATGAGCGCCGAGACCATCAGCGCATTCGGGGTGGCGCATGACCGGCTGCGCGCTGCGACGTTTTTCCGCCAGCGTCTCGGGCGGGGCCATCTGCCGCACCCGATCAGCGCGCTGCTGGATCAATGCCATGCGCATCTGACGGCTGTCGCGCAGCTCGATCTCTATCAGCCAGTCTGCGATCCTGAGGATCTGCCCTACGGCTTGACCGAGGCATGGCCCGAGGCCTGCTAACCCCTCCCCACCAAACGCTTGTTTGATCGCCGCGCATCTGCGCGGCTCCCCTCCCCGCATCTTGCCGCCCCGCTCGGGTGCGGCCTCTCTCAACCTGTCTGCAAAGGATGTCCCCCATGACCAATATCAATACCAATAAGCCCCTCCACCTCCCCCGCCAGTCTCGTGACGTCGCCGCAACCGACTGGACGGATCAGCAGCGCCCTATCCCGGCAGCGTGGCACGCTTTTGCCAAGCGCAAGGGGTACCGGATCGACCGCCGGATCCGGGACCGGTCTCATGTCGCGCTCGAATGCCTCGCCTGCGGCGCACACACCGCGCATAAGGTCTATACGCTGCGCAGCGCCCAGCCCGCCTGCGGTGGCTGCCAGATGGCACAGCAGCGCGGCAATGCCGCCAAGGCTGGCTTCGTGCTCAAGGTCCGCGATGAGGCACATCGGCACTATGCAATCTACGAACTGCCTTGCGGCCACGAGGCGCGGCTGCAGCGGGGGCGGGTCGCAAAATTGGCGGCGGAAGGACCGGTGCCGGGCCGCGATGGCTATCACTGCGATATCTGTCATCTGGAACAGCTGCAGCAGACCGCCGCGGACTGGGGCTGGCGCGTGATCGGCGCGGATCCGGGCGGCAGCGCCAATTACCGGCTGCTGGAGCATGAGGCCTGCGGGCATCGCCAGCGCGTCGCCACCGCCAATCTGGACACCGGGCGGTTCAATTGCGGCGGCTGCGGCGAATGCTGGTCGGCGGCGCCGAGCGCGCTCTACCTCATGCGCTTCGGGGTGCCGGGGCTGGGCTGGTTCGTCAAGCTTGGCTACAGCCGCAATCCAGGCAGCCGCCTGCGCTATCAGCTGGGACTGCGGCGCGATGTCGAGGCCGAGCTGATCGACGAGGTGCCCATGCCGAGCGGCCAGGTGGCGCTGCGGATCGAGAAAGGCCTGCACCGGCAGCTGAAGGCAGACCACCCGGGCAAGGTGATCCCGCGCGCTGAGCTGGAGGGGTGGATCAACGTGACGTCGGAGATCTACGCGGCCGAGGCCGAGCCGATCATCCGGCGCCTGCTGGACGAGGTCGAGAGCCCGCGCTGGCCGCGGCAGGACACAGCCAAGCCCAAGCCCAAACCTCGCCGTCCGCGCCGCTGACGCCCCCTCACCCACTCCACCGTCTTCCAACGCCCAGTACCCCCGCGCCGTTCGGCGCGGGCCCAGCCTCCCTGCCCTCGACGAAAGGATATTGCCATGAGTTCCACATCCCCCACCTGGGCCCCTTTGGCCGCCACCGCCCTCACCCGCCTGCGCGCCGACTATGCCGAGCTTGCCGCAAACCGGCCCGGCTCCGGACGCCGTCCCTGGCAGCCAGAGGAGCCTGCCGCGCGCAAGATGTCTGATCGCAATCCCGAGCCACTCGGCTGGCGCGCCGCAGCGCCGCCAGCGACGCAGATCCCGAGTGATGCGCAAGGCGCCGTGCGCGCCGCCGGAGGCGATCCCTTGGCGGTGGAGGGTCAGAGCCGCAATCGCCCGGCCGTCCATGTGCCGACCACTGATCTGTCGCTGATGCTGCGTCTTTGCGCGACAATCGGCAGCGAAGACCGCCTCGACGCCATCCTGGCGCCGAGCGCCGTGACGTTGATCGAGATCGGGCCAGATACCGGCGGCCTGTCGCCCAGTGCGGTGCGCAGCATGCTCGAGACCGCGATCCTGCCGGACGCGGCGCTGGTCTGGACCGCCGCTTTGCTGAAAGATGCAGATCCGACCGTCGATGGCACCCCGGATCTCTGCGTTGTCGAGATCACAGCCGAGGACCCTGACAAGCTGCGCAACAAGGGCGCCGCGCTGCAAGCCGTGACGCGGGCGCTGGACGCGCCCTATCCCGTCCTGATCCTGGCCGAGACGCTGGCGCAATTACCAGAGGATCTGCGGCGTGCGCTGCCCGGCGCGCTGCCCCTTGCGCCGCTGTCGCGCGACATCCTGATGGCGATGATCGCAGTAACCCGCAGTGCGACGGGCAAGATCAATCCTGACCTCTTTGATGCCCTTCCCGAGGAGCGCGCTCTTGCGCGCCTGTCAGACGCCTCGGTGACGCTGGCCCTGCGGGCTGGCACCCCGCCTTGCATCGCCGCGCGGCTCGCAGAGATCACCCGGCAGACATCTGACCGGGGGCCCACGCTCGATGACATCGAGGGCTACGGCGAGGCCGAGGCAGCAGCGCGCCGCATGGTTGCGGATCTGGCGGGGTGGGCGGAGGGGGCCGTCGCCTGGTCCGACGTGCAGCGCTCGGTGCTCTTCTACGGCCCGCCCGGCACAGGTAAATCGCATCTGGCGCGCGCCATGGCTGGCAGTGCAGGCGCCCTGCTGGTGCGCGGCAGCTTCGCGACATGGCAAGCGCAGGGCACTCTGTCTCACATGCTGCGGGCAATGCGCGAGAGTTTCCATGAGGCGGCGGCGGCCCGGCCCTCGATCCTCGTGATCGACGAGATCGACGCCGTCGGTGACCGCGCCGATCCGGACCTCCATAACAGCAGTTACCGCCAGCAGGTCATCAACGGGTTTTTGGAGGCGCTCGACAGCCTCAAAGACATCGAAGGCGTGATGATCGTCGGCACCACCAACTATCCAGGGAAGATCGACGCCGCCGTGCTGCGGCCCGGCCGCATCGACGTCAAGGCGCAGGTGCCACTCCCAGGAGCGCGGGCGCTGGCGCGGATGCTCCGGGATGGTCTGGGTTCGGATATCCCCCTCGAGGAAATGGCGCGGCTGACCCGTGCCGCCACTGGCCAGAGCGCGGCGGATGTCGACGGCGCGCTGCGCCAGGCGCGCAGCGTTGCGCGCCATGACGGTCGCGCGGTTGCCGCGCGCGACGTGCTCACCGCGCTCAGCCCCGATGCGGAGAACCATAACCCCGCCCGGGAGCGCCGCATCGCGCTGCATGAATGCGGCCATGCGATTGTCGGCACCTGCCTTGGTCTTGGGAAGATCACGCGCGTGGTCCTGACGTCTCAGGGAGGTCAGGCCTGGATGGCCTATGCCACCGGCGAGCATCTGCTGGGCGATCTCGAGGCCGAGCTGACCTACTCTCTCGCAGGCCGTGCGGCGGAGCGCCTGATCCTTGGCAATGCCGCAGCTGGTGCAGGCGGCAACGCGATGTCAGATCTCGCCCACGCGACGCAGACCGCCACCGGCATCGACACCCGCATGGGCCTTGGCGCGGAAGGGCTGGTCTGGCTCGATACCTCCTCGGCCGCTTACTTGCGCGTGCCGCAGAACGCCGCCCGCATCCGGGCCCGCCTCGAGGCCGCCGAGGCTCGCGCAATGCGGATGCTTGAGACGCGCGAGGGCCTCCTGACCCGGATGGCGGATGATCTTCTCGAGGTGGGGCTCCTCGAGGGCGAGAGGCTGGAGGGATGGCTCGCGCGGGTCAACGAGAACGCCGCGCAAGATGTCGCAGATCACGCAGACGCGATGGCTCAGGCACGACCGGCAGAGGTCGAATTGCGGGAGACAGCAGTCGAACCAAGGCGCGCGATCACGCCTTAAACTCCAAGCGGCTCCTGAACCTCCCGAGGACTCCCCGGACCACTCTCAAAATCACCAAACGCTGGATCGAAACGGATCTGGAAAAAAAGCTCAACAATAACAGAGCAAAAAAAACGGAAAATTTCCGGATCCGGATCTGACGGGCTTTCTGGAGTGGAATAGTAGGATCGATTTTCGAGCTGAAAGTTGCGGAACGGATTGCGAAGATCGCGCATTCCAGGCGGCCAGCTTCACACCGAAATCTCCAGATAGGTTTTCGGATCTGCCAGAGAAGCTCCAAGCTGGCGTAGGGCCGGACTATGACCTGGTCATGGCGCAGAGGTTGCCCGGCGTGCCGAGCGAAGCCTACTTCGCGCAACTGGCTCAGTAATCGAGAGGGTTATCCCCGCAACATCCTCCCCCGTCTTGCCAATGCAATGTTAAGGGAGGGATAGAACAGACCGCCGAACGCGCCCCGCCCGACGGCGGCGCCCTGCCCTATTAGTATAGATGCGTCGCGCTCAGAATTTGGAGCTTCGTAGACTTGTCGCCGGGGCTGGGATTGTTGAACTTATCGCCGTCTTCGAGCCCCTTCTCGTAGACATAGCCTTGGCTCTTGTTCCTGCTCAGAACATGAACCTCCGTCACGCTTTCCAGCGGCATGTCCAGCAGCGGACCCAAGCAGAGCCCAGCAGTCAGAACCGCCAGATACATGACATCGGTTACGCGATCTTCATTCAGGGCGACGGTCATCTTGCAGCCGTCCATCAGGATCTCTGCGGGATCCCACATTTCCAGCAGCTCCAGAGCATCCTCTTTGGGTCCGGCTTGCGAGGTACCGGCCAGCGCAAGGATCAAAAGGATCGATGCGGCGGCGCTGAAGGCTCTCAATGCGTGGCCTCGGCTGGCGTGAACAGAGCCATTGATCCTGCGTCGGTGTAGAAGCGGATTTCGCTCGTGATGGGTCCCTAGTCGATCAGTGAGTATATAAGGCCGCCAATGGCTACGCAGATCGTACCAGTTAGGGCATCAATCTGGCGCTTATCGGAATTGACGACCGCAGTGATGATCTCGTCCAGCGCTTTCTCTGTGACGCATCCCGCATATGCGGAATTGACCTCGTCGGCCATGGCCGGGCTCGCCACCATGAGCACAACTGCGGCGCCTGTAAAAACTCTTTTCACGATCACCCTCCCTTGGAAACTCGTTACGCTAGGAAGTCTGACGTGCTTGACTTCACAATGCTATCGCGAGAGCAGTTTTCACTAAGAGCTGTTGTAGGACTGCAATGCAGATTTATCGACATTTCTTGAAGATAGCCTGAGCCCAATACAAGGTCTTGCGGAAACATGTTAACGAGAAAAATGCCCGCAATTTTGCCGCACGATCCTATGGAAAACCCCTATCAGCGCCAATGATGCAGGGGTAACCGCGTCCCGGCGTGTGACATCGCGCAGGCAACCATGAAAAGCGTCCTTAAAGGAGCGCGCTGACATCCGCGCCGGGTCGGCATAATGTGCCGAAATGACGAGATTATTCCGTACGGCCCATGAGCTTCCGGATCTCAAAATTCTGCATTTGGATTTCATTATTAGTTCGGTCCATAAGCAAAAAATCCCAAATACCTTTTGCGCATAGGCGGTAGCGATAATATTTTTATCGTTTCGCAACATAAACTTACAAAGATCAGCACCGGAAAAAGTTATTCCGATACGCGCCACTGCCCAAACACCGTCAGGGATATTATCCCGTTCGGCTCATCAGCAGTGAAAAATTACGTGAGGAATTTGCGAAAACGAGTTTCGAATTGTCGTCCAAATCGAAATATGAGAGTTCGAAGCGCGCGTCTCAGGCGGCGATAGCCCCTTGCGGCTAACGGATGTTACCTGCGCGATAATATGGACTCGGGAGTTAACAGTCTCATTATCGAGACCCCCAAAAGAAAGAAGAAGAGCCCCATGAACCAGTATGCGAAGAACGTCAACAGGCTCACGGAGTGCTTCACCAATAGAATGGCCTTCAATGGCCGCAAGCCCGTCCTCGCAGATTTAGTCGGACAGCTCTCCATCCGGGCCTCCACATTCTCCAAGAACATCGCGAACGTGGAGATCTCCTGTGTGCGGAACATTCTGAGGCATGCCGAATTCCGCGGCGGCAAACTTTGGCTCGGCAGGGACATCAACCATCATGATTGGATTTACTTCAACGACAGTCACATTGAGGTGCCCCTAGATTTGTAGACGGTTTGCTTGGTAATTTTGTCTCCGGGATTCACAGCGCGGCGTTTGGAAAGCGCCTGAGAGCCGCCTTCTCTATAATCTCGACAAGCTTGGATCTTTTGCCTGGCCGTTCACGATGGTCAGACTGGCCATGCCGGGCCTGGGAGCTTCCGGCCCACAAGAGACGTTCAGCGGGTCATGCCACGCCGCAGTGCAGCTTTCGCATTCCTGCCGTTCGTGCATCTTGCAGCATTTTCGATGGGCGGATGACGGCAGAGCGGGTCTCACCTGACTTTCGCTGCATCTGCTCCAATGTCTGGTTCCGGCGTTTGCAGCTTCGTGTCATATTTCGTTCATGAGATGGCTTAGGCGAGAGTTGCGAGGGGACCGAGTATAGCAGCCGGTGCATAGCATTTGAGCGCCAGCACGACGCCATAACTTGGTTGCGCTATCATCCGACTTCGCAATTCAAAATCAAACGGTTATTGCCGTTATTCAATTACCCCCCTATCAATCGCCTTATGAAGTTTGATGTTATGCACGTTTTGTCCGGAGGGCGCGCCACAGGGTCGCCTTACGGCAAGACACAGGAGTGGTGGCCACCGCCCTATACCTAATCCACGTCGACCATATCCACATAAAATCAAATGATTAGGTATCCCTATGACGGTAACGACCCTCGCGGTCCGCACTGACACGCTTGGCGTGACTTGGGCGGACGGCACGACTACACAATTTCTAACAATTTGGCTCCGCGACAATTGCCCCACTGGTTTACATCCAGACACCCATGAACGCTTGCTTGATTTGTTAGCAGTTGAAGAAACGCCAGTGCTGATTTCAGCGGCGCTCGAAGGCAATGCTGCCGTGCTTGAATATGCAGACGGCCATACAAGCCGCCTGCCGATTTCTTTGCTTACGGCGCATCGTCCAGGTCAGCCTGCGGCTGACGCAGGCGATGTCTCGGCGCAGCTTTGGCGCGCAGACCACGGCGCTGCAAACATTGCGCGTCATCCGGCGGCACCTATCCTTTCAGGTGATTTTGCGTTGAAGAACTGGATGCAGGACACTGCTGCTTGCGGTCTTACAATTATTGACCACCTGCAGGACCGCACCGACGCGGGCGTAGAGATCGCCGAACGGATCGGGTTTTTACGTGCCACAAACTTTGGCACCACTTTTGAGGTCGTTAACAAACCTGATCCAAACAACCTCGCTTACACGTCGGTTGCCTTGCCGCTGCACACTGACTTGCCCAATCAAGAGGTGCCTCCGGGTTACCAATTCTTGCACTGTTTGGCCAATGAGGCGACGGGCGGCGGATCGCTGTTTGCAGACGGATTTGCGATGGCAGAAGATCTAAGGAACGAAGACCCTGAAGCGTTCCGCCTGCTGTGCGACGTCGCCATTCCCTTCCGGTTTCATGATGATTGTGCGGATATCAGAATTCACAGGCCGGTCATCACGTTGGGGTCAAAAGGCGAAGTCATCGAGATCCGCTACAATGCGCATTTGGCGGGAATTTTCGATATGCCAGCCGAGATCATGCCCGCTTATTTTCGCGCCTACCGCGCGTACATGGCAAAAACGCGAGATCCAAAATACCGCCTTACCCTCAAATTAAAGGCAGGCGAGATGGTCGTCTTCGACAACAGGCGCGTTTTGCATGGCCGCGATTCCTTTGATCCATCCACCGGCTTTCGACATCTACATGGGTGCTATGTCGATCGCGGCGAATTCTTTTCGCGTCTGCGGCTTTTAGCGCGCAAGATCGACGTTGCTCTCGCATCGTAATTATGGAACCAAATGAAGACAGGTCATCCGATAGGGGTGACCCGTTTTTGCCTCTTTGACTACAAAAGGGGCCATTTGTTTGCGTGCAACAACGGTCAAAGAGGGCGGCGATCTCAACTGATCGACGCAACACACTCCGCAAACTTCTCCGCTGGGGTTTGGTATTGCAAGGTCTTGCGGGGGCGTTCGTTCAACTGCCTCGCGATTGCGCTGAGTTTTGCTTGAGAATGGACGGATAAGTCTGTTCCTCTTGGTAAATACTGCCTCAAAAGCCGGTTGGTATTTTCGTTTGATCCGCGTTGCCACGGTGACTGAGGGTCGCAAAAGTAGACGTCGACGTCAGTTGCCATGGTCAGGCGTGGGTGATCCGCCAGCTCTTTGCCGCGATCCCATGTCAGAGATTTGTAGAGTTCGCGGGGTAGTCTCTGAGCTGACTTGATGAGCCCTGAGATGACGCTTTCGGTGTCTTTGTTAGCGACTTTGACCAGCATGACATATCGTGACTGGCGCTCGACAAGCGTCGCAACATAGCTGTTCTTGGAGCCGCCAATCAAGTCACCTTCCCAGTGCCCCGGTACGGCACGATCCTCGACAGCTGCGGGCCTTTCACTGATCGATACAGCGTCTTTAATTTGACCAAGACCATTGCGTTTGAGGCTTGCGTGTCTGGAGCGGCGGACTGTGCGTTTGGCGCGCAAGTGCTCAAGCAACTCCTTCTTCAGCACGCCGCGCGCTTGAATATAAAGGCTTCGATAGATCGTCTCGTGTGACACCTGTTTGTGCGCCTCTCTCGGGAACGCGCGTTTGAGCCAGCCCGCAATCTGCTCGGGAGACCACTTACGCCGTAGCTTTGCTGATACTGCGTGGGCCAATGCTGGGTGGCAAGCCAGCTTACATATCTTTGGGCGCAGAGCACGGTTCCATGCCGCCTGATCTGATGCCGTCGCACGATAACCCGCAACGCCACCATTGCGCCGGACCTCCCGGCTGATCGTCGAGGGTGCGCGACCCAACTGGCGCGCGATCATACGAAGGGACTGCTTCATACTCAGACCGCGCGAGATCTCTTCGCGTTCCGAAAGACAAAGAGCAAACTTTCCGCGTATTCGATCTGGCGGGCGAATGCCTCCTGTCGGGGAAATCACTGAGAACACCGATGATGACTGACGGTCAAAAACCCGTCCAATCGATCTCATCGACTCGCCACGCTGCCAACGATCCCAGATATCCGCACGTTGCTCAGCCGAATAGTAAATCCTGGTACGATACTTCATTGCCAACACTCCATCTCTTCCTAAAGATTAAAGTGTTGCGTCCACCTGTTGAGACCACCGCTCAAAGCGGACCTTGGCAGCAATATGAACCAGAGTCTGCTGTGCGGGACTTTTCAGACCTCGGCATTGGAGAGGTAAAGAGCCTCACTGGTTGACAAAAAGCCGTCGGATGTCGCCACCCAATTCATCCGCAAGTTCTCGTGGTGACTGTCGAAACTCGGACACATGAGACATACCAGCTCCGGCCTTAAGTAGTGCTTCAATGGCAACCGAGTTCTGTTGTTTCACTGCAATGTGAAGCGGCGTTTCAGCCATATCACCGACTGCATTTATATCTGCCCCTGCTTCAATAAATTGTAATACAGCATAGGTATTTCCGCGCCACAGCATCACATGGAGCGGTGTTTCGCCATCGACGTCACGGCCGTCCAAAGTCACAGGCACTGAACCTAACTCTGCGGGGGAAAAAGTATCAGAGCATGAGGCTAAAAGTTCTTCTAGCGTCTCTCGAGTTTTCGACTTCTGGGGCATTTAGTGAAGTCCAATACGGTTGTTCCTACAGATCGAATAATACCAAGTTGCCAGCAAATAGCATTCGTAAATTTTGGTAGGTCTGGGCTCGAAGCAGACCTGCGGGGGCACGACGTGCATCCTGAGTGCTCCGCCCGCCTGATCGACATAAACGGCTCAATGCTGCCGTTGGTAACAGGAACCGGCGCTGCGGTACAGGTTGCCCGATGCGGCTATCGGCGGGCCACATCAGACTGAAGGCCACCAGCAAGCAACTCAGTCCGACTTTGCGGCGGGCACCGGTGAATTACGCAGCACTCTTCCATTTTTCGGGGGTAACATAAACGATGCTATCACCCACACTGACCATCACATCGCCGTCCTGAATATTGATCTGGAGCTTCATCGCGCGGCTTGCCAGTTTTCCCAGAGCGCCTGTGTCGGTCTCGGAAAAATTTATCACCTGAAGATTATCAAAACGGCTGGTGCTGTTTTTAATCTTATCCCACCACATCTCGGCTGTCCTGCCGCCATAGGGATAAACAATCACCTTGTCGGCTTTGCTACAGGATTGACGCATCACCTTCTCGCTTGGGAGTCCCAGGGCCACCCACACATCAAGCTCGCCGCTCAGGCTTTTCTGCCAAATGTCAGGCTCGTCATCCGTAGAAAGGCCCTTCGTCATTTCCAAGTGCTCATGGGCATTTAGCGCAAAAGCGACAATGCGGACCATCAGCCGTTCTTCCGTCTCTGAGGGATGCTTGGCAACTGTCAGTTTATGGGTTGCATAATAGTGACGATCCATGTCGGAGACTGAAAGTTCGACTTTATAAATGGTGGCATTTTGCGCCATAATTTGTCCCAAAACAATAGAATATTGGGATGCCTACTCCCTCTGGTGACCTTTGGAAAGCAGATACAAAGGGCACGGATAATGGGAGTTGATGAGGTGTTGCTAAGTTGTGTTACGCCACGGTGTAGGTTGGTTGGTCTTTATGAGGCGGACGGGCTCATGGCTGCGCCTGAAGCGGGGCAATACAAGTTCAGCATGGTGCATTTGGTTTTGAGCAATGCGGGAGAACCGTCTCCAAGCCATGGTTTCGGAGTGCTTCCGGTCTAGAGCGGCCATTCATGCTCTGACGCAATGCTGCATTGTAGCCCGTCAGAGCTGCCATTCGTAGATCCTGCAGCATTTTGTTGGATGAAATGTCGGTCAGCGGGACTTAATTTCCGTTCGCTAGATCGACCAATTGATCCACTGCCGAAGTGAAACTTTCCCAGAGTTGCCGTTCGTTTTGAGCAGCATCCTACCTTGGTTTCAGTTGCTGGGCGCATATAGAAAATTTGGTTTTCGCCGCGCTGCGCTGGCATGGCCTTTTGGAAACGCTGGTTAAACATGCAATCTCCTGCGGACTGTGTTACCCCGGTATCAAGTGCGCGATCCTGCGCATTCTTCCCAAATCAGATTGGTCTAAAATATGCAATTTCCCGAATGGATAAAACCTGCCCTCTTGGGTGTTGGAGCAGGAGCTATTGCTGTTTCAATTATTGGCTTTAATTGGGGTGGCTGGGTCACTGGTGGCACTGCGGCTGAAATGTCGAATGACGATTCCGCTGCGGCCGTCGTCGTTGCTTTAACGCCTTACTGCATTCGTAAATCTCGGAATGATCCGGGTGCCGTTGCGATATTGGCAGAACTAGAAGATGCCTCGTCTTATCAACGTCATACCGTTGTTGAGGACGCAGGATGGGCAACCCCGCTCGGCGCTGAAGAACCCAGTAGGGATCTTGCGGATGCCTGTGAGAATGCATTGAGCAACGACACATAAGCTTCCGTAGAACTGCGAAAGTAGGCGGGAATGAGCTTCGGTTTTTCCCGCCTACCTTCAACAAGACCGCCGGTCCTTTGGCGGCGACCATACCCGATTTCCTGTGCCGCAAGTCAGAAGATCCGTTCAGACTACACGACCAACAATTTCATCAATTCCTGCGTGTTAGCAGTGCGATCCTAGGAATACGTACATCAAGGATATTTGTTAATGAACAAGCTGGCAAAGACGACAGTATTTACAAACTCGAAGCCCGAAAAGGAAACGAAGCTGGACAAAACCACGCGTGCAGTGAAGGCAATCGCTGAAGAAGAAACGGAAGAACGCCAGATCAAAACCGCGCGCCTTCGTAAAGATCGGCTTGAGAAAGAGGAAGATACGCGTTTGTAGAGGACAGCGACAACGTCAGAAGTCGAACGGCTGAAACTATAGCAAACTTTCAGGCTAGACGCGGCTCACTATTCCCGTGTGCCCCACCTTGCACAACGACGCTACCGTGCATCGCGTCCGTTCGCACTAGCACTGAGCCGTGAAAGGCAAATTGCTTCTGTTACGAAATTATCTGAAATTTGGGCAAGGGAAAACTGGGCCTGCAATATGATCCCTGCGACAAGGCTCCAACAATGAATAAACGGGCAAACCAGTCTCAGTTTGGCATAAACCGACGAACGATGTCATAAGCGATCCTTTTAGGTCGCCGCGTCGCTGCATCGACGCAACACCATGAACTACGCACTTCAGCAACTATATCTTCACCGCGCTTAAAGATTGTTAAAAATGACGCCCGAGATCCCCGCGTTCCAGTCGCAGTGACCGCGATATCTACTTCGTCATTAAAAAATAATGGCTTATGGTAGACGATTTCATGCTTGAGAGCCACCCATAGAAGCCCTTCCTGTGTATCAACGGAAGATATGTGCTGCCAAAAACGGACAACGACTTCCTGCACCCAGCGGAGGTACACGGCATTGTTGACATGCCCCATGTCGTCAATATCGCTTGGTATGATCGCCACCCGATGCTCGAATGTTGGTGTCCCTGATTTAGGCATGCTGGTAAAGTAGGGCTGCTGGTAGCGCGATACAATGCACATCTGGATTGCTGAAGGAATTGTTTAGCAACACAAACATCAGAAATGACGGGAATTAAAAGTTGCCGATCAGGTTCGCTTCCAAGGCGTAGGTCTAAAACCTTCGTCGCTGTTAGCGATTAGAACGCAATTCATGATCTATATCGATAACTTATGGCCAGTGAGAATACTTCTCACGGCACGACCATAAGACTGTACTCCGCCCAATCAGTCTGAGACCTGCGGAGACTGAAAAAACAGAGCCAGAACGTCCACTTTCCCATCAACCAGCTGAATGGTTCCGACCTGCAGCGAACGTCCGGTCTCCGCCCGGTTTAGCAATTTGGAAGCCGTGCCTTCGGCGCACCGCTTTGCGCCTCGCCGTAGCACCGTGGCCTTGCCCCGAAACGCAGAGAGTGCCCCGAAGGGCACTAGCGCTTTGATCTTATTTAGTAAATTGTGTTGCGGGAGGGTGCAACCTCCGTCAATTGCCGATGATCAGTTGTTGACGTTCAAAATGCCACTGTTGAATAAAGTGGCCAACTAGCAGGCCGGGTACGATCTGACGGCCAGACGCCCGCGGAGCGAGCTTTTCGAGCTCGAAACAGCCGTCAGAGATGGTCGCGCGTGACAGTGTGAACGCCTCGCCCCGATGACGAAAGAGGACGGCACGTTGTTTCCCCCGTGCCACCCCGCACGAGGTGGCCTGTCGCATTCCAGTCTCGCCACTCCATGACCTGTGCTGACCCGAGGTGAAACGGCACCCCGGAATAGCCAGGTCCGCAGCTTCATCAACGCCGTGCGAAGCTTTGTCCCGAAAGCCAGCCGACGATCCACCCGCCGAGATGCGCCTGCCAGGCAAGACCGCCAGAGAGGATCACGAAAAGGGCGATATTGGCTGCAATCAGTCCCAAGATCGCCGTGAGGGTCGGCTGTAACGGTAGGCCCGCCCGTCGGCGCATCCGGAAATCCATCGCCTGCCACAGCCCGATCAGGCCAAATACCGCGCCCGACGACCCAATCATCGGCGCAGGGCTGGCCGACAGCAGCCCGAAACACGCCGCGCCCGCAACCGCCGACAGAAAAAGTATCAACAATGTCCGGGCTGCCCCGATTTGGTCCGAGATGAATTTCCCCAGCGACAAGAGCACGACGCTGTTCATCGCTAAATGGGCGAACCCGGCATGCAGGAAGGCATGGCTGATGAACATCAGGGCAGTCTGGCCGGGATAGATCGGCGGCACCGTCCCGGCAAAAACAGGCTGCCAGAACGCGCCGAAAGAAAAGGCGGTCCAGCGCAGGTTCTGCTCTCCGAAGACGCCCCAATCCGAAAGGCTGAGGATCAATTCTATCACTGTCATGACGCCCACGAGGCACCACAGGAAACCTGGCGCACCGGCCTGCGGCATAGTGCGGGTGGATCGGCGATCTCGTGGAGATGTAAATTTCATGATTGCGAGATAATCCTTCCAAGCATGGGGGCCAAGGTCGAACTGTCGGTTTAGGTCGCGAAACCATTTGGAGCCGACAGTGCTGTCTTGCGGGCAATGTTGCTCCACTAGATCAATTTCGCTAGCCCCGTGCTCCTGTCAGCTTCATGAGAATATCTTCGAGACATGTGGTTCATTGGAAATGCAAGTCAGCAAGGCACGGCTTCGTGGTGAAAATATAACCTTTGATTGACAACAGCGCATATTATCCATGATAAATTAAAATATTGTTTCGAAAATTTTACCACTGCCGTTGGTCTGCCTTCTTGCTGTTTAGGAGCAATAGGTGCTTTTAAAAATTGAAAATTTCGGTTTGGCAGCCTTTTTCTTGATGACGTTTCTGGGAGCTGTAACACTTTCCACACGAGCCCAGACAAGCGAGAAACAGGATCTGGAAACCGCTCTTCGTCTAGCGTCGCTTCTGCGTGAAGCGCGCGCGGTGATCGGGTCGCAGCAGGATGTGATCAACGACCCGAAAGGCGGCGACAAAGGCCTAACCGGTGATTTCGTGTTGGACATCGCCCGCGAACGCTACATCGAGGTCAATGAGGTTTCACCACTGTACGACGGACAGGATCCGCGTGAAGCGACATTGATCGCTGCGCAGATGACCGCGATCCGCGAGGTAATGGCGGACAACCAGACAACGATTAACAGCGAAGGCATCGCCTTCAAGGGTTTCGTGCCTGCGGTGTTCGCTCGTCTGGTTAATGAGCGCTTTTACCAGCTCGTCGGCGATCAGGCGGTCGTCAAGGTGACGGCCCCGCCGCATCTTGTGCGCAATCGCAAGGCGCTGCCGGACGAATGGGAGACGGGGATAATCACCGACCGGCTGGCATCCGAAGACTGGCCGAAAAACGATATTTTCGCCGCTGAAGCGGCGTTCGGCAATCAGTCGGCCTTTCGGGTCTTGGTTCCTGAATATTATAGCGAGGGATGCACCGCTTGCCACGGCGGGCCAAAGGGCGAGATCGACGTAACTGGCTATCCCAAAGAGGGGGGAAAGATCGGGGATCTTGGTGGTGTGATCAGCATCAGCCTACTGCGTTAACGACGGGCGCGGCACGGTCCGCGATTGGATGTAAGGAAGCTGCTGCATGAAAAGCCTGTCCATCCTTGCACGCATCGTTTTTCTGTCCGCCGTCCTTCTTGCGTTTCTCATTGCGACCAATGTGTTCTTGTCCACCCGGCTTGTTCGCAACTCAGAGGCAATTTCAGAAGGTTCGAAGGCGCTTGAGGTGTCGACCCACGCCAATGCCGCCAGCACCCATTTTGGCGACTTAAAATATTGGCTTTCGGATTTGTCGGTCAGCTTGTTAATGCGGTCAGAAAACAACGCCATGGCAGCGCGCACGGCGTTGGAGCAAGACCTAACGACCCTTGAACCTTTTGCGCCTAACCAAGTGGCGGTGATCCGCTCGGAGATTAACCCTTTTGTCGAGCAGGCGCTTTTGGCGGTTGAGGCCTATACCAACGATCAGCGCGTGCTGGGCAATTCCCTCGTCGCCAAAGGGCAGGCCCATATCACGAAAATCGACGCAGCGCTCGGCGCGCTGGTGGACGAGCTTGAAGAGCGGGCGGTGGCCAAGAGCGAAGCAGCCTTTGCCGAGGCAACAAGCGCGGTGAAACTCTCGACCAGCATTGTCGTTGCCGCCGCCCTTGTTGGTGCCGGGCTGACATTCTGGGTCGTCAGCTCCATTCGAAGGCCGCTACGTCGCCTCCTTTCGGCGATGGGCCAGATTACGTCGGGCAACCTCGCGGTAGACCTGCCGAAGGTCGGTCGCGATGAAATCGGCGCGATGACGCAAACGCTTTCGCTGTTCCGCGACAGTCTCGCAGAGCGCGAACGCTTGTCAGAGCTGCGCGAAGAGGCCGATGCCGAGGTGCTGCGCAGCAAGCAACAACTGACCGAGGCGATCGAGGCCATCAATGAAGGATTCGCCCTTTTTGATGCGGATGACCGGCTGGTGATTTGCAATCACCGCTACAAGGACATGTATGCCCGCATAGGTCTGGATATCGAACCGGGGCTGAGCTTTGACCGGATCACCGATCATGTCGCCCGGTCCAACATCGTCGACGTGGCGGATCCTGCGGAGTGGATTGAACAACGGATTGCACTGCACCGCAATCCGAACGGTCCTTTCGAGCAAAGCCGCACCGATGGATCCTGGATGCGGATCAGCGAACGACCCACCGCAGCAGGGGGCATTGTCGGTGTTTTTACAGACATCACCGGGGACAAGGTGCGCGAGGCGCAGCTAGAGGAGTTGGTCAATTCCCTTGAGGAAGCCCGCGATATCGCACTCAAATCGACCGTCGCAAAAAGCCAGTTCCTTGCCAATATGAGCCACGAGATCAGAACACCGATGAATGGTGTAATCGGCATGAGCAACTTGTTGATGGACACTGGACTGAACGCCGAGCAGATGGATTTCGCCCGCACTATCAACGACAGCGCCGAAAGCCTGCTGACGGTCATCAACGACATTCTGGATTACTCCAAGGTTGAGGCTGGCAAACTGGAGCTTGAACGCAACGCTTTCGATCTGCGGTATTGCGTCGAAAGTGCGCTTGATCTGGTCGCCATGACTGCGGGGCGCAAGAGGCTCGATCTGGCCTATTATCTCGAGCCGGCCACCCCCACGACTTTGGTAACCGACGCTACCCGCCTGCGCCAGGTTCTCCTGAACCTGCTTAACAACGCGATCAAGTTCACAGAAACGGGCGAGGTCATTCTGACTGTCGGCCCCAACCCTGAGGCCACACCGCAAGCTGGCATGTGCGACCTTTTATTCTCTGTGCGCGATACCGGCATCGGCATTCCGCCCGAACGACAGAATATCTTGTTCGAATCCTTCAGTCAGGTTGATGCCTCCACCACAAGGCGTTTTGGCGGGACCGGGCTTGGGCTAGCGATCAGTAAGAAGCTGGTCAACCTTATGGGCGGGCGGATCTGGCTCGAAAGCGAACCGGGCAAAGGGACCACCTTTCATTTCAGCTTGTCCGCCCCCATCGGCGAGGACGCCGACAATATCGACCTTAATCAAGCGCGCCCCGATCTGGATGGCAAGCGCGTGTTGATCGTCGACGACAATGCCACCAACCTCGATCTGCTGTCGCGGCAGATCAAGAGCTGGTCCATGCGTCCCATCGCCGTGGACAACCCCGACGCGGCGCTTGAGTTGGTGGCGCAGGGGCATAAATTTCATGTTGCGGTGCTAGACATGCACATGCCGGGAATGGACGGCCTCGGGCTGGCCCGGCGGTTGCGCGCAGATGCAGCCACGCATGACATGCCGCTGATCCTGCTCAGCTCGCTCGGGCAGGCAGGAGATCATGATCGCACCGCACTTGAGGCCGTCGGCTTTGCCGAGGTACTGTCAAAACCCGTCAAGCCTTCACCGCTGCTCAACGCCCTTGTCAGCCTGTTTGCCGGAAAACCAATGAGAGTGATTGAACCGATGCAGCACAAATCAGCGTCCTTTGATGTCACTATGGCGGAGCGGCTTCCGCTTCGTATTCTGCTGGCTGACGACAACGCCACCAACCAGAAACTAGGGCGCATGATTCTAAAACGCCTTGGATATACCTCCGACGTCGCGGGAAACGGCAAGGAGGTGCTCGAGGCTTTGGAACGGCAGACCTATGATGTTGTGCTGATGGACATCGAAATGCCGGAGATGGACGGGGTCGAGGCGACCCACCGGATCATCGCCGATTATCCCGCCGAGAGACGCCCGGCGATCATTGCCGTGACCGCCAACGCCATGGACGGTGACCGGGAACGGTTTTTCGAGGCAGGTATGAGCGGCTATGTCAGTAAACCAATCCGGGTCGAGGCCTTGGTCGACGCCCTAAAGGACTGTTGCGGCGCGGCCAAGGATGACGCGAGCGACGAGCCGCCAGGCGACACGGGCGAGTTTGATCCGGGCGCGCTTGAGATATTGCTGGAGACGATAGGCGGGGATCGCGAAGCACTTGATGAACTTGTGCTGAGCTTTCTCGACGAGGGGCCTGATTTGATCCTGCGGATCGGGGCGGCCGCCGAGGACAATGATACAGACGCGTTGCGCCAGGCCGCGCATACGCTCAAGTCGAGCGCGACTGATTTCGGAGCGGGTACGCTGTCGCAGCTTTGCCGTGAAATCGAAAACCTCTGCCGCGCCGGACATCTCGATCAGGCCCTGCCATTGGCCGCGCGCGTCCCGCAACTTTACGAGGCGGCAGAAACGCGGCTGCGGCAGCAACAGATACAGTGAAGTGGAACATATGAACGGTTCATCCCAACATCTTTCAGGCCGGGTGCTTGTGGTCGACGACCAGAAGACCAACCGGATGAAAATGGAATTCGCCGTTCAGAATCTTGGGTTCGCGGTTGAATCGGTCGCAGGTGGGATTGAATGTCTTGATGCGCTCAGGGAGCAGTCGTTTGATATCCTGCTGCTCGATATCGTCATGCCCGGGATGGACGGCTTCGAAGTGCTGCGCACCATAAAGGCCGATCCAACCTTGCGCGATATTCCAGTGATCGTCATTTCCTCGCTCGAAGAGATGGAAGACAGCGTCCGCGCCATCGAACTGGGGGCAGAGGATTTTCTGACCAAGCCGTTCAATCCGGTGCTTCTGAAGGCCCGGCTGGGTGCGGGGATCGAGCGCAAGCGGTTGCGCGACAAGGAACTTGAGTATCTCCAGCAGGTCGATCGACTGGCAGCCGCCTCGGGGGTGATCGAGCGCAAGGATTTCGACCCGTCCCGTCTGGACCTCAGCGATATCGCGAAGCGCGACGATCAGCTTGGGAATCTCACACGTGTGTTTCTCGGGATGGCCAGCGAGGTCTATCGCCGCGAACAGAACCTTCGCAACCAGATCAGCCTTCTCAAGGGCGGCTTTCTGCTGCTCCTGCTGGGAGCGTGCTGGGGGCTCGTGCCGTCGCTGTCGCGGATCATCATGGTGGACGGGCTGCATCCTCTGGGGGCAGTTTTCTGGACACTCTGGATCAGCGCCGGAATGATGCTGGCTGTCACGGTCATCACCGGGCGCTATCCGGGTACAAGCTGGCCTGAGATACGCCGCTACCTGCTGCTTGGCCTATTCGGGAATGCGTTGTCGCAGGTCTTTCTGCTCTGGGCAGCCTCAGAGGTGTCGGCGATGATTATCTCGATCATTCTGGCGGCTGAATCCTTCATGGTTTTCATCATCGCGGCGTCCTTCGGGTTTGAGGCGCCTAGCCTTAAACGCTTCATCGGCTTGTGTCTGGGACTGGCCTGCGTCGTGATAATTATGGTGCCCGGCAACGCGACCGGGGTCGTGGGTGGATGGGTCTGGATGCTGATCGCGCTCTTCGTGCCTTTCTGCTATGCGATCGAGGACATCATCGTTGCGGCCATACCCGACGACGAATGCGATTCCATCGCGTTGGCGACTGGAACAATCATCGCGGCCGCGCTTTTGATGACACCGTTGACCCTGCTGTCAGGTTCGTTCATTCCGCCAGCGTTCGCGTTTGCGGAATATGGTTGGGCATTCTTCCTGATCGCGGCGATCAGCACCTTCAGTACAATCCTGCTGATCTATACCATCCGCACGACCGGGGCAGTCTTTGCGAGCCAGGCCGGCTATGCCATGACCGCCGCAGGCATATTCTGGAGCGTGTTGCTGCTTGGTGAAAGTATGAGTGTTTGGGTCTGGGCGGCATTGGCTTGCCTCGTCTCGGGTCTGGCCTTGGTGATGCCCAAACAGGTGGAAGAGGCTGCCGAAATCAAACCGGGCGAGCGCATCTTCGAAACATGAAGGGTTTCGCAAACCTCAGCGCCAGCTTGAATGGTTTGCCTATCGCGGAGGCATTGGAAGTTAAGCATATGGGACGTCTTGTGTTTCGCGCGCCGCGGATGGCTGCTTCAGTTGTGTTCCATTCGCCGTATTGCGGGTGCAGCTGATCCACACTCTCCGCCCGCCGTGATCAATGCTACTCCCGGCCCTGACCGGTCATTGGCCGTTCCATAGAACGCTGCGCCCCAGCTTCTGCAAAGCAGACCTTCGTGCAACTTCCAGTATTTCATCCCTATGGTTGCCGCGATACGGAGCAAAACAGACGGCAAATTCCGCCAGCGCGGTGACTGCTTTTTAGGTAATTGCAATCGACCGCTCGGTGATTGATGCTACCTGACGAATGGGGTGTCGAATTCCACGCAAAGTGATCGGTGTCATTTCAACGAGATTTTCGAATTTGCTGCCTCGTTAATTTTTCGAGGTCATTTCAACTGCCGCTCACGAAATATTATAAAAAGCCCGCTTACTACGATGATGCCCGCGCCGACGAAGGTCGCCAAATCAGGCACATCTCGCCAGATGAGCCATCCCAGCAGTATGGCCCATAAGAGACCCGTATATTCATAATGCGCGACGACTGATGCCGAGGTGAAGCGGAAAGCTTGCGTTATCATCGTCATTCCCGCCGTGCCAAAGACGGCAATCCCGAGGAACATCCAGATGTCGTCGGGCCGAATCGGGACCCAGTAAAACGGGCTAAGGAGGCCGTTTATCAATGCACCCGCCCCGACCAAGTAAAGCATCACAGTCCAAGGGCTTTCGCGCGGGTCCACCCATCGCGACCCAATCATCAGCAGGGCGTAGAACAGTGCCGTGCCCACTGGGAATAATGCGACCAGTTGGAACGTCGCGCTTCCGGGACGAACGACAACCAATACTCCGATAAAACCGACGACAGCAGCCGACCATCGTCTCCAGCCCACGTGCTCCTTCAGCAAAATGCTTGAGAGTGCGATGATGAATATCGGGGCCGCAAATACCAAAGTCGTCGCCTCGGCTAGTCCGAGATGCCTCAGGCCAAGAAAGAACATGATGGCAGCGCAAGTCCAGATGATACCCCGTATCAGATGCGCCATGGGCCTATAGGACCAAAGCGCCGCCTTACCTCCCGTGCTAAACGCGATAAGCAATGCGGGGAGGAGCGCGATGGCATTGCGAATAAAAAGAATCTGAACCGGCGCGTAACTATCGGTCAGTGTCTTGGCTATGGCATCATTGACGCTAAGGCATGCGATGCCAGCACACATCAGCGCGATACCCCCGATGGATCGGGATGGCGCAATTTCCGTTAGTGCCCGCATGTTGTCATCCCTCTCCTCGTAGGCGAAATCAGCGAGATTGAAACCTATGTCAATCGGAACCGAATACTTGCGGCCACGGTGTATGGTGATCGTGGTCCAGCCCGACGCAATTCTTGGAGTGCGCCAACGGGGCGCGCGCGCATCCCGATGGGGCGCTATGGGAAAGCGAACAAGATGTCGTCGCGGACCTCATCGCTCGCGTCCGAGGGCGTTGCCTATATGACAGACCAGAACCTGCGGATCGACGGAGGGCTGACCCGTGCCGTCTGACGTTGCGTTCGCGGCGCCGTCGACGGGCGTGTCGCCTTCACGGTGAAATGGGTATCCAATCAGATAGAAGGCCCAGTCGCCTTTTACAGAAAATGGCTT
Source organism: Roseovarius arcticus (assembly GCF_006125015.1). NCBI lineage: Bacteria > Pseudomonadati > Pseudomonadota > Alphaproteobacteria > Rhodobacterales > Roseobacteraceae > Roseovarius > Roseovarius arcticus. The sequence goes on from NZ_SZZN01000001.1 coordinate 1,708,280, forward strand.
TTCGGTCTCCTATGTCCTTGGCGTTCCAGCCGATGATAACCGCAGTGACATGCCGTCCAGTATTTTCAGGCGACACGGTGATGGTGAAGTTTGATAACATGTTCAATTTGCGGTTAATAATCGCTTTTCCTGAAGCGTTTGGCTGCGCCGACTGATACCTTTAGCCCGTTATACTGAGCGGGCGCGAGCGTAAGTCACGCTGACTTTAGCTTTGGCGTTGACTATAGCTTTGTCTGAGCAAGTCCGAGATCTTCAAAGGCAAACCAGTCTTTCTGCGTTTTACCTTTCGTATCTACCCAAGGGCATCTTGCCCGCTGACCTTTGGCATCCACTTCCACGATGGACATCGGATAACCGTACCGAGGATGGCGAACGGACAAGTTTATTCTGGCCACTTTCATGAGGCGTTCCTTGGATTGTTGGGGTGAATTTTTGTCTAGTGCATTTGACCTATAATGTACAACCAAAGCGCTAGGTGGCCCATTTAATTGCTTTTGGAAAATCCGAAGCCTGTAGAAATTTGCCGTTATTTACGCCTCCATCTACAATAACTTTAAACAGAAGCTCACCCTACTCCAGTAGAACCAATTCCAAGCTCAACTGCGCCCCGCTCCCGCCGAAAGGCATGGCTCCTGTGCAGAAAAGGAGACAGCGACATTTACCTTGCTTAGGTGGTTTCGCATTCATCCAACGATACGTATGTTTAAGCCTTCGGTTCGGATGACGACGCAAACGCCGCTGTAGCGATACACGTTGAAATGGGGCGCAAAGGAAAGTGGCTACGGTTGTAGCCTGCAGTTATGGGGTCGATGTCCGATTCCGCCAGCGCCGCCGCTATGCCCGCTCCCCAGTTGCGACCCTGGCACAAGCCCATGTCGGCGCGAACCCAAACCTTAACCGCAAAATTCTCGTGTGCGCCGTCCGTGATGGCGGTCTTAACCTCGGCCAGCGTTACATCCTCGCACCAGCAGACAACCTCATCGTCAACCAGAGGCAATGGAAAACGTTCGGGCATAGGATAAAACTGCGCTAACCATGACCAAAACCGATGATTGTGGAAGGTGGCTTAATGTTTGAACCTTTCACCATTCTAGGCGTTACGCTCTGATCTCCATCACACACATGCTCCGGAGGCTTTGCTGTGGACGACCTGCCATCCATTCGCCGTTCGCTACAGGTTTTGGTGCTCATAGCCTTGTTCGTGACGGCCTACTTCGCGAGGGACCTGATCCTGCCCATCGTCCTTGGTTTCCTTCTCGCGCTAACGCTCAGCCCTGTATCCCGCGGTTTACACCGCGCAGGAATGCCGCATGCGGCTTCGGGCTTCGTGCTGATAGCCGCGACAGCCGTTCTAGTTCTTGGGATCATTGGCGGATCGGCCGGAACTGTTGCCCTTTGGAGCGACGAAATCCCCAAGATGGGTGTTGAGATACAGCAAAAGCTGCGCGGCATGGCGGACGCCGTTGAAGAAGTTCGTGCCGCGACAGCCGAAGTTGAAAAGATCGGAAAGGAAGAAAACGGCGGCGAGACGTCGGAAGTGCAGGAAGTGGTGGTCAAAGCACCAACCCTGCTCAGCAGTGCTTTCAACACAGTGACACAGTTTGGCGCCACCCTCGCCGTTACCCTGATCCTTGCATTGTTCCTGCTGTCCTCTGGCGAATTGTTCTATCTCAAGCTGGTGCAGGCCATGCCAACAATGGCGGAAAAGAAACGCGCGCTCAGTACCGTCTACGATGTGGAGCGGCGCGTCTCACGGTATCTTTTAACGATTACTATCATCAACGCCTGTTTGGGGTTTGCCATTGGGATTTATTTAGCGGTGCTGGGACTGCCGAGCGCTTACATCTGGGGCATAGCAGCATTTTTGCTGAATTTTCTGCCCTATTTGGGCGGCTTCATCGGCGCAGTGCTGGTCGGCGCATTTTCAATCGTGACCTTCGACTCACTCGGCTATGCGTTGCTGGCGCCGCTGGGATATCAGATACTCACGGGGATCGAAGGCCAGCTGATAACGCCTTGGCTGGTGGGTCGGCGGCTAGAGTTGAACACCGTCGCGGTCTTTCTGACGGTGGTGTTCTGGGGTTGGCTCTGGGGAATACCCGGCGCACTTGTTGCCGTGCCGTTTTTAGTCGTGTTCAAGGTGGTCTGTGAAAACTTCGAAGCGCTAAACGTCATCGGTAACTTCCTGTCGGGCGAAGCCGTCAAACTTGAAGAAGCGGATGAGCCACATGGCTTAGATGCAGACAAAACGGTGCAGGGTGCAGATGTCTGACGTGATATCTTAGCGGTTGAAATAGCCGTGCTTGATAAGATAACTTTCTTAGATCATCAGAGCCGCGTCAGTGGTGAAGCCTTAACGAACGCGGGTCGGTAGGTTTGGTCCTTTAGGTATCGATCGGGGGGCGATACCTCGACAACATCTTCATCGAACGGCTGTGGCGGTCATTGAAGCAAGAGGCCGTCTACCTGCATGAATTACAGGACGGCTTCCAAGCCATAAGCGTGATCAGAGACTGGATCAGGTTCTACAACACCGGGCGGCCTCACACGGCCCTCGACAAACGGTCCCCCGACGACGCATTCTTCAACGCAGAACGAAACCAAATGGCGGCATGAAACCAACCAGATTGCGTCTTAGCTAAGCCGCAAACCTGTCCTAAAAAGCAGGACCACTTCACCGCCGCGTGTGCAAAGGCGGCTCCCCTCCAAGCCATGAAATGATGCCACCTCGGCGCTCACAGGTTCGGCAGCGTCCGCACTGGCGGAGTTATCGCGCAAGCGCTGGCACCGTGCCACAGGCGACACGTGAAAGCGCCCCGCTACGACAGCCACAGATTTATGGCCGGATACTCTGGACGTTGATGCCACAGATGTCGATGTCGCCATCGCCCGAACAGAGCCGCCCTACGACGGCAGGCCGCTGATAAACGAGATCGAGCAGCTCTATATCGACAGCATCCACACCTGGCATTCCTTCCAGTTTGGCGTTTGGTCCGCGTCATTCCGCCAAGATGGCAATTGTGCCCGGCTGGGCTGGGCGTAACACTTCGCGATTGACCCGCTTCAAGGCCAATCGTTTCCAGATCACAAAGATCGACGGGATCACGAATAGGGTCAGCATTGTCGCGGTTGCCATACCGCCCACCATGGGTGCTGCAATTCGTTGCATAATCTCCGAGCCGGTGCCTGTACCGTACATAATTGGGATCAAGCCCGCAAAAATTGTCGCAACGGTCATAATCTTGGGGCGTACGCGTAAAAGGGCCCCCTCAAATACGACCTCCTCGACATCGACACGGGTCATCGGCCTCGCCTCAAGCGTCGCCTGCCCCTTTCGCTTGTCCCAAGCAAGATTGAGATAGAGCAGCATGACGATAGCCGTCTCGACCGCCACACCCGCAAGCGCAATGAAGCCGACCAGCACGGCGACGGAGATGTCGAAACTGAGATACCACAGGAACCACACACCCCCGGCAAGCGCCACGGGAAGGGCGGCAAGGATGATCCCCACTTCAATCACGCGGTTGAACGCCAAGAACAGCATTAGCGTTATGATGAGCAGGGTCGCGGGGGCGACCAGTTTCAACCGCTCTTGCATCCGCTCAATATACTCGTACTGGCCCGACCATTTGATAGAATAGCCCGGCGGCAGCGTGACCTTATCGGCCACGAGCGCACGCGCCTCCGTCACGTATCCGCCCAGATCGCGCCCGGCGATGTCGATAAAGACAAAGCCTGTACGCCGCGCGTTTTCGGACCGGATCATTCCGGGGCCGTCGACGATCTTGATCTCGGCCAGCGCACCCAGCGGGATATGCGCCCCCGATGGTGTGACGACGGGCAAATCGCGCAACGTCTCGGGGCTATCCCGCCACTCCTGCGGATAGCGCATATTGATCGGATATCGTTCCAGCCCCTCGACGGATTCCGAAACCTGCATCCCGCCGATGGCGGTCTGGACCACCTCTTGGACGTCCCGCACACTCATCATGTAGCGGGCAGCCGCATCACGATCGGCGTTAATCTCGATAAAGCGCCCGCCGATGGGCCGCTCGGCGTAGGCCGAGGCGGTGCCGTCAATGCCAGCAACGATGCGCTCGACCTCAATACCGATCTCTTCGATCACTTTCAGGTCAGCGCCCGATATCTTGACGCCAACGGGCGTCTTGATGCCGGTCGCCAGCATGTCGATGCGGTTCTTGATCGGCTGGATCCAAACGTTGGTCACGCCGGGGATCTTCACCGCGCGGTCTAACTCGCCCCGGATAAGGTCCATCGTCATGCCCTCGCGCCAGTCTGCCTCAGGCTTTAGCTGGATCGTCGTTTCGATCATCGTCAGGGGCGCGGGGTCGGTCGCGGTGTCCGCGCGGCCCAGCTTGCCGTGGACTGTCAAAACCTCGGGGATGGTGGCGATCATCCGGTCGCTCTGTTGCAGAACCTCACGCGCTTTACCGATAGACACGCCCGGATAAAGCGTTGGCATATAAAGCAAATCACCCTCGTTCAACTCGGGCATGAACTCGCTCCCGATACGTTGGAGGGGCCACCACATGGACGCTACCAGCAGGCCTGCCAGAAGGGTCGTCGCCCAAGGCCACGCGACGGCAGCATCCAGAAATGGGCGGTAGACCCATATGATGACCCGGTTCAACGGGTTCTTTCGCTCAGGGATAATACGCCCCCGTACGAAGTATCCCATCAACACCGGGACCAGCGTGATCGACAGAATTGCCGCCGCCGCCATTGCGTAGGTCTTGGTGAAAGCCAGCGGTTTGAACAATCGACCTTCTTGGCTCTCCAACACAAATACGGGTAGAAAGCTGACGGTGATAATTGCGAGAGAATAGAACAACGCCGGTCCGACTTCGGAGGCGCATTCGCTGACGATCCGCCAACGGTTCTCGTTGGTCAGCTTCTCGTTTTCTAGCCTTCGATGCATCGCCTCAATCATTACGATGGCGGCATCGACCATCGCGCCGATGGCGATAGCAATACCGCCCAGCGACATGATGTTGGCATTCACGCCCTGCAGTTTCATGACGATGAATGCGGCAGAGATGCCCAGCGGCAAGGATACCAGTATCACCAGAGATGAACGGATGTGCAAAAGGAACGCGGCGCAAACCAGAATGACGACGATGAATTCCTCAGTCAGTTTCTTGCGCAGGTTGTCGATGGCACGTTCAATCACGCCCGCCCGGTTGTAGGTGGTCACGATCTCGACCCCCTCAGGCAGGCTGGTGCGCAACTCTTCGATACGCGCCTCAACGGCCTTGATTGTGGCCAGCGCGTTGCCACCCCAGCGCAGGATAACGACGCCGCCCACCGCGTCGCCCTCGCCGTTCAGTTCGCCCACACCGCGGCGCATCTCAGGGCCGAGGCGGATGTCGGCCACGTCCTCTAAAGTGACGGCCGCGCCGCGCGTATTCACCATCAGTGGCGCTTTGGCGAGGTCGGCCAACTCGTTGATGTAGCCAGTCGAGCGGACCATGAACTCGGCCTCGCCCATCTCGATCACGCTGCCACCCGTCTCGCGGTTTGCATCCTCAATCGCGCTGCGGATCTGGGCGAGCGTTACGTCGTAGGCGCGCAGTTTGTTCGGGTCGATCACGACCTGATATTGCTTGACCATGCCGCCGATCGTGGCGACCTCGGACACGCCCTCGACTGTTTGCAACTCATATTTCAAAAACCAGTCCTGCAACGTGCGCAGCTCAGACAGATCATGCCCGCCGGTCCGGTCGATAAGGGTATATTGATATATCCAGCCCACGCCCGTCGCATCCGGGCCCAGCTGCGGCGACACGTCCGCCGGCAGGTTTGCGGTGATCTGGCCCAGATATTCCAGCACGCGCGTGCGGGCCCAGTAGAGATCGGTGCCATCCTCGAAAACCACATAGACATAGCTGTCGCCAAAGAACGAAAATCCGCGCACGTCGGTCGCGCCGGGTACGGCCAGCATCGCGGTCGCAATGGGATAGGTAATTTGGTCCTCGACAACCTGAGGCGCCTGACCTGCATAGGGCGTACGCACGATGACCTGCACGTCCGACAGATCCGGGATAGCGTCCACCGGCGTTGCACGAATGGCCCAGACGCCAGCGACGCCCATCATGACTGCAAGCGCTAGGATAATGACGCGGTTCGCAATCGACGCCCGGATTATCGCGCGGATCATTGGGAGATCTCCTGGTCGTCTGCGATGCCGACAAGGGTCATCGAAAAGTCAGGGTTGCGCCGCAACATCAGAGTGACCTCTTGATCCTCAAGCAAGGCTGCGGCGTCCACTGACGGATCAATTGCGAAGTCCATCGTCATGCCGGGCATGCCGATGTCCGTCATCGGGCCGTGAGTGATGTTCGCCATCCCGGCAGCCGCGTCGATCGCGTTAATCGTGCCAGATACAGTGATGGGCGCGTCGACGCCCTCGCCCGCGGCGGCCGCGACTACAGACGCCCCTGCCCCCACATCATTCACCATGTCGTCGCCATTGCCCATGGCGTCGCTGCGAACGGCTACCACTGTGAACATACCGTCTTCGCCCTTGGCGAGATCGAATTCGACAGGCGTATCGAGCGGAACCGACGCGGGATCAAACCCCGCAACGTTCATGTCCATTTCCATCGCAGGCCAGCCGAGTTCCGGGATGGGCTCATGGTCAAAAGTCAATTGTCCGTCTGCTGTGACCGCGATGACCGTTCCCTTGCCTGTCGCGGCGATCCCGTCATCGCGGCCTATTGCGATTAATCCCAGCAGCCCGTCTGCACCGCGTGCGGCGCGAAAGGCGACCTGTTGCCCCGTCTTTAGCCCATCCAGTGCGACATCCGAGCGCACAGAAAATTGCGATGTCATTGCCGGCCAGTCCAGAGTTTCCAGAGCACCGTGACTGATCGTCGCAATCCGCGTGTCCGCGTCCAGCGCGACCAACTCGCCTATGCCGCTGGCTGGCACGTCATCGGTCGGCGCCATGCGCATAAGTCCTGCGCTCAGCGCGCTTTCGCTGTCGATCAGGAACTGCGCGGAGGCGACGACCTCCTCGCCCGGTGCGAGGCCCTGAACCACCTCGGTACGCCCACCCTCGCCAAATTCATCGCGCAGCCCCGTTGTGATAAGGCGCGGCTTGAAGGTGCCCTCCCCGGTTTTCAGGATGACACGCTCGGCGGTCCCAGTACGAATGATTGCCTCGGTGGGAACAGTTAGCGCGGTGCGCGTTTCGTTCGGGATCAGGCTGACCGCACCAAACATGTTGGGCCGCAAAAGCCCTTCGGAATTATCGAACTGCAAGCGGACAGGTAGGGTGCGGGTCTGGGCGTCAAGCTCGGGGTAAATGTAGTCGATTGTCCCCTCAAAGGTCCGCCCGCTTAAATGGTCGAATGTGGCGACGGCGCGCATGTCCTCAGTCAGGCGGGCGATGTCGCGCTCGAACACGTCGACGATCAGCCAAACGGCGCTGAGATCGGTCAGAGATGCGGCACGGGTTGCGGGTTGCAAAAACATCCCGTCTGCAGCCTCAAGTGAGATAATGACGCCATCCTGGGGCGCAAGCACCTCAATATTGCGCGCAAGCGTTCCGCTTGTCTCAATCCGCTTTATCTGCTGATCCGACATTCCTTGGCTCAGCAAGGCGTTACGCGCGGCATCAATGATCCGTTTATCACCGGCCTCTATTGCGCGAACCAAATCGCTACTCGACGATCCGATTGTGGGTGAGAACATCTCAAAGAGGATGTCGCCCTCTTTGACCGGATCACCAACAGCCCGCACGTTGAGCACCTCAATCCATCCCTCGACGCGGGTGTGAACATGGCTTGTCAGATGCTCATCATACCCGACGAAGCCGACGGTCTCGATCTGCCTTGATATCTCGGATGTCTTGGCGATGGCTGTGCGGACACCGATCGCGTTAATCTCGGCCGATGACAAAATCACTTCTGCCGCATCGGCAGACGGCTCCTCCCCCGCGTAGACCGGTATCAGGTCCATACCCATGGGCGATTTGCCCGGGATGGGTTGCCTGAAATTCGGGTCCATCGGAGCGACCCAATAGAGCACGTCCGGCCCCGCGGTTTCCGTTTTTTCCGCCGGGCTCAGATAAACCCTTTCCAGATAAATGCCGCCGGCTGCGCCTATAACAAGTGCCAGAACCGCAAGGGCCGAATATCGTCCGCTCATGTTGTACCTCAATCCCGACTACCGCAAAGGCGCCGTCTTCAATGAATAAATAATGCGCGCTCGCAGAAGACGGGCGCGCCAGATAATTATCAGACGCTTTGCGGGGGGCGGTCTTGGGTGGGTCCGGATAGGGACGGAAGTTTCGTCCCAGAATCGAAGCAGCGCTCTATGGGCAGCAGCGTGCTAACCGGAACGGGCATTGGCGCCTCGACAGACACATTGACGCTCCACATCGCTGGCATGCACTGCATGGCGGAGCCAAGTTCGCCCTTAGCATGAGAGAGCGCATGTGCCGTGCCCTGTGACTGGCCGGAGCGTATCGCGCAGTCGTCGGGGCAAGTTGCCTCGACTGAAATGTCGGTATGGCAATTCAACGAATTTGATGCGGCCGCGGGGAGTATCACCTGCAGCAAAAACATGAGGACAAGCAGCAGAACACCAGTTGGCCTCAAGGCCGCTTGAAGATCGAATTTTAGATGTAGTTCTGCCATACTGGTCGTGTGTCGATAAAATGCGTCACGGTCAATTCAGAAACTTGTGATCGTATCGCACTGAGCGGCTGACAAAACAGTGAACTTTCCGCCGACAAGCGCGATCAATTGAGTGGCGAAGCCTGTCTCTTCACCTCGAAAACGGGATTTTCTAAATGGAAAACTCAATCGCCTCCCGCATATTCGAAACAAACAAATAGTCTGATAGTTCCATCTTTAAAAGTTCAGCACTCAGGATCAGGCGGCTTTGTTCGCACATTGGACTTTCACCGTGAAATTTACGCGATGGTTTGGGGCGACCTGATCGGGCCGCCTGCCGACACCGCAAGACGGAGTGATGCGTCAGCCTCTCGCTTTGCGCTCTACTGTAGCATCAGCGTAGCACCAAGTATTGCGCCGAAAAGCTCTAACGCCCCTCGGGGCGATAGAGCTTTGATAGTTTTTGATAACTTTGGTTGCGGGAGGGTGCAGCCGCCGTCTCTTGACAGTTATTGACTGCTGACGTCCGCTTCATACTAGGGGTGGTGCGCCCCAATCGAGTGGTATCTCTGGCGACGCCGACATCAGTCTGATACCGTCAGAGACTACTGCAGAAAAATACCCATATGTAACTATGGTACTCAGGCCTACTATCAAAACTTAATAGAATTAATTACCCGCCCCTGGATGCATGGCATCGAGAGCCTCCATGAAATCCTTTTCGGAGTTACTTTGACAAATCTCAACGGTCCCTGCGTAGATTTTGTCAGCACCGGTCGCAGCTTCTCGTGCGGCTTCGCGTCCTCCTGCGGCTTCGCGCTCAACCATAACTCCCATTACGACGCCCTTTCTGCCGTCTTCACTCATCTCCAGAAATTCTCCGCAATTCATAGCCATTGCAGGGTGAGATAAAACGACAGAAACAGTTACGATCGCGGTGACTCGAATTAAGGCTCTCATAACAATCTCCTTTTCTATATTTGAATTTTTATGACTTTCAGCTATTTATAAATATCACATTACGAGAAATTCTTCATACCTTTCTTTGGCAATTATTACCCATCGTGAAGTTTACGTTTCTCAGTTTCACTTTTTTGTGCTTTGGAGCAGGTACAACAAGAAACGCCGTATAATCTTAAGCACCGAGTACACAAAAATTCTGTGGAAGATTAGTTCGGGCTTCGGTGATCTCCGCGATACGGATATTGATCTTTACTCCACCGACCTATGCAGAGATTCAAAACCCCATCGCCGTTTTGAACGGCTATGCTTGGGCGCCGCCAAAGGCGGGCGCCCATTCTTTTAACGTTAGGACGCCGCTTTGATGAGCTGAACGACCTGCTGCGTCGTCCACACGGCGTTGGCGATGTAGCGGAAGTTTGTCAGGGCCGCGAGGTAGCCGTCGCCCTCCGGCAAGATTGCAGCGGCTGTGGCATCTTTAATCACCGCAACCTCAAAGCCCTGTTCGATCAGCTCACGCATGTGCGATTCAGTGCATAGGTTGGCGGACATCCCCGACAAAATAACCTGATCAACACCGCGTTTGCGCAATTGCAAAGACAAATCATTGGTATCGTTGCCATAAACCTTGTGCGGCGAAGTGACGATGGTTTTACCGTCATTGATGTATTGCTTGTATTGCGGCATCCAGTCTGCACCAGAATTTTCAAACCCATCGAGATCAAGCGCGCCCGGACGATCGAACATGCCGATCTTGTGCATGAGTTTTTCCAACGCGCCTTCGAACTTCCAGCCGTGATCGGTAGGATAGTAGTAATGCGGCGAAACAGCGACAGTGATATTGGCGGCTTTAGCAGCCTGGAACAGCGTCTCGATATTGGCCACCGTGTTATGTTCGGTTACGGATTGGCCCACGACGCCCCATGCTACGCCGTCCTCGCTAAGGAAGTCGATCTGGGGATCTGTCACTACCAATGCAGCACGCGACAGGTCGAGTTTCATGTTCGAGGGGGGCAACGCCGGCTCGGCGGGGTCCGCGTAAGGGTCTGTGGCTTGTGCTGTGGCTGACCCGGCTGCCAAAGTCGCCGTTGCCGCTGCAGTGAGGGCCGCGCCCCCGCGCAAGGCATCACGGCGGGATATGTGGTTATGACCCGGGTCATTGCAAGTACACATCATTCTCTCCTAATCTGGTTGTGTCTGATCCAGATATGACGTGTGCAATGTATCTTTGCGTCCTGATTACGTGACATAGCCCAATTCAGGTGTGTCCATTCGTCCCCAAAAGCGGTGTATATCTTCAAAATGTCCTTTGAGCATATATTCAATGAATTAGAAATATCTGCCGAGCCGTTCGCGCTGTGTGAATTGCGGGGGGAATGTAATCTTGGCCTCGGACGTGCGTCCGCCACCACCCTGCATTACATCCTCTCTGGCGAAGGAGAGATTATTCTTCGTGGGCGTAGCCCTGTGCAGATCGCACGCGGATCGCTTGTTTTGGTTCCGGCGATGCAGAGCCATGGGTTGCGGAGCTTTGGTGAGACCACCGACCCAATACCAGCATGCCGCCCTGCTGAACTGAACTTGGCGCGGCATCTGGAAATCTCGGACGCCGCTGGAAATGGTCAATTAACTTCGCTGTGCGCCCATGCGACAATCGGTTTGCGTGGGGTCAGAGATGTCGTTGATCTCATACGTGAACCCATGGCAGAGCACGTCTCGACCGGTAGTCGGCTTGAGCAGCCCTTGGGCCGTCTGTTGGAGGAGGTGTGCAATCCCGGCCTCGGCAGCCGCGCCATGGTCCGCGCCATTCTACTGGAATGCATGATTGACATGCTGCGTTTGCGGCTTTCGGCTGAGGATGAATCGCTGTCTTGGATGGCCGCTCTGAAAGACCATAACATTTGGACGGCCCTTCGTTTGATGCTCGATCAGCCAGGGCGACCGCACACGGTCGAAACACTTGCCGATGCCGCTGGGATGAGCAGGTCAGTATTCGCGAAACGGTTTTCTGATGCCTGCGGCAGCGGCCCGATGGAGTTGCTGCGCGATTTGCGGGTAAGACGGGCCGGCATACTTCTGACCCAAACGGACGTCCCCGTAAAGCGAGTAGCCCAGATGGTCGGGTTTTCTAGCCGTAGCGCATTTTCACGTATGTTCGAAACAAAAACTGGGCAATCTCCGCGCAAATTCCGTAACCAGAACCAGTCTGAGCATCAGAGTTGAATTCAACACGGAGGCCTTTGATGGAGCCAGATCCCGCTTCATGTCCCGGCGGGCGGCCTGGTCACGGTGATGGGCCAGTCTGGGGTTGGGAAATCGACGCCGCTGGACGCCATTGGCGGACATCTGGCGCATGGGTTTCGTATGTCGGGTGCCGTGCGCAAAGACAGTTGTGGTATCTCCGTTGTCACCGATGAACTTCCTTGAAATCATGGAACTGCGTCTACAGCTTGAACCACGCGCCCTTGAACTCTAAGGCCCCCGATTGTCTGCAAGTGTGTTCACTGATCTGCGCAAGATCCTAGGCGACGAGACGTCCGACTGGAAACCCCTGGAAACCGCCGAGAAGCACTGGGCTTTTCATGACCTCCTCTATAGTCGTGCGGCGCGGCCCCGGTCAGCCGCAATTCTCCAGACGCTCAACGGACATCTTGTTCGCTACATGCTGCCGCTTTGGACAAGTGTTAACATCGGTGTCGATTGGCGATCGCATCACCTGCGACTTGTCGAACTTGTCGAAGCGGGTGCTTACAAAAATGCTTCAGAAGAGCTGAAGGCTGATCTTTTGCAGACAAAGTCTCGTGTGTTGGAAAATCTTGCAATTGATCCGGTTCATTGACCTTCTTGGCTGGTAGCTACTCGTTTTGGACCCATTTCGTTCTAATGCTACAGGGCTTTCCTGCCAACTGCCGCATTGACCGCCTAGGTCCGTCTTAAATTGGCGAACGGCTAGAACCGTCCACCAACTTGTTTCAATTATCGATACGCTCAGCGATGCTGAGTGCATCTTCGACTTTAACGCCGAGATAACCGACTGTGCTGTCTACTTTCGAGTGACCAAGCAGGAGTGGGACAGCGCGGAGATTGCCCGTCTTCCTGTAAATCTCCGCAGCTTGTGAATTCGACATCTGATCCTTGCTGCGGTCGGCATGAATGACCGGTTTTTTCCGCTGCACAACAGCAACTGATATCTCGCACAGGCGGTAGTTCTCACGCTGCGGGCGCGCATCCCGAAAAGACAATGGCAGGGTTGGACTCACAGCGGACATGCGGCGACGCGGCACGCGTCCTGATTGTCCCCGGCTATCTGATCGACGTGAGCGGCCCAGAGCCGACATCCAGCGCCCATTTCGGATGCTGCACTGCGGCCCGTCATTGCAGCCGTTCGTGCATTGCGCAGCATTTTGTCGCCCTAGTCGTCGGTATGCGGACGAAGCGGATGTCTGGGGCGCTTGCATCAACGTCTGCATTCGGGCAGCGTGCTAAGGTCGGTCAGTTTCGCATGACCCTGAAACCTTGGCGATGGACCGAGTGCATGCACTCAACTTAAGTGCTCTGGTTTCTTGGAAAGGTGACCAATAGATCAGATTGGAGAACAAAATGGTTGCCGAGGTTACGATGACTGGTGGCTGTATGTGCGGCGCAGTACGATACGCGACCAAAGGTGATCCCTTTATAGTTGGCCACTGTCACTGTGAGAGCTGTCGCAAGCACTGTGGCGCAGCGTTTGGGACACTGGTAGGCTTCAAAGTAGATCAGGTGGCGTTCAACGGTGATCAGCGTAGAATCTATGAATCTTCGCCGGACATCGGCAGGGCGTTTTGCGGTAAGTGCGGAACACCACTGACCTGGGAAGGCGATGGCGGGGATATCGGACATATTGTTGAAATTCACATCGGCACGTTCGACAATCCTCATGCTCTGGTGCCAACCAGGCATGCCTTTTACAATGAACGTCTGCCGTGGATCGACAAGGCTGATCAATTGCCGCGTTTTGAGGGCTTTCCTGACGACAGCCCCATTCTGCAGTACGGTCCGAGCAGCGGAAGTCTGTCCGAAGTTTAAGCGTCACCACGCATGTCCGCTTCTCGGGCAAAGAAGCCATCGGTTCTGTCTGCAGAATCCTATGCTTTGGGCTCAAACCGGACCTCGGATGCGGCGCAGCAATTCGTGATAGGATTCAGTGTCAACGTCGGGTTGTCGGTGTGGGTGGGAATGGCGGACGGGAGGAATTGTTATGCACACCCCGAACTTACCGGCCATTCGCGCCCTTCGCCCCGGCTGGAACAAGGGCCGTATCGTAGGCCAGAAACGACCGTTGAAACCCAAGCATGTCTGGGCGATCCGCGTCAGGCTTGAGTTGGCCGAGAACCATCGCGACCTTGCCCTGTTCAATATGGCCATCGACAGCAAATTGCGCGGCTGTGATCTTGTTCGCATGAAAGTCGTCGATGTGATGGCATCAGGACAGATCAAAGAACGAGCATCGGTCCGGCAAAGCAAAACTCAAAAACCGGTGCGGTTCGAGATTTCCGAAAGCACCCGCGCGTCGGTTGCAACGTGGATGGAGGACCGGCTGATGGTCGGGTCTGAATATCTTTGGCCGGGCCGTTTCCATGAGCGCCCTCATATCTCAACGCGCCAATATCCCCGGATCGTGCGCGACTGGGTCTCATCCATCGGGTTGGAAGTGACCGCCTATGGCACCCATTCAATCGGCGCACGAAGGTCACCCAGGTTTACAAAAAAACGGGCAACTTACGCGCGGTTCAGCTGCTGTTGGGGCATACAAAGATGGATAGCACCGTCAGATACCTGGGTGTCGAGCTTGAAGACGCTCTGGCAATTGCAGAAGCCATTGAAATCTAAGCCTCGTGGCCGTCCGTCAAGGACGGCCCAAAGCTGCCTTTGAACTAGCCTTCCGACGCCGCAGTGCAGCTTCCCCAGACCAGTCTTTCTTGCGTCGTGCAACATTCTCGGCGTTTGAAGCGTACAGCGCTATGCATGCTGGCATATGTCCATTCTGACGGTTCTAAGCTTCTTTGCAGAGACAACCCGCAACGCAAGCAACAAGTATTTCGGATTGTGAAGGCTTCGATACTATCGGTGCATCTATCCCCATGATCACTTGACCATCAACGGGAATGTTCCCCGTATGAAATACGAATGGGATAGAAAGAGTCGCTAGCTTTTTCGCAACGGCCTCGCAGGTATGATCCCCAAGATTGACGTCGAGAACGGCAGAATTGAGTGAGAGCCCCGTCGCGAGGGCACCAATAGCCTCCAGAGCTTTTGCAGACGTCGGAAATGGTCCAAGTACATCCGCACCTGCTTGTTCAAGCGACATCGTAACGTCGAGGCCTACGAGAGGCTCATCTTCGACCACCAAAATCAGGCAGCCATAGAGAGGTAACTTATCTGCCATTTGCGTTAGTCCGTCCCGCCGCCAAAATTCATGATGCCCAGTGTCACCTAGTCCAACCATTTGACTGGACAATTGTTTCCTTAAATATTGCGGACTATAAAACTCTATGCCACCGACAGGACAAAAACATTCATGTTGGTAGGGTCGGTTTGGGTTAGAAAGCAGATCTTTGGCTCAAGCCTAGAGCGCGGTGCGCGCGCCCAGGCGGGGCACCGACCTTGGTGGCCTTGGCAGTCAGTCCTGTTGCCACGGGTTAATCACCTCGACACCCATATCCCGAAAAGGCCGGACGTCCCGCGTGGCGACAGCGAAGCCTTTGGAAAGCGCAATGGCCGCGAGGGCCGCAAAGAGCCGTGTGCTGGAAAGATCGAAGGCGGCAATGCTACCCGCGAACAACCCATCGACAAAGGCGTCAATCAGCTTTTCTATAGCCACGCGTTTCTCGCCGGTATCGAGCAGCGCCGCGCCATATAGCAGTTTGGCCGTAGAACTAGGCAACAGTGAACTAACGCATGACGGCGTCAGAGGTGAAGCCTTAACGAAAGCGGGTCGGTAAGTTTGCCCTTTTCGGTGTCGATCAGGCCTAAAATTAGATTCGTGGCGTTCGCGCTCTCGGTTGTATTGGCTCATAAATCAACCTATACAAAGCCCACCTTCACAGAACTAAGATGCAAGCCCTTGGCCGTTGCAATCTGGCATTACGGCATAATAACCTCTGGGGCGCATCTCAGCCCGGCGGCTATTCTAGGCCGACGCAGAGGGCAGACCTTGACACCGCATTGCGCCCGGCTAACCGGGACAAAGGCGCCTCCGCCGAGACGCGTGCAGCGGGACGAGATCCAAGACCTTGAGAAAAATAATAAAAGGGAAGATACACATGTCGCTCATCACGAATGGTCGCCTCGACCGGCGCGGATTTCTGAAGACCACGGCTGCAAGCGGCATCGCCGCATCGCTGCCGCTGGGCGGCGCCATGGCCGCCACACCCAAACGCGGCGGGCATCTGCGCATCGGCAAAGGCCACGGCGCAACCACCGATACGCTGAACCCCGGCATGTTCGAAAACGGCTATACTATCGCGCTGACCTTCGCCAAAGATGGCCACCTGACCGAAGTGCTGGCCGACGGTTCGATCGGCCCCGAAATCGCCGAAAGCTGGGAGGCGTCCGAGGATGCCAAAATCTGGCGGTTCAAGATCCGCAAGGGCGTCACTTACCATTCGGGCAAGGCTGTAACTGTCCAAGACGTCGTCGCGTCGATCAACTTCCACCGCGCCGAAGGCACAACCTCGGCCGCCGGTCCGCTCATTGCCGCGATCCAAGATATCACCATCGAGGGCGACGATACCGTCATCTTTACGCTGGATGGTGGCGATGCAGACTTCCCATTTATCGTCAGCGATTACCACCTGTCCATCCTGCCTGCCACGGATGACGGCATCGACTGGAAATCCGGCGACGGCTGCGGCAGCTACAAGATCAAATCGTTCGACCCCGGCATATCGACATCGCTGGAGCGCAACGAAATCCATTGGCGCGACGACGTCGCATGGTTCGAAAGCATTGAACTGCTGGTCTTGACCGATCAGAACGCGCGCACCACGGCGCTGGTGTCGGGCGACGTCGACACTGTCGACAAGCTGGACCTCAAGACCATCGACCTGCTGTCGCGCTATCCCGACCTCGTCATCAGTTCGATCGCAGGGACGCAGCATTTTACCTTCGCCATGGATTCGCGACAGGCTCCCTATGCCGACAACAACGTGCGCCTCGCGATGAAATACGCGATCAACCGCGAGGAACTGGTCGAAAAGATCCTGTTCGGCTACGGCTCGGTCGGGAATGACATTCCAGTTGGCCAGAATCAGCAATTTTACAACACCGAACTGGAGCAGAAGACATACGACCCCGATAAGGCCAAGTTCTACCTGAAGGAGGCGGGCCTGGAGTCGCTTGACGTCAGCCTGTCAGCCGCGGACGCCGCCTTCGCCGGTGCGGTCAACGCTGCAACGCTTTACCAAAACTCAGCTAAGGATGCGGGCATCAACATCAATGTCGTGCGCGAGCCGAACGATGGCTATTGGTCCGACGTCTGGATGAAACAGCCATTCACAGCGGTCTATTGGGGCGGTCGCCCAGTTCAGGATCAGGCGTTTTCCATCGCCTTCACTTGCGGGGCGGAATGGAATGACGGCTTCTGGTGCAACGAGACGTTCGACGCATTGCTCAAAGAGGCCCGCGCCGAGCTGGATGAGGACAAGCGTCGTCAGCAGTATTTCGAGCTGCAGGAGATCGTCAGCACCCAAGGGTCCGTCGTCATCCCGATGTTCGCCAATTACGTCTATGCCACGACCAAAAAGATCGGGATGCCCAAAAAGGCTGCGTCGAACTGGGACATGGACGGCGAGCGTTGGGCCGAGCGCTGGTGGTTCGCTTAAAAAAAAACCGCTGAGCGCGCGGCTTACCGGCTATGCGCCCGGTGCTTAAATGAGATGCTGCCGAATCCCGAGTTCGGCAGCATTTTTTGGCACTTTAACCCTGAAGAATACCAAGAGGCTTGCGGCGGGCGCGATCTTTCTGGTGAAATTTGCAGACACCACCTTGTCGAAGCGCATACGAGGGCCAGCCTCGCCAGAGGCACGTTTGCCCGACGGCCAAAAAAGGATCGCTCCACGACATCGCTCGACGGTTTCTGCCAAACTAAAACTGGTTCGTCCGTTTCGCCATTGAAGGAGCCATGCTGCAGGGATCAAAAACGTACGGGCCTTTCGTTTCAAATAAATCCAATCAGTTGTGACACATTGACATTGCTGTTAGCCGCTCACTCAAAAGGGGATTAACAATGGATGGCAAGCTCACACGAGCAACCGAGGTCGAACGAGTATCAGAGCTCTTAGGACTACCTGAAGAAATCAATGATAGAGATTCTCTGATCGCCCAGGTTACAACAGGTCTTCCGACCAAATCCGTAGAGAAGATTTTAGAGGTAATGAACTCACAGCCAGTGCTAAACCTCATTCCTGAACGGGCCTTCCGGCGAGCGAAGGCCGGAAAAATCCCCCTAAGTCCCGACAGGAGTAAGGTCCTATATGATTTTGCGCGCGCATACGTGGCCGCAGACAAAACTCACAGTGGCAACGGTGCCCTGGTGATGCGGTTTCTTGAGAAGCCTAATCCAGATCTTGGAGGCGCGGCTCCAATGGCACTAGCAATTTCGAGCCCTGCCGGTGCTGACGCAGTGATTGAACTACTTAGTAGATAAGCTAACCAGCCTCACGTCGACGCACGTCCTTAAGTGTTTTTTTGTTCTGAGCGGCAATCAGATTGCGGACAGCATTTAAAGATGGGCTGATCCTGCGCTCACTTTACTGAACGCTCAGGCGGTGTCGGCCTGGTTCGCCTGCGTCCACAACCACTTGGCGAAGGCGCGCGAGGCGGCCGTCTGGCCCGTCTTTTCGGGCGGGATTAGGTAATATCCCTCCGCCAGCGGCGGCGCGTGATCAAACGGGCGCACTAATCGTCACCCGGCGATCATGTCAGCCACCAGTGTTTCATGCACCATGGCGATCCCGGCCCCCTCCAGCGCCACGTTGACGGCAATGCCAAAGGTCGAGCCGCGATTGACCTCTGCCCAGCGATCAAAAGGGCGCGCCTGCGACTTGAACCATGCGTCCCAAGTGCCCGTGTGGTTACTTTCAGGCTAAACCAACCTGTTTAAGGTCGCACCTCCCCTGCAGTCTAGTGATGCCGTGATCTTGCTCCCGTTTCATCGGTACTCAGGCGATTGCGGTCTGGACCGCTATGAAGTCGCGTGTTGAGCGTATTGGCAGCCTTAATACAGGAGGTATTGTAGTCCTTGAACCGCCCGGATCCAAACCAGTGCGGAGGCCCGTTTCCACGTAACCCGCCAGACAAAACCATCTGTCGGCGAGGATTCGGCAGTGTCAATCCAAAGCGCGGCCGCATTTTGGTTTCCACGAAGCCCATATTTGCAGCTTCAATTCAGCTAGATGAACTGCCCCGGGTTTGGCGAAGTTCATTTGATTCTCTTTATGCGACCATATTGATCGCTGCACACGGCGCAAACGAGTGGGATTCAGCCTCAACAGGCGGGGTACTCCCGATTGATCCAAGCAGCCGCCGGTATTTGAACCAATCCACCCATTCGAGCGTCACCATTTTCACAGCCGCCAGCTGTTCGCAAGGACCGCAACGTGGAATAACCTCGGTCCTTAAAGGCTTTTGATTGTTTCGACAAAGTCGTTTTCGGTCGGTAACGGCGCACGCTATCTTCGTGGCTGCTACATGGGTTGGGGTGCCACGTGGAGCGCTTAAGTCGCGACCGAACCCATCACTGACGACGAATTTCGAGAAACCAATGTGGATAACGGCCTCCGCTGGAAAAGTTCCTGTTTTTATTAAAAAAAACCCCGCCGTAGGTGTTGAACCTTCGGCGGTTTTTTGTTTGGTTGCCCACTTACCCGGCGACGGGAGGCAATTTGCGCCTGCCCCGCCTGACAGTGAGTGTCGATTGCGTCGCGTGATTGCGACGCTGACTTGCGGCCGGAGAACACCGAAAGAGGAGACAACGACATGAAAAAATATCTACTGGGAACCGCCATGGCCCTGACCCTGCCCGGCGCAGCGCTGGCCGCTGAGGAGTGCGGCGAGATTTCGATGGCCGAGATGAACTGGTCCTCGGCCAAGATTGTCGTCGCAACCTCGAAATTCCTGCTGGAGCAAGGCTATGGTTGTGATATCGCGGTTGTGCCGTCCGACACCACGCCTGCTGTTACCTCGCTGGCGGAAAACAACGAGCCGGACATCGTGCCGGAAATGTGGCCCAATTCGGCTGGTGATGTCTATGACAAGCTGAAAGAGGGTGGCGAGATTGTCGAACTGACCAGCGTGCTTGACCCGGGCGGCATCGAAGGCTGGTGGATCCCGTCCTACTTGGTCGAGGAGCACCCCGAGCTGAAGACGATAGATGGCGTTCTGGCGAACCCGGAACTGGTTGGCGGCATGTTCAACAACTGCCCCGACGGTTGGGGCTGCCGGATCGTCAGCGACAATCTGGCACGCGCCTTCGATCTGGAAGGCAACAAAATTGAAGTGTTCAACCACGGCTCGGGCGAGACGCTGGCGACCTCGATGGCCTCGGCCTATGAGAGCAAGGAGCCGTGGTTCGGCTACTATTGGGCGCCGACCACCCCGCTGGGCAAGTATGACATGGTGAGTGTTGATCTGGGCGAGCTCGATGAAGAGGCGCATGCCGCCAACCAGAACGCGAACACGCCCAATCCCAGGCCGTCAGCATTTCCAACGGCCCCGATCCTGACCATCGTGACGAAGGACTTCAACGAGGCGCACCCTGAAGAGGCGCAACTGATGTCCAACATTACCTTCAAAACCGACACGATGAGCACTCTTCTGGCGTGGCAGGACGAAAATAACGCGACTGCCGAAGAGGCCGCCGTCTACTACCTGAAAAACAACAAGGACGAGTGGAGCGCGTGGCTGAACGATGATGCCCGTGCAAACCTTTCCAAGCTGTTGAAGTAAAGCAACTTACTTAGGGGCGGTGCCACAAGGTGCCGCCCCTTTGTTTTGGAAGCCGATGACCTGACGCAAGCGCTTCTCTACCTGCGAAACGCTTTCGTGATTATCGGCAAAGTGATCCGGTGGCCCAATGCGGCCCAAAATGGACGAGGAGCCGGAATGGCCCCGGAAAGGATGTGATGGCGACCTATGATTTTCTGTTCGACAGTCTCGGCCTGCGCGGTTGGTGCGGCGAGGAGACCGGCGGTCTGTCGTCGATGGCTGACCTGCTCGGCGAAACCTCAGGGCAACAGGCGAGCGTTTCCGCTTGGGACACGCCATTTCCATCGCTTGACGCGCTCCATGACGCTTGCACCACGATCCCTCAGGCGCGCGCATTAACGCTGGGGCTGGAGCGCGGATTTCTGGGCATCAAGGACAGCCTGAAAATCGTCGTCGATCCTCTTACCCAGCCTCTGAGCTGGGCGCTGAACGATGCGCTTTGGGTGATGCAGGCAACGCCGTGGTGGATCATGATCCCCGCACTGATGCTGGTCGTCTGGTTTGTCAGCCGATCTTTCAAGCTTGTCGGACTGGTCGCCGCTGTATTTAGTTTTCTCGCCTTCGTCGATTACTATGATTACACGATGCAGACGCTGGCGATCATATTTGTCTGTGCCATAATATGCGTGATAATAGGCGTGCCCATAGGCATTGCCATGTCACGCAGCGACAAGGTACAGCGGGTGATGATCCCGATACTGGACATGCTGCAAACGTTGCCGCCCTTCGTCTATCTGATCCCGCTGATTTTCCTATTTTCAGTGACCGAGCCGAAGCTCTACGGAATCGCTATTATCCTTTATGCCATCGTGCCGGTGGTGCGCCTAACTGATCTAGGAATCCGGTTGGTCGATAAGGACGTGATCGAGGCCGCTGATGCATTTGGCATGACCAAGCGGCAAAAACTGTTGCGCGTGGAGATTCCGCTGGCGTTGCCCAACATCATGGCGGGCGTCAACCAGACCATCATGATGAGCCTCGCCATGGTCGTGATCGCATCGCTGGTCTCGGCCCCCGGTCTGGGTGTGCTGGTGCTGCGCGGTATTCGCAACCTTGAATTGGGTGTTGGCCTGTTGTCGGGTCTAGGGATCGTCCTGTTGGCCATCATTCTCGACCGTGTGACCAAGGCCGCGCTGGCGCGCATCAACACGCAGAATCCGAGTTGAGGGGATGGATATGTCTGAAGAAAACACACCCAAGATTTCGGTCCGCGGTCTTTACAAGATCTTCGGTGAGGAACCGCAAATCGCGTTGGCCCGCGTCAAGGACGGTATGGGCAAGACCGAGTTGCTGGCAGAGACAAACCATGTACTTGGCCTCAACGACATCAATGTCGACATGCCGCGCGGCAAGACGACGGTAATCATGGGGCTGTCGGGGTCGGGTAAATCGACGCTGATCCGCCACCTCAATCGCCTTATTGAACCAACGGCGGGCGAGGTGCTGGTTGATGGCGAAAACATTCTGACCTACGGTGAAAAACAGCTGCGCGATCTGCGCCAGCATCGCATGTCGATGGTGTTTCAGAAATTCGCACTGTTACCGCACCGCTCAGTTCTGGAGAATGCTGGGCTGGCGCCGTCGGTAAGCGGCAAAAGCCGCCGACAATATGCGGTTGAGGCAACCAAATGGCTGGATCGCGTCGGGCTGGAAGGACAAGGGAACCAATACCCTGCCCAGCTATCCGGCGGTATGCAGCAGCGCGTCGGCATCGCCCGAGCGCTGACCTCGAACAGTGATATCATGCTGATGGACGAGGCGTTCTCGGCGCTCGATCCACTGATCCGCACGGATATGCAGAACCTGCTGATCGACCTTCAGAGCGAGTTGCAAAAGACGGTCGTGTTCATCACCCACGATCTGGACGAGGCGTTGAAGCTGGCGGATCATTTGGTAATTCTTAAGGACGGTTTCGTTGTTCAGCAAGGCGAGCCGCAGGCGATTTTGCTAAACCCAAACGATCCCTACATCGAAGATTTCGTCGCCGATATCAATCGCGCCCGCGTCCTACGCGTCCGCTCTGTGATGGAAGAAACGGACGAAGTGGCGGACGAGGTAGCGGGGGACGTGGACCATGATGCCACGTTGGAGTCCTTGATCGCAGCATCGGGTGGCGACACGACGCTGCGCTACCGCGTGACGCAGGATGGTCGGCAAGTCGGCGTTTTGCACATGCGCGCGCTGGTGCGTGCGCTGGTTCCGTCTGGCGGCGCCGAAGGTGCGGCGTTGGCGCGGGGCCGATGCGTGAATACCGGCGGCCTGCCTCAGAACAGGAGCGCGTGAGAGCGTCCCATCTAATGAGTAACTTGGATTTGCCCTGCGCTTCCCGCGAGGAGCAGGGACGATGACAATTTTCGAGAATCCGCGCGAGGGCGTTAAAGTACAAGTCAACCGAGACGCGCAGTGAGAGGTCGGCGCTATGAAACGGGTCAATCGCCGACCACAGCACGGCGAAGCGAAGATCGAATTCAAGATGCGCCGCCCGTCTCGATTTTGAGTAGATGGCCGCAATGCTTACAGTGAACCGCGTCAGTGTCATGCCGATTAAGGGCACACTCGGGACAGGTGTGGCGCAGCTTACTGGGCTGGAAAACGGTCTGCGCCAGGCGCAGGAACAGGGCGACCCCAGCGACCATAATGACCACTGCCACGAGCCGTCCGGCGGTGCCGGTCAGCACGATGTCGCCGAAGCCGGTGGTGGTTAGCGTCGACACGGTGAAATAGAGCGCATCGACATAGCCGACGATGTCAGGGTTGTAATCGACCCGCAGCACGAAAACTAATGTACTCATGAAGAAGATGAAGACGCCGAGGTTCACCGAGCTAACGATGACATCTTCGTTGCGGCGAAAGAACGGCGTGTCGCGGCGCAGGTCGCGTAGGACGTGGTAGGAATGCAGCAGGCGCAGGGTCCTCAGCACCCTTAGAAAGCCGAAACTCTGCGACACCAAAGGCGCCAGCAAGAGAGACAGGATAACCACCACGTCCGTGACCGTATAAATTTGGCGCATCATCCGCGCTCGGTTGGGGGCGATCCACAGGCGTGAGAGAAAGTCGGTCAAGATAAGTGTGCCGATCGCAAGGTCAGCAGCAAGGATTCCCGGAGTTGGCTCACGCTGCACCGTGGCAATGAAAAACACAATGGTAGAGACGTCGAAGCCCATCAGGAGGTAGCGAAACATCGCCGCCTTCTTGCTGGTGCCCGTATACAGCAGGTTGACCTTCTTTTTAAGCTTTTCCATTGCTTCGCCCCCAGAATTCGGCCCAAACTGAGGCGATGGAAGAAACCCCGGAGATCAAGACCCCTCCAACTAAAGTATCGGCGAAACGTTCGGGCGCCAAGGCAGTATCCTGGCGCATCATCGGCACGTTCGACACGCTGGTGCTGTCGTGGCTGGTCATTACCTATATTGGCCCGCTATTCGGACATGAGGGCAACCACAGCGAAGCGCTAAGGGCCGCAACCTACATTGCCGTTACCGAAGTCATCACCAAGTTGGTACTCTACTTCCTTCACGAACGCGGTTGGGCGCGGATTAGATGGGGCGTGTCGGCCGCAGATAGCAAGCACAAGGAAAGCGGATGGCGCAGCACCAGCAAAACCGCCACTTGGCGTATCATTGCTTCGCTCGACACGACCGTGCTAGCGTGGATTTTCACTGGCAACCTTGGCACCGCCGTTTCCATCGGCGGCCTTGAGATCATCACCAAGCTAATCCTTTATTTCGTTCACGAGCGCGCCTGGTCACGAATTCAGTACGGCACGGGGAAGGAGCCGGAATCGCACGACACCTAACCCCAGATGGTGGCGCGCGCCGCCCAGCCGCTAACGTTGGCTGCATCATCGAACAGCAAAAAAGGCAGACCCCTGCGAGCCTGCCTTCGTGCCGTGCGCTCCCGATAGAAGCAGCTTCCATTGTCGCCTGGTTACTTGGTATCAGCAGTCTTCGTGGCAGAAGTGGTGTCCTTGCTGGCAGACTTGGCGGTCGAGGCTGCATTCTCGCCCAAATTCTTGCCGACCGCCGTCATTAGTTCCAGCGTATCCGCCTGGGCTTTCTTCGCGATTTCCGCGAAGGCAGTCATGTGCTCGGTGGCCGACTTGGAATATCCGGCGGCGAATTCTGTCATCGCCTGCATATAGTCTGCCGGTGCCGACTTGGCTTTCGAGACGTCCGACAGGCCTTTCAGCGTGTCCTGGGTCCACTGCTGAGAGATCGCTGTCGACTTTTCGACGGCGGTCTGAGCTACAGTGCTGATCTTCTCATTGAGCTCGGTGCTGGATTTGAACGCACCCTCGGCTGCGGAAGCATCAATCGGGAAGGCCGCCATTGCGTCTTTGAGCATTGCTGTCATGTCAGGTGTCTTGTTCATATTGAAATCCTTTCGGCTGGCGGGATCATTCCCGCTTGCTGCGTCTACACAAGACATGATTGCTGCGCCGCAGCATTTCAAGGGGCGTCATGCTGCAGCGCAGCAGTTTATTTGGTCAAACTCGCTCGGCCAGATGGCCCCCAAAGCCTGGGTTTGTGCATTTGAAATTGATACCGGCCATTTTCGGCGTTGCATATTTTTGCCAGATGGGCTCAGAGCCAACATGCGGCAGTGCAGAGCGAGCACTGCTCAATCCCTCAGCATATTCAATGGTCGGATGGCGGCTCTGCGCGACAACTCAAACATACGAAAGGTAGCTTTTCAAAGCGCTTGATCCAGAGCATTGCGTAACGTCGCCCGACCACATACAATTATAGCTTAGACCCATTTATCCCTTGCATTTGCGAGGGAATTTTCGAAGGGCATGCAAAATGCACATCGAAGTTAGTACGGACAACAACATCGACGGAAGTGAGGCCCTCGCAACCGTTATCAAGGGTTTGGTTCAGCAAGAACTGGCCCATCTCGACGAACATATCAGCAGAATTGAAGTCCATCTCAGTGATCCCAGCACTGGCACAACCGGCCACGAGGAAAAACACTGCATGTTGGAAGCAAGGCTCAAGGGACAACAACCCACGGTCGTCAAGCATGCGGATTTGACGTTGGAGCAGGCAACAAAGGGCGCAGCGAGCAAGATGAAAAGCTCGCTGGAGCGCACTCTTGGAAAACTGTCTGATCGTCACTGAAACATCTGGCAAAGGTTTCGTTTGGCAGCGATCCGTCTCCATCGCCAGAAGGCAAAACACCTCTAATTGAAAGATCATGCACTATGGCGGATGAAAGAGACATTTGGGCCCTTGAAGAACGGTTCTGGACGGAAGGCCTTGACAGCGCGCGGAACATGTCCGCGAAAGGCGCCGTTTTTGTTTTCCCATATCCAGTCGGAATTCTTCAGGGGGATGCTCTTTGGCGAGATGAGAAGGTCGCGCAGCGATGGCGGTCCGTCGTCTTTACGAAGCGCAGCTTCAATAAAGAAAAAGATGTTGCTGTTCTGGCCTATCACGTCTCTGCAGAGCGCGATGATACACCGATCTACGAGGCCCTCTGTACATCCTCATACCTTCAGGATGACGGGAAATGGCTGCGGATTGCGCACCAGCAAACCCCTGTACCCTGACACCTCAAGGGGCGCTGCACCGGACACTGGAGCTGCAGCGACTTAGCCGAGAGCGCGCGAGAACAGGCCGAGGCTAACCGCGACATGCAGCTAAGCCCCAGTTGGTGAAAGGCTCGACCAAAAGACGTCGGGCAGGCGGCTGGTCGCCCCTTGCCCCTGAATGTATCCGCATGGATGAGCCTCTTACCCGCTCAATCCGTCTTCATGCCTTCCACCACTATCGACGCGTACGCCTTTGCGACCTCGTCGCGGTATTTTTCGCTCACGTTATCAACCCAGCCGGCTTCAACAGTGTAACATTACTTGGCCAGTGTGTCGTGTGCTGTGGGGCTCCGATCCCCCTTGCGACGCTGCAGAGAAAACTGGCGTTTCAAACTCACGTGGATGTCGGCTTTCGACATACCAGCATGATCGGTTCGCACTTGCAGCGAACGTCCGCTCTCCGCCCTTGTGTCGAATGATGCGAACGGCCCAATGCTGCCGTTGGTCGTCATCGCGCGCTGCACTGCGGCTTCCTCAAACCGGACGTTGATCCAAAGCGCAGCATTTTTGGCGCCGCAAACGGCAGGCATGCGGACAAAGCATGGGTAATCGGGCTGACCATGATGAAGGGTCAGATTCTTGATATAGTTGCAGAGTATTTCTGCAATTTGAGGAGAACGAGATGGATTACTATGTTGGACTAGATGTTTCGCTGCGGAGTGTCGCGGTTTGCGTGATCAATGCTGATGGCAAGCTGATATTTGACCGCTCTGTTGCCTGCGAGATCGAAGACATCGTCGAATGTTTACGGGACGTACCGAGCACCGCCCTTCACATTGGCTTTGAAGCGGGGCCAATGTGCCAACATTTGTTTAGGGGCCTTCGCGCCGCTGGCTTTGATGTTGTTTGCATGGAAGCGCGCCAAGTGAATGCCGCGCTATCAGCGATGCGCAATAAAACCGACAAAACGGATGCTCGTGGGATTGCTCAAGTGCTGCGCTCCGGTTGGTTTAACCCAGTTTACATCAAGAGCCGTGAAGCCCATGCGCTTCGCGCACTTTTGAGTAGTCGCAAAGCGATCCAAAAGAAGTGTATTGATTTGGCCAACGAAGTCCGTGGATTGTTCAAAATATTTGGCATCCGACTTCCCTCTCGTGTCGAGCAAGGATCATTTGATGAACGGGTGCGACCCTTGGTCGAAGCGGACCCAGATTTGTCCCATGCTCTCCTGCCTTTGCTTGATGCCCGGGCCGTGCTTTACACAACGTACCGCGAGCTTGACAGGCGCGTAAAACAGGCGGCCAGCCGGGACGAGGCCTGCCTGCGCTTTATGGCCATTCCGGGCGTCGGACCAATTGCAGCACTGACCTTTCGGGCTGCCGTTGATGATCCATCGCGCTTTACCAGCTCGCGCACTGTGGCTGCCCATTTTGGGCTTACGCCACGGCGATACCAGTCTGGCGAAAAGGATAATCCCGGACGCATCTCCAAAGCTGGCGACTCTGACGTTCGAGCAACACTTTACAGCGCCGCAAACGCGATGATGATGCGATCCATTGCTAGATCAGAGATCAAGAGCTGGGGCCTGCGACTGATGCGTCGGAAAGGTCGCCGCCGTGCCGTTGTAGCGGTGGCGCGAAAGTTAGCAGTCATCATGCACCGAATATGGGCAGATGGCACCGAATTCCGTCATGAACCATTGAAGGGAGCAGCATGATCTGACCAAATCTTTTCAACGATCATAGGCGGGATCGTCCCTCACCGGACGAGGTCTGTGGAAGACGCCGAAAAAGCTTGGTGTGCCCCCATCGGGTGGTCCAGTTTAAATGTTAATGCATGGTCGGTCTCTGGTCTATCGGTACGATGCTTTTTGGTGCCGGTGGACGATAATCCAAGGCGCTGTGTGGCCTGACTGTGTTGTAGTGCCGGCGCCATCTTTCGATCAGGATCTGAACCTCGCGCAACGTGAAGAAGACCTCCCCGTTCAGCAGCTCGTCGCGGAAGCGGGAGTTGAAGCTCTCGCAGTATCCGTTTTCCCATGGTGAGCCTGGCGCGATGAAAGCGGTTTTCGCGCCAACTGCCCCGATCCAGGCACGCACTTTTTTTTGCGATAAATTCCGCGCCATTATCCGATCTGATATATTCTGGCGGCCCTCTCAGGATAAACAGATCGGTCAAGGCGTCGACCACGTCTGTTGAATTGAGCTTACGTTTAACTCTGATCACAAGCGCCTCCTTCGTGAACTCATCGATGATATTCAGTGTGCGGTAGACCCGCCCATCGTGTGTGCGATCTTGGACGAAGTCATACGACCAAACGTGGTTTGGGCGCTCAGGCCGCAGCCTCACGCAAGATCCGTCGTTCAGCCAGAGCCGCCCCTTCTTGGGTTGTTTTTGTGGAACTTTCAGCCCTTCGCGCCGCCAAATTCGCTCTACGCGCTTGTGATTCACATGCCATCCGCTGTTGTTCAACATCCCGGTGATCATGCGGTACCCCCTCTCGGCGATGCGAGCATCGCCTGCCGGGCAGCGCATAGCGTCCGAACTCTTCCGTCAGTGCAATGATGTCCTCGGTTAGCCGCGCTTCGTCCGGCAAGCCGCAAGGTTCCTTGCGCTGTGTCGAACGATGCTGCCCGAGTGTGCGGCAGACCCGGCGCTCAGATACGCCAAGGGTCTGCCGCACATGATCAATGCACCGACGGCGGCGGGAAGGGCTTAGAAGTTTCCCCGTGCGGCCTCAGTCAAGATCATCTTGTCCAGTGTCAGATCCGACACCGCACGCCTGAGCCGAGTATTCTCTGTTTCCAGCTCTTTAAGCCGCTTGAGCTGATTGCGGTTCATGCCGCCATATTCTTTGCGCCATCGATAATAAGTCTGAACCGTCACACCGATCTGACGCACCGCTTCCGCCGTCGACCGCCCTTGCCCTTGCAGCACTTCAACTTGCCGTAGCTTCAGCACAATATCTTCGGGCTTCTCTCGTTTGCCAGCCATCTCGTCGTCCTCCTGAAAACGGGATAATTCTATCCCAAAAGGTGGACCACTTCAGTGGGGGCATTCCAACCGAACCGGACCAACAATGACTGCGAAGAGAAGTGTGACCCGGATGAGAGACAACGATTCCTAAAAGACGGAAAACAAAAGATGAAATGAACTTGACCCAAACGCCCGATTAGAGAAGTGAGGTTTCGCTGAGGTTGTACCATCGGCCACCTTCAGCGTTTTGATGTGCTGACAGACCAGCAAATCCTCTCGTGGCTTCCACTTGGTTCAGAACACCCATAATAGTATAAGAAATTGACGTTTCGGTCTCACTCCGCGACGCAAGAGGCTAGATCACGATGACCGACGACTCTTCCACTGCACTGGCGACTATGAACCCAACCGAAATTGTTGCAACCCTGCGCGAAGGTCTCCTTGTCCTGACTGAAGACCTTACCGTCGAATTCGCCAGCGACAGATTTCTGAAAATGTTTCAGGTCGACCTCGATGAAACCGTGGGTCGTGCCCTTTCTGATCTGGGTGACGGCCAGTGGAATATTCCGACCATACTGGACCCATTAAACGCGATTGTCGCGCAGAACCTGACGTTCCAAGATGTCGAAATCGAACACCATTTTGATCATATCGGGCGTAAGGTGATGCGACTGAATGCGCGCAAGACAGTAAGGGCGGACAACAGCACAAAGCAAATTCTGCTGGCGATAGACGATGTAACTGAAGCCGCCGATTACTCCCGGGAACTTAGCCGCCAGCGGCTATTGGCGGAAAGCATCGTGGACACATTGCGTGAACCGCTCCTGGTTCTGGACGGTGACCTCCAGATCATTGCGGCGAGCCGTGCATTTTATTCGAAATTCGAGGTGGATGCGAGACAGGCAATTGGCAAAAATTTGACCAGTCTGGGGAATGGACAATGGGCAAATGCCGAACTGATCCGTCTTCTGAAAGATGTCGTTCCCGAACATTCGACGATAGAAGGCTATGAAATAACGCATGATTTTCCGCATATTGGCACACGAACGGTTATCCTGAACGCCCGTGAGATTTTCAGCGAGGGCAACAACACCAAGACCTTGCTACTGGCCATAGAGGACGTGACCGAACGGCGCCGCTTGGGAGCCGAGCGTGATCAGGCCCTCGACCGGTCCAATCAGCTTCTGGAAGAATTGAACCATCGGGTGATGAATTCTCTGTCGGTGATCGGCTCTGTCATCTCGATGGAAGGGCGAACTATGATCGACGATGCCTGCAAGGCGGCGTTCGTACGCATGCGCACCCGCATCGAAGCCATCGGAACCCTATATCACACCCTCTCGCGCTCGGCGGCGGTTGATAGCGTTAAGGCAAACGACTACCTGAGCGCAATTGTTCGCGATACGGTGACCGCGCTGGAAGTGTCGCCCGGAGCGATCACCCTTGATCTTTCGATCGACGATTTCTGGCTGTCCACGCGTATCGCCGTGCCCCTAGGACTGATCACTAACGAATTGGCGACAAACAGTCTGAAGTATGCTTACGAGGGGCGTGATACCGGAATACTCGGGTTGCGAGTTGTCACCGTCGAAGGTGGCTTCGAATTCACGATCTGGGATGATGGCCTAGGCATCGATGAAGACGCACATGTGGATTCCGGCCTTGGTCAGAAACTGGTTGAGGCGTTCGTTCAGCAATTGGGCGGCGCGATGGAGCGCATCAGCGGAAAGGGCGGAACAATACACACTCTGGCAATTCCGCATTCCACACTGCTCCAACTGCAAGCCAAACGCACATAGGCGACACTCGCCATGACGTAGAAAGCGAGCAGATTTAGGCGATGAGGCAGCATCCCAATGCTAAGATCCATCGCGCGAACCAATCCAACACGATGGCGAGGCAGTTAAAGTCTCGCCCTGCTGTCGGCTACATGAAACCCGACCGTCGTTGTGGCCTGAACCGCCCCGTCAGCCTGCGGGTCTACCCCGAACGTCTGGTGGTCGTTGCCGAGGGTCAGATCCTGTGCGAGCATGTGCGAGTGATCGAGCGCAGCCACCAATTGCCGCCACGGACGATCTACGACCGGCGGCATTATCTGGCGGTCCTCCAGCGCAAGCCAGGGGCATTACGCAACGGCGCGCCCTTTGCGGAATTCCCTCCGGCCTTCAAACAGCTGCAAGACCTCATGTTGCGCCGTCCCGGCGGTGATAGGGAAATGGTCGATATCCTGGCGCAGGTCCTGCATCACCATGAACAGGCGGTGATGGTCGCCGTGGAAATGGCGCTGGCCGAAGGTGTCGCCACAAAAACCCATGTGTTGAACCTTCTGCACCGTCTGATCGACGGAAAGACGATCGGTGGGCCCGACATCGATACGCCGCAGGCGCTGATACTTCAGCGCAAACCAATGGCAAACATTGAACGCTACGACGGCCTGCGTGCCCGAACCACCGGCCTTTGATGCCGCGGTGCCGATGCTCGCGCAGTTGTTGAAGGCTGAACTGGTTGAGCGGGAGGTGCGTTCCATCCGTTGCCCGGCAAGGCGCATGCAAACCATGCTGCCGAGAGGGGCCTACCATATGAAGGCCGCTCGCTTCCCGGCCTATAAGGACCTCTCGGGCTTCGACTTCGCGGCCAGTGAGATCAACGAGGCCACTGTAAGGCAGTTGCATCGCTGTGAGTTCATGGACGGCGCACAGAACGTTGTCCTGATCGGTGGCCCCGGCACCGGCAAAACCCATGTTGCCACCGCCCTCGGCGTGCAGGCTGTCGAGCATCACCGCCGCAAGGTCCGCTTCTTCTCGACCATCGAGCTCGTCAAAACGCTCGAACAGGAGAAGGCCAAAGGGAAAGCCGGGCAGCTGGCCGAAAGCCTCGTCCGCCTGGACCTCGTGATCTTGGACGAACTTGGCTACCTGCCGTTCAGCGCCTCAGGCGGCGCGTTACTCTTCCATCTGCTCAGCAAGCTTTATGAACGCACCAGCGTTGTCCTTCTCGGCAATTGCTGCGCATTCGCCTGCCAGGCAGCGCATCACCACGAACCTGAGCTTCAGCGAATGGGCCACGGTCTTCGGAGACCCCAAAATGACGACCGCACTCCTCGACCGCCTGACCCTCCGCTGCCACATCCTGGAGACCGGAAATGACAGCTTCCGCTTCAAAGCCAGTTCAGCCGCAGCGGCGCAGAAGCAGAGGGAGGACAATCATGCATTGACCAAAGCCTGACACCCGAAACGTAACTTAAAGGTGGCTCACTTCTCGATGGAAAACCCGGCTCACTTCCGCGTGGAAATCTACACTGAAGCGCAGGCACCCTAGCCTCACGGCGACCGGACGAGGGTCTCCGGGGCAGCTGACTCACATCTTTCGTGAAAACCCTGAAAGCTAAATATCGCCAATATTGCGCAATATACCATCGGCATTTATGATTGACTGGGCAATCTCGAACGTAGTGGTTCGCTTGGCCATCGCTTGCTTGCGGATCACTGCATAGGCTCCTTTTTCATCGATACTGTGGTGTCGCATCAGGATAAATTTCGCATCATTGATCTTTTGCAAATTGCCCAAACGGTCTCGCAATTTGGACAGATCTTTCTGAAATCTTATCTGCTCGGCCCAGTAACGCCTTGCCATCAGCATGCCGCTAAGAACACTTGCTGCGCGCACCGGTTTTGTTAGTAACGCATGGGCTCCAATCTCGAAAATCGAGTCCAGCGTCGAAGGGTTCTCATAGCCGATCACGGCAATCACCGTGGGCGGCTCGTGCCCACTGCTGTTTAAAAAGGACTTGATAACACTGGTTGGTTGATCTGTGACATCGATGAAAACGAGATCAAATTTCTTTTGCAGTACCTCGGGCAGCGGCCAAGCATTCTCAAAGTTGCAACCAATCCGATTGAGCTGCTGTAGCAGATCATCCGCGCTGCGGTCCCTCTGGTGAACAACCAGAGTATGAAGGTCCCTCAACTCCTGAATGAAATCACTCATGTATCATAGCGTTGTTTGGATCACCTTCTGTGTTCTAAACTTTCGGTCATGAATCTCAGGATACACCAAATAGGGATCCGGCTTGACCGAGCGGCGAAGTTTGTTCTCGATGACGAATTCGCCATTCACATCGACCCGTGCGATACGCGACTGAAGGTAGGTGTGATTGTTGTCAGGGTCGATCTTGATCTGCCCTTGCGGAGCATCAAACGTCAGGCCGAGTAATGCGTCGTGCAGACGCTCCGTATCCATCTCGCCAACATCTTCTAAAACGGCGGCGAACATGTGCATTTGACTGTACGCCGCCTCGCAACAGCTGGTCACGTCGCTCACAGTACCAAACTTCTCTTTGTATGCCTTCAAGAACTTGCGATTCGCAGGTGAACTTATGGTGCGAAAATATGGCGCGGCGGTTATATGTCCTACAGCAGCTTCCGGGCCGATCGCAGCTATTTCAGCCTCGTTAGTGGTGAGGCTGGCAATCGGACACATGCGACCGTCACCACCGGCCGCATGGTATGCACGATAAAAATCAATGCACATCTGCCCTACCACGGTCGAGAATATCGCATCAGGCTTCATATCCAGAATCTCACGAGCAATATCCGCAAATCCCTCCTCAGTTGTATCAAAACCAAGATAGCGCTCACCTAGAATTTCTCCACCGCCTTGGCGCAACACATTTCGCATCACACGGTTCGACTCGCGCGGATAGATATAGTCTGACCCCACGAAAAAGATGCGCTTGCCGAATGTGTTCATCAGATAATTTGCCAAAGGCACGCTATTCTGGTTGGGGGTCGCGCCACCATAGATGACGTTAGGCGAGTATTCGAAGCCTTCATACAAGGTAGGATAGAAAAACAGCGCATTTCGCCGCTCAACTATCGGCAACACCTCCTTGCGCGAGGACGACATGTAGCAGCCAAAAAGAGCGGTTATCTTATCGTCGACGATGAGCTTTTCAGCCATTTCGCCGTAGTTGGAAACGATTGAGCCCGGATTATAACTTACGGGTTTGATCATGCGCCCCCGCACACCGCCACGCGCGTTGATTTCATCAATAGCAAGTAGAGTGCCGTTAAGCTGTGATTGCTCGATAATCGCCGTCACGCCGGTCGTCGAAAAGAGCATTCCGATTTTCCAGCTCTCCTGACTGTTCACTGCATCTATCCCTTTCAAACATGCCCAAAGACAATTTTATCGTTGTGCAGGCCTGCGGTCAGCCTAACCAAGCCACCGCTACCGGGCATACCGAATTTATTACTCGGTTCCAGCAGAAATGTCGCCAATGGAAATTCCAAATGCCGCCTCATGGCACGTCTTAGTCCACGCGCGCCAAAGCGTTTGTCATATCCCTGCTCTGCCAGGTATCCCCGCACTGCATCGTTGATGCTAATGATGACATCATGCTTTCGCAACCTCCGGTTGAGGCTATCCATTTCGACATTAACAAGTTCCGGCATCGTCTCACGGCCAAGCCAGTTGAACGTGTCGATATGGTCGATGCGGTTCACAAATTCAGGTGGAAACCGCTCCAGCAGGCACTTCATCACGATATCATGTGCGCGCGTGCGTTTGTCCTTAGCCGGGCTTTTGAGCCTGGATAGTATTCCAAGCCGCCCTTCCTCCAATTCCATCAGTTCCCGCGCGCCAAGATTGGATGACATGAAGATTATCGCATTGCGGAACGAATAAGTTCGCTCACCCGACGCTACGGTCAGCAAGCCATTGTCGAACACGTTTAGCAGCGCCAGCACCACCTCGTTGCTGGCCTTTTCCAGTTCGTCCAGCAGCACAATACCTGGAAGGTTGCGGGTGCCTTCGATCTTTTCCGCGTCAAGGATAGTCGTACCCTCCTTGGAACCGACATAGCCCGGCGGCGCGCCGGTGAACGACGCGGCGTAATGCTCCTGCGCCAGCGTATTCATGTCGATCCGGCACATTGCATCCGCGTCGCCATAAAGTGCTCGCGCGACCGTGCGCACTGTTTCAGTCTTGCCGACGCCGGTGGGGCCGCAGAACAGAAGCGACGCGAGCGGCTTGCGCGGATCGCCGATGTCGGCCCGCACTACTTTCAAAATTTCCAAAACCTCCTCAATGGCGCTATCCTGCCCAATGATCGAGCTGCGCAACTCACGTTCGACTACATCCATGTCGAAGGAAAATCGCGAGTTCAGAATGCCGACCCCGGATGTCCCGTTCGAGTGGCTGATCTGACGGGTATTTTCATCCGACAGCGCACGGTTGGTCTGCGCCTCACGTTGGGTCGCTTGCATTCGGTCACTCAGAAACGGCATTTATTGTCCTCGGGAATTGTGTGCGTGAAAGCGCGGCGCGCAAACCGCGCCGCGCCAGAAGTTTGGGACTTTCCGTCAACCGGCCTCTTTTTCCTTTGCGCCAGTTGGTAGATTGCCAACCGGACATTGCGCCGTACCGACGGTCGAGCGAGTGATCTTATGAACATCCTCGCGAGTTTTTTCCGCGTCGTTGACCCAGTTGCGGTAGAACTCGAACGGGCAATCCGCCACACCCAGATCGCCGTCACCCGAAGCGTGGACGCCAGTATAGCCACGGTGCAGCAGCTTAAAGAGGTGGTTCTGCGACTGATCGTTCGCCCTCGCGTCGCGAATTTGGGACAACGACATCTGCGCGTATTGGATACCCATTTCCTCGGTCCCACATTCGCCCAGCGTTCGCCCATCAAAGCCAATTAACGACGAGTGTCCGAAGTAGCAGTACACCCCATCGAACCCTGCCGCGTTGGCAACGGCCACATAGCAGTTGTTGGCCCACGCCATCGCCTTGGACATCATTATCTGCTGTTCCTTGGCCGGGTACATGTAGCCCTGACAGCGCACTATCAGTTCGGCCCCCTTCATCGCGCAGTCGCGCCAAATTTCGGGATAGTTGCCGTCATCGCAGATTATCAGACTGATCTTCATCCCCTTAGGGCCTTCGGCTACGAAGGTCTCGCCACCCGGGCACCAACCCTCGATCGGGCACCAAGGAAGAATCTTGCGGTACTTCTGTACGATCTCGCCCTTGTTATTCATCAAGATTAGGGTGTTGTAGGGGTTCTTCTTAGGGTGATCCTCGTGGCGTTCTCCGGTGATTGAGAATACGCCCCAGACGTTGGCTTTGCGGCACGCACGGGCGAAAATCTCGGTCTCGTCGCCAGGAATGGTGGCGGCGGTCTCCATCATCTCGCCTGGATCGTACATGATCCCTTGGGTGCTGTACTCGGGGAAAACTACCAGATCCATTCCCGGCAGACCCTGTTTCATGCCGACGACCATCTCGGCGATCTTCTCGGCGTTTTCCATCACCTCTGCCTTGGTGTGCAGACGCGGCATCTTGTAGTTTACGACCGCGACGCCGACGGTATCGTCGCTGCTCGAAATATCTCCATGTCTCATGTCCTGTCCTTTCATATTGACGGGGTTGATTGTGGTAAATTGCCTGCGTTTTCAGAACGTCAGGTGTTGCTCCACGACGGAGTCTGTCAGCTCGGAAGAGGTGCCGCTGAGAACAACGCGCCCCTTGTCGAGCACGAGGAAGCGATCAGACGCAGCGCGCGCGAAGGGCACGTTCTGCTCGACCAGAATGATACCCAGCCCCCGCTCGCGGTTAAGCTGGATGATCGCATCCTCGATCTGTTTGACGATGTTTGGCTGAATGCCTTCAGTCGGCTCGTCCAGCATCAGGATCTTGGGATCCATCGCCAGAGCGCGCGCAATCGCCAGTTGTTGCTGCTGTCCTCCAGACAGGTCGCCGCCGCGGCGCGAAATGAAATCACTCAGCATAGGAAACATATCAAAGAGGTATTCAGGAATTTCGCGCCTGCCATCGGTGCGGGCAAAGGTGCCCATCAAAATATTCTCACGCACAGTGAAACGCGGAATGATCTCGCGCCCCTGGGGGATATAACCGATGCCGTGTTTGGCCCGCTGTGGCGTGCTACATTTCAGCAGATCGGCGCCGCCAAACTGCAAACCGCCTTGGCAACTATCGGTCAGGCCCATGATGCTTTTGAGCAGGGTCGTTTTGCCGACGCCGTTCCGGCCCAGAACCGATAGGAACTCACCCGGCTTCAGATCGAACGACACGCCCTGCAGGACGGGACTTTTGCCGTAGTAGGAATAGAGGTTGTTCGCGCTTAGATTTTCCATTGCTCAATGCCCCAAATATGCGGTCTTGACGGCCTCGTTTGCCTCGATCTCTTCTATCGAGCCTTCGGCCAGCTTGGCGCCTTGATTCATCACGATTATCCGGTCGGCGACGGTGCGAACGAAGGACATGTCATGCTCAACCACGATCAGCGTGTGATCGGCGCTGAGCGAGCGAAAAATCTTGGCAGTGCGGTCGGTCTCTTGAATGGTCATGCCTGCCGTCGGCTCGTCCATCAGGATCAGGCGGCTGCCCTGCGCGATCAGCATGGCTATCTCCAGCCATTGCGTCTCGCCGTGCGACAGGTTGCCCGCAGGCACGCCTGCCTTGTCGGTTAGCCCGACCAATTCGAGGATGTCCCGCATCTTGGTGCCACGTCGCACCGACGGATTGGTCAGCGCATGCCAGATGCCCGGCTTAACTGACTGGGCGACAGACAGATTTTCGGCGACCGTCAGCTCCTTGTAAACGGACGGCACCTGAAACTTACGCCCGACGCCGAGGCGCGCGCGTTCATACTCCAGCAGTTTTGATATCTCGACATCGTCCAACCTGACCGAGCCGCCGGTTGGCTGCGTCTTGCCGCAGATCAGGTCCAGCGTTGTGGACTTACCCGCGCCATTTGGCCCCAGTAGGCACAGGATTTCGCCCTGCTCCACATCGAAGCTCATCCCGTCCACGGCCCTTAGGCCACCGAACGTTACTTGCAGATCTCTAACTTGTAGCTGCGCCATGATCAGCTCTCCTGCTTTGAGTTGAGGGGGGCACCGGATTGCGCGGCGTCATCGCACGCAGATGTGCGGCGCAGAGCGCGGAATGTATCGACGATGACGCCGTAAATGCCGCGCGGCATGAACATGACCACTAGCAGGAACATCACGCCCAGCATCATGTGCCAGCCCTCGACGAACACGTCCGATAGGCGTCCCTCGGCGAGGTTGACCAGGATCGCCCCTACAGCTGCTGCCAGCACGGACTCGCGCCCTCCGACCGCACACCAGATTACGATGGCTAGGCTGAACGACACGCTCATGTAGGTTGGCGATGCAAACTCCAGCACCAGCGCGTAAAGCATGCCAGCCAGTCCAGCGAGACCCGCCGATATGCAGAATATGACCGTCTGATAATTGGCAACGTTGTAGCCGAAATAACGGGTGCGGTCCGGGTCTTCGCGTATGGCGCGCAGGATCAGGCCGAACTTGGAATGCGTCAGGTAGAGGCCGAACATTAACGCCACCATCAGACACGCCCCGACAAGGTAATAGAACGCCACGCTGTAGATATCGACGGTCCAACCAAACAGAACCAACGGCGCTAACCCCGTCAGTCCGTTCTGCCCGCCGGTGAAACCTTGCTGTTCAATCACAAGCAACTGGAATGCTACAAGAAAGGCCAGAGTGATGACGGCCACGAACACACCGGCGATCCGGGCTCGAAACATAAAGACCGCAATCAATCCACCCACCGCCGCCGGAACCAGAAGACCGGCCAGGAGCGTGAATGCGAACGAGTGAAACGGTACCCAAAGTATCGGGAGCGTATCGACGTTGTTCCAGCCCATGAAATCGGGCAGGCCGTCGCCACTGGCCTTTAGTTTTAGGTGCATCGCCATGGCGTAAGAGCCCATGCCGAATGTTGCCGCCTGCCCAAGATTGAGCAATCCAGCTGTGCCCCACGATAGCGCCAACGCCATCGACACGATCGCGAGGCTAAGGTAGCGCGAGAAGGTATTCAGCTCAAACGCGTCGTAGCCGAAAAAAGCGGGTACGCCAAAGAGGATCACCGCAGCGAACACGGCCAGCCCTATAATGTCGTATGAAAGTCGCGAATTCATCAAATTGCTCCTCAACGGCGTGTGTCAGAAGGGAAAAGGCCACGTGGACGGAAACGGATCAGGATTATGATGCCAGCCAGCACGGCGATCCGCCCGAGAGTGTCGTTGATCACGATCGAAAACAGTGCTGTCACTTCGCCAATCAGCATCGCAGCCGCGGCGGTGCCGACCAGACTGCCAAGGCCACCCACGATCACCACCAGAAATGCGTCTACAACCAGACCAGTGCCCATAGTAGGAATGGTGCTAAACAGCGGCGTGATAAGTGCGCCTGCGATACCTGCCAGACCTGCGCCGTAGGCGAACGTGACCGAGTAAACCTTCTTGGCCTCGATCCCGTAGCACTCTGAAATGCCGCGGTTCTGAATGACTGCGCGTAGCTTCATCCCGAATTCGGTCCGGGTCATTAGCAGCC
This sequence comes from Roseovarius arcticus, assembly GCF_006125015.1. Classification (NCBI taxonomy): domain Bacteria; kingdom Pseudomonadati; phylum Pseudomonadota; class Alphaproteobacteria; order Rhodobacterales; family Roseobacteraceae; genus Roseovarius; species Roseovarius arcticus. The sequence goes on from NZ_SZZN01000001.1 coordinate 1,747,822, forward strand.
AGGTGACCGCAACAATGAACAGCGAGAAAGCAATGACGAACAGGCGATAGTTAGACATCACCAGCGCACCTATTTCGACATTGCCCGACAACCATTGTGGCCCGCGCACGAATTTTGACTCTGCACCCACACCTAGCCGGATCGCCTGTTGAAGGATTATTCCGATGCCCCAAGTCGCGAGGATGGTATCGAGCGGCCGTGTGTATAGTCGCTGCACAATGACCTTTTCGATCACCCAGCCCGCCGCCGCCACCGCCAGAAAAACCAGCGGCAGCGCGGTGATCACACCCAGCCCGAGGTGCGTTTGCAAGGCCCAGGTGGCATAGGCACCCAGCATGACAAACTCACCATGTGCTAGATTGATCACGCCCATCGTGCCGTAGATGATGGCAAGACCTAGAGCGATGATCAGCAGAATTGAGGCAATGCTCAGCCCTGCGAAAGCCTGGTTAAAAACTACGTCCATAGGACAGCCCCCTCCGTCAGCCCGGCTCGGTACACGAGCCGGACTTTGTTGGTTGTTGAGGTTTCAGATAGCGAAAGTCGTCTGGATCAGGTCTTGACCAGACCCTCCCCGGTACAGTCCTGCCCCGGATATGCGGCGTAGGGCTTGGGTGAGATCCGCTCATCCGATTGCAGGATAACCTTTGCCTGCCCATCGGATTGCCATTGGCCGACCTTAGGCCATAGATGCGTGTGCAGATTTTCGTCGATCAGGATCTCGCCTTGCGGTGCCATCATAGTCATGCCTACCGCCGCATCGCGAATAGCAGTCGGGCTGATGTTTGCCGGATCGAGTTTGTCCAGCGCGGCCTTGAACTGATACACTTGAAAATAGGCGGCTTCGCTAACGAAGTGCGTGACCTCATCGGCCCCGAACCGCGCTTTGTAGTTCTCGACGAACGTCTCGTTTTCGGCCGATTGGTGCCCCATGAAGTACGGCGCGGACGAAAAGTGACCAGCCGCTGCTTCCCCGCCGATTGCCTTCACCTCGACTTCGGACCGGGTCAGGCTACAGACTGGCATCTTTTCGGGGTCGAGTTCAGCCGCGTGGTACTGACGGGCAAAGGCCACATCCGAGTCGCCCACGAGTGTCGTAAAAATCACGTCCGGCTCTTCGGCGCGAATTCGGTTGATGACTGAGCTAAAATCGGAATGGCCCATCGGGACGTATTCCTCATGCACGACCTCACCGCCAAGCTGCTCTAGCAGGATACGGCAGTAATTGTTTTCCTCTTTCGGATAAACGTAGTTATTCCCGATCATGTAAAATTTCTTGCCGAAATTCTCGACCAGCCATGGTAGCAGAATATCCTGCTGCTGGTTGGCCAGCGCGCCGCCGTACATGATATTCCGCGAGCATTCGCGCCCCTCGTATAGCGTCGGATACCAATAAAGGTTGTTGCGCTGCTCGGCGATTGGCAGGACTGCCTGACGGCTGGACGATGTGTATGAGCCAAAGACGCTAACACATTTGTCGCGGATCATCAGACGGCGCGCGCGGTCGGCATAGGTCGCCGGATCCGAGGCCGGGTCTTCGATAATCGGGCGCAACTGCTTGCCATGCACACCGCCTGCGGCGTTGATTTCTTCGATAGCCATTAGGGCCGCGTCATGTAGCGTGTGCTCCACAACAGCCACCGCTCCCGTCAGCGAGAACAATAGCCCCACCGGGATGTCATCCTCCGCTGCGTAAGCGCGCCTTGCGCCGCTGAGCAGAGCAGGCATTGACAGCCCACCGGCCAATCCCATGGTGCCTGCAGCACCTGCGCGTCCAAGAAAATCCCGTCTTCTCATTGTGTTACTCCCCATTTTTTTTGAACGAGCACATTTCGACTAAACGCAAAAAAATAGCCCCCGACCGCAGTTGAATCTGCGATTGGGAGCTACTTTGCTCGTAAATTTATGTGAGCTCGCAATTGAACTCGAAACAATCATTCACGAAAAGAAGATTCCATGCAAGATAATTATCCCATCTCGCGGCATTTATTGGCGGCATCGGCTGGCACCGCGTGTTCGGCGTCTAGCCTCCTAACGAGTTTTAGCGGGAGATCGCCCCTCCACACTCGCATCTCATTCTCTATGACAGCTCCATCAGTACGTTCAATTCTTCGCAGCAGATTCCTGACACTCAACACATGCTACATCCCACCGCGCCGTATAAGGTTGCCACGCCGGTTCAGTTCTCCGGCCATGGCGCGCAGCGTCTGATGACCCTGAGTGCGGACATCCATTTTTACACCGGTCAAATCGATGGCATGTGCTTTAGCGTTTACCTTGACGGTTGCGCGCAAAGCCGCGCCCCCCCTTGCCCGCAGCCAGCAGCGCCGCTGCGCCGTTGGGATTGCCGAGCTTCACACTGCACGCCTTCGCGGCCGCAAGGGCCTCTTTCGTCCGCCGGGAGTTCGCCTTGCGTGCATGCTGGGCCACGAGCGCCATGATACCGACAGTCAGATCATTCGCCTCGGGCATATCCACCGCTAGGAAGCGCACACCGCTGTCGCGCAATGTCAGAGGAAGACAGCGTTGCGGCTTAGCCGGTCGAGCTTGGCGATCACCAACGTAGCCCCCGTGAGCTTGCCCAGATGCAGGGCCTTAGTGAGTTCGAGGCGCGCATCCTTGCCACCACTTTCGACTTCCGTGAACCGGCCAATTGTGCGATGAAAACCAAAAATACCAAAACGCCAATCTGGAATCGCCGCCGCCCGAAGATGCTGTTTTCGGGGTCTTGTCAGACGAATGCGACCAGTCTCAGCAATGGCAGCAATGCTGTCCCTCATGTCGCGCAATGGCCGCGCCACTCGACGAGTGCGGCGGTTCGATTGGCCTTGAAGTTTTGGCGATCTCGCCATTGATCTTCACGAAGACCTCGTCCAAATGCCACTGCCAAGTCGAATAAGCACGCATCCGGCTAATCCGCTTCCTGCGGATTTCAGCGGCAAATACAGGGCCAAATCGGTTCTACCAGAAGCGGACAGTTTCGTGGCTGATCTCGATGCCACGCTCGTGCAGGAGATCCTCAACGTTTCGCAGAGATAGTGGAAACCGAATATACAGCATTTCCGTCAGCCGACTGATTTCGGGGCTGGTCTTTGAGTATCGAAACGGGGAGTGTTTTGTCATCCAGAAAGGCTACGAAACCGCCTCGCCCGCCTCAAGTCGATTTCCTCTGACAATGCAAAACGCCTTGTATTTACACGAATCGGTCACGGACATATCATCTTGACGCTACGGCAACCTCCGGCGTGAAGGAGCACTTGAGATGCGCAGTCTTTCCAAAGTTTCGCATAGGGCTGCCGCTATGTTCTTTGCCCTTTCGATTGGCCCTCCCAGTGCGAGCGCGCAAAATGATCCAGTCTGGTATTTTGCCGGCTCAGATGGAGTTCCATCGATCTTCTACGCTGATGCGGTGGGCGAGCAACTAACAGTTAGGTGCGGAAGAACCGGTGGCATGTCCAGTAAAGTAAGCCTGAACATCATCCTGCCCGACACACTTCAGACAAAGTGGAACGTAGACTCGCGGTTGATCTTCCTGAGATTCGAAACCAGTGCCAACGTGATTAACGGACATCGGCTGGAAACCATGTTTCGCCCCGGCCAGGAAGCTGAGGTTGAAATACTCGCGACCCCTCTGCCCGATTATGCTGTGGATGATCCCTCCGCCGAATTAACGTTTCGCGGAGATAGCTATGATGGCGAGGTTCTGGGCCGGATGAGTGCCCTTGGACTTCATGCTCCGATGACCACGCTCGTGCGCACTTGCAACGCCTATCAGGCCTCGCCCGGTGCGCCTTCGTTTTCGTGTCCTGGGACGCTTTTGATGAAATCCGGCGAACTCGACATCTGCGGGGACGCGGAGGTCGCAAGGCTCGATGGTGAGGCCTTGGAGCGTTATCTCGCTTTCACCGGAACGCTGACTCCGGACGAAAAGGAAAAGGCTTGGGCCCGCTATCGTTACTGGATCGACGCCCGGTTTGCTTGCAACAGGGATATGGCTTGCGCGTCAGCTGCGGCATGGGACTATCTCGAGGAATTGCCGCGCGATGAAACTCCCGCCGGACCCCTTGAGCCGGACAGTGCGGCACTTGAGACGCTCAGAACTGCCCAGGGGCTTGTGGCGGAGGCGGAACGCCATGGTATTCCCTTTCCCGAGCTGCGCGCCATTAAGGGGCGAACGGCCTACGTTACTCCAGATTGCGACTATTCTTGCGGGGCCAATGTCTTTGCGATTCACGACATTGGGCCAGATGAATCTGTCCCGCTGAATACAGCAACGGATCTCGAAGTTGTTGCCGAGATTGGTCCGGTGTATGGATCTGACGTCAAGCTCAATCACTTGCGGCTGGGATTTCCCCTTCCGCCGCGCTTCGCAGAAAGCGATGTGCCGGCCATCTCGCGGTCTATCGCGACCATCGATGCTGATGGGCGCGCAATGCAGACCTATTCAGATGCCCCCCGCAGTTGGGCCGATGAAGCCGCTGCCCGCCAAGAAAACACTGAATATCAGGAAAAACGCGCCAAGGCAGAGGAACGCGCGCGCCTTCAACGGCTTGCGACCCATTTCGCTGATGAGACCGCGCGGCGCGACCGTCTCGTTGCCGCGGGCCATGTCTATCGCGCGTCTGAGTTCTGGACCGATTTTTACTACCCTGATACGATCCGCGGTATTTTCGAAGGCGGGCGGCTCGCTCCGGACGCCCCTGCGTTGCGGTCTTTCGTCGGTGGATTTATCGTGGCCTTCAACCGCAACTGCGGCAATTTCATGCCCGCAGACGCTGTGCCATTCACCGAAACCGCGGTGACGCGTGTGGTTAATGGCCTCGGGTTCGAACTTAGCCGCTCCAGCCAAAGCCGCAGTTTCCGTGTGCAAAAAGAACTTGCCCCTTATTTCGCACGGCTGACAACGGAAGGGCCAACGCAAACGGAAATAACGGCGGTTCTTGGCACGGTCCAGGACCTCATGGCAGGGCGCATTGATTTGCAGGGCATGATCGCCCCGGTTGCGGGCAATGCTATTGACGCTCAGCGCATGGTGAATTCCCATTCTTGCCAGGGACCGGCCGTCCGGCAACTTCTGGACAACCTGGCAGCCAATGCCAACGGCACACCAACACCGCTTGAGGCGGGCTACACCATACCGGGCGCACCCTCTGAGACCGATCCGGCGCCAGACCCCAAGCGCGCCAGCAGCCTTGGAGATTCGTGCATGCGCGCCTCTGGCTATGCGTCCGATTCTACGAGCCTTTGCAGTTGCGTCAAAACCGAAGTCGCACCGCAGCTTGGCGCAACGGCGCGGGAACTTGCACTTGCGGACTACCGCCCGGCAGCCGTCGGCTGGTTCCACGGTGGGGCCGAAGCAGATACCGCAGCGGGCCGTGCTTTTCAGGCATGTGTGAGCCAACTTGCCCGCTGATGGGTGCCCCGGTTGCCGTCACCCGGATCGGCAGTATCGGAAACGGGGAGGATATTCGCGAAATGGACGCTTATGAACCTGCTAAACTACCTTTGATTTTTTGACTCCAGAGTGGAGTAGGTAAAGTTCGTTTTGGAAGTAAAGATTTCGGCGGCGCATCGCGGTGCGTCCCAGAATTGATGATTAATCAGAGCATCGGAACTGATGGGCCCGCTCGATGAGCGCATCTTCACCAATTGGCCGTCGCTCGTACTTTCCAGAAAAAGCATGGGTGCGGTGGCGGTCCGATTATTCATCTTTCTCGAAACCACCGCGCCGACAAATTCAAGATATTTGTCTTGGTCCTGAAATGTCAGTGTATGTGCCAGCCTTTAACCCGGAATATCGATGGGAATCTTTCGCTTCAAAGCCGGTTCAGCCGCAGTGGCCCAGAAGAAGAGGGAGAACAATCATGCATTGCCCAAGCCTGAAATCCGAAACATAATTTAAAGGTGGCTCACTTCTCGATAGAAAACCCGGCTCACTTCCGTGTGGAAATCTACAGCCTGAATGCCGAGGACGGTCGCAACATGTGATTTTCCGGTACCTGACGCTCCGATCAAGACCACATTTTCAGCCCCATCCGTGAGCTCGCAACGATGAAGTTGGCGCAAGAGGGCCTCGTTGATCAGTACTGAACCAGACGATAGGCAAGCCAGCTGTCCCAATACGGCTTCTATCAGGCGCCATCTAAATTTCAAAATTTGAACGATAGAATTTGCCACACAAAACGCCACACATCCGGCGAAAAGAAGCTGGGGGAGGTTTGCGTTAAGGCATTGTTTTCGTTATTGTTTGCCAATTTCCCTGAGGAGGCGTGTCGGACTGTCTCTCCGCCACGCTACGAAGTTGCTGTTTATACAAAGGGAATTGTGATGATGTCCAGCAAGCCGTTGTCCAGGATGGACCACACAAGAAGGGCCTGAGGACATCAGCCCGTCACGCCGTAGCACGTTGAAATGTAGCGCCAATCGTCCCACGCGTGGGCTCCTCGCGATTCATGTCCCGCCAAGAGTTCCCGCCGACAACGTGGCGCGCTTCGCCGTAGGCGACACCGCATTTTTCAATGAAACGGACGCGCAAATCAGTTTTGCCGAAGGTGATGCCGCACTCGAAATTTAGCTATCCCATCGGGATCAAAGCGATGCCATCAAACTGCGCATTGCGGATCGGTAGGCCGATACGATCTCATCGCGTTGGACGTGCCGCCCCGATTGCACCGCATGCCGCCCGGCAGACCAGACATCGGTCACAACATCGTCTTTCGACGCGAATGCGAGACCATCCAACAACTGATCCTGTCGCAGGGCACACAAGGACGGCGCAGCACTGTCGATCGCAACCAGATCGGCCCAGCCACCGACCAAGATTTCACCATTGCCACGCCCCAATGCCTGCGCGCCGCCTTTAGCCGCGCCTGTATAAAGTGTGTCGCCGACCGATCCCTCGCCGACCACCATCACATTGCGCGCAACGTCCCGCAGGCGCTGGGAATATTCCAACATGCGCAGCTCTTCTGTCAGGGAGATCAGCACGTTTGAATCGGACCCGATCCCGAATGCTCCACCAGCCTTTAGGTACGCGGGGCCATTGAACGGCCCGTCGCCCAGGTTGGCTTCGGTCACCGGGCATAGACCGGCAACTGCACCGGATTTCGCCATTTTACGTGTCTCACCCTCGGTCATGTGGGTCGCGTGGATAAGGCACCATTCGGGCGTTACGTTTGCATTGGCCAGCAGCCAATCGACGGGCCGCGCACCCAGCCAGCCCTCGATATCGGCCACCTCTTTGGGTTGCTCTGCGATGTGAATATGAACCGGCCCCGATCTATGCGCGTTTAGTACTTCCCGAAGGTCATCAGGCGACGTGGCCCGCAAAGAGTGCGGCGCAATCCCTACGCGGCAGTCGGCAGGCAGGTGCGCGACAGCAACCTTGGCCTGCGCCACCAGCTCGTTGAACCGATCAACTCTATTGCCGAACCGTCCCTGCCCGGTCTCAAGCGGCACGTGCCCGGCGCCGCCGTAGGTATATAGAACCGGCAGATGCGTCAGGCCGATCCCCGTTTTTGCTGCAGCGGCGGCGATACGGGCCGAAAGTTCGGCCAGATTATCGTAGGGGGTGCCACCCGGTTGATGATGCAGATAGTGAAACTCGCCCACGCTGGCATAGCCTGCTTCCTGCATTTCCAGAAAGACGAAGGCCGCAATCGCCTCGATATTCTCAGGCGTCAGGTGTTCGGTGAAACGATACATCAAATCGCGCCAGGTCCAGAAGCTGTCTTTGCCTGCCATTCTGTATTCGGTCATCCCCGCCATCGCCCGTTGGAAGCTATGGCTGTGCAGGTTCGCAAGCGCGGGCAATAACGTATCCACCGCGTCGTCCCCTTGCTGGGGATGTTGATCAATTGCTAGCTCAATGATCCGGCCATCCAGCACGTCCAAACGGACATTGCTGGCCCACCCTGTTGAAAGCTTGGCCTGTCTTGCAAAAATCATTTAGCGACCCTCTATTTTTATGTATAGACATATATCATACTTATACATACTATAAAAGTGCGTTTTTGGCTGTGGGGGAACACAAATGACTGGGGAAATTAGGGTATTCGTTGATCTGAATGCCGCAACCATGGACGAATCAAAGGCCCCTTATGGCATGATCGAGAACGCGGCCATTGCCGTGGTTGGCGATACGATTGCATGGGTGGGGAAAGCTCGCGATTTGCCTGAGATGTATAATGTGGTTGAGCCAGAAAGCCTCGGCGGCCGCGTGGTTACGCCCGGTCTCATCGATTGCCACACACATATTGTCCACGGCGGCGACCGTGCCGTTGAGTTCGAAATGCGTCTGAACGGGGCAAGCTACGAAGAGGTTGCGCGCGCAGGCGGCGGCATCGTCTCGACGGTCAAGGCCACCCGCGCCGCGACCCAAGACATGCTTCTCGCGGATGCGCTGTGCCGCGTGGACGTTATGATCGCCGAAGGTGTGACCAGCATTGAGATCAAGTCGGGCTATGGCCTTGATATAGAAACTGAGCTGCGCATGTTGCGCGTCGCCCGCGCTATCGGGGAAAGCCGCCCTATTCGGGTGAAAACCACTTTCCTTGGGGCCCACGCGACACCCGCCGAATACGCAGACCGGAATGATGCCTATATTGATGACGTTTGCATCCCTGCCCTTCGCGCTGCCCACGACGAGGGTTTGGTTGATGCGGTGGACGGATTCTGCGAAGGCATCGCGTTCCAGCCCGCCCAAATCGCCCGCGTGTTCGATGTGGCACGTGAACTTGGCCTTCCGGTCAAACTTCATGCAGAGCAGCTGTCCAACCTTGGGGGCGCGAAACTCGCGGCCAGTTACGGTGCCTTGTCAGCAGATCACATCGAGTATCTGGACGAAGACGGCGTCAAGGCAATGGCAGAGGCGGGAACCGTCGCTGTTATCCTGCCCGGCGCCTTCTATACTTTGCGCGAAACGCAGGCGCCTCCGATTGATCTATTGCGCAGGCATGGCGTCCCAATGGCGCTGGCGACGGACATCAACCCCGGCTCGTCCCCGCTCAATTCCCTGCTGCTGGCGCTCAATATGGGCTGCACCCTGTTTCGGATGACCCCAGAAGAGGCGTTGCGCGGTGCCACCCGAAACGCCGCCCGCGCCCTTGGCCTGACCGATACCGGACTAATCGCGGCGGGTATGCGCGCCGACATGGCCGTCTGGGACATCAAACACCCCGCCGAGCTGGCTTACCGCATTGGCTTCAACCCGCTGCATTCCCGCATCTTCGGAGGCACATCGTGACCAAACTTACCCTCACGCCCGGCGCTGTCACGCTGGACGATCTAGCCACGATTTTCTGGGATGAGGTATCGGTCCGCCTTGATCCCGCCTGCCACCCTGCGATTGAGCTGGCTCAGTCGCGCATTGCAAAGGCGGTCGCAGGGACCGAGGCCGTCTATGGCGTGAACACTGGGTTCGGCAAACTGGCCTCGGTCAAAATCGAATCCAAAGACACCGCGACGCTGCAGCGCAATCTGATCTTGTCCCATTGCTGCGGTGTCGGCCCCGCGATCCCTCGCCGCCATGCGCGCTTGCTGATGGCGCTCAAACTTCTCAGCCTTGGCCGCGGCGCATCGGGTGTGCGGCTTGAGATTGTGACCCTCATCGAAGGAATGCTGGACAAGGGCGTGACCCCGGTCATTCCCGCGCAAGGGTCTGTGGGCGCATCTGGTGATCTGGCCCCTCTTGCGCATATGGCGGCGGTCATGATGGGCCACGGCGAGGCGGAATTTGGCGGACAGGTCATGTCTGGCGACAAGGCCCTGAAGGCTGCGGGTCTGGTCGCGGTCGAGCTGGGCCCAAAGGAAGGGCTGGCGCTGATCAACGGCACGCAGTTTTCGACGGCCTTCGCGCTTGCGGGGCTCTTTGGCGCGTGGCGCAGCGCGCATTGCTCGCTCGTGACATCGGCCCTATCGACGGACGCCATCATGGGGTCCACAGCACCCTTGCAGCCGGAAATCCACACCCTGCGCGGCCACCCTGGCCAGATCGAGGCGGGTGCGACTATGCGGGCGCTTTTGGCAGGGTCTGAAATTCGCGACAGCCATATGCTGAATGACGCGCGGGTACAGGACCCCTATTGCATCCGATGCCAGCCACAGGTGACCGGGGCTGCAATGGACGTGCTGCGCATGGCCGCACGCACGCTCGAGGTCGAAGCGAACGCTGCGACAGACAATCCGCTTGTCCTGATCGAGGCGGATATGATCGTGTCGGGCGGCAATTTCCACGCCGAGCCGGTTGGCTTTGCCGCTGATATGATTGCGCTGGCGATTGCAGAGATCGGGGCCATTGCGCAGCGCCGTGTAGCGCTGATCGTCGATCCGGTTCTCAGCTTTAATTTGCCCCCGTTCCTGACCCCCAATCCGGGCCTGAACAGCGGCTATATGATTGCCGAGGTCACCACCGCCGCATTGATGAGCGAAAACAAACATCTGGCAAACCCCTGCGTCACCGACAGCACACCAACGTCGGCCAACCAGGAGGATCATGTCAGCATGGCCGCACATGGCGCGCGCCGGCTAAGCCAAATGAACGAAAACCTTCAGCGTATTTTGGGCGTGGAGCTTTTGTGCGCAGCGCAGGGCATTGATTTTCGCGCGCCTCTGACGACCAGCGACACGCTGCAGCGGGTCATAATTCGCGTTCGCAAGGACGTGGCCACACTGGGCGATGATCGCTACCTCGCGCCAGATCTGGAGCGTGCGGCCGTGATGATTGCCAGCGGCGATATCATATCGGCAGCTGGCATTCCCATGCCGGACCTGTCCGCATGAGGCCGGTAGAAATCCACCTCAGCGCCGAGGCAGCACCGTGGACCTATGACGATACGAACGCGGTGCGCCTGCGCGCTTGCCTCACAACTATCCTGACAAAACTGGCCACACTGGCCCCTACCCTGAAAGGCACATCATGAGCGATCCGCGCAAAAACACCCGTGACGTTTTTCCCGCCACCGGCACCGAGCTGACAGCCAAAAGCTGGCTAACCGAAGCGCCGCTGCGGATGCTGATGAACAACCTGCATCCTGACGTCGCCGAAAACCCGCATGAACTTGTGGTCTACGGCGGCATCGGACGGGCGGCGCGCACATGGAAGGACTATGATATGATCGTGGCCTCCCTGCGCGAGTTGGACGACGATCAAACGCTGCTCGTCCAGTCGGGCAAACCTGTTGGCGTCTTTCAAACCCACAAAGATGCTCCGCGCGTCTTGATCGCCAACTCCAACCTCGTGCCGCATTGGGCCACGTGGGATCATTTCAACGAATTGGATAAAAAAGGTCTGGCTATGTACGGCCAGATGACGGCGGGGTCCTGGATTTACATTGGCAGCCAAGGCATCGTTCAAGGCACCTATGAGACGTTCGTCGAGGCGGGCCGCCAACACTACGACGGCTCTCTCACAGGCAAATGGATCCTGACGGGCGGACTTGGCGGTATGGGGGGCGCGCAGCCGCTGGCGGCGGTTATGGCTGGCGCCTGCTGTCTCGCGGTGGAGTGTAACCCTGACAGCATCGATTTCCGCCTGCGCACGAAATACGTCGACGAAAAGGCCGAGACGCTGGACGAAGCCCTCGAGATGATCAATCGCTGGACCGCAGCGGGCGAGGCAAAATCTGTTGCTCTGCTGGGCAATGCGGCAGATGTGTTCCCCGAGCTGGTCAGGCGCGGCGTCTGTCCCAATATCGTCACGGATCAGACCTCGGCCCATGATCCGATTAATGGATACCTTCCGCAGGGCTGGACAATGGCGCAGTGGAAAGAAAAGCGCGAGAGTGCCCCAAAAGAAGTCGAAAAAGCTGCCCGGGCCAGCATGAAAGTGCAGGTCAAAGCGATGGTCGATTTCCATGCAGCTGGAATTCCCACGGTTGATTACGGCAACAATATTCGGCAGATGGCGCTCGAAGAGGGGCTGGAAAACGCGTTCGATTTCCCCGGCTTCGTGCCTGCCTATATTCGCCCTCTTTTTTGCCGGGGGATTGGTCCCTTTCGCTGGGCGGCACTGTCGGGCGATCCCGAAGACATCTACAAAACTGACGCCAAAGTGAAAGAGATCCTGTCCGAGGATACGCATCTGCACAATTGGCTGGATATGGCCCGCGAGCGGATCTCGTTTCAAGGATTGCCTGCGCGCATCTGTTGGGTCGGACTGGGCGTACGCCACAAGCTGGGCCTCGCCTTCAACGAAATGGTGCGCGCCGGAGAGTTGAGCGCGCCGATTGTCATCGGCCGCGATCATCTGGATTCCGGCTCTGTCGCCTCGCCCAACCGCGAAACCGAAGCCATGAAGGACGGCTCTGATGCGGTGTCAGACTGGCCGCTGCTGAACGCACTGCTTAACACTGCGTCGGGCGCGACGTGGGTATCATTGCATCACGGGGGCGGCGTCGGCATGGGGTTCTCGCAGCACTCTGGCATGGTCATCTGCTGTGACGGGACCGAGGACGCGGACCGCCGGATCGCGCGCGTTCTGTGGAATGATCCCGCCACGGGCGTAATGCGCCACGCCGATGCGGGCTATGAGGATGCGCTGGACTGCGCCCGCGAGAACGGCCTCAACCTGCCTGGCATTCTTTGACAATGGCTGTCACCGCCGCAGCCATGCGGCGGTGACAGCCAAATTTTCAATAGCGTGTCGTCAAACGGTATCCGGGGCGATACGAAAAGCGCACATAGGTAACAGCCTGCCCTTCCCACCATGTCGACCGTTCGATCGTAAAGACCGGTTCACCAACCGCGCAGGCCAAATAGTCGGCCAACCGTTGATCGGCCAATCCGGCCGACAGGCTGATTTCGACTTCTGAAAAAGGTATTGTAGCAAGCAGCCATTCGGTGGGCCCCGCGTGCGAAAAGTCCGCTTCCTCTGCCGTTGGAAGTGCTGTCAGGCTAATCCACCTATCCTCGTGTTCGTGGGGAACGCCGTCGGCATAATGCATACAATCTAGGTGCACGGCCTTGCCTTCGGCGGGCAATTTCAGCCGCGCACGCAGCCAATCCGGCGCGACCTCTACAGAGTCACTCACCAGCGAGTACCGATAAGTGGCACCCCTGCTTTCGATTTCGGCGCGAACGACGGGGATATCAAAGCGCGCTTGTCGTACAGGGCTCATCCGCACGCGGGTTCCTGCCTTGCGACGCCTTTCAATGAGACCTTCGTCAGCTAATTCGCGCATCGCCCGGTTAACTGTCGCCCGTGCGCAGCCATATGTTGCCGCCAGTTCCACCTCATTGGGAACCAGATCACCGGGTGCCCATTCGCCTTTGGTAATTTTAGACAGAATGTCGGATTTGACGTCTTTGTAGGTCGCCTTCATAGCTGATCAACTTTTGGATTATTAGACTTTTTACTCAGCATAAAAGGCTGACTCTGTCGCGCCCCGGGTCCGCAGCACTCCCTGTTTGCAAAACTCAACTAAGCTAAACGGCTCCATAGCTATGATTTGTTTGACGGCGCGCATCTGTTCCCGCCATCTTTCTATAAATCTAGACATAATGCAATACGTTAAGACAAAAGGGGTAAATCATGCCACATCCCCCAGCGCACTCAGATGCAGTGGCATCTGTGCCGTCAAATTCGTCTGCCTAATCCTGTCGATTGACACCTTTGAGACGCCATAAACGGGCCGGTATTTACATCCTGCTATGATCCTCAAGGTAGACCTTCAAACGCATTGGAAACACCATCTCACGATATCCCAAAGCCAAATTTTGGATTTAGCTATGAGAACATTGACCATCCCGGTGGGCAAACTACGTCCGTTCACAATTCGGTCCAAGGTTTGCTTTGTCTATGCTAGACGTGTGTCCGACTTAGTTTAGTACACTGCCAGAACCGACCCCATTATATTGCAAGACGGTGCAGACCGCCGACGCCCACAGATGCCACAAATTGGCCCAAGGAGTTTACAGTGCAGAAGCAAACAAGACGAACGGCCCTTCTGGGCCTTTTTGCAGTCCTGCTCGGGCTTGCTATTCCGGTCGGCGACACGGGTGCACAGGCCCAAGAGCAGGCGGGCAAATCACTGCTCTATGATATTCAGTCGCGCGGCACGCTGCGCGTTGGGATGACTGGCGACTATTATCCGATGACGTTCCGCAAACCGGGCGAGACTGACTTTGTTGGTCATCAGGTCGATGCAGCCCGCCAAATGGCGGAGGATCTGGGCGTGGAAGTGGAGTTTGTTACCACCGACTGGAAAACGATGATCACGGGGTTACAGGCGGGCCGCTACGACATCGCGATGAGCGGAACGTCCATGAGCCTGTCGCGTGCCAAGGTCGTGGCGATGAGCGATTCTTGGGGCATTAATGGCTTTGTTCCTGTAATCCTCAAAAAGAACGCGGATGAATATAGCAGCTGGAGCGACCTGAACGATCCCGCACGTACCGCGGGCGTCACCCTTGGCACCACGATGGAAGATTACATCCGCGCCGAACTGCCCGACGTCCAAATGCGCCGCGTCGAAAGCCCTGGCACCGGATGGCAAGAGGTATTGGCGGGCCGCTCCGATTACACCGTCACGACGCTAATTGAGGCGTCGGGACTGCAGGAACGCTATCCCGAACTGCAGATGATTTTTCCTGACCAGGCGCGTAGCGCATTACCTATGGCCTTCCTGACGCCAATCGAGGATCAGGTTTGGCTGAACTACGTCAATAGCTGGATATTCCTTAACAAGACTTCGGGCTATTTCGACCGCCTAAACGAGAAATGGGGCGTCGTCCTGCTGAAGCAGGCCGAGTGACGGCCATGCTGGGGGTGGCAACGTCCCCGGCTCGTACCGCACCGAAGGATCGGGACAGACCTACATGACAAATACCAGCGCTGACATAGGCGGCACTGCGTCCAAGACCGGTTTGCCGATTGTCCAAATGACCGGCGTCACCAAGCGGTTTGGTGATTACACCGCGTTGAATAATATCAACTTAAGCGTCCATGCAGGCGAAAAAGTAATCGTATGCGGGCCATCTGGGTCAGGAAAGTCGACACTGATCCGCTGTATCAATCACCTTGAGGTTCATGACGCGGGCCGGATCGTCGTGGACGGCATTGAGATGTCTGACGACACAAAAAACCTGACCGCAATCCGCAGCGAAGTCGGCATGGTGTTTCAGCAATTCAACCTCTTTCCGCACATGACCGTTCTGGACAATCTGGTGCTGGCGCCGATGCGTGTCCGCAATCTCAACCGCGCGGAGGCGGAGGCTGTCGCCCTGCCCCTTCTGGAACGGGTACGCATACCTGAACAGGCTCACAAATACCCCGCACAGCTATCGGGCGGCCAGCAACAGCGCGTCGCCATCGCACGCGCATTGTGCATGAAGCCCCGCATCCTGCTGTTCGATGAGCCGACATCAGCGCTTGACCCCGAGATGATAAGCGAGGTTCTGGACGTTATGGTGGAACTTGCGCACGAGGGAATGACAATGATCTGCGTCACGCATGAGATGGGCTTTGCCCGCAAGGTGGCCGACACGATGGTCTTTATGGACCGTGGCGAGATCGTGGAAAAGGCCCCGACGGCCCAATTCTTTGCCGCCCCTGAAAACGCGCGCACCCGCCTTTTCCTTGATCAGATACTGTCGCATTAAAGGACACAACGATGCCCCGCCGCTTGCGTCTTTTTCTAATGCTCAGCTTGGCCCTGCTGCTGCCAGCCTGTGCGGACAGCACCTACACTTGGGGCTGGTATGTCGTATCACCATTCGATTCTCGCGGGTGGACCAATCTGCAATTCTTGCTTGGCGGGCTGGGGTTCACGATTGCCGTCGCCCTCGTGGCTATCACCTTATCAGTCGTTCTAGGCCTTTTCTTGGCCCTGCCCGCCCTGTCGTCCAACCGCATCCTGTCCACACTATCCCGCAGCTGGATCGAGGTATTCCGGGCCATTCCGATGCTGGTGATGATCCTCTGGGTCTATTACGGAGTTCCGGTTGTGACCGGCTTGCAACTCAACGTGTTCGTGGCGGGCGTCATCGCGCTTGCCCTATGCGACAGCGCCTTTGAGGCTGAAATCTTCCGCGCCGGGCTACAATCCATCGAGGCGGGCCAGCGCGAGGCAGCAGATGCCCTTGGCCTTAGCTATCTGGACAAGCTGCGCTTTATCATCTTGCCACAGGCGGTGCGCCGCATCCTTCCGCCCTTGGGCAACCAGTTCATCTATATGCTGAAAACCTCGTCGCTTTTGTCAGTAATTGGGCTGTCCGAATTGACCCGGCGGGCCAATGAGCTTGTGGTCGTTGAGTACCGCCCGCTTGAAATCTATTCCTTTTTGGTGCTGGAATATCTGGTGCTGATCCTTATCGCGTCTTGGGGCGTGCGCAAACTGGAGCGCCGCATGGCCGTCAGCGACCGTGCCGCAG
Source organism: Roseovarius arcticus (assembly GCF_006125015.1). Lineage (NCBI taxonomy): Bacteria > Pseudomonadati > Pseudomonadota > Alphaproteobacteria > Rhodobacterales > Roseobacteraceae > Roseovarius > Roseovarius arcticus. The sequence goes on from NZ_SZZN01000001.1 coordinate 1,764,190, forward strand.
CGCGCATTTAATCTAAGGAGTTTGAGCATATGGACTGGCATCAATTCATGGATGACGCCGAAAAAGAAATCGGCACGCTGGGCCGCGAAATTCCCGACACAGCCAAGGGATATGGCCTGATGGGCAAAGCTGCCAAAACGGATGGCGCGCTGGACGAAAAAACAAAAGAATTCATCGCCTTGGGGATTTCCGTCACCACGCGCTGCCTTAGCTGCATTGGCTTTCACACCCGGTCATTGGTCCGGCTGGGCGCGACGCGTGAAGAGTTTTGTGAGGCGTTGGCAATGACCACGTACATGGGCGCAGGACCATCCTACACCTATAGCGCCAAGGCGCTGAGCGCATTCGACGCTTTCTCGGACAGCCCTAAATAACCGCCTGGGTTAGCGGGCGCGAACCCCCGGCCCGCCCAATGCCAATAGTGAAATTTCTCTCATCGACTGGATGGGTTGGCGGGTAGGCACAAGGTACGAAAGACGTGCAATCGCCTCATCATCGGAGTCGCACCCGTCGCAACCTCACTCAGACCGTAACTCCAGTATCGCGCGAGCCTCGTTGCAAGTGGCGACCGGTCGATCATACTTTTCGCATAGCTCCACTGCGCGCTGGACCAATACTGCGTTCGACGGTGCCAGTGTTTCGCCATTGAGGCGCATGTTGTCCTCAAGCCCAGTGCGCACATGTCCGCCAGCCTTAATAGCCCATTCGTTTAGCGTAATCTGATCCTTGCCCACCCCGGCCGCGCACCACTCTGCATCTGGCATAAGCCGGGTCACGGTCTCGCAGTAGAAGTCAAATACGCGTCGGTCCACCGGCATCGCGTTCTTCACCCCCATAACAAACTGGATGTAGACCTTGCCGAAGATACGGCCATCTGCATTCATCTTTGCTGCTTGAAAGATGTGGCTTAGATCGAACGCTTCGATTTCAGGTTTGACGTCATGCGTGCGCATTTCGGCCGCCAGCCAATCCACTAACTCCGGCGGGTTTTCGTAGACCCTTGTCGGGAAGTTGTTGGACCCTACCGAAAGCGATGCCATGTCTGGTTTAAGCGGCAGCATGCCACCGCGCGTCTGCCCCGCGCCTGACCTTCCGCCCGTAGAGAACTGGATGATCATGCCGGGGCAGTGTTTGCGCAGGCCTGCCTGAAGCGCCGCGAACTTTGCGGGGTCAGAGCTGGGCGTCTCATCCTGGTTGCGCACGTGAGCGTGGCAGATGGCGGCTCCGGCCTCATAGGCTTCATGCGCGCTTTCGATCTGCTCAGACACTGTGATGGGAACGGCCGGATTGTTGGCCTTTGTAGGGACGCTACCGGTGATTGCGACGCAAATGATGCAAGGTTTGGTCATGCTGTTATCCGATACAATGTCGCTAGCGACTATGCCGCGATTGCCCGATCTATTGCACCCGACAGCTTGTCTACCAGCTCGCCAATCTGGTCGTCCGAGATGATGAAGGGCGGAGCCAGCAATACGTGATCGCCCTGTTGCCCATCAATGGTGCCGGACATCGGGTAGCAAATCAATCCGGCGGCAAATGCCTCTTTCTTGATGCGCGCCGCCACGCCGCGGCTTGGATCGAATGTCGCTTTGGTCTCGCGGTCGGCGACCAGTTCGATCCCGCGAAAGAGGCCGCGCCCGCGAATATCACCGACATGGGCGTGCTGACCCAGCGCAGCTTGCAGCGCGGATTGGAGTTTCTGTCCCTGCGTTTGCACACGTCCCAGTAGGCCGCGATCCAGCACTTCGTCGAGCACAGCGTTGGCAGCGGTCGCGGCAAGCGCATGACCCATATATGTATGCCCATGTTGGAAAAAGCCTGAGCCGGACGCGATGGCATCATAAATAGCTGCCGTGGTCATCAAGGCACCGATCGGCTGGTAGCCGGCGCCAAGGCCCTTGGCGATCGTAATCATGTCTGGCGCCACATCGTCCTCAATGCAGGCAAACAGATGCCCGGTGCGGCCCATGCCGCACATCACCTCGTCCAAGATCATGAGCACGCCGTAGTAGTCACAAATCTCGCGGATACGCCGCAGGTAGCCGGGAACAGCGGGCACGGCGCCGAGGGTAGCGCCAACCACAGGCTCCGCGATGAACGCCATGACGGTGCCCGGTCCCAAACGCAGAATCTCGGTCTCTAATTCGTTCGCGACCCGCAGGCCATAAGCCTCGGGCGTCTCATCCTCGCGGCGATCGCGGTATTCGTAACAGGGGCTGACATGCGTCGTATCCGCCAGCAGCGGCGCAAATTGCGCCCGGCGCCATGCGTTGCCACCAGCGGCAAGCGCGCCCAGAGTATTACCGTGATAGCTTTGACGGCGTGCAATAACGCGGTGCCGCTCTGGCTGGCCAACTTCCAAAAAATACTGCCGGGCCAGTTTGATCGCGGCCTCGACGGCCTCGGACCCGCCTGACACCAGATACACCCGATCAATGCCATCTGGCGCGTTTGCCACCAGACGATCCGCCAGTCGCTCGGCGGGCTCAGACGTGAAAAATCCGGTATGCGCAAAGGCAAGTTGGTCGATCTGGGCATGAAGTGCGCTGCGCACGGCCTCGTTCGAATGGCCAAGACACGAAACCGCCGCCCCGCCCGAGCCGTCCAGATACCGCCGTCCTTCGGCGTCGATCAGATAGCAGCCCTCACCAGAGACTGCGGTTGGCAGAGTGCCCTTGGTTGACCGCCCAAAGATATGCCCGGCCATGAGATCTACGACCTGACAACCAGCACAGAGACCGGCGAGCGGCGCACGATCCGGTCGGCGTTCGATCCCACCAGAAATTCGCGCACGCGGTCGGGTTTGTGCGAGCCCATGACCACCAGATCACAGGCGGTCTGTTCGATCACGCGCAGGACCTTGCGGTGAATCTTACCGAATGCCAGATGCTGCTTCACGCTGATCTCGCTCGGGACGTGCTCTTGGACCAGCTTGTCGAGCGCTTTGCTGGCCGCCTCGACGGCCAGTTTTTCATAGTCCGGCGGAAAGAACCCATCCACCAATGGCGTGCCCATGTCAGGCACGACCGACATGACATGCAACTTGCCGCCAGAGGTGCGAACCAATTCGACGGCCGCTGGCAGCGCATGTTCCCATGATGCCTTTGCGTTCAGATCGAGGGTCAGAAGAACCGTATTAAACATCGTTTCTCTCCTCAGGCGTGTGCGGTTTTGCGTGGCGCGCCCGTATCGCGGCCCCGCTGCAAAAAGACGATCAGGCCCAGCAATAGGAGCGCTGGAATGAACATCAGGTATTTGCTGGGTTGCGGCACGGGTTTTAATACGCGCACCACCTCTTGGTCCCAGTCCAGCCCGGCCTCTGCCGCCGGACTGCCAAACGCCACGTCGTCAATGAACATCTTGCCTCCTTCGTCGCGGAAGGTCAGACCGGCGTTCTCCAGCTTTTCCTCGCCAGTGGCGCCTTCGGTGATCGGGACCAGCGCCACAAACTGAACTGGGTCGCCCAGATCGTTCAAGCCTGCCACACGCACTCGCAGCGTTTGTCCGATATCTGTATCGGCAGCGGCCTGCGTAATCGCTGCTGGCTCCTCCTCCAGATAAGGCGCGCTGACCATATCCATCCAGAATCCGGGACGGAACAGAGTGAACGCTATTAGCAGCAAGGCGATAGTTTCATAGAACCGATTTTTGGCCAGGAACCACCCTTGTGTCGCGGCGGCAAACAATAGCATCGCCACCGTCGCGACAATGAAGACAAAGATGCCCTGCACCATCGTCACGTTGATCAGCAGCAATTCGGTATTGAAGATGAACAGGAACGGCAGCGCCGCCGTGCGCAAGCTATAGAAGAACGCGATCACGCCGGTCTTGATAGGATCACCGCCCGAAACCGCAGCGGCGGCGAAAGAGGCAAGCCCCACAGGCGGCGTCACGTCGGCCATGATACCGAAGTAAAACACGAACAGGTGCACCGCAATCAGCGGCACGATCAGGCCGTTTTGCTGCCCCAGCGTCACGATGACGGGCGCCAAGAGTGCGGACACGACGATGTAGTTCGCCGTTGTCGGCAGGCCCATACCCAAGATCAACGACAAGATTGCCGTTAGGAACAGGATGGCAAGGATATTGCCGCCAGACAGGACTTCGACAACGTCGGCAAGGGCCGACCCGACGCCCGTCTGGCTGACCGCACCAACGATGATACCAGCAGTAGCCGTGGCAATGCCGATGCCGATCATGTTGCGGGCGCCAACCACCAGACCCTCTAGCAGATCGGTCGCCCCTTCCTTGACGCGCGCACCCATCTGGCCCTCACCGCGCATCATTGCCATTAGCGGACGCTGCGTAATGAGGATAAAGATCATATACATCGTCGCCCAAAACGCCGAGAGGCCCGGCGACAGGCGATCCACCATCAGCGCCCATACCAAGACGACGACGGGCAGGATAAAATGCAGACCCGACCGCACGGTTGGCCCGGGCAGTGGCAGCTTTGTCACCGCCGCGTTGGGATCATCCAGCTTTAGCGGCGCCTCTTTGGATGCGACATAGAGCAGCCCGACATAGGCCGCCGTCAGCACTGCAAAAATGATATAGGGTGCCGCAACGGGGAAGACGGGACGGATCCAGCCCATACCGTAATAAACAAGGAACGACAGCGCGCAAACGAACGCAACGCCGAAGACGAAACCGATCAGACGCTGGATGATCGGCTTGGGTTCATACGGGCGCGGCAGGCCCTCCATGCCAGCCTTCAACGCCTCCAGATGGACGATATAGACCAGCGCGATGTAGGAAATGACAGCAGGCAGAAACGCGTGCTTGACCACGTCGAAATAGGGGATGCCGACGTATTCGACCATCAGGAACGCAGCGGCGCCCATAACCGGCGGCATTATCTGACCGTTGACGGATGACGCCACCTCGACCGCGCCGGCCTTTTCCGAGCTGAAGCCGACCTTTTTCATCAACGGGATGGTAAACGTGCCGGTGGTCACGACGTTCGCGATGCTCGATCCCGAAATCAGGCCCGTCATGGCGGACGATACGACAGCGGCCTTGGCAGGCCCGCCCTTCATATGACCCATCAACGAAAAGGCGACCTGAATGAAGTAGTTGCCAGCACCCGCGCGATCCAGCAGCGAGCCGAAGAGCACGAACAGGAACACGAAACTTGTCGACACGCCCAACGCGATGCCAAAGACGCCCTCGGTCGTAATCCACTGGTGGTTTACGATTTCGGATAGGTTATTACCCTTGTGCGCGATGATGCTGGGCATCTGCGGGCCAAGGACGGTGTAGATCAAAAAGAGGCTGGCCACGATCATCAGGGCCGGCCCCAACGCGCGGCGCGTGGCCTCAAGCAGCAAGATAAGACCAATGACCGACACCACGAAATCCTGAGTAATCGGCGCGCCGACGCGGCCAGAAATATCGCGGTAGTAAACGAAAAGGTAAAGCGCAGCGGCGGCGCCGACGATGGCCAGCGCCCATTCCCACAGCGGCACCCGGTCCTTTGGGCTGCCGGCGATGACCGCAGCCACGACGGCCAAACCGACAACGGGGATCCACCATATAGACGTGCCGTCTTTTGAGCTGATGATGAACAGGTAACTCAGCAAGACAGGAATCACGATGCCAAGGCCCAGCTGGAACTTTGAGCGCGTCGCAGGGAATGCCGCAAAGGTCAGGAAAATCGCGAATGCAAGGTGGATCGAACGGCTTTCGGTGTCGTTAAAGACGCCCCAGCCGACGATGAACGGGATGGGCGACGCAATCCAAAGCTGAAATAACGACCACGCCAGCGCGATAAGCATCAGGAATGTGCCGACCGGGCCTGCGACATTGCGCCCGCCAGTGTCGGCGGATGCGACGAGTGCGTCCAGTTCGGATTGGTCCAGACCGCCGCGACCGGCCGCCTCGTTTTCAACGCGCGCAGCCTGATGCTGGTTCGGATCGTCGGTCATGTCTGTCCCCCGGTAACCCGCGCAGGGCGGGAAAGAAATTTTCTGAAATTATCGTCGGGTCGGCTCTGTCTGGGCAAAACTCATTGCCAGTGGCAGCCCTTGCGAGGCTGCCACCGTTATCAATCGGGCGAGGATTACATCCAGCCCATTTCTTTGTAATAGCGCTCTGCGCCCGGGTGCAGCGGCGCGGACAGGCCATCTTTGATCATCTGCTCTTCTGTCAGATCGGCAAAGGCAGGGTGAAGTTTCTTGAAGCGATCAAAGTTGTCGAACACAGCCTTGACCACCTGATAGACTGTCTCCTCATCCACGTCGGCAGAGGTCACGAACGTCGCCTTCACGCCGAACGTCTGCGTATCATCGGGCGAGCCCTCGTACATACCGCCCGGAATGGTGGCGGCGGCGTAGTAGGGATTATCCGCGATCAGCGCGTCGATCTCTGGTCCGGTGACCGGAACAAGGACAGTCTCGACAGTCGAGGCCGCTTCCTGAACGGACCCGTTCGGGTGACCGACCGTGTAGATGATTGCATCAACCTTGTTGTCGCCCAAGGCTGCTGCCTGCTCGGCTGGCTTCAGCTCTGACGCCAGCGCAAAATCGTCCATCGTCCAGCCCAGTGCATCCATTACGACTTGCATTGTCGCATACTGGCCAGAGCCGGGGTTGCCGATATTGACGCGTTTGCCCTTCAGGTCGGCAAACTCAGTGATGCCTGCGTCTGCGCGCGCAATCACAGTGAACGGCTCGGAGTGTACTGAAAAGACAGCACGTTCCTTGTCGAACTTGTTGCCCTCAAAGTCGGACGTTCCGTTATAGGCATGGTACTGCCAGTCGGACTGTGCGACGCCCATCGTCATGTCGCCTGCCATAATGGCGTTGATGTTCGCGATGGAACCACCTGTCGACGGCGCCGTGCATTTCAGGTTCGTCTCTGCCGTGGTGCGATTGACCAGACGGCAGATCGATTGGCCCACGACGAAGTAGACGCCGGTCTGGCCGCCGGTCCCGATCGTGATGAACTTCTCCTGAGCTTGCGCTGCGGTTCCTGCGACCATCGCGCCCACTAAGGCTATGTGTTTGAAAATCTTCACTTACTTCTCCCAGTTTATGATTTTATTCCCCCCTGCTCTGCAGCAGGTTGCGTCTCATTGCGGAGGTGATCCAGCGTTTCTCCCAACGCCTTCAATTGCTAAACCAGCCATTGTTCTCGGTTTCGATGCACGGTAACAATTTCAATTTGTTACTTAAATGCTCACCGATTAGTCTGACTCTCTCTCCAATTGTGTGAATGAGTATGATCTAGCGCAATAAACGTGTCAACGGAGCAGGCCGGCCCTGTAAAAGCTGCGATTTTCGCGAGATAGCGGATATTCCCTAGGCGGCTACCGTATTGCAATTTGCTACTTTCGCCTCTCGACAAAAAAACCCCGCAACGAGATGTTTCGCCAAATCCAGCCCATCACAGAGTTCCTTGTGGTGCTCTCAGCGCGGCCTAGATAACATTTCCTCAGCCCATGCATAGCGGAGCGTATGGGGATCGCAAATGGGCAAGGCCGAAGCATGAATTCCAAGGCAAGTCAGGATACGGCGCGCGACGTTGTCACGTCTCATGGGGTCCTTACCGAGAATCCCGAGGAATTGTTCCACGGCACAGGATGGCGCGTTGCGCGCGCGGTCTTGCGAGAGGCGTTATTGAGGCTGTGGAACGACGATGCGTTCGGACTGGCAGGCAACGTTGCCTTCCGCGCCTTGCTGGCGCTCTTTCCATTCTTGATTTTTACGAGTGCGCTGACTGCGTTTGTCGGGGATCGGTCGATGGCCAATGACCTCGTCGATTTCCTGATTGCAATCGTGCCCTCCCCCCTGATCGAGCCGATTGTATCAGAGATAGAGCAGGTGATGACCGTTCCGCGCGGCGGCGTCCTCAGCATCGGTATTTTGCTAACGATCTGGTTCGCAGTCGGCGGCGTTGATGGCGTGCGTGTCGGGCTGAATCGGGCCTATGGAATTCGCGAAACCCGGTCAATTTTGGTGATTTACGGCGTGCAGGTCGCGATGGTCATCCTCGCCAGTCTGGCCCTCGTCTTGGTCGGCTATCTCTTGGTTCTCGCGCCGCGCGCGGGATCGTGGCTGCACGATCTCATACCCGACTTTGATCCCGCGTCGGTTACGATCAGGTTGATCCGCTTTCCTGCGTCGGCAACGATCTTTATCGTCGCGCTTTTTGCGGCGCACGTTATCCTTCCAGCGCGCCGAACAATGTTTTCCAACATCTGGCCCGGCGTGGTTTTCACCGCCGTCGCATGGACGCTTCTTGCCACTGTCTTCTCGTACTACGTGCGGAGCTTTGGCACTTACGCCAGCTACTACGCCGGCCTGGCGGGGATCATAGCGGCCCTTTACTTCATGTACCTCGCGGCTCTCCTGCTGATCTTTGGGGGCGAGCTAAATCGCGCCCTGCGGATCAGGCGCCTTGCGCGCGCGCTGAGCGACTAAATTTATTCAGTCGCAGTGGCGCAGACGGCCAGTTGCCGTTTTTGCGGCATACCGAACCAGTGCCCGCTGCAAAACCTACCGGCAAAAATAGACGGCGCCCCCTACCCCGACCAGCGTTACCGCGCCAGTCGCGACAACTGCAGGCGCAGATAGCGCAGTACCAATCGAGGCTCCGGCCGTGCCCAGTGCACCAGAGATAAAACTACCGGTGCCTTTCATGATCAACGCGCCCGAGCTGTCCCTGATAATCTGCCCCACATCAGCCGTCAGCGCAGAACGCGCCGTCGTCATTGCAGTGCGGCTCGCGACATCAAGGCCGGTGCGTGCAATCGCCGTGGCTTCGTTCTTTGTGGTATTCACGCGCTCGCAGAATGTCTTTGGGTTCTTACAGATCAGATAGGCATTGCGGTCGCCTTCGGAGAACCCGGTATAGGTATCCACGGCCTTATCATAGACAAGGCAAAATGGCTTGCGTTCGGCATCGGTCAGGTCAGGCGTAAATTCCCTCAGCGTTAGATAGCCGGGGCAATCGACTTCTCCCCAACGCCCAAAGAGCCGTTCGCGGACTGATGTATTTCCCTTCATTTCCTTTTTCGGGATGATCTGACCGGTGTCGGTCTGTTCGTGCTTTGACACAGTATATTCGATCTGTCGCAGCTCCCCATTTAAGGAGGTTGTGCAACTGGCCGCCCACGCAGGGGCAAAGGCGACGCACTGGAATAAAAGGATCATGGATACGCGCAGTAACATCTCTAGCCTGTTCCTTTTGACAAACACGCAGAATGGTAGAAGGCCTGCCCGGCAGTGCATGATCTGCGGCTGTGCGATTGTCCATCGCCGCCCATAGCAATAAGCCCACCTGCGCTCAATTGTGATGCGGCTTATGCGGAATATCGCCCAAAAAGGGACGGCAACGCCGGGGAACCTGTCGAAATTGTAATCTTCAGGCAAACGCGGTGCACAGGTCGCTCCCTATTTCCTCAACAAGCCGATATTGCATGAAGGAGACTGGAGATGCCGAAATCTGAGCAGAACGTGCTGGTGCTACAGGGCGGCGGCGCGCTTGGCGCCTATCAGGCCGGCGCGTTTCAGAAGCTGTCCTCGGGCGGGTTCGACCCCCAATGGGTCGCTGGCATTTCGATTGGCTCAATAAATGCCGCAATCATCTGCGGCAATCCCCCCGAAACGCGCGTCCAGCAGCTTGAGACCCTATGGGAGACGATCAGTTCGTCGATCGCGTTCTCACCTTGGACATGCGGGCCTAACTCCCGTCAGGCCTTTGCAGAATTCGCGGCAGCCACTACCATGTCGTACGGCGTGCCGGGTTTTTTCCGGCCGCGCCTTCCGGGGGATTTCTGGCCATTTGGCCAGGTCCCTGCGGTTAGCCTTTACGACACATCGCCTCTTGTGGAGACTTTGGGCGAGCTGGTTGATTTCGACTACCTGAACGACAAAGGGCCACGCCTAAGCGTCGGCGCCGTTGACATCGAAACCGGGAATTTTGCCTATTTCGACAATCAAAAGATGCGCATAGACGTCCGGCACATTATGGCCAGCGGCGCATTGCCGCCCGGTTTCCCGCCAATCGAGATCGACGGGCGTTTCTATTGGGATGGCGGTTTGGTGTCCAACACGCCCCTTCAATATGTGATGGAGAACGCGGGTACCGATCCACTGTGCATTTTTCAAATCGATCTGTTCGATGCGCGTGGCGAGTTACCCACGGACCTTGCCGACGTACAACAGCGCGAAAAAGACATCAGATTTTCCAGCCGCACGCGTTTGACGACAGACAGATACAAACAATTGCACAACATTCACTCCGCGGCCGAGCGTCTTTCAGCCAAGCTTCCCATGGAGTTGCGGTCAGATCCCGATCTTGCATTCTTGCTTGCCGCTGGGCCGGAATGTCCGGTGGCGCTGGCGCATCTCATCCATCGCAAGGAAGGGTTTGAAAGCAACTCCAAAGATTACGAGTTTTCGCGCCTTTCAATGTCCGAGCATTGGACATCCGGCGAAGAGGACGTTCAGCGCACCCTGTCGCACAAGGCATGGAAATCTCGCAAGATCGGCAAAGATGGGCTGCAAATCTTTGACCTTGCTGTAACTGATAAATAGAGGAAGAGAGCCATGAAGACCGTTGATGTTCGCAAACAGGCATTTGCGATGCCGCTGACCAGCCCTTCCTATCCGCGAGGGCCCTACCGGTTCATCAATCGCGAATTTTTAACCATCACATATCGCACCGATATGGAGGCGCTTCGCCGGGTCGTGCCCGAGCCGCTGGAGATCCCTGAGCCTATCGTCAAATACGAATTCATCCGGATGCCGGATTCCACCGGCTTTGGGGATTATACCGAAAGCGGCCAAGTCATTCCCGTCACGCTGAACGGCGTGGCTGGCGGTTACGTCCATGCGATGTTTCTCAACGACGAGGCCCCGATCGCCGGCGGTCGCGAGATCTGGGGTTTTCCCAAAAAGCTGGCCGATCCGTCGCTGCGCGTCGAAAAGGACACGCTGGTCGGCGTGCTCGACGTCGGCTCCGTCCGGGTGGCGACCGGCACGATGGGCTACAAACACTGCACTTTGGATCATGCCAAGGTGCTGAATTCACTCGCTGCACCCAGCTTCCTGCTCAAGATCATTCCGCATGTCGATTGCACCCCGCGCATCTGCGAACTGGTCAGATACTATACGACCGACGTCACCATAAAAGGCGCTTGGGAAGGTCCGGCCGGACTGGAGCTGCATTCCCACGCGCTTGCCCCTGTCGCGGACCTGCCAGTACGCGAGGTGATATCGGCGGTGCATCTGTTGACCGATCTGACACTGGGACTGGGCGAAGTCGTCTACGATTATCTGGCTAAGGAAACCCAAGAATGAAACCTTCGACCAAGACTGACTACTCTGCTGGCACCCGCCTCTTTCATGCGTGCCTGGCACTTGCCGTGCTATCGCAGCTGGTGAGCAGCCAGTTCATGCAGGTCCCCCGTGAGGGCCGTCCCGGCAACTGGGTTTTTGAGGTTCACGAATATAGCGGGCTGTTCGCCATGACGATGGCACTGGGGTTGTGGATTGTCGTCATCACCCGCATCGGGGGTACTGATATGGGCCTCCTGCTGCCTTGGTTCAGCGCCGCCCGGCGCGCCGCGTTCTGGGCAGATACCAAGAGGCACTGGAAGATTGCCCGCACCTTTCGTCTGCCGACATACCGGCAGGACAGCCCATTCGCTGCGGCCATTCACGGGCTCGGGCTGCTGCTGATCACCGCGATGGCCGCGACCGGAACGCTCTACTGGCTGGCTGGTGTCGCGGGCTATCAGGACAGGCTGGCCGTCTCGCTTGCGATCGATCTGCATGGCTTCATGGCAAACCTCGTCTGGGCCTACCTGATCGGCCATGCCGGAATGGCGCTGATCCATCACTTCACAGGCGGGCAGACCTTGCGCGTCATGTGGTCAACATCCCCTCCCACCTCAGTAAAGGAACCAAGCAAATGAACCTCAAGGATAAAGTCTGCATCATCACGGGCGCTGCCAGCGGCATCGGCCATGGCATTGCGGAGCGTTTTATCGCGGATGGCGCCAAGGTTGTCATCGCCGATCTGAAACTGGATGCGGCGCAGGATGCCGCAGACAAGCTGACCAAGAAAGGCCCCGGCAAGGCGATGGCGGTCGAGATGAACGTGACTGACGAGGACCAGGTCAACAAGGGCGTCGCTGCGGTGATCAAGGCGTGGGGCCAGATCGACGTTCTCGTCTCGAACGCTGGCATCCAGATCGTGCATCCAATACAGGATTTCCCCTTCAGCGAGTGGAAAAAACTGCTGTCGATCCACCTCGACGGCGCGTTTCTGACGACCAAGGCCTGCCTGCCGCATATGTACAAGGCTGGGTCAGGCTCGGTCATCTTCATGGGCTCGGTCCACTCAAAAGAGGCCTCACCGCTGAAATCGGCATATGTCACGGCCAAGCACGGTCTGCTGGGGCTCGCGCGCGTGATTTCCAAGGAAGGCGCGAAACATGGCGTGCGCGCCAATGTGATCTGCCCCGGCTTCGTCAAGACACCGCTGGTGGAGAAGCAGATTCCCGAGCAGGCCAAGGATCTGGGCATCTCCGAAGAGGAGGTCGTCAACAAGGTCATGCTGGGCGAGACCGTCGATCAGGAATTCACCACGATCGAAGATGTCGCCGAGGTTGCGCATCTCTTTGCCGCCTTCCCCACCAATGCCCTCACCGGACAGTCGCTGGTCGTTAGCCATGGCTGGTACATGAACTAAATGCACTGGGGGATCGCCGTGGCGAACATGGACAAGAGCGATCCCCCGACGCAATGTTGCAGAGCATCGGAGCGAGCTAGCCTTAGCGGTTGGAAAATCAGCTACGGCTCACGCAAGCGCCAACACCAGACCGCCGCACGCGCCTCTAGGCGTAGTAATCTGGCCCGGCTTACAGCCAGCCACCCAGCGTTGATGTGCCAATTATGATCGGGCCTCTCCCATGATCTTACTAACTTTGCGGGCATGTAAGCTTCGCACAAACTGCCTGCAAGCGCCCTCCCGTAGGTATGGACATGTAGCAGGAATTGCCTGCTCTGATCTCATACATTGGAGACTCACATGAAAACGCTTTCTCGCACTTCGACACTTCTGATGGCATCGGCTCTGGTATCGGCAATGACGGCAAGCGCCGGGTTTGCCGACTCTGCAGCCTACGACACCCTGAACGAAACCTTGAACCGCGAGTTGACCGCAGTTGGCGTCGCGGACGCCAATATCGGGCAGCTTACGCATGATCAGATCGGCCAGCTGTCAGCGGTCTTCTCTGAAAAAAGTGATCCCACTGTCCAAAAGGAAGAGGCGGAAAAGATCATCAGCGGGTCTGCAACAAGGCCCGTAAGCCGTGACCAGATGGTAGCCGGTGTTCGCGAAAATGTTGGCGCCGATCTGAAGGCCGCAGGTATCAATGATGTGGACCCTGCATCGCTGAGCCTTGGGACTGTCGAAAAACTGTCCAAAGTCTTCTCGACGGTGGATGAGCCTTCGCAACACGAGGCTGCGATGGCTGTGCTGAATGACGCCCCCCATAGCGCCCCAATGATGAATAGCGTTGCTGATTTTCCGTCCAAGGAGGCGATGGAAAAGGTCGTTATGAAAGATATGGAGAGCATCGGCGTCGAAGAGGCGCATCCGGGCGAGCTAACCGTCGACCAACTCTCGCAGATATCTAAGGTCTTTCAGGACGAACGAGATCAAGGCGCACGCGCCGAGCAAGTCAAAAAGATCCTTGCTGAGTAGACCAGCGTTGATCGGTGGCGGCAGGGTTTCCTGCCGCTGCCCCTCGCACCATAAAGCTCAGCTTTTCCGCGTCTGCATCATTGCGAAAACGTGACAGACACGCGAAGTCCGGGATTATTGTCCGCCAACGTTATATCCGCTTGGTGGCGCGCTGCTATGGCACTGACCAGTGCCAGACCTAGGCCGCTACCGGGCTTTCTTCGGCTGGGATCGAGACGGTAAAACGGCTCAAACACGGCGGCGCGGGCCGCCTCTGGAATGCCTGGACCACGATCAGCGATAGTCAGGCGGGCCCTCTCCGCGCCGCGATCAAGCGACAGCCGGATTTCGTTCCCCTCCCCGCCATGTTTCAATGCATTCTCCAGCAGATTAACGACCAGTTGTTGCAGCATGGCGCTATCGCCCATGACCGTCATGGTGTCCCCCGCAGCACGATCATAAATCAGCGTCTGGCCCTGATCCTCAGCTATCAGTTGATAAGTTTCGGCCAAATCATCCACCAGCCCGCGCAGATCGACCTTGGCAAACTTCACGCCATCGGCGCCCGACTCTATCCGTGCGAGTCGCATGAAGGTGTTAAAAATTGCGCTCATCTGTTCCAGCTCGGCCTGCGTGTCTTCGATTTCGGCGCGCGGGTCGTTGCCTGCATCGACCTGCGCCAATGCCCGCCCCAGCCCCAGATAGGCCCGCGCCAGTGGCGACTTCAGATCATGCGCCACAGCAGCAGCCGTACTGCGCGTTGAGCTCATCAGTTGCGAAAGGCTATCAAGATGGGTGTTCATGCGTCCGGCGATCCGGTCAATCTGGTCGTTATGCGGTGACACAGCAATCCGCGCCGACATATCCCCATCAGACACCCGCTGCAGTGCCTTTTCGAGACGCTCCAGTTTGTGCAGGCTTTCGCGGCTAAGAAGGTACCCCGCGCTAAGCATTGCCAAAACGACGATAAATCCGGTGATCGACAGCGTCCGAAACACCGTGCGATCTGTCAGAAACATCCGGTCCAGCCGCTGGCCAACGACAACCGTGTAGTCATCTACCCGATCGCTCCGATAAAAATAGTCGATGTCGTGCTCATCCGCCGGGGTCTGGCTTGCAATTGGCACCAAATCGAGCGCGCCATGGTGCCAACCATCCGCCTTGGGCCGGGCCAGAATATTACCTGCCACCGACTTGCCATCCGCATCGAACAGGCCAATCGCCCGCTGCCCCTGCGCGGAGAAAGACGCAGCGTTGTCAATCAACTCCATCAAAGGCTCAATTCCTTCGTCGCGATAATCCGCGGCGAACAGGCTCCAACGCGCTTGAATATCCTCGCGCAATTCGCCCGTCATCGTGCGCTCAACATAGCTGTTCGTCAGAAAACCAACCGTTATCAACACAACCAGAAAAACCACCGCCGATTGCAGAACTGCCGTAAACGCAGCGCCTGAGAGGACGTTACCGCGGTCCATGTAGCGAATACCCGGTATTGCGTATCGTGTGGATCAGATGGATGTCGAACGGCTTGTCGATCTTTGCACGCAGGCGGCTCATATGCGTCTCAACCACGGTTGTGTTAGGCTCAAAGTTAAAGTTCCAGACCCGTTCTAGCAACATGGTGCGCGTCACCACGCGGCCCGCATTGCGCATCAGGATTTCCAGCATCGCGAATTCTTTGGCGTGAAGCTCGATCAACGTGCCTTGGCGGGTCGCGGTGCGCGCCAGCAGATCTAGATGCAAGCCATCAACATCCAGCGCTGTCGTCTCGGCAGTGTCCTGTTGGCGCCGCGTGATCGCGACGATCCGCGCCAAAAGCTCGGAGAAATGAAACGGTTTGACAAGATAATCATCGCCCCCTGCCGACAGCCCTTCGACGCGGTCATCCACCTGTCCCATCGCCGTCAGGAACAAGACCGGCAGATCCTTTCCGGCGGCCCTCATCGCCTTGAGCACTGACAGGCCGTCCATACCCGGCATCATCCGGTCCAGAATGGCTATGTCGCAGTCATTATATAGGCAATAGCTCAGCGCATCGCGCCCGTCGGTGACGTGATCAACGCTATGCCCACTCTCGACCAGGCCAGAGGTCAGATAGTCGGCCATTTTCTGATCGTCCTCGGCGAGCAGGATCTTCATAGGTCGCTCCGCTTTTCCTGGAAGGTTAAGCCAAGTGGCTAGCCTACAGCCAGAAAATCCATCAACCTTGCAAAAATGTAAGTTTCAAGAGAGCCCCGTGGGTATTGGAGCGCATAGAAAAACCTGTGAGACTATCGCAATGACAAACAACTATCGGAGGCACTGAAAATGAACATCACAAACAATTCGCCTCAACGCGCGGACCTCGGCACGACCGTATCAAACCGACTAAAAGTCGTGGGCGTCGTCTTTGTCGTGATTGGGGTGCTCGCCATTCTCCTGCCGGCTTGGGCGACACTTGCGGGCGCGCTTCTTGTTGCGTGGATGCTGACGCTTTGGGGCATTGTGGGTCTGTGGTTCGCTTGGGAAATGCGCCCGGCCAAGGAATGGCGCTATGCCGCTGTCGGGTTCGGGATCACCCTTGGGCTGGGCCTGGTATTCCTGCTGTTTCCCGGTATCGGAATTCAGACGCTGACCATCGTAATGATGGTGGTTTTCCTGATGGAAGGCATCGTGTCGATCCTTCTAGGCTTGCGGTTGAGCGGGCAACGGACAAACTGGGGCTGGATGATTTTCAGCGGTGCCTGCTCGCTGATCGTCGGGGCCATAATCCTGTTCGGCTGGCCCGAAACTGCGACTTGGACGCTAGGCATGCTGCTTGGGGTGAATTTCCTGTCGACGGGCATATCTCTTGTCATGCTGGGCAAAGCGGCAAAAGGCACCGTCTGAGATGGCCAAGGCAGCGGCCATTGCCGGCAAAGCGCAGCCTGTCTGCCATATATGCGGTCAGACCTTTCCCGCGTCCAAAATGCGGCCGTGGATCTCGGTGCGGCCGGGTGTGTCGGATCTGATCACGCGTGATGCCCCCGGCTGGTCGGATGGCAAGCTGATCTGCAAGCCCGACCTCATCCGGTTTAGGCGTCAATATGTCGAGCAGCTGCTGGCGGATGAACGCGGCGAACTGGACGAGCTGGACCGTCAGGTAATCGAGAGCTTGGAAGCCGGAGAGTTCGTATCGCGAAATCCCGAAGACGAAATTGAGAAAAAGTCCACCTTTGGCGAGCGCGTCGCAGACAAGGTCGCGGAATTCGGCGGCAGCTGGACGTTTATCATCTCCTTCGCATCGGTTTTGGTCGCTTGGATCACGCTAAACGTTGTCGCGCTTAGTGCCAAACCGTTCGACCCCTACCCGTTCATCCTGCTCAATCTGGTCCTGTCTTGCGTCGCGGCGATGCAGGCTCCTGTCATAATGATGAGCCAGCGCAGGCAGGAAACCAAGGACAGGTTTCGCGCCGAGAACGACTACCGCGTCAATCTGAAGGCCGAGCTGGAGATCCGCCAGCTGCATGAAAAAATCGACCATCAGCTTGCCCATCAATGGGAGAAACTAGCCGAATTGCAGCAGATTCAGATCGAACTGCTAGAGGAGAACGCGGATGGCCGTCGCTGAAAACATACGTCCTAAAGGCTGGCTGGTGCGCATCGTTGAACACCCCGCGTTCAAGATCGCGATCCCGCTCATCGTCGTCGCAATTGCCATTTTCGTCCTGCACGAACTAGCCTCACATGTGAAGTGGATCGACGTTAAGGCAGATCTTGCTGCGGCTTCCCGCGTATCATTGCTGAAGGCGGTCGGCTGCGCAGCGCTCAGTTTTACTGGGATCGCTCTTTATGATGCGCTGGCCGTTCGCTCGGTCGCGCGGGGCAGAGTGCCGCTGCGCATCGCGGCAATGGCCGGGTCCGCAGGCTACGCAGTATCGGGCCTACTGGGTGTGTCCTATCTGACTGGCACCGCGGTTCGCTACCGGGTCTACTCCGCCTTCGGACTGGATCTGGCGCTGATCACAGGCATTATAGCGGTTTCGTGGACGGGATTTCTGTCTGGGCTGGCGCTGGTATTTGGTGCCCTTTTGACCTTCCATCCGACGGGCCTCAGTACCGTGCTGCCGATTTCGCCACATGTCGAGACGGCTATCGGCATCGCAATTTTGATCGTGCTGGCGTCATATCTCATCTGGCTTGCGACAGGCAAACGCAGGCTGAAGGCGGGCGGCTTCAGGCTGGCCTTGCCGAATGCCATCGCGGGGGTGACACTGACCGGTGCGGGCGTTCTGGATCTGACCGGCGCGGCGCTGACGCTCTATGTTCTGATGCCCGGCGATATGGCGCAAAACCTGCCGTATTTCTTCACCATTTTCTTTGGCGCCGTCGGTCTTGGGATGCTCAGCCATTCGCCCGGTGGGCTTGGCGTTTTTGAGGCGACAATCATCGCTGGCTTGGGCGCGGCCGGCCGGTCCGACGTACTGGCCGCGCTTCTTATCTACCGTCTCGTTTACACGATCCTTCCTTTCCTTGTGGCTGTGGCAGGGCTAAGCCTGACGATGGGATTGGCGCGGCGCAATGCGCTGACCGGCAGGGCGCGCGTTGCTTGGAGCGCCTTTCGCCCGCTTGTGCCACCGCTTGCGTCGGGTATCGCGCTGCTGGCTGGTGTCATCCTTTTGGTGTCGGGCAACCTGCCGGCCGAGCAATCACATCTCGGCGTTTTGCGCGATATACTTCCGCTGCCCTTCATCGAGGCCTCGCATCTGATCGGAAGCGTCGTGGGCGTGCTGCTGCTGGTCGTGGCGCGCGGTCTTTACCGCAAACTTTACCGCGCTTGGGTCGCCGCGATGGTCCTGCTTGCTGTCGGTCTGGTCGCATCCCTTCTCAAGGGGCTGGACTGGCAAGAGTCCCTATCGATGCTCGCGACCTTTGCGGTCCTCGGGCTGTTCCGGCCTGCATTCTACCGCGCCGAGGGCGCATCACTTCTTCGCCTCGACGCACAGTGGTTAGTGAGTATCATTGCGCTGTCGGGCGCCGTGTTCTGGATCGGCCTTTTTGCACATTCCCACGTGCCCTATCAAAACGCGCTTTGGTGGGATTTCAGCTGGCATGGGGATGCGCCGCGCTTTCTTCGCGCAAGCCTTGCGGGCGCTGTGGTCCTCAGCGTAATCGCCTTTAACTCGCTGCTCAGCGCAAAGTCCGCGAGAGCGCCAGCGCAGCCGATTCCGGACGTTGTCCGCGCGATCGTCGCGAGTAGCGAGGATACCGAAGCCGGCATCGCGCTGACGGGCGACAAGGCGTTCCTGATCTCAGAGGACAAGTGCGCGTTCGTCGCCTACGCCGACACTGGCCGCTCGCTGATTGCCAACGGTGACCCAATCGGTGACGCGAAATCAGGCAAGCAACTGATCTGGCAACTACGCGAATTGGCAGACCGCCAAGGACGGCGATGCGCCTTTTATTCAGTGTCGCCGGCCTACCTGCCAATCTATCTGGATCTGGGCCTGACAATCCTGAAAATCGGTGAGGTCGCCCGCGTCGATCTGCAAGGTTTCAATCTGGACGGCCCGGCCCGCAAGGATCTGCGCCAGGCCCGCAACCGCGCGGCGCGCGATGGATTTGTGTTTGAGGTCATTCCGGCAGCAGACCTCGCACCCTTGATGGCTGAGTTGCGCGTCATTTCCGATGCCTGGCTCGAGAACAAGCAAGGCGAGGAAAAGGGTTTCTCTCTTGGTGCGTTCGAGGAGGCATATATCGCCAATTTCGACGTCGCCGTGCTGCGCGATCCTACGGGCAGGATCGCGGCCTTCGCTAATCTATTTACGGGTGCCAACCTGCACGAGCTATCGCTGGATTTAATGCGCTACCGGCCAGACGGCCCCGGGTTCGCTATGGATGCGCTTTTTGCCGAACTGATGCTTTGGGGCGCGGCCAAGGGGTATCACCGGTTCTCGCTGGGCGCCGCACCCTTTTCGGGCATCGAAAGCCGCCAGCTTGCACCGATCTGGAACCGTATCGGAGGCTTCGTCTTTGAGCATGGCGAACACTTCTACAATTTCGAAGGGCTGCGCAGCTTTAAGGAGAAATTCAGCCCCGAGTGGACGCCGAACTATCTGGCCTGTCCCGGCGGGCTGGCCGCACCGCAAATCCTTTATGAGGTGAATGTCCTGATTTCGGGCGGTTTTCGCGGGTTAGGAAAATAGGAGCGTGCCATGATCGTCAATTTTGAGACCCACGCATCGAACGAGCGTACTTTCCTCTCTTGGGTGCGAACGGCTGTTGCAATCGTCGGTTTCGGGCTGGCGACAGCCCGGCTGGGCAACCAGCATTCGCCGCTCTGGTCCGAAATCCTGATGCTGGGCGCCGGCGCGGCCGTCATTATTATCGCATGGATCAGGATGCATCACGTGCGCAAGCGGATCGACCACGCAGACCGTCTGCCTGATGACGGAGCGGCAGCAGAGCTATTCTTGCTGCTTTTGATTGTCGCCCTCTTCTTGCTTTTAGGGAGCTTCGCAATCCATGTCACGTAGGACAGCCAAAACCAGTTCTGCGATGCATTCCGGCAGGTCCGTCCTCATCCGGCTGCGCTTCACCATCCTGTTTCTGCTCGCGATGCTGATTGCCAATTTACTGGCCGGCAGCCTTTGGCATGACTTGCCGGGCGAGGTCCTTGCGAACTGGGGAATCGGACATGACACCGTATTTTCAGGCGAGGTGTTTCGCGTGTTCACCGGTATTTTCCTGTCACATGATGCCGACATGCTGGCTCGGCAGCTTGCCTTCGCCGCCGCGGTCATCGGTTATGCCGAATGGACCTACGGAACCGGCACCACCGCCCTTCTATTCTTTGGCCTAGATTTCGCTGGCAGCTTGATGCTTCTCGCATGTGTAGGATGGGCTGAGGGCTGGGTCGATTTGACGGCTATGAACGACGTGGGCATGTCTATCGGTGGATTCGGCCTGATCGGCGTCGCAATTGCGGATTTTCAGCGTAAGTGGTTGCTCTTTTTCGCGATACTGCTCGCGATCGCAGTAAAATATGGGCTGGGGCCTGATGCCCTCGCAGATGGTGGGCATGTACTGGCGCTGCTGCTTGGGTTTGGCGTGAACAGAATTTTGCCGTCTCGGGCACCAATCCGGCTGAGGGGGGGCCGCCATGCGCGATAGGGGCATCACGCCGGGAAAAGCCGTCCCTACCGCAGCAGCGGCAGCCGCGCGGCGCGGGATGCTGCCATCGCTACTAGCATTCCTTGCCCGGTTCATGGCGCCTGCCCGCATTCCCTATTCGCTGGCCGACCTGATGCAAGCAACCGTTCCCGGATACGACAACATCAGATTTTATGCCGACATGTCCCAAGCCGAACTGAACGCGAAACGCCAGCAATTCCTGCCGCAGAGCAGCGGGCCGGATGGACGGGCAAGCTGGCTAGCGCTGTCATCGGGCGGTGCTGGCGGCGCCTTTGGGGCGGGCATTCTCACCGGTTGGTCTGAACGCGGCGACAGGCCCAAGTTTGATCTGGTGACAGGCGTCAGCGCAGGCGCCTTGATCGCACCTTTTGCGTTTATCGGATCGAAAGCTGACAGAGAACTGGCAAGCCTTTTTACGGGCGTGTCCGTCGCCAAACTGAACCACAGCCGGTCGCTGCTGTCCGGCATATTCGGGCAAAGCGCGATTCCTGCCAAACCGCTCAGGACTTTGATTGACGCCCACGTCGACGCCGATCTCATCCAGATAATCGCAGCGCGCCACCGCGCCGGGGCGCGGCTGCTGGTGGTAACGACCAACCTCGATGCACAGCGCAGCGTCGTGTGGGATATCGGTGCCATTGCTTGTTCTGATAGGCCGAACGGGCTGCAACTGATCGGCGATGTGCTGGAGGCGTCCGCCAGCCTTCCCGCGATATTCCCGCCGGTCAAAATTGCGGTGTCTGGGAATGGTAAGGTGTTTGATGAATTGCACGCGGATGGCGGTACTATTCGCCAGATCTACCTTTTGCCAGACGCATTTCTAGATGTCGCCATATCATGCAAAGCACCCCCTGATATCTATTGTATCGTAAATTCCGAACTCGCCCCAAGGTTCAGCGTGGTGCCGCAGCAATCCATTCAGATTGCTGAGCGGGCGTTATCCTCGCTTGAGAAATCAGGCGCGGCGCGCAGTGTCGCAGAGCTAGCCACGTTCGCCCGTCAGGCCAAAGCGACCTTCCGGCTAGCATTCATTGACCGCACAATTCCCGTCGACCGGCGCGTTCCGTTCGATCCCGGTTTCATGCAGCGCGCCTATGCGCTCGGACAGTCCAAGGGGCGCGCGGGAATTTGGGCATTCGGCCCGCCTGTGGGAACGGATCTGTTAGAAGACAACGGGGCAAGGTATCGCTGCCTGATTAAGCGGGCGGCGTCGATGTTACCGCGCAGCGCGGCCTTATCAGAAACCCAGCCATCCGTAGGGGTCGAACATCGGTAATACATTGCGATCAAACACCTCATACCGCGTCAGCGTGTGTGCAGTAACATCCGCGCCGCCCGCTTGCTTGAGAACATCAATGACCATTTCCTCCTCCTCGTCAGACACTTCGACCAGAACCAAAAGCGCGCCCTTCTTGAGTTGTTTCGCCAAAAGATGGGCGTGGTGTTCCCCAATTGCGTGCGCGATCAGGCCCCCGATGCCGGCCCCGACGGCCGCACCTGCTGCGGCGATCAGGGCAGCAAAGGCCAGTGTGCCGCCCGTCGCAACCACCGCGAGCCCCGCGCTGGCACCGCCGATATAGACCGGCATCCCGACAGCCAAACGCTTGTCGTTTTCGATCTCCTGGCGATCCTCGTATATTGGCTGGGGCAGATCATCGTCCTTGGACACGTCGGACGCCGTCTTGAAATGATGGTGCAACTTTCTCTTCACGGCGTCGTGGCTGGCCATCATATTGATCGCCCCGCGCTTGATGCCGCGATCCTCAAGGGTCTGCACCGCAGTCTCAAACAGATCGGCATCATGAAAGCTCGCGACGATCTCACGAACTTCATAGCTATGGATGGAATCGTCGCTGAGTGACATAGGACCAATCCTCTGAAAGAACTTCAACGGTCCGTAGTATACAGCGGTGAGTTGATGCTTTGCTGTCTCAAATCATACATCCATGCAAGTTTCAGACACCGCCGCCAGAACGGCTGACTACGGTCACTGCGCGGCAAATTCCCGGGTTAACCGCACCATACCCCTGCCCTAGGCTGGTAGTTGACCAAGCAGACGTTAAGAAGCACTCTGCACCCATTGCCCGAGGGAAAGAATCCTCTAGCCTGATGGAATCGTCAGGAGGTTCACAATGGCCGCAGACGCAAAGTGCAGAACTATTCATACGCCGCTGTGTTCGTTGCTCGGATGTGACGTTCCTATTTTGCTAGCCGGCATGGGCGGCGTCGCCCGTTGGGAGCTATCGGCAGCTGTGGCAAACGCGGGAGGGTTTCCGTCACTGGGAATGGTCCGCGAAAGCCCTGAACTCATCACATCCGAAGTTACCGCGCTTCGAGCCGCGACAGATCGTCCATTCGCGGTGAACCTGATCCCGGCGGCAACCGACCCCGCGCTGCTGGATGCACAAATTACCCGGTGCCTCGAGCTTGGCGTTACAGCCTTTTCGTTCTTTTGGGATGTGATGCCAAATGTTGTCGGACGCATCAAAAACGAGGGCGCTTTGGTTCTACATCAGGTTGGCACAGCCGATCAGGCCCGCAAGGCCGAAGCCGCCGGCGCCGATGTCATTATCGCCCAAGGGATCGAGGCCGGCGGCCATGTACATGGCCGGATGGGATCATTTGCATT
Source organism: Roseovarius arcticus (assembly GCF_006125015.1). Lineage (NCBI taxonomy): Bacteria > Pseudomonadati > Pseudomonadota > Alphaproteobacteria > Rhodobacterales > Roseobacteraceae > Roseovarius > Roseovarius arcticus. The sequence goes on from NZ_SZZN01000001.1 coordinate 1,787,669, forward strand.
GGCAGAGGCAATCCTGGCGCGGACGAGATTACCAGTCGTTGTGTCAGGGGGCATCTCGACCGGCAGAGGGCTGGCATCGGCGCTCGCGCTTGGGGCGCAAGGCGTTCAATGCGGCACCGCATTTTTGGCTACGAACGAGTCGTTCGCGCATACTGATCACAAGCAGCGCGTCGTCGATGCAGACGGCGATGACACGGTGCTGACGGATGTGTTTGTCCTGAACTGGCCCAAAGGGGCGGCAGTGCGCGTCATAGCCAACAGCGTGACAAGTGCGCTTGATGGCAGGCTTTTGGGCCATGATCCAGACCAACTGCCGCGGGATGTGATCGCTTGGGACGACGATCAGGGGCGCTACCGGTTCAGCACGGATTCGCCGCTGCGCACGACGACCGGTGATCTGGAAGCTATGCCCAATTATGCAGGGCAAGGGGCCGGACTAATCGCGGATGTTGTTCCGGCTGGTGTGCGCATTGAGCAGATAATGCGGCAGGCCTCGTTTTGCCTGAACGGCAAGCCGGAATTTTCAGAAAGGGGCCAACTTTGACCGATGATAAAGCCGAGAAAACGTCAGCGGGTTCCTATGCATCGCCGCCCTGCCTAGCGCATGAAATTGACCCGACCTATTTTGACGCATCAAACGTCGATCCAGAGCAGGCGCGTGACGTCGCACGCTGGCGCAAGGGCAAGCGGGAGGAGCTGAGGGCCGCCCGCAAGACACTTCGCGTCGAAGAACATGCCTCGGTTTCGGCCCGAATAGCAGACGCGTTAGAGAACGTTCTGAGCAGCAAGTTCAATGGTGCAAAAGGGCTTACGCTCTCTATGTACTGGCCCATTAAAGGTGAGCCGGATTTACGCTCCCTCATGGCCAAGCTTCACAGCGCAGGCGTGGTGATCGCGCTGCCGATCGTTGAGATCAAAGCGGCACCGCTCGTCTTTCGCCTCTGGACGCCCGAGACGAAAATGGTCCGGGGCGATTGGAACATTCCCGTTCCGCCCGCTGACGCGAGGATTCTCACCCCGGACATATCGCTGGCGCCCCTCGTCGGCTGGGATGATAAGGCGTACCGGCTGGGCTATGGTGGCGGCTATTTCGACCGGACGCTGGCATCGCTAGACCCGCGGCCGTTCAAGATCGGCATCGGGTATGGATCGGCCAAACTTGCGACGATTTTCCCGCAGCCCCATGACATCGCCATGGACCTGATTTTGACAGAGGACGGTGTCCAGGCCCTATGATGCCAGTGGTCCGCGATATGGCCCAACGCAGCCTAAGGTTTTTGGCGCCAGATGACCCGGATCGTCGTTTGTCTCACGGCGACAACGACAGACTGAATATGGTCTAGACTCGGGTGCGATGAAGCCCCATCGTTCCGCCAACCGGCGCGCTTTGCACAGCCGGACATGAATACCAACAGGAGACCGCAATGAATAATTACATCAAGACTGCAATCGCCGCCGCCGTCGCCGCCGTCATCGGCAGTAGCGCATTTGCCGACACTCTGCAGGACATCAAAGATGCAGGCAAAATCGTTGTCGGCGTCAAGCAGGACTACAAGCCTTGGGGCTACCTTACCTCGGACGGCGAGCTGAAAGGCCTCGAAATTGACCTGGCGCGCGACGTGGCCAAACGCCTCGGCGTCGAAGTTGAGCTGGTGCCTGTCGTCGCATCCAATCGCATGGAATTTCTGCAGCAGGGCCGCATCAACCTGATCATCGCGACCATGGGCGACAATCCCCAGCGCCGCGAAGTCGTCGGCATGATCGAGCCCGCCTATTATGCGGGCGGCACGAACGTGATCGCCCCCAAGGCCGCCGGGCTGAACACTTGGGAGGACCTGCGCGGCAAGGATGTTTGCGCGCTACAAGGCTCCTACTACAACAAGCGGGTGACGCAGCTCTACGGGCCGAACCTCGTGGCATTCGCAGGCATCCCAGAGGTGTCATCGGCGCTGCAAAACGGCAGCTGCGTGGCGTTTCTGTATGACAACACATGGATTGAATCGCAGATTGCCTCAGACGATCAGTGGGCCGATTACGTGATGCCCTTTGAGACCGAGGACCCGCAGGCATGGGCCATTGCCGTCCCGCTGGACGATCTGGATAGCGCCTATGGCAAACAGATGAGCGAGATCGTCACCGATTGGCACAAATCCGGCTACCTGCTAGAGCGCAACGCCGAGAACGGCATCGCCCCCAGCCCCTTCTTGCAGGAGCAGCACGATAAACTGCAATAAACCCAGACCCCGGCCCGGCAGCGATCCTGCCGGGCCAAATCTCCTTAGTTTGATAGGCCGCACACACGCATGGAATTTGCGAATACGTTGATAGATTGGCTGCGGCCTGATTGGTTTTTGAACCTTGTCGTCATCAGTGACGATTATAATCGCGCCCGCTATCTTGCGGGTCTGTGGATGACGGTCAAACTGTCGGTGCTGTCGATCTTCTTTTCCCTGATCATCGGTATTCTTGGCGCTGCTGTTCAGGGTGCACCATCGCGCGCGCTGCGCGTCTTGGTCGGTGCATTCGTCGCGTTTTTTCGGAACACACCGCCGCTGGTGCAGCTCTATTTCTTTTATTTCGCCATCGGCACCATTCTGCGCATCACTGGCGAGAATGGCCTGCCTCAGCCACTGATCAGCAATTTTGGCTGGGCAATTATCGCACTGTCGCTCTTTGCCGGTGCGCTCAATGTCGAGATCTTTCGCGCGGGCATTGAGGCTGTGCCGCGCTCAACTGTCGAGGCGGCCGAAGCGCTCGGATACACCCGCCTGCAAATCTACCGCGACATCGTATTGCCGCTGGCGATCCGCATTTCCCTGCCTGCGCTGGGGACGAACCTGGTCAATCTCGTAAAGACTACGACGCTTGCCTACGCGATTGCCGTGCCTGAGCTGCTATATATCTCGGCCCAGATATGGTCCGAGGATCTGAACGTGCGCGAGATGATGAATGTGCTTCTGGTCTCCTACGTCGGCCTCGTCGCGATCCTCGTGTGGGTACTGCACCGCTGGGAAAAAACGCTGCGCATACCGGGGTACGGAGAATGACGATGCGCCCAACCCCTCCGGTTCGCGGCCATATGGCTGTGCTGCACCTCATGCGTATCCGCAGCGATGCGCTGCCGCTGGCCGACCGGATGCTCAACGTTTGGACATTTGCCGCGCTGATGCTGGCCTTTGCCGCCGTGCTGATCGCGCCCGCTTTTGCCCAAGTCGCCGCACCCGAAAAGCGCAGCATCACCGCGATCTTGCTAGAGTGGACGCCGACGCTAGCAGGCGGTTTTGGCTTTAACGTGCTGATCTCGATCATGTCGATGGCCATCGGCACAATTTTGGGCGTTGGACTTGGCGTGCTGCAAGTGTCGCCTATCAGGCCGATCCGCAGTGTTGCATGGCTGATCACGCAGTTCTTTCGCAACTCGCCTTGGCTGGTGCTGCTATTTTACTGCATCCTCCTGATACCGTTCCAGATCGAAATCTTTGGAACGAAAATCCCCTTCCCCGGCTGGATCAAGGCGGTGATTGGCCTGTCGCTGCCCGTTATGGCCTACATGTCCGAATACATGCGCGGCGCAATCCTCTCTATCCCGACCGGCCAATGGGAATCGGCGGAATCGCTGGGCTTTTCACGCCGCCAAATCATGACGGGGATCATCCTGCCCCAGACTGTGAAACGCGTGCTGCCAAGCTGGATGAACCTCTACGCCGTCCTCACCATGGCGACCCCGCTGGTGTCGATCATCGGCGTGAGCGACGTGATGGCGCTAACGCGCGCGGCCCTCAGCGCCGAAGGGCGCGTCGACCTGCTGATCCCGATGTATCTATATATCCTCAGCTGGTTCTTCATATATTGCTACCCGATCAGCGCGGTAACCCGGCTGCTTGAGCGTAAATATTCGGTAAAACTATGAGCGAGGCCGCCATGACCTGGACCCCTGATCAGCCCATCGTATCATTGCGCGACGTGCGTAAATCCTTTGGCACGGTCGAGGTGCTGAGCGGCATCACCCTCGACGTGATGAAGGGTGAGGTGATCTGCATAATCGGCCCCTCCGGGTCCGGAAAATCGACATTGATCCGCTGCATCAATGCGCTGAATGACATTCAGGCAGGCTCCATCACCGTCGAGGGGCTGGAGGTGAACGATCCCAAGCTGGACAAGCTGTCGCTGCGCAAGAAGGTCGGGATGGTGTTCCAGCAGTACAACCTATTCCCGCACAAAACCGTGCTGCAAAACGTGATGATGGCCCCCATCAAAGTGCTACGCCAGAACCGCGACGAGGTCGAACAGCGCGCCCGCGCTCTGATCGCCAAGGTGCGCCTGAACGGCAAAGAGGATGCATATCCCGGCGAATTATCCGGCGGCCAACAACAGCGCGTCGCTATTGCGCGGTCCCTCGCCATGAACCCCGATGTGATGCTGTTCGACGAGGTGACAGCGGCCCTAGACCCAGAGACGGTCAAGGAAGTGCTGACCACGATCAAGGATCTGGCCGCCGAAGGCATGACCTGCATCCTCGTCACGCACGAGATGGGATTTGCCCGCGAGATTGCCGATTGCGTCTATTTCACCGACCGCGGCGTGATCGTGGAATCCGGCCCACCTGCGACATTCTTTGACAATGCCCAGGACCCGCGCACACAGCAATTCCTCAGCCAGATCCTTTAAGACGTTCCTATCGCACACTGGCCCGGCTCCGATAGCCTTGTTACTATTCAAGCGAGCAACCGTCTGGCTATGCCGCAGCGGTTTCGGCCACCATTGCCTGTGGATCAGTATTCGACGCCTAGTTGGGCCTTCACGCCGTCGTGGAAGGGATGCTTGATCAGGCTCATCTCAGTCACCAAATCGGCGGCCTCGATCAGCTCAGGCTTGGCATTCCGGCCGGTCAGGCAAACGTGGGTCATAGGCGGTTTTTGCGTTAGCAGAAATTGTACAACCTCGTCGATATCCAGATAGTCATAACGCAGCGCAATGTTGATCTCATCCAGCAAAACGAACTGGATGTCGGGGTCCAGAATCTGCTCCTGCGCGATTTTCCAGCCGTTTTGGGCCGCGGCAACGTCGCGTTCGCGGTCCTGCGTCTCCCATGTGAAGCCCTCGCCTGACACAAAGAAGCGGCACTCATCGGCAAAGCGTGTTCGCAAGAACGTTTTTTCGCCAGTTTGCCAATTGCCCTTGATAAATTGCACGACGGCGCAGGGCATACCGTGACCGATGCACCGCATGATCATGCCAAAGCCCGACGACGACTTACCTTTGCCATCGCCGGTATGGACCATAATCAGGCCCTTTTCCTCGGTCTTGTGCTTCATCAAGGCGTCGCGCTGTGCCTTGAGGCGCTTCATCTTTTCGTTGTGGCGGGCGTTTACGTCGTCCATGGGGCGGCCTCCTTGCGCATATTAGCGCTCAGGTTGCACTTGCCACGCGCCGCGTCAATCACGGGGCGCGCGGCAGGCCGCTTTAGGCGAACCACCAGCGGTGATAACCGCGCGCACCGTCCAGTTCCCACACGGCGGCGATGCTGTCTTCGTGCATGACGTTGTCGCGCCGTGCCGACATCCGTTCGCGGAAGAAGGGCACAATCGTGCCGCCATCGTCGCGGCACAGCAACTGCATCTCGGCATACATCTCGGCGCGCAGGGCATCGTCGGTCTCGGCCTTGGCCTTCAGCAACAACTCATTAAAACGCTCGTTTTCCCAGTGGCTCTCGTTCCAGTCGGCGCCGGACTTATAGGCTTGGCTGAACATGATGTCGGGCGTCGGACGCGCCGCCCATGAGACCACGCAGAACGGCTTTTTCAGCCAGACATTCGACCAATAGCCGTCCACCGGCTCTTGATTGACCTTGATGTCGAGGCCGGCAGGCTTGGCCTGTTCTGCAAAGAGGCTGCACATGTTGGTGGCCCCGGACAGGATCGCGTCATTCACCGAAATCTCGACAGACAGACGATCATGGCCTGCCTTTTTCAAATGAAACTTTGCCTTGTCCAAGTCCTGCTCGCGTTGGGGCAGATCAGCATAATAAGGCATGGTGGGCGCGATGGGTTGATCGTTGCCAATCGTGCCGTAGCCAAACAGGATCTTTTCCACGATTTCCTGCCGGTTGATCGAATATTTCAGCGCAAGGCGCACATTCACATCGTCAAACGGGGCAACGTCACAGAACATCGGCATCGTGATATGTGTGCCCGACGGCACATTATCCAGGATAACCCCCGGCGCCTGCGCGAGGCGGCTGGCCGTCTTTAGATCGACGTCTGTGACGGCATCAACGTCGCCGGTCACAATTGCCGCCTGCCGGGCGTTTGGATCATTCAGCACGGTCATCTTGACCTCATCAAACCACGCGCCCTCGTCCGCACGGTGCCAGCCGTCGTGGCGAACAAAATCGGCGCGAATACCGGGCGCGAAATCTGTCACCTTGTAGGGTCCGCAGCCGATGCCATTTGCCCAATCTATGCCGCCATCGGGTTTCGCGGGCTGAACGGTCAAGTGATAGTCTGACAAAAGGTAGGGCAGATCGGCGTTGCCGCTATCCAGTTCAAACACCACAGCGTGATCGCCGTCGGCGCGAATATCTGTAATCCCTTCCATCAAAGGCTTGGCTGCCGATGCGGAGCCTTCGGCGCGGTGGTAATTCATCGATGCAATCACGTCCGCAGACGTCACTTTGCGCCCATCATGGAAGGTAGCGTTTGTCGCCAATTCAAACCGCCACTGGGTTGCGTCGTCCTTTGTCGCCTCCCATGCGGTAGCAAGGTCTGGGCCCAGCTCATTCGTATTGGTGATCTCGGTCAGGTAGGACCGCACCACGTGATTGACTTGGATCATCATAATCGTCTCGGTCGTGGCCGGATCCCAGCCATCGGTCGAGCTGCCATCATGCACGCCCACGCGAAACACACCGCCGCGCCTGGGCGCCGCCATCGCTGGCTTGGCCCAACCAAGCGGCATCGCCGCGCCCAAACCGGCCGCTGCGCCCCCGGCCAGAATCCTGCGGCGGCTGGGTCCTGATTTTGGTGTTTTGCGTGCGGAGGGCTGGGTGCGGGTCATAGTATCATCCTTGGTATTTGCTGCCATTGCAGGTGCAACTTAGTGCCGAGGGGGCGCACGTCCACCGCCTCTTGCAGATGCGCGGACCCGCGGCAGCACTACACGACAAACGACACCTGCCTCATTTTTGGGCGCATCTCAGTGAACGCCTAATTATTAAGCGCTCCCTCATAAATTGCCTGCCGATTTCCCGCCCTCGACTTACGCTGCAGTGCAGAAACGACCAGCCTGCCCGCATGTGCCACGCCAGAGCACGCCTAAAAGGAGAGGACTTTCGTGAGACTGATCATAGCGACGATCAAGCCATTCAAGCTGGACGAGGTGCGCGAAGCGCTGACCGCCGTCGGCGTGCGCGGCATGATGGTGACCGAGACCAAGGGTTTCGGCAATCAATCGGGCCACACTGAGATTTACCGAGGCGCCGAATACGCCGTCAATTACGTGCCCAAAATGAAGCTTGAGATCGCCGTGGCCTCATCCATGGCCGACCAAGTGTGCGAAACAATCATAAAAGTCGCGCGCACAGGCAAGATTGGCGACGGCAAAATTTTCGTGCTGGATCTGGTCCACGCCGCCCGCGTGCGCACCGGTGAGACAGGCGAGGACGCGCTTTGATGTGCGCCGCCCATGACATTTCAATTCAAACGGACGGGACTATGAACAAGACATTCACCAGCAAGCTGGCCCTCGCCGCCGCGTTGATCGCGCTGCCGCAGATTGGCCTTGCCCAAGAGGCGGACACCACGCCGACCAACGCCGATATCGGTTTTATCTTCACCTCCTTCATGTTTCTCGTGTCAGGCTTTCTGGTCTTTTTCATGGCCGCAGGGTTTGCCATGTTGGAGGCAGGCCTCGTACGCGGCAAGAACGTGACGATGCAACTGCTGAAGAACATCTCGCTCTTCGCGCTGGCGTCGATTTTCTACTACATCATCGGCTACAACCTCATGTATCCAGGCGACGGCTGGACGATCACGGGCGTCCTTGGCGCGTTCTCGATGGCGGGACTGGAGCCTGTGGGCCTTGAGGGCGCAGAGCCGGACCTGAGCTATGCATCGGTCGGATCGGACTTTTTCTTTCAGTTGGTGTTCTGCGCCGCGACCGCGTCGATCGTGTCAGGCGCACTGGCCGAGCGGATCAAACTGTGGCCCTTCCTCGCGTTTACCATCGTGCTAACGGCTGTGATCTATCCTGTTCAGGCCAGCTGGAAATGGGGCGGCGGATTCCTTGACGCCATGGGCTTTCAAGATTTCGCCGGCTCGACCGTCGTTCATTCGGTGGGCGGCTGGGCCGCACTTACCGGCGCGATCATCCTCGGCCCGCGTCTGGGCAAATACGCCAAGGACGGGCGCGTCACGCCCTTCCCCGGCTCCAATCTGGCGCTTGCTACACTTGGTACGTTCATCCTGTGGCTGGGTTGGTTCGGCTTTAACGGCGGATCGCAGCTTTATATGGATACCGCAGGCAACGTAGCTGATATCAGCCGCATCTTTGCCAACACCAACGCCGCCGCAGCGGCGGGCGCGGTGGCGACGTTGATCCTGACGCAGCTAATGTACAAGAAGCCTGACCTGACCATGGTGCTGAACGGTGCGCTGGCTGGCCTAGTGTCGATCACCGCCGAGCCGCTGATGCCCACTTTGGGCCAAGCGACGCTGATCGGCGCCGTGGGCGGTATCATCGTGGTCTTCGCAGTGCCAATGCTCGACAAACTGCGTATCGACGATGTGGTTGGCGCGATCCCGGTTCACCTCTTTGCAGGTATCTGGGGCACCATCGCCGTCGTGTTTACCAATGACTCAGCAAGCATCGCGGTGCAGCTCATCTCGATCGGGACAGTTGGTGCGTTCGTTGTGGTCGCATCAGGTGCCGTGTGGCTGGTGATAAAGGCCACCATGGGCCTGCGCGTCACCGAGGAAGCCGAGATGCAAGGCCTCGACATGGCCGAGCTGGGGATGGAAGCCTACCCCGAGTTCAACCGCGCCTAAAGCGGCTTGCTATTGAGAAAATAGCGCCCGGCAGGAATTGCCGGGCGCTATTGCGTAAAGCGCCCTAAAAAATTATCGCACACCCCCTGCGCAGAGGTTTGCAATCGCGCCGCGCCGCGCCTATATTCAAACTGTCTCCTCGGAGACTATGGACATAAACGCGCTCGTAATACGCGGATCGGACCCGGGGGCGGTACCCGGCGACTCCACCAACAACCCTTCATTTGAGGGCGGATCGGGGTCGAAACAGGATCGACGAACGTCTAAAGGGGTATTGCTTTGTTTCGGCTGGGTGCCACCGTATCGGCCCAAAAAGTACAATTGCAAATGACAATCGTGCTCCGGTAGCTCTGGCCGCGTAAGCGGTTCGAGAGATCGAAACCTAAGCCCTTGCGCCTAGCAGCGTAAGGCGGGGTCCGCAGGCACCTGGCAACAGAAGCCTGCACTTTATCCCCCCTTCTTTATTGTCTGCGCGGCGTGTCCATTGACAAGTGCCGAATATTGACAGCTTAGCGCCAGTTAGGGCACAATTAGGCTATGGGGACCGCCGCGACTGCCCCGTGAGGCTTTGGCCCAAATGTCGCATCCTGAACCTGTTTGCTCAGAGGATGCTCATGCCAGCCCCAAATGAAATCACCCCCGCACAACTGCTGCACCTTATCGGCACACCTACCTGCCCCGTCCTGATCGACGTTTGCCTGCCCGGCGACTTCGACGCAGATTCGCGCCTGATCACCGGCGCTGCGCGCCATTCGCACACCGCCGCTGCCGGCCTTCTGGCCCTGCCGATTAGTCTGCCGCGCCAATATCGCAGCGATCACCAGCAGTTGGAGGCGGGAATAGCGCTCTATGATGCGCTATACCGCTGGGCTCGCGACGGTCAGGACGAGGGCCACGACTGGCCCCTCAAAGATGCCTGAGATGCAGGTATCGACACGCGACTTCATCGCCGCCTTCGGGCGCATCGGGCTGCTGTCATTTGGCGGGCCAGCCGCTCAGATATCGCTGATGCAGCAAGAGCTGGTCGAGCGACGCGGTTGGCTGGAGCAGCGCCAGTTCCTCGGCGCACTCAGCTTTTGCATGCTGCTGCCCGGCCCCGAAGCGATGCAGCTGGCCACCTATGCCGGCTGGCGCCTGCGCGGCACGTTAGGCGGCCTGATCGCCGGGCTGCTGTTTGTCGTGCCGGGGGCGGCCATTATCCTCGCGCTGGCGCTCGCCTACGCGTATTGGGGCAACGTGCCGCTGGTGCAGGCGCTGTTCCTAGGGGTCAAGGCCGCCGTCCTCGTGATCGTAGCGCAGGCGCTTTGGCGTTTGTCACGCCGCGCCCTGGCTGGACGCGCGCATTGGGTTATAGCAGCGCTGTCCTTTGCCGCGATCTATGCGGGCTCCGTCCCCTTCCCCACCATCATCGCTGCTGCCGCCCTCTGGGGCATCTGGGCCGCGCGCGGCGATCCGGCGGCGGATGCACCGCCCGCGCGCCCCGGGCAGACGGTGCGCACGCTGCGCACTGTCGCGGTCTGGTCCTCGCTATGGGCCGCGCCAATCGCACTGGCCTATGCGATGGGGGCCACGTTCCTCACCCAGATTGCCGTCTTCTTTAGCACATTGGCGGTCGTCACTTTCGGCGGTGCCTACGCGGTGCTGGCCTACATGACGCAGGCGGTCACGCAGACCCATGGCTGGCTAACCACCGGCCAGATGATCGACGCGCTAGGCTTGGCCGAAACGACGCCCGGCCCCCTGATATTGGTCACGCAATTCGTGGCCATGCTGGCAGGCTTTGCCAAGGGTGGCACGGGTCTGGCGCTATTGGCCGGCGCGCTGACGCTGTGGGTAACGTTCATCCCCTGCTTTTTGTGGATCTTTACCGGCGCGCCCTATCTGGAACGCCTGCTCGCCCAGCCGCGCCTGCGCGGCGCGCTCGCGGCCATATCTGCCGCCGTGGTCGGCGTCATCGCCAATCTGTCGATATGGTTCGCACTGCACGTCCTTTTCGACCAAATCTTGCGCGGTCCGCTGGGTGCATACCCTGTTCCAGCCACGCTCGACGCGATCGCGGCGGCACTGACGGCCCTCGCCGCAATCCTGATGCTGGTCCTGCGCATACCAATGTTGCCTGCGCTGGCATTAATGGCGGCAGCAGGCGCACTATCGCAACTGGCAGTCTAAGTGTGTGCAAGGCCTTTTACTTCCCTTCGAATCCCCTATTGTGATTCGCGACATAACGAGGGCTCAGCATGTCTCGCACGATCGACTACGGCAATCTGATGCACCGGGCCATGCGCGGCCTGATCCAAGAGGTGCTGGAGGACGTTGACGAGCATGGCCTGCCGGGTGCGCACCACTTCTTTATCACCTTCGATACGAACCATCCTGAGGCCGCACTGGCCGACTGGCTAAAGCAGCGCTATCCTGACGAAATGACCGTCGTGATGCAGCACTGGTACGACAATCTAGAGGTCAGCGATGAGGGCTTTGGCATCACACTGAATTTCGGCGATGCGCCCGAAAACCTTTATGTGCCCTACGACGCGATCAAAACCTTCGTTGACCCCTCAGTCGAATTCGGCCTGCGCTTTGAAACGCAGGAAAAGGATGACGACGATGGCGATGATGATGGCGGCAGCGACGACGATGCCAAGCCGAACGCCGATATCGTCAGCCTCGACAGCTTTCGCAAGCACTGACGCCCGCCCTACCGCATTGAAATTCCTGCGCCGTTGAGTCAGACAGAGGCAAACCTGACCAAGGAGCACCCCAATGAGCCGGACCGAAACGACCACCCGCACAGAAACCGACAGCTTTGGCCCCCTAGAGGTGCCCAGCGACAAATATTGGGGCGCGCAGACACAGCGCTCAATCATCAATTTCCCCATCGGGTGGGAGCGGCAGCCCATCGCCATTGTCCGCGCCCTCGGCGTGATCAAGAAGGCCTGCGCGCAGGCCAATCAGGCGTCAGGCAAGCTGGACGATGCCCGCGCGGACGCGATCATTGAGGCCGCGACTGAGGTGATTACCGGCGATCTCGACGACAACTTCCCGCTGGTCGTCTGGCAGACAGGCTCGGGCACGCAGTCCAACATGAACGCCAACGAGGTGATCGCCAATCGCGCGATCGAGATTATGGGCGGCTCTATCGGCTCCAAGGATCCGGTCCATCCGAATGATCACGTCAACATGGGCCAGTCCTCCAACGATACCTTTCCCACGGCCATGCACATTGCCACCGCGATGATGGCCCATGGCGTCACGATCCCCGGCCTTGAGAAGTTGCAGGACGCGCTTGAGGTCAAGGTGAAGAAATGGGCGCATATCATCAAGATCGGGCGCACCCATACTCAGGACGCCACCCCTCTGACGCTGGGCCAGGAATTTTCGGGCTACACCCATCAGGTCGCCATGGGGATCGAGCGCATCCACAACGCGCTGGAGCGGATTTATGAGCTGGCCCAAGGCGGCACAGCCGTTGGCACCGGGCTGAACACCACCAAAGGTTGGGGCGAGACTGTCGCGGCGAATATGGCCGAAATTACCGGCCTGCCCTTTGTCACAGCGCCCAACAAGTTCGAAGCGCTGGCAGCCCACGATGCGATGGTCGAAATCTCGGGCGCACTGCGCGTTGTCGCAGTTAGCCTCTTTAAGATCGCCAACGACATACGTTTCCTCGGCTCCGGCCCCCGCTGCGGTCTGGGCGAGCTGATCCTGCCCGAGAATGAGCCGGGCAGCTCTATCATGCCCGGCAAGGTGAACCCGACGCAGTGCGAGTCGCTGACACAGGTCTGCGCGCATGTGATGGGCAATGACGCCGCCGTCGGCTTTGCCGGATCCCAGGGTCATTTTGAGCTGAACGTCTACAAGCCGATGATGGCCTACAACGTGCTGCAATCTATGCAGCTTTTGGGGGATGCGGCATCTGCGTTCACCGACAATCTGGTGGTTGGACTGGAGGCTGATGAGGCGCGTATCGACAAGCTGATGCGCGAGTCGCTGATGCTGGTCACCGCGCTCGCGCCCGAAATCGGCTATGACAATGCCACCAAGGTCGCCAAAACGGCGCATAAAAACGGCACGACGCTGAAAGAAGAGGCTATAGCGCTAGGGTTCGTCGACGCCGAGACATTCGACCGCGTGGTGCGCCCCGAAGAGATGGTTGGCCCAAAGTGAGCGGGACACCCATCAACCTGAACCGCGCGCGAAAAGATCGCGCGCGGGCCGGGGACAAGGCGCAGGCAGATGAAAATTCAGTCCGCTTTGGCCGAACAAAGGCGCAAAAAGACGCGGAGCGCATTGAAGCTGAACGCTCTGCGCGCCACTTGGACGACGCCAAGCGCGATACATGATGCAGCGATGACCTTGCGCCCGGTAAAACATTCGCTCACCCTTCGCGGGCATCGCACCTCCGTCACGCTGGAGCCTGAGTTCTGGCACGCGTTCCGCGCCATCGCCGCCGAAGGTGCCACTCCGATCAACGCCCTCGCTGCTGAAATAGACGCCGCACGCGGCCCCGATCTGGGCCTCGCGTCGGCCATTCGCCTCCACGTGCTGCGCCACTACCGCGCAGCGGCGGAAAAGCGCGGCGCCTCGGCACCGTGAATGGACAGCAGCGCCCGGCACAGGCATGGTCGGCGCGTTCCCCTGATTGAGAGGCCCGCACGCCCGTGACCGCCCTGACCCTTGCCAAACCGGATGATATTGACCGTATTGTGCCCCTGATCGCGGCCTTTCACGCCGAGATGAACATCGCCCAATCGGATGCTAAACGCCGCGCCGCCGTGCAGCCCCTGCTGGACGGATCGCCCCATGGCGCAATCTACATTGCAGGCCCGGTTCGCGCGCCCATCGGCTATGCGGCCATCAGCTTTGGCTGGTCACTGGAATTTGGCGGGCTCGACGGCATTCTGGACGAAATCTACATCCGCCCCGGCGTGCGCGGCCGCGGCATAGGCTCAGACCTTTTGTCGGCCCTGCCCAAGGCGTTGGCAGGTGCGGGTCTTTGCGCGATGCACCTCGAAGTGTCACGCTCTGACGAAAAATCGCGCGCCTTCTACGAGCGGATGCATTTCGCAGCGCGCGATGGCTTTATCTTGATGTCCCGCGTGATGTAGGGCCAGATGTCGGCCCCATCCCAAAGCATTTGGACCAGGATGAAGGCGCGGTGCGCCGAGCGCCCGCCATTTCTTCTTGCTAAAAATATCCAAATCCCGAACCCCGCATCGCGCGCTACCATTGGCGTCCCGCTCACGCGAGGCTATATGGGACGCATGGATATACAGATACCCTTTGATAACAGTTATGCGCGACTACCTGCGGATTTCTTCGCGCGCCAGGCACCTGCGCCGGTCAGCGCACCTGCGCTGATCTTGGTAAACCGCCCGTTGGCAAGCGAGCTGGGTATTGTGCTTGGCACAGATGCCGAGTTGGCGCAGGTATTTGGCGGCAACGCCCTCCCCCAAGGGGCCGAGCCGATTGCGCAGGTCTATGCGGGCCACCAGTTCGGCGGATTTTCTCCGCAACTCGGCGACGGGCGCGCGGTGCTCTTGGGCGAGGTCGTGGGCCGGGAAAGTCAGCGGCGCGATCTGCAACTCAAAGGGTCCGGCCAGACGCCCTTTTCGCGCGGGGGTGATGGGCGCGCATGGCTGGGACCTGTGCTGCGTGAATACGTTGTCAGCGAGGCGATGCACGCGATGGGGATACCGACCACCCGCGCGCTGGCCGCTGTAACGACGGGCGATATGGTCTATCGCCAAGAGGGCGCGCTGCCTGGCGCGGTGCTGACGCGCGTGGCCGCAAGCCATTTGCGTGTCGGCACGTTCCAGTACTTTGCCGCACACGGCAATGTGGATGCACTGCGCCGCCTGTACGACTATGCCCGCGAGCGGCATTATCCGGACGTTGAGACGCCCGGCGCATTCCTGCGCGCCGTCATAGCGCGGCAGGCCACGTTGGTGGCGCGTTGGCTTGGCATTGGATTTATCCATGGTGTGATGAACACCGATAACACCTCGATTTCTGGCGAGACGATAGACTACGGGCCGTGCGCCTTCGTGGATGCCTATGATGCGCACGCAGTTTATAGCGCGATCGACCGGAACGGGCGCTACGCCTATGACAACCAAGCAAATGTCATTGTCTGGAACATGGCGCAGCTTGCGACCGCGCTGGTGCCGCTGATGCCCGATCAGGACGCCGCAATCGCCGATTTCACCGAGGCCGTTCACGCCATGCCGGACCTGATTGAGGCCGAATGGCTGCGCGTGTTCGGCGCCAAGATCGGCATTGCCGCGCCGCGTGAGGCAGACCGAGCGCTGGTTGTCGACCTTTTGGCGCTAATGCAGACGGATGGCGCTGATTTTACGAACACATTCCGCGCCTTGGCACGTGGAGACGCGGCGCACGAATTCAGCGACCCTGCGGCATTCACCGCATGGGAGGCGCGTTGGAACGCAAGACTGGACGGCGAGAGTGATTGGCGCGCGCACATGGATGCGGCGAATCCCGCCGTTATCCCGCGCAATCACCGCGTTGAGCAGATGATCGCCGCAGCGGTGACCGGGGACTATGCACCTCTGCACCGCCTATTGGGCGTGCTGGCACAACCTTTTGAGTTGCTCGCTGAGGCCGCCGAGTTTGCACGCGTGCCCGCTCCACAAGAGGTAGTGCGCCAAACCTTCTGCGGTACCTGAACGGGCGGCGGCATACTCCCGCCGCACGCCCGTACTACCAAAACAACAGCATTTTCATTGCCAATCAGGCTGATTTTGCGCATGGGTGCCTCTTTGGTCTCAATGCGCACTGCGCGGGCGGTCCTCGCACATCCCCGGAGGGGCCCACCATGACTTTTCTGCAAATCACATCGCTACTGATCGTCCTCGCTGGGGTATTTGGCGCAATCAACTATCTCTTTTTGAGACTGCCGTCGTCGATCGGGATCATGATTGTTGCGCTGGTCGCGTCCTTTGGCCTCTTGGGTCTTGATGCGCTGGTTCCGTCCTTGGGCATCGCAGCCGAGTCGCGCCGCATCGTAACAGGCATCGATTTTTCCGATGCGCTGCTAGAGGGGATGCTGGGCCTTCTGCTCTTTGCCGGGGCACTGCATGTCAAAATGTCGGATCTGCGCGCCGAGTGGCTGCCCGTGCTGCTGATGGCAACCCTCGGCGTCGGCCTCAGCACGCTCGTTATTGGCGCCGGGTTCAGTTGGCTGACGGGTATGCCGCTGCTGATCGCGCTCGTATTTGGCGCGGTTGTGTCGCCAACCGATCCTGTCGCGGTGTTGGGCGTCTTAAGGCAAGCCAACCTGCCCCAGTCGCTAGAGACAAAGATCGCGGGCGAATCGCTGTTCAATGACGGCGTCGGCTATGTCGTCTTTCTGGTTTTGGTCGGGCTGGCCTTTCCATCGGGCGATGACCACGGCGGCGGCCTCGCAGATGCGGCAACGTTGTTTATCCGTGAGGCGGGCGGCGGCGCGGTGCTAGGGATTTCGCTAGGCTGGCTGGTTTTTCGTGTCATGCGCCTGATAGACGACTATGCACTGGAAGTGCTGCTAACGCTGGGCCTTGCCTTCGGCGGATATGAACTGGCGGTTTATCTGCACATCTCAGCGCCAATTATGGCGGTTTGCGCAGGGCTGCTGATCGGCGATGTAGGCGCGAAACAGGGGATGAGCGAAGAGACGCGCGGCTATGTCGATGCCTTCTGGAAGCTGATCGACGAGATACTCAACGCCGTTCTATTCCTGATGATCGGGTTCGAAGTGTTCGCGGTCGTCTTTGAGGCCGACTATCTGGTGGCGGGCGCGATTTCGATCGGAATCGCTTTGTTGGGACGGCTCTCCGCCGTGGCGATCCCTATTGTGCTCTTGCGGCGGTTTAGAACCTTCGATCCCGGCGTTATTCGCATCATGACATGGGGCGGGCTAAAGGGGGGGATTTCGGTCGCCCTTGCACTTAGCCTGCCAACCAGCGAGTGGAGCCCGATCATCCTAACCGCGACCTACATGATCGTCGTCTTTTCGATCATCGTGCAGGGCTTGACTGTCGCGCCGCTGGCGCGCCGCTTAGCGTCCCAGCCCGACTTGCTATAACCTAAATGCAAAGCGCGGCACCCAATTAGGGGCCGCGCTAAGAAACTGCAAGATCCGGAACGACAAGTAAGGTTGCGCTATGCGGCCTGACTACGCGCTCCGCCGCCACCGCGACGCCGGCGCGGGCCGCCCGGGGCAGCAGCGCCGCCGCCGCCCGGCTTGCCGCCGCCGCCGCCGCCACGGCGACGTCCACCACCATTGCCGCCGCCACCGCCACGGGTCTGTTTGGCTTTGGGGTCGGGCAACTCTTCCCACGCACGCCCTGAGGCGATGGGGATCGACAGGCCCATGACCTTTTGGATGTCCTTCAACTCGCCCATTTCGTCTGGCGAGCAGAATGCAATCGCCGCGCCATCCTTGCCCGCACGGGCAGTCCGCCCGATGCGGTGGATGTAGTTTTCAGGCACGTTGGGCAGCTCGAAATTATAGACATGCTTGACGTCCGGTATGTCGAGGCCGCGCGCCGCCACATCCGTCGCAACCAGCACATGGATATGCCCGTCGCGGAACGATTTCAACGCACGCTCGCGCTGGCCCTGGCTCTTGTTGCCATGGATCGCAGCGACCTTGAATCCCGCGCTCTCCAGCTTGCGCGCCAGCTTGTCCGAGCCATGTTTGGTCCGGCCAAAGACCAGTGCCAACTCGCCCTTATGCTTGCCAAGAAGCTCGATCAGCAGATTTGGCTTTTCGGCCTTGGCGATGAAATGCAACGCTTGCGTGACTTTGTCAGCAGCCTTGCCCGGCGGGCTGACTTGAACCTTCTTGGGGTGGGTCAGGTAGCTGGCGGCGATCTCCTCCATCTGCTTGGGCATGGTGGCCGAAAACAGCATTGTCTGCCGCTCTTTGGCCAGTAGCGCCGCGATCTTGCGCAAATCGTGGATGAACCCCATGTCCAGCATCTGATCCGCCTCGTCCAGCACCAGAAAACGTGTGGCATCCAGCCGGATCGCGCGCCGGTCAATCAGATCAAGCAGCCGGCCCGGTGTCGCGACCAAGATATGCGTACCCTTTTCCAGCCGGTTTATCTGCGGATTGATCGAAGAGCCGCCGACGACGACGTTAATCTTCATGGGTGTGTCTTTGACCAGCGGCAACAGAGTCTCGCGGATCTGGTTGGCCAGCTCGCGCGTCGGCGCAAGGATCAGGCTGGTCGCCGTCTTGGGGCGCGGACGCTCGTCCACGGCCATCATCTGGGCGATCAGCGGCAGACCAAAGGCCGCCGTTTTTCCGGTGCCGGTCTGGGCCAGGCCCATCACGTCATTGCCGTCCAGCGCGTAGGGGATCGCGTGCGACTGGATCGGCGTTGGCTCAGTAATGCCCATATTGGCAAGTTTACGCACCAGGACGGGCGGCAAGCCCATTTCTTCAAACAAATTCAATTTCATATCCTTCTGGGCACAGGACGATCCCATGCCGTATGCGGGCCATGATGACCCGTTCTCAGGCGGCAACGTGCCAGCCCTTCCGTGGTTTCCGCCAAAGCCCTGACGCAAGGGCAGAATTGCCCATAGCGCCGATCCGGCGGCTGGCCCCACGCGTGATATTGGGATCAAGTTCGCGGCGTTTCGGTATCATAGGGCGGCCCATGCAGGCGGCCCGGCTGCTCACGCGGCAGGAAACGTCGTTAGCGGCTAGATGGACCCTTGGCACCGCCAAGTCAAGCGGTGTGCCGCGCTTTGCCGCGCGAGAGTGGCACAAACCCTGCGTTAACCGTGCAGATCCCCTCAGCCCGGTCGAACCCGGTGGAAATCTGCCGCATACCGCGCTAGGGATGGGGCGATAGCCACGACGGATAGCGCCATGACCGACACCATCATCGACCGCTGCGAGGCGCGCGGCCTGCGTATGACAGGCCAGCGGCGGATCATCGCCGCCGTTCTGGAGGAGGCGGACGATCATCCGGATGTGGACGAGCTTTATGCACGCGCGTCTGCCCGCGATCCCAAGATTTCGATCGCGACGGTTTATCGCACGGTCAAGTTGTTTGACGAAAGCGGGATACTGGACAAGCTGGAG
Organism: Roseovarius arcticus; assembly: GCF_006125015.1. NCBI lineage: Bacteria > Pseudomonadati > Pseudomonadota > Alphaproteobacteria > Rhodobacterales > Roseobacteraceae > Roseovarius > Roseovarius arcticus. The sequence goes on from NZ_SZZN01000001.1 coordinate 1,806,809, forward strand.
TTCGGAGACGGCCGTGCGCGTTACGAGGATGCAGAGCGCGGCCATCACGACCACCTGATCGACCTCGACACTGGCGCCGTGATCGAATTCTTCGACCCCGAGATCGAGCGCCTGCAAGAAAAAATCGCGGCGCGGTTGGGATATCGTCTGAAAGGTCACAAGATGGAGCTTTACGGCAAGCCCCTGAAGAAAGAGTGAACGTCAGAGCGACTGGCCCCCCGTCACATCATGCCCATAGATCCAGTCGAACTGGCGCATCATACGGTTTGGCGCAACGGCGCCCCCCAAGCGCAACGCTGTATGCGCGGCAAGACGCAACGGCTTGAAACTCAGATGATATTTCCACGCGTTCCCAGTCGCGGCGCCCACCACGCGCCGCACGCGATCCTGCCGCAATGCTTGGTAAGCCTCAAGGGCGGCAGCAATGTCCGGCGCCGCGGCCAGCGCGGCGGGCAAGGTCCACGCATCCTCCAGCGCCAGTGAGGCGCCTTGCGCCATGAAGGGTAGCGTCGGATGCGCGGCGTCGCCCAAGATGGCAAGCCGCCCTGCCCCCCAAATCGGCGCGACCGGATGGCGAAAGAGGCCCCATTTGCGCACCGTATCGACGCGCCCAAGCAGCGCCTGCGCGGCCGCCCCGAAATCCGCAAACCGAGCGCGCAAATCGCCGGGATCCCCCATTCCGCTCCAACTTTCCTCGGTCCAATCCGCGCGCTCCTCGACGGCGACAAGGTTCATCTGCGTGCCCCCGCGTAAGGGATAGCTGACCAGATGCCGGTGCGGCGCCATATGCACCCGCGCCTCGCCCATGCGGCTGCCATCATGTGGCACCACAGCGCGCCACGCGACCTGCCGGGTAAAAAATGGCGCAAGCGTGCCATTCAGCGCCGCGCGCACCACCGAATGCAGACCATCAGCCCCGATAACCAGATCTGCATCCAGTGCGGCGGGGTCTGCAATATGCTGGCCTAGCCGGATATCCACACCAGCCTCAAGTGCACCGCGATGCAAAATGTCGATCAGATCGGCGCGGTGAATGAACCAATAATCGCGCGCGGCCAGCCGGGTCAGATCCAGCCGAACGACAGGTCCACGACGATAGTCATGCAGCGCGACCGCCTGCGCCTGCGCGCCTGCTCGCCGGACTGCATCGCCCAAGCCGAGGGCACGCAGCACGGCAAATCCATTGGGTGTGATTTGCAGGCCCGCTCCGACCTCAGCGATCTCATCCGCTTGTTCATGCACCGTCACGCCCGCGCCGCGAAGCGCACAGGCGCGCGCCACGGCTAGGCCGCCAATACCGCCGCCGATGATCGCGATGTTGAGGTTCTGCATATCCATAACCCCCAAGATCATACGAAAAACGCCGAAGCAAAAGCCCCGGCGTTTAAAAAATTCCCTGCAGTGCGACCAGCTTAGTCGTCGCGGTGCACTCTCTCGCGGCGCTCGTGCCGCTCTTGCGCCTCCAGCGTCATGGTGGCGATGGGACGCGCATCCAGCCGTTTTAGGCTGATTGGATCGCCGGTCATCTGGCAGTAGCCAAATTCGCCCTCTTCCAGACGGCGCAGCGCCTGATCGATCTTTGACACCAGTTTGCGCTGGCGATCGCGTGTGCGCAACTCCAGCGCGCGGTCTGTTTCTTCACTCGCGCGGTCGGCCACATCGGGGATCGCGCGGGTGCCGTCCTGTAGCGCCTCGATAGTGTCGCGACTGCCTGCTAGCAGATCCTCGCGCCAATCCATCAGTTTCCGCCGGAAATACTCTCTCTGGCGCTCGTTCATGAACGGCTCATCCTCGACGGGCTGGTAATCGTCGGGCAGGAAAATTTCGGCTTTCAAGCTTTGATCCTCTTTATGCTCAAGGTCCAAGGCGTCAGCATACTGTGTCATCTTGTTCCCCTTTTTGCTTGCGTCTACTTCAAGCTGGACCTGTTGTCACTACACAATTCAGGGCGGATTGATCACCCCACCGCGCCGGGCTATCATATACCCTCACGCAGATGAACTTTGATGCCAAAAGGATTGAACCTGTTATGAAATTCGAAGGCACAGACAGCTATGTCGCAACGGACGACCTGACGGTAGCGGTCAATGCCGCCGTCACGCTAGAGCGCCCGCTGCTGGTAAAGGGCGAGCCGGGGACGGGCAAAACGGAACTGGCCCGCCAGATCGCAGCTGCGCTGGATCTACCGATGATTGAGTGGAACGTGAAGTCAACAACTCGCGCTCAGCAAGGTCTCTACGAGTATGACGCTGTCAGCCGCCTGCGCGACAGCCAATTGGGCGATGCGCGCGTGCAAGATATCGCCAACTATATCCGCCCCGGCAAGCTGTGGCAGGCCTTTGATGCTCCGGGCCGCGTTGTCCTGCTGATTGACGAGATCGACAAGGCCGATATCGAGTTCCCGAATGATCTGCTACAGGAACTTGATCGCATGGAATTCTACGTCTACGAGACCCAGCAGACGATCCGCGCCGTGCATCGCCCCATTGTCATCATCACGTCAAACAACGAAAAAGAACTGCCCGACGCATTCCTTCGGCGCTGCTTTTTCCATTACATCCGCTTTCCTGACATGGACACGATGCGCCGCATCGTCGAGGTGCATCACCCCGGCATCAAGGACGCGCTACTGACCACAGCATTGACGCAATTTTATGAAATTCGCGAGCAGCAGGGGCTAAAGAAGAAGCCCTCGACCTCCGAGGTGTTGGATTGGCTCAAGTTGCTTCTGGCCGAAGATCTGACCCCGGCCGACCTGAAAAAGGATGGCGCGAACGCCCTGCCCCGGCTGCACGGCGCTTTGCTGAAAAACGAGCAGGACGTGCACCTGTTCGAGCGTTTGGCATTTATGGCGCGGCGAGGTGGATGAGGCATGCGGCGCGACTACGCAGTTAGCTAAAACTCTTTTGCCACTGCAGCGTCAGATGCACGATTCCCCTCACCTCAGAATGCACCCTTTGCCGCAAATTCGCCCTAAATGCCTCCTACACAATGCCACTCAAGGCGCGAGCCTAGGAATCGGACCCGCTGAGGACGGCGGGCCGTGCCGTTGTGCATCGTTGCGGATGCCGGGGCGCTTTTCCGTCCGGTCCGATTGCAAGGGGCTGCCATGCGCCGACTGATATTCCCGATCTGCCTTGTGCTGGGGGCATGCGCGCCCGGCACGTCGGGTGATGTTCCATCACGCGCCGCAATGCCCGACTTGGGCGCTATGCCAATGATCAAAGTATTTCCAACGCCGCACCCCCCTGCGGCAGCGCGCGCCAATAGCGATATCGCGCGCGATTTCATGGACCTGTCGATGCAGCTGGAATCGGGCCGCGACCTGCCGGTTTTCACTCGCTTTGAGGGGCCGATCACGGTTGCCGTCACAGGCGCCCCGCCGCCCACGCTACAGCCCGATCTGGCACGCCTGCTGCGGCGCCTGCGCAGCGAGGCGGGCATCAATATCACCCAGACATCCGGCCCCGCCAACATCACCATCGAGGCTGTCAGCCGGGCCGATATTCGCGCCGCGCTGCCCCAGGCCGCCTGCTTTGTTGTCCCCAATATATCAAAGCTGAGCGAATACCGCAGCGCCAAGCGCGGCCGCGCCACGGCCTGGAGCGCGCTCTCGACCCGGCGCAGGGCCGCCATCTTTGTCCCAAACGATTCCAGCCCTCAGGAAGTGCGCGATTGCCTGCATGAGGAGTTGGCACAGGCGCTAGGGCCGCTGAACGATCTCTATCGCCTGCCCGATTCGGTTTTCAACGACGACAACGTGCACACGGTGCTAACCGGGTTTGATATGCTGATCCTGCGTGCCTCCTACGCGCCAGAGCTGCGTTCAGGCATGACGCGCAGGCAGGTCGCAGATCGCATTCCCAGCATCCTCGCTAGGCTTAATCCTGCGGGCCAGCGCATCGCACCCCACCCGCTCAGCGCGACGCCGCGGGCGTGGATTCGCGCCATCCAGACAGCACTTGGCCCAAGTGCAGGCAGCGCCCAGCGCCGCGCCGCCGCCGAAAAGGCGCTAAGCATTGCGCAGACAATCGGCTGGACCGATCACCGCCGCGCATTTAGCCATTACGCCATCGGCCGCATCGTTCAAAACACCGATCCCAGCTATGCGCATAGCCATTTTGTCGCCGCCGACGCCTACTACCGCCAGAGCCCCGCCACGTCACTGCACCGCGCTCATACAGCGGTGCAGCTGGCCGCCTACGCCATCAGTCAGGGGCGCGGCGATACCGCGCTGGGTATCCTCGCGCCGCATATCTCGACCGCCGAGCGTCACGAGAACGCGGCCCTTCTGGCCCAGGTTTTAATGATCCGCGCTGAGGCGCTGGAGCTGACAGGCCATGCGTCCGAGGCGCGGCAGGTGCGTATGGACAGCCTTGGCTGGGCGCGTTACGGATACGGCGCGGATTGGGCCGTTCGCGCAAAACTGCGCGAGATTTCGGCGCTTAACCCGCTCAAAGGTTAGCAGAAATGGATAGCTTATGATCGTCATCATCGCGGCCATCGTCGGCGCCATTCTAGGTGCCTTGACCGCGCGACGCCGCAAGGGGCGCACCGCCGACATCCTGCAATACGCCTTTGTATTCGCGCTGGGATTCGCGCTGATCGGGCTTTTTGCCACGATCTTCATCACCCGCGCAGCCCTTTGATCCGGCCATGTTCCTGCCCTTTTTTCAGACGCTGCGCGCTGCGGGTATTCCGGTCAGTCTCCGGGAATATCTAACCTTCCTTGAGGCGATGACCGCCGGCCTCGTCACCTATGACGTCGAGGGGTTTTATTACCTCGCTCGCACCGCGATGGTTAAGGACGAGCGGCACATCGACCGCTTTGACCGCGCTTTCTCCGAAACGTTCAAAGGTCTCGACGCAATCGCGGCCGAAGATGTGCTGAATGCCGTGGACCTGCCCGAGGACTGGCTGCGCAAGATGGCTGAAAAACACCTCAGCGCTGAGGAACGCGCCGAGATTGAGGCGATCGGCGGTTTCGATAAGCTGATGGAGACATTGAAGAAGCGACTGGCCGAGCAGCAGGGCCGCCACCAAGGTGGCAGCAAATGGATCGGGACGGCCGGCACCTCCCCTTTTGGGGCGCATGGCTACAACCCCGAGGGTGTCCGCATCGGGCAGGACAAATCCCGTCACCAACGGGCGGTAAAAGTCTGGGACAAGCGCGAATTCGCAAACTTGGACGGCGATGTTCAACTTGGCACGCGCAATATCAAGATGGCCTTGCGGCGCCTGCGCCAATGGGCGCGCGACGGTGCCCATGACGAGCTTGACCTCGGCAGCACCATCCGCGCCACCGCGCAAAAGGGCTACCTTGACGTCCAGACCCGGCCCGAGCGCCGCAATACTGCAAAGGTGCTTCTCTTTCTCGATGTCGGCGGCTCCATGGATCCCCATATCAAACTGGTGGAGGAGCTGTTCTCGGCCGCCCGCACCGAATTTCGGCAGCTAGAATATTTCTACTTCCACAACTGCCTCTATGAGGGCGTCTGGCGTGACAACCGCCGCAGGTGGAGCGAAAAGATACCCACATGGGACATCCTCAACACCTACGCGTCCGACTACCGCTGCATATTCGTCGGCGACGCAGCCATGTCGCCATACGAGATCGCCTATCCAGGCGGCGCAAACGAGCATTGGAATGAGGAGGCAGGACAGACATGGCTGGACCGTGCCCGCGCTCAATGGCCCTCAAACCTCTGGATCAATCCGGTACCCCAGGCACATTGGCCCTATACCCAATCAACGCAGATGATCACCCAGATCTTCGACGGCCAGATGGTCCCGATGACCCTTGAGGGCCTTGACCGCGGCATGCGCGCGCTCACCCGTTAAGGCGCGCCTATCCATTCTTCTTGCTCTAAAATATCCCCCGCGCGGAGCGCTCTTGCCGCCTCACTCCTCGCCGCCAGTCGTAATCAGGCGATACTCCAGCAACTCCTCCGGCAGCAGCACATAGATATCATCCGGCGCCGTCGCCAGCGCGGGCCGCATCAGACGGATATCGACGTCCATGTCGCCCAGATACTCCATCACCTCGCCTTGCCCGCGCTGGATATCCTCAACTGCCAGAAACGCGGGCAGAACCGTATTCTTGCCAAAATAGTGCTGGTGAACACCCACCTGCGCGCCTTCCCCGGCCCCGCGCTCCACCCCGGCGGCCAGAACATAGGGGCAAGCCGAGAAGCATACGTCGCCTGCCTCCACCACAGTTGAGAGTTCTGCCGCGCGGATGCTGCGCCCTACGCGCAGCGCGTCGCGCACCGATCCGCCGGGGCTATTCAGCGCCACGCGCTCCAGCCCGGCCTCGGCCTCCAGCCGTTCGGCCAGACGCGCGTCATCGCCCGGCGCGATGCTGCCCGTCAGGCGCAGGATGCCTCCATCGCGTACGAATTCCAGCCGACTAGGCATGTCACCGGTGTTGCGGTAAGGGCGCTCCGGCGCTCCGGGGCCGCGCGGCGGCAGAGGTGTGTCGCGGGGCGCATAGCGGCGCGTCTGATCACCGGGCGCCACGGGGCTGTCCATGCCCGGCGCGCCTGACGGCCAGCCAAGGCGCGGCAGCGCACCCAGCACGTCAGATCCGGCTAGGAGCCCTGCCATGACCAGCTGCAATCCCAGCACCGCAAAGAGAACGCGCTTCGCACCCCATGCCTGCTTCGCCTCGTCACTCATGATGCGGCGTCCGCGCCGTTAGTGTGTTTGTCGGCGTTTATGACTGGCGTCATCGGTGGCACCGGGCGGCGCACCTCGTCCATCTCGTGCAGCACCATCATCGCCGCGCGCAGCTCTGACAGCGTCAGCGTCTGCTCGATTCCCACGCCTTCGCGCCCCGACCTGATAGCCGCCTGCGCGACCATCAAGATGAACACCAGCACGGCCGGCAGTAAATCAATGGCAATAGCACCCGCCCATGACGGCGCAAAATTGCCCGCATAACGGATCACTGCATCCGCCGTCGAAATAGGTGTGTAGGTCGTGTCGGCAGGCGGCGGCATCGCCACAACTGTATTGGCGGCGCTGCGCAGCGTATCGGCGCGCTGGCCCAGCACCTCAAGCACGGAGGTAATCGTGCTTTGCTGATCGCCGCGCGCGCTATCGCTGCGCCCGTCCAGTTCTGGCAGCACGACCGACGCGGCCAGATCCTGCGCGGCGCGCGACACCAGCGGCGCAACTGATAGCTGCCGCAGTTGGGTGATCAAGCCTGCCAGCCTAACCGCCTCCTCCGAAAACAGGACCGAGCGCGGCTCGACCGGCCCCGGCTCCACCGTCAGCGCACGCATCCGGCTAAGAATCGCGTTGCCCTCGACAAACGCGCCGTCGACAAGCGGCTGCTGGGTGGCGATCTGCGCCTCCAACCCGCGCAGCTCATCCGCCTTTTGCGATAGCACGCGGAACACGGCGCCGCGCCCGGCAAGGCCGGACAGATCGCCGCTCGCCTCCTGCGCGCTCAGATCCTCGAACGACTGGCGCACGCGGGCCACATCGCGCTCCAGCCCTTGAGCTGACACGGCGATCAGGTTCGCCTGCTCCAATGAGGCCTGATAACTCTGCACCGTCTTGGCCAGATGCTGCTCCACTGCCGCAGACCCGGCCAGCGCGGCCGCATTAAGCCATGATGACATGGCAATGATCGCCAGCGATCCGATTCCCATCGACACCAAAAGGCCGATGCGCGACGCCATAGTGCGCACCGCAGGTAGCAGCCGCATCAGGTAGGACCAGAACACAAAGATGCCAACCGACACGGCGATGGAATAGGACGCAGCGGCAAAGAAACTAAGCGCGCCGTTATCATCCAGCAGGGACGACACGCCCAGATACGTATAGATGCCCGACGCCGTCGCCAGCACCCCAAGGGCCGCGCCGGTGATGCTGTCCAGCCATCGCACATGGCCCTCCAGCTCGGCGGCATAGCGCACGCCTCGCGCCTCAGCTTGTGAAATATGAGGCTGCGTCTTCTGTGCCTTGCTGTCGGTCATGCATTCGTTCCTTTGTCACCTGCCCCTATATGGGGCCGCGCGCCGCTATGGCAAAGTGCGAGCGTTTATCTGTCAAAGAGCAGCCCAGGCCCCCAGCCAACCGCATCTACCCCCGCCAGCCGCAGCATGTGCCACATCAGCGCCTGATTGGACGTAACGACGGGCAGGCCTGACAGCGCCTCGACCTCTTTGATGATCGGGTAAGTCTGCAAATTCGTGCAGCTGGCGAAAAGCGCGTCGATACCCGGGGTATTGGCGGCCTCCAGCAGTGCCGCGCGGGTCGAGGCGGGGTCAATCCGCGCCACACGCCTGTCGTCGCCCTCGGCAAAGCTGACCTCTGCCAGCGTCTCGATCCCATTAGTGGCCAGCAGCGCGCGCATCGGCGCGGTGACGCTGGCGACGTAGGGCGTGACCATGCCAATGTGGCGCGCGCCTAAATGGCCTAACGCGGCAATCACGGCGCTGATCGGATCAGTGACGGCGGCGCTTGGATGTTTGCTGCGCACCTGCGCGGCGACGCGGGCCTGTCCGATAACGGTCGCGCCGGATGTGCAGCCGTAGCCGATCACATCAAGCCCGGCGGGCAGCAGCGCGGCGGCGATGGGCATGTCTGCGTCCATCTGTGCAAGGGTCGCGGGGGTAATCTCGCTTTGCATCGGGATGCGCGTATGCAGCAGTTGCACGTCGCGCCCTGCCAGCACTTGCCGCGCCTCAAACTCCAGCGTCTCATCGGTCGCCAGCACGATCAGGCCCAGCCGCGCGCCCCCGCCAGCGCCATTGTTCGACACGTACTTCATCAGGCAGCCTCTGGCCGGCTTAGCGTTCCACCCGATACCGCGGCGCGAACGCCCGTGGTGTTGGCGCAGGACGTGGGCAGCCCGCGCGCGACCCGCACGGCGAGGTATCCGAACGCCTGCGCCTCCAGCATGTCACCGTCCAGCCCGACATCCTCGACCGGCGCCACATCGCAGTCGAGCGCCGCGCGCAGCATATCCATCATCACCGGATTATGCCGCCCGCCGCCCGTGACCAGCAGGCGGCTGGGTGGCTCGGGGCAATGCTCCATCCCGCGCATGACACCTGCGGCGGACATCGCCGTCAGGGTCGCGGCGGCATCGGCATCGCTGAGCTCGCCTACAAGGCCGATCATGTCGGCAAAGGCATCCCGGTCCAGCGATTTGGGCGGCATCTTGAGAAAATACGCCTCATCGAGGAACATCTCTAGAGCGCCCTCGGCGACTGTACCCGCGCGCGCCAGCCTGCCGCCTTTGTCAAAGGGCAATCCGCACCTGGCCATCATCAAATCATTGATCGGCGCATTTGCCGGCCCGGTGTCAAAGGCAATCAGCGCACCCGCATCCTCGGGGCGTCTGACGCTCGGATCGACCCAAGTCAGATTGCCCACACCGCCCAGATTGAGAAACGCGGTAGGCGTCTGGGCGTCGATATAGCGCGCACAGGCAAAATGAAAAAACGGTGCCAGCGGTGCGCCCTGCCCGCCAAGGCGCACATCGGCGCTGCGAAAATCCCAAACCACCGGCAGCCCCAGCGCACCCGCCAGTTCCGCACCATCGCCCAGTTGGTGCGTACCGCGTCCATGCGGGTCATGCGCCAATGTCTGGCCGTGAAATCCAACAAGATCGGCGTCAAAGCCGCTCAGCGCCTCAATGTGCGCCTGCATAACGACGTCGTGGGCAGCGTCCAGATTGTCGCCCGGCCAACGGCCTAATGCGGCGCTCAGGACCGCCTGCTCGGCCGGCGAATAGGCGCGATAACGGCTTCCGCCATAGCTATGGATGACTTCGCCGTCCGTCTCAATCAGGGCGGCATCGACGCCGTCCAGTGACGTCCCAGACATCGACCCCAGCGCCCATAGGCTGCCACCGTGGTTTTCGGGCCTCAACATGGTCTTTTCCTTTGCCCTATCCGCACCTATACATGCCGCGCAAAGCAATCCGGGACAAGCGCCATGACCTATCACCCCAAATCTGAATTCCTGAACGTGATGGTGTCGCGCGGCTATCTGGCCGATTGCACCGATATGCAGGGGCTGGATGACCAGCTAATGGCGGGCGTTGTGCCAACCTATATCGGCTATGACGCGACCGCCAAATCGCTGCATATTGGCCACCTGCTGAACATCATGATGCTGCGCTGGCTGCAAAAGACGGGGCACAAGCCCATCACCTTGATGGGCGGCGGCACGACCAAAGTCGGCGATCCCAGCTTTCGCTCGGACGAGCGGCCGTTGCTGACGCCAGAGGTCATCGACGATAATATCAGCGGGATGCAGCAGGTTTTCGCACGATACCTGTCATACGGTGACGGCGCGACCGACGCGATAATGGTCAACAATGCTGAATGGCTGGACGGGCTGAACTACCTCGACTTTCTGCGCGACATCGGGCGGCATTTTTCGGTCAACCGTATGCTGTCATTCGAGAGCGTGAAATCACGGCTGGATCGCGAGCAATCACTCAGCTTTCTTGAATTCAACTATATGATCTTGCAAGCCTATGATTTTATGGAGCTTAATCGCCGCTACGGCTGCGCGTTGCAAATGGGCGGCTCGGATCAGTGGGGCAATATCGTCAATGGCATCGACCTGACGCGCCGCGTGATTGACGGACATGTATTTGGCCTGACTTCGCCGCTTCTGACCACATCGGATGGCAAGAAAATGGGCAAATCCGCGGATGGGGCGGTTTGGCTGAACGCCGACATGTGCGCGCCCTACACGTTCTGGCAATTCTGGCGCAACACCACCGATGCCGACACAGGGCGTTTCCTGAAGTTGTATACCGAGTTGCCCCTAGACGAATGTGAGCGGCTAGGCGCGCTGGGGGGCTCTGACATAAATGAGGCCAAGGTTATTTTAGCCAATGAAGTGACGAGGTTAGTACACGGTATTGATGCGGCGAATGCCGCTGAGGCGACGGCACGCGAAGTGTTTGAAAAGGGCGGCGTTGGCGACGACCTTCCGACACTGGTTGTGGAGGCCAGCGAGGCGGCGGAGGGTATATCCATCGTGCAGCTGATCGTCCGCGCCGGGCTGGCAAAGTCCGGCAAAGACGCCAAGCGGTTGATTGCAGAGAACGGCGCGCGGATGAACGACGCCCCGCTGGAGGATGCAGGGCTGATGATCGACACCGCCGCATTGGCGCAGCCGATCAAGCTGAGCGCTGGCAAGAAGCGTCATGCGCTGGTGAAATTGGGTTAAAGCATCACATCCAGTTCCCGCGCCAGGTAACCGGTTTTACGTAATTATCTCTGAGATAAACGGTGCGCGTTTATCGGGATGCAAGCGCGTCCTGCAGGACCGAAAGGACAGCGTCGTGCGGGACGTCTGACGTTACAAACGCCTCGCCGATATCTCGCGCGAGGACGAAATGCAGCTTGCCCTCCTGCACTTTTTTATCCTGCGCCATGAGCGCCAGAAGGGCATTTGCATCCGGCAAATCACCTTCAATATCAGATAGATCTACCTTCATGTTCATGTTCGTCAGATGAGCACGGACACGGCTGGGTGTTTCCTGCGGGCACAGCCCAAGGCGCGCCGAAAGCTCGAACGCCAGCGCACAGCCAATCGCGACGCCCTCACCATGAAGCAGACGACCCGAGTAACCAGTCGCGGCCTCTAGCGCGTGGCCGAAGGTATGACCGAGGTTCAGCAACGCGCGGTCGCCCTGCTCAGTCTCGTCGCGCGCGACGATGTCCGCTTTCATCTGAACAGATCGGGAAACGGCATAGATCCGTGCATCGACATCGCCTGCAGCCATGCTTGGCGCGTGGCCCTCAAGCCAATCAAAGAAGGCAGCATCGCCAAGCAACCCGTACTTTACGACTTCGCCGTAACCTGCCAGAAAGTCACGATTTTTCATCGTCGCCAACATGTCAGTATCCGCCAACACAAGGCTAGGCTGATGAAAGGCGCCGATCAGGTTTTTCCCCCGGCTTGAATTGATGCCTGTTTTGCCACCGACTGAGCTGTCGACCTGCGCCAACAGGCTGGTGGGGATCTGAACAAAGCGCACCCCGCGCCTAAGGATCGCAGCCGCGAATCCAACCAGGTCACCGATCACGCCGCCGCCAAAGGCGATAACAACGTCGCCGCGCTCAATCTGCGCCTCCAGCAGCCATTCCGTCGTCCGCTCCAACTGGACCCAGCATTTTGTGGCCTCGCCGGGTGGTAGCGCGAGCGATGTCAGTTCGATACCGCTTGCAGCGAGTCCTGAGCGCAGGGCATCCAAATGGAGGGCGCCGACCGCCTCATCGGTGACGACAGCCACGCGCGGGCGGCGCAGGAGCGGCGCGATCAGCGTGCCGGACTGCACCAGCAGGCCGGGACCTACAAGCACGTCATATGCGCGCGCACCAAGCGGGACGTGGATGATATTGCTCATATGCTTTCCAATACATGAGGGCGCGCGGCGAGCGCCTCCATCACGCGGGTCGCCATCGTTTCGACGGAGTAACCGGTATGCGAGACGACTTCGATATCGGCCAGCGCATAGATCGGCACGCGGGTCTCGTATAGCTCGCGCAGCGTTGCGCGCGGATCGGGCGTGCGCAGCAGCGGCCGTGTGTCCTTGTTTTTGACCCGGCTCCACAGCAGGGGCAAATCGGCGTTCAGCCAGACCGACACGCCCTTGTCCGCGATGACGGCGCGGTTGCGCTCTTGCAGGAACGCGCCGCCCCCGGTGGACAAAATACTGCACTCTGCCGATAATAAGCGGCTGATCACCTCCGTCTCGCGGCAGCGAAAGAACGCCTCGCCGTCGCGCGCAAAAATCTCAGAGATGCTGCGCGCCGCCGCAGATTCGATTTCGGCGTCGGAATCGCGAAACTGCACGCCCAAACGCGCGGCCAGCGCCTTGCCGACAGCGGTTTTGCCCGCGCCCATCATACCGACCAGCACGACCGTTTTCTTCAAAGATCCAGCCGCGTTTTCGGCCACTTTCGGCACTCCCCCGCCCAAAATGGACAATACGGCATTGAATGACGTGATATTGCCCAAAATGCCAGTTATAAGTTGATCAAAGCGGACAAAACCGCAGGCAAAACCGCAGATAAACCGGCAGGCAGGCTCATCGTGTTTAGACTCATCAAGTGGTTGTTTTACCTCGCAATCCTCGCGTTCATCGCGCTGGTTGGCTACGCGTATCTCGGCCCGTTCTTTGGCGCCGACTTTCGCCCCCCCGAAAGCGAGATTCGCCAGGACATCTTGCTAGATGCGCAGTGATGCGGCGCGGGCTGCGGCGGCGTTAGTCGCACTGGCCATCACGCTACCGGGGCCTATATCGGCCCAAGGCGTCGGCCCAAGGCCGTTATCGGCCATCGACTGGCTGGGCCAGGATTTGCCCGGCGCGGCATCCCTTCCCCAGCGTCCTGCCATCAGCGAGCCGCCCGTGGCAGGCGCAGTGAGCATACCCGACATTGCAATGACACCGCTGGGGGCCGCGACCAGTGGTGCTGTCGGCCTGCTGCCCACTTCCGTCACAGGCCTCCCGGCCCACATGTGGGCCGCGAGTGATGCGCGCGATCTGGACGCGCTTTGGGCGCGCGCGCGCCAGCAGCCACTGCCTGCAATCGGCGCGCTCTACCATACTCTGCTGTTGGCCGAGGCCGATCCGCCGCGCGGCGGCGAGGACGGGTTTTTAGGAACGCGCGTGGCTATGCTGCGCCGCTTTGGCGCGGTTGATCCGGCGCTAGGGCTGCTGGCGCGGGCGGGGCCAAACGTGCCAGCGCTCTTTACGCTATGGTTCGATCTGTCGCTATTGGACGGGGCCGAGGCTGCGGCCTGTACCGCCCTACGCGATGCGCCTGGCCTGATGCGCGATGATGGCGCCAAGATTTATTGCAGCGCCTTGACCGGCGATTGGCGCACGGCTGCGCTCTTGTTTGATACCGGCACTGCGCTGGGAACGATAACAGGCAGCAATGCCACGCTGCTGGCGCAGTTTCTGGATGCCGAACTCGCCGAGGAGGCCGCCGTGCCCCCGCCCAGTGCGGCGCCCACCCCGCTGGAGTTTCGCCTGTTCGAGGCGATTGGCACACCTCTGTCGACGCGCGGCCTTCCGATTGCCTTTGCGATGGCGGATCTGCGCGGCACGGCCGGCTGGCGGGCCGAGATTGAGGCGGCCGAGCGACTGACGCGCGCGGGCGCCCTTGCACCGGGCCGCCTGATGGGTCTCTACACTCGACAGCGTCCTGCCGCGTCAGGCGGCGTCTGGGACCGAGCCAACGCGGTGCAGACGCTGGACGCCGCGCTGGATGCGCGCGACCCAGTGCGCAGCGCCGCCGCACTGATGGCCGCGTGGGCGCATATGCGCAGCGAAGGGTTGGAAGTGCCGTTCGCAGATATCTTTGGCGCGCGCCTTGCCCAGATCGACCTGCCCGCCAAAGCGCAGGCGCTGGCCACCCAGATCCGCCTTTTATCGCCTGACTATGAGGCGGCGGCAGATGGGGCGGGCAGCGACGCCTTTCTGGCTGGTCTGGCGCACGGCAGGCCAGACGCCAAGCTGGCAGCAGACACCACCGAACGCGCTATCGCCGATGCCTTTTCCACGCCGCCCATTCCCGCGCCCGAACATGCCGCGCTGATTGCCGAGGGCAAGCTGGGCGAGGCAATTCTGTCTGCTGCCCTGCAATTCGACCGCGCCGACGACGATCCCGGCGAAATGGCCAGCGCACTGGGTACGCTGCGCGCGGTCGGACTAGAGGATACCGCCCGGCGCGCAGCGTTGCAGGCGCTGATACTGGCGGACGGCGGATGAGCAACGCCGCACACTGGACCGAGGCGTTTCTGGAGGCACAAGCCGCCGAGCAGGGCGCCGCGCGCAACACGCTAGAGGCCTACGCGCGCGATCTGGCTGATTACGGTGCTTGGCTGGTGCGAAAAAAACTAGCGCCGGACACTGCCCAGCAATCAGATATTGAACGCTACCTCGTCGATCTGGAGGCGCAGGGACTAGCCAAATCCACCCGCGCGCGCCGACTGTCGGCGGTCAAGCAGCTCTACCGCTTTGCGTTCGAGGATCGTTTGCGCGCTGACAACCCAGCGATGCAGATCAAGGGGCCGGGCCGCGACGCCCGCCTGCCCAAGACGCTAAGCGAGGAAGAGGTCGACCGCCTGCTGGCTGCCAGCCGCGAGGTGGGGCGCAATGCGCGCGATCGCTGCCGCAACACCTGCCTGATGGAGCTGCTCTACGCCACCGGGATGCGCGTGACCGAGCTGGTGTCGCTGCCTATCGCGGCCGCGCGCGGCAATCCCCAGATGCTGATGATCCGCGGCAAGGGCGGCAAGGAGCGGATGGTGCCCCTGTCGCCCCCGGCCCGCGCAGCCGTGCAGGTGTGGCTAGAAATGCTGGACGCAAGCGCCGAGGCAGACCGAGCCAACGGTAAGGCGCAGTCGCCTTATATGTTCGCCTCATCCGGCAAGGCAGGCCATCTGACACGCCACCGTTTTTATGTGCTGATCAAAGAGTTGGCAGTGCAAGGCGGCGTCAGCCCCGCCAAGGTCACGCCGCACACGCTGCGCCATGCCTTTGCCACGCATCTACTGGCCAATGGCGCCGATCTGATGGCTATTCAGGCGCTGCTGGGCCATGCGGACGTCGCCACGACCGAGATTTACACGCACGTTCTGGATGCCCGCTTGCAAGCCTTGGTGCTGGAACATCACCCCCTGTCGGAGGCAGCGACGCGTAAATCCGCCAACAGCATATCCTCGGACGGCCAGTAGCCGGGGGCAAGCGCAGTCTCATAACTCTGAGCCAAGCCCGCCAAACAGCGGCAGCGGGGTGTCTTGCACCCCCAGATCGATCCACCTCATATACCATGATCTCTTGATCGTGCGCGCCGCGCACCGCATAACGCGTCCTATACAGAAGGACACAGAAGACCAATGGAAGCGATAAGCGAGATATTCGACGCCTCGTTCTGGATCACCGCAGCCGCCATTCTGGCGCTGCTGGTCCTCTCGGGCTTATTCTCGGGTAGTGAGACGGCGCTGACGGCAGCCTCGCGCGGCAAGCTGCGCGCGCGCGCCGACAAGGGCGACAAGGGCGCCGAACGCGCGCTGGTCATAACCGAAGATAACGAGCGGCTGATCGGTTCGGTCCTCTTGGGCAACAATCTGGTGAACATCCTCGCCACATCGCTGGCGACGGCCTTGTTTACCCGGATATTCGGGGAATCGGGCGTGGCGTTAGCGACGATTGTGATGACCCTGCTCGTCCTGATCTTTGCCGAGGTGCTGCCCAAGACATATGCAATCACTAATTCTGAGGTTGCCGCGTCCCGCGTTGCGCCCGCGATCACGATCGTCATTCGCCTCTTCTCGCCGGTCGTGTCGGCTGTCCGGCTTCTTGTGCGTCTTATCCTGCGCCTTTTTGGCGTCAAGACCGATCCCGATGGCCAGATCCTCGCAGTCCGCGAAGAAATCGCCGGCGCTCTTTATCTGGGCCACTCCGAGGGCGTCGTTGAAAAGGAGGATCGCGACCGCATATTGGGCGCGCTGGATCTGGGCCAGCGGGCCGTTGAGGAAATCATGCGCCACCGCAGCGAGATCGAGATGATCAATGCCGGATTGGATCCTGTCGCGATCCTTGATCAGTGCCTGAAATCACCCCATACCCGCCTGCCCGTCTACGTAGACGATCCGGACAATATCATCGGTATTGTCCACGCCAAGGATCTGCTGCGCGCCATGCACAAGCTTGCGCTCGGCGAGGGTGGCAGCACGAATGCGTGGCGCACATTTGACATCACATCGGTGGTGATGAAGCCCTATTTCGTGCCAGAAACGACGACCTTGGACGATCAGATGCGCCAGTTTCTGCGGATGCGTACGCATTTCGCGCTGGTGGTGGACGAATACGGATCGCTTCAGGGCCTTATCACGCTTGAGGATATCCTAGAGGAGATCGTGGGCGAGATCACCGACGAGTTCGACACCGACGCCGAGCATCCCATCAAGCGTGGCGAGGATGGTCAGTACCTAGTCGACGGCGCCATGACGATTCGCGACCTGAACCGCGCCACAGACTGGTCCCTGCCCGATGATGCCGCCAACACCATCGCCGGACTGGTCATTCACGAGGCGCAGATGATCCCGAAGGTGAACCAAGTGTTCAACTTTCACGGCTTCAGGTTCGAAGTGCTGGCACGCAAGGCCAATCGGATTACGCGGCTAAAGATCGGGAAGGTTTGAGGCCCGGTGCCGCCCTAGCCCACGACCGTGTTGATCAGGACAAAGATCACGCCGGACAGAGTGGCTGCTGCAGGCACGGTTATGATCCATGCCGCGATGATGGTCATGAAATGCGAGCGCCGCACCAGCTTGCGGCGACGCCGCTCTTCGGGGGCAAAGGTGGTCTTGTCTGGCATATCCAGCCGCGCCTTGCGAATGCGCCGCTCGGTATCCCATTCGCGAAAAAATCCGACACCAAATACCCCGCCAACAGCGATGTGCGTCGAACTGACGGGCAGGCCCAGCCAGCTGGCTATGATTACCGTGATTGCCGCCGATAATGCGACGCAATAGGCGCGCATCGGGTTCAGCTTGGTGATTTGGCCGCCGACCATGCGGATCAGCTTGGGCCCAAAAAGGAAGAGGCCAAAGGATATACCGAACGCCCCAATCACCATCACCCAGAACGGCAGGCTGACCGCGTCTGTGAAGCTGCCCGATTGCGAAGCCTGCACAATTGCGGCGAGCGGCCCCACCGCATTGGCCACATCATTTGCCCCATGCGCAAAGCTGAGCAGCGCCGCAGATATGACGAGCGGAATTCCGAATAGCACCTTGAGCGATTTGTTCCGATTCTCCAGCCCGTGCGACTGCCGCCGGATCAGGGGAATCATCACCAGCCAGACGGCTACGCCCATCACCGCCCCAATCAGCAGGGCGGAGGGTAAATTGATGTCAATCAGATGCTTCAGCCCCTTCAGCGCCAGATAGGAGGTGAATGCGCCCGCCATGATGCCGACCAATACAGGCACCCAGACACGCGCGGCTGCAATCTTGTCCTCGCGGTAGATGATGCGCGATTTTATCAGCCACAGGAATCCTGCTGCGACTGCCCCGCCCAGTATCGGCGAAATCACCCAACTGGCCGCAATCGCGCCCATGGTTGGCCAGTTGACTGCAGCAAACCCGGCGGCGGCAATGCCTGCCCCCATAACGCCGCCCACCACCGAATGTGTGGTCGATACTGGCGCCCCGATCCACGTCGCAAGGTTAACCCACAGCGCTGCCGACAACAGCGCAGCCATCATCGCCCAGATAAAGACCGAAGCGGTTCCCATGCTTTCGGGCGCTATAATGCCCTTGGCGATGGTCGACACCACGTCGCCGCCCGCAATCAACGCGCCTGCACTCTCGAATATGACGGCAATGGCGATGGCGCCGCCCATCGTCAGCGCATTGGCACCGACTGCGGGGCCCATATTATTGGCCACATCGTTGGCCCCGATGTTCAGCGCCATATACGCGCCCAGACAGGTCGCGATAACGACGATCATCGCATTGCTGCTATGCCCGAAAAACAGCATCGCGGCGATACCGGCCAGCAATACGAACACCAGCGCAATGCCCGGCCCAACCATGGGACGCGCCACATAGGCCGTCGCCACTTCGAGGTTGGAGTAGCGCGCCAGATCGCGGTCCAGCGTATCGAGGTGGCGCGGATCGCCCTGCCCGTCGGTCATGTCAATCATCCCCTTGGTTGGGTGGGACGACTAGCGCCGATGGGGCAACCAAGGCAACCGCACAATTCAAGGTTGGGGAGAAAACCTGCACTATTTCTGCTGCGTGTGGCCCGGAGCTACCCCCGCAAGATCGCCCCGCTTGCATCAAATGGCGGCTCGGCCAAGATCACCGCCTTATGCGGACGGCCCAGTACCATCACCTCGACGCTATCGCCGGGCACCGCGCCCTTCACGTAACCCAGTGCCAGACTCATCCCGACCGAATAACCGTAAGCGCCCGATGTCACGCGCCCGATACCTTTCCCGTCCTTGAAAATCGGCTCGCCCCCGGTCGCGTCAGCGTTTGAGGCAGCGGTATCTGCCTCATCCAGCTGCAGCAGAACCAGCGTTTCGCGCGGGTCCTTTGCCAAGACGCCCGCCACCGCGTCCTTGTGCAGGAAATCCTTGTTCATTTTGACCAGCCCTGCCAGCCCTACCTCTTGCGGCCAATATTCGGGGCTGTATTCGCGCGACCAACTGCCATAGCCCTTTTCGATTCGCAGGCTCATCAGGGCACGGCTACCCACGGGGCCTGCGCCAACCTCGCGCCCCGCCTCCAGCAGCGCGGTATAGAGCTGCACCTGATCGGCGGCGGCGCAGTGCAGCTCCCACCCCAGATCACCGGTAAAGCTGACGCGCAGGGCGAGGCAATCCACCCCGGCCAGTTCGATCCTCTGCGAGCGCATAAAGGGGAAATCAGCTGTCGCGAGCGAGGAGTTTGTCAGCCTTTGCAGCATCTCGCGGGATTTCGGCCCGGCCACGTTAAAGCCGCACATCGCCTCGGTCCGGCTCTCGAACAGAGTGCCGTCCGGCAGCGGGACCATCTGGAAAAAGCGCGCATGATAGCGCTCGGCCATGCCCGATCCGATGATGTAGAACTCATCCTCGCCAGTGCGCGTGACGGTAAAATCGCCGGCGATGCCGCCCCGCACCGAAATCAGCGGCGTCAGGCACGACCGGCCCACCGCCTTTGGCATATTGTTGGCAAAAACGGCGTTCAGCCAACCCTCAGCGCCGGCACCTTTGCAGCGGTATTTGGCAAAGTTCGAGATGTCGATGATGCCCGCCGCCTCGCGCAGCATCCGTGCCTCATCCCCAACGGGCGCCCACCAGTTCTGTCGTGTAAATCCATTGGTATCGACTGTGCCGGGCTGGCCTGCGAACCACAAAGGATGCTCCCACCCGTAGTTGAGGCCAAATACGGCGCCCATCTCCTTTTGCATCGCGTAGGCAGGGCGCACGCGGCAAGGGCGGCCTGCCGCGCGTTCCTCATTGGGGAAGTGGATGGCAAAGCGGTTGGCGTATTGATCGCCCACCTTTGCCTTAGTAAATGCTTTGTCCGCCCAGTCGCCAAACCGCGCCATATCCCATGCAAACATATCGTAGCGCATCTCGCCCTCTACGATCCAGTCGGCGACCATGAGGCCCATGCCAGCGGATTGGGAGAAGCCGGGAATGATGCCGTTGCAGCAGAAATAACCCTTTTTCTCGGGCACAGGGCCGAGGATGACGTTGGCGTCCGGGGTCCAGATCATCGGGCCGTTGATGACCCGCTTGATGCCCGCCGCGCCCACCGCTGGCACGCGCTCAATCGCGCGCATCATGTTGTCCTCGATCCGGTCTAGATCATCCGCGAATAGCTCATGTGCGAAATCCAGTGGCGTGCCCTCTTCGGCCCAAAAGCGCATGTTTTTCTCATAAGCGCCGATCAGCAGGCCCTTGCCCTCTTGGCGCAGGTAATATTCGCCGTCGCGGTCCGCGACCGATGGCAGGCGGCGGTCCATGCCAGCGATCTCGGCAATAGTCTCGGTCACGAAATACTGATGCTCGGTTGGTTGCAGGGGTAGAGTGATCCCCGCCAGCGCCGCCACTTCGCGGCCCCAGAGGCCGGCCGCATTTATCACCCAAGGCGTGTGAATGTTGCCCTTAGGCGTTTCCACCATCCACGTCCCGTCTGGCTGCTGCACGGTGGCCGTGACGGGGGTAAAGCGGTGAATTTCCGCCCCTGCCGCCCGGGCGCCCGCCGCATAGGCGCTCGTCACGCCCGAAGGGTCGACGTTGCCGCCATCGGGTTCCCACATGATGCAGCGAATGCCGTCAAAATTGACCAGCGGATGCAGACGTTCAGCCTCGGCGCGGTCGATTTCGTGAAAGTTCATGCCATAGAGCTTGGCCTTGGCCGCCTGAAGGCGCAGCTGATGTTCGCGCGCTTCGGTTTGAGCCAGATAGAGCGAGCCGGGCTGAAATACACCGCAGCTTTGGCCTGTCTCGGCCTCCAACTGGTTATAGAGCGTCATGGTGTAATGCTGCAGGCGGCTGATGTTGGCGCTGTCGTGCAGCCCGTGGATGTTGGCCGCCGCGTGCCAGGTGCTGCCGCTTGTCAGCTCATCACGCTCCAGCAGCACCACATCGGTCCAGCCCAGCTTGGTCAGGTGATAAAGGATTGAGCATCCGATGACGCCCCCGCCGATCACAACGGCCTGTGCGTGGGTTTTCATCATGCTCTCCTTGATGCGATTCGAGGCCAATTTGGCGACGCCGCGCGCGGCAAACTTGCCTCACCGCGACATACCTCGTCGCAGTGAGGCAAATCGGCGCATTATGACTGTCTATCTGCCACTTAAGTCTGCGTAACGCGCAGTCGCAGCCGCTCACTAACGCTGGCTAGCAGACGCTCGCGGTCGGGGGCGAAATTCATAGATTGCAGCGCACGGCGCAGCGCAGTGTCGGCAAAATGGAATGCCGCGTTCTGAAGCCCCTCGTCGGGGTGGTGCATGAGCCCAGCCAGCGTGGCCTGCAAGCGGTGCTGCACCTCATAAACCTGCGCGCCGTCACGTGTCAGCGCGCCAAAACCGTCATCAAGCAGATCGTTCGGCATCAGTGGTGGCACCCACAGCCGATCTAGATGTGGGCCATCGGGGCCGTCCTTGGCGCTGGCCTCGCCGTCATCTGCCGCGCCAGTAGGCTGATCCTCGCTGGAGTAGCTGGACAGAATGCGCCCTACCCGTGTGATGATATCAATGGCCGTGCCGGGATCGTTGATGCCGGGCGACAGCGCCTTGGATGCAATCTCGCCCATCACGACAAGGCCAAAGCGCGGGTCTTGGTCGTAGTCGCGCAGGTCATTCACGTTGATATGCCCGCGCGCCAGTGACAGAAATTCCTCGCGATCCTCCTCGCTGACATCGCCCTCGAACCATAGCAGCGGTTCGTGCAGGAATACGAAGTGGCCAATCGGCTGAGGCAGGTAAAAGCGGACATCATACCGCTCGGCAACGGTGTTCAGCCCTTCGGGGTAAATGTGCTGGATATAGCCGCTTTGATCCGCATCAATTGGCCTCGCGTCGTCCGGCACTCCGTCACATAACGGGTTTGCCCCAAGGCACGGCGTTTTCAAACGCTCCTGAAAGCGTTGCTTGGTAATCCCCTCGACCTGGCGTGTGGTGTGCAGCAGGCTGCCAAAGGTTTGCAGATGAAGCACCCAGCGCACCAGCGACCACACGACATACGCCAGCACCAACACCGTTAGCCAAAAGATGACCAGCGCATGATCGTCGCCAAAGACGCGCATCTCGCGCAGGACAATCGCCACCAACGCATAAAGATAAGCGCCAATGAAGGCCGCCAGCGTCTTTTGCGTGACGGTGTCCTGCATAATCAGCTGATGCACCCGCGGCGTCCATTGCGAGGCGGAACTGCGGTAGGTCGACACCATCACCGTCATAGAAAAAATTGTCGCCGAGAGCATGGCACTAGCGATGATATCCAGCAGCCGGTCGGCGGACGCGCCCGTCATGATCGACGACATCTTATCCGGCACAATCATCTCGATCAGCTGGGTAAATCCCAGTGATGCGACCGACAGCAGGCCCATGACCAGCACGCGCACCCACAGTTTTTGCGAATAGGCGCGCGCCTTGCGCCACAGGGTCGCGGGGATCAGCAGAATATTATTCATGCATCTGGCATATAGAACGATCAGCGCAGGTTCCAGTGCCGCCCGGCGGGCGCGTGTGGTCTGTTCGCGACAAATCCCGTCGCATGCGCACATGCGCGGCGCCCTCCTAGCACGCCAGATTGGGTTAACAGCGAGAGGGAGCACGTCCATGAAAACCACAACTCAGGCCATCGTCATCGGTGGCGGCGTCGTCGGCTGTAGCGTGCTGTATCACCTGACCAAACTGGGCTGGTCCGACGTTATGCTGCTCGAGCGGTCCGAGCTGACCAGCGGCAGCACCTGGCATGCAGCAGGCGGGTTTCACACCCTGAACGGTGACACCAATATGGCCGCGCTTCAGGGCTACACGATCCGGCTGTACAAGGAGCTGGAGGAGATCACAGGCATGTCCTGTGGCCTGCACCATGTGGGCGGCGTTACACTGGCCGATAATCAGGACCGTTTTGACATGCTGCTGGCCGAGCGGGCCAAGCATCGTTACATGGGCCTCGACACCCATATCGTGACGCCCGAGGAGATCGCGAAAATTGCGCCGGTCACGAATATCGACGGGATTGTCGGCGGCCTCTATGACCCGCTCGACGGGCATCTGGACCCTTCTGGCACCACACACGCCTATGCCAAGGCGGCCCGGATGGGCGGCGCCACGATCGAGACGCACACAATGGTTCGCGAAACGCGCCAGCGCCCCGATGGCAGTTGGGATGTGGTCACCGACAAAGGTACTATCCATACGCAGCACATCGTTAACGCCGGCGGCCTCTGGGCGCGCGAGGTGGCCGCGATGGCAGGCCTCTACCTGCCCCTGCACCCGATGGAGCACCAGTATATAGTTACCGACGACGTCCCCGAGATCGTTGAGCGCGACACCGAGCATCCGCACGTCATGGACCCCGCCGGCGAGAGCTATCTGCGCCAAGAAGGACGCGGCCTCTGCATCGGGTTCTACGAGCAGCCGTGCAAGCCATGGGCCGTGGACGGCACGCCTTGGGACTTTGGCCACGAACTACTGCCCGATAATCTGGACAAGATCGAGGCCAGCATCGAATTCGCCTATCGCCGCTTTCCAGCGCTGGAGCGGGCGGGCGTCAAATCGGTCATTCACGGCCCCTTCACCTTTGCGCCCGACGGCAATCCGCTTGTCGGTCCGGTGCCGGGGTTGCGCGGATACTGGTCGGCATGCGGCGTCATGGCCGGATTTTCCCAAGGCGGCGGCGTCGGACTGATGCTGGCGCAATGGATGACCCAAGGCGAGTGCGAGCGCGACGTATCGGCGATGGATGTCGCCCGCTTTGGCGACTGGATCACACCCGGCTACACTCGGCCCAAGGTCAATGAGAACTACCAAAAACGTTTCTCCGTCAGCTACCCCAATGAGGAATTGCCAGCCGCCCGCCCCTTTCGCACCACCCCCGCGTATGATCTGCTGGACGGCATGGGCGCCGTCTGGGGCGCGCAATTCGGGCTGGAGGTGGCAAACTATTTTGCCGAGGACAGCGAGCCGCGCTACGAGACACCCAGTTTTCGCCACTCGAACGCGTGGGAGGCGACCGCGCGCGAGGTGCGTGCGGTTCGCGGCGCCGTTGGTATCAACGAGGTTCAGAACTTTGGCAAATATCTGGTTACGGGCACAGGCGCGCGCGCGTGGCTGGACCGGATCATGGCCGGCCGCGTGCCTCAGCCGGGGCGCCTATCGCTGACACCGATGTTGTCACCCGCCGGGCGTCTTTTGGGGGATTTCACAATTTCCTGCCTCTCCGAAGACGCGTTCCAGTTGACCGCATCCTACGGTGCGCAGGCTATGCACATGCGCTGGTTCCACCAAAACGAGGCAGACGCCGTGCATATCGAAAACATCAGTGATCGATTGACCGGGTTTCAAATCGCCGGGCCAAAGGCGCGTGATGTGTTGATGGCCTGCACACGGGACGCTGTTGGCGACATGCGCTTTATGGATCTGCGACATGCGGGCGTGGGCATGGCTAACTGCCTGATCCAGCGCGTCAGCTACACAGGCGATCTGGGGTACGAGATTTACTGCGACCCCATGGAGCAGCGCGCGTTGTGGGATACACTGTGGACCGCAGGCAAACCGCACGGAATGCGCCCTTTCGGAATGCGCGCGATGATGTCGCTGCGCCTCGACAAATTCTTTGGCTCATGGGGCGCGGAATTCTCGCCCGATTATACGCCGGGCGAGACAGGCATGGACCGGTTCGTACACTGGTCCAAGGACAGCGATTTCATTGGCCGCAGAGCTGCCGAGGCAGAGCGCAGCGCAGGCGCTGCACGCCAGCTGGTAGCGTTTGAGGTAGAGACGACAGATGCGGATGCCCACGGCTATGAGCCGATCTGGCTGGACGGCGAGGTTCGCGGCTTTGTCACCTCGGGCGGGTACTCGCATCATGCGGGCAAATCCATCGCGCTGGGGCTGATCCCGCGCGAGATGAAAAGTGCAGGCCGCCCCGCGCAGATCGAGATACTGGGCCAGATGTGCGATGCCACGCTAATTACCCAACCGCTCTTTGACGCAGACGGCGCCCGGATGCGGGGTTAACGCGGTGTGATCCTCAGCCAGATGCCGTCCTTGCCCCGCACCGTCAGATGCGCGACGGGCATCGCTGGCCTCTCTGGCAGGGGCTCAAACCGATAGCTGCGCACCAGCATCGACAGCAGCAAAACGCCCTCTATCATGGCAAAGCCTGCGCCGGGACAAACCCGCTGCCCTGCTGAAAATGGCATGAACGCCTCGCGCAGACATTTGCGGCCCGCCTCCGTGCCATAACGTCCCGGGTCAAACGCATCGGGCGCGTCCCAAATCCGCTCGTGCCGGTGCAGGTGCCATGGGCTGAGGACGATCTGGCTGCCGGGCGCAATATCGCGGCCGCGAAATGTCTCGGGGCAGCGGGCCTCGCGCACCATCATTGGCACCGGTGGATAGAGGCGCAATGTCTCGCGAAATACGTCGCGCGTCTGGCTGAGCTTTGACATATGCGAGAATTCGGGCGCGCCGCCGCCAAAGGCCGCCTCGGCCTCAGCCGCGACCTTATCCTGCCAGTCAGGGTACAGCGCCAGCATATACAGCGCCCAGCCAAGCGCCGATGCGCTGGTTTCATGCCCGGCGAGGAAAAAGATCGCAACCTGATCGACCATCTCCTCGGTACCAAAGCATTCGCCGCTTTGCGGATCTGCCGTTCTCATAATCTTGGTCGCCAGATCGTCCGGTGCCTCGCCCGCCTCAATCTGGACCATGCGCTGCGTCGTCAACTGGCGGATGAGATCGCGAATGGCACGGGCCGTGCGCCGTGTGCGGCGACTATGCGGGCGCGGCATCCATGTGGGCAGCGGGATCAGTGCGGCAAGGTTCACCACCGGTTGAGTGCGCTGATGGTCTCGAAACTCGTTAAATACGGCGCTGGCAACCTCGTTCTCGATAGGGATGGAAAATAGTGTCCGAAAAATCACATCGGCGGCCACATGGCTCGCCTCACCCTCGATATCGCGGGCGGTGCCGTCGGCCAGCGGTGCAAGGCGGCGCACAGCGCTCTGCCCGGCCTCCAGCATCGCGGGAAAAATAAGGCGCAGACGCCCGCCCTCAAAGGCCGGATCAATGATGCGCCGCTGGCGCTTCCAAACCTCGCCATTGGTGACGAACACCGAATTTCCCAAAAGCGGCGTCAGGCCCTCACGCACGCGGTCTGATTTTGGGAAATCATCGGGCCGCCCTTTTAGCACGAGATCGACCAGATCTGGCTGGTTGCACAGGTATGAGCGAAAGAACGGCGTGCGAAATTCGGCCATCCAAGCGCGATAAAGGCGCGCAGGCTGGGCCGACAGAATATCCGCGCGGAACAGCTGCAAATACCGCCAGAGCGAGACGCGGCCCGTACGCGAGGGCGGTTTGGGCGGCAGCATCATGGCGCCGTCCCAGTGTATTTGTTCACTGCCCGCTCGATCCGGCTGGCCGAGGGCGCGCGACCTGCATAGCGTTGTCCCAGTGTCATTGGCCCAGCGGTAATGCGGAAATAATCGTAATCACCGGGCCGGTCAAAGGCGCAGAGATACTGGAAATGCAGGCGAAAGAACTTCCACCGCAGCTCGCGCCAGCGCGCAGGGCTAAGCGTCTGGGTGAACGCCGCCGACAAAACCAACGGCCAGCGCTTGCGCGGCGGCGCAACGCCTGAGACCGCCACAGGATCGCACAGCGCAAATGCGCATCCATCACCAGGTGCGCTTACATCCACCCAAGTTAGCGCGCGCGATTGGCTGAGAAATTCCAGATCAGCCCGCAGCCGATATGCGCCGGGCAGGAACGAAACCATCGGCACCACATGCCCCAGCGACAACAGCGAGAGCGCAGGGCCGCTCAAAGGGACGCGCCCATCGCGGATCAGATCCGCAAGGATCGACACCGCCAAATGCGCGCCGGAGGAGTGGCCGACGACGAGCACCTCGTCCGCGCCGCCAGCCAATGCGCCTGCGATTTCATCCGCGAATTCGGCCAGCCGTGCCTCCAGCGCAGGCGGGTTTGCGCCGCCGTGCCGTGCGGAATAGGCGTAGTCATGCATCAGATAGTAGGCATAGAACTTGCCGTCGCGCGCCTTGAACCACCGCAGCACGGCGTACCCGGTAATGAGGCCGAGCATCGCCGACAGCGCTGCGCCGTAGCTGATGAGCGGCGTATAAGCGGGGTCCGGCCATATCGCACGCTCTGCGTGATCGGTGGCAAAGATACCAAGCGACAAAACGGCGGCAAACGCAGCGCAGGCCAACGCGGCTTGCAGCAGTAAAAATCCCACCGGATAGAGCGCTGCAATCACCGGACCTTTGCGCAGGCGCATCAGCCGGAATAGCGCGCCCGTACTGATATATATCCACGCGGTGCGGATCAGTTGCATATAGGTGGCGGCAATCGTGTGGCTCATCGAGTTGCGCACGATGTCGGACCAGACCAGCACGTCGACCTCACTGGCAACCACTGCGCCGTCCATGCGGCTCGCGACGCTCCAGCCATAGCCGCCCCCGGTGCTCTTTGGACTGCCGATGCGTGCAGTCAGGTCCAGATCGTAGCCCGAGATCTCGGCCTGCGCTGCACCTTCCTTGCGGTATAGCTCGCGGTAGCGGCGGGGGTGGATCGGATCGTAGCCAGGGATGTAGAACACGCGCCGCACGGCCACCGGCGAGGCATCGGATAGCGCGGCGGTGGTCGGTCGGGTGGCAGGACAGGGTACCATGGCGCGGGCGGATCCGGGATCAAAACTCTCGCGCTATGCTAGGGGATGATCGGGGCAAGAGTAAGACCCGAAGGTACCGCGCCATGCGCCAAACGCCTCAGCCCAGCACGGCCAGCGCCGGAAACGTCTCGAGCAGCCAGAAGGCAAAGGCGGAAAAGCCGCCCGTCAACATCATGAGGCCAATGGTCCAGAGCAGCAGGCCCATGATTTTCTCGATCCGGTTCATGTGCCGTTTCATCCAGCTCATGAAGCCGGTCAGACGTGGCAGGAACGCGGCGACAAGGATGAAGGGCACGCCCAGCCCGATGGCATAGACCGCCAGCAATGCTGTGCCGCGTGTGACCGATGCCTCACTTGCCGCCAGCGACAGGATCGCGCCCAGTTGCGGGCCGATGCAAGGCGTCCAGCCGAATGCGAAGGCAAGGCCGAGGATGTAGGCACCAAACGCGGTGCCGCCACGATCACCCGCATCCATGCGCATCTCGCGGTCAAGAAACCCAATGCGGATGATGCCCAAAAAATGCAGGCCGAATATCATGACCAAAATGCCCGCGATACCGCTGAGCGTGGACTGGTATTGCAAAAACGCCAGACCAAGCGCCGATGCCGCAGCCCCCAAAAGCAAGAAAATCGTCGACAGTCCCATCACAAAGAACAGCGCAGGCACGACGGCGCTACGGCGATGCGCGCCATTTTTTTCCAGATCCGGTAGGGTCACACCGCTCATATAGGCCAGATAGGGTGGCACAATGGGCAGCACGCATGGGCTGAGGAAGGACAGCGTCCCGGCCAGCAGTGCAACGATCATCGCGGGGATAAGGCCCGCGTCCATGATTTCAATTCCGAACATAGACTTGCCTTAGCGCATCGGGTCGGCGCCGTCACGCGGGCCGAAGTCACAAGTTTGTGGACAGCGCGTGCAAGTGGCTGATACGCCTCGCGCCATGGAAGAAATTGACGCCATCGGCCTGCTGTGCCCCCTGCCCGTTTTGAAGCTGCGCAAGCGCATGTCGCGCCTCGCGCCGGGCGATCAGTTGCGGCTGATCTGCGACGATCCGGCGGCGGCGATTGATGTGCCGCATTTCTGCGCTGAGGCGGGGCATGAGTTGCTATCGGCCCAAGTGGATGCCGGGCGCACCGTCTATTTGGTGCGCAAAGGCGGCTGAGCGCATTTTCTCGAAAAATTACCAAACCGCATTCTACCAAAGGCAGCGCTCAAGCAAAAAGGGCGCGGCTCATCGCAGGCCACGCCCTTTTTAATGCTTAGAACCAGGTTGAAAACAGGCGAACCATGCCGCCTGTCCCAATTGGGCGCCTTTTTAACGGCCTAGTGACCACCAACCCTTGCGCTTGGGCTTTGACGCGTCGGCCTCTGCCTCGGCTGGTGGTGTGGGCTCAGGCGCTGGCTTGGCGGCTGCAGTCGGCTCGGGTGCCGATTGCGGCTCGGGCGCGGGAGGCACCGCAATCTCGGGCGCGATGTCGGCCACTGGCTGCGCAGGTGCAGCGTCGCTCTTGCGAGCGCGCGGCTTGCGGGCCGGTTTTGGCTTGGGCGCGTCCTCGGCGGCAATATCTTCGGCCGAATCTGCGGCTGGCGCTGTCTCGGGACTTGCTGCTGGCGCGTCGGCATCCACCTTCTTGGCCCGCGGTTTGCGAGTGCGCTTTGGCTTCGGCGCGTCCTCGGATGCCGGCTGGGCTGTCTGATCTGGCTCGCCGGCAACTTCTGCCGCGTCGACAACTTCTGTCGCGGCGGCTGGTCGGTCGGCGTCATTGTTATCCGAGGCGGGCTTGCGGCCACGGCTACGCGAACGACGTTTCTTTACTTCGCCGTTATCCGTTGCGTCTGCATGATCGCCGGTTTGCTGGTTGGCGTTAGCATCGGCGTCGCCATCGCTGCTTTCCCCGTTTTCACCGTTCCCATTCTCGCCGTTGCCATTGCCATTCTCGCCATCTTCACGCGATTTGGACGACTTACCCCGACGCCGACGCCGACGGCGCTTCTTCGGCTTGCCGTCCTCGTCCTCGCCATTGCCATTCCCGTTGGCATTGCCGTTCCCGTTACCATTCTCCGCATCGTTCTGGCTGCGGCTTTGCTGGACGTTCTCATCTTCGGCCTCGTCATCGTCACCGGGCCACTCGTCGGGATCAACTTCCGTCTCGGCGTCGATATCATCCATCAGCGAGCTGTCGACAGAAACGACGCGTGCGACTTGCTCGGGCACGGCACGGGTGGCTGTCTTGAACTTTTCCAGTGCAAAATCGGGGCTGATCAGCGACGGGTCGCCCTCAACCCGTACCGACAGGCCATAACGGACCTCGATCTGCGCGATATGCTCGCGTTTTTGGTTCATCAGGAAGTTCGCGATGCCGACGGGTGCGCGCAACAGCACTTCGAGCGAGCGGCCCTTGGTGCCCTCTTCCTCGACCTGGCGCAGGATATTGAGCGCAAGGTTATCGTCGGACCGGATCAGCCCTGTGCCGTGGCACGATGGGCAAGGCTGCGTCGTCGCCTCAATCATACCGGGACGCAGGCGCTGGCGCGACATTTCCATCAGGCCAAAGCCCGAAATGCGGCTGACCTGAATGCGTGCGCGGTCGGTCTTCAGCTTATCCTTCATCCGCTTTTCGACGGCGGCGTTGTTCTTGCGCTCGTCCATGTCGATAAAGTCGATGACGATCAGACCAGCCAGATCGCGCAGGCGCAACTGGCGCGCCACCTCTTCGGCGGCCTCCAGGTTGGTTTTGGTCGCCGTATCCTCGATCGAGCCTTCTTTGGTGGCGCGGCCAGAGTTGACGTCAATGGCGACAAGCGCTTCGGTCACGCCTATCACGATATAGCCACCCGATCTTAGCTGAACGGTCGGGTTGAACATCGAGTTTAGATACGATTCGACTTGGAACCGCGCGAAAAGCGGCATGGTGTCGACGTAATTCTTCACGTTCTTCGCGTGCGACGGCATGATCATCTTCATGAAGTCTTTGGCAATCCGATACCCGCGCTCGCCCTCGACCAAAACCTCGTCAATCTCGCGATTATAGAGGTCGCGGATCGAGCGTTTGATCAGGTCGCCCTCCTCGTAAATCTTGGCGGGCGCGATCGATTTCAGCGTCAGCTCCCGGATCTGCTCCCAC
The DNA here is from genome assembly GCF_006125015.1 of Roseovarius arcticus. Taxonomy (NCBI): domain Bacteria; kingdom Pseudomonadati; phylum Pseudomonadota; class Alphaproteobacteria; order Rhodobacterales; family Roseobacteraceae; genus Roseovarius; species Roseovarius arcticus. The sequence goes on from NZ_SZZN01000001.1 coordinate 1,837,867, forward strand.
ATGCGTTGCAGGTACTCGTAGTCGCGCTTGATCTCGGGCTTGGTCCGCTTGGCGCCGGCAGTACGCACGATCAGGCCCGCGCCCTTTGGCACGGCAATCTCGTTGGCGATTTCCTTTAGCTTCTTGCGGTCGGGCGCGTTTGTGATCTTGCGGCTGATGCCGCCGCCACGGGCAGTATTGGGCATCAGGACGCAGTAACGCCCGGCCAGCGACAGATACGTGGTTAGCGCCGCGCCTTTGTTGCCGCGCTCTTCCTTAACGACTTGGACCAGCAGTATCTGGCGGACCTTGACGACTTCTTGGATCTTGTACTTGCGCGGCCGAGGTTTGCGCGGCGGGCGGATATCCTCTTGGGTGTCTTCGTCCGCGACAACTTCGATGCTGTCGTCCTTGTCAGCGGCGTCGGGGCCGTCATCGTCGCCGTCGTCTTCGGTCGACTTGGAACGTGTGCGCGTCCGGGTACGGCGCGGTTTGGGCGCATCGTTATCGTCGTCCGTATCAGCACCAGTCTCGCCGCCAGTCTCGTCGCCCTCAGGCTCTTCCACCGGTGTCTCTGCGACGCGCTCCATAGGGGAACTGCCCTCGTCGTCATTCTCGTCCAGATCGATGGTTTCCATGCCGGACACTTCTGCGCTGGTCACGGCATCATCAGAATCTGCCTTCGCGGCCCTTGAGCGGCCCCGCCCACCGCGCGAGCGGCCCTTGGGCTTGGCGCGCTCTTCTTCCTCGGCCTCCTGGGCTTCGGCATACGCGCGCTCTTCTTCCATCAGCGCCTCACGGTCGGCGACGGGAATCTGATAATAATCGGGGTGAATTTCCGAGAACGCGAGGAAACCGTGACGGTTTCCACCGTAATCGATGAACGCCGCCTGCAGCGACGGCTCGACGCGCGTTACCTTGGCGAGATAGATATTTCCGGCGAGTTGCCGTCTGTTTTCGGATTCAAAGTCAAATTCCTCAACCTTGTTTCCGTCGACCACCACAACACGAGTTTCCTCGGCGTGGGTGGCATCGATAAGCATTTTCTTGGCCATGTTGTCCGTTCGCATCCGGGCACGCGCGCCCGCCCTGGTGGGGCGGCACGATGCAGGGGATGTCTGATTGTGGCGAAGTCAGGCGCGCTGGCAAGGTGACCGCGTGGGCCCCTTGGAGGAGTTTTATCCTGTGTTGCGCGCGTCATCGCGTTGCTTCTCCGGCACCGTGTTCGGGCGCCCATGATATATCCGGTGCGTTCCAAAAAGGGCGGCCCGGCGTTAAGGCGGCCTTTATAAAAAAGGCCTGATCGGTCTGCCCGAACGTGCCGGCAGATGTGCCTACACAAGTGTTCGAAACAGCGAAACTCAAATGAAAGAGCGTATTTTTCAGCGCTCAATCCACACCATCACACTAAAGCGCCGGGGGGAGCGATGACAATGGGCAAAATGCGCCGCGCTGGAATGGCGGCATCAAAATGGGCGCCAATGGGGTGCGTATCCGGCCCGACTGCATGTCCGGGCCGGGTAAAAAACACTACCGTTTAAAGGTAGTCCGACCTTTGAAGCGTATATTTCGCCATCTTTTCATTTAACGTCCGGCGAGGCAGGCACAATTCGTCCATGACGGCGGCGATACTGCCTTTGTGGCGGCGCATGGTGTTGTCGATCAGCATCCGCTCGAACGCCTCGACGTATTCCTTTAGCGGTTTGCCTTCGGTTGTCATCACCGGCTGCATGTCCTGATGATCGCTCATCAGCAGCGAAACGATTGTGCCGGATCCACGCCGCGATTGCAGAACGGCGCGCTCGGCCACGTTAAAGAGCTGGCGCACGTTGCCGGGCCATGGCGCCTGAAGCAATTGCGCGGCCTCCTGCGCGCTGACCTGCGGCGCATCGCAGCCGTAATCATCGGCGAACTGGTCAATAAAGCGGGTGAAGAGCGTCAGAATATCCTCGCCGCGCTGGCGCAGGGGCGGCACGGTGATGCGCAACGACGCAAGGCGATAGAACAGATCGGGGCGCAGTGCGTCCTCTGACGTCTTGCCCTCGTCCTGAAGGTTGCTGATCGCCACCAGCCGCGTTTCGGGCGGTGTGCCCTCCTCGTTCAGATAGGTAAGCAGACGTGCTTGCAGACTATCCCCCAGCGCCTCGATATCCTCTAGAACCAGCGTTCCGCCGCGCGCCTCCTCAACGGCCGGCAGACGGCTATCCTCGGGGTTCATCGGGCCAAACAGGCGCTTGGACAGCTGGTCCTGCTCGAACGCGGCGCACGATACCAAAACGAACTTTTTGCCCGCCCGCGCGCCGACGGCGTGCAGCGCATGAGCGACCAGCGTCTTGCCTGTGCCTGTCTCGCCGTCGATCAGAACGTGGCCGTCGGCCTGCCCCAGATCTAGGATATCCTCCTTGAGCCGCTCCATCACTGGGCTCGACCCGATGAGCTTTTTCATCAGCTGGCCGCCATCCGACAGCTCGCGCCGCAAGGCGCGGTTGTCCAACGTCAGGCGGCGGGCGTGGGTCGCCTTTTTGGCCAGCTCGGTCATGCGATCGGGGTTGAACGGCTTTTCCAGAAAATCATAGGCGCCGACGCGCATTGCCTCGACCGCCATCGGCACGTCGCCGTGACCGGTGATCATGATGACGGGCAACGTACTGTCAGCGCCCATCAGCTTTTTCAGAAACTGCATGCCGTCCATGCCGGGCATACGGATGTCGGTAACCACGATGCCGGGATAATCGGCGCCCAGCTTCTTCAGCGCCTCCTCCGCGCTCGGGAACGTCTCGGTGTCGTAGCCCGACAGGGCCAGCCACTGGCTGATCGACTGGCGCATATCTTTTTCGTCGTCGACGATAGCAATCTTCATCGCGTTGGCCATTCACTATTACTCCGCTGCACGGGTTTCTTCGTTCAATATAGGGAGGCGCATTTCAAATACAGCACCGCCCGTCGCCGCATCGCGCGCGGTCAGTCTACCACCGAGGTCGTTTACGATACCCGAAGAAATGGCAAGGCCCAGCCCGACCCCCTCGCCCGCCTGCTTGGTCGAGTGAAATGGCTCAAACAGCTTGTCGAAATCCTTGAGGCCGGTGCCATTGTCGCGCACCGTCAAAACAGCCATCGTACCGGCCGTCAGAACCAGATCAATCTGAGCCTCGTTCACTGTCTGCGTCGCGTCCAGCGCATTGCGTAGCAGATTGATCATCACCTGCTCAATCCGCACCCGATCACCCATTACCATCACAGGCTCGTCAGGTAGCGTGCGGTTGATCGTAACGCGCCGTTGGCGCAACTGCGGCTCCATCATCGACAGCGACGAGGCGAGCGCATCGCCAATGTTTACAGGCTCGAATGTGTCACCAGAGTGGCGCGCATAGGATTTCAGCTGCTTGGTTATCGCGCCCATGCGCTCGATCAGGTCGTCGATGCGCTGGAACGATGACAGCGTCTCGTCGGGGCGGTTGCGCGTCAGCAAAAGGCGCGCGCCGGCGAGGTAGGTTTTCATCGCCGCCAGAGGCTGGTTCAGCTCATGACTTACGGCGGCAGACATCTCGCCCAATGCCGCTAGTTTTGAGCTCTGCGCGAGGGTCTGTTCGGCCACGGCAAGGTTTTCTTGCACGCGCTCACGCTCGGCGATTTCCCGCTGTAAGCGCAGGTTCAGTGCGCGAAGCTCTGCCGACTCGCGCTGGAAGAGCGCCATGCGGACCGCCGTCTTGCGGTTGAGAAAGTAGAAGGCCAGCGCCAGCAGAATCGCAAACGCCATGATTTCGAGCGCGAGAAAGCCGTTCACCTTTTCGCGGACCGAGTCGAAGGTGGTGAAGTTAGCGATCCGCCAGCCGCGAAACGCCACGCGCCCCTCGACGCGCATCACCGCCTCGCCGCCAAGGTAGGCATCAGCCGGCAGTGTCGTCCAGTCCGCGGTGGCTTGAATAGCCCGCTCCAGCGCACTGCTCACCGGCTTCTCAGATAGCGCTTCGGCCTCGGTCAGGCCGCGCCAGCGCGGCTCGGTCGACAGGATGATGCGCCCTTCGGTGTCTGTGACGACGACGGCATCGGTGATGCCCGCCCACGCCCGCTCGTACTTGTAGAGATCAACGGCGACCATGATGACGCCAATCAGCGCGCCTTGGCTCTCGACCCGGCGGGAATAGTAGAAATCAAAGCGCCCGGTTTCGTGCTGGATAAGAGTAAACACCGTGTCCTTGGAGCGCAGAGCGTCCACATAATAAGGCTGCGTGCGGTGAGATTCGCCTATCGTATTGCGATCAGTCGACGCAACGGTGCGCCCGTCCTTGTCCAGCAGGGTCAGCGATGCGGCACCAATCTCATCAACAAATGAAATCAGGCGCTGCGTTGATTGCGAATAATTGGCCGAATTCAGCGCCGAAATCAGCGCCGGATCGCGCGCCAGAAGTTGCGGCACGATAGCGTTCTGGCGCAACTCGCTCAGCAGGTTGCCCGAATAGAGCACCAATCGCAGCTCAGCCCGGTTGCGGGTATTTTGCGTAAACCGGTCGGTCAGCAGCCGGTTGGTCACAAAGACTACGCCCACGGCCATCGCAGTTAGCACGATCAGCGCCATGCGCACCCGCCAGCTGGTGGTTCCCGCGGCACGCTCGGACGGTGCGCGCCGTGGCTGCGGCGCGGGGGTGGGTCGCGGCGTGTTGGGGTCGGGCGTGCTCATCCGCGCAAACTACGGTGGCGGCGGCACTGCCTCAAGCCCTGATGGGCACGCGGCATGTGTTCAGGCGTGTTCTAGCTGCTTGACGAGGCCGTCGAATATCGCAGCGCCGTCCGTGCCACCGTGGGCCGCCTCTGCCATACGTTCGGGGTGGGGCATCATACCCAGCACCCGGCGGTTTGGCGACAAGATGCCGGCAATATCGTCCGCCGACCCGTTGGGATTGTCACCATAGCGAAATGCGATGCGATCCTCGGCGGTCAATGCGCGCAGCGTCTCGGCATCCGCGTGATAATTGCCGTCATGGTGCGCGATTGGCACGGTGATCGTCTGGCCTGCGTCATAGCTGCAGGTAAACGCGCTGTCGGTGGTCACTACAGTCAGTGGCACAGCGCGGCAGATGTATTTCAGCCCCGCATTGCGCAGCAGCGTGCCGGGCAAAACGCGTGTCTCGGTCAGAATTTGAAACCCATTGCAGACGCCCAAGACGTATCCGCCCCGGTCCGCGTGATCTTTGACCGCGCGGCAGATCGGCGAGTTGGCGGCAATCGCGCCGCAGCGCAGATAATCGCCAAACGAGAACCCGCCGGGTACACCGATCAGATCGACGCCGTCCGGCATCGCGGTATCCTTGTGCCAGACCATGCTGACGCGGGCGCCTGCCCGCTCCAGCGCCACGGCCAGATCCCGATCACAGTTTGAACCGGGGAATACGACAACAGCAGCGTGCATCAGAGGATCTCCACACGGTAGCTTTCGATTACGGTATTGGCCAACAGGCGCTCGCACATGTCCTTGATCGTGGCCTCATCGGTGCCGTCCTTTAGGTCCAGTTCAATCACCTTGCCCTGGCGCACGGAATTAACACCGTCAAAACCCAGCGAGCCGAGCGCATGGCGCACAGCCTCGCCCTGCGGGTCGAGAACGCCGGTTTTAAGCATGATGTGAACGCGGGCTTTCATCGGCGCCATCCTTCGGTCTAGTGGTGCAAAATCAGTTAATCAGTGTGGGCCGCGCCATTGGCGTCGCGCCCTTGGGCAGCACGCCCAGACGCTTTGCGACCTCGGTATAGGCGTCCGTCAGACTGCCCAGATCGCGGCGGAACACGTCTTTGTCCAGCTTTTGACCCGTCTCGATATCCCAAAGGCGGCAACTATCAGGGCTGATCTCGTCTGCGACGATCAGGCGTTGGAAATCGCCGTCATAAACGCGGCCAATCTCAATCTTGAAGTCGATGAGCTTGATCCCGACGCCGTACATGACGCCAGCGAGGAAATCGTTCACGCGCAAAGCCAGCGACAGCATGTCGTCCAGATCCTGCTGTGACGCCCAGCCGAACGCGGCGATATGCTCCTCTGTTACCAGCGGATCGCCTAGCTTGTCATCCTTGAGGCAATACTCGACGATGGGGCGCGGCAATTGAACGCCCTCCTCCATTCCCAAACGCTTGGCCATGGACCCGGCGGCATAGTTGCGCACGATCACTTCCAGTGGAATGATCTCGACCTGGCGGCATAGTTGCTCGCGCATGTTCAGGCGTTTCAGGAAATGCGTCGGCACGCCGATGTTGGCGAGGCCGACCATGAAATACTCGGACAGGATGTTGTTCAGCACACCCTTGCCTTCGATCACGGCCTTTTTTTCGGCGTTAAAGGCGGTGGCGTCGTCCTTGAAATACTGGACAATCGTTCCCGGCTCGGGGCCCTCATAGAGGGTCTTGGCCTTGCCTTCATAGATCTTCTTGCGACGTGCCATAATATCACTGCCTTTGCCTATGGGAATGCATTCCCAATCTGCGATGCGCATTATGTAGATCATGCCCCGCCCTGCCGCAAGCGCGCAGGGGCTACCCTTGCGCAGCGGCCCGCGTGCCGCCATATTTGAGTGCAACGATCCAACGCCACAAGAGGGACAAAAACCAATGAACACTTTTAAAGATCGCGAAAACGCATTCGAGAATAAGTATGCCCATGACGAGGAAATGAAATTCAAGGCCGAGGCGCGCTGCAACAAGCTGCTGGGCCAGTGGGCCGCAGAACTGCTGGGAAAAACCGGCGACGAAGTGACCGCCTATGTGCGCGAGGTCATAAAGGCCGACTTTGAAGAGGCCGGTTTCGAAGATGTGATCCGCAAGGTTGCGGCCGATCTGGGCGACAAGGCTGATCCCGACACGATTCGCGCAAAGCGCGCCGAGTTGATGGCCGCCGCCAAATCGCAGCTGGTAGGCGAAATCTGAAGTTAAGCCGAAAGCTGTCCTGCTTGGCGCGCTGCAAGATCATGACGCAGGTTATGAATTTGCGGTGCGCCGCCTCGCGTGGCACAAGCGGTTAAAACCCTAGTTGGATGATTTGATGAGCAATGCACTTTCCCGGATGATGTCGCATCGCGACTGGATACTCGCTGACGGCGCCACCGGCACAAACCTGTTCAACATGGGGCTAGAGGCCGGCGACGCGCCGGAGTTCTGGAATGACAAGCACCCGGACCGGATCACCAAACTTTACAAAATGGCCGTTGATGCGGGCAGCGACCTGTTTTTGACCAACAGCTTTGGCGGCAACGCATCACGCCTGAAACTGCATGGAGCGCAAAAGCGTGCGCGAGAGTTGTCGCGCATGTCCGCCGAAATCGGGCGCGAGGTCGCCGACACGGCAGGCCGCGAGGTGATCGTCGCAGGCTCTGTCGGGCCAACGGGCGAGATTATGGCACCCATGGGAACCCTGACGCACGAAATCGCTGTCGAAATGTTTCACGAGCAGGCCGAGGGCCTAAAAGAAGGCGGCGCAGACGTATTGTGGCTAGAGACGATTTCGGCGCCAGAGGAATACAAGGCCGCCGCTGAGGCGTTTCGCCTCGCCGATATGCCTTGGGTCGGCACCATGAGCTTTGACACCGCCGGGCGCACCATGATGGGCCTGACCTCGTCCGATATGGCCGATATGGTCGAGACGCTGGATTACAAGCCGCTGGCCTACGGCGCCAATTGCGGTGTTGGCGCGTCGGACCTTTTGCGCACCGTCCTCGGATTTGTCGCCCAAGGGACGGAGCGGCCCATCGTTGCCAAGGGTAATGCCGGTATTCCCAAATTTGTCGACGGGCACATCCACTACGATGGCACGCCTGAACTGATGGCCGAATATGCCTGCCTTGCGCGTGACGCGGGCGCCACGATCATCGGCGGCTGCTGCGGCACTATGGCCGAGCATCTGTCGAAGATGCGCGAAGCGCTGGAGACGCAGCCCCGCGGGCCGCGCCCAACCCTAGACCGCATCACCGAGACGCTGGGCGCGTTTTCATCTGCCATCGACGGCACGGGCGACGATGCCCCGGCCCCGCGCCGAACCAAGCGCCGAGGCGGCTAAGCGCGCTTAAAACAGTGAAAGCTGATCGCCCGCCTCGGCGGGCGGCTTGAATAGATCGCAGCGCAGATCAGGCAACTTACGCGCATAGCCATTGCGGCGCAGCGCCGCGTCAAACCGCTGCGCGATCATTTCAGCGTATGGCCCGGTGCCGCGCATACGCGTGCCGAATGTCGCATCGTAATCCTTGCCGCCTTGCATTGCGCGCACATGGCCCATGACGCGGGCCGCGCGGTCTGGAAAATGCTGCTCCAGCCATTCGCGGAACAGCGGCGCCACCTCAAGCGGCAGGCGCAACATGACCCAGCTTGCGGCGACCGCCCCCGCATCCTTGCCCGCCTTTAACAGCGCCTCTACCTCATGATCGGTCAAACCGGGAATAATAGGCGACGTCATAATGCGCGTATCAATCCCTGCCGCGCTGAGCGCACGGATCGTGGCCAGCCGCCGCTGCGGCGTCGGCGCGCGCGGCTCCAGTTTGCGGGACAGATCCGCGTCCAACGTCGTGACAGAGATACCGACACGCACCAGCCCTTGCCGGGCCATGTCACTCAGAATATCTATGTCCCGCTCAATCAGCGTCCCCTTGGTGACGATGGCGACCGGATGGCGGAAATCACGCAGTACTTTCAGACATTCGCGCATGATCTGGTGCGTTTTTTCAATCGGCTGGTAAGGGTCCGTATTGGTGCCAATCGCGATGGTGCGCGGAGTGTAGGCCCGGTGGCGCAACTCTTGGGCCAGCACCTGAGGCGCCTCGGGCCGCGCAATCAGCCGCGTCTCAAAATCCAGACCGGCGGATAGACCCAGCCAAGCATGAGTGGGCCGGGCAAAGCAATAGATGCACCCATGCTCGCACCCGCGATACGGATTGATCGAGCGATCAAACGGTAGATCGGGCGAGCGGTTGTAGCTTATCACGCGGCGGGGCACCTCGATGGTGGTCTGCGTGCGCAGCGGCGCCTCGTCTGCGTCCGGTGTCCAGCCATCCGCCTCATAACTGCGCTGAACCGGCTCGAATCGGCCTACGTCATTGCTAATTGCGCCGCGTGCGCGTCGCTCCATGCCGAGGGGAAATGTATGATGTTGGCCCATGGTTAATATATAGAACAAAATGGGAACAAAAGCAAGAACGACATAACACAGATGCGTGTGGCGGCCCTTTTACCGCTGAATTGCGCAGGATAAGTCGTTGCAGGTGCTGCCAATGTCGTAATTCGCCAAGTGCGGAGCGCGGGAATTGACGAAACGTCGATAAGATAACACGAAAAGGGGCGGAGCCGCCCCCCATTGCAAGGGGACTACAACATGTCGGACGACCAAGAAGACATCATCCTCGCTGATCTGGACGACGACGAGCTTGTTCAGCAGATGTTCGACGACCTCTACGATGGTCTCAAGGAAGAGATTGAAGAGGGTGTGAATATTCTTCTTGCCCGCAACTGGACCCCGTACGATGTGCTGACCAAGGCGCTGGTCGGCGGCATGACGATCGTTGGCAAGGATTTCCGCGACGGTATCCTGTTTGTCCCCGAAGTGCTGCTGGCGGCGAACGCCATGAAGGGCGGAATGTTCATCCTCAAGCCGCTGCTGGCCGAGACGGGCGCGCCCCGCGTCGGCAAGATGGTAATCGGCACGGTCAAGGGCGACATCCACGACATCGGCAAAAACCTCGTCAGCATGATGATGGAGGGCGCAGGCTTTGAGGTGGTCGATCTGGGCATCAACAACCCGGTCGAAAAATATCTTGAGGCGCTGGAAACAGAAGGCCCTGACATCTTGGGGATGTCTGCCCTGCTGACCACTACGATGCCCTACATGAAGGTCGTCATCGACACGATGATCGAGCAAGGCATCCGAGACAACTATATCGTGCTGGTTGGTGGCGCGCCCCTGAATGAGGAATTCAGCAAGGCCATCGGCGCCGACGCATATTGCCGCGACGCTGCCGTCGCGGTCGAGACGGCCAAAGAATGGGTCGCCCGCAAACATAACTCAGGCGCGCAGGCCTGATAGCCCCTAGCAGCATTGCTGCGGCTGATTAGGATTAGACTAGAACTGGGCCCCATGCGGGCCCGGTTTCACGTTTAAATCCCCAATGATCCCGCGTTTCGCCCCGGTTTGCGAACCGGCTCATGGGGTTACAACGACGCTTCTCTCTGGTGCCACACAAGATTGAGGCAGTGACCAGACACAAGGTTGATGGTGGCAGACTGTCGGCGCAACGGCCGTGCGGAAGGTCGCCGCGCGTGCGGCGCGGCAGTCCTAGCAAGCGGGCCTCATTGGCAAAATTTGACCGCATTGAAGCAAGGATCCAGGGGCGGCATAGCAGCGCATTTACACACCCCAATTTCCGCGCCTATAGTCAGGTCGACACCTCAGGGAGGCTCGCGCATCATGGTTGATTTACCACCCGACGATGTACTGACCCAATCGGGGCTTACCGCTGCGCCCGGTGGACGTATCCTGGTCCTCGCCTGCGGCGCTCTGGCCCGCGAAATCCTAGCGCTGATCCAATTGAACGGCTGGGATCACATGACGCTAGCCTGCCTTCCGGCCAAACTGCACCTTTATCCGGACAAAATCACCGAGGCCGTCGAGGAGGCAGTGCAGAAGCATAGCGCCAATTTCGAGCGCATTTTCGTTGCATATGCCGACTGCGGCACTGGCGGATTGCTAAAGGCCAAATGCGACGAGCTAGGGGTCGAAATGATCGCAGGGCCGCATTGCTACAGCTTTTTCGAGGGGAATGACGCCTTTGGGCGGCACGAGGACGAGATCACGGCCTTCTACCTCACCGATTTCTTGGTCAAGCAGTTCGATGCTTTTGTCTGGCGCCCTATGGGCCTTGATCGCCACCCAGAGCTGCGGGACATGATCTTTGGCAACTATACCAAGCTGGTCTATCAGGCCCAGACCGAAGATCCGGCCCTGAAGGCCAAAGCTGAGGAGTGCGCGCGCCGCCTAGAGCTGGAATTCGAGTATCGCTTTACCGGCTACGGCGATTTGTCTATCGCGCTAAATGACGTCGCGGCCAAAAAATAGGCGCGCCGATATCACGGCACGCCTGTATTCTTGGTTCTAGATATTCAACTCCCACCGCCGCAACCACGCGCAGCGGCAGCCGAATTTACCCGTTAGCTTCGCGGATCTTGTCCGCCGCCGCCTTGTCGAATGTCACGCCGTTTTTCTCCAGCAGCGTGTCCAACTCTCCCGACAGGGTCATCTCTGTGATGATGTCGCAACCGCCCACGAACTCGCCTTTGACGTAGAGCTGCGGGATGGTCGGCCAGTCGGAATATTCCTTGATACCTTGGCGGATTTCCTCATCTGCCAAAACATTCACGTCGCTATAGGGGATGCCCATGAAGTTCAGCACACCCGCCACCCGGCTGGAGAAGCCGCATTGAGGCGTGTCGCGCGTGCCCTTCATGAACAAAACCACATCCGCGCCTTTTACGGCCTCGTCGATACGGGTTTTCGCGTCGGTCATTGTGTCTTCCTCTTCATATACTGCTTGCGATGGCGCCTGCCCCCGCTGAATTTCTGAATGCCGCTTAACCCGGCGCGCGTGTTGTAAGCGCCAGTGCGTGCAACTCGCCTGCCGGGCCGTCCATCTTGCCCTTGAGGGCGGCATAGACGGCGCGCTGCTGCTGAACGCGGTTCATGCCTGCAAAGGACGCATCGACCACCTCGGCGGCGAAATGGGCGCCGTCATTGCCTTGGACCCGGACCTCGGCGTTCGGAAACGCTTGGCGGATCATCGCTTCGATATCGGTGGCGAGTATGGCCATCTGTGCGCTCCTCGGCTTGTCTGCTGTGTGGGATGTAGAGGCCCGGCCGCCCGAGTGCAAGATGCCTGCGCACAAGGTTGCCGCCTTCGCCCGCACGCCAAAGCCGCGCAGAGAGCCGCTCAGACCCGCTTGCGCCCCGCGCGCTGCCACGCCATTCTGCCGCCAATCACATTGGCAGGCAGGCGGCATGGCACACAACATCACTTGGGGCCTCGTCGCCACGATAAAAGCGCCCAGCGAGGCGATTTTGAACTTTGCCGCGCATCATCTGGATATCGGCGCACACCGAATTCACGTGTTTCTGGATGAGGATAGCGAGGGCGCCCGGCGCGCGTTGACCGCGCATCCGCGCTGCACCGTGACGCTGACCGATGATGCTTATTGGGCTCAGCGGCGCACGCGCCCCGAAAAACATCAGGCGCGCCAGACGGTGAACGCTACGCGCGCCTACCGGCGCCGTCCCGGTGTGGACTGGCTGGCCCATATTGATGTGGATGAGTTCTTGTACCCGGAGGCTGGCACCCTTGCCGGTCAACTGGCAACCTTGCCATCGAGTGCCCGCACCGCCCGCATCCGCCCGATTGAAGCGCTAGCATCGACGGACGGCAGCGCCCCCGAATGGTTCAAGGGTTGCCACCCGCGCCAAAGCCATCGTAACACGCAAACCGAAGAAATTTACCCCACTTTCGGTGCACTGCTAAACGGCGGTTTTCTCAGCCATGTGGCGGGCAAAATCTTTGTGCGGACCGGACAGGACGGGATCAGCCTGCGCATTCACAACGCATTTGATGAGAACGGCAAGATTGAGAATGAGCACGATCTGGACCAAACGCACCTCTGCCACTTTCACGCGCCCAGCTGGGACGCATGGCAACGCGCCTATCGCTACCGGCTTGCCGCTGGATCATACCGTCCCGACCTCAAAGGCGCGGCCAGCATACCGACGACGATGAACGCCCTATTCCGCGCGATCGAAGAGGAAGGCGGCGAGGAGGCGCTGCGCAGCTTCTATGATGAGGTTTGCACCGCCACTCCGGCCCTGCGCGCGCGCCTTGACGCGCACGGCTTGCTGCACCGCGCGGCGCTAGACCTCGACGCCAAGCGCGCGCAGCATTTTCCGGATTTTGCCTGAGGTCTGCGCCAACGGCTCCTGCGAATTGTAGAGCGGCGGTAGCAAATGTGGCAGCGGAAGACCCCGGAAAGCAGTCTGCGCGCCACCGGGCGGCAAAGCATCGCGCAAATCCCGCCGAACCAAAGCTGGCATTTTATTGGCGTCGAAATCGCAGATAATGCGGCACGCGGCCCTCGCGCAGCGCCTTTTGCTCATAGCGGGTGGATATCCAGCCATCCCATGGCGCCCGCCAGTCGGCGGGCGCCTCTGCCAGCCATTCAAACCCGCAGCGCGGCACTTCCTCCAGTGTCTGGCGGACGTAATCCTCAATATCGGTCGCAACGCGAAGCTCCGCTCCGGGGCGCATCACACGCGCCAGCGGCTCCAGATGCTCTGGCGTGACGAACCGGCGCCGATGATGCCGGGCCTTGGGCCAAGGATCGGGGTATAGCAGATAGACCCTACCCACCGATGCCTCAGGCAGAACATCCAGCAGATCGCGCGCATCGCCGGGATGCACACGCACATTCGGCGCGCTGACCTTGCGCAATTTAGCCAGCAGCATCGCGACACCGTTCAGATAAGGCTCGCACCCGATGAGGCCCACGTCAGGCTCGGCCACCGCGATATGCGCCAGATGCTCGCCTCCGCCAAAGCCGATCTCGAGCCACAGATCGCGCGTGCCGGGCAGTGCTTTGACATCCAACTCGGTGCGGTCCGGGTTCACGTCCCAGCCGACGGGACCGGGCGACAAGGCGTCCAGATCCTCGTCCAGCAGCACCTCTTGGGTCCGGCGCAGGGCTTTGCCCTTGAACCGTCCGTAAAAATTGCGCCACGGTGCGCCCGATGGATGCCTGTCAATGATCATGGCCGCAGGCTCTACCCCGGTAGGGCAATGCACGCAAGGCTGCCGGTCCCCGGTGCGGCCCGCATCTTGATCTGAGAAGAAATACGTCTGCCAAACGCGGCGCGGCGGCCCCGCGAAAGGGCCGCCGCACTTACGTTATCGTACGCAACTGCGAATTTCAGTGAGCTGCGCTCAGACGGAGGCCAGCAGTTTGTCCACCAGATCGGTGCGTTCCCAGCTGAAGCCGCCATCGGCCTCGGGCGCGCGGCCAAAATGGCCGTATGCCGCGGTGCGCTGATAGATTGCGCGGTTCAGCGACAGGTGCTGGCGGATGCCGCGCGGGCTGAGGTCCATGCACTCGCGCACGGCCTTTTCGATGGCAACGGGATCGACCTCGCCGGTGCCGTGGGTGTCGGCATAAACCGAGAGCGGCTTACTGACGCCGATCGCATAGCTTAGCTGGATGGTGCATTTGTCGGCCATGCCTGCGGCGACGATATTCTTAGCCAGATAGCGCGCGGCATAGGCGGCAGAGCGATCGACCTTCGTCGGGTCTTTGCCGGAAAACGCGCCGCCGCCGTGGGGGGCTGCGCCGCCATAGGTGTCGACGATGATCTTGCGGCCCGTCAGGCCTGCGTCGCCATCGGGTCCGCCGATGACGAACTTGCCTGTTGGGTTCACATGCCACACCGTCTCGTCCGTCAGCCAGCCATCGGGCAACGTTTCGCGGATGTACGGCTCCACCATTGCGCGGATATCATGGCTGGTCAGCGCCTCGTCCAAATGCTGTGTGCTTAGAACAAGGCTGGAGATGCGCACAGGCTTGCCGCCCTCATAGACGACAGACAATTGGCTTTTCGCGTCGGGGCCCAGCTGCGGCTCGGTCCCGTCCTTGCGGACCTCAGCGAGGCGGCGCAGGATTGCGTGGCTGAACTGGATCGGGGCCGGCATCAGCGCCTCGGTCTCGCGCGTGGCATAGCCAAACATAATGCCCTGATCGCCTGCGCCTTCGTCTTTGTTGCCCGTTGCATCGACGCCTTGGGCGATATGCGCGGACTGTTCGTGCAGCAGGTTCGTAACCTCCAGCGTACGCCAGTGAAACTTATCTTGCTCATAGCCGATGTCGCGGACGCAATCGCGCACGACGGTGGACATGCGGTCTTTCCACTCGGTCAGCTTTCCCTGATCCGACAGGCCCACTTCGCCGCCGATGATAACGCGGTTCGTGGTGGCAAAGGTTTCGGCGGCGACGCGCGCCTCCGGCTCCTCGGTCAGGAACGCGTCCAAGATCGCGTCGGAGATCCGGTCGCACACCTTGTCGGGATGCCCTTCCGAGACGGACTCGGAGGTCAGTGTGTAATTCTGTCGTGACATTGAAAACGCTCCATTATGATAACCCGCCGCGCCAGGAAGCCGTTGCGAGGGTGCTGCTGTGACTAGACCGCGCTGCGGCTAAAGGTCAACCGCTATTGGCGCGCTGCCCGCGCGATTTTGCGTCTGTGCAGCCCTGCGGGCACGATAACGGCCAGCAACAGCAGAAACAGCGCGGGCAGATCACCGCTGCGGGAATAAAGCGTCGGGGTGCCCGGCGGCGGCAGGGGGGCGTCCAGGTAGCCAGCCTCGCCCAGCGGGATCTGTGCGGTGATGCGCCCGGCAGCGTCGATCATCGCCGAAACGCCGGTATTGGCCGCGCGGATCATAGGCAGCCCCTGCTCGGCGCTGCGCAGACGTGCCTGCGCCAGGTGCTGATACGGGCCAGATACCTGCCCGAACCAGGCATCGTTGGTGATGAGCAGCAGGAAATCCGCGCGCCCCGGCGCCTCTGCCACATCGCGGGCAAAGACGCCCTCATAACAGATCAGCGGCAGCGCGCGGCCCAGTGCGCCCATGTCGATGACTTGCGGCCCCGGCCCCGCCGAATAGCCATAGCCACCCTGCTGCGCGAGGCCGCGTATACCAAAGCGCGCCAGAAAGTTGCCCATCGGCATGTATTCCCCAAAGGGCACCAGATGATGCTTGTCGTATAGCGCGGCGCGGCGTCCCTGTCCGTCCAGCACGATCAGCGAATTGTAGTAGCGCGCATCGTCCGCGCGCTGCACGCCAAGGACAACAGGCGTGCCGCGCGCGGCGCCTGCAACTTGCGCCAGTACCGCATCTGCTTGGTTCAACATCACAGGTAGCGCAGTTTCGGGCCACACGATCAGATCGGGCGGCGCATCTGCAGCGGTAAACGCCATCTGGCGGTCAAAGTGGAAGGCCATCCATTCGCGGTCCCACTTTTGATTCTGCGGCACATTTGGCTGAACGAGGCGCACGATTGGAGCGTCCTCGGGCATCTCCGGCGCTTGCGCGACGAACGGCCCGGCTGCGTACAGGGCGGCGATAGCGGCCAGCGCCGATGCGCCTAACATCCGGCGGCCCAGCACCAGATGCCATAGCCCTGCCCCCGCGATCAGCATCGCAAAAGTCAGCGGCAGCGCACCACCAATCGCCGCCCAATGCAGCATGGGCGTAAAGATCCAGCCATGCCCCGGCTGCGCCCACGGAAACCCGGTAAAGAGCCAGCCGCGCAGCGCCTCGGACAGCGTGAGCATAGCAGCCCAGACCAGCGCATTGCCCTGAACCGCACGCGCTGCCATCTGCGCGCCCGCCCAGAATAGGGCAAAGCCAACCGAGACGAGGATCAGCGCGAAAGGCGCCATCCAGCCGTGGCGCGGGGCGTCGATCAAAAACGGCTCAACGATCCAGCTAAGCGCGACGGCGAAATACCCGGCCCCGCCTGCAAGCCCGATCCAGCCGGCACGGCGCACGGACCCCGCCGATAGGTGGCACGCAAAAAGGCCCGCAAACGCCAGTACCGACAGCGGCCATAGCGACCAGGGCGCCTGCCCCAGCGCGGCCACCGCACCCAGCGCGAAAACAATGAGCGCGGCGAGCCACAAAGGCCGCCTGCCCAGCCACGCGGCAGGCGCGGCGTCTAAATCAGGCATGTGCCCCGGCGTAGGGAACGCGCACGCGCAGGCGCTTGATCCGGCGCGGATCGGCCTCGATCACTTCGAATACCGTTCCGCCCGGATGCTCGACCACCTCGCCGCGCACCGGGACGCGGCCCAGCAGCATGAAAACCAGCCCGCCCAGCGTGTCGATCTCTTCCTCGTCGACATCATCCACATCGGTCAGCGATTGGCCAATCTGGGCCTCAAACTCCTCCAGCGGGGTCTTGGCCAGCGCGATGTAGCAGCCCGGCTTTTCCTCGGTCCAGTAGTCATCCTCGCCGATGTCATGCTCGTCCTCGATCTCGCCCAGCACCTGCTCGATCAGGTCCTCGATCGTCACAAGGCCGTCGACGCCGCCGTATTCATCAATAACCAGCGCCATATGCCGCCGGTCGCTCTGCATCTTTTGCAACAGCACACCGATCCGCATGGAGGGCGGCACATATAGCAGCGGGCGCAGCATATCTGCCAGCGAGAACGCGTCCTCAGCGTCGCCGTTAAAGCCGTGGCGCAGTGCGAAATCCTTGAGGTGGACGAACCCAATGGGCGTATCCAGCGTGCCCTCATAAACAGGCAGGCGGGTCATGCCGCTGTCGCGAAAGACATGCACCAGCTCGCCTTGGGTGATGGTCGACGGGATGGAGACGATATCAGCCTTGGGGATGGCTACATCCTCGACCACCTTGTCGCGCAAATTAATCAGGCCGCGCGCGCCTCGAGCCTGCGACTCGACAGCATCGTGATCTACGACATCTTCTTGATCACTTGAGGAAAACGCTCCGAAGATGCGCCGGAAAAAGCCGTTGTTCTCCTCGTCCTCCTCAACCCGTTCGAGCTGCGCGCCAAGCGCTGCACTAGAGGAGCTTTCCGACATACTATCGGGATCATCGCGACTGTCTTCCATTTTTCCGTTATCCAAATACATTTACATGCCTGCACGTAGGGGCGCGGGCCTATGAGATCAATATGGGTCAGCTATGCCCAGTTTGCCAAGGATGGCAACCTCGCATGCCTCCATCAGCGTGGCATCGGGGTCACGCACATGGTCATAGCCCAATAGATGCAGCACCGCATGAACGATCAGATGCGCAGTGTGATCGGCCAGCGGTTTTTCGCCCGCCTCCGCCTCGGCGGCGCAGGTGCCATAGGCGATGGCGATATCGCCCAATTCTCGATCATCGCCGGGACGTGGCGGCGCGGGCATATCGCCGGCACGGTCTGCGCCGCGCTCAACACTGGGCCAGCTAAGCACATTTGTCGGTTGCGGTTTGCCGCGGAAATCCTCGTTCAGCGCAGCAATGCGCGCGTCATTGCAGGCCAGCAGGCTAATCTCAAAATCAGCCGAATTAAGCCCCAGATGCGCCAATGTCGCCTCTGCTGCGCGCGTCGCCAGCGCATCGAGGTCCAGCGTGCGCCAGCGGGCCTCTTCGATCATGACGTCAATCAGCATCGGGTGCCCTGCGGTGTGCCTAGCTTAACCATCAGCTTCATACGCCTCGATGATGGCGGCAACCAGCGGGTGACGCACCACATCCTTGGAGGTGAAGTAATTGAACCCGATTTTTGGGATCGTGCTGAGCAACCGCTCGGCGTCATGCAGGCCCGAGGGGACGCCGCGCGGCAGGTCGATCTGGGTGCGGTCCCCGGTCACCACCATACGGCTGCCTTGGCCCAAACGGGTCAGAAACATCTTCATCTGCATAGTCGTGGCATTCTGCGCCTCGTCCAGAACGACGAACGCGCGGGACAGCGTGCGGCCCCGCATAAAGGCCAGCGGAGCGATCTCGATCTTTTTGTCCTCAATCAGCTTGGCCAGCTGCTTGCCCGGCAGAAAATCGTTCAGCGCATCATAGAGCGGCTGCATGTAGGGATCGACCTTGTCCTTCATGTCGCCGGGCAGATAGCCCAGCTTCTCACCCGCCTCGACCGCGGGGCGCGAAAGGATGATCTTGTCCACGTGACCTTCGATGAACATCGAAACGCCAACGGCGACGGCCAGATACGTCTTGCCCGTGCCTGCAGGGCCGATGCCAAAGGCAAGCTCCTTCTCGAAAAGAGACTGCACATAGGCCTTTTGCGCCTCTGTGCGCGGCTCGACTAGCTTCTTGCGGGTCTTGATCTCGACGCGGCCGCCCTTGAACATTTCCAGTTGGTGGTCGACATCAGGCGCTGCGCCGGTGCCGGAGCCCATGCGCAGTTCGCGATCAATATCACCGTCGGTGACTTCTTTGCCACCTTCGAGCCGCAGATAGAGCGATTTCAAAACCTGCACTGCGTCTGCAACCTCTGCCTCGTCGCCATGCACGGCCAGCAGGTTGCCGCGCCGCAGGATTTGCACGCTCAGGGCATTCTCGATCTTGGCCAGATGGCGGTCATGTTCGCCGCACAGGTCGATCAGCAGGATGTTGTCGGGGAATTCGACGGTCTGCTGATGCAGATCGCCGTCTTGGGGGGCGCCGGGCGCGTTCGTGCTGGCCAATAAAGTCTCCGGTATGCGTGAGGTGCGGACGTATCACGGCAATGGTGCCAACTTGGAGCGCTGCGTGCAAGGCGTGATGCGCGTGCTGCGGCGTGAAACCGCGGAAAGTGTCCTGATAAAGGAAAAAGACCGCGCGCCGTGTGGCGCGCGGTCCTGTCCAATTACCTTGCAGGTCCGGTCAGATAGGATCGACGACAGGCGAGCCACCTTTATAGGCGCCAGTCGCCGTATTCGGCGGTGCAGTGCCCGAGCAGACAGGCTTGCCATATTTGTCGAGACGCGCGGACAGATAACCTTCGACGCCGTCGTCGATGATCCAGTGATCGCAGCCATTGGGATCGATCCAGACACCTGCCTTGAGCTGGCTCAGATGTTTGGCGTCGAAACCGCGATCGACAGTCTTGTTCTTTTTGGGCACATCGCAGGCCGCGAGGGCAAGCGCGGCGCACAGAACGGTGACAATTTTAACGCTTTTCATTGATCACTCCCCTCAGCGGATGCAGATGATTTCGACGCGGCGGTTCTGTTGCATTCCGCCTGCCGTCTTGTTGGACGCCTTTGGCATTCGCTCGCCGTAGCCGCGCACATCGGCGATGCGCACACCGCTTTGTTGTGCGAGACGCGCGACCGAATTGGCCCGGCGCAGCGACAGGTTCATGTTGTACTCATCTGAGGCGCGGCTGTCGGTGTGCCCGGTGATGATGTACGAAACAGCACCCGTCTGGCGAAAGAAGTTCACCAGATGCTGGCGTCCGCGCGCATTAATATTCGCGCTGTCAGTGTTGAAAAGCTGATCGCTGTTCATCACGCCGCAGACATTGCCCCGGCGGCAGACCGGAATACCCTGGCGGTTCGTGTGCGGCGACATATAGCCTTCGGTGCCGTCGTCCATGACCCAGTGCTCGCACCCGTCCGGATCAACCCAGATTGTCGGAATATATCTCTCGCCCACAACGGTCTGCTGGGCGATAGCAGCGCCCCCCGTCATAGCGCCCGTCACTGCGACAGCCCCGCCCAAAGTGATGGCAGCGCATGCGCCCATCACCTTGCGGACCGACCTTTTGAGTCTTTCCGTCACTACCAAATTCCTTTTGCTGTTCCCCCATTTGAGAGATGCCGAAAAAGTGCATCCCTCAAACACTTGATATTCATAAGACCTTAGCAGCTTTGCCAGTCTTGTGAAGTATAAATGAGGCGCGAGTCAGCGCTGTGGGGCTAAGTATCGTGGGTCTGGGTAACAGGGCGCACCACATGCTGGGGGTAGGCCCGAAGCGGCGGCATCGTCCGATTCGCGCCCGCACATCCTCAGATCAGTACGCCGCCCAGCGAATTAGTGACCGATTCCGCCACGCGCACGCGCACCATATCGCCGGGCGCGGCGTCCGGCGCGGTGACATGCACCGCGTGCAGATACTGCGACTTGCCCACCATCTGGCCCGGCTGGCGCCCTGCCCGCTCTAGCAGCACGTCTAACTCGCGGCCGACCATGCTCTCTTGGATCTCGCGTTGCTGGCCGGTCAGAAGGGTTTGCAGGCGGTGCAGGCGGTCGCTGGCCTCATCTGCGTCCACTTGCGCGCGCTCTGCGGCGGGGGTGCCGGGGCGGGTAGAGTATTTGAACGAATAGGCCTGACCGTACCGGACCTCCTCGATCAGCTGCAGGGTGGCGCGGAAGTCCTCTTCCGTCTCCTCGGGGAAGCCAACGATGAAATCGCCCGACAGCAGCAGATCGGGCCGCGCGGCGCGAATACGCTCAATCAGGCGGATATAGCTATCGGCGGTATGGCTGCGATTCATCCGTTTCAGGATGCGGTCGCTGCCCGACTGCACCGGCAGATGCAGGTATGGCATCAGCTTGGCGCAATCTCTGTGTGCCTCAATCAGGTCATCGGCCATGTCGTTGGGGTGGCTGGTGGTAAAC
Organism: Roseovarius arcticus; assembly: GCF_006125015.1. Classification (NCBI taxonomy): domain Bacteria; kingdom Pseudomonadati; phylum Pseudomonadota; class Alphaproteobacteria; order Rhodobacterales; family Roseobacteraceae; genus Roseovarius; species Roseovarius arcticus. Next base: position 1,859,025 of record NZ_SZZN01000001.1, read on the forward strand.
CTTATGCGTTCCAGGCCGTCCACCTCGGCCAAGGCCCAGATCAGTTGCGCCAGTGTCCAGTCGCCGCCCTTTGGGCCCGCGCCATGGTAGGCATTGACGTTCTGGCCCAGCAAAGTGATCTCGCGCACACCGCGCTCAACCAGATCATTGGCCTCGTCGATGATGCGCTGCGCGGGGCGGCTAAATTCGGCGCCGCGCGTATACGGCACGACGCAAAAGGCGCAGAACTTGTCGCAGCCCTCTTGCACGGTCAAGAACGCCGCTGGTGCGCGCCGGGCCTTGGGGCGGCTTTTCAACAGCTCGAATTTGTCCTCTTCGGGGAAATCTGTGTCCAGCGCGGTGCCGCCTGCGCGCACCTTCGCTTCCATCTCGGGCAGGCGGTGATAGCTTTGCGGGCCGACCACCAGATCGACCAGCGGCTGGCGGCGCATAATCTCGGCGCCCTCGGCCTGCGCGACGCAGCCTGCGACACCGATCTTCAGATCGGGATTGGCATCCTTGAGGCCTCGAAACCGGCCCAGCTCGGAATACACCTTTTCGGCGGCCTTCTCGCGGATGTGGCAGGTATTCAGCAAGATCATGTCGGCTTCGGCGGGCGTTGCCACTTCGGTATAGCCCGCACCGCCCATGGCCTCGGCCATACGCTCGCTGTCATACACGTTCATCTGACATCCATAAGTCTTGATGTAGAGCTTCTTGGGCTCTGCCATGTTCGGCCCTCCGCATATACCGACGTGATGATGGCTGCCTATATCATAGCGGGCACGGCTTGCAATGCGCGGCGAATTGACCGACTTTGTTGGAAAAAGACGAAAGAGCGGAATGCATCATACATCAGTGCAGGATCTATGCGCAAAAGGCGTGGCATCCTTGGCCAAGGGACCTATCGCCGCAATCTTTGCCGAGGATGAGGTAGAGTTGGATACAACCCTGCGCCATCACCTTAGCCTCGGCTTCACCTCTGTCATTGCGTTCATGCCGACCAGTTTCGCACTGCCCGGCGACGTCACGGCCCAAGTGGTCCGCGTCGATCACGACGTCGCGGATGGCGGGCATGTGGAGGCCGTCAATGCGATGATTGCGGCGGCGCCTGCGGGCACGTGGATGTACTACTGCTACAACGCCGAATACCTATTTTATCCGTTCTGCGAGACACGCAGCATCGGCGAAATGCTGACCTATCACGGGGAAGAGCGGCGTGATGCAATGCTTACCTACGTCGTCGACGTATATGCCGGCGATCTGGACAAACATCCCAGTGCCGTCACGCTGGAGGACGCATGGCTGGACAAGTCGGGCTATTATGCCCTCGCCCGCGTGAACGGCGACGAGCACGCGCATCCAAAGGACAGGCAGCTCGATTTTTATGGCGGCCTGCGCTGGCGATATGAAGAGCATATTCCCGCCCCGCGCCGCAACATCGACCGCATAGCGATCTTCCGCACCAAAGATGGGCTGAAGTTGTTGGAGGGCCATGTTTTCAACGATGAGGAATACAACACCTATGCCTGCCCGTGGCATAACAATCTGACCGCCGCCATCGCGTCGTTTCGCACTGCCAAGGCGCTAAAGCGCAATCCCGGCTCGACCTTTGATATCGCCACGTTCAAGTGGCATAACTCGGCCCAGTTCGAGTGGCACTCGCGTCAACTGTTGGATCTGGGCCTGATGGAGCCGGGCCAATGGTTTTGACGCCGTTGGTTTGAGCTAAAAGTACCAGCAGCGCATCGCTCAGATCAAAGGTTGTCCGCCTGCGGCATGCCCAAGACGTGGAAACCGCCATCGACATGGATAATCTCGCCCGTGGTGCAAGCGCCCGCGTCCGAGGCAAGGTATACTGCCGTGCCGCCGACCGCCTCCAGCGTCGCATTTTCGCGCAAGGGCGCGTTCATGCCGGTGTGTTTGTAGGTACGCCGCGCGCCCCCAATGGCGGCGCCGGCCAGCGTCTTCATCGGGCCGGGGGATATAGCGTTGACGCGAATACCGTCGGGGCCAAGGTCATTGGCCAGATAGCGCGTGGCCGACTCAAGTGCGGCTTTGGCCACGCCCATGACGTTGTAGCTGGGCACCACGCGGTTGCTACCCTGATAGGTCAGCGTCAGCAGCGTGCCGCCATTGTCGCGCATCAGCGGATGCGCGCGTCGCGCCACGTCGATAAAGCTATAGCACGAGATATCGAGCGAGTGTTTGAAGTTCGCCCGGCTGGTGTTCAGAATTCGGCCCGTCAATTCTGATTTATCTGAAAAAGCAATGGCATGCACGACGAAGTCAATGCTAGGCCAGCGCTTACCCAGCGCATCAAACGCCGCATCCAGCGAGGCGTCGTCGGTCACATCCACATCAACCATGAAGTCAGACCCGACCGACGCGGCCAACGGCTCCAGCCGCTTGCCGAACGCTTCGCCCTGATAGCTAAACGCCAGTTCCGCGCCCGCAGCATGCATCGCCCTTGCGATGCCCCACGCGATTGAACGGTCATTGGCAACGCCCATGATAAGCCCGCGTTTGCCCTGCATAGGCAGGGTTGCGGTCGGCTGGTCGGGTGTCTGTGTCATGCGCGCCTATCCGTGAAATTTGCTAAGCAGCATCGAGCCGTTGGTGCCGCCGAAGCCGAAAGAGTTGGTCATCACCGTATCAAGGCCTGCGTTATCGACGCGGACCGTCGCAACCTCGGCGGGGTCCAGCGCCGGATCCAGCGTTTCGACATTGATTGATGGGATGATAAAATCGTTCTCCAGCGCCAGCAGGCAATAGATCGCCTCCTGCGCGCCAGTTGCGCCCTGACTGTGGCCCGTCATTGACTTGGTCGAACTGATTGGCGGTGTGGACCCCTGCCCGAAGACGCGGCGCACCGCCTCGACCTCTCCCACGTCGCCGACGGGTGTCGAAGTGCCATGCGCGTTGATATAGCTGACCTTGCGACCCTCGCCCAGCGTGCGCAGCGCGCCGCGCATTGCCCGCTCGCCGCCTTCGCCCGAGGGGGCGACCATGTCGGCACCGTCGGATGTGGCAGCAAAACCAGTGACTTCTGCGTAGATCTTCGCGCCGCGCGCCTCTGCATGCTCCAGCGCCTCCAGCACGAGCATCGCGCCACCGCCGGATATGACAAACCCGTCGCGGCCCGCATCGAACGCGCGCGACGCCTTGTCCGGCGTATCGTTATACTTGGACGACATCGCGCCCATCGCGTCAAAGAGGCAGGACAGCGTCCAGTCCAGCTCCTCACCGCCGCCGCCGAACATCACGTCCTGATGACCCAGCGCGATCTGCTGCGCCGCCATGCCGATACAGTGCAGCGAGGTCGAGCAGGCCGAGGTTATCGAGAAGTTCATGCCCTTGATCTGGTGCGCGGTGGCAAGGTTCGCGCTGACCGTGGACGACATGCATTTTGGCACGGCAAACGGCCCGATCCGCTTCGTAGCGCCAGTTTTCAGCACTGTCTGGTGCGCCGCAAACAGCGCACTGGTCGACGGCCCGCCCGATCCGGCGATGAGGCCGGTCATCGGGTTGATTACGTCCGACGGCTCTAGCCCGGCATCCTTGATGGCCTGCTCCATAGCGATATGAGCATAGGCCGCACCCGGCCCCATAAAGCGCAGAGTTCGCTTGTCTACATGCTCGGACACGTCGAGCTTTATCGCCCCCGCAACCCGGCTGCGAAAGCCGTGTTCGGCCATTTCTTCATTCGCGGTGATGCCGGATCGCCCTGCTTTTAGCGATGCCAACACTTCATCCGCACTGTTGCCAATGGACGAGACGATCCCCATCCCTGTAACGACGACGCGGCGCATGGCGCACTCCCTAGATGTTGCAACTTATCTTTAGGCTAGCGAGGCCAGTGGGCGCAACCCGTTCGCGGCCGCCCCGAGGTGAAGAAGATGGCGGCACGGCGCCTAGCTTTCGCTTAGCGCGACCTTCATGTCCTTGACCATGTAGATTACTTCGCCATCTGCCTCGACGATGCCATCGGCGACGCCCATTGTCAGGCGCCGGGTCTGGATCGCCTTGGTAAAGTCGATCTTGTAGGTCAACATCTTGCGATCCGGACGCACCATACCCGTCAGCTTGACCTCGCCCACACCCAGCGCATAACCGCGTCCCTGCCAGCCGCGCCAACCAAGGTTAAACCCCGTCAGTTGCCACAAGCCATCAAGGCCAAGGCAGCCGGGCATTATCGGATTACCGGGAAAGTGGCAGTCGAAAAACCACAGATCCGGCGTGATATCGAATTCGGCGGTGATGTGGCCCTTGCCATGGGCGCCGCCATCGCCAGAGACGTCCGTAATACGGTCCATCATCAGCATGGGCGGCTCGGGCAGTTGCGCGTTTCCGGGGCCAAATAGCTCGCCTCGGGCGCATTTCAGCAGGTCTTCTTTTGCGAAGTGCGTCGGATAGTCGGCCATTCAGGCGCTCCCCCTCGTGATGGATACAGCGGGGCCCTCTGGTTTTTGCCCCGCGTTGCGCCATATCCTCTAGCATCCGTCTACGCGCGCTTGCAAGCCCGCAGGATCGCCAGGCCCGATGCCCTTGCGGGACGGCTAGCAACGGTAAAAGCCGCATCCGGGGTTTTCATTTGAATTCCCACCGGAAATTGCCGTATAACGGCCCGAATGAGAGTAAGTCGCAGGTAGCACATGACACGCCCAGCATCCCCTCACCTCGCACCCGAGCAGCGCGGCACCGATTGGCTGTCAGGCGCGGGCCTTCGTCCGACGCGGCAGCGCGTCGCGCTGGCCAGCCTGCTGATCGGCGATGGCCAGCACCGCCACGTCACCGCCGAGAGCCTGTTCGCCGATGTCCAAAAATGCGGCGAGAGCGTTTCGCTCGCTACCGTCTACAACACACTGCGCGCCTTTTGCGAGGTTGGCCTGATGCAGGAAGTGTTGGTGGACGGTACGAAATCCTATTTCGATACCAATACACACGACCACCCGCATTTCTACTGGGAGGACGAGTGCCACCTTAGCGACGCGCCCGCCGACCAGCTAGAGATCACGCGCCTGCCCACTGCACCCGATGGCGCAAAAATCGCGTCGGTTGACGTCGTGATCCGTCTGCGCCGTCGCAACTGATGCGCGCCGCATTTTATAGCCGCTTTGGCCCCGCTGCCGACGTGATTGAGCTGGGCGAGGTAGCAACCCCGCAGCCCGGCCCCGGCGAAGTGCGCGTCAAAGTGCTGTATTCGGGCGTGAACCCATCTGATGCCAAGGCGCGCAGCGGCACCCGCCCGGGCGTGACCAAGCCCCCCTACGATCGCGTGATTCCCCATTCCGACGGCTCGGGCATCATCGACGCGGTCGGGGGTGGCGTGGACGCCGCGCGTGTGGGCCAGCCTGTCTGGATCTGGAACGGCGCGTGGCAACGCGCGGATGGAACAGCGGCCGAGTATATCTGCCTGCCTAGCGCGCAGGCCGTGACACTCCCGGAGGGCATAGACCCGCAGATCGGCGCAGTGCTGGGCATTCCCGGCCTGACAGCCGCGCAGACGGTCTTTGGCGGCGGCGACGTGACCGGCCAGACCTTGCTGGTGAGCGGCGGTGCAGGCGCGGTCGGCCATAACGCGGTGCAACTGGCCAAATGGGGCGGCGCGCGTGTCATCGCCACTTGCAACAAGGGCAGCATGGACAGAGTGCGCGGCGCTGGCGCCGATGCGGTGTTTGACTATTCAGACCCCGAGCTTGCGGCCAAGATCACAGACGAATCTGGCGGTATCGACCGCGCGATCGAGGTGGAGTTCGGACCAAACGCGCCGCTTCTGGGCGAAGTAATGAAGCCGCTGGGTACCATTGCCGCCTATGGATCGGGCAAGGATATGACACCCACCCTGCCCTTCGGCGCATTTCTTTTTAAGGCGCTGAAACTTGATATCACGCTGATTTATCTGCTGCCGCAAGGCCCGCGCGACCAGATTATCGCACGCTTGCATGCCGCGCTGACCGAAGGTGCGCTGCGGCCCACTATCGACACTATCTATCCGCTAGAGGACTGTGCAAAGGCGCATGAGGCGGTCATGACGCCGGGCCGTGCCGGGGCGGTCCTGCTAGAAATATAAAAAGGCCCCGAAGTTACCTTCGGAGCCTCTTTGACATTGCCTCTGGCACAGCCTTAGCTGATCGCAACCAGTTCGATATTAAATGTCAGGTCCTTGCCGGCCAGCGCGTGGTTGGCATCCAGTGTAACGTGCTCTTCGGTGACTTCCAGAACCGTTACGGGCAGAACCTGACCGTTTTCTGTCTGCACCTGCAACTGCGTGCCAGCCTCCAGCGGGATATCCGCCGGGATACCCTCGCGCGGTACCTGCTGACGCGCATTGGGGTCGACTTCGCCATAGGCCTGATCGGCGGGCACTTCGACGGTCTTTTTGTCGCCGATGGTCATGCCGGGAATCGCTGTATCGAGGCCGGGAATGATCTGGCCTGAGCCTACTTCGAACGCCAGCGGATCGCGCCCGTCGCTGCTGTCAAAGACGGTGCCGTCGTTCAGCGTGCCAGTGTAGTGGATGTGGACGGTATCGCCCGATTTCACTTCGGTCATGGAAAGACTCCAGTTCTTGTCTGTTGGGGGGGTGAATGGATTGCAAGGCCGCGCCGCGCGCGGGTGCTTGTGCGAATTGCCAAGTGATGTAGCGGCAGCGGGCACGAATTGCAAACACGCTAGGCGGAATTGCCGCACAAGCCGCTCATCACGAGGGATAATTTCTAACGCATCCGGTCTGATCTGGGCCGCCTCTCAGCCTTGCGGCGCGCCTGTACCGATGCAATTGCACCCTTTCGCGGCCTCGCCATCCATGCCAGTCTGATATTGTCCCACCAGCCCCCGGAGCGCCAATGACAATCACCACCTGTATCTTTGACGCATACGGCACCCTGCTGGATGTCGCCGCCGCCGCCCGCACCGCCGCCGCCGAGCCGGGACAGGACAGGCTGGCGGAATGCTGGCCAAACATCGCGCAAAACTGGCGTCTAAAGCAGCTGCACTACACGTGGCTGCGCACCATCATGGACGATCACACCGATTTTTGGGCGGTAACCGGCGACGCGCTGGACTGGGCGATGGAGGCCGAAGGCATTGATGATCCGGCCTTGCGCGCCCGCCTGATGGAGCTCTACCGCGAGCTTGAGGCGTACCCAGAAGTACCCAGCGTTCTGCGCGCGCTCAAGGCGGCGGGGCTCAACACAGCCATCCTATCAAATGGCACACCAGACATGCTGAACGCCGCCGTGGCGTCGGCTGGGATCGGGGATGATCTGGACGATATCCTGTCGGTGGAAATGTGCGGCATCTACAAGCCGTCGCGCGCCGTCTACGATATGGTCGGGCGCCGCTTTGCCTGCGCGCCGGGCGAGGTGCTGTTCGTCTCCTCCAATGGCTGGGATGCGGCCGGGGCCGCGGCTTATGGCTTTAACGTGGCATGGGTGAACCGCGGCGGCGACCCGGTGGAGCGTTTGCCGGGACGCCCTGCGCATATCCTGCCGGACCTCAGCGGCATTCCCGCCCTAGCGGGCGTCTGATGCCGAGGTTTGAAAGCGCGGATGGGCTAAGCCTGCATTTCGTGGACGAGGGCAGCGGCCCCGCGATTCTGTGCCTCGCCGGACTGACGCGCAATGCCGGGGACTTCCGTTTTGTCCTGCCTTTTCTGTCTGGATACCGCGTGATCCGCATGGACTATCGCGGGCGCGGAAAATCGGACTATGCCGATGACATCACGACATATTCGGTCATGCAGGAGGCGGCGGATGCCATCGCCCTGCTAGACCATTTGGGGATTGAGCGCGCCACCATTCTTGGCACGTCGCGCGGCGGGTTGATCGCGATGCTGCTGGCTGCCACGCACCCACAGCGCCTGGCCGGTGCAATCCTCAACGACATTGGACCCGAAATCGCCCCCGGCGGTCTGGACAGGATCATGGAGTACGTGGGCAAGCGGCCTGAATTTGCCGATTACGACGCGGCGGCGGACGGCCTGAAGGCGGCGCAGGAGGCGCGGTTTCCTGGCGTATCGCGCGACCGATGGCGCCTTCATGCCGAGGCGTTGTGGGTGGAGCGCGAGGATGGGCTGGACCTGCGCTATGACCCGCGTCTGCGTGATGCGCTGATAGGACAGGCCGGCGTTGGCCCCGCGCCCGACCTATGGGAGCTGTGGGATGCAGCCGCGCAACTGCCGCTGACGGTGCTACATGGCGAAAACTCTGACCTGCTGAACGCCGATATATTGGCGCGGATGCAGGCCCGCGCGCCTGATATGCGCGCCGTTACAGTGCCAAATAGGGGCCATGTTCCCTTCCTAGACGAAGCCGAGGCGCTGGACGCCGTACTGGCCCATTTGAAAGCCTATACATGAGTGACATTGACATGATCCGCGCCGCCGCCGCGCGGCTGAGGGGACACGCGCGGCGTACGCCGCTGCTGTCGTCTCCGTTCCTTGACCAGATCGCCGGGCGCCGCGTCTGGGTCAAACCGGAATGCCTGCAACACACCGGCAGCTTCAAATATCGTGGCGGGTATGCCGCCGTGTCAGCGCTGGAGGATCGCGCGCGCGCGCGCGGGGTTCTGGCGTTTTCGTCTGGTAATCATGCCCAAGGCGTAGCGCTGGCGGCTGCGCAGCACGGCGTGCCCAGCGTCATCATCATGCCATCCGACGCGCCCGAAATGAAAATCGCCAATACCCGCGCGCTGGGGGCCGAGGTGGTGCTGTACGACCGCGCCGGCGGCACCACCCGCGAAGAGCTGGGTGACGCGATTCAGAACGAGCGGAACCTGACCCTGATCCGCCCCTATGACGAGCCGGAGGTCATCGCAGGACAAGGCACGACCGGGCTGGAGATAGCCGAGGATGCCGCCGAATTCGGGATCGAGCGCGCGGATGTTCTGGTCTGCTGCGGCGGCGGCGGGCTGACCTCTGGCATTGCGCTGGCGCTGGAGGCGGACGCGCCCGGCCTGACCGCGCGCCCCTGCGAGCCGGAAGGTTTCGATGATGCCGCCCGCTCGCTAGCCACGGGGACGATCCAGCGCAACGCCCGCACGTCCGGCGGGCTGTGCGACGCGATCATCACACCGCAGCCGGGTGATATTACCTTTCCCATCATGCAGCGTTTGTGTGGCCCCGGCCTTGTGGTCAGCGACGAGGAAGTTTTGCGCGCTATGGCCCTTGCGTGGGGCCGCCTCAAACTGGTGGTCGAGCCCGGCGGCGCTGTGGCATTGGCGGCCGCGCTGTTTCATACGGGCCAATCAGGCGGGGGTGACGTGATCGCCGTCATCTCGGGCGGCAATGTCGACGCAGGTATTTTTCAACGCAGCCTGACCAGCTACGGCACGCTGGATTAGCATACATTCGGACACCACGGAGACCCTGCTCATGCGCCTATCAACCGTCGACATCATCGTCACCTCGCCCCCTGCCCCCGGCTGGGGCGGACGCTACTGGATCCTTGTCAAGGTGCGCACTGATACTGGGCTGATCGGCTGGGGGGAATGCTACGCCGCATCTGTCGGCCCCGAGGCGATGCGCGCCGTGATTGAGGACGTGTTCGAGCGGCACATGGCGGGCGAGAACCCCGAGAACATCGAGATGATGTTCCGCCGCGTCTATTCCTCGGGCTTTACCCAGAGGCCTGACCTGACGGTGATAGGCGCGTTTTCTGGGCTGGAAATTGCCTGCTGGGATATCTTGGGCAAGGCGCGAAATCGCCCGGTTCATGCCCTGCTGGGCGGGCGCATGAACGAACGTATCCGGGCCTACAGCTACCTCTACCCCCTTCCCCACCATGACGAGGATCAGTTCTGGTCGTCCCCCGAGATGGCCGCCGAAAGCGCGGCGGAGTTGGTGGACGAGGGTTACACAGCGGTCAAGTTTGACCCCGCCGGGCCCTACACACTGCGCGGCGGGCACATGCCGTCGATGATGGATATTGACCAGTCGGTCGCCTTCTGTGCCGCAATACGCGAAGCAGTGGGCAGGCGCGCCGATCTGCTATTTGGCACACACGGCCAGTTCACGACCGCCGGCGCGATCCGCCTGGGCCACGCCATCGCACCCTACGATCCGCTGTGGTATGAGGAGCCTGTTCCACCCGATAATGTTGCCGCAATGGCGCGCGTTGCGGCGGCCACTGGCCTTAGCATTGCCACAGGCGAGCGGCTGTGTACCAAGGCCGAATTCGCACCAGTCCTGCGCGAGGGCGCGGCTAGCATCCTGCAACCCGCACTGGGGCGTGCCGGCGGCATATGGGAGTGCAAGAAGATCGCGGCCATGGCCGAGGTCTACAACGCGCAAATCGCGCCACACCTTTATGCGGGGCCCATTGAATGGGCAGCCAACGTGCAACTTGCCGCATCAATCCCGAACCTCTTGATGGCCGAGACTATCGATACAGATTTCCACCGCGACCTGATCCGGGACAGCATCCGCATCGAGAACGGCTATATCACCGTGCCCGACACACCCGGCCTTGGCATCGAAGTTGACGAAGATTTGGCCCGCGCGCACCCTTGGCGCGGCGAGGGGCTACATCTGGAAATGGCGGAAGCGCCTTGCAATTATCACGGCCCCAACCGCTTCTTGGGCGGCGCGCCAAGGGATTAATGCGCGGACTTGGTGGCCTGATCCGGAATTGGAAACAAGATATCGTAAATCCAGTTATAGGCGAACGCGTAGACGAGGTAGAACAGCGCAAAAGAGAGATCCATCCAGAACGCCTGAATGAGGCTGATCCCCAAATACCACGCGATGAAGGGCAACAGCACCACAAGCAGGCCAAGCTCGAACAGGATCGAATGGATCACGCGTAGGCCAATCCCCTTACGGGTGTGGCCCATGCGGGCCTGCGTCATCCGGTCGAACATCAGGTTGTAAAGATAGGTCCAGCACGTCGCCAACGTCGCGCTGACCACGGCGACCATGCCAATATCATGCATTGGCATGCCAAACGCCCAGCCGCCAACCGGAATCACAATAGCAAGGCCCAGCACCTCGAATAGAACCGCATGACGGATACGGTCGGCAGTGGTACGCATCGCAGTTTCCTAGATAAGATTGCGGCACCAGCCCTAGCGCCGTGATGACGTGGCTGCAACCGGCGCTAGGGCAACAGGCCCAGCCAAATCCACGCAGTCAGGATGGACAGCGCCGTGGCGATAAGCACCGCTGATGCGGCAACGCGGCGCGCGACGCCGTACATGTTGGCAAATATATAGGCATTGACCCCCGGCGCCATCGCGCCCGTGATGACCGCACTGCGCATCGCATTATCCGGCAGGCTGAACAGCATCCCAAGGGCAAACGTAATCGCCGGATGCACGCACAGGGCAATGACGCAAACCATTGCGATCACCCGCAAATCGCCCTCTGGTCGGTACTGCACCAGCACGCCGCCAAGGCCGAATAGCGCAGCAGGCAGCGCCGCGCGCGCGATCAGGTCCAGCCCGCTTTGCAAGGGGCCAGGCACTGCCAGACCCGACATATTGACGATCACGCCAAGCAATATCCCCAAGATCAGTGCATTGCTAAACATTGCTGTCAGCACCTTGCGCGCCACAGCAAAGGGCGCCACGCCGCGTGCGCGCGTGATCTCCATCGCGGTAATACCCACGGCGTAGCAAAAGGGCGAGTGCAGCGCGATGATGGCAAAGTTTGCCTCAAGGGCGCTGGCGCCATACGCCCGCTCAGTGATCGGCAAGCCCATGAGGACAGAGTTGGAGAAAAGACAGCAAAAGCCGATGGCAATCGCTTCTTCCCAGCTGCGACCAAAGATCAGCCGCGCGCCAAACGTGCCGAGGGTGAAGCCCGCCAGCGCACCTGCATAGAAGCTAAACAGCAGCGGCGCGTTGAAATTATCGCCCAGATCCAGCTGGGAAATGGCGGTGAAAAGCAGGCATGGAATGGCGAAGTTTTGCGTGAATTGGATCAGTCCGTCGACACCGCTTTGGGCGAACCAGCCCAGCCAGACGACCAGATAGCCTGCGCCGATGACGACGAAAACCGGCAGGACCACGTCAAGCAGCGCGCTCATCTCGTCAAATCTCGACCGTGAGGGTCATGCCGTCATAGGCCACATCGACGCCCGCAGGCATCTCGGCCAGCAGCGTGCGGTAGTCCATGTCGGTGTGCATGTTGGTGATGATACCGCGCTGCGGGGCCGCACGCGCGATCCACTCAAGGCTGCGTTCCAGATGGATATGAGTCGGATGCGGCGTACGGCGCAGCGCATCAAGAATCCAGATATCGAGGCCCTGTACCATTTCCCAGCACTCCGGCCCCATGTCCGCGACATCGGGCAGGTAGGCGACGTCGCCAATTCGAAATCCCAGCGCGTCGATGGCACCGTGATTGACCTGAAATGGCGACAGCGTGATTGATCCGCCTGCGCCGGTGATCGTCACATCGCCGTCAATCGTGTTCATGTCCAGAATTGGCGGATAGCTGGACCCTTTGATCTGAACAAACGCGTAGTCGAACCGCGACTCCAGCGCCGCGCGCGTGTTGGGATCGGCCCACACTGGCAGGCGTCCGGGCATGTTAAACACCACGATGCGCAGATCATCCAGCCCGTGGCAGTGATCGGCATGACTATGCGTGAACACCACAGCATCCAGCGTGCCGACCCCTTGGCGCAGCAGTTGTTGGCGCATGTCGGGTGACGCGTCAATCAGCACGCGGGTCAGTCCACCATCCGCGCCCTCCTGCTCGATCAGGACGGAGCAGCGCGTGCGCCTGTTGCGCGGCTCGTTCGGGTCGCAATTGCCCCAATTGCCACCGGGAGTGTCGGCAAGGCGAGGCACCCCCCCGGACGAGCCGCATCCGAGAATGATGAAACGGCGCGTCGCCATTAGCCCTGCCCCCGGGTCTGTGCAGCATCATATGCCGCGACTTTGGAGAACAGCCTGTCAAAGTTCGCCTGCGTTTGCGCAGCAAAATCCGGCCAATCCATGCCCATCGTCTCGGCGCCCTTTTTCGCGGTATGCGCGGTATAGGCAGGCTCGTTCCGGCGGCCTCGGTGGGGAGGTGGGGCAAGGTAGGGCGCATCCGTTTCCACCAGTATCCGGTCGCGCGGTGCGGCGGCAAAGATGTCGCGCAACTCGCTGCTTTTGGGAAAGGCGGTGATGCCCGACATGCTGAGGTAGAAGCCCAGATCCAGCGCGCGGCGCGCCAATTCGGCGCCAGAGCTAAAGCAATGCATGACGCACGAATACGCGCCATTGCGGTATTCCTCGGCCAGAATTCGCGCCATGTCATCGTCGGCGTCGCGCGCGTGGATGATCAGTGGCAGGCCCGTCTGGCGCGCCGCCGCGATATGAATGCGAAGGGAGGTTTTCTGAACCTCGGCGCTGTCGGCAGTATAGTGATAATCCAGCCCAGTCTCGCCGATGCCGACGAATTTGGGATGATCCGCCAGCGCAATCAGCTCGTCCACGGTTACCAGCGGCTCGTCAGCCGCGCTCATCGGGTGGGTGCCGGCGGCGTAGAAGACCGGGCCATGCGCCTCGGCTATTGCGCGCACGGCAGGTTCCTGCCGCAGTTTGGTGCAAATCGTAACCATCCGCGTGACGCCCGCTGCCACCGCGCGTTCGATCACCTGCGGTAATTCCTCGCCAAAGTCGGGGAAATCGAGGTGGCAGTGGCTGTCGGTTATCTGGACCCGATGGGTGTCGTCGCCTGTCATGCTGGCCCTTCAGGCGGGCTGCCCCGCCGCCGTTTTTTGTATTCTGAACACGGTATCTAGGACGAGTGCGGCAGGGTCAAGGTTGACCGCCCGTCCATGGCGCATCCGTGCGCCAACGTCCTGTGCGCAGTCGGCCCAGCCTCGCGCCGCTGCCAGATCGGGCGCCACATGGGCCAGCATGCGCGCCTCACCGGGCGCACCCTCTGGGCTGGGTGTGGTCCCTGTCGCGCCAGTGGCGGCCATCCGGCCTAGCAGCAGCTCCATCAGCCAGATCAGCAGATCAAGACGGTCCGCCGCGCCCCGCTGCGCTGCCGCATTCGCCAGTGCCAGCGCTCGGGGGCGGTCAATATTGGGTAAATCCGCAAAGAGTTGGACCAACTCAGAGTAAAGAGCCAGCCCGCCCAGATTGATCAGGCGCGCCGCCTCGCCAACCGACCCGCCAGAGAGAGCCGCGAGCGCGGGAATATCATCCCCCTGCTCAATCCCCGCCTGTACCAGCGCATCGGCCATATCCTGCGCGCTCAGCGGCGGCAGGCGCAACTCGCGGCAGCGCGACCGAATAGTCGGCAAAAGGCCAGAGGGCTGGTGGCTGATCAGGAAAAAGGTTGTGCGCGCAGGCGGCTCCTCCAGCATTTTCAGCAGGGAGTTGGCGGCTTGCACGTTCATCTCGTCTGCGCTGTCGATTAGGACCGCACGCCGCCCACCATCGGTACTGGAAAGCGACAGAAAGTTGTGCAAACTGCGCACATCCTCGGCGCGGATAACATCGCGCAAGCGCTTGGTATCGTCGTTCAACTTGCGTGTGATATGGTACATCTGCGGCTCGGACCGGGCCAAGAGGCGCCGCGCAACCGGGTGATCCGGCGCTATACCCAAGCTGTCTGGCGTGTCCGCACCGAACATGCCGCCGCCATCGTCGTGGGCCAGTAAAAATCGCGCGGCGCGCCATGCGAACGTCGCCTTGCCCACACCGCGAGGGCCGGTGATCATCCACGCGTGATGCAGGCGGCCGCTGTTGAACGCGTCCAGAAACGCCGCCTCGGCCGCGCCCTGCCCGATCAGGCGCTGCGTCTCGCGCGGATGCGGCGCGCCCTCAATGCAATCAGGTTGCGGGGTGTCGTCGGTCATCCCATCCGCTCCGCCACAGTGGCTTGCACGTCTGCCGCCACCGCATCCACATCGCGCGCGCCATTTATGACGCGAATACGTTGCGGAAATTCGGCAGCGAGCGCCAAGAAGCCCTGCCGCATCTGAGCCTGCAAATCCCCACCAAACGCCTCAAATCTGTCCTCGCCTCCGCCACCTGCGGCGACACGGGCAACAGCGCGGGCCAGCCCTGCGCTAGCGTCCATGTCGATGAGGATGGTCAGATCAGGCTCCTGCCCAATCATCAGATCGTGCAGCGCGTCCACCTGCGCGCGTAGGCCCGCACCGCGCAGACCTTGATACATACGTGTGCTGTCGGCAAAGCGGTCGCAAATCACGGTACGGCCAGCGGCCAGCGCGGGGCGCACCGTGCGCTCCAGATGGTCGCGGCGGGCTGCGGTAAAGAGCAGCAATTCAGTCTCGGGCGACCAGCGGTCAGGTGCGCCGTTCAGCACCAATGCGCGTATTTCCTCGGCGCCCGGGCTGCCCCCCGGCTCGCGCGTCAGGATCGCGTCATGGCCGCCAGCCTGCAAATGGGCGTGCAGCATCCGCGCCTGCGTGGACTTGCCCGACCCGTCGATCCCTTCAAAGCTGACAAAGAGGCCAGCGCTCACAGCGCCCCCTCAGGCCCCTGTTGCAGCCGCTTGAGCAATAGGCCCGACACCGTTTGCAGCCGCGTGACGAACCCGCCGCGCGCCACATCTGCCCCTGCCAGCAGCGGCACGCGCGTCTCAGGCATCCCCTCGGGGGCGACGACCAGTTCGGCGACTTGCGTGCCCGCAGCAATGGGCGCCTGAAGCGGGCCGGTGTAGATCACTTCGGCTTTGATCTGATCGCCGCCCAGAACGGGCAGCAGCATGGTCAGATCGGCGCCCGTAACGAGGCCGACAGTGGCCGCATCGCCCATCCACACCTCGGCCTGCGCGACATCGGTCCCGGCAGTCACCAGCGTGTTTTCGGCAAATTGGCGAAAGGCCCAGTTGACGATCGCCTCCGATTCCTCGGCGCGGGCCTGCGCAGTGGTCAGACCAGACAGGACAAACAGAACGCGCCTGTCGTCCTGTTTGGCCGATCCGACGAGGCCGTAACCCGCCGCCTGAGTATGCCCTGTTTTCAGCCCATCCGCACCAATACCAAGGTTCAGTAGCGGATTGCGGTTTTGCGTGTTCTGCGGCGCGCGGCCATCGAAGGCGAACTCAGTCTCAGCGAACATCGGATAGAATTGCGGGAAATCGGCAATGATATGACGCGACACAAGCGCCAGATCACGCATGCTCATCCGGTGATTTTCTGCGGGCCATCCGTTGGAATTGGCAAAGGTCGAGTTTGTCATGCCCATCTGCTGCGCGCGCGTCGTCATAAATCGGGCAAAGCCGGCCTCAGTCCCATCGGGGCTGAGCGCCTCGGCGATGACAGCGCAGGCATCATTTCCCGACAGCACGATGATGCCGCGCAAGAGATCCTCGACCGAAACCCTGTCTGTCGTATCAAGGAACATGGTTGAGCCGCCATAGCTCATCGCGTGGCGCGAAACCGGCAGCTTTTCATCCAGCGACAGGCGTCCGTCGCGGATCGCCTCAAACGTTACATAGAGCGTCATCAGCTTGGACATCGAAGCCGGCGGCAGCGGCTGATCTGCGTTTTTACTCAGCAGAACCGTTCCGGTCCCCATATCGACGACATAGGCGGCTTTGGCTGCCGTCTCAAAGGCGGCGGCGGGCAGCGCGAGGCAAACGATTGCCAGCGCCGCGCAGGCGGCCCTGAGTTGAGTGAATGTGCGGGCTGTGGGCATAGCTTTGCGTCGCGCTCCGTCTGTTGTGTGCAGTCTGTGGTGGTCGGTTCACGGTGGTCGGTTCACGGTGGTCGGTTTGTATTAGGCAGTTCGGCCCGCCCGTCAGGCGGGACCGATATTAGTTTTTGACGGCATAGGCATCGTCAAACCCGACGCCCTTGATCTTTTTCAGCAGCGCGGCCTGTTCGGACGCGGATCCTGCGGGGCCGACGATGACGCGCCAGAACGTCTTGCCCTGGCTGCCCTCCTCGCGGACGCTTGGAACCATGCCTGCCTGGCGCATCGCGGTCGCAGTATTCTCGGCGTTCTGCTCAACCGAGAAGATGCCGATCTGAATATATGGCTGGTCCAATGATGACGCCTTTGGCGCCGGCGCAGGTGCGGCGGCCACGACCTGTTCGGGCTGCGGCGTACCAGTAGCGGACGGGCGCGTGGCGTCTGCCGCCTCAATGGCGGCGGCTGCAGCACCCTCAACCGCGTCAAGGCTGCTTGTCTCGATCGCACCGGGCGTTAGCGTCTCGGCGCCGTCCTCGGACGCGTCAGCGGGCGCCTCCTCGCGGCGAAGGGCAGTCACGTTTAGCTGCGCCGGAGCGCCGGCGAGCATCCCCAGCGCGGCAGCCGCGTCGGACGATACCTGAAATGCGGGTCCGGGCGTGGCCCGCTCGCGTCGAAAAAGCGCGCCAATGACGAATTTCGAATTGGCAGTATTGCGGATGATAACCCGCTCGGGATCCGTAACGTCCGGATGCGCAACCCAAACCCCGCCCAGCGATGGGCGCCCGTCCCACAATCCCTTATCGGTGACCTGAAAGACGCTTGGCGCCTCAACGTCGCGCTCAACCAGCCGGACCGACGATGCGTCGCCAGAGACCGATGCGGCATCAGACTTGGCCTTGAACAGGCCGCCGCCTTCCGTGCCTTCGCATCCTGCCAACGCCAGAATTGCCGCGCCGCCAAGCGCCGCCTTGCGCCAAAATTGCGCATCACCGTCCATCGAAAAATCCATGCTTCGCCCCTCGCCTGTTCGCCAGATCAACACCTGCCGCATATGGGCCGGTCCGGATCGGCCGCATTTCGCCTGCCACCGCAGTCTGTGCCGCGTGCGCGCACTCTAGCTGCCGTATCCAGCCAAGAAAAGCGTCCAGTGCCAATTCGGCGGATTTCCCCTGCCACGCCACAAGTCCAACTGCGGAAAAATTGCGAATGAGGTACTTTTAGAATCGCGGCAAGACGCCTACACACACCACGTCGGAGGAGTGGCAGAGTGGTCGAATGCACCGGTCTTGAAAACCGACGAGGGTGTAAGTCCTCCGTGGGTTCGAATCCCACCTCCTCCGCCAGAGCCCAATTCCTTCAAGAGCGGCGCCTAAGTCAGCATTTGGATTAGTTCGCTGGCCCCGCTGTTGGAATTAGGATGCGCTCACTTGTGACGTCCGCTTGATCCGGATCTTAATAGTGACCGCGTCAGCAGTACAAGATCGGTTTCGTCGCTCAAACAGTAAGCGTCCGGTGTGACCGCCTTATATCGTGGTTTTCCATGGCAGCAGATCGCCGACGCGGTTGATCTTGTAGTCGGGGATGCGGGCAAAGGTGTCGGCTAGTCAGCCATGCGGATCAACACCATTCAGTTTGGCGGTTTCAATCAATGTGTAGGCGATTGAGGCAGCGTTGCCTTCGATCTGCAAACTCACGAGGAGGTAGTCCTTCCGGCCAATAGCGATTGAGCGCATAGCCTGCTCGGCCGTGTCGTTGTCCAACTCCAGTATGCCGTGCTCAAGGTAGGGTCTGAGCCGTGCCATGCGCGTCTGTGCGTGTCTGATGGCATCCGCCAGTGGCGACTTTTAGGAGATGCTGGACAACTGGGCGCGCAGCCAAGCTTCCAGCTCCTCGAAGATCGGTTTTGTCATTGCCTGCCTGAGTTGAGCACGGCGTTCGGGCGGTGATTCAAGCGCCTCCTTATAAACTGCGTAGAGTTGCGCGATGCGGTCGATAGCTTCATTGGCGATTGCCGGGCCTTGGAACCTATGGATATCGACCAACCTGCGCCTGGAATGCGCGCTGCAGGCAACCTCACGGATATCGCCCGAGCGGTTGAGGTCTTCAAAGCCGGCGTCTCGCGCGCGCCAACCTTAGATCCCGTCGCTGTCTCTTGGTATTGCTCACGCCCCTCACCGGGCCAATCGACAAGCTACGGCTACCAAGGCCGCGAAGGCTGACCATCGCGCCATTCATCCCATCGATCGCGCAACTCGTAGGCGCGTAAGGCTAGCTGCGGCGCTATGGCCATATAGCTTGGTGCCTGCGCCAAAGGCTCCAACGGCAGAGCCAGATCTGCCTCGGGCACGTCATTGGCCCAATCGGTCAGCACTTGCCCTACTGTCCAGCCTGTCGGCACACCGCGCCCGGACAGGCCTGTAACGGCGATGGCCCCCTCGCCCAGATGATAGAGGCGCGGGATGGTGTTGCGTTGCATATCCAGCTCGCCGGTCCATAGACACTCCCACTGAAGCCGCTTCGGCAGGCTGGGGTGATGAAAGCGCAGACGGCTATCCAGCAAGCGCAGCATTCTTGACCGGCTACCGAACATGCGCGGAAACATTGAGGCGACGATCCGGCCATATGCGTCGCGCTTGTAGACAAGAATATTGCCGCGGCCGTCATGGGCCGTGACATTTTGCGGCAAAACCTCAGTCGCGTTCGGCATGGGCCGCGTCGCGCCCACCATTACACGCATGATGCGAAAGGTTCGGTCCAGTCCCGGCCACCCTCCTTGCGTATAGGCGCCAGTGGCAAAGATCACTTTATCAGCCATCACCGTGCCGCCCGGCGTCGCAACGCGCCATCTGGCACCGTCCCGCTGCGCCCCGGTGACGGGCGAGCGGGTGTGGATGCGCGCGCCATGTCCCTGCGCCGCACGGGCAAGACCGCGCGAGAGGCCCATTGGGTTCAGATGCGCACCGCCCGGATGCACCCAGCCACCGAACTGGCCATGCATGCCAGTGATGGCGCGCACCTCGTCTGCATCAGCGAGCCGGGTGGATTGTCCGGCAGCGTTGTAATCGTCACGCTTCTGCGCCATCGCCGCCAGTCGCCCCCGGGTCGAGGCGCACATGACATAGCCGTTTTGCACCCATTCACATTCGATGTCGTAGGAGGCTACGATCTGTGCAATCTGGTCAGCCGCGCTTAGCTGAAGCCCGATCACCGCGTCGCCGCGCCGGGCACCCAGCATCTCGATTACACCGCTCAGGCTGTGATGGTGGAATGTCGGCGTGCAGTGTCCCGCATTGCGCCCCGATCCGCCAAAGCCGACTTCGTCCGCCTCTAGAACGACAACAGACCGGCCCTCTTTGGACAGGTTTAGCGCCGTGTGAAGGCCACAATAGCCAGCACCTATGATGCAGATTTCTGCCTCGACCGCGCTGTCCAGTGGCTGCGCCTCGTCGGCCGGGGGGGCCGTGCGCGGCCACAGAACGTCGGAAATGGGGGAAAAGCGGGTCATGCAGTGTCACGCGTGGGCACGCTTTGCTGCGTGGCAGAGGCAAGGGTCAAATCATCGCGAATGCACGCGGTCTTGTGCCCCGGCGCAACCTCGCGCAGCGCAGGCAGATCAGCGGCACAGGCATCCAGCGCATAGAGGCAACGCGTGCGAAATGGACACCCCGAGGGCGGATTGACGGCGCTTGGAATGTCGCCTTTCAGAACGATACGCTTGGCACGATCCCGGGCCTCGGGCGTGGGCGCGGCCGATAGCAATGCCTCGGTATAGGGGTGCTGGGGCGCCGAAAATAGAGCGCGGGTTGGGGCCAGCTCGACGATGCGGCCCAGATACATGACGGCGACGAAATCCGACACATGCCCCACCACAGCCAGATCGTGTGTGATGAATAGCATGGTCAGTTGCATGTCCCGCTGCAGCTTGGCGAACAGGTTTAGCACCTGGGCCTGAACCGACACGTCAAGGGCCGATACCACCTCGTCCGCCATGATAAAATCGGGGTGCACCATCAGGGCGCGGGCGATGCCAATGCGCTGGCGTTGCCCCCCCGAGAACTCGTGTGGGAAGCGGTCGATATAGGCTGCGGGCAGACCGACACGCTCCAGCATTTCGGCGGCGCGGTCGCGGCGCGCAGCGCGGCTTAGGTCGCGCTCATGAAAGCGAAGCGGCACGCCCAGCGTCTCATTCACGCTCATCCGAGGGTTGAGGCTGCTGAAAGGATCTTGAAACACCATCTGCATCCGGCGGCGCAGTGCCTTCATTTCGTCCTTGGATGCTGACGCTAAATCCATGCCGTCAAATTTGATCGTCCCGGAGGTTGGGCTGTCCAGCCCCATGACGGCGCGACCGAATGTCGATTTGCCTGACCCCGACTCGCCAACGAGGCCCAGAACCGAGCGGTGTGGGATGTCGATGGTAATGCCGTCTACGGCCTTGACCCAAAGGCTGGGGCGTCCAAAAAGACCAGCGCGCAGCGGGAAATGCTGCTTGAGGTCGATGGTCTGGATCAGGGGGGTATTTTCGCTCATCCATTTGCCTCCGACAGTTCCTGCCAGCGTTTGCAGCGCACCATGTGCCCGCGTCCGGCATCCTCCAGCGGCACTGGGGGCACGTCGCACAGCCCCTCGCGCACATGGCGGCATCGCGGGTGGAACGAGCATCCCACCGGCAGGTTCGCTGGATCGGGCACAAATCCGTCGATGGTCTGCAATTCGCCTTGCTTCAAGCCAGCTGTTTGCAGCTTCGGCACCGCGCTCATCAGGCCGCTGGTGTATGGCATCAGAGGGCGGCCAAGAACGGTATCCGTCTCGCCCTCTTCGACCATTTCGCCGGCATACATCACGATGGTGCGGTCGGCGACGTCGGCGACGACACCAAAATCATGGGTGATGAACAGCATCGCCATGCCAGTGTCAGCTTGCAGGCGGCGCAGCAGGTCAATGATCTGCGCCTGAACTGTCACGTCCAGCGCTGTCGTCGGCTCGTCCGCTATCAGGATGTCGGGCTCCAGCGCCAGCGCGATGGCGATCATAATGCGCTGGCGCATTCCACCCGACAGCTCGTGCGGATATGTCCCCAGCCGCGCGGCGGCGTCGGGGATGCCGACCTGCTCAATCAGTTCGACCGCGCGGGCGCGGGCCGCCTTGCGCGTCATACGGCGGTGGCTGCGGATCGCCTCAACAATCTGGGCGCCAACGGTGTGAACCGGGTTCAGCGATGTCAGCGGCTCCTGAAAGATCATCGCAATTCTGTCGCCGCGCACGCGGCGCATGCGCGATTCCGGCAATGTCAGCAAATCTGCGTCACCCTTCCCATGCAGGATAATGCGCCCGCCTGTGACCGATTGCGGCGGCGGTGGCAGAAGACCCATGATGCCAAGGCTGGTCACCGATTTTCCCGACCCCGACTCGCCCACCAGTGCCAGCGTCTTGCCCGCCTCCAGCGTGAAGTTGACGCCGCGAACGACGGTCACAACCTTGCCTTCGGACCTGAACCCGATGCTCAAATCCTCCACTGTCAGGAGCGCGTTCATGGCAGATCACTCCTTGCATCCAGCGCGTCGCGCAGCCCGTCACCGATAAAATTAAAGCTGGTAACGGCCATCGTAATCGCCACCCCCGGCACCAGCGCCAGCCATGGTGCGGTATCCAGATATTGCTGCGCGTTGTTCAGCATGTTGCCCCAGCTGGGCATCGGCGGCTGGATGCCATAGCCGAGAAAGCTGACATAGGCCTCAATCAGGATTGCGCGCGCGACAGTCAGCGTGGCGGCGACGATGATGGGACCAATGATGTTCGGCAACAGCTCGCGGAACATGATCCAGCTGTGCGATGCGCCGCTGATACGCGCGGCGGTCACAAAATCACGCTCGCGAAGCGACCGAATTTCCGCCGAGACAATGCGCGCGATCTCCATCCAGCTAGTTGCGGCGATGATAAGAGTGATCATCAGCGCACTCGGCTCCAAAAACGCGGCAAGCGTCAGCAGCAGGAATATCTGCGGAAAGCACAGAACTGAATCGGTAAAGCGCATAAGAATGGTGCCTGTCACCTTGCCAAAATAGCCCGCAACCAATCCTATGACGGCGCCAAACAGTGTCGACAGGA
Source organism: Roseovarius arcticus (assembly GCF_006125015.1). NCBI lineage: Bacteria > Pseudomonadati > Pseudomonadota > Alphaproteobacteria > Rhodobacterales > Roseobacteraceae > Roseovarius > Roseovarius arcticus. Next base: position 1,881,726 of record NZ_SZZN01000001.1, read on the forward strand.
CCATCGCGGCCACGCCCACCATCAGCGACACACGGCCGGCCATAAAGAGGCGCGCAGCCAGATCGCGCCCCATCTCATCCGTGCCAAGGATGTATGTCTCCGTCCCCGGCGGCTTGAACCGGTCAATGATGTGGATCTCGAGCATGCCGTGCGGCAGCAGCCATGGTCCGGCGACGCATAGGGCCGCGATGACGCTAATCATTACCAGCCCTGTGATTGCCAGCCTGTGGCGCACGAACCGGCGCACTCCGCGTGATGAAGTCCAAGGGCCATGCTTTGCGCTTGCTACGGGGGTTGCTACATTCGCCATCATTCCAACCTCACCCTTGGATCGACACTTGCCACCAGAATGTCGGCGACCAAATTGCCCAGCAGAACAAAGATCGCCGTGAACATCAGCACACCCATGATGACCGGGTAGTCGTTGTAGCCAAGACTATCGAGAAAGAGGCGCCCGATGCCTGGCCATGTGAAGACCGTCTCTGTCACCAACGCGCCCGACAGCAGCGTCGGCAGCTGAATGCCTGCCAGCGTGATCATCGGGATCAGCGCGTTGCGCAGAATATGCACATATAGGACACGGGGGCGGGTCAGACCCTTGGCCCGTGCAGTGCGCACAAAATCCTGGCCGATAACGTCCAGCATGGACGAGCGCATATAGCGCGACCAGATGGCAACATTGACCAGCGCCAGAACGGCGGACGGCATGATAAGGTGGCGCGCATAGTCCAGCACGCTTTCGTCGCCGATTGAATACATGTTGCCTGACGGCAGCCAGCCCAGCTTTAGCGAAAAGACATAAATCGCGACGAGGCCGAACCAGAATGTCGGGATCGACAGCGCGATCATTGCGCCAACGGTGGCCAGATAGTCGAAGGCGGAGTAGCGCCGCGTCGCGCCCAGCACGCCCACCAGCGTCCCAAGCCCGACCGACAGGATGGTAGAGCTGATGACCAGCAGCAGCGTAGCAAAGAGGTGGCCCATAATGATGTCGAGCACGGCCCGGCCATCGCGAAAACTGTGCCCCCAATCGCCAATAACCAGCCCCGTGAACCAATCAAACCATTGCACCGGCAGTGGCCTGTTCAGGCCCATCCGCTCGGCTATTTTGGCAAGCTCGACTTGGCTCATGCCCGGAGACAGGGCAAATTGAGATAACGGCCCGCCGGGGGCGAGGTGCAGGATGGTGAAGCCCAAAATCGACACCAGAAAAAGCAACAGCAGGCTGTGGCCCAGTCGGTGCAAAATAAATCTCAGCATGGCCGCCTCTCCCGTGATAGTCGGCCCGCCGAATTTCGGCGGGCCGGCGGTTCAGTCAGGTTAGCTCCAGCGCCACTGCCCTACATTCCATGTCTCGATCCGTACGTTCACGTTTGCCATGAACCCTTCAAGGTCGGATTTGTGACCGCGCAGGTTGGCATACTGAAAGATCGGCAGGAATGGTCGATCCTCGTGGACCAGCATCTGGATCTCGTCATAGACCACCTTGCGCTCTTCCGGCACAAAGAGGCTTCCGCCCTTCTTCAGCAGTTCGTCCACCTTGTCGTTGTGATATTGCCATGTGTTTTGGCCGGCGCCGCCCTGTGCGCTAATGCCGTCAGAGGACAGATAGTTTGACACGTCGGGATCGGGGCCAGTGGTATAGTTGATGCCAACCATGACGCTGTCAAATTGTGACATCATCCAGTATTCGCCCCACATGACGGCTGGCGGCAGATTCGAGATCTGCATGTCGACGCCGATCGACGCATAGGTCTGCTGAATAAATTGCTGCGCCTGCTCGCGAACGCTATTGCCTGCGGTCGTTGAGTTCTTAAACGACAGACGTACGCCATCCTTTTCGCGGATCCCGTCCGCGCCCGGCATCCATCCCGCCGCATCCAAGACTTCGGCGGCTTTGGCCACGTCGTATTCTGCGACCGGCAGGTCCTGATTGTAGTAAAACGACTCCTTGGGCAGAAAACTCTCGGTTGACTGGGGGATGCCGTAGTAGATCGCCTCGACGATGGAATTGCGGTCCAGCGCCAGCGATAGCGCACGGCGCACCTCGGGGTCTTTGAATTGCGGCGCTTCGGTGTTGAAGCTGATCGACTCTACTGTCGCCGACGGCATTTTGACGACCGTGCGGCCCTCGATCTGCTGCGCCTGCTCGTAGCGGTCGGGCTGGATGCCCTGAAGGCCAATCACGTCAATATCGCCGGTACGGAACTGCGTATAAAGTACAGTCATGTCCGGTATATAGCGAAAGATAGCCTTTTCCAGATAGGGTCCATCGCCGAAATATTCCGTATTGGCATTCAACAAGATGTAATTGCCCGCCACCCGTTCGCCGAACTTAAACGCTCCAGTACCAACTGGATCGTTGCGGAAATCGGTCTGATTGGGGTCCTCAGCGCCGCCAAGTATGTGTTCAGGCACCATAAATGTCCAAGACAAGATCGCCGGATAGGGCGCGAAAGGCGATTCCATTTCCCATGTCAGTTCGTGATCGTTCACGATCTGGATGTTGCGCACCAGTTCATGGCCGGTGCGGCGCATGGCACCAAAATTCGGGTCCTGCTGAAGCTCGATGGTGAATTTCACGTCTTTGGCGGAAAACGGCTCGCCGTCGTGCCACGTCACGTCGTCGCGTAGCTTTATTCGCCAATTCAAGCCGTCCTCGGAGATGCCTCCATTTTCGACTGTAGGCACCTCGGTAACCAAAGCGGGCTGGAACTTGCCCTCTGGATCGACGGTAAAGAGCGGATCGAAAATATTGAAATGGATGCCTTCGTCGACCTCGATATGGGGCATGTGGGGATGCATCACCGTTGGCTCTTGCGAGAAACCGATGATGACCTGGCCGGATGCGTCCTGCGCCGACAGCCGCCGGGCTGACAGGCCCGACATCATCAGCGTTATGCCAGCCGTGCCCGTCTGCAGCAGTCTGCGGCGGTTGATGCCTGCGCCCTTGGGGCCATTTTCGCTATTCATGTCATCTCTCCTTGTTGCTGGTTTTTATGTCTTTTCTTTTTTCAGTCAGTGTCAGTGAGGATCAGTTTGCCGAAGTTTAGTATCCAAGTTGCGGCGCGACCCGGCTGCCGTCTGTGAAACGTGAAAACCGGAATTCATGCGGATCGACCCGCGGTGTGCGACCCAGCACGATATCTGCCATCAGCCCGCCCGCCGCCGGCCCAATACCAAACCCGTGCCCTGAAAACCCACTTGCGATGTGCAGGCCGGGCACAGAATCTACCGCCGATATGACTGGGATCGCGTCGGGCGTGACGTCAATGCAGCCGGCCCATGTCTGGGCTACGGTGGCGTTTTTCAGCGCGGGAAACGCAGCACCGACTCTCGCCATCAGCGAATTCAGCATGCGCGGCGAAGGCGCGGGATCAAACACGCGCTCGCGCTCGAACGGGGTCACATCGCCTTCGCCCCAAGATTTTGCGCGGCGCGCCTCATGAAAAAACCGGCCCGACAGGCGGAAATGCAGATCACGGTGCTGCATTTTCAGCGCGCGCAGGTATCTTGTTGCGTAGCGAAAGGAGTTTGGCACGATTTCAACGGTGTTCCCCGACCCGGCTGAGATGCTGTATCCGCCATCGTCGCGTTTGCGCATCGCGTAATTGGTCGTCCATATTGCCTGCTCTGGCCCGCCTTCTACCGGATCTGTGCGCAACACGTGGCTTACGACGCCCAGCGACGGCAGGTCGATGCCCAAATTGCCCAAAAACAGGTTCGACCACATTCCGCCCGCAACAACGACAGAGGTGCACGCAATCCGGCCCCGTTCGGTCACCACGCCGGTGATGCTGCCGCCCTCGGTCTCGACGCAGCGCACGGCGCAATTCGTCAGGATATGCGCGCCCTTGTCGCGTGCGGCCTCGGCAATGGCGGGCGCGGCTTTCTGCGGCTCCGCCCGGCCATCCTCAGGAGTGTAGAGAGCGCCGACACCTTGCAAATTGGCGTCTGGGAACATCTGCTGCATTTCGGCGGGCCGCAGCATGCGGGCCTGCATCTGGTACGGCAACAGATGGTCCTTCCACCTGTTGTAGCCTTCGAATGTCGCCTCGTCTTCGCAGACAAAGCAAATGCCGGCCGGCCGATATCCGGTATCGCGCCCCGTGCGGCTGTCAAGGTCGCGCCAAAGGCGGATAGCCTCGGCCATCAGCGGGACCTCGCGCGGATCGCGGCGTGATATACGCACCCAGCCCCAATTGCGGCTTGATTGCTCATGCGCGATGCCGCCCTTTTCGCAGATGGCCACACGCTGGCCGGCCTCGGCCAATTCCAGCGCAGTCGCGCACCCTATGATGCCGCCGCCAATAACTACGACATCCACAGATTGCGGCAGATCGGTATCGCCTTCGACGTGAATGGGTGTAGGGCCGGGCATCAGGAATATCGCTCCGGCGCATATTCAGCGATAACGCGGTACATCTCAGAATGAGCACAGCCGGGATGGATGGCGGCGCTGGCGCGCCTGCTGGCACCAGAATTCAATGCGACCTTATCGGTCATTTTGCTCGCTCCTCCCTGATCTTGCGATAAATGTTCCGCGTGATCCGCATCAGCGCGTCGCGGTCATCTTGCGGCACAAAGGCGAAAAACTCATCCGACTGCGTCTTGACTATGCCGCGCACCTTTTCTGCCAGCACATGCCCGGATGGCGTGATATAGAGACCGAACGCGCGCCGCTCGCCGGGTGTTTCTCGCTTTATAATCAGCTTGTTGCGGACCAGTTGAGTGATAATCCGACTTGTACTAGGTCTGTCGCGTAATGTGGCCTCTGCAATCGCGGAGGCCCGTATTCCCGGGTGCGAGTCGATCAAAAGCAGCGCTGTGATCTTGCCAGTACCGCGCGCGACCTCCAAGTTTGCCAGCCGCGAGTCCAAGTCAGTAGAGAGCACATAGCTCGCCGATCGGACGTAGAAACTGAGCAGGTCGTCGAGGCAGTCAAGATCTTCAACGTCGAGAGACGCCAAACTGCCATTCGCAATCTTGTCTAGGTTCCGCTCGCGCATGAACATCTCCTCGGCAATAGGTTAACGCCAAGTCAGTTGCGATTCGCAACAATTGTTTTCTCAAACTAAAATTGTCAGTTGCGGCGGCGCTGGGTTGTCCCCGCTGGCAACAGGCAGTCGTCCCCTTCATGGACCCCGCGGCGGTCAATAGGGATATCGGCCGGAAGGAAGGGGAAATAGTCGGCGCAGGTTACCGCTTTTATTTCCATCATTTTCTGCTCTGCCCAGTCTGTCCTCGCGCCGTGAATCTGGTATTCAAGTTTCATGGACATCATTCTAATCACAACGATCATCGCATCGCTCTTTCTGCTGATCGGCGCAGCCGAGCCGTTGGCCAGCCGTCTGCGCCTTCCTTATGCGGTGATTATTGCGTGCCTCGGCATCCTCGTAGGTGTCGCTGCGACATTTTTCCTGCGCACCGAACTGACCGACGCGCTTAATCCGGTGGCGACGGCGATTCTGGCGTTGCCGATCAGATCCAATGTGTTTTTGTATGTCTTCCTCCCAACCCTCGTCTTTCAGGTCACGCTGGGATTGAACTTGCGGCGCATGGTCGACGACTGGGTGCCGATACTGGTGCTGGCAGTGGTTGCCGTTTTTGTCGCAACCTTTGTTGTTGGGTATGCGCTGGCGTTTGCAAGTGCGTTGACGCTATCGGCGGCGCTGCTTGTGGGGGCTATCGTTTCGACCACCGACCCTTCGGCTGTCGTAAGCATCTTTCGCTCGATCTCGGCTCCTCGCCGTCTGGCGAGGATCATCGAGGGCGAAAGCCTGCTGAACGATGCCGCTGCCATCGCGTTGGCCGCGCTCTTTATGGAGTATGTGAAGGCCGGCGTACCAGACCCGTCAGTCCAAGGCGCGCTGGCGCAATTCCCAATTTTGCTTGTCGGGGGCGTTGTGGTCGGCTGGATCGCGGCGCGGGTCGCGATCTGGGTCATGGCGCTGTTCGCGCGGTATGAGATGGCTGTGGTTTCGGTGTCGATTGCCCTGCCCTACCTTGCCTACATCATCGCCGAGCAGAGCGTGGGTGCATCCGGCGTCATCGCCGTCGTCGTCGCCGCGATGACCCTACAGCTTGCCGGGTCAGGACAGTTGCCGCCAGCCACGTGGCAAAATCTGCGCGAGGTGTGGGATTTGCTGGCGCATTGGGCCGGAGCGCTGATCTTTATTCTTGCGGCTCTACTGATCCCTCGCATGCTTGAGACGGTGCAACTGCTAGATCTGGGCCTCATCATAGTGGTGGTGCTGGCTGCCATCGCCGCGCGGGCGATCATCCTCTATGGGCTACTGCCGCTTCTTACGTTGTTGCGCCTGTCGCCAATGGTCGAGAGGCCGTACCGCGTCGCAATTCTATGGGGCGGCCTGCGCGGGGCCGTCACGCTATCACTGGCATTGGCCGTGACTGAAAGCTCTCTCATACCGGCCGACGTAAAAAGACAGGTCGCGGTCCTCGCCACCGGATTCGTCCTGTTCACGCTACTGGTGCAAGGTACAACACTGCGCTGGGTGATCCGCTGGCTGGGATTGGACAAACTCTCGCCGCTCGACAATGCGCTTTACAATCAGGTGATTGCGGTCGCCCTACAGACTGTCCGGGAAGATCTGGCAAAGGTCACCGAAAACTATGAACTGACAAAGGAAACCGTACGTTCCGAGGCCAAAAGGTTCGGGGAGCGTCTGGAATTGGCGGTGAAATCTGCCGAGGTCGACACAGAAATACTGGATCGCGATCGCGTCACTCTGGGCCTGATTGCGTTGGCCAGCGCTGAGCGCGATACTATTCTCGCCCGTTTTCGCGACCGGACCATTTCGTCGACGCTGTCCGACCGGATGCTGTCTGGCGCGGACGCATTGATCGAAGGGGCGCGGTTTGGCGGGCGCACTGGTTATAAAAAAATGGCCAGCCGTAGCCTTGGGTTCAGCCCGTGGTTGCGGCCAGCGATCTTCCTGCACAATCGCCTGCGGTTCTCTATCCCACTGGCCCAGATCACCGCGACCCGGTTTGGCCTTCTCTTGGCGCAGCGGCTGATCCTGCGCGATTTGCACGGGTTCATTGACGGGCGCATCCGGCGCATTCACGGACGCCGCGTGGCGGAGGTGCTGCACGAAATGCTGGACCGCCGCATTGAGCAGGTCAAACAGGCGCTCGACGGGCTACGCCTGCAGTATCCGGGCTATGCCGAAGAGATGGAGCGCCGTTTCATTCACCGGACCGCCCTGCGTCTGGAAGAGCGTGAGTATGACACACTGCTCGAAGACGGGTTGATCGGCGAAGAGGTCCACAATGCACTTACCCTAGATGTGGCCTCGCGCCGCGACCGCGCCGAAGCGACCCCGTTGCTGGATCTGACATTGCAAAAAGCCGAATTGGTGCGCCAGTTCCCGCTATTTTCGGACATGGACGAGGCTGTCCTAAACAGAATGGCGCGCGGCCTTGTCACCCGCTACGTCAATCCCGGTGAGCGTATCCTGAATCGCGACGGTGTATCGCGTAACGTCTATTTCGTGGCCTCCGGCGCGGTCGAGCTGGACGTGGCGGGCCAAAGCTGGCGTTTGGGGCGCGGTGAAATGTTCGGACAGATGGGCGTGCTGATGCGAAACCCGCAACGCGCAGAGGTCCGCGCCATCGCGCCCTCAACGCTTCTTGTTCTGGATGAAGGTCGGTTTTTGCGCCTTCTGAAGCGAAGCAAGGTCGTTCAATCAGCGGTCCGCGAAAGCGCAGTCCGGCGCGGGATTCCGACCGAACAACTCATGGCGGATATCGACGCCGCCAGCTGAATGATCGTGCTTAGCCACGACAGGGCGAGCCATACAGCGAGCGCTTTTACTGGGATATTTCAAGCCCGGCTTTTTGCCATGCTGCGACCGCACGGTCGAGGATTGATTTATCGAAACACCAAGCCCGAAGATGAGGCAGTATAACTTGCTCAAAATCCGGAAGCACCTCCAGCAGCTGCGCCTTTTCAAGCTGCGCGGCAACCATCTGATCTAATTCGACAAGAAACCAAAGCCTGTAGCAATGGTAATAGAACGTACCGGGAAGCGGGGCCACCAGCGTCTCCGCAAGCGCTTCCTTGGGCCCGCGGGTCATCGCAAGGCAAATCGCTTTGGGTATGTGATACCATCCCGGCTGCAGCGGATTGTGCGCAATCGCCTTGTTCAGCAGAGGCATCGCGACGCTCCAGTTAGCCCGCACGCAATAGCAAATCCCAAGCATGGCGAACATATCTGGGTGACCAGGGTTTAGGGACAGTGCCTGCTGCGCTTCTGCTTCGAATTGATCGAATTCCCTGCGGTGGAACTGCACGATAGCCAGCGCCTTATGGGCCGCCGCGTTCTCTGGATCATGTAGCACCGCGAGGTTGGCCTCATGCAAAGCTTGATCCAGCAACGCGACGTTGGTGTTTTCGGCAAACCACATCCGGTATTGATCGACCGTCGTCAGAGCCAAGACCGCATGTGCATCAGACGATGTCGGATCGCTTTCCAGAGCCTTGCGCACACCCTCCTGGATCTCTTTTCGATCTTCCTCACTCAACTGGACCGAGAATTGGTAGTACCGCGAGATCCAGCTATACGTTTGCCATTTCAGTGACGGGGATAATTGCGCACTTCGGCGTGCGTACAGTCCCAAGGGACCGAACCGATCCGCGATCCATGTGGCGATAGCCAGCGACATCTCATTTTGCAGGACATACATGGCCTCTGGGGTCGCTGAACGACTGAAATGCTGCGTTAGAATTATCTCGGCAGACGAGGCGTCAACCAGATTGATCGTGATATTGACCATTTCATTGTCTATCCGAAAACTACCCTCAAGAACAAAGTCAGGACGAAACTCGTCGTAAATTTGCTTGATGCTCAGGTTTCTTAGCTTCGCTTGTTCGGTCGTCAATCTGGAGAAAACGGACAGCTCTTTGAACCGCGACAGGTTAGCTATGGTTTCTTCGGTCAGCCCACTAGCAAAATACTGGTTTTCCTGTTCTCGACTGAAGTCATCAAATGGCAGCACTGCGATGGATGGTTTTATAGATGGCAACGCGGGCGAAGGCAGATCCGCGCCTGCCGGCGCATCACCATCGCACGACAGGGAGAACGCCGCCGTATACGATCCTTTTGCGATCGTGATAAGCACCGGGTCGCCTCGACCCTCCTGCGCATAATACTGATCCAGCTTTTGCCGCATCGCACGCGCTTGGACGCGAACGATCGTGTCGGTTTGCGGGTCAAAGTCCTCGGGCCTGTCAAAAACCTCTAGACCGATGGTGTAGCCCTTTAAGCGGTCCGCGTGCCCGGCGACACTCTCTTCCACGACGTATGACAAGAACCGTGAAAGGCGCGGCGCGTTGCAAAACTGCCTGCTCCCCGTAATACGGGCCAGTTGTGTCAGCACCATCTCGCGGGACAGTGATCTTGTTTGCGTCATGGCAGTGGCACCCCTGTCGCCCGCTTGAAACATCCCGTGCCGCCTGGCCTCCCGCGCCTTCAGCCTCACTGTGACTCACTTACTGGCCGCCGCCCCAACCCGTAATGGTTGATCATTGGCAAACCCAGCATGTCCCGCTCTTACCAGCGGCAGCGAAAGGTATCCATGATGGACGCGCGCTGCGCACCTCAAAGGTCGGCAAAAGATCGCCAAAGGGCGGTCGGCGCACGAATTAAAGGCATTTGGCAGTGGTTGGCGAGGCATCCACGCACCGCTCAAACCGGATGGTCGAGGCAGTTACCTGCCTCAGGTTTCAATAGGCGGGGCACCCCGCCAACCGGCGCAAAACATGAGCGAGATCAACGTCTGGCTGAATTAAATCACCCAGAATACGGCGGCACTTAAATCTAGGAGTAACGTGATGACGGCATCAACGACCGACTTTCGTGAGGCGAAGTTTTCATTCCGGGCTCCGGAGACAAAACTTGTGCCCAAATCCAGTCATGCGTTCCCCATTGATTGGTCAAAGAACACAAAGCTCAACGCACCAAGGACCAGCGGGCAACCTTCGGATACGGCCAAGTACCGTCGTCTATATGCCCTATTTAATGCTGGATCCTTCGAGCAGCATTTTCAACCAAACAGCACCATTGCACTACATGGCGAAGCGGCAGCCGCCGTCTACTTGATCGCGTCAGGCACGGTCCGCTGCTGCACTATTAGTGCCGGTGGGTGCCGTCAAATCTCTTGCTTTGCCAAAAAAGGCGGGTTTGTCGGGCTCTCTGAAATGGGAAACTGGCACTTAACCGCCGAGGCGGTCGACCACGTCATCGTTAAATCGATCCCTCGTGCGGCCCTCGAACATGCACTGACGGTCGACACTGAGTTGCGACAAGAGATTAGGATGTATGTTCTGGAACTCTTGGAATGTCGTGAAAAGCAGCTGCTGACCTTGATCAGCACAAAGGCGGCGGATCGCTTGTTTCAATTCCTCTGCGATTTTGCGGCTTCAAAGCAAAAAGCTGGCCATGTCGTATTGCCTATGTGCCGGCAGGATATTGCGGATCACCTTGGCCTGTCGACAGAGACCGTCAGCCGGGGGTTTACCGAACTTAAACGCGCGGGGCGCATCGACCTTGCCACCACCGAGAAATACAAGATCTGCAAGGTCGCCGGGATCGACGCCGAGGCTGCGTTAGGTATGCGCGTCATGTGACGCCTCTTGCGATCACGCTGGGCGATTTCGAGGCGCAATTTAACCGCCTGAAAGTGCGGATTGCCGCCAAGCATGCGGCGCATGGCGCCAGAGGCAAGGTATCGCAGATCATTTTGACGTATCGGCCGACTTGAGATCTGCATCGCGCCCAGCGTGCGATGCAGGTCTCCTGTCTTTCTTCAGCGCCTCAAAGCCAGTGATGACATCGAGAAGTTCAGTGGTGATTTCACTCTGGCGTAGGGCGCGCGTGTCCGATTGAAGCGTATCAAGCCTGTCGTCCACCGATTGCTCTGCCTGTTGCATCAGGGCAAGCCGTGCCGCATTTTCCGTAACCATCGCCTCAGCAGAGGCCCGGAACAGGCTTGCAAACAAATGCCCCCGGATCAGCGCCACAAAGAGATCGCTCGCACTCATGGAAAAGTATGGCAGGCTCCGCGAGGACCACGGCCTTGACCGAAAATCTGCTATCAGTGCGGGATCCAGCGGCAGCAAAGGCACGATTTCAGGCGATTGGGTGTCGCCCTCTCGGCGCGCAAAATAGGCTAGTGAAACGGCGACTTCGCGGGGGGCATTGCCGCGCCTGATATCGTCCAGCTTCTGAGTAAGCAGATTTGCAAGCCGCCCGATCCCGTCAACAGACGCCGGCGGAAGGAACGTGCCCTCCACACCATGGCCCAGATCGGCCAACGCATCTACCATCTGCGCCCCGACGCACAAAATGGTCGTGGCGGTGCTATCGCCGATGTGATGCCTGACATGCGCCGCCAGCGCCACGTTGTAGTTTCCGCACAGGCCGTGGTCCGAGCCGAATACCACGATTACCTGTGCAGCACTGCGCGGTGCCGCAGCACTGATAGGCCCCGATTGCGAAATGAATGCATGAAGACCCTCCAGCACCGTGCCATAATAGGCCTCAATAGCGCGGGCCGCATGTTCATAGGGCGCGGAATTTATGACAGACAACGTCTTCATCGTGTGAACTACGCTTCGGATGCCCTGCATACTGGTCGTCCGCCGTGCCAGCGCCTCAAGGGTTTGTGCCATTTTGGACCCCCAATGCCGTACGCGCCTTTTGGCCAAGCGCGGCCATGCGGGTGCGCGTTTCATCGCCAAACGGCTCGTTTTGCGCGATCTGCTCGGCCAAATCGACCAGATCGCTTGCGGCGGCTTTTCTAATATCCGCCATGACTGCAAAGGTGTCTGCCTCACTCAATCCGTCGAGTTGGCCGTCCATCGCCGCGATCAGAACGGATAGCTGTTCAATGGCCGGTATTGGATCACGCTCTGCCTGCCGCAGTGACGCACGCACAGCCGCCCCCCGGGTGAGCCTTGCGCGGGTTGCATCATCCAGCCGTGTGCCGAAACGGGCAAAATCCTCCAACTCTTCGAATTGCGATAGCGTCACGCGCAGATTGCCCGCCACTGAGCGAAAGGCCGGGCTTTGCGCCTTGCCGCCTACGCGGCTGACCGACACCCCCAGATCAACCGCCGGAAACTGGTTTTTGCGCACGAGGCGCGGTGACAGGTAGATCTGCCCGTCGGTGATCGAAATGAGGTTCGTGGGGATATAGGCCGAAAGGTTTTCGGCTTGCGTCTCGACCACCGGCAGGACCGTGATCGACCCGCCGCCCGCGGCCTCGGTAAATTGCCCGGCGCGTTCCAGTAATCTGGCATGGATGTAGAATATATCGCCGGGAAATGCCTCGCGCCCGGGCGGGCGGCGCAGCAGCAGCGACAATTCGCGGTAGGAGCGGGCGTGATGCGTCAAGTCGTCCAAAACCACCAAGACATCGCGGCCCTTATCCGCAAAATACTCGGCCATGGTCAGCGCGGCATAGGGCGCGACATAGGCCAGCCCTGCGGCATCCTCGTCGCCAGCGGACATGATGATCGTGCGCTCCATCATGCCGCCGTCGCGGACCGCGCCGATCACCTTGGCGACCGCATCGCCGCGCTGACCGATTGCGCAATAGATACAGATCAGATCGGTGTTTTTCTGATTAAGGATCGCGTCCACCGCCAATGACGTCTTGCCGGTTTGCCTGTCGCCGATCAGCAACTCCCGCTGCCCTAGCCCGACCGGCACTGCCGCGTCCACCGCCTTGACCCCTGTCGCCAGGGGGCGCGAGATGGCTTTGCGATCCAGAATTTTGGGCGCCTCCGCCTCAACTGGGTGGAGCGCTTCGGCCTCGATGGGGCCGTTGCCATCCCGTGGGTTGCCAAGCGCATCAACAACGCGGCCCAAAAGTGCCGGACCAACTTTGGCGCTGACGACCTTGTGGGTGCGCATGACGCTTTCGCCGACGGTGATATGATCGGTCGGGCCAAGCAGCACAACTCCCAGACGTCCGGGCTCCAAATCTAGGATGATCCCCTGCACGCCGCTCTCAAAGTGGAGCAGCTCGTCCGACAAGGCGCGCTCCAAACCGGTCACGATGGCGATGCCGTCTGCCACCTCGGCAACTTGCCCGATTTCGCTGAGACGCGGCGTCGGGGCGGGAATGCTTAGAAGGGCCTCCAACAGTCCCTCCGGCGTGGCGCTAATCTTGCTCGTTTCAATGCTCATGAGCGCGCTTTCGGGTCGGTGCCCATGGCCAGATTTTCGGAAATCAACGTATCAAGACCGTCGATGTAGGACGCTACAGTCCATTCCGCCTGCGCGCCGCCCATGCGCAGCACAAGGCCGGGCGCTTGCTCTGTATCTGTCTCGAAACGCAGCGACACGTCGGGGAACTGTGCCTTCAACTCAGATGTCAGGCTTTTTTGCGCCGCTGGCGGCAGTGGCTCATGGCTGGTGATGACGGCCGCCGCCGCCTGCCCTGCAGCGCGCTTCAGATCTGCGGCCATCGGCTTGATTTGACGGATCAAATGATGCGCCATACGCGCCTCCAGCGTGTCATCCGCAAGGTCGGTCAGCGCTTTGCGGGTTAGCGACAACAGCGCGGCCGCACCGGCACTTTGCATCTTGGCGGTGTACTTTTTGGCCTCATCGTCCAGATGGGTCTGCCAGGCCTTGTGCTCCTGCTCCATCCGATCGCGCGCATCTGCCAGCAACAGATCGCGCTCTGCCTCGGCCTTTTTCCTTATCGTTTCCGTCATCTCGGCCTCTGCTGCCTGCAGGGACCGCACTTTGCCGCGATACTCAGCTTCAGTCGCGGCAGCCGCGGCCTTGGCTTGCCCCGCTTCTTGCATCCGGGCGGCAATCCCCGCTTCGCGGGCGTCGATGCCATCCAAAATGGGGCGGTAGAGAAACCGCTTCAACAGCCAGACCAGAACCATAAAGTTGGCAATCTGGGCGGCGACGGTGATCCAGTCGATGGACATGGGTCAGCCAGCCGCCGCTTGGGCCGCTGCCACCGCCGCATTCCAGAATGGGTTTGCAAAGATTAGGATCATGGCCACAACAAAGCAATAGATCGCCGTGGATTCGATCATGGCGAGGCTGACAAACAGGGTGCGCGAAATGGTCGAGGCTGCGTCAGGCTGCTGCGCAATCGCGCTGAGCGCGGTTGAGGCTGCGCGCCCTTCGCCAAGCGCCGGGCCAATGGCGCCGAACGCGACGGTCAGGCCTGATGTGAAGATCGAGATGGCGGCGATGATGGCAAGTTCTGTCATGGCGTGTCCTTTGTGGTCAGTGAGGGGGCTGGCGTAGCGGTCGCGCTAGAGATGTAGACCGCAGCCAAAATTGCGAAGATGTAGGCTTGGATCATGCCGGTCAGCAGGCCGAGAACATCCATCACCACGGGAAAGAAGAAGGGCGCGACGCTGAGCAAGATTGCCGCGATCACGGCCCCGCTCATGATATTTCCATAAAGCCTGATGGCGAGGGAAATGCCGCGAGAGAACTCTGAGATGATATTGAAGGGCAGCATGATGAACGACGGCTCAAGATAAGTTTTGAGGTAGCCCCCCAACCCCCTGCTGCTGACGCCGAATATGGGCACCGCGATCAAGACCGAAATCGCAAGCGCCGTCGTGGTCGACAACGAGGATGTCGGCGGCTGAAATCCGGGGACAACCAGCAGAAGGTTCGACACGGCCACAAACAAAAAGAGCGTGCCTGCGTAGTACAACAAGTACCGCGACGGCCCTTGCGCGACCTCCTCAATCTGGCTCTGGATGCCCTGTACGATCACCTCTAGCATCGTTCGCCACCTGTTCGGCGGCACGTCCGGGCGCAGGTTGCGCGTGATCAGAATCGAACAGATGGTCAGTAGCGCCATCACGATCCAAGTATAAAATATGGTCGCGTTCAGCGAGTGCCCCCAGATGTCGAGGATGGTGGTCTGATCAGGCGACAGGTTCATGACGCGCCTCCGGCTGTTACGCCGATCCGGGCAAACGTCGTGGCGACAACGCGCGCGAATATGAACGCCGCCCCATAGCCCAAAGCGGCCCAAGGCCCGCCCTGCCCGGCGATGATCCACCCACCCCCCAGCAACGCGGAAATTCGCAGGGCGGCGCTGATCGACAATAGTTTAACGGGGCTTGCGCTGCGCAGGGCGTGCCGCACTCCGATAGCCAGCCCTGCAAAAAAACAGGCGCCCATGACGAGACCCGCAGCGACGCCCAGCATTACGGCATTCCAATCGACGGTTATCATTTGTCGCCTCCTTCCTTGTTCATCCATGCAGCGGCCAGAAACGCGCCCAGAACGACGCCGCCCAGGATCAGGGCGATCGTCCACGAAAATGCCTGAGGCGCCACTCGGTCCAGCCAGAGACCCAGAAACGCGCCGCCAACTGTCGGCACAGCGACGGACCAGCCGATCATTCCGAACGTGCCGATACCGCGCAGCGGGCTTGGCCCTGGATTATCGCGCGATGATTTCATTCGCTTGGCTCGGCGGGCGATCTCTTCGGTGGATTTGTCGGGCTTGGGCGTCATGGCTGCGGCCTTTGCAATTCGGCGAAGCGCCTGACCATATCCGCCTCAAGCCGCGACAGCGCAGACCGGGCTTGCCTCTCCTCCTCGTCCATCTGGACGAAACTTGCCTCCACGGTGTCCTGCAGACTGCCCAGATCATCGCCATGAACGCCGCGAAGGACTGCGACGACGACGCTATGCCCTTTTTTCACCAAGAGGCCTTCGTCCAAACCAAAGATTGCTTCGGACCCATCGACAAGAGCGAGCGCCATAACCGACGGCACAAGGGCAGTGACGAAATCAACGTGGTTTGGCAAGATGCCGAATGCCCCGTTCGGTGCGACCGCCGTCATGCGCGTCGCCTTGCCTTCAAACAGCGTGCGGGTCGGCAGGCGCAGTGTCACGCTCATGTCGGTAGCTAAACTCATTTCATGGCCTCCAGATCGTTTAGCCCGCCGATCATGTAGTAGGCGCTTTCGGGCAGATCGAACTGGGTCTGCGCCAGTATCGTCTCGCAGCCACTCAGCGTTTCGTCGATCGTCACCAGTTTGCCTTCCATCCCGCTAAATGACCCCGTGGTAAAGAAAGGCTGCGTCAAAAACCGCTCAAGACGGCGGGCACGTTCAACCGTGGCGCGGTCGGCCGAGGACAGCTCTTCAAGGCCCAGCATGGCGATGATATCGCGGAGTTCCTCATACTCGGCCAGTGTCCGGCGCACCGCGCGGGCGATGTCATAATGGCGCTGTCCGACAACGGAGGGCGTCAGCATTACTGACGCGGACGCCAATGGGTCAACCGCCGGATATAGCCCCTCGCTTGCGCGTTTGCGCGACAACACGACTGAGGCCGACAAGTGCGAGAATATATGCGCTGCAGCCGGGTCGGTGAAATCATCGGCGGGCACATAGACAGCCTGAATTGAGGTGATCGCCCCCCGCTTGGTTGAGGTGATGCGTTCTTCCAAGCCTGCCAGTTCCGTGGCGAGCGTCGGTTGATACCCCACGCGCGAGGGCATTCGCCCCATGAGGCCTGACACCTCGGACCCCGCCTGAACAAAGCGAAAGATATTGTCGATCAGCAGCAGCACGTCCTGACCTTTGTCGTCACGGAAATACTCGGCCATAGTCAGCGCCGTATTGCCCACCAAGAACCGCACGCCGGGGGCCTCGTTCATCTGGCCAAACAGCATCACAGTTTTCTCGCGCACGCCTGCCTCGCCCATCTCGCGATACAGCTCCTCGGCCTCGCGCGAACGCTCGCCGATGCCGCAAAAAAGGCTGACGCCTTTGTGGTGCTGCACCGTGTTGTTAATCAGCTCCGTGATCAGCACAGTCTTGCCCACGCCCGCGCCGCCGAACAGCCCGGTCTTGCCGCCCCTCTCGATTGGTGAGAGCAGGTCAATGGCCTTGATCCCGGTCTCAAGGATCTGCGAGTGCAGAACCCGGTCGCTCAGCTTGGGCGGCGCTTGGTGTATCGAACGGTGTTCCTTGGCCGCAGGCGCAGGACGTCCATCAATGGGCGCACCAAAAACATCCAGCATCCGGCCCAGAACGGCATCGCCAACAGGCACCCGGATCGGTCCGCCAGTCGCCCTGACCCGCATACCAAGGCCGAGCCCGCGCACTGGCGCCATCGCCATGGCGCGCACCATGCCGTGCCCGATCAGGCCGGACACCTCCAGCGCGACCTCACCAGCATAAAGCAGGTCGTGGATACGCGGGACCGCCCCATCGAACACCACGTCGACCACTCCGCCGCGAATGGCGGCGATACGGCCATCTGTCTCTACCTCAGTGTCTGGACGCGGCGCTGCGATCATTTTGCTGCCTCTGCGATGACCGAAATGCTGGTGCCAGCCGTGCCACCTATCAGGTCAAGCGCATCGGCTAGCCGACCGATGCCTGCAATACCGCCCCGATCGGCAAAATCGCACGCGGCTGCCAGCTTGGGTCCCATGGACCCTTCTGGCATATCCAGCGCTCGCCCTTGCTCGGGCGTCAAATGGCGTATTGCCGTCGCGGCATCGGTGCCAAAGCCCTGATAGACTGCATCGACATCCGTCAGCAGCAGAAGGACATCTGCCCCCAAATCAGCAGCCAAGAGCGCGCTCGCTGCATCCTTGTCGATCACCGCCTCAACCCCGATCAGGCTATCGTCCGGGCGGCGCAGCACCGGGATGCCGCCACCACCTGCACAAATCACAATTACGCCCTGATCCAGCAGCAATCGCACGACACGCAGATCTGGGATCTCGACAGGTTTGGGCGATGGAACGACGCGCCGCCAATACTGCCCATCCTCCGCGATGGTCCAATTCGCCGCCTTGGCCCGCGTCTCGGCCTCGTCCTTGGAGTAAACCGGCCCGACAAACTTGGTCGGATGCTGAAAGGCGGGGTCTTGTGCGTCCACGATCACTTGCGTCAAAAGCGTCGCAACCGCGCGGTCGTGGCCCAGCGCATTTTCCAGCTCCTGCTCGATCAGGTAGCCGATCATGCCCTCCGTTTCGGCCCCCAGCACATCTAGTGGATAGGCCTCATCGGGTTTGTACGCAGCGCCTTGCAAGGCCAGCAATCCCACTTGCGGGCCATTGCCATGCGTAACGACAAGCCGGTGCCCGGCGCGCACGATCCGTGCCAGCGCCTCTGCTGCGGTCTTGGCGTTGGCGCGCTGCGCCTCGGCGGTCAGAGGCTCCCCCCGCTGGAGCAGGGCGTTGCCGCCGACGGCTGCGACGACCAGCACGTCAGGCCCCCAAAGTGGCGACGAGAACCGCCTTGATCGTGTGCATCCGGTTTTCAGCCTGATCGAACACGATGGACGCGGCACTCTCGAACACCTCTTCTGTCACTTCCATCGCGTCCAGCCCGAACTCTTCTTTGATCTGCGCGCCCACGGTCGTCTCGGTGTTGTGGAAGGCAGGTAGGCAATGCATGAAGCAGGCGCGCGGATTGCCGGTCTTTTTCATGACCTCAGCAGTCACCTGATAGGGTTTCAGGAGCTCGATGCGCTCGCCCCATTTCTCCTTGGGCTCGCCCATCGAAACCCAGACATCAGTGTAGACGAAATCGACGTCCTTGACCGCCGCATCAACGTCCTCGGTAATGGTCACGCGCGCGCCGGTCTGCGCGGCAATTTCCTTGGCCTCCTCTATGATCTCAGAGTTCGGCCAGCAGGCCTTGGGGGCGCAGAGGCGGACATCCATCCCCATCTTGGCACCGCCGATCAGCAGGCTATCGCCCATATTGTTGCCCGCATCCCCGAGAAACGCATAGGCCACGCGGTGCAGCGGTTTTTCCACATGCTCCTGCATGGTCAGAAAATCGGCGAGGATCTGGGTCGGATGAAACTCGTTCGTAAGTCCGTTATAAACTGGCACACCAGAGTATTTCGCCAGTTGCTCCACAACATCTTGGCCAAAGCCGCGATACTCGATCGCGTCATAAATACGGCCCAGAACGCGCGCTGTATCCTTGACCGACTCCTTATGCCCGATATGCGATCCGGTTGGTCCCAGATAGGTGACGCGCGCACCTTGATCATATGCCGCGACCTCAAACCCCACACGGGTGCGCGTGCTGTCTTTTTCAAAGATCAGCGCGATGTCCTTGCCTTGCAGCTTCGGCATTTCGGTGCCGGTGTATTTCGCGACCTTTAGATCGGCAGCCAGCTTCAGCAGGAATGCAATCTCACGGGGGGCGAAATCACGCAGGGTCAGAAAATGTCGGTTCTTCAGATTATAAGCCATTGGTGTCGCCTTTCGGGGTCAAACAGGATCGCGCATAGTGGGGCAGCTCATGCAGTGGCCGCCGCCGCGGCCGCGGCCCAGTTCGGCGCCTGGGATCGCCAGCACTTCGATACCTGCCGCCTTTAGTGCGGCGTTGGTGTCATCATTGCGGTCGTAGCCGATAACCACACCGGGCCTGAGGGCCAGCACGTTGTTGCCATCATTCCACTGCTCGCGTGCGCGCTCTTCGACGGTATCGCCGCCGGTGGGCACGATCTGGAGGCTCTTGTAGCCCAGCACCTCAGCCACGATGTCAAAGATCGGGCGAGGATCCTGGCGAAATTGCAGGGGGGCGGGCCCGTCACCGGGGCGGATGTCATAGCAAACCAACTCGTCCGCAACCTCCTTAAAGGTCGTGACCACATCGCCGCCGCACAAGGTAAACACGGTGTCCAAGTGCATCGCGGCCCGTGATTTTGGAATGGCGAAGGCCAGCACCCGGTGCGCCGTGCCCGACTCGAACAGCGCTTCGGCCAGTTGTCCAATGCCTTGCGGCGACGACCGCTCGCCCATGCCGACCAGCACCGTGCCGTTACCGACGGGCATGATGTCGCCGCCCTCAACCGTGGCCAGCCCATGACCGGTTGTCGGATCGCCCCAGTGGATCGTCGTCTTACCGGCGAATTTCGGATGAAACTTGTAGATCGCGGTGTTCAGTAGGGTTTCGGGCCGGCGGGCGGGCCAGTGCATCGGATTGACCGATACCCCGCCAAAGATCCACGCTGAATTGTCCCGCGTGAAAAGCGCGTTGGGCAGTGGCGGCAGGATGAAACCATGATCACCGAGGTAGCTGCCAAAGAGGCCGGACGGCTTGAACGGCAGATCGTTCGTGGCCAGCCCGCCCAGCAGGTATTCGGCAAGTTTGACGCCGGGCAGCTCGTCCATCCAGCCGCGCAGCTCTGACATCATGCCCACGCCAATCTGGTCGGGCGTAACCAAGTGGTCCAGCACCCAATCGCGGCCTTTGGCACGGTCCAGCGTCTCCGCCAAGAGGTCGTTCACGTCCAGAACCTCGACACCTTGACCCCGCATCGTGGCGGCAAAGACATCGTGATCCTTTTGCGCCTGCTTGACCCAGAAAACGTCGTCGAACAGCAGCTCTTGGCAGTTTGCCGGCGTCAGGCGGCGGTGCGCCAGACCGGGGCGGCACACGATCACCTGCCGCAGGGTGCCAGTCTCGGAATGGACGCCAAGGGTTTGAGTGTGTTCCATGGTAGCTGTTCCTTGAATTTATCTAAGTTAGAGAGCGCTGATCGCGCCGGTCCACATCAGGTAAGCCGCCACAACAGCAGCCCCGACCAGACCAACGGCAATCAGAATTTCAATGCTGGTGAATGTGCGTTCGCGGTGCGACGTACGCGCCCAGATGTAGAATGGAATACCCACCGCATAGAGGATGGCGCACATCAGCAGGTACGCAGGACCAGCAGCATAGACGAGCCAAGCGCCATAGACGGTTGCCAGCGCGCCAATAGCCATGTCGCCACCGCGACGATCGCCCGGGCCATAGCTTTCGCCGCTCAGCGCCAGCTTGAGCGCGTAGGCACCGGAGAAGACATACGGCACAAGGATCGCTGTCGATGCAATGTAGAAAAGCGCGAGATAGGTCGAGTTTGCGTAGAGCGTCACAATCAAAACGACCTGCACGCAGATGTTGGTAATCCAGAGCGCGCCTGACGGCGATCCGTTGTCATTTTCCGCTGCAAAGAACGCTGGCAACATCCCCTCTTTGGCGGCGCGGTAGGGGATTTCTGCGGCGAGGAGCGTCCAGCTTAGAAACGCCCCGGCAACAGAGATGACCAGCCCGATCCGAACCAGAACCGACCCCCACGGCCCGACCACGGATTCCAGAACATTCGCCATTGAGGCGGCGGCGGGCAATCCAGCCAATTCGGGCTGCGACATGACACCCAGCGAGAGCAGCGACACGAGCAGATAGAGCAACAAGACAGAGAGGAAACCAAAGATGGTGGCCTTGCCGATATCGCTACGCTTGGCGGCGCGGGCAGATCCGACGCTTGCCCCTTCGATACCGATAAAGACCCAAAGCGTGACCAGCATCGTGCTTTGAACCTGGGTCGTGATGCTGCCCAGCGTTAGCGACTCTGTGCCCCAGAAATCCAACTGGAACGTCGGCATGTTAAAGGCCACGAAAACCAGCACGACGAATAAAAAGATCGGCCCTAGCTTTGCAATCGTTGTGATCAGATTGACGATAGCCGCCTGACGCACCCCCATCAGGACAAGCGCGTGAACCAGCCAGACGCAGATTGAGGCGCCTACGATCGCCTGCCACGTGTTCCCCTCGTCACCGAAAGGTGCATAGAAATAGCTCAGCGCGCCAAAGATCAGGACCGCATATGAAACGTTGCCAATCCAAGCGCTGAGCCAATAGCCCCAAGCACTGTTGAACCCGACGAAATTGCCGAACCCCGCGCGCGCGTAGGAATATGGCCCTGCATCGAGCGCGGGTTTGCGGGTCGACAGGTTCTTGTAAACGAACGCAAGGGCCAGCATCCCAACGCCGGTGATCAACCAACCGATGGTAATCGCGCCGGCCGACGCACCGCGTGCCATGTTCTGCGGCAGGCTGAATACGCCGCCGCCGATCATCGATCCGACGACCAGCGCCGTGAGGGACAACAGCCCCAACTTGCCGGGTGCCGCGGCGCCCGTTTGAGTGTCGGATGCGGATGTGTCTGTTGGCATCAGTATTCCCCTTTGGTCAACGAGCAGGCCGCTTGCCCCCGTTTCGATCATGGAGCTGATCCGTTGAGTCGCACCTCCCCGGGTGGGACGAAACAATCAGCCGTTGGAATACAATTGGCAGACATGACGCCGTCTCGATTGACGATCGTCAATCACCGAACCAGCGCGCGCATTTCAGCATGTAAGGGGGCAGAAATGCGCGGGCCGGATGGGTCCAGTCGGCAGAACACCGGCCTAGTCACGATAAAATCATCGAGAAGTAGCCACCGATCAGTGCCAAGACAGTCGTCAGAGCATAGCTTACGGGATAAGGCACAGCGGCGACGGAACTACGGGATTCCTCCATGATGGCGTTCAGTCCCGGTGTGCTGTTGCGCGCACCTGTCGCCGCGCCGTCCGAAATGATCGAGTTGAGGCCAAATATTTTGATCCCTACCCAAAACGCTATGAATGGCGGCAAAAGAGCGCCCACTATCCCGATCAACGCCAACCACAAGATCGTGTCGCCGCCCAAGGCCGAGATCACCTTTGGCCCCACATTCGCCGACAAGACCGCCACAAAGGCGTTCAGGCCAAAGTCCTGAAGGAAACTGCGCGCGCCCTCATGCACGGGGCCGCCAAATTCGGGATTGCGGCTGCGGAAATAGCTGACGCAGATGCCGGCAAGGATGCACCCTGCCGATGTCCCCAGCGCGAATGGAATGCCCGAGATGGTCACCGTCGCGATCCCGACCAGATAGCCCACGAGCATCGCCAGCGAGAGATACAGAAGCTCGGACTTCATCGTCGGTAGTACGGCATGGCCGCCCAACCGCTTTGCAGTCACTTTGAGCGCGGCATCAGGGCCCGTCAGGCGCAGGACGTCGCCAAATCGCACTTCGCTTTTAGGCCCAAGGGGCAATTCGCTGCCCGCGCGAAAGAGCGCCTGCACCTCAACTCCGACAGCGCCGAAGCTGGCCAGATCCTCCAGCGCTTTCCCCGAGACGGCGTGCGAGCCGATATGTACGTCGGCAACTTCCATCGGGATGTTGCGCGCCAGTGGGGCATCTGATTCGGGGCCGATCAGTTCGCCCTCTTTAAGGATCAGATCATGCACATTCGCGCGAACGGTCACGATGTCGCCCGCGGCAAGCGTGGGATCGCTGGCGAGGTCCATGACCGCGCCGTCCCGCACCACGCGTAGGATCGGCACTGCTGGGAAATCGTTAGCCAACTGTGACAGGCTGCGCCCCACAAAACTGTCATGCGTGACGGCAAACGCGCGCAGATCGTAGGGAGAGAACCCCATCGTCAGCGCGCCGGGTGCGCCCGGAACAGGGTGCGTGGCACCGCCGCTGAACTCGGCCTCGGCCAGTTTCGCGTCGGCGACAGCGTCACGGCCAAAGATGCGCGGCAGGTACCGGATCAACAAGATGATCCCGACGGTCGACAGAACATAGCTGATGGCATAGGCCGCCGCCATATTCGCGCCGACCTCTTCGACGGTCATGCCCGCTGGGGGCACATACGCGCCGCTGGCCATTGCGCCCTGCCCTACACCCAGTATTGCGGTGATCGTGTAGCTGCCGGAAATCAGCCCTGTGGCATAGCCCGGCGCGAGGCCGACCAGCTTGGCCCCAAAGTAGCAGATGACCCAGTTCAGAACCCAGACGACCAGTCCGATCACGACAAAGGCCAGACCGCCCTTGCGCAAGCCGGAAAAGAACTGCGGCCCCACCTTTAGCCCGAGGGCATACATAAAAAGGAGCAGCATGAACGACGATAGGATGCCGGGAATCGAATAGGTGATGCCATAAGCCGCCTCAGCGATCATCGAGAACACGACACCGACCAGCAGTGTGCCGGCCGTGGACCCCAGCGAAACGCCCTTCAGGCTGAATCTGCCAATTAGCGTACCCAGTGCCAGCGCGAGCAAGATGAACGCTATCGGTTGGTTCCCAAGAAGCTGAAAGAAGCCGTGCGCGCCGGCCTCCGTGATCGGCTCGATCCGGCCGAATATCTGCCCGACCACGCCTTCGGCCGTGGCGGGCGCATCCGCTTGGGCCAACGCGGGTCCGGTAGCGAACACCATTGGTATGATAGCTGCGCGCGACACTGATTTGGCGGTGGCCCGGCATCGGGCGCGCGGTCTATCCATGATGGAAACTGGGTGTCGCCGTCGAATTTGGGACTGGGTTTTTTGACAGGTGATCAATCGCGCGCTCAATATCATCGAGCAGAAGACGCGCAAGATCGCGGCTGACCCCGTGGCGGATCAGGATGCGCTGAACGACCGTTTCCTGGCGATTTGATGGAAGGGGGTAGGACGCGATTTGCCATCCGCGCATCCGCACCCTCTCTGACAGATCATAAAGGGTGTATCCGTGATCTGCGTCCGTCAGCTTGTAGGCGACTGCCGGTAGACCGCCATGGCCATCATAGACCATCTCGAACGGGCCGATCTTGGCCAGTTCTGCGCCCAGCCACTGCGCCGTGTCCGAACACGCCTGCTGAATGGCCGTGTATCCCTCGCGGCCCAGCCGAAGGAAATTGTAGTACTGCGCGATGATCTCGCCGCCGGGCCGCGAGAAATTAAGCGCGAAGGTGGGCATGTTGCCGCCCAGATAGTCGACGTAAAATATTAGATCTTCGGGCAAATCTTCTTTTGACGCCCAGATTACCCAGCCTACGCCTAATGGCGCCAACCCGTATTTATGGCCGGATGCGTTAATCGACCGCACTCGCTCAATCTGAAAGTCCCAGACCAGATCTCGCTGGATAAAGGGCGCGATGAACCCGCCCGACGCCGCATCAACGTGGATCGGGATATCAAGCCCTAGATCGCGTTCCATCGCGTCCAATTCGCGTGCCAGCGCTTCGACCGGCTCGTAAATACCGGTAAATGTGACGCCCAACGTGGCAACCACACCGATGGTGTTCTCATCGCAGTATTTCCGCAGATCGGCCGGTTGTAGCCCGAGGGCATCACCCTCCAGCGGAACTTCGCGGATCTCAACATCAAAGTAGCGGGCAAATTTCTTCCAGCAAATCTGTACGGGTCCGGTGACGATGTTTGGCTTGCTGGTATCCTTGCCCTCTGCTTCGCGGCGATTGCGCCATTTCCATTTGAAGGCCAACCCGCCCAACATGGCCGCTTCGCTTGATCCGGTTGTCGAACAGCCAACCGTCTCCCACGCTTTTTGAGCGTGCCAAAGATCGGCTATGATATGGACGCAGCGGTTTTCGATTTCGGCAGTCTGTGGGTATTCGTCCTTGTCGATCATGTTCTTGTCAACGGCGTCAGTCATCAACTGCTTTGCTTCGTCCTCAACCCAAGTTGTGCAAAAAGTGGCGAGGTTTTGCCGCGAATTGCCATCAAGCAAAAGCTCGTCCCGGACGAGGCTGTACGCCGCGTGAGGTTCGGACGAATTGTTTGGAAGGCGGTATTTCGGCAACGCGTGTTCCGACGCATTCGTCGCGTAGATGTCTTGAAAGGTCGAGTCGTCGTCTGCATTCACATAGTGGATGGGCATGTCGGTATTCCTTCGCGTCCTGTATTAAAGATGGCTCAAGATCGCATTCTTGGGGTATCAGCGACGCCGCGCTATCTGACAGACTTGAAGACAGGCTTGGCTGGCGGGCGCCGCCTTCACGCGTCATTTCAGGGTTCTCTCGCTCTCAACACGGTCCTCTTCTTGGCCGGAATTAGAAAAGCTAGTGACACCGCGCTGCTGAAACTGTTGCAGTATGTGGGCCAGACCTTAGTGATGCGGCGCGCTGTGAAATTGATTGTCGTCAATTGGCAATCGGGTGGTTCTGGATTTCAGTGTGCGGAGGCCATGGTGTGACGGAACCGCAGTAGCGCTATGACGAAAAACACTGCGCTAAGCGCGACCATCACCAACATATCTGGCCAGACTGTCTCCAGCCCCGCGCCGCGGTAAAGAATGGCCTGCGAGAATGCTACAAAATGCGTGGAAGGTGACAGCTGCATGACCATCTGAAGCCAGTGCGGAATACTCTCCATCGGCGTCGTGCTGCCTGAGAGCAGGTTCATAATGACCAGAACCGGCAAAGCCAGCAGGCCAAACTGTGGCATGGAGGTGGTAAAGGTCGCGAGCAGAATACCAAGGCCGGTCACAGAGACTAAATACAGAACCGTCCCCGCGACAAAAAGTGTGATTGAGCCAGCTATGGGCACCCCAAGAATGCCTTGGACCACCAGCCAAAGCGACAACACAGCAGCAATGATGATTGCGAGGCCATTGGCCCAAATCTTGGCGAGCATAATCTCTGATGGTGTGACCGGCATGACCAGCAGATGCTCAATTGTTCCGTGTTCCCGCTCGCGGATCAACGCCGCTCCGGTCAGTAGCACCGACAGGATCGTGACGTTGTTGATGACCTGCATCACGGACGAAAACCACGTAGATTGCAGATTAGGATTAAACTGGGCGGTGACAATCAGATCAATGGGCAGCGTGCTTGCCGTGTCATCGCCTGCGACGAACTTTGCAATTTCGGCCGCGATGATTTCCTGAAGGAAAACCGACCCGTTCCCGGCTTGAACCATCGCCGTGGCATCCACATTCAATTGCATGGATGGCTGTAGCCCTGCGATGACGTCCGCCTCAAACCGAGGGGGGAACGACAGCACAAAAACATAGTCGCCGTTGTTCATCGCGCGGTCTACGTCAGAGGCTGCAATCTCGCGCGGTGTATCAAACTCTGGCGGTAGAATTGCCCCGACAATCCGCCCGGTCAAATCTGAACGATCCAGATCGACATAGGCCACCGATGCGTTGACAACTTCCAGTTTGGCACCCGTCGCCACGGCATAGACCGCAAAGCTGAACACATAAGCAATCAGGAACAGCAGGACCGGGTCCGCCCGCAGGCTGCGCAATTCTTTGAGACCGAGCCGATAGATGTTGGAGAGCCACTGCACCATTTCAGGCTTCCTGCTTGTTCAGCGCCAGGATCGACACCGCCATGAATAAAATGGCAAAGCCCCCCAGCGCGAGATGGTTTTGCCAAAGTTCTGCAAAACCAAGGTCCTTGGTGAACGTGCCCACGCTGATCTGCTGATACCAGCCCGACGGGAAACTAAGGCCGATTAGCCTGCCGCTACCCGAAAGCGATGATACAGGGACAAGAAGGCCCGAGAAATTGACTGCGGGAATGATGGCGATGATCGCCGCGGCAAACGTGGCAGCCACCTGCGTTTTGGTGAAGGTCGAGATGAGAACGCCGAAACCCGTCGTCGCAAAGACATACAGGAACGTTCCGACCAAAAGCGCCACACCCGACCCTTTGACAGGCACGCTAAAAACCCCGTAGGCGACGACCAGCAAACTCACAAAGCTGAGCATCGCGATGACGACATAGGGAAGCTGTTTTCCAAGAAGAAATTCCGCCCGCGTAACAGGGGTGGAGCGGAAATTGGCGATGGAGCCTGTCTCTTTTTCCCGCACGACGCCCATGGCGGCCATCATCGACGGAATGAGAACAAGCATCAGCATGATTACCGAAGGCACCATAGCGACGACACTTTTGAAACCTTGATTGTAGCGAAACCGCGTCACAACATTCGCGCCGCTGGTATCGATAGCCTCGCCATATGTACGCTCGCTCTGATCGGCCATGTATGACACGGCAAGGCCTGCTAAATAGCCTCGCGTCGTCTCAGCCCGAAATGGCATCGCGGCATCAATCGCTGCGCGCACTTCGGGAATGTCGCCCCGCAAAAGCGAGCGACCAAAATCTGGTGGGATTTGGATCGCGATCGCGATCTCTGCACTGCGCAGGCGAGATTCCAGCTCGGCCGCGCTGGTCGCCGGGCTGCGTTCCTCGAAATAGCGCGACCCTGAGAACGCTTCGAGCAAAGTACGGCTCTCTGCTGATTGGTCCTGATCCAGCACCGCATAAGGCAGATCCGTCACGTCAAATGAGATCCCATATCCGAAGGTCAGCATCAAAATGATCGGGCCCAAAAATGCAAAGGTCAGTCGCAATCGGTCGCGCAAGATCTCCATTGTTTCCCGGCGGGCAAAGGCCCACATGCGCGCCAGACTGCCGCCGCTAGGCCCCGCCGGGCCGCGCAGCGCGGGCGCCGGGGGAATTTGCGGCGCGTCTACACCGCCGCTTGGCACGACGTCGTCAACCGCATCCTCTAAATAGCTGACGAAGGCATCGCTTAGGCTGTCCGTATTTTTCGCCTTTGCGATCTCTGTCGGTGTGCCAACGGTCAAAACCCGCCCCGCGTGCATCAATGATATACGGTCGCACCTCTCGGCCTCGTTCATGAAATGGGTGGAGACAAAGATCGTCACGTCATGATCTCTGGAAAGTGCGATCAAGTGCTGCCAAAACGCATCGCGCGCGACCGGATCGACACCCGATGTCGGCTCGTCCAGGATCAAGATCTCTGGCGAATGGATCACGGCCACAGCAAGTTGCAGACGCTGGCGTATCCCTAGAGGCAGGGCATCCGGCCTTTCGCCCTCAACGGCAATCAACTCGAACGTATCCAGCATCTGTTTGACGCGCCCTGCCCGCTTGGCGGTTGGCAACTGATAGAGGTCGGCGTGCAAATCCAGGTTCTGGCGCACGGTCAATTCGCTATACAAGGAAAACGACTGCGACATGTATCCCACCCGCTGGCGCGTGCGCATATCGCCTGCATCCAGCGTCTCGCCAAACAAAAGCGCCTGACCGGAGGTTGCGGGCAGCAATCCGGTCAGCATCTTCATGGTCGTCGTCTTGCCGCACCCGTTCGAGCCCAGAAATCCAAAGATTTCGCCGCGCTCAATCTCAAAGTTCACGGCGTCAACAGCGACAAAGTCCCCGAATTTGCGGGTAAGGTCCTTTGCCTCGATAGCGGGCGGACCGCCGGTGTCCGGTCGGGGCGGCACAACAACATCGCGATGCCCGCGGCGCAATTCCTCTGGCAACAGCGCGATGAAGGCCCGCTCCATCGTCGGCTGATCGACCTTCTGCCGGATCTCAGCCGGGGTGCCTGTTGCCATAACCTTGCCGCCTGACATCGCAGCCAGCCAGTCAAAGCGTTCAGCCTCCTCCATGTACGCGGTTGCGACAATCACGCTCATCTCGGGGCGCTGCCCTCGAATGTGGTCGATAAGGTCCCAAAATTGCTGCCTCGACAGTGGGTCAACGCCTGTTGTCGGCTCGTCTAGGATTAACAGGTCAGGGTCGTGAATAAGCGCCGAGCAGAGCGAGAGCTTTTGCTTCATGCCGCCCGACAGCTTGCCCGCAGGGCGATCCGGGAACGGATCGAGGCCCGTCGCGCTGAGCAGATCGGCAATGCGCGCCTGCCGCTCGGCCTGAGACTGCGCAAAAAGCCTGCCGAAGAAATCCAGGTTCTCAGCAACCGTCAAAGTCGGATAGAGGTTCCGCCCAAGGCCTTGCGGCATATAGGCGACACGGTGGTTGCACGCTTTAAGGTGACGGCGATCGCGGATATCGCCGTCCAGCACGCGCACATTGCCGGTCTGCAGTCGCCGGACGCCGGCAACGAGCGCCAGCAACGTTGATTTCCCAACGCCATCGGGGCCGATCAGGCCCGCCATGCAGCCCGCAGGAATATCAAGCGTCACATCGTCCAGCGCAGCGATCTGCCCATAGCGATGCGTAACCGCCGACAGCGTTGCTACAGACGAAGCTGTCATTGCGGCAGTCTCACCGCAAGTTCAGGGGGCCATGTCGCGCCATCGGCGACCAATACGTAACCTACGCCCGGAACACCGGCGCGCGCGCGGTCGCTATACTCGGCCAGCAACTCGGGGGCGATGGTCAGTTTGACCCGAAACATCAGCTGATCTCGCTCTTCCGACGTCTCCACCGATTTGGGCGTGAATTGCGCCGTGCTCGCAACGAACGTGACGGTCGCAGGAATAACGTAGTCCGGGATCGCATCCAGTATGATCCGCGCATCCGCGCCGATTGCCAGACGTCCGGCGTCGCGCGATGGCAGGTATATCGACATATACATATCCGACAGGTCAGTCAGGGTAACGATGCTGGATCCGGCCGCGACAACCTCGCCGGGGTGTTCCAAAACGTATTGCACGCGGCCTGCGCGCGGCGCTGTCAGATTGGAATCGTCGATCAGGCTTTGCACGCCTTCAACAGCTGCTCTGGCGGCCGCGATGGTTGCCTCCGCCAGCGGAATTCCCGCTTCTGCTGACGCAACTGCGGCCTGCGCCGAATGAAGAACGGTGCGCTGCGTGTCCAATTGCGCCTGACTGTTATATCCGTCGCTGGCCAACTGCTCGACGCGCGAAAAGTTAGCCTCTGCCGTCGTCAACTCTGACTGGCGTTGCCGCAACAGAGCTTCCGCTTGGAGTTTTTGCTGCTCTGCCTGCAGTACGACTGCTTGCGCTTGGCGCAGGTTAGCCTCGAGGTCAGCGGTGTCCATCCGGGCAATCAATTGCCCGC
The DNA here is from genome assembly GCF_006125015.1 of Roseovarius arcticus. Taxonomy (NCBI): domain Bacteria; kingdom Pseudomonadati; phylum Pseudomonadota; class Alphaproteobacteria; order Rhodobacterales; family Roseobacteraceae; genus Roseovarius; species Roseovarius arcticus. The sequence continues at coordinate 1,912,169 of NZ_SZZN01000001.1, forward strand.
TCTCTACCCAATCGCCCTCCACGACGAGAACTTCGGCAACCCTGCCGGCCAATTTTGTCGCAACCGCAATCCGCTCAGCCTCAATCCGTCCGTTTGACTGACTGATGCCGTCCGGCAGGTTCGATCGCTGAGAGATTTGCCACCACGCCGCGCCTCCGGCAGCGATGACTACCAGCAAGGCAGCGGCAGCAATGATGCGCTTTTTCATGATCCGTATCCAATCCATTGGGCCAACAAGGAACTGAACGCGGCTTACGTCGCTCACTCCGTCTTGGTGGTTTTAGGAAGCGGGCCCGCCCGGCGATTGACGCAGGTCAATTGTCGCGATCAATGCCTATATATTGAACTGATAAGATTTCATCATTGGCAAAGGGTTCAGGCCATGTCGCAGGTCACATCACTTCACAGCAAAAAGATCCCCGGCAAGATCGCCGGAATCGGCGGCTCGCCCTATTCCGTGCCTCAAAGGCTTGATCATTTACCGCAAACGCATACCAGCATTCAGCAAGCTCTGGACAAAGGACTAAAAGCGGCGCAAGCAAAGTTCACAGGTGGGTTGTCGCCCATTGCGCTTGCCGCGTGCTATTCGGACTGGGCCTTGCATCTGTCCTCTTCCCCCGGCAAGCAACTGCAACTCGTGGAAAAAGCGGGCAAGAAAGCGTGGCGTTTTGCCAACTATGCGGCATCTTGCGCCGTCAACCCCGACAAAGCTGAAACCTGCGTTGAGCCGCTTCCCCAAGATCGGCGGTTCAAGGGGGACGCCTGGCGGAAATGGCCGTTCAACGTTATGTCGCAAGCGTTTTTGCTGAACCAGCAATGGTGGCACAACGCAACCACTGGCATTGAAGGCGTCACGACCCAGCATGAAAACGTTACGACATTTGCGGCGCGGCAGGTGCTGGACGTGTTCTCGCCGTCTAACTTCGCCCTCACTAACCCCGAAGTTCTAGCCAAAACTTATCAAGATGGCGGCTGGAACCTTGTGCGTGGCTGGCAGAATCTCGTCGAAGACATCTCTCGGGCCAACTCGGGACAAGGGCCGGTTGGATTAGAGGCGTTCAAAGTCGGCGAAAACTTGGCAACCGCACCCGGCAAGGTCGTCTACCGCAACCGGCTGATCGAGCTGATCCAGTATGCCCCGACGACCGAGACCGTCCGGCCAGAGCCCATTTTCATCGTGCCCGCCTGGATCATGAAATACTATATACTCGATCTTAGCGCCCAGAATTCGCTGGTTCAGTATCTGACCGCCCAAGGCTTCACGGTGTTCATGGTTTCATGGAAAAACCCGGATGCAGGCGACCGGGACCTTGGGATGGATGACTACCTGTCCTTGGGCATAATGGACGCCCTTGATGCGGTCGAAACCATTACCAAGGGGTCGAAAGTCCACGCGCTCGGCTATTGTCTGGGCGGCACTCTTTTGTCCATTGCAGCGTCCGCGATGGCACGCGATGGGGACGCGCGTCTGCAGACATTGACGCTTTTGGCGGCGCAGGTTGATTTCACCGAAGCGGGTGAACTGACGCTTTTTATCAACGACAGCCAGCTTGCGTATCTTGACGATATGATGTGGGATAAGGGGTATCTGGACACCACGCAGATGGCCGGGGCATTTCAACTTCTGCGCTCTAACGATCTGATCTGGTCGCGAGTGATCCATGATTATCTGATGGGCGAGCGACCTGAGATGATCGATCTTATGGCCTGGAACGCAGACGCAACGCGGATGCCCTACAGGATGCATTCTGAATACCTGAGGTCTCTGTTCCTGAACAACGACCTTGCCGAAGGGCGGTACCGGGTGGGTGGGCGACCCGTAGCAATCACCGATATCCGCGCGCCGGTATTTCTGGTCGGGACCGAGCGGGACCATGTCGCGCCATGGCATTCTGTCTATAAATTCAATCTACTCTCTGACACCCATGTCACCTTCGTGCTGACCAGCGGTGGACACAATGCCGGTATCGTGTCGGAGCCCGGACACCCGCACCGACATTACAGGATGCGGCCCAAGGCCAAGGACGCGCAGTATGCCGACCCCGACCAGTGGATGGCGCAGACGGATCCTGTAGATGGGTCGTGGTGGCCGGTCCTTGCCGACTGGCTTGCGGATGCGTCGGGCGATCCGGTAAAACCCCCGCCCCTTGGTGCCAAATCAAAGGGTTACGCCGCGCTCTGCGACGCGCCCGGCACCTACGTATTTCAGGAGTGATCGGGATGCTAGAGACGTTATTGCGGGGCAAGCGCGGGCTGATTGTCGGTATCGCGAACGAACACTCTATCGCAGCCGGCTGCGCCATGGCCTTTCGCGCGGCGGGCGCCGAGCTTGCCATTACATACGCAAGCGAGCGGTCCAAGCCATACATCGCCCCGGTCGTGGCCCAGCTAGATGCTGATTTGTTTCTGCCACTCGATGTCGAAATCGACGGGCAGATGGAAGCCGTTTTTGAGGCAATTCGCGAAAAATGGGGCCGCCTCGACTTTGTCGTCCATTCGATCGCCTTCTGCCCCAAGGATGATCTGCACGGCCCGGTCAGCGAATGCTCGCAAGCAGGGTTTGCGCAGGCAATGGACGTCTCGGTCCATTCGCTGATCCGGTTGACGCGGCTGGCCATTCCGCTGATGGCAGACGGCGGCAGTATCCTGACGATGAGCTACTACGGCGCCGAAAAAGTCGTCGACAATTATAATATCATGGGCCCGGTAAAATCCGCGCTTGAGGGAACAGTGCGCTACTTGGCAGCCGAGTTGGGCCCCAAGCAAATTCGGATCAACGCCATCTCGCCCGGCCCCCTGAACACGCGTGCCGGGTCGGGCATCGCCCACTTTGACGAACTGATTGCTGCCGCGCAGAAACGCGCACCCGAGCAGAGCCTCGTCAGTATTAAGGATGTCGGGCATATAGCCACCGGATTGGTTAGCGATCTGTCGCGCAAAGTCACTGGCAACATTGCCTATGTTGATGGCGGCTTCCACGTTCGGGCCTGATACTGCGCACGCCGCCCTGACCCGCCGCGAACCCGACGCCAGACCCACCGCAAAGCAAGGCAATCATACATGCAATTCATTGAAAACAGAACGTACGACGAAATCAAAGTCGGTGACACGGCTGAGCTGACCCGCACGCTAAAACCCGAAGATATCGAGCTGTTCGCCGTCATGTCCGGCGACGTGAATCCGGCACATGTCGACAAGGAATACGCGAGCTCTGACATGTTTCATCATGTCATTGCCCACGGGATGTGGGGGGGCGCGTTGATCTCTGCCGTCCTCGGAACCGAGCTTCCCGGTCCCGGAACGATATACCTGAACCAGAATTTCAGCTTTCGCGCGCCGGTCGGCTTGGGTGATACAGTCGTCATAAAGGTGACAGTGGCGGAAAAGGTCGAAAAACATCATCACGTTACGCTCGACTGCGTGTGTGTGAACCAAGACGGCAAAACCGTCATCGAAGGCAGCGCGCTGGTCATCGCGCCTACAGTCAAGGTGCGGCGCCCGCGGGTGATTTTGCCCGATGTCCACCTACACGAAAGGGGCGCGCGATTTAATGAGCTGATCCGCGCGAACGCAAATCTGGAGCCTGTGCGCACCGCCGTCGTTCACCCTTGCGATGCCTTGTCTCTCGAAGGTGCGCTCGAAGCTGGAATTAAGAAGCTCATCATTCCCGTTCTGGTCGGACCCAAGGCTAAAATAGAAGCCACCGCCTTGGAAATTGGCCGCGATCTAAGCGGTATCGAAATCGTTGATGTGCCTCACAGCCATGCCGCTGCAGAAACTGCTGTAGCGTTGGCGCGCGCGGGCAAGGTCAGTATGCTGATGAAGGGCAAGATCCACACTGATGAGTTGCTGGAGCCGGTCGTGAACAATGATAAGGGACTGCGCACAGAGAGGCGGATGAGCCATATTTTCGCGCTCGACGTGCCAAACTACTCTAAGCCTTTGCTGATAAGCGATGCTGCGATCAACATCTTTCCCGACCTTCAAACGAAACGCGATATCGTGCAGAATTCTATCGATCTTGCCCATGCTCTTGGAATTGATCTGCCGAAAGTCGCGATTTTGTCAGCAGTCGAGACGGTGACGCCTACCATTCCCTCGACGGTCGATGCCGCAGGACTTTGCAAGATGTCGGACCGGGGGCAAATTACCGGGGCCTTGATTGACGGGCCGCTTGCCTTCGACAATGCCGTGTCCCAATCCGCCGCCGAGGCCAAGGGCATACAGTCAGACGTCGCGGGGCAAGCGGACATCCTAATCGTCCCCGATCTTGAAGCGGGCAACATGCTGGCAAAGCAACTGATTTATCTGGCTGGCGCGGATGCAGCCGGGATCGTTCTAGGCGCGCGCGTTCCCATCGTTCTGACCAGCCGGGCCGATGGCGTGATGTCGCGGCTGGCCTCCGCAGCGATAGCGCAGCTTTATGTTCACCATATGCCTATCGGTACCATTCAGTGACGGGGGCGTTTCTAACGATCAATGCAGGCTCGTCGAGCATCAAGTTCGCGGTCTTTGATAGTGATGCCGCCTCTACGAAACCTCGGATCAGGGGCAAGGTCGCGGGCATTGGAACGACGCCTGTCTTTTCTGCCCGTACTGCGGGTGGCGGCGCGCTGGATGCAGGCGCATTGGCGTCTCTGGATGTGCTGTCGGGCCACGACGCGGTGATTGCGCTGTTGCTGCCGTGGCTTGCGACGCATACCGGTGATCGACCGCTTTTGGCGGTGGGGCACCGGGTTGTCCATGGGGGCCAGGATCTCACTGGCCCGACACTGATTTCTCCATCTGTTTTGGAGCAGCTTGAACGGCTGGTGCCTCTTGCCCCGCTGCACCAACCTCATAACATCGCGGCCATCCGTGCTGTCGCGAAATGGCAACCTGACGTTCCCCAAGTCGCGTGCTTTGATACCAGCTTTCATCGCAGTCAGGACCGGTTGGCGCAGCTATTCGCCCTGCCCCGCGCCCTGACCGACGAGGGCATCATCCGGTATGGGTTTCACGGGCTCTCGTACGAGTATATCAGCAGCGTCCTGCCGGACCATCTGGGCGACCGCGCGAATGGCCGCGTGATCGTCGCCCATCTCGGAAATGGCTCCAGCATGTGCGCAATGAAGGATCGCAAAAGCGCCGCGACCAGTATGGGGTTTACCGCGCTGGACGGCCTGATGATGGGCCGCCGCTGCGGCGCGCTAGACCCCGGTGTTGTGCTCTATCTGATGCAGGACAAGGGCCTCAGCGCGCCAGAGATCGAAGATATTCTCTACAAACAATCGGGGCTTTTGGGCGTCTCGGCGATCAGCAACGACATGCAAGTTTTGCAAGACAGCGAAAATCCGCATGCACAAGAAGCGATCGACCTGTTCTGCTACCGTGCCGCCAGCAGTCTGGCCGCGCTGGTGCCGTCGATAGGCGGGCTGGATGCGCTGATCTTTACGGCCGGTATCGGCGAGAATTCGGCAATGGTGCGCAAATTGATCTGCGACCGCCTGTCTTGGCTGGGCGCCGCGCTAGATGACACTGCGAATGTGCGGAATGCGGTACAGATAAGCTCGCATCAATCGCCGGTAGATATCCTAGTGATCCCAACCAACGAAGAAGCGGTCGTGGCCCGCGCGTGCAGCACGCTCCTACAGAGCCCCACGAGCTAAGACACGCTTGCCCGAATCGTGCAAATCTGCGCCTGTTAATTGATGCACATCAATCCAAGCCGTGGCCACATCCGTTACCATCCCTGCAACTGAGCAAGGAATCCAGCCATGAAAAACAGCACGATCCTGATCGCTATTGGCAAAGAAGCATCCACAACCGAACTTGCCAAAAAACTTGAGGCGCTGCGCGCGATACCGGCGCATGCGGTTGTCCTCATCATTGGCGAAATGCCACCATTTCCCTACTACGCGATTGGTGTTCCCCTTTATGGAACGGCAGATGTTCCAGTAGAATGGCAAGAGGAAGTGGCCACCTACAAGGCCGCCCTGCATGCCAAGGGAGACGAGATAGAAACCCTGCTCCAACAGCATGATGTGTCTGGCGAAGTCTCGTCCATAATATGCGAGCCATCCAGCGTAGCCGATGCCATCGCGCGACGGGCGATGCTGTGCGACATGGCGATAATCAGCGAAGATTTACGCAAGCCCGATATGCTCTTTAAGCAAGTCGTCCACGGTGTTTTGTTCCAATCCCCCATCGGGATTTTGCTGAACGATCATGACGCCAATGCCATCGCCAACTCAAAACGAATTTTCGTCGCCTGGACCACGCATCTGCATTCCGCGCGAGCCGTTCATCAGGCGCTTCCTTTCTTGCGCGAGGCAGAAGAGGTTATCATCGCGACTATCGATCCAGTGATGACAGCGTTCCGCGATGGCGAAGACCCCGGCGTCGATGTTGCCAAATGGCTGACGCATCACGGATGCACCGTGACTGTGCAGCAATATCCCAGCGGCGGTAAGGACATTGGCGACTGCATTCTGGATAGGTCCAAAGAAGTGGGCGCGGATTTGATCGTTATGGGATCGTACGGACATTCCAGAACCCGCCAAGCCTTCTTTGGTGGCACCACCCGGACGTTGATTGAGCAAACCGACCACCCTGTTTTCCTCGCCCACTAATTTCGGCGTTTGGGCACGACAGAGCCTGTCACGCCCGGCCGTCTGCGTGCGGCCGGGCGCTGTAAACGCTGGGGCGTTGGATCGCGTATAACTGGCACCCAAATATGCGATTTGACGCTTGACTAGGCATCTGCATATCCATACTTCACGATACATGGATACATTTCATGCTCTCGATGCCTTCGCCGCCCTCGGCCAACAAACACGCCTGCAGGTGTTCCGCCTTCTCATTCAGGCGGGGAAAACAGGAATGTCGGCTGGCGAAATCAGCGCTGCGCTTGAGGTTCGCCAGAACACAATGTCGGCTAACCTTTCGGTTTTGGCACGATCTGGCCTGATCCGAAGCACGCGGGAGGGCCGCAGCATTCGATATTTCTCTGACATGGACGGATTGCGCAGCCTGCTCGCCTTTTTAATGGAGGATTGCTGTGGCGGCTGCCCGGAAACCTGCCAGCCCGTCATCGATGAAATTGCCTGCGGCGATAGGGCGACGCCGCAGGCAACTGCAATGCCTGCAGCGAAATCCAGCGAACTGAAAACTTCCGAAAGGCCGACATGACCGATACATCACTCCCTGCCGGTGCGGGTCTGGGCACCTTTGAGCGTTGGCTTTCTGTTTGGGTGGCTCTCGCCATCGGCGCAGGGCTGCTTCTTGGAAACTTGTTTCCGGGTCTCTTCGCCTTCCTCGCATCGCTAGAGGTCGCCTCGGTCAACCTGCCGGTGGCAGTGCTGATCTGGGCGATGGTTTATCCGATGATGGTCGGCGTGGATTTCGGCGCGCTGCGGCAGGTCGGCGACAAGCCGAAGGGCCTGGTTGTGACGCTGGTGGTGAATTGGCTGATAAAGCCCTTCACGATGGCCGCGCTCGGGGTGCTCTTCTTCGAATATGTCTTTGCTGGTATGATACCGCCTGATGACGCGCAGGCCTATCTGGCGGGCGTGATCCTGCTGGGGGCCGCCCCCTGCACCGCGATGGTATTTGTCTGGTCCAACCTGACGCGCGGCGACGCGACTTATACACTGGTTCAGGTCAGCGTGAATGACGTCGTCATGGTGTTTGCGTTCGCGCCCATTGTGGCCTTCCTGCTGGGTGTGACGGATATCGTCGTGCCTTGGGACACGCTGCTGCTGTCGGTGGGCCTATACGTTATGCTGCCGTTGCTGGCGGGGTATCTGACCCGCCGGACCCTAGTTCAAAGCGGCAGCGAAGCCGCGGTAGATACATTCAAATCGCGCGTGCAGCCGTTCTCAATCTTTGGTCTTTTGGTTACGGTCGTGCTGCTCTTTGGGTTTCAGGGCGAGGTTATTCTCGACCGCCCCCTGGTTATCGCGCTGATTGCTGTCCCGCTGCTGATCCAGTCCTACGGCATCTTCTTCCTGGCCTACGGGGCTGCATGGGCGTGGGGCATCCCGTTTAACGTGGCGGCCCCCTGCGCCCTGATTGGCACGTCCAACTTTTTTGAGTTGGCGGTGGCCGTCGCGATCAGTCTATTCGGGCTCGGCTCTGGCGCGGCATTGGCGACAGTCGTCGGTGTTCTCGTGGAAGTGCCCGTAATGCTGTCCCTCGTCGCTTTTGCAAATAGAACCCAGCACTGGTTTCCGTCAGAAAAGCCCTCAGCATGAGTATCGTCATCCATCACAACCCGGGTTGCGGCACCTCGCGCAACGTATTGGCGATCATCAAGGCGTCGGGCGAGACGCCAGTGATCATCGACTACATGCAGACCGGCTGGACACGCCCGCAACTGATCGCACTGTTTGCCGCCGCCGGGCTAACGCCCCGCACTGCCCTCAGGACGACGAGGTCACCGGCCGACATTTTGGGTTTGCTCGATCCCGCAGTGGACGACGAGGCGCTGATTGCAGCGATGCTGGAGCACCCCGTACTGGTCAACCGGCCAATTGTCTGCTCGCCCAAGGGGGTTCGGCTGTGCCGCCCCAGCGAGATGGTGCTGGACCTTCTAGACCGTCTACCACCCGGCCCGATGGCAAAGGAGGACGGCACGCTGATCATCGACGCAGAGGGACATCGCATCCTTTGACGCGGTCCGGCAGGCCGCTGAAATCTAGTCTGAGTCCGCTCACGCCTGCATTTTGTATAAGAAATTGTAGCCACTACAGCCAAGGTGCAATTGGCGAGATTTCGCCGGCGTTTCCCTATTACTTACAATCATTTGACGACTGACCTTATTGCACTTCGCGAATGACGCCTTTACGTGTCGAAACGTCGTTCTGTGATCATGCACGCTACAACAAAGGATCCTTCGCCATACCCTCACCTCAGACAGTTCCCGCTGATCTGGTTCGCGCGATTGCGGACCATCCCCAGCGCACCGCCATGGCCGATCAGGACCGCGCGATCACCTACAGCCGACTTGGCCAGTTCGTCGCTGATTTTGGCCGGCACGTCGACACTTCGCAAGTCGTTGGAATTTTCGGATCACCCGGTGTCGCTATGGCTGCGGGCGCTGTGGCTTGTGTGATCCATGGGCGTCCCTTTGTTCATCTGGACCCTGCAATGCCGCAGATGGTGCTGCACAACATTATCTCTGAGTTGCGCGTGACATTGGTTGTCGTGTGCCAGCCTGCTGCGCCGGGGCATCTGCCCGGAGATTGCGACACGCTCAATGCTGCGGCGCTGCTTGATCTGCCGGACCGGACGCCACTCACCCCGCTACGCGCTGCATCTGTTTCGCCTGACGCCCCTATCTATCTGGTGGCAACATCCGGCACGACAGGCCGGCCCAAATGCATTCCTGTCGCGCATGACGCCGCGTTTTTGTCTTATGAATGGCGCGACGCGTTCACCCCATATCACCCTGATATGCGCGTCGGCATCTATATTTTCGCCATCTGGGAAATGTTTCGCCCGCTGCGCAAAGGGTCCGGGTTGTGGTTCCCAGACGCCAAGACATTGATGGCGCCGCGTAATCTAGCAGGTTTTTTGATCGAGCACGAAATTGAGGAGATGCTGTTTACGCCGTCGTTTTATGATGCGTTCCTGACAACGCTGACGCGTGATCAGGCCGCTGCGTTACCTCTGCGCCGCATCGTTCTGAACGGCGAAGTGGTGAGCGATGATCTGATCGCCGCATCGCTGGATAAGCTACCCGGCACCGAGCTGTGGAACCTCTATAGTATCTGCGAAACCCACGATGTCTGCATGTCGCGGCTGAACACCCCATCGGGCGGTGCGCCTGTCTCGGTTGGCGTCCCGATGGAGCATTTGCGGGCCGTCATCCTGGATGAAGCTGACATGCCCTGCCCCACAGGAACCGCAGGCCAGCTGCATTTTGAGGGACCTCGGATGCTGGGCCGTGGATATGTAAATCGCCCAGAGGAAACGCGCCTGCGGTTTCGCGAACTCACGATCGAAGGACGCGACGTGCGCCTCTACGATACGGGCGATCTGGCATGGCTCGACGATGACGGTGCGCTCCATATTGAGGGCCGCATCGCCCATATGCTGAAGCTACGTGGCTATTCGATCCAAACACGCGAATTGGTCGAAACCATGCGTACCCCACTCGCATTTGCCCGAGCCGAGCCTTGGGTCGCCGAAGTGGGGGCGCGCGGGCAGGCTCTGATCTTTTACTTTGCGGCCGACGCGGCGCAGGCCTGCGCCAATGCCGAAAAATGGGGTCTGCAATCAGGGACAAACAGAATGCCAGCGGCCCTTGCCGCAGAGCTCCGCGATGTTCTGCCCGCCTATTGCGTGCCGTCATTCCTAGTCCAGCTTGATGCGATTCCGTTGCATCCGGTGTCGGGCAAGGCAGATATTCGCGCCTTGCCGCCCGTCGCGGACGATGCACAGCCCCATGCCGCAATCGACGATGCCGTGATCGCCGCTGCCGCTTTGGCAATGGGGTGTGCGCCTGAACTAATCGACCCCGCGCTTAGCTTTCATGATCAGGGCGGCGATTCACTGATGTGCGTCACCCTGATGCTGGAACTAGAGAAAGCCTACGATCGGCCAATCGATTTCGAGTTGGCGATGAACGTACCGCTGCACCGACTGGACCAATTGCTGACATGCGAAGCAGACGGACCTGCGCCTAACGATTGCTTTGATAAGCCCGGTATATTGCTAACCGGCGCGACAGGGTTTTTGGGCGCTCATGTGCTGGCACGCGCCGCACGTGATCTGCCACCCGGCCATGTCGTCTATTGCCTTGTGCGGGACAAACAGCGCGGTGCGCGCGACCGACTGGACGAAGTTGCAGGTTTGCACGGTATCAGTCAGGACCGCTTTGTCATGGTTCGCGGCACTCTTGACGAGGCGCGCTTTGGCTTGGGCGACGAGGCACATAGCACGCTGGCCACTTCGGTTACGACGGTTGTGCATTGTGCAGCTATGGTCAACCTTGCCATCGGGCGGGACGAGATGCTGAATTGGTCAGCACGAGGTATCGAGACGGTGCTGGCATTTTGTAACGCCGCCGGCGCCGATTTGAGGTTCACGTCGTCCAGCGCAGTGTTCCCCGATCAAGGCGGCCCGTGGCCCGAGGCGCCAGCGCAACCGTGGGAGGGATGCACCGGCTATGGCGCGGCCAAAATCGCGGCAGAGGCGGCAATTCGCGCGTCGGGCATCCCGGCCGCCATCGTCAGATTGCCTTCGCTTTATGACCTGAACGCACCTAACGCCCGCGACATCTATGAAATCATCCTAGAGGCGTCATTTCGGCTAGGGCACATGCCGCAAGGCCTAGAGTTTCCGATGACGGACGTGGCGGCTGCCGCTGCCTTTCTACTGGGCCCGGTCACAAATGCAGGTGCACCGATTTATAATCTGATGGGTGATGCCCGCATCATTCCAGACGGCAGATCCGCATTGCCAGCGGCGCAGTGGCTGGACGCCGCCACCCTGCCCTCAGGTATCGCGGGGGTAATCGCTGATTTCCCCAGCACCCTCATAGCGGACGCGCGATTTGACAATGCCAAGGCACGCGCCGCATGGGCACAGGTCAGCGACCAGCCCTATGAAACAATCAGCGACGCCACGGCGCTGCTCTCACGCCGCAGAAGGGCCTACCAGAGCGAGCCTGCATTGATCTGAAAGTCCTCCATCGTGATGGCGCGGGCGGCATCACTCACCAGAAACGCGGCCAGCTCGGCGATCTCTTCGGGCTGGACTAGTTGGTGCTGTGGGTTTGACGCTGCATAGTCTGCGCGCACCTCTTCCAGGGATTTGCCGGTGGCTGCGATGTCGGCATCAATAAACTGCTTCAGCATCTCGGTCTCGACCCAAGTCGGGCTGATAGAGGCGCAGGTGACGCCATGCGCCGCGCCCTCAAGGCTGACGCAACGCCCCAGCCCAAGAAGCCCGGCCTTTGACGCACAGTACGCTGCGTTGTTCGCCATCCCATTATGTGCCGCCACTGATGCGATATTCACGATCCGGCCCCAACGCGCCGCTTTCATGTGGGGCATAACGGCGCGGATCATGCGAAAGGTTCCGCTGAGATTGGTGTCGATTTGGTCATCCCAGATTTTGTCTGGATGATCTATCACCGGCGACTCCTCATAAACGCCCGCAGCATTGACCAAAATATCGACCTTGCCATACTGCTCGGCGACTTTTGCCACAAAGCCATTCACGCTGTCACTGCTCCGCACATCCAATGCCGCGGCTTGCGCGTCAATCCCGTGGGTATCCAGAATATCGCGCACATATGCCTCATCGTTGGCACGCCGCGCGCCGATCACGACACTCACGCCGTCTTGGGTCAGCCTGCGTGCGATCGCGCGCCCCATGCCCGAAAGGCCACCGGTTACGATCGCGATTTTGCCATCTTGTGTCATGCAACTTTATCCTAGCTAAATATCCAAAGGTTGTAATTTGTTACGATAGTTCTTGCATGGGTACACTCAGAAAATTGCGCAGCCTCATCCGGATCACTTGCCCGCGGCGCCGCCTTTACGTGCAATTCATCGACGCGATACTTGTCGGCGGTGTGCGCTTGAAAATAGCGGCATTCCAAGCGGTCGTGACCAGACCCACTCTTCGTTTAAATATCGCGCGCGGACGTTCGCGGGTTGGCCAACCCGGTTTCGCCGATACTATCAGCCAAGCAACAGTTGGATGGTTTGGGCGCCATCCTGCGGGGGCGCCCCCCCCGCAGGATCGGATCTATCTACTCGGCCACGTCGGGACGGGGGTCCGCCACAAAGCCGTCCGCGTTGGGCATCTCGACCTCAGCCATAGACGCGGCATCAAGCATCGTATCCGGCTCGGTGCCGGTAATGCCAGCCTTCCCCAGCACATATGCGCTGATCGCATAGACCTCATCAGTGGTCAGCGAGCCGGGTGCCGTCATAGGCATCGCGCGGTGGGTGTAGTCAAAGAAGGTGCTGGCATATGGCCAGTAGCTCTCGACCGTCTTGACGGGCTTGTCGGTGGCGAGCGTGCCGCGACCGCCGATTAGCTGCGGTGCGCCCAAGTCCGATATCCCCATCATGTCCGATCCGTGGCACGCGGCGCAGATCGTCTCGTAGAGCTCCTCCCCCTCGGCGTAGGTGCCACTTCCTTCGGGCAATCCGCGGCCATCCGGCATCACGTCGATGTCGATTGCTGCGATCTCTTCCTCGGTGGCGGGCTGTCCGACGCCGTAGGCGTTGTCGGCGGGCACAATATCGCCCACGGTTTCGCTGCTGGATTGTGGCACGGTTGCGGGCGCACGCTCGCCCGTCTCCTCCAGCGTTTCTGGCAGCGCGGCGGCGGTGCGGGCAGCATCCTGCGCCAATGCCGGGCTCGCCAGAGCGCCGATAGCGCAGATGAGTGTCAGGTTACGCATGAACATTGGTCACCTCCCCGTCCGGCGCGATGTGCCAGCTTTGGATTGCATTCAGATGGTAGACCGACTTTAGCCCGCGCACCTCCACCAGTTGCTCCAGCGTCGGCTGGATGTATCCGGTCTCGTCCACCGCGCGGCTTTGCAGCACAGCCTCCTCGCCGGTCCAGGTCCATGGCAGGCGAAAGCGTGTGTGGCACTTGTCCAGAACCGGCCCGTCCAGCGCGGCCTCTTGCCATGTTGCGCCGCCGTCGGCGGACACCTCGACTTTCGCGATCTTTCCACGCCCTGACCATGCGATGCCGGTCACCTCGTAAAAGCCAGCGCGCGGCAGTTTCATTGCGCCCGAGGGGAAGGTGATTACCGATTTTGCCTCCATCTCCAGCGTGAATTGCCGCGCCGTACCGTCCGGCATGAGATCGGTATATTTCGACGTCTCCTCCCGCGTCATAAACGGCTTATCACTGACATCAAGGCGGCGAAGCCACTTAATGTGAGTGTTCCCCTCATAACCGGGCAACAGCAGGCGCAAGGGATAGCCCTGCTCGGGGCGCAGCGCCTCGCCGTTCTGGGCATAGGCCACAATTGCGTCGTCCATCGCCTTGTCCAATGGAACCGAGCGGGTCATCACCGCCGCATCCGCCCCTTCGGCAAGGATCCAAGCGGCGCTGTCCTGCACCCCCGCCATTTCCAGCAGGGTCGACAGGCGCACACCGGTCCATTCTGACGTCGAGGTCAGGCCATGCGTGCCCTGCACAGTCTTGAGCGTTGGCTTGGCCCATTCCGTCAGGCCGTTGCCAGAGCACTCGATAAAGTGGATTTTGCTAACCGCAGGCAATCGTTTCAGGTCGTCCATGGTGAAGCGCATAGGCTGGTCAACCATGCCATGCAGGATCAATTCATGCGTCGCGGGGTCAATCGCCGGGATGCCGCCATGGTGCCTCTCAAAGTGCAGGCCTGAGGGCGTCATCATCCCCTGCCCCGAGGCGAGCGGCGTCATCGACCAACTGGAATCGAGGCTGGCAGTTGGATAGCGCCAGCGCACCTCGTTCTCGAATTGCGAACGAGAGCCATAGCCGCCATCGTCGAGTATCAAGCGGCCCTGCTCCTTGGTTGAGTCGGGCTGAACATCATACTCAATCGCACCCGGTGGCGCATCGGCCATCGCGCGGCTGCCAGCAAGCGCGCTACCACCCAAGGCAACACCGCCCATCAATAGGCCGCGCCGTGTGACGCCGTTGAACATGCCATCCTTACAGTCGCATTGTTCATCTTCCACAGCATCCAGCATCCGGTTTTCAATATCGACCATGCTTTCGGCCATGCGCCGTTCAGCGGGGCCATAGATAGATGCGGGGAATCGTTCGGAATCAGACATTTTCACCTCCCTTATAGTTGCGCAGCGCCAATACCTTACGCGCCGGTCGGGACAGGGTTCCGCAAAATTTGAGTAGGCCAGCCTTAGAACCCGTCGCCCATCCGCTTGATTGCGTCCGGATAAGCCGCCCGACCTTAGCACAAAATCGCCGTCTTCCGTACGGTGATTTCAGATCAGTGAGCCGCCTCTGGCGCGCTTCAGCGAGTAAATTCGATTTTCGACATGTCGGCGCGGTCATCGCGGGTGACCGCATGAAATGATAACGCGCCGCCCGCTGCATGCCATGTCACGATCTGCGATAGGTCCCTGCCCGTTCCCGGCTCTTTTGCGCGGAAGGTGAAGTAGACGGCGTCGCCTTGGGTCTGGCCAGAAATTTGCGTGCGGCCCGGGCCATCTGGATTGCTCCAAAAGCCGCGCACGCGTCCGGCGTCCCCCTCGATCAACGCGCCGCCGATTGTCAGCCGCTTGCCCGGCACGGCGCATTGCCCGTCAACTTCCAGACGGCGGGCGACAGCGTTGTAGGTATTGTTCAGACGGCAGCGCACAGCCTCTTTGGCGCCGCCCGGCGTCTGGCGCGCCCACCCTGATCCGGTCCATGCCCCCGCCATATCCGGCAGCGGATCTGCGAGCGCAGGCAATGTTGCGGCAGCCGCGACTGCGGCCAGAAGGGCGGTCAGGCTAGGATTCATCACGCGGCACTCCGAGGCAAAGCATGGCAGGTAGTAGAACGAGATCAGCCAGTAGCGCGATCCCGAGGCTGAGGATCAGCATGATCCCGAACAGTTGCACGGGCAAGAAGATGCTGAACGCCGTCACCGCCAGTCCAGCCGTCAAAAGAAGCGTGGTCAGCACCATCACCCCGCCCGCAGAATTGAGCGCCGCGCGGGCCGCCGCATCGCGCGCATGGCCAGCTGCACGCGCGTGACGAAAACGGCTGAGATAGTGAACGGTGTCATCGACCGCGACGCCGAATGCGATTGTCAGCGCCAGAACTGCGGGCGGGGTCAGATGTCCTTGCGCCAGCACATGCAATGACGCGCCAACGCACAGCACCGGGAGAAGGTTGACCACTAAAACCGTTGGAAACAATCGTAACGACCGAAACACGGCTGCAACCAGGCCCGCGCCCAGTGCGGCGGCCAGCAACAGCCCAAGTGACAACTGGCGGATAAGCGTTACGGATTCGTGCCGCATTATCGCAGGCAGCCCGATGACCCGCGCGGCGCCGGCATCCAAGGCTGCCTGCTCTGTTCGGTCGAACGCAGCAAGTGCGCCCGCGCTGCGCATCGGCTCGGGCATGGCGACGGCAAAGCGGAGCGTGCCAGTGCCGGGATCGCGCAGGCGCTGAGTGATGGACGCGGGTAGCTGTGCCAACCTATCGCGCGTCGGCGCGGCGTCAGGTGCGCCCAACCAACTGGCAATGGCGACCTCTGACAGCACTTGGGCATTGTCGGACGCCGTCTGGACCGCGCGAACAGCGCTGCTGAGCGCGGCCCAATCCGTGCCGTCCGGCATTTCAACCCACGCCTGGAACACACCGCCGAAATCTGCGGCAATACGGTCATTGGCCGCGCTCAGATCACTGCCCGCAGGCAGGTTTTCATATAGAGGAAACCACGCTTTCGTCGTGGCAAAGCCGCCAGCAGCGAGGATCAGCGCGGCAATCCCTACCGCCACAACGGCGCGCGGCGCGCGCAATGCCGCGCCCCCGGCAGCGGCAGCGATCCGGCCCCAGCGGATGCCAATCGCGCGGTGCGGCGGGGCCAGCGCATGTGCCAGCACAGCAAAGCCCAGCAACAGGATCACAAGCGTCGCGGTGACGCCCAGTGCGCCCAGAATGGCAAACTCGATCAATGGCGCGTTGGGCGCTGTCATGATCGCGCCAAATGCCAGCGCGGTGGTTGCCGCAGTCAGCACGCTGGCAGGGCCGACGGTGCGCAGCGTAGATGCGATACGGCTGCGCAAATCACCATCCGCCCCGGCCAGATGCACGGTTAGATGCAGCCCGTTCGCCACGCCCAGCACCAGCATCAGCACCGGGATCACATTGTTCAGCACCGTGACCGGATAGCCCAGCCACGCGGCCAGCCCCAGTGTCGCCACTGCGCCCAGTATGCCCGGCACCACCGCGATGATCGTTAGCCGGACATCACGGATCAGCACGAGCGCGGCGAGCACGGTCAGCGCCGCACCGATAAGGTTCAGCCGCAGCAGATCGTCGGCCAGCGCCTCTGCGATGACGATGTTGATCACTTCCTCGCCGGTGAGGACCGTGTGCAGACCTTGGGCGTCCAGCGCCGCCCCCATTTGCAAAATATCCGGCAGCGTCTGGGCTAGCGGGCGCTGACTAGTATCAACAGCGGCGATGATCAGCAGCGAGCGCTGCGTCAGTAGCGTCCCCAAACCACTGCCGAGTTCATCAAACGCGGCCATTCGCGCCGCAATATCGACGCCATCCAGATCAGCGGGAATGACGGGAGCGTCGGGATAATCGGGGTGATTTGGCGGAAACCTCAGCGCGAAGGGCGACGATACTGCGGCAACGCCGGGCACAAATTCCAGATCCAGCGCTGCATTGCGCGCCGCTGTGAGGCCAGATTGCCCCAGCAGGCTATCTGACTCGACAAGGATAGCGACATCACTAATTGTCGTGCCGGTTTGCGCCTCAAATGCGCGCTGTGCCTTGCTCAGCGCGCTGTCGGACATAAACACCCGGTTCATGTCGCTGTCGAACCGCAAATTCTGTATCGGTGCAACAGAGGCGATCATGACGGCCGCCAAGATCGCGGCGCAGGCCCATGGCCGGAGCAGCAGCGCCACCGCTGCGTCCCAAATCGGCGTCACCTGCGGGCGCCCGCACCAGCAGGTCGAAGGGCGCGCTCCTCAGCGCGGATGCGGATGGCAAGGACGGCAGCGTTTAGCACGCTAAATATCAGCGCGACCCACCAAAGGCCCAGAACGAGCGGTGCAATGGCGATCTCGGCCACGACCAGCACATAGTTAGGATGGCGCAGCCAGCGATACGGCCCGCCCACCACAAGAGGCGTGTCGGTGATTATAATGCGCGTCGTCCAGCGCCCGCCCAGCGTCGCCAGTATCCAGATGCGCAGCCCCTGAAGCAGGACGAACAGCGCCAGCCAGAACAGATGCACCGGCTGGTCATAGCCAAAAAAGACGAGGCTCAGGATCCAGCCCGTGTGCATGGCGACGATCACCGGATAATGCCCCGGCGCAATTTCGCGTGCGCCGCCCGCCATCAGGCGCGCGGTGTTGCGCCGTGCGATGACCAACTCGGACAGGCGCTGCACGACCAGAAACGCAAGGAAGAGCGCCGCCCCCGTCATCATGCCGCCGCCGCCACATGAAACGGCAGGAACGCCGCCGAAAATCCGGGGCCAAGCGCCGTCGCCATCATCTGGCCGCTGGCGCCTGACCGCAACACCCGCTCCATCACGAAAAGGACGGTGGGCGCCGACATGTTGCCGGCCGCGCGCAACACCTCGCGTTCAGCGTCCAATGTGCCGCCTTCCAGTTCCATCGCCTCCTCAATGGCCAAGACGACCTTGGCACCGCCGGGGTGGCAAACGAAACGCGCGATATCCTCGCGTGTCAGACCCGACCGCGCGAGCGCACCATCAATCGCGTCCGCCATGTTATCGAGTATGAAGGCAGGGATCGACCGGTCGAAGACCACGCCAAGGCCGACATCGTCGACATCCCATCCCATGATATCCAGCGTGTCCGGCCAAGTTATCTGCGTGCCGCCCGCCAGCGTGATCTGGCGGCCCTCCGGCGCGACGCCGCTGAGGCAGGCCGCCGCCGCACCATCGCCAAAAAGGACGGTGGCGATAATATCAGCCTTTTGCAGGCGATCGGCGCGAAACCACAGAGTGCAGGTCTCAACCACGACCAGCAGCACTTTATCTTCGGGGCGCGCCGCCGACAGCGCCTGCGCCAATGACAGGCCCGACACGCCCCCCGCGCAGCCAAGGCCAAAGACCGGCACGCGGCGCGCATCGCTGCGAAATCCCATATCCTTCATCGCGAGCGCCTCTAGCGTCGGTGTGGCGATGCCCGTGGACGATACCGTAACGATGCAATCCACCTCGTCCGCATTCCATGCCGCCTGCGCCAGCGCCTTACCGGCCGCATCAATGAACAGTGCAGTCGCGCCTGCCAGATACGCATCATTGCGCGAGCGCCAGCCGTGATCACCTTCGAACCATTCAATCGGCACGACCGAATGGCGCTGGTCAATGCCTGCGCTTGCGAACGTCGTCAGCAAACGCTGGAACTGCGGATACTTCGGCCCGAGAAGCTCGTGAGCTTTGGCCTGAACCGCATCTTGGCTCAGAATGTATGGCGGAAGGGCTGTCGAAATCGCGTGAAGGTACACGGACACTAAAAAATACTCCTGAACGGTATGCGATCAAACGCGATCGCAGATTGGTATCGTAGCGTCGAAGTCATCGGCGACAAGTTGTCAGCAGCAATGGCAGGAAAGCTAGCCGACGAAAAATTAAGTCAAGCGGCCGTAAATTATTAGATTGTCGAGAATAACTCGCGGACGCTCTACTTCCTATTTGCGTAGATGCATCTGCAGCAGATCGGCTCCGGGTGCGTGCCAAAATCTCAACCCGGGAGCCATGGGTGGCGCAACACAAAACCTCCCAAATAGTTCCGCCATTT
This sequence comes from Roseovarius arcticus, assembly GCF_006125015.1. Classification (NCBI taxonomy): domain Bacteria; kingdom Pseudomonadati; phylum Pseudomonadota; class Alphaproteobacteria; order Rhodobacterales; family Roseobacteraceae; genus Roseovarius; species Roseovarius arcticus. The sequence continues at coordinate 1,931,638 of NZ_SZZN01000001.1, forward strand.
TCATAAAAAAAAAGCTGCAAGAAAATGATCCACTTCCGGAACCAAAAAAGATGTTGGCCGTTATGCTGCCACAACAAACGATTGAAACAGCTGGAGAATGTAATATGAAACGTCTTTTGAGCACAACCGCACTTGTCATCGCAATGACCGGCGGCGTCCACGCACAGAGCGCTGAGACAGGCTTTGCCCAAGTCGAAATGCAGCAGGGTGATTTCTATGCGTCCAATTTGATTGGCATGCGCATCTATAATGCCGAAAACCGCATGGAAGCAGACGCGACAATCGCCGATGGCGGCGAAGCTGAGTGGGACGACATTGGCGAGATCAATGACATCATCGTGACCGCAGACGGCAATGTAAGCGCTGTTATCTTGGGCGTTGGTGGCTTCCTCGGACTGGGCGAGCGTGACGTTGCTGTTGCGATGAGCGACATCCAAATCGTTCGCGAAGAGGGCGACAGCAATGATCGCTTCCTCGTCGTCTCAACCTCCAAAGAGGCGCTGGAGCAATTGCCTGCATTTGAGCGTAACGATGACATGGTCGCCGATGGCGATATGAAGACAGACGCCGACATTGCCGCCGACGGCGACATGAAAGTCGAAAAGACCGAAGCAGAAATGGCTGCCAATGATGGCGTCCAGCGCGAAATGCTGCCGCGTCCAACCGTCGAGCGTGAAGGTTATGCCGAAGCTGATATGGCGGCCGTACGCCAGATGACGTCCGAAGATCTGGAAGGTGCCGTAGTCTATGGCGCGAATGACGAAAACGTCGGCGAAATCGACTCGCTGATCATTGGCGACGATGGCACAATCAATGAAGTTGTCATCAACGTCGGTGGCTTCTTGGGTCTGGGCGAAAAGCCTGTCGCCGTCACATTTGACGAACTGCAGATCCTGCAGGAAACAGACGGCGACGACCTGCGCATCTACATCGACAGCACAGAAGAGCGCCTGGAGGCACAGCCTGAATTCGAAGGTTGATCCTCTATCACTATCTTGCGATCAAGGCCCATCCAATCGGATGGGCCTTTTTCATTTGGTAGCCCCAAACCGCTCTTGCGGCGTATCGCCTCGCCCCCCCGGCGCACGCCACTCTCGCAGAAAAAGGACTTGATCATGCCCCGCCTAAACCCCGGCCTAATCTTGCAAACGCTCCTTTTAATCTTGGCCACCGGAACGGCCCTGCCCGCGCAAGAGGAAAACCAGAGTTGGTATGAGGCGGAGGTGTCAATTCTGCGGCCCGACGAGTCCGGCACCGCCGTGCAGCGCCGCACCCCGCGCGAAGCGGTCCGCAACTTTGTCCAACTGGCCGAAGCGGGTGAATTCGCGGATGCCGCGTTATACCTGAACCTCGCCGATCTGCCTGAGGCAGACCGCGCTGTGGACGGCAAGAGACTGGCGCGGCAGTTGGCATTGGTTATCGAGCGGCAGCTCTGGATTGACTGGGCGGGTCTGTCGGCGCGCCCCGATGCGATGATTGAAACCGGCACATCGCAGAACGCGCTAGCCGGCCGCGCGCGCCGGGATATCGGCCTGAAACTGATCGAGGTGGACGGGCAGGCCTACGAAATCCGGCTGGCGCGTTACAAGGCGGATGGCATCGCTCCAGTCTGGATGTTTACGCCCCAGACGGTGCAGAATATCCCCCTTCTCTATGAGGCGTTCGGTCCGCGCCGGTTTGAATCCTACATTCCGAACAGCTTAAAACAGCCCATAGGCGGCCTGCGTATGTGGGAATGGGTAATGCTACCCGTCATGCTAATCGCTCTTCTGGGGCTTGGCTGGGCGGTCTATAGCGGCACCCGGTGGGCCAGTGGCAAGCTGCGACAGACGCTAATGCGCCAAGCACTTGAACGCTCGCGCATTCCCCTCAGCATGGTCGCCGTCGCGATCGCCGCGCAATTTATGCTGTCGCTGGGGATATCGTTTTCGGGACCCGCTACGACCATCCTGCGGCCATTCTTACTGGTCGTGATGGTCGCGGGGCTAGGCCTGACCGCGCTCAAGATCGTAGACGCCGTACTGGACCGCATCACCGTCAGCGTGATCGGCGAGATTGACGATACGCGCAGTCTGGACGAGCGCGAGTTATACACGTCGATCTATGCGGTCCGGCGGATCATCGTGCTGCTCATGGTGGGTGTCGCGATCATGGTAGTTCTCTTGCGGCTCAATCTTTTCGGCTCGCTGGGCATGTCGCTGCTGGCATCGGCGGGCGTGTTGACCGTGCTCCTCGGCATCGCGGGTCAGGCGGTTTTGGGCAACATCATGTCATCCCTTCAGATCGCGCTGGCCAAGCCTATCCGCATTGGTGACAGTATCCTCTTTGAGGGTGATTGGGCCTATGTAGAGAGCATATTTTATACCTTCCTGCGCCTGCGCACATGGGACGAGAGGCGCATCATCGTGCCGGTCAAGTACTTCGTATCTCAACCGTTTGAGAACTGGTCCGTGACAGACGCGCGCATTCTCAAGACGATCACCGTGTTTCTGGATCACGCCGCCGATATGGACAAGCTGCGGGACGTGTTCTTTGACCTGGCCAAGAAAGACAAAGGCGTGATCCAGCACGAACATCTCTTTGCCGCCGTCACCGCCCACGATGAGAACGGCCAAGAGCTGTCGTTCTATGCAATGAGCCCCGATCCCTCGACCGCGTGGGAAACTTCTATGCGCCTGCGCGAGGCGATGCTGGCCCATATCCGCGATGCACATCCCGACTGGTGGCCAAAGGAAAGGCTGAAACTGACCCGCACCGCGCGCGAAACCGCTTAACCGGCCAGCGGGAAAAAGACCGATATGGCAAGGATCGACGCGATGCCGACGATGATATTCATCGGCACGCCGACCTTCAGGAAGTCGGAAAATCGGTACGCCCCCGCGCCGTAAACCAACGTATTGGTCTGGTAGCCGATGGGCGTGGCAAAGCTGGCCGATGCACCCATCATCACCGCCACGACAAAGCCGCGCGGGTCCAGACCGAGCGATGTAGCAAGCGCGATGGCGATGGGCGTCAGGATCACGGCGACCGCATTGTTCGTGACAAGCTCGGTCAGGACCGACGCCAGCGCATAGACCGCCGCCAGCGCCAGCAGCGGTGGTAGCCCATCCAGATAGGGCGCGATTACAGCGACAACCGCCTCAATCGCGCCCGATGCCTGAAGGCCAAGCGCGATGATCAGCATGGAAAAAATGAGGATCAGGATCGTCGGGTCGATGGACGACCACGCCTCGTCATTGTCGATACAGCGCATCACGAGGATGCCCGCGACGGCGATCAACGCAAGGATGCCGATGGGTAGCACATTGAATGCCGCCAGCGCCACGACTGCCAGCACGGCAAGGATCGCAATGGGCGCCTGCCGGCGTCTGTAGGGCCGCCCCGACGGGCCTGCGACAGACACTAGATTGCCGCTCCGCGACAGCGCCTCAATCGCCTCGGGCGTACCTTCAACCAGTAGGCGGTCTGCGGGCTTCAGCCGCGTGCTGGGCAGATCGGCGCCCGCGATATGGCGGTGCCGATTGACCGCGACGACGCGCGCGCCATAGCGCTGGCCAAGTCCCAACTGCGACACCGGCACGCCGGTCAGGCCGCGCGAGGGCGCGACAATAGCCTCGGCCAGAACCTTGGGCGCGGTGCTTTGCACTGCGAGCTCGCGCGCGGCGCCGACACGCAAACCGATCTCGCCATGCAAGGTTAGAACCTCGGACATAGTCGTCATCAGGATCAATGCGTCGCCCTTCTTTAGCTCGATCTCGTCCAAATCAGAGCGCAGGATGCGCCCGCCCCGGCGCAGACCGGTGAGGCGTACGTGCGGCCGGTTCAGGTCGGCCACGTCGATGATCCGCTGGCCGATAAAGGCCGCGCCCTCCAGCAGGGTCACCTCGGTCAGAAAATCGGGCTGCGGCGCCTTGGCCGCACCTGCGTCGCTGCGCGACGGCAGCAGATGACGCCCGATCAGCAACAGATAACCAAGGCCGGCCGCCGCCGCGACCAGACCCACTGGTGCAATCTCAAATATACCGAACGGCTTTAGCCCCGCCTCGCGCGCGACACCGTCGACCAGCAGGTTCGTCGATGTTCCGATCAGCGTACAGGCACCGCCCAGAATGGCGGCATAGGACAGCGGGATCAGCATCTTGGTCGGGGCGATATCCATCGCACCGGCCAGCCGGATCACGATGGGGATCAGCACCAGCACCAAGGGCGTGTTGTTGACAAACGCCGAGCCCAGCAGCGCCACACCAAAGAACCCGGCAATGCCAACCAGCGGCGACGTGCGCGCCCGCGCGATGACAGTGTCGGCAAGCGCATCCAGCACGCCAGTCCGGACCAGCGCGCCCGACAGTACGAACATCGCCGCAATGGTGATGGGCGCCGAGTTGGAGAACACGGCCATCACATCGCCCGTCGGCGCCAGGCCGAGGATGATGAATACAGCGGCCCCGGTGGCCGCGGTCACTTCGGGCGGGTACCATTCTGCGGCAAAGGCGCAAAACAACAGAAGCACTAGAAAAAGTGAGATGGCCGCGTCATACTCAGCAATCCATGTAAGCATCTGGCGGGCGCTCCGGCGATTTCAGGGAATGCGATTCTCGGCTTGGGTAAACCGCCCTGCCGTATCGCAGGTTCCGCACTAAGCGCCAGAATTGTCAATAATCTTTGAATTGGATCAGGTGCTTCGGGAGCCACATTCCAGCTGTCGCGCATCTAGGACTGGCGGGGCAAATAGCTGCCCCGTCAAATCGCAGTCGCGTCGCCCCCCTTGAGGTGCAGCATCGCCCGCGCCTCGGAGGGGGTGGCGACCGTGCGCCCCAGATCTTCAACGATGCGGCGGATTTTGGTCACCTGCTCCGCGTTTGTCTTGGCCAGCGTCCCGCGCGAGATCATCAACGAATCCTCTAGCCCGACGCGCACATGACCGCCCAGAATTGCAGACATTGTGATCAGCGGCATCTGGTGGCGGCCCGCTGCCAGCACCGAAAACGTGTAGGTATCGCCAAACAGCTTGTCGGCGATCGACTTCATATGTGTCAGGTTTTCGGGGTCAGGCCCGATACCGCCCAGCACACCAAAGACGAACTGGATAAATAGCGGCGCGTTGACCAGCCCCCGGTCCACGAAATGCTTGAGCATGTAAAGATGGCCGACCTCATAGCACTCAAACTCGAACCGCGCGCCGCGCTTTGTGCCCATTTCGGTCATGACATGCGCCATATCACGCGGCGTATTTTTAAAGATCAGATCGTCAGAGTTTTCGAGAAACGGTTGTTCCCAATCGTATTTCCATTCAGTGATCTTCTCTGCTGCCGGGTAGAGCGCGAAGTTCATACTGCCCATATTGAGCGAGCACATCTCAGGCTCGGCTTGCAGAGGCGCGGCCAGACGCTGTTCCAGCGTCATGGTGGCGCTGCCGCCGGTCGTAAGGTTTAGCACCGCGTCGCAGTTTTGCTTGATGCGCGGCAGGAAGGCATTGAAATGCTCAGGGGCCGCCGACGGCCTGCCGTCCTTGGGATCGCGCGCGTGCAGGTGCAGGATCGCAGCCCCCGCCTCGGCGGCGGCAATGGAATGTTCGGTAATGTCGTCCGCCGTGATCGGCAGGTAGGGCGACATCGACGGCGTGTGGATGGAGCCGGTGATGGCGCAGGTGATGATGATTTTCGACATCTATTCGGCCGCCATTTTAGGTATTTCCGTCATAAACTGAGCCAGAGAGCGATCCAGCAAGTCTGTCATCTCGTCCAGCTGCGCCTCGGTTACGATCATGGGCGGGCAAACGAGGAAGTGATCGCCTGACGTGCCGCCGCGGGTGCGGCGCGAGTAAATGATCAGACCATTTTCATAAGCGATATCGACAAGGCGGGAATGGGCGTTCAGCGCTGTCGGCAGCGGCTGCTTTGTGCCGCGATCCGCCATCAACTCAAACGCCGTCAACAGACCCTTGCCGCGCACGTCGCCGATCAGCGGATAGCGCTGCATCAGCCCGTTCAGGCGCGTTGCCAGCGCGTCGCCCATGCGGGCCGCATTGGCGACCATATCCTGGCGCGAAATCTCGTCCAGAACTGCACTACCTGCGGCGCAGGCCAATGGATTGCCCGCATAGGTAAACCCATGGATAAAGCCGCCGCCGTCCATCACAGCATCGACCATGTCATCGCGCGCAATCATCGCGCCAAGGGGGGCATAACCCGCCCCAAATCCCTTGCTGAGGCAAATCAAGTCGGGCGCGGTGTCCCAATGCTCGGCGCCGAAAAACGCGCCGGTGCGCCCGCCGCCTGTCATCACCTCGTCATGGATCAGCAAAACGCCGTATTCGGTACAAATCTCGCGGACGCGCTGCATGTAGCCCGCAGGCGGCACCAGCGCGCCAGTAGACGCGCCGCCGACAGGCTCCACGATAAAGGCCATGACGGTTTCCGGCCCCTCGTCGAGGATCTTTTGTTCCAGCATGTTTGCGTAGTGCAGGCCTGTCGCGGTATCGTCCGGGTCCAGCCCGTCAAGGTAGGCGCGCGGCGCCGGGATCTTGGGCATCCGCTGCATCATGGGATCGAACGGCGCGGTCATGGTCGACATTCCGGTGATCGCCAGAGCGCCCAACGTGCAACCATGATAACTGGGAAAGCGCGAAATAACCTTGAACCGCTGCGCCTGCCCTTGGGTCAGCACATATTGGCGCGCCAGTTTCAGCGTGCTTTCCACCGCCTCGGACCCGCCAGACACAAAGAACACCTTGTTCAGATGCTCTGGCGTCAGTGCGACGATTTTCTCTGCCAACTCCTCTGACGCCTCGGTCTGGAAATGCAGGCGATAGCCGAAGGTCGACTTCTCCATCTGCGCGCGCATCGCGTCCAGCACGGCGGGGTTCGAGTGGCCGATATTGGACACCATCGCACCGCTCGATCCGTCGATGTAGCGTTTGCCATGTACGTCGTACATGTAGATGCCGTCCGCCCGGTCCAGCACCGGCCTAGGCGATTTTGTCTGATAAAAGAGGTTCGACATTTGGCAGGCCTTTAGCGGCTAAGATGCTTGCGCAAGAAGTTCTTGGTGCGCTCTTCCTTGGGGTTTTTGAATATCACGTCGGGCGGCCCTTCTTCGACCACCACGCCCTGATCCATAAAGAGCACGCGGTCGCAAACGCTGGCCGCGAAATCCATCTCATGCGTGACGATGATCATGGTCATATGCTCCTCGGCGAGCTTTTTCATCACGAGGTTGACCTCCTCAACCAGCTCGGGGTCCAGCGCAGATGTGGCCTCGTCAAACAGCATAACCTTGGGCTTCATTGCCAGTGCGCGGGCGATCGCGACGCGCTGTTTCTGGCCGCCCGACAGGCGCGATGGGAAAACATCGATCTTTTCCGACAGGCCAACATGCGCCAGTTGTTCCTCGGCGAGTTTATTTGCCTCGGCGGTCGACATGCCCTTTAGCATCTTGGGCGCCAGCGTGATGTTGTCGCGCACGTTCAGATGCGGAAAGAGGTTAAAGTGCTGGAACACCATGCCGATGTCCTGTCGCACCTGATTGACATGCTTTTCATACTTGCGATGCGGCAGTTTCTTGTTGATCTGCACGCCCTCCAGCCAGACCTCGCCGGACGTTAGTGGGTCTAGCTCATTTATCGCGCGCAGCAGCGTGGATTTGCCCGATCCAGAGGGGCCGATGATAGCCACGATCTGGCCGCGCTCGACGGTCAGGTTGATGTCTTTGAGAACCTCCAGCGAGCCAAAGCTTTTGGCGGCGTGGCGGATATCGACGAAGGGGGTGTCGGACATGGCGTGTACTCCTTAGCGCGAGGCCGCGATGCGGCGCTCAAGGCGGCGCAATCCAGCCTCGAGGCACAGGTTGATGACGTAATAGCAGGCGGCGGCGGCGATATAGAATTCGAATGGGCGATAGGTGCGGCTGATCGCCTGCTGTGCGGCCAGCGTCAGCTCGGCCACGCCAATGACCGACACCAGCGCGCTATCCTTAAGGAGCGCGATCATGTTGTTGCCCATGGGCGGGATCACAGCGCGCACCGCCTGCGGGATCACGATGCGGCGCAGCGTCTGGCCCCGCGACAGGCCCAGCGTGCGCGCACCCTCGTACTGGCCCTTGTCGACCGACAGGATCGACGCCTGTATCAGCTCGGAATTATAGACCGCAAAGTGCAGGCCAAGGCCGATGACGCCAGCGATAAACGCCGGCAGGTCGATGCCAATCTCGATCAGGCCGAAATAGATGAGAAAGAGTTGCAGCAGCAGCGGCGTGCCCATGAAGAGCCACGCAAAAAGGCGAAACGGCAGCCGGATCACCCAATGGCCATAAAGCGCAATGACCGCAAACACGATGCCGCCAAAGAAGCTAAGCAGACCCGCGCCGATTGTGATGGCAACGGTCCAGCCCATGCCCAGCAAAAGCACGCCGAAATAGTCGGGGACGACGGTGAAATCAAGACCCATGACGGCCTCCTATCTGGTGGATGCGCGCGCTCATACGATCTGCGCCCGGCGGTCGAGCCACTTGATGCCCATCCCAACCGCGTAGATGATGATCATGTAAAGGATGCCCGCCAGCAGGAACATCTCGAACGGCTTGTACGTCGATCCGATGAAGCGCTGCGCGGTATATGTCAGCTCAATCACCGAAATGGGCGCGACCAGCGCCGTGCCCTTGATCAGCGCGTTAATGTTCACGCCAAGGGGGCGGATCATCATGCGCGCGGCCTGCGGCAGGATCACCTTGCGCATGGTCTGAGCGCGGCTCATCCCCAATGTGCGCGATGCCTCGGTCTGGCCTTTGTCGACAGATATAATGGCGCCGCGGATCGTTTCGGTCATGTAGGCGCCGATATTGACCCCCAGCGCAATAGTGCCGGCCGTAAAGCTGTCCAGATTGATGCCGATCTGAGGACCGCCAAAATAGAGGATAAAGATTTGGATCAGCGCGGGCGTGCCGCGAAACAGGCTGACATAGGTCGCCGCCACCCAGCGCACCGGCGCCAGCCGCGACAGACGTGCCATCGCACCCAGCGTGCCGCACGCAAGGCCCAGAATGCAGGTCAGCACCGATAGTTGCACCGTGACGTATGCCGCCTCGATGAAGAACGGGTAAACGCGCAGCATCAGGTCGAAATCCAAGGGCGGTCTCCTTGTGGCAGGGGGGCGGATGCCCTCAGTGGTGGTCGGTGCGCTCTAGTATCGGCAGCGCACGAATTTCGCGGATGAGGGCGGTCGTCTCTTCGATAGCCGCCTTCAGAAACTTCTCGCCATTCTCAGGCGTGGCAACGGTGGGATCGCCCATAGTGCCGTCGGGCGATACTTCGGACCACCAGCGCATCAGCATCGCGCCGCCGCCCTTGCCCGCCAGATCTAGGTTAAAGAACTTTGATTTCGGGTCATGGATATTTTGCGTCGCGGCCTTGGCCAAGTCCACCCGCTCGGGGTGCAGATGCATATACATCGCCGCCTCGAATTCGCCCGCATGAGCGATCCCGCCCAATTCAGAGCTGCGGATCTCATTTATCCGGTCACTCATCAGGTTCCAGTACGAGGCCGACACACAGATGATGCCCGTCTCGATCACCGTCTTGCGCGCGGCCAGATCCAGAACCGGATGGTTCGAGCCGTGCGAGTTCAGCAATAGGATGCGGCGAAAGCCGTGATGCGCCAGCGATTTGGTCACATCGGTGACAAAGGCGATCAGCGTTTCGGGCTGTATCCAGATGACGCCGGGAAAATCCTTGTGATGCTCGTTAAAGCCATAGGGGATCGGCGGCATGACAAAAACTTCGTCTGGCGCGGCCTTTGCCACCCCTTCGGCCACTGCCATGCCCAGCACGGTATCGGTGTCCAGCGGCATGTGCGGGCCATGATCCTCGGTCGCGGATACGGACAGGACAACGACGCGGTCCTTGTCGGCATCGCGCACGTCCTCCCAAGTCAAATGTCCGTATGTCGTTGTCACGCGCCCTGCCCCCAAAGTTGTGTCAGGCCCGCCGGTTGATCCGGCGGGCCTGCCTGTTTCGTGGCAATTAGCGGATGTCGCCGCCGACCCACTCATTCGCGATTTCCATGTAGGTGCCGTCCTCCATCATGGAATCCAGCGCCGCTTTCATGGCGGCGGCCAACTCTGGGTTGTTCTCGCGGATCGCAATCCCGGCACCGACGGGCTCGGCTGACGGGTCTTTGATCTCGGCCAGGTCATACTGGCCGCTCTTCATGGCGAGGATCACAGGGATCGAATCGTTCACGATCGCATCGACCCGGCCATTGGTCAGTTCCAGCAGCAGCTCGGGCAGGCCTTTGTAAGTTTTGAGGGTGTAGCCCTGATCGCGCGCCCACTGCTCATGCGTCTCGCCCAAAGTCACACCGACAACGGCGTCATCCAGTTGCTCGACCGTCGTAATAGGGGAGCCTGCGACGGTAAAGATCGCGCGGCTGGTGGTGTAATACGGGCCAACGAAATCAATAACCTTGTCACGCTCTTCGGTGATCGACATGGAGCCGACGACAGCGTCATATTTATTGGCGATCAGGCCGCCGATGATGCCGTCCCAGGCTGTGGTAACGATCTCGGTTTCAAGGCCCATACGCTTGGCAATCTCGGTGCCGATCGCGGGGTCAAAGCCGACAACTTCGTTCTGCTCGTTGACAAAGTTGAAGGGCGGGTATTGCCCAGTCATCGCAATCTTCAGAACGCCGCGCTCCTTGATGCCTTCTAGCTCATCAGCGGCGGCAGGGCCTGCGATGAGGGCAACGGCTGCCAGCGCCGTGGCACCCAGGAACGTACGGCGGATCATGCTTGTCGATTTGGTCATGTTTTGGTTTCTCCCTTGTTTATGTCGTTCCGGACTGCGTGGGAGGGATGCGGCGTCGCGCACAAAACCCGCCCCAGCGGCCCAGTTCATCGAAATGTTTGCATGGCAGCCAATCATCGTGCAAATAAATAAATGAAATTCTCAGGATTGATGAAATCTATGACCCTTCCCTACGCGCAGCGCTTTGCCTGGAATCTGGATTGGAACCTCCTGCGCACGTTCATGGTGCTGGTGGACGAGGGCGGGATCACGCCCGCCGCCACTTTTCTGGGCTTGAAACAGCCCACCATTTCATCGGCGCTAAAACGGCTTGAGGCGCAGGTCGGCCAGCGCCTGATTAACCGCTCGTCCACGCATTTCAGCGTGACACCCTTGGGCGACGTGCTGTACCGCGAGGCTTGCACTATTTTCGGCACGGTCATGCAGTTGCCCACACTGCTGGACGCGGCGGAGGACAAGGTGACTGGGCATGTCGCCATCGCCCTGGCCAGCCACGTCGCCAGCCGCCACCTCGACGCCGTGCTGGAGCGGTTCAATGCCGCGCACCCTGATGTGACCTACAGTCTGTCTATCGCCGAAAGCGAGGAGGTCATCGGGCGCGTTGCGCATAATCGCGTGTCATTTGGCGTCTGCTTGGTGACGCATCCCGCTGCCGCGCTGGACTACCGGGTGCTCTACCGCGAGTACTTTGGTCATTACTGTGGTCCGGGCCATCACCTTTTTGGCAAGGCGGGGCTAAAGCTGCGGGACTTGCGAGGCGAACAGGCAGTGTCGTTTCAGACAGACAGCGCCACTGGGCCATTGTTTGAGTTGGCACGCCTGCGCCAGAAGGCTGAAATGCGCCCCGATTTGAAGGGGATATCCTCTAGCCTATCGGAGGTGCGGCGCCTGATTATGACCAACGTGGGCATCGGCGCCCTACCCGTCCACGTCGCTGCGTCCGATGTTGCGGCGGGTCGCCTTTGGCAATTACCGCCCAAGACCGATTTGCCCGCCATCGACATTCACATGGTGTCCAATCCCGCCCGCACGCTAAATCGGGCAGAGGCAGCTCTGACCGATATGTTAATTACCGAAATTGCCGAGGTTCCGCTTAGTCAACGGTCGTACTCGTAATCGCTACTTTCAGGCCCGGTGCCCGCCGCCGTTGACACTGCGCGCGCCGGGCCTACACCATTGTTCCAGCGCTGCACGTCGCAGGCACCGATCCGAAGGATCCCAGATGACCAACAAAACCCTCCTGCTGACTGGCGCTAGCCGGGGTATCGGCCACGCAACAGTCAAAGCGTTTCAGGCTGCGGGCTGGCGGGTGCTGACCGTATCGCGCACCGCCTTTGACACGCGTTGCCCGTGGCATGCGGGCGCGACCGACCATTTTCAGGGCGACCTGTCCGTCGCCAGTGCGCGCGCCGATCTGGTCGCCCGCGTGCGCGAGACGCTTGGCGAGGGCGGGCTGGGTGCGATCGTAAACAACGCCGGGATTTCGCCCAAGGGGACCGGCGGCGCGCGGCTGGGCATTGCTGGCACGGATGACGAGACGTGGCACCACGTCATGGGCGTCAACCTGATCGGCCCCGCCGCCCTGATGCGCGATCTGCTACCCGAGTTGGAGACGGCCAAGGGCTGCGTCGTGAATGTCGGCTCCATCGTCGGCAGCCGCGTGCATCCGTTCGCTGGCGCGGCTTATGCCTGCTCCAAGGCCGCCTTGGCAGCGCTAACCCGGGAGGCGGCAGGCGAGTTCGGACCGCGCGGCATCCGCACCAATATGGTGACCCCCGGCGAGATTGAGACCGAGATCCTGTCGCCCGGAACTGAGGAAATTACCCGCACGATACCCCTGCGCCGCCTTGGCCAGTCAGAGGAGGTCGCGCGCGTCGTTCTTTTCCTTTGTTCCGGTCAGGCATCCTACATCAACGGTGCCTCCATCGACGTCAACGGCGGGCAGCACGTCTAGGGCTTTAGCACGGCTAGCATATCATCCAGACCCGCGCAGGGATGCGCGCCCGTTTCGCGGATCTGCGCGCTCACGTCCACCGGCAGGCTAGAGTTGCTGTCCTGCGGTATCTCGTTCAGTTTACCGCCCATCAGGACAGGAATATCAGCGCCCCGCGCCGCCAGTTCGGCCACCAGCCTGCGCGCATAGCCCAGCCCAATACCGTTATAGGTGCTGACGGCGATAGCGTCTGCGCCCGCCTCCAGCGCGCGGGCAACCATTATCTCGGCGTCGATGGCGACGCCCGCCTCGATCACCGATGCGCCCAGTCCCTCAAGCGCGCAGCGTACCAGATAAGCGCCGTGTTCGTGCACATCTGTTGTACCTAGCGCGACGCGCCGATGCGTTAGCTGCGCCCCTTCTTGGCGCTGCACCCAAGCGCCGGCCATATCGTCCAGTTCCTCCGCCCAGTCGGCAGCGACAAGCGGCGCGCGGCGCGCACCCTCCAGCGGCCCTGCGCCCCACAATGCCTCCATCCGGCGCGCGCCCAGCCTGCGGATCGCGAGCATCAGCGCAGCAGGATCGGCAGTATCGACGCCCCGCTCGGCCAGACCTTTGAGCGCTGCCTCGGCAAAGGCGCGCCCCCCCGTGATTAGCCGATCTGCCATCTGCTCAATCAGCGCGTTGTCGCGCGCAGCGGCATGGCCAGCCGCATGATCAGCCAGCCTCGCCGCAAACAGCTGTGCATCTAGGATCTCATCCACATCCGGGATACGCACGTTTTCAGTCACCGGAACGGGATTAACGGCGTGGCCAGAGTGGTGTTGATGTAATGCCTCAAGATCGGCCAGCAAGTAGCTGGCAAGACTTGCATAGTTCGGCGCCGCCCCTCCCTGATATGCAACAGTATTTCCAAAGATCATCGTGCCGGGCGTATCCGTTTCGCGCGCCAATGCGGCCTGAAACGCCGCCCGCGTCAGCGGCGCTGAGAAGTGGTGCCCAAAGCAAAATGAAGCAGACGCGCCAATCAGGTCCTCGACGATATGCTTTTCGATCAGCGCCATACCAAAGGCCGACGTCATGTCCAAAAAAAGCCCGGCGAACCCATCATCCAGATTGGAATGTACCAGTATTTCGGCCTCCTGCGCAGCGATCAGGCCCAGTGCGCGCAACGTCGCCTCGGTCGTCGCTACGTCGTCGTCCCAATATGGCAGGCGAAAGGTAAAATACTGCCCCAGATTGCCAATTGCCGTCGCCCCGGCGGCAATGGCCGCGCGGGTATTTTCCAGCGCGCCGGGCAACCCCAACATGAAGTCGCCGAAATGCGCGGCAGCGGGGCTGGCTGCTGTGATCCGGGCAAAATCCTCTGGCCCGGTCAGCACGATACCGGTGCCGCGTGCGGCCCCCTCGCGGCGATCCTGCGGGTAGCCCATTGTCCAGTCCAGCGTCACGCCAAAGCGGTCGATGCCCACGCCTTTTTCCTCTGCGCGCGCGTGCAACTCGCCCATCGCTTCCACCGTCCGGTCAATGCTTCGAAATCCGATATGCGCGTGCTGCATCATGCGCGCATCGCGCATCGCGCGGCGCTTGTACTCGGCCTCGGACGCGACGCCTTCGGTCTCTAAAAACAACGACCGCCCTAGCCGCCAATCTTGCGCCATGCGCCGCCCTTCGGCCAGCAGCACATGGCCCGGCGCCATCGCAGGATCAGTCAGAACCGCCTCGCCAATGTTCCACGTCTCGCTCATCACGGCTGCCCCTTGCCCTCAGGCCCATCTGTGCAACTATGGCTCAAACTATGGCGCATCGCGAAGGGAATTACATGAAGCTGGGCATTATCGGCGTGGGGCATCTGGCCGTCTCTATCCTTCAGGGGCTGCTGCGCGCGGGCCATGCTCCGGGTGGTATAATGCTGTCCCCGCGCGGCAAGGGGCCGCAGATGGCGCATGATCATGGTTTTGCGCTGGCCGAGGGCAATGTGCAAATCGTGCAGGACTGCGATGCAATCCTCGTCGCTGTGCGCCCCCATAATGCCACAGAGGCCGTGCGCAGCCTGCCATGGCGCGGCGGCCAGATCATGCTGAGCGCGTGTGCAGGCGTGTCGCTGGCAGATTTCGACGTAGGCGAGGCACGCAAGATGCGCATCATGCCGATCACCGCGGCCAAGCTGGGCGCCAGCCCAACGCTGGTCTATCCGGACCTGCCTGAGGCGCGCCCACTGCTTGAGGCGATCGGAGCCCCCGTACCGCTGCGCAGCGAGGCCGAATTTGAGGCAGCGACCGTGTCTGCGGCGATGTATGGCTGGGCGCAGGCACTGATCCGCACTGGCGCGGACTGGACGGCGGCCCAAGGGATGGACGCAGATCAGGCGCGCCAACTGGTCGCGCGCACCTTTACCGCCGCAGGCCGGATGATCGCCCAGGAGGACGCCCCCATGGATGACATCCTCGCCAGCCTTTGCACCCCCGGCGGCATCACGCGCGCCGGCCTCGACCATCTGGAGGCACAAGGCGCGCCCGCCGCATGGGAGGGCGCGTGCGATCTGGTTCTCGCGCGGCTCAAGGGCTAACGACGCCAGTTTAGGCAGTTGCGCCGTCATGCCCGATCTCAAAGTTGTTGCCTGCCCGGTCCTGCCCCGACACCAGATGCAGGGGCCGCGTGCCATAGCCTTGGCTGGGGTGCTTTTTCCCGATTTCGGCGCCAAGCTCGTGGTCGTAAAACGACGTGGCCGGCATCAGACGCACGATAAAGGCAGCACGGCGGTGATCGGTGTGGTTCGCCTTGGACCCATGGATCATGTAAACGTCGTGGAACGATACCTGCCCAGCTTTCAGGATCAGCGGCTCGGCTGCGTCCTCGTCAAAATGCTCGGCGTCGCAGACCAGATTGATCGTTTTGTTACCGCCCTCCTGCCACGAATGGCTGTATAGCTCATGCGCCTTGTGCGAGCCCGGGATGAACGTCATCGGGCCGTTTTCGGGCGTCACATCGTCCAGCGGTATCCACATGGTCAACGTCTCCAGCGGGCGAATGGGATAGTAGCCGCCATCTTGGTGCCACGGCGTCTCTTTGCCGTTCCTTGGCGGCTTGCCAAAGAGGGTCGTCCCCCACAAAATGATGTCGTCCCCGATCAGTTGGCGCGCCGTTTCCATCAGCTTGGGATGCGTGGCGAATTTCAAAAATGCCTCGCTGCCCTTTACGCCCATTGATCCGCCGGTCACCTGATGCGGCGCCAAAATGATGTCGGACCCGACATCGGGATTGCGCGCCAGCAGCGCCTCGTACTCGGCGCGCATCTCGGCGATCAATTCGGGCGGAAATTCCCAGTCCGGAATGATCCATCCGCGTTCGTGGTACTCGGCAATCTGCGCCGCGCTCAGCGGGCCTGTCGTCTGGTCGGTCATGGGGTGTCCTTTTGGTGCGATGCAGCTTTGCCGCGCTCAAAATGATCGACCCCGCTGTGCTATTCTGTCAAGCGGCAAGAGAGGCAGATCACAAATCAGGCATACCCTTGCGAATTTCCCCAGGTTGGAAAATTCGATTCCCGGCGCGCTGCGTCCCTCACGGCTTTAGCCGCGCCCTGCACACCTGCGCAAAACGCTCTGCGGCGGGCGACAATTCGCGCCCCGTGCGGTGCGCCAGCACGATACCGCTAGCCTCTGACGCCCCCGCAAGTGGCCGCGTGACCAGCGCCTTGCCATCATAACTCATCGGGGATGCAGGCTTGGTCGCCAATAGGGCGTAACCCATGCCGTGGCCCACCATGGCGCGCACCATTTCCAACGACGATGTGCGATGCGCCACCTTCGGCGTGACGCCAGCACCTGTCATCAACCCGGTGAAATAATCGCGGCTGGGGTCAACATCCAGCAAGATCATCGGCACGTCCGCCAGATCCTCAGGCGATACTTCGCGCTGCGCGGCAAGGGCATGCCCCTCTGGCAGCAGAACGTATGGCTCCAGCGAGGTCAGCCGTTCGGTCGTCAGCCCATCGCCCAGCGCCATATCATAGAGCAGTGCGATCTCGCTCTCGCCCGACGCAAGGCTTTCGCGGATGCGGCGGTGATCGCCCTCGATCAGCTTTACCCTCAGGTTCGACGCATCGCTCAGCAGCTGCGGCATCATGAAAGGCGCGAACGTCTGGAAACAGCCCACCGTTACCTTGGCCGCGCTTGCCTCGGTGGCCAGCTTTAGCGTGCTGGTCCCCTCAATCTGGCTGGACGCGCCATAGGCGCGGTTGGCGTAAATCAGCGGCGATCCCGCGCGGCTGGCGTGGATATCCTGCACCTCGCCGATGAAAATATGATGCGTGCCAATCTGCTGTGACGATTGCAGTGTGCAATCGAAGGCGACCAGCGCGTCCGTCATCCGCGGTGCGCCGCCCTCGCACGCCTCCCATGTGGTGCAGTCGAATTTGTCGTTAACCTCGTCCTTAAAGCGGCCCGCGAATGTGTCAGAAACATAGGACTGATCATCACGCAGCACGTTGACGCAGAATGTGCCGTTGGCCGCGATCCGTTCTGCTGCGAGGCTCCTGTGATGCACGCAGACCAGCAGGGTTGGCCCCGCCCCATCGGCCGATACGGACGACATGGCCGATACCGTGACGCCTGCCCGCCCAGCATCGCCGCCAGTGGTGACAACATTGACGGTGCAAGCCGCGTAACTCATGCCCGACACAAAACGCGTCCGCAGGTCGAGTGTCATGTCGTTCATCGGCTGGGCCCTTTCCGGGGGTTGGTCGCAAAACTACCGCGCCCAGTGTGCCCGCCGCGCAGCTCTGCGCAAAGACGGATTTATCTTGGCTGGCCTTCAGAAATCCCAAAGCAGCAGTATCAGCCGCACATGCCCGGGATCGCGCCAGTGCGCACCGTCCCCTCGCAGTGCTGGCGAAACGCATCCAGCAGCCGGGTCGCCTGCATGTCGCGCAACATGGCGAGGCCCACGGTCATTGAAGCGGCATCATCGCCGATCCGCTCCAGCGGAACATAGGCCAGCGGGCGGTCCGTTTCGGCGCGCATATTCAACGGTTTGGACGTCATTAGCGAAAATCCGATCCCTGCCGCCACGAATGAGCGCAGCATTGACGGATCTGCGCACTCGGCTTTGATCTGCGGCTTTAGGCCCGACTGCTCAAACAGCGAGATGAAGTATTGGCGACTTATAGGCAGATCAAGCAGCACATAAGGCTCCTCCGCTACATCGCTCAGGCTGAGCGAGGCGCGCGACGCAAGCGGGTGGTCCGCCGCTAGCAGCACATAGGTCGGCATTTTTGCCAGCGGATAAAATACCATTTCGGGGCTTAGATGGCTCTCGTAGGTCAGTGCTACGTCGATTTGCGCGCGGCGCAACCCCTCCATCAGTTCGGCCTCGCTGCCTGCCGTCACCTTTAGTGTCACGTCTGGATACAGCCCTGTGAACGAGCTCCAGATTTCCGGCAGGATCAGCGGCGCGAAGGTGTGAAACGTTCCGATATGCAGCGGGCCAGACACCAGCCCTGCCGTCTCGCCCGCCACCTCATAAAGGCGATGGGCGGTGCGCAGCGATTCCTTGGCCGCCTTTAGCATCCGTTTTCCCGCAGGCGTCAGGACGAGCCCTTGGGCGTGTTGGCGGACAAATAGCTGCACGCCCAGCTCTTCCTCCAAATGCGATATCGCGGACGAGACTGAGGGCTGCGAGATGTTGATCGCCTCGGCGGCGCGCGTGACGCTGCCAGTCTCGCCCGCTGCAATGAAGTAGCTAAGCTGGCGCAGGGTAAATCGCATGATGCGGCGGTCCTATCAGGGCAACTGGCCGCACTGTGCCGCATGACGGACGCCGGTATCAATCACAATTGGTGCTAAAGCCCTGCTTCGAGCCGGTCCAGCACCCTGTCCAGCATTCTGTCGCAGGCATCCAGCTGGGCGGCATCGATATACTCGTCCGGCTTGTGCCCCTGCGCCATGTGACCCGGCCCGCAGACCGCCGTGGCAATGCCGAGGCGATTGTGGAAAAGGCCCCCTTCGGTGCCGAACGCAACCTTGATCGCCGGATCATTGCTGCCTGTGACATCGCGCAAAAACGCAACGATGGCGGCATCTTCGGGCGTCTCAAGCCCCGGATAGGTATTAGTTTCGGCAAAGTTAATGGCAACATTCGGGTGGCTGTCGCGGTACGGCGCAACGATCTGCATCGCATCCCCGCGCAGGCCTTCGACGATCACGGCGGGGTCATCGGCGGCAATGTTACGGATCTCGAAATCCAGCGTGCAGTTGTCAGGCACGATGTTCAGTTGCACGCCACCATGCATGATCCCCGCGTGCAGGGTTGTGTAGGGCACCGAATATGCACCATCCTGCGCGCCGTTTGTAGCCAGATCCGCCTGACGGGCGCGCAGGCACGTCATGAAATCGGCCGCCAGATGCAGCGCGTTGACCCCTTCGGGCGCCAGCGCGCTATGGCTGGCATGGCCGGTGCAAGTTGCGCGCAGGGCCGTCTTGCCCTTGTGGCCCGTGGCGATCGCCATGCCGGTCGGCTCACCCACAATGCACAGGCTAGGCTTGATACTACGCGGCTCCAGCGCGTCCAGTAGGCTGCGCACACCGACACAGCCGATTTCCTCGTCATAGGAAAAGGTCAGATGGAGGGGGGTTTTGAGGTCTCGCTGACTTGCCAGCCGGGCCGCGCGGACCGCGCAAGCGACAAAGCCCTTCATATCGGCGGTCCCGCGCCCGTAGTAGCGCGCGGCGTCCCGGCGCAAAATGAACGGATCGCTGGACCAGTTCTGCCCCTCTACCGGGACCACATCGGTATGGCCCGACAGCATAACGCCGGGGCGATCCTGCGGGCCGATTGTGGCGAAAAGGTTGGCGCGGGTGCCGTCCTCGCTCTCCATCAGCTCGCAGGTCACGCCCACTTCGCTCAGAAGTTGGTCGATATAGGCGATCAGATCGCGGTTGGGCGTGCGGCTGACGCTGGGAAAGGCAATCAGCCGCTCTAGAATATCCAGTGTTTGCATCAGCCTACAGGTCCCCGGGCACGCCGTAACTGGGGGCCTCCGACGGGTTTAGCGCGCGCGAGACATAGGCCTCCATCTCGCCCTTCCACCGCTCCCACAAATCCGAAAGTTCGGCGATTGGGCAATCATCGCTCCAGTCAACGCGCAGATCGGCGATAGGCCATTCAACATCCCGCGCCAGCAGCATCCCTGCGGAATGGACGTCGCCCTCTTCGCCGCCCGCATCCAGTGCGGTCTGCATGGCTGCGATCAACCGGTCGCCAAGCGGCTTGCCCTGCATATCCGCAAACGCCTTTACCATCGCCTCGGGTACAGCATTTGAGGTTAGCAGATTGCCCGCCGCGACGACGCCATCGCCAACCACGACATGATGCGTCCCCAGCGTATGCGCACCCGAAAAATGAGCCGTCCCGCCATCTGCATCGACCAGCGCAAGCTGGCGGTATTCCAGATGCGGCGCGTCCTTTTTCAATGCCTCAAGCGCATCTGCTGCAGACATGCCCTGCAACATCAGATCCAGCCCCTTTGGGCCGAGGCGCGGGTCGGTGATATTCTGGGTCGACACCGCGCCCGCGCCCGCGCGTACATGCGCGCAGCGCGCAGCAACACACGGCGAAGATGATGATACGGCGACGCCGAACATCCCCGTTTCGGGGCAGCGGGCAGAGATGGAAAATGTCATATTGGGCTACCTTTTTAGTCGGGGATGACGGCGGTGACTTCGATCTCGACCACCCATTCGGGACGTGCCAGCGCGGGCACGACGATCCCTGTCGAGCATGGATGAACCCCCTTCAGCCACTTGCCCATTTCCTGATACACCGCCTCACGGTAACGGATATCGGTCAGGTACACCACAATACGGCATACATGCGCCATCTCGCTGCCAGCTTCTTTGAGCAGCATGTCGATGTTTTCCATCGTCTTTCGCGTTTGCGCGCCCGCATCGCCCATCCCGGTGCTTTCGCGGCTGTCCAGATCCTGCGCCACCTGCCCGCGCAGAAAGACCATGGTGCCGCGCGCGACGACGCCTTGGCTCAGGTCATTGTCCAGCTTTTGCTCTGGATAGGTTTCCTTGGTATTGAACGGGCGAATTCGCTTGTGGATCATTTAAATCGTTCCTTGAGTGGATGCAGCAGGCGAAATGCGCCCGCTGAGATATTGGGCAAAATCGTAGTTAGGCCGCTCCAGATGCGACAGATGGCCGGGCGCGGCCATGCGTGACAAAAGACCCTTATAAACCTTTTCGGTGCAGTCGCGATCCTCAAGGTTCACGTCGTCGAGGATGGTTTTTAGCGTTTCATTGTATTCAATCGCCTTCGGATCGCCCATGAAATGCGGATCAAACCCACCGCCAAAGATCATGCGCACGCGGCCAACACCCTCAGGCTGCAGGCATAAATACCAGAAGTATCCGGGCGTCAGCGTGACCATGTGGCTGGGATAGATCGAAATCAGCGCCGAGGTTTTGCGCATCACGCCGGTCAAGCGGGTGTTGTCCGGATGCGCGTTGCCGATAGCTAGCTCGGCCTCTTTGGTGAACCAATGGATGTTGAAATGCGGATGTCCCGGCGGGCAATCGACATTCGCCAGATCGGTAAACGGACCTACGGTGCCCTTATGGCAAACCGGCAAATGGTAGCTTTCCATATAGTTCTCGGCCAACACCTTCCAGTTTGTGTCCCAGACATGGACCTCGTTGAACGTCTCGACATAGTTTTCCATGCCGTAATCACCGATCAGATCGGCCAGCGGGCTAAGCTGCTGCGCGACGGGCGGTGTGTCCGGGGCGAGCGTGACATAGACCCAGCCCAGCCACTCCTCGCAGCGGATGTCGCCCAGCTTGTAGTCGGCCTTGCAGAACGCATCGTTGCGGTCCATCTCGGGCGCGCCGCGCAGCGAGCCGTCCAGATTGTAGGTCCATGCGTGATAGGGGCAGACGATAGAGCGCGTGTTGCCGCGCCCCTCCAGCAGGGTCGACATGCGGTGCAAGCAGACGTTGGACATCGCGCGCAGTGCACCGTCGCGGCCGCGAATGACGGCGATAGGCTGACCGGCAAGTTCAATGGTCACGAAATCGCCCGGCTCTTGCATCGTGCTGGCACGCCCGACACAAAACCATTCCTTTGCGAATATATGCTCCTGTTCCTGCTCCAGAAACTCTTCGGAGGTGTAGACCGAGGGCGGCATGGCGCGCGCCGTCTCGAAAGGCAGCGCAGCACTTTTCATCAACTCGTCAATAGCACGTGGCTCGTGTCCCATTATTTTGCCTCCCCGGCGATCACTCGGCTGCTTTCAGCAGCGTCTCGTTGTAATACTGCGCGACGGCGCCATCGCCAGTCTTTTGCTCGATCCCCGCCATTACACTGTCCGACAGATGCGCACCCTTTTTGACAAAGTTCAGCGGGCCGTCCCAGTCAAAATTGCGATAAACAGCGGCGCGCTGCGCGAAGGGGGGCGACTGCGCAAAGAGCTGGAATGTCAGGCGGTGTCCAGCATAGTCCGAATTCAGCAAATCGCGGGCGTAGGCCAGTAGCTTGCGGCGGTCCTCGGCGACCCAATTGTCGTTGATGGAGTAGTACTTATCCATCCACGGCTTCGTCTCGGGGGCGTCAAACGTGGCCGCATTGGGCGTTACGCATATTTGCCCGCCGCACAGCTCGCGGGCGATGTGCATCATCGGGGCGAGGTTGTTCAGCGCGTGGCAACGGCCCGTCATTAGCAGCGATTGGTTTGGCATCATCAGGCCCGCGGGCGAGCGTTCGGCAAGCGCGATGGACGCGGTCAGATGCGCATTGATCCCCTCGCGCCAGATCGCCAGATCGGCCAGCTTTTCCTGAACGGCGGGCTGATTGTCGAGGCCCGTCTGCCGCACGTTGAACAGCGCCGAGCCTATCATCTGGTCCGCCTGCTTCAACGTGCGCTGCACAAAGGCAAAGGCCGAATAGCGGTGCAACGTCGACCGGATGAACGCCGCCGCCTTGGTGTGGCGATAGAACAGCACGTTTTCCCACGGGATCAGCACGTTATCAAAGATAACGATGGTGTCGACCTCGTCAAAGCGCGCCGCCAGCGGATAGTCCCGATCATCAGCGCGCGTGCTGGCAAAGCCGCCACGGCACAGAAATTTCAAACCGGGCGAGCCGAGGTCGCAGATAAACCCAACGGCATAGTCGCTGAGCGCGGCATTGCCCCAATTGGCGATGGTCGGCTTGGTAAAGGCTTGGTTGGCGTAGGCCGCCGCCGTCTCGTACTTGGCGCCGCGAACGATAAGGCCCGCGTCGGTCTCCTTGACCACATGCAGCAACATGTCGGGGTCTTGGTCCTGCGGGGCTAGGCTGCGATCTCCTTTGGGGTCGGTATTGGCCGACACGTGAAAGGGGTCTTCCTTCAGCACTTTATGAATGTGCGTCTTGATGTTCTTAGAGAACTGCGGATCAACCTCGTTCAGCATGTCCTGCCCGTCATAGAGCGACCACATCTCGCCCACGGTTTCGTCGCCAACACGGGTGACGACGCCGCCGATATCCTCCATCACGGCATCGGTTGAGCGGCGCTTGGCCCACCAATCGTCTTGCGTATAAGGCAGTGCGTTGCCGATCGCGTTCGTGTCGGTGCCGTCATACGTGGTCATAACGGCGGCAGTCTCGGGATCGTGCGCCATGTCGTAGATGCGCGCGCGCACGTCGACCAACGGCTTGAACATGGGATGCGCAGTCACGTCCTTGACCCGCTCGCCGTTCATGTAAACTTCGCGGTTGTCGCGGATCGAATCCCTGTATTCGTCGCCGGTTCTCAGCATATCGTCATCCCCTTGGCTGGCTATCTGTTCGGGCGAGGGTAGCAGCGACATTGGATCAGGAAAAATATGCGTTTCCTAGGAGGGCCAGAGGATTTTCTGAGGTATGATCGCCAATAGCCGCAAGAGCGTCTTGGGCCGCGGCAATGTCAAAACTGACGCCCGTCAGCACCTTGACTGCCGAGTTGCCAGCCCCTTAGGTCCTCTGGACATTTCCATCTCGACCGCGGGGCGCGCCCGCTCTGTGATGGGCGGGGCTGCGGTCTGCGCGACCCCTTATCGAAACGCCTCCTTGGGGGCCAATTCGGTCACTTCGCGGCGGAATGGCAGTTCGTCCTGCGCGCGGGTTACATCCAGTTCGCGGGCAAAGCGGTGCCCGGCGTAGGTGGCCCACGCAATTGGCGCGGGCGCATTGGCGTCGCCAATACGCTCAATCTTTTTGATACCTGCGTTCTCCCACTCATCCTCGCGGGCCTTGAGCGCCTGCCACAGATCATCGTTGGGCATCCGGCATGTGACCATCACGGCAGCGTCGCAGTCCACGTTGCTTGTGCGCCCGGTAAAGGCGCAGTTAAGCGTCGCGCCCTGCCCCGTCACAGCAGTGACCGCCTGCGCGGTGACGATATGCACGCCCAGCTCGATCATGCGGGCCTGAATGCGGTGCTGCTCCAGCGTGTTCAGCGTCCATTCGCTGACCAAGTTGGCAGGTGTCACCAGCGTCACCTCCAGCCCCTTTTGCACCAAAAGCTCGGCCAGAACGCCGCCCATGTAGTAGTGATCGTCGTCGTATAGCACGATATGGCCACCCTCCGGCAGATTGCCTGCCATCAGATCATCGGGCGTAAAAATCGGCATCGCGGCGTCCATGGGAATTGGCAGCAGGTTGTGCCGCGCCACGCCGTCGCGGCGCCACGTGGAGCCTGTCGCAATCGCTACATTTTCAAATCCGAAATCGAGAACATCTTGCGCCGATAGCCGCGAATCGTAATAAACCTCGACGTTCGGCATTTGGGAAATCTGGTGCTGGCGATAGTCGCGCACCCGGCCCCACGTTGCCAACCCGGGCAGCTTGCATTCCAGCGCCACGCGCCCGCCCAGTTCGGTCCCGGCCTCGGCCAGCGCCACCTGATAACCGCGTTCGCCAGCGGCGCGCGCAGCCTCAAGGCCAGCGGGGCCCGAGCCGATGATAAGAACCGTCTCGCTCGCGCCCTTTGCATCGATCTCTTCGGGATGCCAGCCCTTGCGCCATTCCTCCATAAAGGTGGGGTTTTGCGTGCAGCGACTGATCGACATGGTCATATCGCCCGTCACGCAGATGTTGCAGCCGATACACTCGCGAATATCCTCAACGCGGCCCTCGTCGATTTTGCGCGGGATGAACGGATCGGCAATCGACGGGCGCGCGGCCCCGATGAAATCCAGCACGCCGCGCTTGATCTGGCTGACCATCGCATCGGGCGAGGTAAAGCGGCCGACACCGACCACAGGCTTGTCCGTCAGCTCCTTAATGCCGCGCACCAGCGGCTCTTGCGCGCCTTCTTCGGTAAAGCGGGACGGCCCCGAGCAATCCTCCCAAGTGCCATGGCCCAGATCCCACAGGTCCGGCAGATCTGCGTTCATTGAGATCATGTCGCGCACTTCGGGGTTCTCCAGCCCGCCGATTTCCTCCAGCGACAGGCGCACGGAGATGGCGATGCTGTCGCCCACCGCGTCCTTGCACTCGCTGATCAACTCGCGAAAAAGGCGCGCGCGGTTTTCTAGACTGCCGCCGTATTCATCGCTGCGCTGATTGGTCAGCGGCGACAGAAAATGCTGGATCACGCCAAAGCCATGCGCGCCATAGAGCTCGATAATGTCATAGCCCGCCGTTTTCGCGCGCAGGCACGCATTGCGGTGCCAACGGCGCAAGTTGCGGATGTCCTCCTTGTCCATCGCGCGGGCGCTGACCGGGTCCTTGTAGAAGGTCAGGATCGGCGAGGTGGAGGGCGCCATCGGCACCTCTTTGGTATAAAGATTGCCGCCGTTGACCCCGCTATAGGCCAGCTCGATCCCGGCCAGCGCGCCATCCGTTTTCATCGCCTCTGCCATACGAGCGAGGCCGGGAATATCCTTGTCCTCCCATAGCCTTAGCTCGATGAACGGCGTGATTTCAGAGGTATGGTGCATCTCGACCTGCTCGGTAAAGATCACGCCCCAGCCGCCTTGCGCCTTGATATTGCGCATCTGCGCTGCTGCCGATGGGTCGCGATAGCCCCCGCCGTTGCAGTGAGGCACCTGGTAAAATCGGTTTTTGGCCGTCACCGGCCCGATCTTGACCGGCTCGAACAGAATGTCATAGCGGGGGTCGCGGGCAGATTTGGCATCTTTGGGCATGTGCAGTCTTCTTTCTTGGGAATGGCCGCGGCGGTGCGCACTAGCCGGTTTTCATATCATACCAGCCAACGTCGACGCTGACGTTCCACCCTTGTTTTTGGTTCGACTCAAGGAAGGCATCCAGCCCCCAGCGGCCCAGCTCGCGGCATATGCCGCTTTCCTTGACGCCGCCCCAAAACGCTACGCGCCATAGGCTCCGGCGGCAAAACAGGGTTTTCCTATCCTTTGCTTTATCAAATCCTATTTCGCCCTAGCGCGATGGTCGGCTCAGGACATAGGCCGCCGCGCAGAGCATGCAGACGGCCTGCACCGCGACTAGCCGCCAAGCCAATCCGCCAAGGACCGACGCCAGCAAAACGGCGGACATTGCCGTGCAAGCCATCGCCTTGTAGCGCGGCGCGATCACCCCGCGCGCCTCCCAATCGGTGATGATGGGGCCAAACGCGCGGTTGCCAACCAGCCACGCCCGTAGCTTGGGCGAGCCGCGCGCAAAAGCGAACGCCGCAAGCAGAATGAACGGCGTCGTCGGCAGCAGCGGAAGGATGACCCCCACCGCGCCCAGTGCCAACGCCACGCTGCCCACACATACCCAGAGCGTGCGCATCACTGCGCCTGCCGTCAGCGGTGCATCGTGATCTGGGCCGGGCTCCATTTCGACTCGCACTCCTCATCGTTGGATTGTCTGGTTCCGCTTGAATGGTCGCAAAGGCACGCCGCACCCCCGGCCGCCCATTGCTATTAGATAATCCAACCTCGAGATTTAGTAGCGGCGCAAGCGCCCGTTTGCCGCGGCCTACGCGGATTTTAGCGCAGGCGCAGGGCCATGCCCCGCCGCCCAGTGCCGTGCGGCCGCGCCGAACGCCTCAAACAAGGGACGCGACACAGGGTCTGCTGCCGCGTTCCATTCGGGATGCCATTGCACGGCCAGCGCAAATCCGGCAGCGCCGCTAACCTGGATCGCCTCGATGGTGCCGTCCGCTGCGCACCCCTCAACGGTGATGCGCGGCCCCGGTACCCGTATCCCCTGCCCGTGCAGCGTGTTGGTCATCACCTCTTGGGCACCCATGAGACGGTGGAATATGCCGCCCTCTTTCAGCTTAACGAGGTGGCGCAAGGCAAACTGCTCCTCCAACGTGCCATCGGGAGGCATGCGGTGATTGTCACGGCCCGGCAAATCGCGGATTTCAGGGTCCAGAGTGCCGCCCATTGCGACGTTGATCTCTTGAAACCCGCGGCAAAGACCCAGGATCGGCTGGCCTGCCTCGACGCAGGCCCGCACTAATGGCAGAGTGATCGCATCGCGCGCCTGGTCAAAGGCGCCATGTGCAGCGCTCGGCGCCTCGCCGTAGTGATCGGGATGCACATTAGCGCGTCCCCCGGTCAGCAAGAAGCCGTCACAGACCTGCATCAACTCCTCGACACTGACCAGCGCGGGATCGGCAGCGATGACATAAGGCATCCCGCCCGCTACATGCGCGACTGCGTCTAAATTCATTCGCCCCACTGCATGGACGGGATAGCGCTCTTCAATGACGTATTGGTTGCCGATAATGCCGATTACGGGTCGTTTCATGAGGGCCTGCGCGCTGCGAATTTATACCCTATTTTGACGTCCAGCCACGAAAGTTCAAGCCCCCGCATTACCAGCGCCCTTGCCGCGCTCTCGGCGGCACCTTTCGCTGCAATGGCGCACATTGTCCCAATCGCGCGCCCATTTACGCCGCCACGCAAAGGACAGACCGCATGTGGCGCAAATCTTGGCGGGCAGATCACTCTTCTTGCGTTGCTTCATCATCCCTCCGGCAGGTGGTGAGGTGAGATTTCGCAGGTATGCTCCGCCTCGATAGGCGGAGCATACAACGATTGAAGTGAATATTCAGGTTGTCGTAACCTACTCGGCAGAGGGCGCGGCTGGCTCGGTCACTTCGGTGCTGATGCCATTCTCAACACCGCCCGCCTCTTCTGGATCGTTTCCTGCAAAGCTAAGCCATGTGACCAGCCCAAACAGCAATACAATCGCGAAAACCACCATGGCGATCATGCCGACAATGGGTGTTTTATGGGCTGGCTTGGTCTTTTCGGTGTTCGTGTCGGGTGCCGACATAGCGCATCCTTCCAAAAATTGTCATGCGGCGCGCAGGCCGCGATAGCCCATTGAAGGACCCTGATAATCTCACTAACTCTGATATCAGCCAAGAGGTTCCGACCAAAAGGACACACCATGTCGCACCCCGCCCTGCACGCGCCCATTCAAGCCATACACCTGTCCGACTACACGCCGCCAAACTGGCTGGTGCGGGACGTACATCTGACCTTCCGCCTTGATCCGACGCGCACGCGTGTTCTGAGCCGTATCACGTTTGCGCCTAATCCCGACGCAGCCAGCCGCGATTTCGCGCTGGACGGCGAGAATATGACGCTGATCCAGGCGGCTATCGACGGGGTCGACGTGACGCCGGTTGTGACCGGAACGGGCCTGACCTGCGACGTTCCGGACGCCGAATTCGTGTGGGAGGCCGAGGTCGAGATCAGCCCATCGACCAACACCGCGCTGGAGGGGCTTTATATGTCCAGCGGCATGTATTGCACCCAGTGCGAGGCCGAGGGATTTCGCAAGATCACATATTACCCCGACCGCCCCGACGTGATGGCCGTCTTTACCGTACGCATTGAGGGCGGCGAGCCTGTGATGCTGTCCAATGGTAATCCCGGCAAGGCCGGCGACGGCTTTGCCGAATGGCACGATCCGTGGCCAAAACCTGCCTACCTCTTTGCACTCGTCGCCGGACGGCTAGTGGCGCATCCCGGCAGTTTTACCACCATGTCGGGCCGCGAGGTGGCGCTAAACATCTGGGTCCGCCCCGGCGACGAGGGCAAATGCGCCTTCGGTATGCAGGCGCTCAAGGATTCGATGCGCTGGGACGAGACTGAGTATGGCCGCGAATACGATCTGGACCTGTTCAACATCGTCGCCGTCGACGACTTCAACATGGGCGCGATGGAAAACAAGGGGCTGAATATCTTTAACTCCTCCTGCGTTCTGGCCTCGCCAGAGACATCGACCGACGCTAATTTTGAGCGGATTGAGGCGATCATCGCGCACGAGTATTTCCACAACTGGACAGGCAACCGCATCACTTGCCGTGACTGGTTTCAGCTCTGTCTCAAGGAGGGGCTGACCGTCTTTCGCGATGCGCAATTCACCGCTGATATGCGCAGCGCACCGGTCAAGCGGATTGAGGACGTGATCGCCCTGCGCGCGCGGCAATTCCGCGAGGATAACGGGCCATTGGCGCATCCGGTGCGGCCCAGCAGCTTTGTTGAGATCAACAATTTCTATACCGCTACCGTCTACGAAAAGGGCGCCGAGCTGATCGGGATGCTAAAAACTTTGGTGGGGGACGATGCGTGGTCCAAGGCGCTTACGCTCTATTTCCAGCGTCATGATGGGCAAGCCTGCACAATCGAGGATTGGTTGCAGGTGTTTGAGGATGTGACGGGCCGCGATCTGGCGCAATTTAAACGCTGGTACGAGGATGCAGGCACGCCGCGTTTATCAGTGACAGATGAGTTTAAGGATGGCGTGTATACTCTTAATTTCAAACAGCAAACACCACCGACACCCGGGCAGGAAAGCAAGCCGCCGCGCGTAATCCCGATTGCTGTGGGACTTTTGGGTCAAAATGGCGATGAAGTGGTGGAAACGCAACTACTTGAGATGAATAAGGCCGAGCAAAGCTTTGAATTTACGGGCCTTTCGTCACATCCAATCCCGTCGATACTTCGTGGCTTCTCAGCCCCTGTGATCCTTGAGCGTGAAACGAACGACGCAGAGCGCGCATTCCTCTTGGCCCATGACACCGACCCCTTCAACAAATGGGAGGCCGGCCGCGCGCTGGCGCGCGCGGGACTGCTGGCAATGATCCAGGATGGCGCCGCGCCCGATGCAGCCTATTTGGCGGCCATCACAACAGTGGCGCAGGACGACAGCCTTGATCCCGCATTTCGCGCGCTGGCGCTAAGTTTGCCCAGTCAGGACGATCTGGCGCAGGCGCTCTTTGATGCCGGTGACACGCCCGATCCGCAGGCGATCTGGGACGCGCTTGAAACGCTTAAGGACGCGCGCGCCAAGGCGATGGAGGGTGCGGCGAAGACGCTTCATAAGCAATATCAAGTGACAGCCGCCTACGATCCCGGCGCCGAGCAGTCGGGCGCGCGCGCTCTTGCCAATGCCGCGCTGGCAATAATCACGCGCCGTGACGGCGGCGCAGCCGCGCAGGCGCAGTATGACACGGCAGGTAACATGACCCAGCAGCTGGCAGCGCTGGGGTGCCTCCTGCAAGCGGGCAAGGGCGATACGGCGGTCCGCGCATTCTATAATCAGTGGCAGACCGACAGGCTGGTGATCGACAAATGGTTTAGTCTTCAAGTCGCCTTTTCGGCGCCGGATCAGGCGGCAAAAACTGCCGCAAAACTGACGCAGCACCCTGATTTTACGATGAAGAACCCGAATCGATTTCGTGCGACGCTGGGCGCGCTGGCCGGATCGCCTGCAGGCTTTCACCATGCCAGCGGCGCGGGCTACAAGCTGCTGGCCGATTGGCTGATCGCGTTGGACCCGCTGAACCCGCAGACAACCGCGCGCATGTGCTCCGCGTTTGAGACGTGGCGTCGGTACGATTCCGCGCGCCAATCATTGATCAAGGCGCAATTGGACCGCATCGCAGGCCAAGCAACGCTGAGCCGCGACACCGCGGAAATGGTCGGGCGCATCCTGCAAAGCTGAGCCGACAGCTAGCGCGCCTTACGGGCGCTCCGCTGCGTTTCAAGGGATTTGGGGCGCAGCGGCGGGCGGGGCGAGCGTGTCAGGGCGCAGTAGTCCTGGCCGCGCAACCATGACGCCATGTCTGCCCGCTTGCCATTATCGCGCATGGGGCCCCAGTCGGCGGCAACGCCGCGCCAACGTCCGTCCTTGACAGCGATCGCATTGTCGCGCGGTACGGTGCGCGCCATAATGCGGATTGCGCAACTCAGATTGTCGCCCCCATCAGTTAGCGCGCCGCCCGACCGCGCCCGGCAGCCATAGCCGCGCGCCGTGCTGGGCAAGATTTGCAGCAGGCCGAACCATAGGCCGCCGCCGCCCACCGCCTTGGCGCGATAAGTGCTTTCATGCTTGGCCAGCGCGGATAGAAATCCGACCCAAAATGCGCGGCGCTGCGCCTCGTCCGCTGCGGCATAGCCGGGGCACCACGCAGCGATGTCGCGCGGGACGCTTTGCACCAGTGGCGTGCCGTGCTGCGAGAGTGCCGATAGTGCGCTGCGTGTCCAAGCCGGGCCGCCCGGCCGGTGGTCCCAGCGGGCGTTTGGGATCTCGACTGCGCGCGACATGGGCCGCGTTGTCGCCGCCTCAGTGGCCGCCGCGCCGTTCAACGCAGGCGCCGCAAGGAGCAGGGCACAAAGGCCAAGGGCAATCCGGTTCATGCCCGCATAATCGTCGAAAACGCCAGGCCAGGCAATGGCGCGGCAGGCGGGCCCCTGTAGGGACAGGTCCGCACCTGCCAAATGCGCCCTGCCGCGGCGCTTGAATCCCTGTCGAAACAGGCGTCCAGCGGCCTTCATCGTTAACGGCGGTTTAACGCTTGATCACCGCTTCTCCCAAGGTGCGACATGATTTGGACAGAATAGGACAACAGAACGGGATCTGAGATTTTCAGCATGAGGCCAGCCCGCACGTGACACATTCACTAACGAAAACCGTACGCTCCCTCGTTGGCCGTGCTGCGGGGCGATTGGCCCGACGTTCGCGAACTGCAGGGCACACAGGTGGCCGCAGCAAATTGCCCGATCTGGACGCGCTGAGCCGCCACATCATACTGCCATCACTGCCCATCACCGACGAGGAAGTGGCGCGCGCCGCGTTTCAGGATCGGGGCCTGCAAATGGCCCGCCAAGAGATGTGGGAGGAGTTGGCCGAACAGATCCGCGATGCCGACCACGCCCGCACCGTCACGCCGGGGGGCGAATCAGCCGCGATCCTGCTGGCCTTCGGCGCGCGCAGCGATGTGGTGTCGGTGGTCGAGGATATGCTGCACGACGGGATCGCCCCGCCCCCGGGCGGTATCGACGCGCTTGAGGCAATTGCAGCCGATTTTCCAGAAGACTATCCTATCCCGATGATTGTGGCGCTGGCGCATATTGATTTGGCGTGGGCGTGGCGAACCATCCCCGGTGCGGCGGCACTAGAGGGGGCTGCGGAATGCTCTGCGGATCATGCGGCGCGCGCCCAGTCGCTACTGTCGCCTCTCTGCGGCATCGAGCAGGATGCGCCGTCGCTTGCCGCCGCGCATTGCGCGCTGCTGGCTGCACTACCCAATCCACAGGACGCGCGAGAGGCCCGCGTCGCCGACTGGTTTGAGGACCTTATCGATTTGGACCCCGTCAGCCCGCGTCATATGCGGGCGCTGGGGGCGGCGCTGCTACCTGCCCGTCTTGGCAGCTACGCTGAGCTGGAACTGGAGGCGCGCCGCACCGCTGCGCGCACCGGTGATTGCTGGGGCGCGGGCGCCTACGCTTGGGTTTATTTCGACGCGCTGGCACTGGACGCAGGCGCGCTGGCCCTGCTTGACCCGGTATTTTTTGTCGATGGGCTGCGTGATATACTTCAGCGGCGCCCAGACCAGCATACCGCCAATTTGCTCGCCGCGTTTTGCGCCGTTACGATGCGCAAGGATGCGGAGGCGCCGCACGCAAACCGCGCCGCATGCGAGGCACTGCATGGCTGCCTTAGCTGGATCTTGCGCGATCACCTGTACGAATTGCATCCGCTAATCTGGACACAGGCGCTACATCATCCAGGTGCCGCGCCCCTGCCCTCGCGCCGCGCGTTGATCAGCGAGGGGCGCCGCACCGCGCTGCGCGCCATCGCCGCACAATTCGCCGACGATCTTGCAGGCGGCCATTCCATCACGTTCTCTCCTGCCGGGATGTATCTGCTTCCAACGCTATAGCGGCGCCCGCCCCTTGCCCAGCCGCGCGGCCTGTCCTAAAAGTCCCGGCATCTGACCAAAGGACGCCGCAATGCTGGACCTGACATACAAAACGCCAAAGCCGAAGGTCATCGCCGGGGCCAAGCACGACTGGGAACTGGTGATCGGCATGGAGGTGCACGCGCAGGTCGCGTCGAAGTCCAAGCTGTTCTCGGGCGCGTCCACCCTCTTTGGCGCCGAGCCAAACTCGAACGTGGCCTTTGTCGATGCCGCGATGCCGGGAATGCTGCCTGTTATAAATGAGTTTTGTATCGAACAGGCCGTTCGCACTGGCCTTGGGCTTAAAGCGCAGATCAATCTGAAATCAGCGTTTGATCGCAAGAATTACTTCTACCCAGACCTTCCGCAGGGCTACCAGATCAGCCAGCTTTACCACCCCATCGTTGGTGAGGGCGAAGTTTTGGTCGATATCGAGCCGGGCATCGCGCGGCTGGTCCGGATTGAGCGTATCCACATGGAGCAGGATGCCGGCAAATCGATCCACGACATGGACCCGAATATGTCCTTTGTCGATCTGAACCGGACGGGCGTCTGCCTGATGGAGATTGTCAGCAAGCCCGACATCCGCGGGCCCGAGGAAGCCGCCGCATACGTGCTGAAAATGCGCCAGATCCTGCGCTATCTGGGCACCTGTGACGGCAACATGCAAAATGGCAATCTGCGCGCTGACGTCAACGTCAGCATCTGCCGCGCGGGCCAGTACGAAAAGTATCAGGAGACGCAGGACTTCTCGCATCTGGGCACCCGGTGCGAGATCAAGAACATGAACTCCATGCGTTTTATTCAGGCCGCTATCGACGCTGAGGCACGCCGCCAAATAGCTATTGTCGAGGGCGGCGGCGAAGTGACACAGGAAACGCGTCTCTATGATCCGGACAAGAACGAGACACGCTCCATGCGGTCCAAAGAGGAGGCGCATGATTACCGCTACTTCCCCGATCCTGACCTGCTGCCGCTAGAGATTGAGCAGGATTGGGTGGACGAAATTGAGGCATCACTGCCCGAACTGCCGGACGCGAAAAAGGCCCGCTTTGTCAATGATTTCAGCCTATCGGAATATGACGCCAGCGTGCTAACTGCCGAGGTCGCCAATGCCGCCTACTTTGAGGCAGCCGCCGAGGGCCGCGACGGCAAGCTGGTGGCCAACTGGGTCATTAACGAGCTGTTCGGCCGCCTAAAGAAAGAGGGCGCCGACATCACCGATAGTCCGGTAACCCCCACGCAGTTGGGCGGGATCGCGGACCTGATCGCATCGGATGCTATTTCCGGCAAAATCGCCAAGGATCTGTTCGAAATCGTCTATACTGAGGGCGGCGACCCGGCGCAGATCGTCGAAGAGCGCGGCATGAAACAGGTCACTGACACCGGCGCGATTGAAACAGCAGTTGACCAAATCATCGCAGACAATCCCGCGCAGGTCGAAAAGGCCAAGGCCAATCCCAAGCTGGCAGGCTGGTTCGTGGGCCAGGTGATGAAGGCGACGGGCGGCAAGGCCAATCCCAAAGCCGTAAACGACATCGTCGCCGCAAAGCTGGCCGAATGAGCAATACCATCGCAGACGGACCGGCCCTGTCGGACTGGATGGTGGTCCGGCCAGAGTGGATCGACTTTAATGGCCATCTGAACATGGCCTATTACAATGTGCTCTTCGATGAGGGCATCGACGATGTTTATCACCTGATGGGCTTTGGTGCGGAGTACGCCCGCACGCGGCAGATGACCACTTTTGTCGCCGATTTCCGCGTGCGATATCTGCGCGAGTTGCATGAGGGCGACCGCGTCCAATGCTCGGTCCAGTTGCTGGATCACGATGCGAAACGTTTTCACAGCTTTCAACATCTGCGTCACGAAGACGGCTGGCTGGCCGCCACCGCCGAGTCGCTGGTGCTGCATATCGATATGACCGGCCCGCGCGTTGCGCCCATGCCCGCTGATATCGCGGCCCGCGTCGCCGCGTTGCAGGCGGCCCATGACAAGCTGCCCCGACCCGAAGGCGTGGGCCTGCCGATGGGTATCGTGCGCAAGGGGTAGCGTCCCCCCGCGCTTTTAACTGTGCCGGCAAGCGACTAAGCTGGCGCAGATCAACATCAATAAACGAGCGAGCCCAATGGCCAAGTACGAATACAAGGTGATCCCCGCGCCCGCCAAAGGCGCCAAGACGCCGGGCATCAAAGCCGGTGAGGCCCGTTTTGCAAACACGATTGAGGCGCTGCTGAACGCACAAGCCGCAAGCGGCTGGGAGTATCTGCGCAGCGATCTTTTGCCGTCGGACGAACGGCAGGGCCTGACGTCTACCCAGACAGTGTACCGCACGCTGATGATATTTCGCCGCATGACAGCGGACGAGGACAGCGCAGCCGACGAGGTGATCGCGGTAGCGCAAGGCGTGGCCGAGGCTATGGCGCCAGACGCGCAACCTCCTCAGCGCCGAGAGCCGGTTTTGACGCCAGTCACGCCTGCGCGCGCCGACCCCGCACCGAGGCCAGAACCAGAGGTAGAGCCTAGCCCGCCCATTGAGCCCGACACACCTGAAACACCGACAAAAGACTGATGCCATAGCGCCACTTTTACCCGGCTCAATTCTTCAATCAGTCCTTTGGAAATCCGCCCGGCATCACACATCCACCTCAATCGCCAGCGCATGTATCCGCGCAATCAGGTCCGGCCCGATGGCACTATGGATCGCGCGGTGGCGCGCAATGCGCGACATTGGTGCCAGCGCGCTAGCCTTAATACGCACCCTGAAATGCGACTGGCCGCCCGCCGGATACCCTGCATGGCCGCGATGTGCCTCGCTTTCGTCAATAACTTCAAGCGATTGCACGTCGAAGCTGCGCGATAGTGCCGCGCGGATTTCTGCCGCCTTATCCATATTTCTGCCCTTCGCCCCCTTCAACTTCCGCGCTTTTAGACTAGAGTATCGGCTTCGACTCGCAAAGGGGTACCCGATGACCAAATCCGATCCGTTCGGCTTCGATATGTCCGTCTCGTCGGCCAAGAAGAAAAACCCCCGCGGGCGTCGCGGCATGTCTGGCGCGTCCGAGACATCGAAACGCCCGTGCGAGCATCAGGGTTGCGAAAATCCCGGCCTCTACCGCGCGCCAAAGGCACCCGACGTGTTGGATGAATTCTTTTGGTTCTGCCAAGAACATGCGCGTGAATATAATCTCAAGTGGAACTTCTTTGACGGAACCACTGAGGCCGAGATGAACGCGCAGATGTCCAAGGACAAGGTGTGGGAGCGCCAGACAAAGGCCTTTACCGACCCAGAGACGCGCGCATGGGCCCGGCTGGGCATTGAGGACCCGCATCAGGTGCTGGGCGTCAATGCCACGCGCAACCCCGGCAAGGACAAGGCCGGCGGCGGCAAACGCCTGCCCCCCACCGAGCGCCAAGCCATCGACATTCTGGAGGCCAAGGATACGATGACCAAGGCCGAGGTGCGCAAAAGCTACCGCGCCTTGATCAAGGTGCTGCACCCCGACATCAACGGCGGCGACCGCAGCCAAGAAGAGCAGCTGCAACAGGTCATGTGGGCTTGGGATCAGATCAAAAATAGCCGGAATTTCAAGTAGGCAGCGGGGTGTTCACGCCTTCCCTGAGAGGCAGGTTCGGCCTGAAGCAGCATTGCGGCCACAAAAAAGCCCCCGGTCGCAAAACCGGGGGCCATTAAATTCAAGACAGCCAGATTTACCCTAGTTTAGCATCCAGCGTGATCTCTGCCGTCAGCAGCTTGGAGATCGGGCAATTCTTCTTGGTCGCTTCTGCAACCTCCTGAAAGTCCTTTTCGCTGATGCCGGGTATTTTGGCAGTGACGTCCAGATGCACCTTGGTGACGGCAAATCCGCCATCGACCTCAGACAATGTCACTTTGGCGGTCGCTTTAATCTCATCCGCTTTCAGATCCTTTTCACCAAGCCCTAGCGACATCGCCATTGCGTAGCAGCTTGCGTGTGCGGCGCCGACCAGCTCTTCGGGGTTGGTGCCGGGGGCGTCCTCAAAACGGGTGTTGAAGCCGTATGGCAAATCCTTGAGTGCGCCGCTTTCGGTGCTGACATGGCCCTTGCCGGATTTCAAATCGCCGCTCCAGACGGCTGAACCTTTGCGTTGCATATCTGTCTCCTTCGTTGGATGAAAGTCGCGCGCAGCTACACGCGAAAAGACCACCTTAGCGGCCCGCTATGGGGACAACGCTAAGATGGCCTTGGAAGTTGCATCGAAGTTTTATCAGGCGGCGGCGAACTTCAAAGAGACGCCGTTCAGGCAGTGGCGCTTGCCGGTTGGTGCGGGGCCGTCGTCAAAGATATGGCCCAGATGGCTGCCGCAGCGGCGGCAGTGGACCTCGGTGCGCACGCCAAAGAGTGAGCGGTCGTCCTTTGTTCCGACGGCGTTATCCTTGGCCTGCCAAAAGCTGGGCCATCCAGTGCGGCTGTCGAATTTCGTGTCCGAGGAATAGAGCGGCAGATCGCAGCCACGGCAGCTATAGGTGCCCGCCTCGTAATTTTTGTCTAGCGGCGAGGAGCCTGCGCGCTCTGTCGATTCCTTGCGCATGACGGCGTATTGCATGTCGGTGAGCATAGCGCGCCATTCCGCGTCGGTGCGCGTCACCTCGAAGTGGCCCTCAGCAGAGGTGGCGGCGCCGACAAAGCGCGCAAATGTGGTAGCCGATCCTGCGGCCAGCGCGGCTGTGATGAAGTGGCGTCTGTCCATTTTATCGCTCCTTGTGCGGTGCGCGGGGCCGGTTGGCGGCGCAGTTATTATCAATGTGAAAGCATCGGGCCCGGCAAGCAAGTGCCGGGCCCGTAAACTCACCGGATCGTGTAGCGGACGTGTGCTACATACGCGCCCGGCTTATTCGGCGGCGGGCAGGATCACGGTGTCGACAACGTGGATCACGCCGTTCGACTGCTCGACATCTGCGATAGTGACGTTGATGGTCTGGCCTTGCTCGTCTTTCAGCATGATCATGTCGCCATCATATGTCGCGTTCAGCATGCATCCACCCAGCGTGGGGACAACATGCGCGCCGCCATCATCGTCGATCATGCCCATGATCGCAGTCGACATCGCATCGGCGCCGACAACGTGGCAGGTCAGGATCTTGGTCAGTTGGTCCTTGTTCTCAGGCTTCAACAGACCCTCAACAGTGCCTTCGGGCAGTTTTTCAAACGCGGCATTCGTCGGTGCGAACACTGTAAAGGGGCCCTCGCCCGACAGCGTCTCGACCAAGCCTGCGGCCTTGACGGCGGCGACCAGCGTGGTGTGATCGGCGGAATTCACGGCGTTCTCAATGATGTTCTTTTCCGCATACATTGCGGCGCCGCCGACCATGGGGTTTTCGGCATAGGCGCCGGTGGCCAGTACAGCGACGGTTGCGGTGGCGGTCATAAGGGTCTTGAAGGTCATATCGGATCTCCCGGGGTTGTGCAGGCGTTTATCGCCTGCTGACCCCCCAACTCACGCAGCGCCCGCGATGAGAGTTTCAGATGCACCGAAAAAAGATTAAATTAACCTTGGGTCCCTTAATTTGCCCAGCGCCGAAACCGTCAGATCGACGTGATCGCGCCCGTCGCCAGTACGCTGCCAGTCGGCGCGCCAGTGGGCGAGCCGCCCGGCGGCTCGTCGCTGATCGCCAGAACGGCACCGAGCAGTTGCGGGCGCAAAAGTTCGGCAATATCAAAGCGCGCTGTTCCGCTATCGGGCAGCACGCCCAGCGAAATAG
Organism: Roseovarius arcticus; assembly: GCF_006125015.1. Lineage (NCBI taxonomy): Bacteria > Pseudomonadati > Pseudomonadota > Alphaproteobacteria > Rhodobacterales > Roseobacteraceae > Roseovarius > Roseovarius arcticus. Next base: position 1,970,309 of record NZ_SZZN01000001.1, read on the forward strand.
GCGCGGCGCCGCCAGCAATCAGCCACAACTCCAGCGCGCGGCCCTCAGGCGCGGCGCCCGCCTCGCGCTGAACCAGCAGCGCACCGGCCTCTGCGTCGTAGCTGGCCGCAATCCGCAGCGAGCCGTCTTCGGCGGCAATGTCGGCCGTATAGAGAGGCGCGCTAGGGGCATCGGGTGTCAAAATCCCCGTATCCACGACCAAAAGCAGCGCCAATGTCGCCGCGACCGCGCCGCCCACCAGCCAGCTTAAGCCGCGCCAGCCTGCGAACGGCCGGCGCGCTGTGGCCGCACCAAAGAGCTGCGCGTCTATCCCCCGCTTCAATCCAGCGGGCGGTGCTACCGGGGCGATGTCGTCGGTCAACGCAGCCAGATCGTCCGCCCACGCGGCATAAAGCGCGCGCAAGTCAGGCTCGCCTACCAGACGCGCCTCGAACGCCAGCGCCGCATCCCGCCCCATCAGGCCAAGCGCGTACTCCGCTGCAAGGACGCTGTCGTCCTCGTCATATGGCTGCGCGCCAGTCATCGCGTCAGGCACTCCCTCAATTTTAGCAGACTGCGGCGCAGCCATGTTCGCATTGTATTCAGCGGCACGTCATAATGAGCCGCCAACTCGGCATATGTCTCGCCCTCTAGATAGGCACGGCGCACGGCCCCTGCATGGCCCGCCTCCAGTTCGTCCAGACAGGCGTTTAACTGCCCGCTTTCGCTGGACGCGATTGCCTGCGCCTCAGGGCCGGGAGGCGCGTCGGCCATCGCCTCGGCGGCATCCAGACCCGGTTGGGCCTCGCGCCGCTTGCGGGCGCGGTCGATCGAGGTGTTGCGCGCTATAGCGATCAGCCACGTCATCGGGCTAAGGCCATTGGCGCGATAGCGATCCGCGTGGCGCCAAATCTTGACATATGCCTCCTGCGCCGCCTCTTCGGCCTCGGCCCGGTCATGCAAGACACGCAGGCAAATGCCAAACAGTTTCGCAGATGTGTGTTCATAAAGGCTTGAGAATGCAGCCCGTTCTCCCAGCGCTGTGCGGGCGATTAGTGTCTCTATCTCGTCGCGGGTCACTGGGCGAATACGTCCTGATCGGGAATGGGCACGTTCGCCGCATCTGATCAAAGTATAAGGCAAGCGCGCCGCACGGCCAGCATTTCTTTCCCTTTCCCTTGCCCTTCGGCACGATATATTGCACGACATGCTGCAAACGGCAGACGCGATTTGAGGACCTATTGGAATGGCTGACGGCATGATCGACCCGCACGCGAAACCCACCGAAGATATTGATGTACGCGAGGTATTCGGCATCGATTCGGGTATGCACATTAAGGGCTTTCCCGAGCGGACAGAACGTGTGCCCGACATCGACCCCACCTACAAGTTCGACCGCGACACAACGCTGGCGATCCTTGCCGGGTTTGCACATAACCGCCGCGTGATGATTCAAGGCTATCACGGCACAGGCAAGTCGACCCATATCGAGCAGGTGGCAAGCCGCCTGAATTGGCCCTGCGTTCGCGTAAATCTGGACAGTCATATCAGCCGGATCGACCTGATCGGCAAGGACGCAATCAAGTTGAAGAACGGCGTGCAAGTTACTGAATTCCATGAGGGCATTCTGCCTTGGGCGCTGCGCAATCCGACCGCCATCGTGTTCGACGAATACGACGCGGGGCGTGCAGACGTGATGTTCGTGATCCAGCGCGTGCTGGAGGCCGACGGCAAGCTTACGCTGCTGGACCAGAACGAGGTGATCACGCCGAACCCTTATTTCCGCCTCTTCGCCACCGCCAACACGGTCGGCCTTGGCGATACTACGGGCCTCTACCACGGCACGCAGCAGATCAACCAAGGCCAGATGGACCGTTGGAGCCTGGTCGCGACGTTGAACTACCTCAGCCACGACGCCGAGGTGAACATCGTGCTGTCCAAGAACCCGACCTACAATACAGCGCAGGGTCGGAAGACGATCAGCCAAATGGTGACTGTCGCCGATCTTAGCCGAACGGCGTTTATGAATGGTGAGCTTAGCACTGTCATGTCGCCCCGCACCGTGATCGCGTGGGCACAGAATAACAGCATCTTCCGCGATGTGGGGTATTCGTTCCGCCTGACATTCTTGAACAAATGCGACGAGTTGGAGCGCCAGACAGTCGCCGAATTCTACCAGCGCTGTTTTGACGAGGAATTGCCCGAAAGCGCAGCAAGCGTAAGCATGGCGTAATGGCCCCGCCGCGCCCACCCGTGGGGCGCGGCATCTACAAGACGGCCCGCAAGCCGATCCGCGTTGGAGAACACCAATGAAAAAACCATCCGATAACCCTGCCGATCCGTTCAAGAAGGCCCTCGCCGAGGCGACCAAGGTGCTGGCGGGTGACCGCGAGTTGAATATCAGCTATTCGGTGGACCCTTCGGGCGTCAGCGGGGATGCGATGCGTCTGCCCCAGATCAGCCGCCGCATGACCCGCGAGGAGGTGCTGCATGCGCGCGGCACCGCCGACGCGCTGGCGATGCGTCACAAGTATCACAATGCGAAGACGCACGCGAAATATGCCCCCCCCGGCGCGATGGCGCGCGACATATATGAGGCGATGGAAACGGCCCGCTGCGAGGCAGTGGGCGCGCGAGCCATGCCCGGTACCGCCAGCAATATCGACGCCAAGATCGCCGCAGAGGCCGCGCGCGCTGGCTATGATCAGATCACCGATCCGGCCGATGCGCCGCTGGCCACCGCGGCGGGATATCTTATCCGCCACCTCGCAACGGGGCGCGAATTGCCCGAAGGTGCGCGCAACGTAATGGAGTTGCGCCGGGGCTTTATCGAGGGCGAGGCCGGCGAAACGTTAGAAAATTTGCAAGACACATTGGCCGATCAGAGCGATTTCGCCCGCTTTGCGCGCAAGATCATCGAGGATCTGGGATACGGCGACCAATTGGGCGACGACCCCGACGCAGAGGATGACGACCAAGACGACGAGGCCGAGCAGAACGCCGACGACGAGGAGCAGGACAGCGGGGGCGAGGACGACAGCGATACCGAAAATGCCGACGCAGACGCCGAACAATCGCAAGAAGAACAGCAAGATGCGTCTCAGGCCCAAGTCAGCATGGATGAAAGCGCTGCCGAGGATGCAGGCGACGAGGCTGACATGCCCGATGGCGAGGCCCCAATGGAGCCACCAGCGCCCGCGCCCTTTTCTGATGCGGACCCGAATTATCGAGTTTATTCCAGCACCTTCGACGAAGAAATCCACGCCGAAGATCTGGCCGAACCGGTAGAGCTGGAGCGCCTGCGCGCCTATCTGGACCAGCAGCTAGAGCCACTAAAAGGCGCGGTCAGCCGTCTCGCCAACAAGCTGCAACGCCGCCTGCAAGCGCAGCAAAGCCGAAGCTGGGAGTTTGACCGCGAAGAGGGTATTCTGGACGCTGGACGCCTCGCCCGCGTGGTGGCCAGCCCGACAACGCCGCTTAGCTTTAAGGTCGAAAAAGACACCGAATTTCGCGATACCGTCGTGACCTTGCTGCTGGATAACTCAGGCTCCATGCGGGGCCGCCCGATCAGCATCGCCGCGATCTGCGCCGACGTTCTGGGCCGCACGCTAGAGCGGTGCAACGTCAAGGTAGAAATCCTAGGCTTTACCACCCGCGCGTGGAAGGGCGGGCAAAGCCGAGAGGCATGGCTGGCCGAGGGCCGCCCGCAGCTGCCGGGCCGCCTGAACGATCTGCGGCACATCATCTATAAATCCGCCGACTCGCCCATGCGGCGGACGCGGCAAAACCTTGGCCTGATGATGAAAGAGGGGCTGCTAAAGGAAAATATCGACGGCGAGGCGCTGGAATGGGCGCACCGCCGGATGATGGCGCGCCGCGAATCGCGCAAGATCTTGATGGTGATCTCCGACGGCGCGCCGGTCGACGACAGCACCCTTTCGGTGAACCCCGCCAACTATCTGGAAAAGCACCTGCGCGATGTGATCGGCATGGTCGAAAAACGCAAAGCGGTAGAGCTGCTGGCCATCGGCATCGGCCATGACGTAACGCGCTATTATGATCGCGCGGTGACGATCACTGATGTCGACCAACTCGCCGGTGCGATGACCGAGCAACTGGCAGCGCTGTTTGACAGCGATCCGCGCGCACGGGCACGTGTAATGGGCATAAGGCGCGTGTCATGATGTTTCAGTCGTTCTCGGAAAAATCGAACCCCGAGCAGGGCGCGCCCCGCCTGAAATTGCTGCGCGCTGTTATGAAAACCGCTGAACTCGATGGCTGGCTAGTGCCCCGCGCAGATGTGCATCAGGGAGAATACGTCGCGCCGGGCAATGAGCGTCTGGCATGGCTGACCGGCTTCACCGGATCAGCGGGCTTTGCCGCGGTGACAGAAAATCAGGCTGGCGTATTCGTCGACGGTCGCTACCGGACGCAAGTGCGAAATCAGATCGACGCGGCCGCATATCAGCCTGTCGACTGGCCCGAAACGAAATTAGCAGATTGGCTAAAACATGCCCTGCCCGAAGGTGGCAGACTAGGCTTTGATCCGTGGCTGCACACGGCCAAGGAGATCGCGGACCTATCGGATGCGCTGGAGGGTAGCGGCATCGCGCCCGTCGCGCATGGCAACCTCGTCGACAAGATCTGGCCAGATCGCCCCGCCCCCCCGACCGGGGCGATCACCACCTACCCCAATGCGCTGGCAGGCAAGACAAGCGCCGCGAAGCGCGCCGAACTGGCAGAGACGTTGCGCAAGGCCGGTCATCGCGCCGCGATCCTGACGCTACCCGATAGCATTGCGTGGCTGCTAAACATTCGCGGCGCAGACATTCCGCGCAACCCGGTCCCGCACGCCTTTGCCATCCTGCATGACGACGCACGGGTCGAGATTTACGTCCATCCTGCGAAACTAGATAAACTGCCGGATACCTGCACGGCCGGCGGCGTCACCGCGCACCCCGATACAGGCTTTGCCGCCGCTGTAACGCTCTTGCTGTCGCCAGTACGTGTCGATCCCGCCAGCATCCCGGTGGCCATCGTCGCGGCGCTGGAGGAGGCAGCAATCAAGCCATCCTTCGCCGCCGATCCGTGCATCCTGCCCAAGGCGTGCAAGACAGGCGCCGAAATCGCCGCCACCCGCGAGGCTCACTTACGCGACGGCGCGGCCTTGTGCGAGTTCCTGACGTGGTTCGACGAACAGGCCCCCGGCACGATCACCGAAATCGACGTGGTGACCGAAGTGGAGAAGGCCCGCCGCGCCGCCGGCAAGCTGCTGGATATCAGCTTTGACACCATTGCAGGTAGCGGCCCGAACGGCGCGCTGGCCCATTACCGCGTGTCCGAGGCATCTAATCGAACGCTTGAGGATGGCGATCTGCTGGTCCTCGACGGTGGCGGGCAGTATCTGGACGGCACGACCGACATCACCCGCACGCTACCGGTGGGCAATGTGGGCGATGCAGAGCGCGCCGCCTTTACCCGCGTGCTCCAAGGTATGATTGCCATCTCTCGCCTCCGTTTTCCAAACGGGCTGGCGGGCCGCGACATTGACGCCATCGCGCGCTATCCTCTGTGGCTGGCCGATCAGGATTATGCCCACGGCACCGGCCACGGCGTTGGCGTCTATCTGTGCGTCCACGAGGGCCCGCAACGCATCAGCCGCGCCAGCGACGTCGCCTTGCACCCCGGCATGATCCTATCGAACGAGCCAGGATATTACCGCGAGGGGCATTTCGGCATCCGCATCGAAAACCTCCTCGTTGTGCAGCCCGCGCCGCCCTTGCCCGGTAGCGATCCGGCGGACAGCGCCGAAGGTCGCCTCTCATTCGAGACGTTAAATTTTGTGCCCATCGACCGGCGTCTGATCCGCCGCGATATGCTGTCGCAAGGCGAGGCAGATTGGCTTGACGCGTATCACAAAGCCTGCCGCGAGAAAATCGCGCCCCATCTCACTCCAGCAGCAGCAGATTGGTTAACGCAGGCGGCCGCCCCGATTTAGACCGCACCATCACAGCTATGGCGTTGCTGCGCCAAAAGCGTAATGTTGCGCAAACCGCGTCAGCGAAGGAAGGCACACTATTATGACCAAGATCACCATAGATAAGGCAGACGGTACATGGACCGTCCGCGCGGGCGGGGCCGTCATCGGCGAGAGTCAGAATGCGCTGGAATTGACTGAGGAAGGCTATCCGCCCGTCACATATTTCCCTCGCGCAGACATCGCCACTGCCTTTCTCGATCCCAGCGCGCACGCCACCGATTGCCCGCACAAGGGTACGGCCAGCTATTATTCCATAGTCACCAAAAGCCGCACGATTGAAAACGCCGCCTGGAGCTATGAGGCGCCGCACGCCGCCGTATCGAAAATCAAAGACCACCTCGCCTTCCACTCCAGCGATCTGGTTACAGTCGAGCGGGTCTGACGAGCGGGTCTGACCTCGCCCATTCTTTTTGCCTAAAAATATCCTGAGGGAGCGTTCGAAAATCCTCAGGATTTTGAACGTGGGGGCAAAGCCCCTAACGCTACCCATGTTCTTCGCGCGACAGTGCCGCCAGCGCGAGGTTGTAGGCCTTCAGCGCGTCCACATGATAGAGCACGCCTTTGTAGACCTCCGGCGCGTCCCCCACCCTTTGGGCAGTGATCGGCACGTAATTCACTTCATGCGCATCAAACATCGGCATCGCCGTCTCGAGGGTCGAGCCGATATCGACGTGAATTCCCTTGTCGATCATCGCGCGGCAAATCTCCTCGGTGGGGGCGCTGTCGTCGCTGGCGGCGCGCATCAGGCCCGCCACGCCCGTCATCGACAGCAGATACGCCTGCGGCCCCTCGGCCAGGTGAATCCCCCGCCGTTTCAACTGTGTCAGGAAAAATGAGCGGTTTACCAGCGCGGTGCCCAGCGCGGTCGATGTAGACACTGCGACCATTACGGCCAGCCCGGTCTGCCAGTCGCCCGTAAGCTCGAACACGATCAGCGTGGTCGAAATCGGCGCGCCCAGCACCGCCGCGGCGACCGCCCCCATTCCCGCCAGCGCATATAGGGTGTGCGATCCCGACATATCAGGGAACAGCGGCGTTGCGATCAGGCCAAAGGCGAGGCCGGTTAGCGCGCCCAGCATCAACGATGGCGAAAATACACCGCCTCCCATGCGCCCGCCCAGCGTAATGGCCACTGCCAGCACCTTTATCACCGCAAAGACAACGGCCTCGTGAAGCAGCAACTCGCCGGTCAGTGCCGCTGACGTCGTCGCGTATCCGACGCCGATGATGTGCGGAAACACGATTGCCATCCCGCCCAGCATGGCGCCCGCGATTGCCGGGCGCGCCCAACCGGGGATGCGCAATTGCTGGCAGATGCTATCGCCCACATCCTCGGCAAAGAATATGCTGCGGATCAGCACGGCCGCGACCACGCCGCACAGCAGCCCGAGGATCAAAAACGCTGGTAGCTCGCCATAGAATTCCAGCACAGATGCATCGGGCAGCGTGAACTCGGTGATATCGCCAAATTCAAGCCGGTTGATCACAGTCCCCGCGACGCTGGCGATCACAATGGGCGCAAATGCGTGAATGGCAAAGTGGCGCAGCACCACCTCCAGCGCAAAGAGCGCCCCGGCGATAGGCGCGTTAAATGAGGCCGATACCGCAGCCGCCACCGCACAGCCCAACAGGTCGCGCCCATGCAGGCCGTTGGCGTTGATCCGGTCCGACGCCCAACTGGCGATAACGGCTGCCAGATGCACCACCGGTCCCTCGCGGCCGGACGATCCGCCCGTGCCCAGCGTGATCATCGAGGCGAAGGCCGAGGCGATGCCTGCCCGCTTCTCGACCCGGCCGTCGTCTAATGCTGCTCCCGAGATCACGTCGGCGACAGCGCGCACTTTGCCATCGGGGGTAAAGCGGTTGAGAATAATCCCCACCGCCAATCCGCCAACGATCGGAATGATCAAGATCCAGTACCACGGCAACACCTCGGCAAAGGTGTTCAGGCTGCGCGGATCGTCAACGCCGTATAGCGCGGTCTGAAGCCAATTCACCCCTTTGCGAAAAAAGAGCGCAGCAAACCCCGCCGCGATCCCGATGAACAGCGCGATAAGCCAGAACTGAAATTGGCTGGGACCCCGTGTGCGCAAAACAAGCCACGCACGCTGCGATCCGGCGCGTATATCGGCAATCGTTCGGGCAGCAAAGGAGGGATCGGGCGCGCTCATGTCAGTCCTTCGGGCCAGTTGCAGGCATGTCTGCGCAGGAAGGGCCTTAGTAGCGCAATTCGGCGCGCGCTGGAACGCCTCTTGTGCGAAATATGCCACCTTGGCGGTGTGTCTGCGCCTACCAAGTGCGCAGCGCTTCCGGCCCACAGCCGCCTACCGAGGCCGCCACGTGGAAATCGCTTGCCCTGCCGTCCGCAGCAGGTAAACCTGACAACATGCTGACGCGTATCCTGAACCTTCTCAAGGGGCATCCTTCCGAACCTCTGCCAGAACCTGACGCGCGGCTTGCGCTCGGGGCGCTGATGGTACGGGTGGCCAAGGCGGACAACGATTACCAATTGCGCGAAATCGCCCGCATCGACTTTCTGCTGGCCCGGATGAACGGCCTTGGCCCTGTGGACGCTGCCAAAATGCGCGCCACGTGCGAAAAAATCGAGGCCGAGGCACCCAGCACGCGCAAATTCGCGCTGTTGATCCGCGAAACGGTCAGCTTTGAGGCGCGCATCAAGGCGCATGAGGCGCTGTGGCAGGTTATGCTTGCGGATGGGGTGCCAGACGCGGGTGAAATGGCGATTGTTGGACAGGTCCGCGAGGCATTGGGCCTTAGCAAGGCCGATTGCGACGCCGCTCAGTCCCGCGCCGCACCCCTTTAACGCTGCGACGCCGCGTTCGGTCGGCAATTAGGGATTGGCCCTAACGCACAGTCGCATTATATCCCTTGCCATGATCGCAGATTTTTTCAAACGCCTCACCGCCGCGGATGACCAGCCGCTGACCGAAACCGACGCGCGTCTCGCGCTTGCCGCGCTGCTTGTGCGCGCCGCACGCACAGATGGCGACTACGCCCCCAGCGAGATTGACCGGATCGACCGTATCCTTGTTGCGCGCTATGGCCTTACGCCCGATGCAGCCGCCGCCTTGCGCAGCGACGCCGAGCAAACGGAGGCCGAGGCGCCCGATACGGTGCGCTTTACCCGCGCGATCAAGGATGCGGTGCCATATGATCAGCGCATCGGTGTGATTGAGGCGCTGTGGCAAGTGGTGCTCGTCGACGGTGAGCGTGCCGCGCCTGAAAACGCCCTTTTGCGTATGACCGCCAGCCTTCTTGGTGTTACCGATGTCGAAAGCGCGGAGGCGCGCCAGCGCGTTGCCAAGTCGATTTGATCAAAACCCAAGGATCCGCCCAGATGATTGCAAGCCTGCCCATGTACGACCGGCCAGAGACAGCCGCGACGCTCGACACCCTCTGGGCCGAGACGCGTGCGCGTCTGCCATTCGATGCGCCCGTTCGGCTGACGCGCGAGGGTAATCTGTGGGATCATTGGGCCGACCCGGCGCTGGTTCTGTCGCAGACTTGCGGCTATCCCTACCGTGCCCGCCTAATTGGCAAGGTGCAGGTCGTCGGCTCGCCCGATAATCGCCTGCCGGACTGCCCACCTGGTCATTACAATAGCATCTTTGTTGTGCGCGCGGATGATCCGCGCAGCGCCCTGCCCGACTTTGCCCGCGCGCCCTTTGCGTATAACGAGCCGCTGTCGCAATCGGGCTGGGGCGCGCCGCAGAACCACGCGGCCGGGCTAGGCTTCACCTTTTCGAATACGGTCTACACTGGCGCGCATGTCAATTCCGCCCGTGCGGTGGCCGAGGGGCGCGCTGATATCGCCTGCATCGATGCGCTTACGTGGATGCTAATTCAGCGCCACGATGCGCACGCTTCCGAATTGCGAGAGCTGGACCGCACAGATCCGACGCCCGCGCTGCCATTCATCACGGCGCCCGGTTATGACGCCGCCGCCATCGCCGCGGCGTTGGCTGGCGCACTGGATGCGCTGTCGCCAGCCGCGCGCGACACCATCGGCCTTTACGGTTTGGCGCGGGTCACAGACGCGCAATACATGGCCATTCCCAATCCTGCGGATCCGGGCGCGGCAAGGCCCAGCGCCTAGTACGCCCTCTGCATTTTCGACCTTTACTGCAGGCTTGCGCGCGATTTGTGCGCAGCGCCAGTGTGGCGGTTGCATAAATTAAGGTTGCGCCCGCACCTGATCCGGTTGATCAATCGCCGTAACAGGAAGGGACACCTGATGAGTATCGACAATTTCGCCACGTTCCGCGTGGCCGCCTGCGATCTGAATGGCCAGATGCGCGGCAAACGGATGCCAGCCAGCTATTTTGCCAGTTTGAACGATGACACCGTGCGCATGCCGCTATCGGTGCTGAACGTCGACATCAAAGGCGCCGATATCGAGGACAGCCCGCTGCTGTTCGAAACCGGGGACGCCGATGGCATCATGCGCCCCACCTCGCGCGGGCCGGTGCCGCTGCCTTGGCTGGATAGCGAACAGCCCCTCGTGCCGATGCAGATGTACTTCGAGGACGGCACACCCTTTTATGGCGACGCGCGCCATGCCCTTGGCCGCGTGTTAGAGCGGTATTCTCAGCGCGGCTGGCAGGTTGTGGCCGCGACTGAGCTGGAATTCACACTTGTCGATGACAGTGGCAAGCAGTTGCGCCATGTGCGCGATCCGCGGAACCGGCGGCGCATGGATGCGTCCGAGATCCTGTCGCTTAGCCAAATGGACGCGTTTGATCCATTCCTGTCCGCCCTCTATGAGGCCTGCGAGGCGATGGGCATTGAGGCGCAGACCACCACATCGGAGGCCGGTGTTGGCCAGTTCGAAATCACGCTGAACCATCAAGAGGCAATGCGCGCCGCTGACGACACGTGGCTGTTCAAATCGCTGATCCGGGGCCTCGCCTATCGCTTTGACTGCGCGGCTACGTTCATGGCCAAGCCGTTCATGCAGGACAGCGGCAACGGGATGCACATGCATTTCTCAGTGCTGGACGCCGATGGCAACAACATATTCAACGATGGCGGCCCCAAGGGAACTGATACGCTGCGGCACGCCATCGGCGGTTGCTTGGCGGCGATGCAAGGCTCGACCCTGATATTCGCGCCTCATGCCAACAGTTATGCAAGGATGACACCCGGCGCCCACGCGCCAACCGCCATCTGCTGGGCGTATGAGAACCGCACCGCTGCTATCCGCGTGCCGGGTGGATCGCCAAAGGCGCGCCGGATCGAACACCGTGTCGCGGGCGGCGATATCAACCCCTATCTCAGCTTTGCAGCCATTCTGGGCGCCGCTCTGGTCGGGATTGAGGACAAGATGGAGCCGGGCGATCCCTTGACCGGCAGCGCCTATGGACAGGATCTGCCACAGCTGGCCACGGACTGGACGCATGCTGTCGATCTGTTTGAGGCCGATCATATGATGCCCCGCATCTTTGAGGCAAAACTGATCCGAAATCTGGTCCAGACCAAACGCCAAGAGATCGTCGTCATGGGCGAAATCGACGAATCCGAACATTGGAAAACGTACCTAGACAAGGTTTAAGACCCCTCTTGCCGCATGGGTTCCGCTTTGCTAACCTAAATTTGATCATATTATGAGGCCACCCTTGACCGTCCCGCATCCTTCGCTCAGCCCCAATGATGAGACCACGACCATCGGCATCCTGCTATGCGGTCACGTACCGGACGATATAGAGCCCGATATGGGCGACTATGATGCCATGTTCGTCGACTTGCTGAAGGGACACGGCCTGAGCTTTCGCACCTATGCCGTGGTCGACGACCAATTTCCGGCCAGCGTCGAGGAATGCGATGGCTGGCTGATCACAGGCTCCAAGCATGGCGCGTATGAGCCGCATGGCTGGATTCCCCCGCTTGAGCAGTTTATTCGCGACGTTTATGAAGATGGGCGGCCCATGGTCGGCATCTGCTTTGGCCACCAGATCATCGCGCAGGCGCTCGGCGGCACGGTCGAGAAATATTCCAAGGGCTGGGCCGTGGGCCGGCAGGATTACCTGATCGATGGGCAGCCTGTCGCACTGAACGCATGGCATCAGGATCAGGTGACAAAGTTGCCGCCGGGCGCGACCGTGATAGGGCAAAACGCATTTTGCGACAATGCCGCACTGCTCTACGATCACCGCATCCTGACGGTGCAGCCGCATCCTGAGCACACCGCCGCCTTCGTTGGCCGCCTCGCCGAAAGCCGGGGGCGCGGACTGGTGCCTGACGAATTGCTGGATGAGGCAATCGAGCGCCTTGACCAGCCCACACAACATCAATCCGTGGCCGATCGCATGGCTGCCTTCCTTAAAAGAGGTGCCTGAGAATGGCCGACTGGACCAAAGACCTGCCCGAAGCGGCGCGCGAATACCTCGAAGGCAAGCGGTTGGACGAGGTGGAATGCATCATCTCTGACCTGCCCGGCATCGCACGCGGCAAGGCGCTGCCCGCCTCAAAATTCGCCAAGCAGAAGCATTTTCACCTGCCAGACTCGATCTTTTTTCAGACCATCACCGGCGACTGGGGCGAAGCGGCGGGCGAGACGGGATTCATTGAACAGGACATGATCCTTGTCCCCGACATGACCACCGCCAGCGCCGCGCCTTGGACGGGTGACTGGACATTGCAGGTGATCCACGACGCCTTTGACCGCAACATGAAGGCGATCCCATTCTCGCCGCGCAACGTGCTGAAACGCGTCGTCGCCGCCTATGAGGCGCGCGGCCTGACGCCCGTAGTCGCGCCCGAGATGGAGTTTTATCTGGTTGCCCGCAACATCGACCCGGCCCAAAGCATCAAGCCAATGATGGGCCGCTCAGGCCGGCCTGCCGCCGCGCGTCAGGCGTATTCGATGACCGCCGTGGACGAGTTTGGCCCGGTGATCGACGACATCTACGATTTCGCCGAGGCGCAGGGTTTTGAGATTGACGGCATCACCCAAGAGGGCGGCGCCGGCCAGCTAGAGATCAATCTGGCGCACGGCGATCCGGTAAAGCTGGCCGACGAGGTGTTCTACTTCAAACGCTTGATCCGCGAGGCCGCGATGCGGCACGATTGCTTTGCCACCTTCATGGCCAAGCCCATCGCAGAAGAGCCGGGATCGGCCATGCACATCCACCACTCGGTGCTGGATATCAAAACAGGTCAAAACGTCTTTTCCGACAAGGATGGCAAGGAAACGGACGCCTTTTACTACTTTATCGGCGGAATGCAGCGCCATTTGCCCAGCGCCATCGCCGTGCTGGCGCCGTACGTCAATTCCTATCGCCGCTACGTCAAGGATCATGCGGCGCCGATCAATCTGGACTGGGGCCGCGACAATCGCACCACTGGCATCCGCGTGCCGCTCTCCTCGCCCGAGGCGCGGCGCGTCGAAAACCGCCTCGCCGGAATGGACTGCAATCCGTATCTGGGCATCGCGGTCAGCCTCGCTTGCGGCCTTCTGGGCCTCGAAGAGCAGGAAATGCCTGCACCCGAATGCACCACCGACAGCTATTTGGGCGAAGGCGGCGTGCCCCCTGTGCTGGGCGATGCGCTGGACCTCTTTGACGAGGCGTCCAAGCTGCACGAGGTGCTGGGCCCGGATTTCGCGCGCGTCTATTCCATCGTGAAGCGTGCCGAGTACGAGGAGTTTCTTCAGGTTATCTCTCCTTGGGAACGCGAGCATCTGCTGCTGAACGTGTGACGCCTTGGCGATGAATCTGCTTCACGCTAACGACCGCGCCGGGGAATATCCCGCCAGCTGGTATGCCGCCACATCGGATGCGCTGCCCGAATTCGCGCCTCTGCGCGGCACAGAGCGGGCCGATGTGATCGTTGTCGGCGCAGGCTACACCGGCTTGTCGGCGGCGCTACATCTGGCAGAGGCGGGCATGGACGTGGCGCTGGTTGAGGCGCAGCGCGTCGGCTTTGGCGCGTCGGGGCGCAATGGCGGCCAGCTCGGCAGCGGCCAGCGGATGGACCAGCAAGGGTTGGAACGGCTGATGGGCGACAGCGACGCAGCCAAGCTGTGGGAGCTGGCCGAGGACGCCAAATCTCTGGTCAAGTCTCTGATCGCAAAGCACGAGATTGATTGCTATCTGGCGCCCGGCATTGCCGAGGCATGCTTCTCCGCCTCTGAGGTCGCGCATGAACACGCATATGCGGACCACTTGGCCGACCGCTATGGATACGAACACCTGACAAAGCTGGACAAGGACGCGATGCACGCCCTTTGTCCCTCGCCCGCTTATCACGGCGGCGTTCTGGACATGGGCGCGGCGCATCTGCATCCCTTGCGCTATGCGCTCGGCCTTGCCCGCGCAGCGCAGGCAGCAGGCGTACGGATTTACGAGCGTAGCGAAGTGACAGGCATTGATGAGGGCGCGCGCGCCACTGTGCACACGGCGCAAGGCCAAATCAGCGCAGAGCACATCATTCTCGCCTGTAACGGCTATCTTGGCGGCCTGAACGGCAAAGTGGCGAGCCGCGTCATGCCCATTAACAATTTCATTGCGGCGACCGAGCCGCTGGGCAAGGATGCCGCGCGCGTGCTGACGCAGGACATCGCGATCGCCGATACCAAATTCGTTGTTAACTATTTCCGCCTAAGCCATGATAACCGCCTGCTTTTTGGCGGCGGCGAGAGCTACGGCTACCGCTTCCCGGCAGACATCCCCGCTTTGGTTCGCAAGCCGATGAGCCAGATTTTCCCGCATCTGAGCGACGTAAAGATCGACTATGCGTGGGGCGGCACACTTGCGATCACGATCAAGCGGATGCCGTATCTGGCGCGTGTCGCACCCAATATCCTAAGCGCGTCGGGCTATTCGGGCCACGGCGTCGGCAGTGCGACCCATGCGGGCAAACTGATGGCGGATGCCGTGGCAGGCGAGGCAGCAGGCTTTGACACGATGGCACGGGTTCCGGCCACACCCTTTCCGGGCGGCGCGGCGCTTCGCACGCCGCTGCTGATACTGGCAATGACGTGGTATTCACTGCGCGACCGACTGGGCGTTTGAGGCAGGGCGCGGCAGTCACCCTGAAATATCGCGCCAGTTAACCTCCCGTTTACCAAGTTTAACGAATATCGGCGCATGAGCCGTCTTATTGCCCTGCTGCTCGCCCTCATTATGGGGGCATCGCCTGCAACTGCGGGCGCATGGCTGCGCGCGGAAGGCGACGGTTTCTTGTCCTCGACGATCAAGGTTCAGGACGATGACGACACCAGCACCTACGGCACTCTTTATGCAGAATACGGGATAAATCCCGATCTGACCGTGGGCCTCGATATTGGCAGCGACGAAGGCGGCGATCACAAAGGGCTGGCCTTTGTCTTGATGCCGCTATCGCGCGAGGGGCTGCATATCGTGTTTGAACTAGGGGCAGGAACGCTGGACGAAGGGGCAGCGCTCAGACCCGGAATTTCCGTGGGCCGCAGCCTGAGCATTAACGATCTGAACGGATGGTGGAGCGTCGACACGCGCGCACGCTGGACCACAGACGAAATCTCGCTGGCGATCGACACCACAGTGGGCCTGACATTGCCCAGCGAAACGATGCTGATCGGCCAACTTCAGCAGGGCGGCCCGATAGCAGACCCCGACTTCCTGCGCCTCGGCGGATCGGTCGTATGGCCTATCTCGGCGGGTCGCCACATTGAGGTGGGTCTGACGACCAGTCTCAGGAATGCCGAGGATTTTGGCGTAAAAGTAGGCATGTGGAGGTCATTTTAGCCACATTGCCGCAGTTCGAATAGAATTTTCTCTTTCGGAAATGGCTCCTCTTGTTTATATTTTCCGAAATGTCTTTTCGGAAAAGGTGAAGCAATGTCCGCCAGCGCCCAAATCACAACCTGCCTGCCGCCGAACACCTACGACGCCGAGCCAATCCCAGAGGCCGCCCGCGCAGCCATCGACGCGATGCTGCAAACGGGCGATTTGTTTCGGTACACCGCGCCGCAGGATTCGCCCGTATCGCTGCTAGAGACCGAGTTCGCCGCAACCATGGGATCTCGCTACGCGCTTGCTGTCTCAAGCTGCTCAGCCGCGCTGTTTTTATCACTAAAGGCACTGGGTCTGCCGCGCGGCGCGCGCGTGCTGATACCGGCGTTCACCTTTGCCGCCGTGCCGTCGTCGGTGATCCATGCCGATTGCGTGCCAGTACTATGCGAAGTGGGCGACAATTACCGCATCGACATGACCGATTTTGAGGCGCGGCTGGACAGTGTGGACGCTGTAATCGTCAGCCACATGCGCGGACACACCTCTGACATGGACGCGATTATGGCGCTGTGCGATGCGCGCAGCATCCCGGTGGTCGAGGACGCGGCCCATTCGCTGGGCACGACTTGGCATGGGCGCAATATCGGCACGATAGGGCGCATCGGCTGTTTCTCATTCCAGTCATACAAGCTGTTGAACGCCGGTGAAGGCGGCATCATGATCACGGACGATGCCGATCTGGTGGCGCGCGCGATCATCATGTCGGGCGCGTACGAGCATAATTGGGCCAAACATCTGGCCCACGGTGACAACGCACTGAAGGCTGCATTCGGCCGCTGGCAGAACAAGCTGCCGTTATACAATCTACGCCTAAGCAACCTAAGCGCCGCGCTGATCCGACCGCAGCTGGACGAAATCCCGCGCCGGGTGCGTGACGGGCGCGCGGGGCATGATCACGTGGCAAGCCTGCTAGAACAAAGTCCGTGGCTGACGGTGCCCGCCGCGCTAGAGCCGGAGAAGCGTGCGCCCGACTCAATCCAATTCAACCTGACCGGGATGAGCGATGCAGATGCCCTCGCCTTTGCCAAGGCGGCGGCGGATCGCGGCGTGAAGGTACAGATTTTCGGCCAGAGCCAGGATAACGCGCGGGCCTTCTGGAACTGGCAGTTCATTGAGGGGCCGGTGCCAGAGTTGCCCATGACGCGCGCCATGTTGTCCCGTGCCTGCGACACCCGCCTACCCGCGCGCCTGACGCGTCAGCAGCAGGACGCGATTGCAGCGGCTATTCTGGGCGCCGCCGAAGACGTGATGGGAGATGAGGCGCGCGCCTACGGGACGTGAGGCACTGGCCGGGCCGATCAGCACTCTGAGTATCTCTGCCAGATGCCCACGACCTATAGCACCGTCAGAGCGCCTTTCATAAAGGGGTAGCGCGCGAGCGCTGGCCTGACAATGGCGTCCTGCAGGATTGGCTTCAGCGTGGCTGCCACTTCGGACGGCATCGTGCCTAAAATATCTTGGCGCGCAGTGAGCGCTATCGTGCGCGTCAACGGTGCCAATGGTAAGGGCAGCACGTCGATCAGGTCCGCAAAGCGGCGACCGCGCATCAGCGCGAGCGGCGGCAGGATAGTCCAACCGCTGCCCTGCCCCACTAGCGCGAGAATCGCATGATAACTATCCAACTCGAAACGGTGAGGGATGGGGGCGGCGTGACGCGCGAGGTGCGATGTAATCAAGCGCCCCATGTAATGCCGCGTCGTATACTGGATCAGCGGCAGGGCGCAGAGCTGGTCGAGCGTGGCTGCGTCCGCTTCGATCTGGCCCTTGGGTACAGCCACGACAAAGCCCTCTCGCATAAGAGGATGCACCTCGGCCCAGTCGGCGCCGCCTCCCTCGCCCAGCTGTGCGGCGACCACGATATCGAGGTGCTGCGCGTCCAGTTGGTCGTGCAAAACGTGGCTGGCGCCCGTTTCTAGCAAGAACTGACACGTGGTTAGCTGCCCGGCCATATGGGTCAACAAACGAGGCGTCACGTCGGCCTCGAAATCCTCGATCATTCCAAGCCTGACATTGGTCAGGCGCGCAAGATCGGCCATGGCCAGTTCGGCCTTGGCTTGCGCGGCCTCGGCCAGAATTGTTTGGGCGCGGCGGTGCATAATCTCGCCCGCGCGGGTCAGACGGAGGGGACGTGCGCTTCGATCCAGCAAGGGCGCACCGAGGGCGGCCTCCAGATTGCTGAGTTGCTGGCTAACGGTGGACGCTGACGCGCCAAGGCGACGGGCGGCGGCGGAAATCGAGCGTTCGTCCGCCGCAGCGATAAACACCTCAATCCCCCACAAAGTAATTTTGCCAGAGCTGCCCGCCACAGCGGCTTACTTGCCCATCTTGGCCAACTGGCGCTGGAGCGCGGCCAACTGCGCCTTGATATCGTCCAACTCGCCGCCCTCGCGGGACTCATCTGGCGTCTTGGCTGCACTGGACATCCCGCTGAGGCCGCCAATACCACCAGTCATCGCCTTCATGAACGCCTCCTGCTGGGCGCGCATAGCCTCCATCCCCGGCATCCGTGCCATGGGATTGGATTGGGTCATGTTGGCCAGAACCTTCGATTGGCCATCGCGCAGCATCTCAAAGCTGGCGGCGAGAAATTCGGGCACGACGCTGGTTGCCTGCGTTGTGTAGCTGCGCACCAGATCATTCAGAACGTTGGTCGGCAGAACGTTCTCGCCGCGGCTTTCGTGATCAGCGATGATCTGCAGCAGGTATTGGCGCGTCAGATCATCGCCTGATTTCAGGTCTATGATCTGAACGTTGCGGCCGTCGCGGATGAATTGGCTGATATCGTCAAGCGTCACGTAATCTGACGTCTCGGTATTATAGAGGCGCCGGCTAGCGTAGCGTTTGATCAAAAGGGGTTTGCCGTTGTCAGCCACGTTGCGTGCCTCCCTGAGTTAATGCAGCGGTGCAGCGAGCCTATTCGCTGCGCGCGCAAAAAGAAAGGGCGAGCCGCATAGCGGCCCGCCCTATAGTCAGTCGCGCCCTGAGCCCCACTGGAGGGTCGGCGCGGCTTGTGTCTATCGCTTACTTAACGCCTGCTTTTTTCGCAGCGGCGCCCATGTCGTCGGTCGCTTTCTTGACGGCCTTGGAGGCGTCTTCCTGAAGATCGCGGCCTGCGCTCATCATCAGTTCAACGGTTTCCATCTGGACCTTCTTGGCGACTTCGGCGAAGGCAGCCATGTTCTCGGCTGCGACTTCGGCGTTGGCGGATGCGAAATCGCTCATCGCCTTGGCGTAATCGGCAGGCTCGGTCTGTGCCTTGGACATGTCGGACATCTTCGCCAGCGTGGTCTTGGTCCAAGCGCTGGAGATTTCTGCCGATTTCTCAGCCGCGCTGAGGGCAACGCTGGAAAGCTTCTCGCTAAGAGCGGCTTGGTTTTTGAACGCGTCTTCCATCGACTTCGTGTCGACGGGGAATGCGCCCATCATGTCTTTCATCATCGTGTTCATGTCTTGTGCTTTAGCCATGGTGTAGCTCCTTTTTGATGGGCGGAGTTTGTTCCGCCATTACTGCGTCTGCAAACAATATGGATGCTGCATCGCGGCATTTCAAGTACTTTTTCTGCACTGCAGCATTTTTCGAGCAAGACGTTGACGTAGAGTGATTTTCAGCGGCTGGCGCGGCGGCGAACGTAGGATCCGGGCGCGTCTTCTAACGCCGGATGGTCCGAATCGCCCGGCTCGCGGGCCGGGATCTGTGCGCCTGATCGCGTCCTCAGCCATTCCTCCCAACGAGGCCACCAACTGCCTTCGGTAAAGGTTGCTGCCTCCATCCAGTCGTCCGATCCACCGGACCAGTCGCCATTGGTGTAGTGGCCGTATTTCTTTTTGCTGGGTGGATTGACGATGCCCGCGATATGGCCCGACTGCGACACGATGAACGTACGATCCTTTGAGCTAACCTGCTGCATCCCGCGAAAGCAGTCCTTCCACGGCGCGATGTGATCTGTCTCGCAGGTGATCGCCATCAGCGGCACATTGACATCAGCCAATTTTAGCTTGTGCCCCAGCAATTCGAACCCATCCTCGGCAAACGCATTATTTTGGCATAGCCCGCGCAGGTATTGCCGCGTCATGCGCCCTGGCAGATTGGCCCCGTCACCATTCCAATAGAGCAGATCGAAGGCTGGCGGCGCCTCGCCCAGCATATAAGAGCGGATGGCAGGCGTATAAATCAGATCGTTCGAGCGCAAGAAACTCATCGTGCGGCCCAGAATAAAGGACCGCAGGATGCCTTGCGCTTCGACCTCGGCCTCAATGCCGTCGACAAAATCGTCTTGCAGGAAGGGCGTGAATTCGCCCTGATTATCGAAATCGGTGAGCGCCGTGAAAAACGTTGCGGACTTCACGGATTTGTCCCCGCGCGCCTTCATCAGCGCCAAGGTCAGCGCCAGCGTGGTGCCGGCGATGCAATAGCCGACCGCGTTGACCTGTTTTTGCCCGGTGATCGCTCGCGCCTCGCGAATGGCGGCCAGATAGCCGTCCTCGATATACTGCTCCATGCCGACATCGGCATGGCTGACATCGGGATTGATCCACGACACGACAAACAGGGTATACCCCTGCTCGGTCACCCATTTGATCAGACTGTTTTGCGCTTTGAGGTCGAGAATGTAGAACTTGTTGATCCAAGGCGGAAAGATGATCAGTGGAATCGCGCGCACCTTATCGGTGCTGGGCGCGTATTGGATCAACTCCATCATATCGTTGCGGTAGACGACTTTGCCCGGCGTGGTCGCGATATTCTCGCCCAGCGAAAAGGCGCTCTCGTCTGCGAGGCGCACGACCATTTCGCCGCCATTTGCCTCCAAATCTGCTACCAGATTTTCCAGGCCCTTTACCAAACTCTCCCCGTCAGTCGCGACTGCCCTTTCCAGCGCGTCGGGGTTGGTGCCCAGAAAATTTGTGGGCGCCATCATGTCGACTATCTGGCGCGAGAAGTAGTCGAGCCGCTTTTTCTCGATCGGGTCCAGATCGCCCGCGTCTGCCACCGCCTGCCCGACGGCCTGCGCGTTCAACTCATACTGTTCGCGGACATACCGAAAATAGGGGTGCGTGGCCCAAAGAGGATTGGCAAAGCGTTTGTCCTTGGGGGCACCCACTTCGGGCGTCGCGGTGCCGCCCGTCAGCATCAGGCGCTGCGCTTCGGCGAAATGGCGTACCGACTCGCTCCAATAGGCAATCTGATTCGCGTACAGCTTGGTAGGGTTTTCGACTGCCTCAGACCAATAACTGGCGGCAGCCTTGGCAAAAAGATCATTCCCCGGACCGCTCAGCACCGAGTTGGGCGGATTGCGCGAGGATAACGCAGCTATAAGGCGCTGCGACAGGGCTTCCACGCGGGCAAGATTGGTGGCCATGCGGTCACGGACCTCCCCACCATCTGGGGCATTTTCGCCATTATTTTCGTCGCCAGTTTGCTGATCCGTTGCCATTTTAATCGTTTCACCCTACTTTGCTGCTATGCAGCATTTGCTTGAGGCGCCCAGTGCGCCCAAATGCGCCAAATATATCAGGGGCATAACACCCCAGAGGAGATCCGATGCGCTACATGGCCACGTATGACATGATGGAATCAATGCGCAACGCCAATCAATGGCTAGGGGCCACGGCCTTATCTTTCTCATCCTATCCTATTTTCAGCATGACGCCAAACCCTGCCTTTCAGTGGATCGCGGCATGGGGCGAAGTGACCGAGCGGACTTTCGCTCGCATGACAGTAAAGCCCGATTGGGGCATTCGCACATTCACCTGCGAGGATGGCCGCGATCATCTGGTCAGCATAGACACTGTCGTCAAAAAACCATTCGGCAACCTGCTACACTTTGCCGTGCCGGGCCGCCCCGCGATGAAGCGCAAGATTTTGCTGGTCGCGCCAATGTCGGGGCACTATGCAACGCTTCTGCGCTCGACAGTCAAAAGTCTGATGGTCGACTGCGAGGTCTACATTACCGACTGGCACAATGCGCGTGACATCCCCGTCAGTGCAGGCAAATTCGATGTTGAGGACTACACCCTATATCTAGCTGATTTTATGCGTGAAATGGGACCGGACAGCCATGTTATCGCTGTGTGCCAGCCTGCCCCGCTTGCCCTGGCTGCTGCCGCGTATCTGGCCGAGCAGGACCCGGACGCGCAGCCTGCCTCCATGACGTTGATCGGCGGTCCGGTTGACCCCGACGCATCCCCGACCGAGGTGACCGATTTCGGTCGCCGCGTGACGATGGGCCAGTTGGAGCAGACGATGATCCAGCGCGTCGGATTCAAATACTCAGGTGTTGGCCGCATGGTTTATCCTGGCCTGCTACAACTGGCCTCCTTCATCTCGATGAATAGCGAAATGCACAGCAAGGCATTCAGTGACCAGATCGCAGCCGTTGCACGCGGCGAGGATGGCGATCATGATCGGCACAACAGGTTCTATGATGAGTATCTGGCCGTGATGGACATGCCCGCCGAATTCTACCTCTCAACGGTTGAGCGGATCTTTAAGGGCTTGGAAGTCGCGAAAAACGAATTCACCATTGAAGGCCGCAAGGTCGATATGGGCAAGATTACCAATGTTGCGATCATGACGGTCGAGGGTGGCAAGGATGATATTTCTGCCCCCGGCCAGTGCGTCGCGGCGCTGGATCTATGTACTGGCCTGCCCGATGCGAAAAAAGCCCAGCACCTAGAGCCGGGGGCGGGCCATTATGGCATCTTTGCCGGTAGCAGCTGGCGCAAGAATATCCGGCCTCTGGTCCTCAGCTTTATTGACAAGAACAGCGGTGACGCGGGTACGGCCAAGGTTAAAGCCACCCCAAAAGCCGCTAATAAAAACGCAGCCGCTTAAACAGGTTAGTCGCTCGTCTTAACGTAAGACCAGCGGCTGCCGCATCCAGGCCATCAGCGCATCCGTCGTAGCATCAGGTTGCTCAAGCGTGGGCAACCGGCCGGCCCCTTGAATCACGCTCAGCTCCGCATAGGGAATTAGGTCCGCCAGAAACTGGTGCCGCTTGATTGGGGCCGGGCCGTCATACGCGCCGCATAACACCAGCGTCGGCATCTTGAAACGGCGTGCCTCGGCCTGGTAATCGCGGCGACGCTGCACGGCGCGGGCCTGCCGGATCACCGTATCGGTGCCCAAGTGAGCGGCCATATCACATAGTAGCTCCATCACCTCGGCCCGCTGCGGGCCGGGCGCCAACGTCCCGGGCGGTATGAAACCGGCCACAAAGGCGTCAAGGTTGCCCGCCCTCGCCTTCATGATGATTGGCTCTAGATCGGCGGCGCCCTGCGGCGTCTCGGCAAAGACGCTCGCCCCCATCAACGCGATACGCGTGACGCGGCCCGGCGCGCGGCGCACCAGTTCCATCGCGACGGACGCGCCCAGCGACAAACCGGCAAGCGCAAAGCGGCGCGGCAGCACATCCAGCAGATTCGACGCAATTTCCTCAATCCGGTCGCCGCCGGTCACGGGCGCAACCGTAATTGCATGATCGGCGCTAAGCTCCGCCAGTTGAGGGCCAAAGACGCGCGCGTCGCACATCATGTCGGGCAATAGAACGAGTGGCTCGTTCATGGACGCGTCCTTTCAGATTAGCGGGGCACCCGCTGGCGCGCACACTGGCAGAGAGCGCGCGGGCGTCAACCGCGACTTGGCGCTCAAGGGTAGGTGATGCCGCGGAATGGTGGAAAATCGGCATATCGCGCACGGCGCGTAGCTGCGGGTTCAAGCGGGGCGGCGCCAGCACGCAGCAGCAGACCCTTGGGCGCGATATAGCTCGAAATGGTGCGCAAAGGTTTAGCGCGGTAGCTTAAATTCAAAGCGCAAAGCTTTGGAAAGAAATACATTTCCGAATAGTTCAAATGATCATGCAGCCACCATGCAAGGTCACGCCAATCGCGCCCATCAGCATATCTATCCGCGAACCACGGAATAGCCAGTGACGTACAAGCGCCGCGTTGATCCCCACCGCCCAAGTCCCAGATGTGCGAGCCGATGTTGGCGTCATTCCGCGCACAGTTCAGGCCGTTCTCATTCCCAAAGCGGTTGAGAGCGGGGCTGCGATATCCAGAGCGGATTGCAATGCGCCCAAACGTCTCTTGCAGTGGGTCAAGCAGCGTCTCGCACAGGGCGCGGCCCATCTCGATTGCAGCGTCCGGATTATCGGGAATGTTCGGGATACCATGAAGGCTGCCGATTTCGGAATGGAGGAAGTCGCGCATATAGAAATGACGGCTGAGGCGCACCCGCCCCAACTCCTCCAGACCGCGCATTGATCGGGGGCGCCGCATCAGCGCGCGGCGCTCGCACGCACCTCGGTTATAGCATCGTCTATAAGGCCCAAACATGCCGCGTCCGAGAACCGGTGATCGGCACCAGCCACAAGTGTCAGCCGCATATCCGGGCCACGCGCATGTTCCAAAAGCGATAATGAGACGCCCATATCGACGTCTTTATCCGCAGTTCCTTGCAGAAATCGAACAGGAACGGGTAAATTCAAGGGGCTCCTCAAGACAAGGTTCTGGCGCCCATTTTCGATCAGCTTTCGTGTGATCGTATAGGGTGCATCGTAGTCGCTGGGCAGTGAGATTTGCCCGGCCTCCATCACCTCCGCCCGCTGCGCCGCGGTGAAACCTGCCCACATGCTGTCCTCGGTAAAGTCCGGCGCGGCGGCAATGGTCACGAGGCCGGCAATCCGCGCTGGCGTCAGCCGTGCGATCAGTAGGGCGATCCAGCCGCCCATGGACGAGCCGACCAGGATCTGCGGGCCTTGGGTAAGTGCCTCGATCACGGCCATCGCATCAGCCGCCCAGTCCGATATACAACCATCGGTGAATGCGCCCGATGATGCGCCATGGCCGGAGTAATCAAACCGCAAAAATGCGTGTCCGCGCGCGCGCGCCTGCGCCTCTAGGTGCACAGCCTTGGTGCCTTGCATGTCCGACATGAAGCCGCCAAGGAACACGGCCCCAGGCCCGTCCCCGTGGCTTTGATGATAGGCGATGCGGCGGCCGCCATCTGTGTTTAGATAGCTGGGCTGCGCGTCCGTCATGCCGGCCTAACCGCCCACATACGGCGTTTTACTGGGGCGAAAAAACACCTTTTGATTGTGTAGGCGGCCCAGCAATTCGTCGATTTCGCGCACGCTACGACCCGCGATGGCCGCATTTGCGTCGGGGCCGCCCGGAATCGACAGGCGCTGCTTGGCATGGCGCAAGGCATCTTCGATCAGTTCCATATCGTGGATGCCAAGTTCGATGTTTGGATTGAAATGGGGCATTGGGCGCTCCTTTGGCGGGGTTTCCACGTCAGTCTATCCGCCCTGCCCGCTTGCCGCCAACCTGAATCGCAGCCGGGCCGCTTGACACATTCCAATGGCGGCGGCACAAGGGCCACTCACCCGCAACCGGGCGCACCTGTAGGCGCCAAACCGACGAGGAGCGCCCAAGATGGCCCAAATCTCCCTGACATTTCCCGACGGCAACGCCCGTGACTATGCCCCCGGCATCACACCCGGCGAAGTCGCGGCCGATATCTCAAAATCCTTGGGAAAAAAGGCTATTTCCGCCACGGTCGACGGCCAGCACTGGGATCTGCAATGGCCGATCACCAAAGACGCCGAAATTGCGATACACACCATGCAGGACGCCGCGCAGGCAGATGAGCTGATCCGCCACGATCTGGCACATGTCATGGCGCGCGCCGTTCAGGCAATTTGGCCCGACGTCAAGGTCACCATCGGCCCGGTCATTGAGAACGGCTGGTACTATGATTTCGACCGCAAGGAGCCATTTACACCCGAGGATCTGGGCCTCATCGAAAAGAAGATGCGCGAGATCATAAACGCGCGCGACCCGGTCCGCACCGAGGTGTGGGACCGCCCGCGTGCGGTAAAGCACTATGAGGACGCGGGCGAGCCGTTCAAGGTGGAGCTGATTGAGGCAATTCCCGGCGATGAGCCGTTGCGCATGTATTGGCACGGCGACTGGCAGGATCTGTGCCGCGGTCCGCACCTGCAGAACACCGGCCAACTGCCCGCCGATGCGTTCAAACTAATGAGCGTCGCAGGCGCCTATTGGCGCGGCGACAGCAAGCGCGAGATGTTGCAACGCATTTATGGCGTCGCGTTCAGTTCCAAGGAAAAGCTCAAGGCGCATCTGCACATGCTGGAGGAGGCCGCCAAGCGCGACCACCGCAAGCTGGGCCGCGAAATGAACCTGTTTCACATGCAGGAAGAGGCCCCCGGTCAGGTGTTTTGGCATCCCAATGGCTGGACCATCTACACCGAATTGCAGGACTATATGCGCCGCAAGCAGCGCGCGGGCGGCTATCAAGAGATAAACACGCCCCAAGTTGTCGACCGCAAGCTGTGGGAGGCGTCGGGTCACTGGGATAAATATCAGGACCACATGTTCATCGTCGAGGTCGAGGAGGAGCACGCCCGCGAAAAGGCCGTGAACGCCCTCAAACCGATGAACTGCCCCTGCCACGTGCAGGTGTTCAATCAAGGCCTGAAATCCTACCGCGATCTGCCATTGCGCTTGGCTGAATTCGGTTCATGCTCGCGTTACGAGCCGTCGGGCGCGCTACATGGTATTATGCGCGTGCGCGGCTTCACCCAAGATGATGCTCATATTTTTTGCACAGAGGACCAGATCGAGGCGGAATGCGCGAAGTTCATCAACTTTCTGGCCGATATTTACGCCGATCTGGGTTTTGCTGAGTTTGAGATCAAGTTTGCCACCCGCCCTGAAGTGCGCGTTGGGAGCGACGCGTCGTGGGATCATGTCGAAGCCGCGCTGGAAGGCGCAATCAAGGCGACCGGCCGCGATTTCACGCTAGAGCCTGGCGATGGGGCATTCTACGGCCCCAAACTTGACTTCTACCTGACCGACGCGATTGGCCGGACATGGCAGTGCGGCACCTTTCAGGTGGACCCGAACTTGCCCGAGCGTCTGGGTGCAACTTACATCGCAGCGGACGGCAGCAAACAGCGTCCCTTTATGCTTCACCGGGCCTGCCTTGGCAGTTTTGAGCGCTTTATCGGCATCCTGATCGAGGAACACGCGGGCAAGCTGCCATTTTGGCTGGCACCGCGCCAAGTGGTCGTCGCCTCCATTGTGTCCGAGGCGGACGAATATGTGCAGGAGGTCGTCGCAGCATTGCAAGCGGTGGGCGTCCGCGCCGAGGCGGACGTGCGCAACGAGAAGATCAACTACAAAGTGCGCGAACATTCGGTCGGAAAAGTGCCTGTCATCCTCGCGTGCGGGCACCGCGAGATCGAGGATCGCACCGTTTCGCTGCGCCGCCTTGGTGAAAAGGAGACGCGTGTAGAGGCTCTGACAGAGGTACTGGACGCGCTTTCGATTGAGGCAACAGCCCCCGATCTTCTGTAACAATACGTTAAAAACAAGCGGCGCGCCGCCGAAACATAGCGACGCGCCGCATCTTGCAGCCGAAATTTCCCTTTAATAACAGGTGCGGCGTTCTGACGCGCGTCTGACAGCTTCGTGTCTAACGCATGCTTTACTGGCGATGTGCGGCTGGCTCTCTATGCTTGGTTCATCGCCGATTACCGCGATATCCAGAATCAATGGGAGAAAACGATATGTCCACTATGATCAAGACTTTCGCCATCGCAGGCGCATTTACCGCCGCGTTGGCCGCACAGGCCACCACCGCATCCGCCGCAGAGCAAGTCAAATGCTTTGGCGTGTCGCTGGCTGGCGAGAATGACTGCAAAGCCGGCGCTGGCACCACATGTGCAGGCACGTCCAAGGTCGACTACCAGGGCAACGCCTGGTCGCTCGTCGACGAGGGCAGCTGCACTACGATGGAACTGCCCGCAATGGACGATGGCACGGCGCGCGCAGGCTCGCTGGAAGAGCTGGAGCGTGATATCCCGGCCTAAGCCAGACTGACGCCCAAGGCGCACTGGGGCAAGTCCCCCTGCCCGCGTGCGCCTTGCGGCACCCACTACACGAACCAGACCGGAGAGATCGCCATGCTGGACGATACCGCCCGCCCTTCCGCCCCGCACGGCACGCTGCCACATGGTATCGGCGTCGGCTACAAGGCGCAGCATTACAGCGATCTGATAGCGAACGCCGCCCCTGTAGAATGGCTGGAAATCCATGCCGAGAATTACATGGGCGACGGCGGGCGCCCTCTTGCGCAACTCCGCGACCTGTCTGAGCGCTTTGCAATTTCGGTTCACGGCGTCGGCCTAAGCATTGGTGGCGAGGGTCCGCTGGACCGCGATCATCTAGACCGCCTGCGCCATCTGGTGGACTGGCTGAACCCCGCCAGCTTCTCCGAGCATCTGGCGTGGTCCACACATGACGGCGCATATCTGAACGATCTGCTGCCCCTGCCCTATACGCCTGCCACGCTGACGCGTGTCGCGGATCACATCGACGCGCTGCAAGAGGCGATCGGTCGGCCCATGCTGCTGGAAAACCCGTCCAGCTATCTGGCCTTCGAATCCAGCACGATGAGCGAGACAGATTTTCTGGCCGAAGTAGCCACGCGCACTGGCTGCGGCCTGCTGCTGGACGTGAATAACGTCTTTATCTCCGCCTATAATTTGGGGCTGGACGCGCGCAGCTATATCGACGCCTTTCCGGTGCAGCATATCGGCGAGTTGCACCTCGGCGGTCATGATGAGGACGCAGGCACGCATGGCACGCCCCTGCTGATTGACAGCCACGGGCGCGAAGTGGCGGACCCAGTCTGGTCGCTGCTGGATTATACGTTGGCCCGCTCGGGGCCGCGGCCACTGCTGATTGAATGGGATGCGGACGTGCCAGACTGGCCGGTCTTGCAGGCCGAGGCCGCGCGCGCCGCCGCCGCGCTCGCCCGTGTGCCCGCATGAGTGATCAAACCACATTTCGCACCGCTTTGCTGGACGCGGAAAAACCCGTTCCGCCTGGTCTGGGCGATGGGCGCGGCGGGCCTGCGGGTGCGCGTTTCGACGTTTACCGTAACAACGTCGCCTCCAGTCTGATCGACGCGCTTGAGGCCGGATTTCCTGCCGTGCAAAAGCTGATCGGACCGACAAATTTTCGCGCTATCATGGGCGTATTCGTGCGCCAGCACCCGCCGATCGCGCCGATGATCGCGGTCTATGGCGCGGCGCTGCCCGGCTTTCTGGAGCAGTTCCCGCCTTTGGCGCATCTGGCTTATCTGCCCGATGTCGCGCGGTTAGAGCAGGCTTTGCGCGAATCCTATCACTCCGCCGATTGCGAGCCGCTCGATCCTGCAAGTTTGCAAAGCCTTGCACCTGAGGCACTGCTATCTGCACGCATCACGCTATCGCCGGCGCTGCGCATCATCAGATCGCGTTGGCCTGTTCACGCAATCTGGGCCTACAACATGCAAGCTGATGCGCCCAAACCCACAGGTGCGCCGCAGGACGTGATCGTAACGCGGCCCGCCTTCGATCCGCAGATGGCCGTCGCGGGACCGGGCGGGGCTGCCTTTGCCGCCGGCCTCGCCAGTGGCGCAACGGTAAGTGCGGCGCATGACGCGGCGCTTGCAGAGGCTCCGGACTTTGACCTGCCTGCCATTCTGGGCATCCTCATCGCAGGCCACGCCTTGCATAATCTCAAGTCTGGAGGGGCGCCATGAACTCGCTTATTTCACTATACAACTCAGTCACTGGTGCGCTCGACCGCGCGGACGGGGTGCTCAGCACGCTCGCGCGTTTTCTCTTTGCTGCGATCTTTATGCTCTATTTCTGGACATCGGGCCTGACCAAGCTGGGAGATGGTATTTTGGGCCTCTTTCAGCCGGCCCTTGGTGCATATGCCCAGATTTTTCCCCGCGCCATGGAGGCTGCCGGATACGACGCCGGGCAGCTGAGTTTTTTGCATACCCTCGTCGTGATGGCCGGCACATGGGCCGAATTCATCCTGCCCGCTCTGATCGTGCTTGGCCTTGCCACGCGGCTGGCCGCATTGGGAATGATCGGCTTTGTCACCCTGCAAACACTGACCGATCTAATTGGTCACAATCTCTGGGCCGAGCCTGACGCCGTCGGCGCATGGTTCGACAGGGTGCCGGATGCGATCATCATGGACCAACGCAGTTTGTGGATGTTCCTGCTGATCGTGCTGGTCCTAAAAGGCGCAGGACCCCTGTCGCTAGACCGATTGGTAGAGCGCAGGTTAGACGCGCGTTAGACCAGCGCCGCCTGCACGTCCGCACCCCACCCCAGATAGAGCGTTCCGTCCGCGTCAATCAACGGGCGTTTCATCAGCGCGGGATGGCGCCGCAGCAACTCCATCGGCGCATCTTGCCGCTCTGCCTCGGGCAGACTGCGCCACGTGGTCGAGCGGGTATTCAGCAGCGCCGCGCCGAACTGCGCCATCGCAGCATCTAACAAGGCATCCGGCATTGGATGTGCACGGATGTCGACCAGATCCGCATCCGGCAATGCGCGCGCGGCTTTGCGGCAGGTATCGCAGGCCTTGAGCCCGTAAATCTTCATCTCATCACCCTTTCGTCTGTCCGATCAAAGCGGAATTATTAGCCACTAAGCTGCGTTTTGGCGACCGCGCCAATCCGTATTACGCACTAGTGCTTGATTTTCGCGATGGCCGTGCAAAAATCAATAGTGCAGCGGGGCCAGATGCTTGGCACCTCCCCCCGTCTGATGACCCCGGCTATGGGCCGGACATATACGACACGCAAAGGAGAAGCGGCATGCCAAACGGCACCGTAAAATGGTTCAACACCACCAAAGGCTACGGATTCATCGCGCCCGACGGCGGCGGCAGCGACGTATTCGTTCATATCTCTGCTATCGAACGCTCGGGCCTGCCCGGGCTGGCAGACGATCAAAAAGTCAGCTTCGATATGGAAGAGGGGCGCGACGGGCGGCAGATTGCTGCGAACATATCGCTGCTTTGAGGTGTTTTGGCGCGGCGCGCGCCTGAAAAGGCTAAAGGTGGCCCCATTGCCGGGGCCACCTTCGCAGATGTCACTGGCCGAATATCACTGGCCGGGCATACGCTTCAGATCGACGGGTACGTCGATTGTTATATCGCCGGCCTTCTCGAAGGTGAGGGTGACAGGCACGACGTCGCCCTGCGCCAGCGGCGCGGTCAACCCCATCATCATCACATGCTTGCCGCCGCGCTCCATGCTCAGCGTGGTGCCTGCGGGCACGTCAAAACCTTCTTCGACATGCTTCATCTGCATGACGCCGTCACCGCCCTCGATGTGGGTGTGCAGTTGGACGACATTGGCGGCGGGCGACGCCGCGCCGATCAGGCGATCATCCTCGCCGTCGTTGACGACCTGCATGAATGCCGCGCCAGTCTTGGCGGTAGGCGATGCGCTGCGCACATATGCATCCTCGACGGTGATGCCCTGCGCAAAGGCAGGCATGGCGCAGGCGATGGCCGCAGCGACGGCGATGGAACGAAATGTGAAGGACATAAGTCTCTCCTTTAAAGCGTTGTTGATTGAAAGTCAGTCAGTTCAGGCTGCTACAAAAGGCGGCCCGCGCGCAGACGGAATAGGCGTGCGCTGGGATGCGGCGCGGGCGGCCTGGGTTGTCGCGCGCACAGCGAAGGTGCGGGGGATGTAAATGGGCGCGCGCATCTCAAGCGGCAAAACCCCACTTAACGCTGAAAGCGCACATTCAGGGCAGACATGCACCCGCCCGGTAGGCTGGCCGTCCGCATCCACCACCACGCTCAAGGGCCCGGTACCCGTGCAGATGACCAGCACTCCGGACGCGCCAGTACCACTACGCCCCATTGCCAGCGCAGGCGCTGTCAGGACCAATGTAATCGCGACAAGGGCCGCGAGAAGGCGTCGTGCGCTGATACTCATGACCATAATATGGGCCGCCATCCACACCGAAAAAGGCCAGCAACCTCAAAGGCGTAAAAAATACGGTCGCTAAATTGCAAATGGCCCCGCCGTTTCAGGCAGGGCCATTTGGGATAACTTCGCATACAGGCTGAAATCAGGCTGTTGCGGCCAATGCCTTGGCAATCTCTTTTTTGACTTTAAGGGCGCTTGGCGACAGCTCAACATCCTTGGCCTTGGCCATGAATGCGTCCAGACCGCCGCGATGATCGACACTGCGCAGCGCGTGGGCTGTGATGCGCAGCTTAATCCCGCGGTTCAGCGCCTCTGATTGCAGAGTCACATCATTCAGGTTCGGCAGATACCGACGACGTGTTTTGTTGTTAGCGTGGCTGGAGTTATTGCCAACCATCGGGCCTTTTCCGGTCAATTCGCAGCGGCGCGCCATGGTGTCATCCTCGTCTTACAGGTGAAGGCCAATCGGCCGTTTCATTCGGTCAAAAGACCATCGAGCGCAAACCATAGGCCACGCCCTCAATTCCGTTGGCGCTAGTTAGGCAGAATCGCCCGGCCCGTCAAGGGGCGCGCGATTGATAATGGCCTTGCGACGCAAGAGAACGCGCACCTTTTGAACAGTAGCTTTTCTAGGCGGTCGGCACGCCCTTCTATCCTGTGGGTAAATACATCGCAACACGGGCGCCGCAAAAGCGCCTTACCCGTCCACGGCACCGCGCGCGCCGATCCTGTCCAGCAGCGCGCGGGCGGCGATGGCGGGCGTGGTTTTGCCGTCCGCCACCTGAGCGCCCAGATCGCGCAGAGCGGCCCGTGCGTCCGGCGTGTGCAATTGCGCCAGCAGGCCCTGCCGCACCTCCTCTTCGAACCAGTATTGCGCCTGACTGGCGCGGCGCGCGTCCCAATGGCCGTTTTCGCGGCGCCAATCCAACAGCGTCTGCATCTCGCCCCAAGCCGTCTCCAGCCCCGAATTCTCAAGCGCGGACACCATCATCGCCTTGGGGAATCCGTCGGGATCTTGCGGGCGTTTGCGCAAGAGGCGCAGCGCGCCGGAATAGTCGGCGCAGGTGCGACTGGCCGCCGATTTCAGATCGCCGTCGGCCTTGTTTATCAAGATGATGTCGGCAATTTCCATGATGCCGCGCTTGACGCCCTGCAATTCGTCACCGCCCGCCGGGGCCAGCAGCAGCACGAATAGATCTGACATTTCGGCAACCACGGTTTCGGACTGGCCTACTCCGACCGTCTCAATCAGCACGATATCAAAGCCGGCTGCCTCGCACAGCGCCACCGCCTCGCGCGAGCGACGCCCGACGCCGCCCAGATGCGTCTGGCTGGGCGAGGGGCGGATAAACGCGTTCGGATCGCGGCTAAGAAGGTCCATCCGCGTCTTGTCACCCAAGATCGAGCCGCCCGACCGGGCAGAGCTGGGATCAACGGCCAGGACCGCCACGCGCAACCCCTGCGCCGTCAGCATCCCGCCGAACCCCTCGATAAATGTCGATTTACCGACCCCCGGCGTGCCCGACAGCCCGACGCGCAACGCTTGGCGCGGCACGCCGCCCTCGCCCTTTAGCGCCTCGATCAGTTGGGCGGCCGCCTCGCGGTGATCGGCGCGACTGCTCTCGACCAAGGTGATCGCACGCGACAATGCGCGCCGATCCCCTTTGACAATCCCGCGCTCAAGCTGTGCAATGTCGATGGTCATATCTGCACCCGTTCCTTTCGCCCGCGCCTTGACCGTATTCATGCCGCGCCGCACCGGGACTTGTCCAGACCAGCCATGACATTTGATCTGCACCGGAGAGTTACATGCGCGTCGCCGCCCCCGTTCGATTTGCCGCCGAGATGACGCGCGACTGAATGACAGATCTGCCCATCACCGAGGCGCTGCCGGCGCTATTGGCCGCAATGCGGTCCCATGGCCGCGCCGTTTTGCAAGCGCCGCCCGGCGCGGGCAAGACGACACTCGTGCCCCTCGCGCTGCTGGAGGCGGGTCTGGCACCGGGCCGTATCGTCATGTTGGAGCCCCGCCGTCTTGCCGCTCGCGCCGCCGCCGAACGTATGGCCCAGACGCTGGGCGAGGAGGTCGGGCAGACCGTCGGCTACCGCGTGCGCGGCGAGGCAAAGGTATCAGGCGCCACGCAGATAGAGGTGGTTACAACAGGTATCCTTACCCGCCGCATCCAGTCAGACCCTGAGTTGCGCGGCATAGGCACTGTCATCTTTGACGAGTTTCACGAGCGGAGCCTCGACGGCGATCTGGGCCTCGCGCTCTGCCTCGAAATTGCGGGCGCATTGCGGCCTGATCTGCACCTCCTGGTCATGTCAGCCACGCTGGATGCCGCGCCGGTGGCGGCCCTGATGGACGATGCGCCGTTGATCACGTCGCAGGGCCGCGCATTCCCGGTAGAAACGCACTGGCTGGACCGCCCCCAGCGCAAAGGTACGCGGTTCGAGGCGGCCTTGGCCGATCTGACCGTTGAGGCGCTAAGTCAGACTGACGGCGGCGTGCTGGTTTTCCTGCCCGGCGAGGGCGAGATTCGGCGACTGGAGGGGTTGCTGGCGGGCCGCGTGCCGCCAGATTGCACGATCCGGCCCCTCTTTGGCGCGATGGACTTCGCCGCCCAGCGGGCCGCCATCGCGCCCATGCGCGACGGGCGCAAGATCGTGTTGGCGACCTCTATCGCCGAGACTTCGTTGACCATTGAGGACATCCGCGTCGTGATCGACGGGGGCCGGTCCCGCCGCGCGCGGTTCGATCCCGGATCAGGCATGGCCCGGCTGGTGACAGAGCCTGTCAGCCGCGCCGAGGCGACCCAGCGGCAAGGCCGCGCGGGCCGCGTCGCGCCCGGTATCTGCTACCGCCTCTGGACCCGCGGCGAAGAAGGCGCCCTACCCGCCTTTCCCCCTGCCGAGATTGAGGCGGCCGATCTTGCCCCGCTTGCGCTGGAAATGGCCCTCTGGGGCGCCCTGCCGGATCAGATGCCGCTGCTGACACAGCCCAACCCCGGCAGCTACACCGAGGCGCAGGCGCTGCTGGCGATGCTGGGTGCGCTCGATGCGTCGGGACATATCACCGACCATGGCCGCACCCTCGCTGCGCTGCCGCTACATCCGCGCCTCGCGCATATGCTGGCGCTGGCCGGGCCGGATGCCGCGCCGCTGGCCGCGCTGCTGTCCGAGCGCGATCCACTGCCACGCAGCGCACCCGCCGATCTGGCCCTGCGCCTGAAGGCGATCCGCCAGCCAAAGGGCCAGCACCCCTACCCGCCCAGCCGCGCCGTCCTACAGCGAATTACGCAAGAGGCCCGCCGCTTGCGCAGCGCGGCCACGACCAAAGGCGCCAGCACTCTCACTGACGCCGAAATGGCTGCGCTCGCCTATCCCGACCGGATAGGCCTGCGCCGCCCCGGCGATGCGCCGCGCTATCTGCTATCGGGCGGCAAGGGCGCGGTGCTGGACGCCGCCGATACGCTGGCAGGTCAGCGTCTGATCGTTGTGACGGACACCGACGGCAACCCGCGTGAGGCGCGCATAAGGCAGGCCATCGTACTACCGGATGCGGCGCTGCGCGGTCTCTATGCGGGCCAAATCGAGTGGTACGACACTTGCGCGTGGTCCCGCCGCGAGGGGCGCGTGATGGCACGCCAGCAGGAACGATTCGGCGCGCTGATGTTGGAGGACCGCCAATGGAAGGATGCGCCGCAGGATGCCATCGCGCGCGCCATGCTGGACGGCGTGCGCGAGATCGGGCTGATCTGGACGGACGCTGCCCGCCGCTTTGCCGCGCGTGTGGCGCTGGGGCGGGATGCCGGCATGGATTTGCCGGGAATGGACGATGCGGCACTGATGGAGCGGCTGGACGATTGGCTGCTGCCGTTCCTCGGCAGTGTGAAGACCGCGCAGGACTGGCGGCGGTTCGATATGCTGGAGGCGCTGCGCGCGCAGCTGGATTGGAACCAGATGCAGGCGCTGGATACCTTAGCCCCGCCGCATTTCACCACGCCGCTCGGGCGCCGCATTCCCATCGATTACGGCACTAATCCGCCCGAAATCCAACTGCGCCTGCAAGAGATGTTTGGCCAGACTGCCCACCCCACGGTGGGCCGAACGCCGCTGCGCGTCACGCTGTTATCGCCAGCAGGCCGCCCGGTGCAAACGACGCTGGATATACCCGGCTTCTGGGCCAGTTCGTATGCAGATGTGCGCCGCGACCTGCGAGGCCGCTACCCGCGCCACCCATGGCCCGAGGACCCCAGCCAAGCAGACCCAACATTGCGCGCCAAACCGCGCAAATGATCCGCGATCACATCTTGGCAAAAATTCTTAGGTGCTGAGCATCGACTTAAAACCTATCGCCAGAGGCGATCAATCCCACCAAGGTCCGTGATGCACACCGGCCTCGCCCAGCCGGGCATAACCGTGATGGCCAAAGAAATCGCGCTGCGCCTGAATGATGTCGGCGGTCCCGCGCCCTTGCCGCATCGTGTCATACCATCCGATCGCCGCCGCCATAGCAGGCACCGCGTGGCCGCCCGCGATCGCCGCCGCCAGCACGCGGCGCAAGGCCGGGATCGTCTCGCTCAGCTTGGCGGCCATGGACGGCGCGAGGATGAGCTGCCCGCCCGGCATATCAGCGCTGAACGCGTCTGATATATCATCCAAAAGGGCCGAGCGGATGATGCACCCCGCGCGCCATATCTGGGCGATGCGTGCATAATCCAGCGCCCAATCATACTCAAGGCTGGCCGCTTCCAATATGCGAAATCCTTGCGCATAACTCAGGATCCGCGCAGCCAAAAACGCCGCCTCCAGCACGTCCTCGCCCAGATCCAGAGCTGTGCGGTCGCCGCCTAAGATCACCTCGGCCTGCACCCGCGTCTCTTTCTCGGACGACCAGCTTCGCGCGGCGACAGCGGCGTCAATCATGCTGGCCGACTGGCCCAGTTTCACGGCCTCGATAACGGTCCAGCGGCCGGTGCCTTTTTGGCCTGCCGCATCCTTGATCACGTCAACTGCGGGATGGCCGGTGATGGGATCGTCATAGCCCAGCGCCTTGCCGGTAATCTCGACAAGGTAGGACCTCAGCGGTCCGGCGTTCCAGCCCGTGAACGTGCCGCCGATGCTGTGCGGATCACGCGCGAGGCCGTAGCGCATGAGGCCATAAACCTCAGCGATGACCTGCATATCGGCGTACTCGATCCCGTTATGCACAGTCTTGACGAAGTGGCCCGCGCCATCCGGGCCCAGATGTGCGACGCAGGGATCGCCCTCGTATTTGGCGGCGATGGCGGTGAGGATAGGCTGCAATTGCTGCCAGCTATGTGCGCTGCCGCCGACCATCATCGACGGGCCGTGGCGCGCGCCCGCCTCGCCGCCCGAGACGCCCATACCGACGAAATGGACATCCCGCGTGGCCAGATCGGCGCTTCGGCGGCGGGTGGCATGAAAGTCCGCGTTGCCGCCGTCTATGATGGTGTCGCCGGGCGACAGAAGCGGCAGAATCGCCTCGATCATCGCATCCATTGGCGCGCCTGAGGGGATCATGAAAAGGATGACGCGCGGCTCAGTCAGGCTATCCGCAAACTCCCTGAGTTCGCCATACGGATGCAGATGTGTGGCCAGCGATCCGGCCTCTGTCATGAAGGCGTCCAGCCATTCAGTCTCGCGGTTAGAGACGGCGACGTCGATGCCCTGCTCGGCCATGTTCAGCGCCAGCGCGCTGCCCATCGTGCCCAGCCCGTAAACGCCGATCTGTGCTTTTTGCATCCTGCCGCCCTCTGTCTTGAATACGCAGTTTAGGCGGCGCACCATCAGGTTTGCAAGGCTATGGCTAAAGCCCGAGGCACCAGCGCATGACGGCCTTCTGCGCGTGCAGGCGGTTCTCTGCCTCATCAAAGACGACCGAGTTTGCGCCATCCATCACGGCGCTCGTCGCCTCCTCCTCGCGGTGGGCAGGCAGGCAGTGCATAAAGAGGGCGTCCGGTTTGGCCGACGCCATGAGCGCCTCATTCACCTGATAGGCGCGCAGCATGTTATGGCGCCGTTCCTTGGCCGATTGGCTGTCATGCATCGACACCCATGTATCGGTCACGACCAGATCGGCCCCCTCGACGGCCTTGTGGGGGTCCCGCTCGATATTGATGCGCGCGCCCGCCTTGCGCGCGAGGCCGACGAATTCCTCTTCGGGATCCAGCTGCGCGGGGCCCGTAAAGGTCATGTCGAAACCGAACTGGCCGGCGGCGTGCAAGAAAGACGCGCACACGTTATTGCCGTCGCCGGACCAGACCACCTTCTTGCCTTTGATGGGGCCGCGATGCTCCTCGTAGGTCAGGATATCTGCCATGATCTGGCAGGGATGCGTACGGTCGGTCAGACCGTTGATGACCGGCACGTCTGCATATTCAGCCATCTCGATCAGCACGGATTCGTCGAAGGTGCGGATCATGATGAGATCGACATAGCGGCTGAGAACGCGGGCGGTATCAGCGATGGTTTCGCCGTGGCCCAGCTGCAACTCTGTGCCCGACAGCAGCATCGTCTGTCCGCCCATCTGCCGCACGCCCACGTCAAAGCTGACGCGTGTGCGCGTCGATGGTTTCTCAAATATCAGGGCGACCATCTGGCCCGACAGCGGCTGATCGTCGTCGGGGGCGCCGCGACTGCGGCCTTGGCGCGCGGACTTCATCGTGGCAGCGCTATCAATGATGCCGCGCAAGGCGGCAGGGTCAGTTTTGTGAATGTCGAGGAAATGATTCATAAGGTCGGCTCCGATTGCAGGCGGCAGTGCCGGGGGTTTTCCACCCCCGAACCCCCGGAGGATATTTTCAGCAAGAAGAAAGCGCGGTGGCGGCCTTGTCGAGGCGGTTCAGCGCCTCCGCGATCTCGGCCTCGGTGATGTTGAGCGGGGGAAGCAGGCGCAAGACGTTGTCGGCGGCGGGCACGGTGCACAAAAGCTGCGCATAGCAGGCATTTAGCACGTCCGTATTCGGCATCTTGCATTTCAGGCCCAGCATCAGGCCGGTGCCGCGCACCTCCTCAAAGACGTCCGGATGCGCAGCCACCAGCCCTTCAAGCCGTTGGCGCATGTACCCGGCGCGTGCGCGCACGCCTTGGAGGAAATCCTCATCGGCGATTTCAGTCATCACGGCGTTGCCGACGGCGCAGGCCAGCGGATTGCCACCATAGGTGGACCCATGGGTACCAGCAACCATCGCGCTTGCGGCATGTTCGGTGGCAAGGACCGCGCCAAGAGGGAAGCCGCCGCCGATGCCCTTGGCGACCATCATGATATCAGGCTCGACCCCCGCCCATTCATGGGCAAAGAGGCGCCCGGTCCGGCCCATACCGCATTGCACCTCATCAAGGATCAACAGGATGCCATGCTGATCGCAAAGATCGCGCAAGCCTTTGAGGCACTGGTCAGGCAGCGGGCGGATGCCGCCTTCGCCCTGCACAGGCTCGATCAGGATTGCGGCTGTATCGTCGTCAATCGCGGCCGTCAGCGCGTCGTGATCGCCCCATGGCAGGTGGGTGAATCCGGGCAGGAGAGGACCAAAGCCGTGCGTCATTTTCTCGGAGCCCGCTGCCGCGATCCCGGCGGCAGAGCGACCATGAAAGGAGCCGTTGAACGCAATGATCTGCGTACGCTGGGGCTGGCCCGCGTCGTGGAAGTGGCGGCGCGCCATTTTGACTGCCAGCTCGCACGCCTCGGTGCCGGAATTGGTGAAAAACACCGTATCGGCAAAGGTGGCCGCAACCAGACGGTCAGCCAGCTCTTGCTGGGCGGGAATGGTATAGAGGTTCGACGTGTGCCACAGCTGCTGCGCCTGCGCCGTCAGCGCCGCAACCAGCGCAGGATGCGCATGGCCCAGCGCATTGACCGCGATGCCGGCGCCAAGGTCTAGGAAGCGGCGGCCATCCGCCTCGATCAGCCAAGCGCCCTCGCCCTTCACAAAGCTGAGGGGTGCGCGGTTATAGGTGGGCAGGACGGACGGGATCATGGCAGCGCTTTCGTGTGGGTCAAGGCGACAAGGAGTGACCTAGCGCGCCGTGCCTGTCAATCGGGCCGCGCCCTGCCCTATGCTTTCAACCGGTAGCCGCGCGTGAACATCACCAGTGCGATTGCCGCAACCGCCAGTGTCGAGCCAGTCGCGACGACTGCGCCCAGCGCAGGCGCGCTGTCCGATACGCCCAGCACAGAGTAGCGTAGGCCGTCGATCAAATAAAAGATCGGATTGAAATGCGTGATCGCCCTCAGGACGGGCGGCAACGCGTCGACCGAATAGAATGTGCCCGACAAAAACGCGAGAGGCGTGACAATAAAGTTCGTGATCGCAGCCATCTGGTCAAATCTGTTGGCATAAATGCCCGCGACAATGCCCACTGCCCCCATAAAGGCCGATCCCAGAATAACGTATCCGATCAGCATTAAAGGGTGCTGCGGCATGATCTCAAGGAATATCGCAAGGCCAGCAGAGATAGCGACCGCGACAAAAAGGCCGCGCCCGATGCCCCCCACCAGATAGCCGATAACCAGCTCGGCCGGGCTGAGCGGCGGCATGAGCGTGTCAACGATATTACCCTGCACCTTGCCAATGACGATCGACGACGATGTGTTGGCAAAGGCGTTTTGAATAACAGTCATCATCAGGATGCCCGGTGCGATAAAATGCGTGAACGGCACGCCCATCACATCCCCGCGTGCGGGGCCGATAGCGATGGTAAAGATCAGCAAAAACAGCGCAGCGGTGGCCAGCGGCGCCAGCAACGTCTGCGTCCAGACCGCCAAGAAGCGCTGCATCTCGCGCGAGCAGAGCGTAGCAAGCCCCAGCCAATTGACCCGGCCAAAGCGGCGTGTGCCCATTTGTGCAAAATCATGCATCGCTTGTTTCCTTAGTATTTGCAGCGCGGTGGGCGCCCTCGTGCGTGGCAGCAATGGCACGCCGCCTGATTCGACGTCTTGTAACTCAGGCGTGAGTGATTAGAATAGGGCACTCAGGAAATTTGCGGGTCGCCGCGCCCATTGGCGCCGTCCCAAGTTATAGGAACGGGCCATGTCCTGGAGCGATGAACGTGTCGAGACACTAAAGAAAATGTGGGGCGAGGGCCAATCGGCCAGCCAGATCGCCAAGGAACTTGGCGGCGTCACCCGTAACGCGGTGATTGGCAAAGTGCACCGCCTTGGTCTGTCAAACCGCAATGGCGGCGCTGGTGCGGCAGCAGCAGGGACGAGCGCTGGTGCAGATGCCGCCGCAGCAAAGCCTGCTACAAAGGCCCCGTCAAAGCCGTCCGCCAAGGCGGCCGCGCCCAAGCCTGCCGCCAAGGCGGAGCCTAAAGTCGAACCGGAGGAGGAGGAAGCGCCCGCCGCGCCCGTCACCCGCATCAAGCCGATCATTCCGGCGGGCCAGCCGCTGCCTCCGCAGCCTTCTACAAACGAAATCGACCCCAAGGCGCTGGCGAAAGTCAGCGAGGTCGAGAAGAAGGCCAAGCGGCTGCACCTGATGGAATTGACGTCGCGCACCTGCAAATGGCCGGTTGGCGATCCTGCGACAGAAGATTTCTGGTTTTGCGGCCTGACGGTTCAGGCCGGCAAGCCTTACTGCGAGGCGCATGTCGGTGTCGCGTTCCAGCCAATGAGCTCGCGGCGCGACCGCAGGCGTTAAGGCCTCCTCCATTCATAACTTAGTCAAAAGCCCTGCCAATCTGGCGGGGCTTTTGATTTGCAGGCCTCGGATGCCTGAAGGCGTTATTCGAACAGCTTGAACAGTTCCTTCACGGCTTGTTCCTTGACGTTGTCTTTTATCGCGTCGTCGACCGACTGGCCCTCGCCAACGGTTACGCCCAGTTCCTTTTCGACGAATTTACCAATCTCCTTGTCGACCTCTTCGCGGGCTTTCTTTTCCAGCTTCTTGCGCTCTTCTTTGAAGTTGAGGTCGATCGCCTTTTCCAGATCGGGGCGGATCGAGGGGTTCGACCAAGGCCCACGGATACGCACCGGTATGGCAAGGCCGCGGCTGTTCTCGCCCTGCAGCAGGACAGGGGTAAAGAGATAGTCGATATCGCGCGCCCCCAGCCCAATACGGCCTTCGCCCGTTGCTGTAGCCAGCGGCATCGACATTTTTAAATCGTTGCCGCGCATATTACCGCCAGAGATGGCAAAGCTGGCCGCAACCTCGTCAAAGACGGTGGTCCCGCCGCTGCCATCGCCCGTGCGCATCAGGCGATCCAGATCAAAGCCGCTGATGACGCCGCGCCCTGTTGCCACCTTTAGGTTGCCACTGAGGCTGTTCATGATCGCATGGACGGACTGGCCGACGCCGAGGAAATCAAGGCTGGCGGTGCCTGTGGTAGAGAATCGGGTGATCCCTGCGGCGTCCGTCAACAGACGCTCCATATCAATGCCGCGCGCCATCAGATCACCGCCGACCGATAGGCCTGAGCGATTGTTGGCGACCACTTGGCCCGACAGCGTTCCGCCATACCCCTCCAGCTGTTTTAGCTGGGCCACGGCGCGGGCCGCATCAATGGTCAGCA
This sequence comes from Roseovarius arcticus, assembly GCF_006125015.1. NCBI lineage: Bacteria > Pseudomonadati > Pseudomonadota > Alphaproteobacteria > Rhodobacterales > Roseobacteraceae > Roseovarius > Roseovarius arcticus. The sequence continues at coordinate 2,012,481 of NZ_SZZN01000001.1, forward strand.
GGATGCTAGCCGCGCCGAATTTGAATTGCCCCAGATCAATGCTTGAGGCGACCAGCGAGACGTTTGCGTCGACTGCACTTAGCGCGCTTGCATCAATGGCTGCCTGGGACCAGCCATCTACGGCTGGCGCGCCGCTGCTGCTGCTGGTGGTGCCCCCTCCGGTGGTCCCTGCTCCGGTGCTGACCGCGCCGCCGCTTCCGCCACTGCTAGTACTAGCGCTACTACTACCGCCTGTAAGCGCCCGTAGGTCTAACGCGCCCGCGTTCAACTGTGCGGTGATGCGCGGACGGGCGCCATCCGTGACGATATCCGCCGCGCCAGTCAGGGTATTGCCGCCCAGCCCCAGCGTCATATCACGCAGCGAAATGCGGATATCTTTGGTCAGGTTAAATTGCGCCTTGGCTGCAATTTCGCGGCCCAAGCCCTGCGGTAACTCCGCCGCTGGCAGGCCAAGCGCGGCCAGAAATTGGGCGGTATTGCTGATATCGGCGGTCATCTGCCCGTCCACTTGGGGTGCAGTGCTGGCGCGTCCATCAATGTCGAACGTGCCACCCCCGGTGGATACCGTCACCTTCAGCGGGGAAACCGCGCCCTCTAGGAATGGGCCAAACTTGTCGATGTGCCCCGCAATGCGCACGTCTTGCCCGGAAGGCCGCAGGACCACGTCGAAATTCGCCTCGCCGCCATAGCTGGGCCATGTTACGTCCAGACTAACGCCGTTCATTTCGCGCCGCGTGCCCGACTGCGCGTCAATATAGACGATAGATGCATCGGTAATCAGCGCGCGATCCAGCGTGAGGGCCAGCGCGTTAGACCTCGCCTCGGATGTGCCTTGTGTGCCTGTTCCGCTGCCCGCAGCAGCGTTGCCACCAGTGCTGCCCCCGGCAGTGCCTTGTCCGGTTGTGGCGACACCGTCGACGCCGATTTCCCAGTTGCCGCGTCCGGCCTTATCGCGCTCAATCACGATGCGGGGGCTGGCAACCTCCAGCCCGGTAATGCGCACTTCGCCGCGGATCAGCGCGATCGGATCAACGCCCAACTTCAAGCTGTCTGCGGTTAGCATTGGGCCGCCCGTGGCCCAGTCTGCTGTCGCTATGGTCGTCTTGCCGGTGCTGATGCCGAGGACGGGGTAAAAGCTGATCGAGGTGTCGCCAGTCATCGTAACCTCGCGCCCCGTCATGCTGCTGATCCGCTCGGCGGCGATAGAGGCTATCCGCTCGCCAGGCAGGAAAAACAGCGCGCCGACTGCAAGGATCGCGGCGATCAGGACAAAGCCAAGAATTTTCAAAAGGAATTTCATGTGCAGCCTCATTGCCTTTGGCGGCCGTGGATGCCGCCTTTTGCAACGCAGCTTAGGGCCGCGCCTACGGCCCTGCAATAGTTTGCCCCTTTTGCACAGGTCGCGCGTGCCCTATATCGCGCTGATGAGCACCAATCCCCCCGACCTACGCCCCGATCTGGCCCGTGCGCGTCTGACGCCCAGCCCCAAACGTGACGGCCAGCCGCATATCGGCATGGTGTCGCTGGGCTGCCCCAAAGCGTTGGTCGATAGCGAGCGCATCCTGACACGCCTGCGGGCCGAGGGCTATGGCATCTCGCCCGACTATACCGGGGCCGATGCGGTGATCGTGAACACCTGCGGATTTCTGGATTCGGCCAAGGCCGAAAGCCTCGCCGCGATCGGCGAAGCGCTGGCCGAGAATGGCCGCGTGATCGTAACGGGCTGCCTCGGTGCTGAGCCAGAATACATCACTGGCGCGCATCCCAGCGTGATGGCCGTTACTGGCCCGCACCAGTATGAGCAGGTGCTGGATGCGGTTCACGCCGCTGTGCCGCCCCGGCCCGATCCCTACATTGATTTGCTGCCCGCATCCGGCGTTAGCCTGACACCGAGGCACTACTCTTATCTAAAGATTTCTGAGGGTTGTAACCATAAGTGCAAGTTCTGCATTATCCCCGACATGCGTGGCCGCCTCGCCTCGCGGCCCGCTCATGCAGTGCTGCGCGAGGCTGAAAAGCTGGTTGATAATGGCGTACGCGAGTTGCTGGTGATTAGCCAAGACACCTCGGCCTATGGCGTCGATATCAGGCACGCGGAGGAGCGCGGCCACCGCGCCCATATCACCGATCTGGCGCGCGATCTGGGCTCGCTTGGGGCGTGGGTGCGGCTGCATTACGTCTATCCCTATCCGCATGTGCGCCAGTTGATCCCACTGATGGCTGAGGGCCTAGTGCTGCCATACCTCGACATCCCATTTCAGCACGCGCACCCCGATGTACTGCGCCGTATGGCCCGCCCTGCGGCAGCGGCCAAAACGCTGGACGAAATTGCGGCATGGCGCGATGTCTGTCCCGATATTACCCTACGCAGCACCTTTATCGTCGGCTACCCCGGCGAGACGGAGGCAGAGTTTCAGACCCTGTTGGACTGGCTGGACGAGGCGCAGCTAGACCGCGTAGGATGTTTTAAATACGAAAACGTCGCAGGTGCGCGATCTAACGATCTGCCTGACCATGTACCTGAGGAGGTCAAGCAGGAGCGCTGGGACCGTTTCATGGAAAAGGCGCAGACCATTTCAGTGGACAAACTGGCAGCCAAGGTCGGCACGTTCCAAGATGTGCTGATCGACGACATCGACGAGGATGGCATCGCCACCTGCCGCACCAAGGCGGATGCCCCCGAGATTGACGGTAACCTCTTTATTGATGAGGGAACGGATGGCCTGTCGGTCGGTGATCTGGTGCGTGTCGAGGTGGACGAGGCGGGCGAATATGATCTGTGGGGCAAACTGCACGCCTGACGACTGCCAGAGCGCTACCCGGCAAACTCGGCCAGCCATGCGTCCACACAGGTCTGGACGTGACGAAACCGGTCGCCGCCCAGATGTTTGCCGCCATACCAGCGCGTGACGACGATGATCTGGCCGGTTAGCTTCGCCCGCTCAAGCATTCTCACGATAACCATACCGGCCCCCGCCTCGCCGTCGTCGCCCTTTAGCGGGGTACCGTCCGGCAGCAGGACCGCCCATGTATTATGGGTCGCCTTGGCGAACTTCTTGGCCTGTTTCAGCTCTTTGAGAAACGCGTCCACTTCCTCGCGCGAGGTGGCGGGGCCACCGGAGACCGCGTATTTCGATCCCCGGTCGCTGACGATGCCGGTCAGTTGGTGCATTGCTGCACTCAGAGACTGTCGTTGACCCGCCGGACCGTTTCGATCCGCTTGGCGTTGGGCGGGTGCGTTCCTAGGAAACGGTCGCCGGGATCTGCGATCTGGGTAAAGAACGCAGCCCCGCGTACCGGATCATATCCAGCCCGCTTGGTAATAACGGTCCCGAGGGCGTCTGCCTCCAACTCGTAATCCTTGGAATAGGTGCGCGCGCCAAGGCCAGCACCAAGGTCGGTCGCGTTTTGGATCGCGCCCTGCCCGGCGCCAGTGATTGACGCCAGTCCGCCCAAGAGGACCGCGCCAGCCATCGCATTGTTGCGCTGGCGCTCAAGGTGGCCGCTGATGTGGTGCGCCGCTTCATGCCCCATGACAAACGCCAGTTCGTCGCGGTTGCGCACTTCGGCGATCAGCGCGAGGTTGAAGGCCAGAATGGGGCGGCCCTGCTGGTCAACCGTTTGAAAGGCGTTGGCAGGTTGACCGGGCCGGTCATCAACGACGATGCGGAAGTCGCAGTTTAGGTTCGTCGTGCGCGCCCGGCATTCCTGCTCGGCCACAGGCTCGACCGAGGCAACCACGGCGTTAAACTGCGCGATGTTGCCCGATGTGGGAACGCCCGGTGCCTTGGCAGGCTGCACGGCGCGCTGGCCAGAAGGCGCGCCCGTGGATTGAGGCGCCACGTCGCAGGCAGCCAGTGCCAGAACGCAGAGCAAGGTGAGCTTTTTCATCGAATTCCTCCGGGTAATGCGGTTGCCTGCAACTTAGCCACGCCCGCCGCCAAGTAAAAGCGCGATTGCGCGTAGAATTGAGTGCGCGTGCAAGCTACCGCCGATCCGGCGGGGGTACTGCCGCGCGCGAGACAAGTCATCTAGCGCGCCGCGCGGCCTAGTCAAAAGCGTCTCGCACCGCCCCTTTGCACCAAACACTTGACCCCGCGCCGCGCCGGCACGACATAAGGCACCTGTTACCTGACCCCCCGGAGCCTCGCCATGCCGACCCCCCGCCCCGACGTGCTGGATTTTCTGGCCACCCGCCGCTCGCGCCCGGCCAAGACGCTGGGCCTGCCAGTGCCGGACCGCGCCGACCTGATCCCGATGCTAGAGATGGCCGCGCGCAGCCCGGATCATGGCAAGCTGGAGCCGTGGCGCTTTGTTGTGCTTGAGCGCGGCGCGCTGGTGCGTCTGGCGGATGCGATCCCCAGCCATGCGGCGGGCCTGGACGCCGAGTCCGTCGCGAAGGCGCAGAAACAATTTGCGGATGCCCATCTGGCCGTCGCAGTGATCGAGGTGCAGCGCCCCTCGCACAAAGTGCCCCCCATCGAGCAGACCTATTCCGCCGGGGCAGTCTGCCTTGCGCTGTTGAACGCCGCGCTTGCGTCCGGTTGGGGTGCAAACTGGCTAAGCGGCTGGGCAAGCCATGATACAGGCTTTGCCGCAGCCGCACTTGGCCTTGCCCCAAACGAGCGGGTCGCAGGGCTCATCCACATCGGCACCGAAACCAGCGCACCGCCAGAGCGGCCCCGACCCGACATCGCCGCGATCACGACGTGGCTGCCTGAGTGATCTTTACCTCCTTCACCAAAGCGCTGGCACAGATGGGCGATCCGCGATTTCGCCGGGTGCTAATTCTGGGCGTCGCCCTGACGCTGGCGCTGCTCTTTGCGATCTATGTGGCGGTTTTGTTGTCTATTTCATGGCTGACCGGCGACGCCGTCACCCTGCCCCTGCTGGGCGAGGTGCGGTGGATGGACGACCTGCTGGGCTGGACCAGCCTGATCGCGATGCTGGTAATGTCAGTCTTCCTGATGGTTCCAGTGGCGTCTGCCATCACCGGCTTTTTCCTTGATGATGTCGCGGCGGCGGTCGAGGCGCGGCACTATCCAGATCTGCCACCTGTCCCCCGGATGCCATGGATGGATACGCTCCGCGATACGCTGGGGTTTCTGGGTGTGCTAATCGGCGTGAACCTTCTGGCGCTTGTCCTCTATATCGCGCTTCCCTTTGGGGCATTCGCGATCTTTTGGGCGTTGAATGGATATCTGCTGGGCCGGGAGTATTTCCAGCTGGCGGCGATGCGCCGACTGGGCCGGGCAGGCGCGCAAGAGTTGCGGCGCCGTCACTGGCTGCGGGTCTGGGGCGCGGGTGTTCTGATGGCGATCCCTCTTTCGATACCGCTGCTTAATCTGGTAATTCCGATTCTAGGTGCCGCGACCTTTACCCACCTAGTCCACGCCCTTCGACCGGACCGGGGCCGAACCGGCTGAACAGGTCGATATCGTCCAGTGTTATAGCTCCTGACAGGATGCACCACGCTGCAATGGCCCAAATGACAATCGCGACGGCGGTAGTGATCCATGCCTTTTTCTTGAGATCGTGGCGCGCGGGCGATCCGTTATGCGTGCCGGGCACCACGTCGCCTGCCTCGCCTTGGGTTTGCAGGCGAATCGGAATGGCGACAAAGAACGTCATGGCCCAAATCATCACAAAGAGGACCAAACCAGAGACGGGGCTCATCAGACTTCCTCCAACTCAATCAGACACCCGTTAAAATCCTTGGGATGCAAGAAGATCACAGGCTTGCCGTGTGCGCCAATTTTGGGCGTACCATCCCCCAGGACGCGCGCGCCTGACGCGGTCAACTGCGCGCGCGCAGCGGCGATGTCGTCCACCTCATAGCAGATGTGATGAATGCCGCCCGCCGGGTTCTTGTCCAAGAAGCCGCGAATCGGGCTGCCGTCGCCCAGAGGGTACAAAAGCTCGATCTTTGTATTCGGCAACTCGATGAAAACGACGGTCACGCCATGATCCGGCTCGTCCTGCGGCGCGCCCACGTTCGCGCCCAATGCGCCCGAATATTGCGCGATCGCAGCGGCGAGATCGGGCACAGCGATAGCGACGTGATTGAGGCGTCCGATCATGGCTTATCCTTTGTTTTGTGGCGTTCGGGGATAGTTGAGGCCTGTTTAGTCCTGTTATGCGACCCGTGCAGCGCAGAGGCAAGCGGGCGATGCGTCGCACGGGGGTGTGGCTACCCTGCGCAACGCTTGAATTTCGCCGCATGCGTTAACCCCCCGTTAGCCAAGTCTGCGTAACGCTGTTGTCATCAATGCTGCCAACAGGAGAGATGAGCATGGACGATCTGCCGGTACTGACCCCCATCATCAACCCCACCGCCGCCCGCCCGCTATTGGGAATGACGGTGCTGGTGGTCGAAGATAGCCTTTACGCCTGCGATGCGATGCGGCTGATGTGCCTGCACTCGGGCGCACGTATCAGACGCGCGGACTGCCTGCGCTCTGCCCGGCGGCACTTGCAGGTCTACCGCCCGTCTGTGGTGATCATCGATCTGGGTCTACCGGACGGATCGGGCCTGGACCTGATCGAGGAATTAGCCGCCGCCACCCCGCGCGTTGCCAGCATCCTTGGCGCCAGCGGTATGGATGGCAGCGAGGCAGGTGCCATCGCCGCAGGTGCAGATGGTTTTATCGACAAACCACTGACGAATTTGGGCGTTTTTCAGCAGACAATCCTCGCGACCCTGCCCCAAGATCGTCAGCCTACCGGTCCCCGCGTCTTGCGAAATGAGGATGTGTGCCCCGACCCACTGGCCTATCGCGACGACATGGCGCACGTCTCTAACCTGCTGGACGAGCATTCGGACGGCCCGGTGCTAGATTACGTGGCACAGTTTCTGGTCGGCGTCGCACGCTCGGCCGATGATATGCAACTGGCGCAGGCGGCTGATGCACTGTCGAACCAGCGACGCACTGGCGCGGCCCTGAACACACATCTGGCGCAGGTCGCCGGCCTCGTGCAAGAGCGGCTGACCAACCGGGCAGCGATGTAACGCCGAAAGACTGCACTTGCGGGACCCTCGCTTGCGCCATGATGCTGCGCACGAGGGTCCGGCGCGCCACCGGACTCAACATGGCAGGATCCGCGCCTAACCCTCTAAAATTCGCTTTCGCTGCGCCGCGTGCGCCCTATGATGGTCAAAATAACCAAAGCGAGACGCCAAAAATGAGTGATCCCCGCCCCCTCGGCCCTGTTGTGGAGGGTTGGACGCCGCCGCCAGCACCCGCTGACCTGCACATGCAGGGCACTCATGTCCGGCTAGAGCCGTTGGACGCCGAGGCCCACGCGGCGCTGCTATACAGCGCATTTGACGGGCACGATGACGTCTGGGATTACATGCCCACTGGGCCATTCGCCTCATCAGCGCAGTTTCACCGCTGGATGCGCGAAATTACGGCATCGCCTGACTATGTCTTTTTCGCCATCTACGACATCGCGCGCGAGGCTTATGGCGGGTTGGCGTCATTCTTGCGGATCAAACCGCAGGCAGGATCGATTGAGGTCGGCTATATCGCCATGGCGCCGCAGTTGCAGCGCACCGTCGCGGCGACCGAGGCAATGTATCTGATGATGGCCTGGGCATTTCAAGCTGGCTACCGCCGATATGAGTGGAAATGCGATGCGCTTAATATGCCGTCGCGCCGGGCAGCGCAGCGGCTGGGTCTGAGCTATGAGGGGATTTTTCGGCAAGCGGTCGTGGTCAAAGGACGCAATCGCGACACCGCGTGGTTCGCTGCAATCGACGCTGAATGGCCTGCTCTGGACGAGGCCTTTCGCCTGTGGCTGGATGCGTCAAACTTCGATAGCACGGGCCAGCAAAAATCTTCGCTCAGCGATCTGACGCGGCTGGTGCGGGCGTCGGGCGATCCTGCACTGGGGCAAGAATAGCAAAACGGGCGAGGGTTTTGCCCCCGCCCGCCCACGCGGCACCTGATTGCAGGATCACTCCTGCGGAATGACCCGCAGGCCCAGATCCATTAGTTGATCTGATGTTGGCGCGCTGGGGGCGTTCATCATCAGATCCTCGGCGCGCTGGTTCATCGGGAACATGATGACCTCGCGAATGTTCGCCTCGTCCGCCAGCAGCATGACAATGCGGTCGATACCCGCCGCGCAGCCACCATGGGGCGGCGCGCCGTATTGGAACGCCTGGACGAGCCCGCCGAAACGGCTGTGCACTTCGGCCTCGTCATAGCCTGCCTTTTCAAACGCGGCGATCATGATGTCGAGGCGGTGGTTACGGATCGCGCCCGAAATCAGCTCATATCCATTGCACGCCAGATCATATTGATATCCCAGCACTTTTAGAGGATCGCCTTGCAGCGCATCCAGCCCGCCCTGCGGCATCGAAAAAGGATTGTGCGAGAAGTCGATCTTGCCCGTCTCCTCATCGGCCTCGTACATCGGGAAGTCGACGATCCACGCAAAAGCGAACCGGTTTTCATCCGTCAGCTTTAGCTCACTGCCAATCTCGGTGCGCGCTTTGCCTGCCACACGCTCGAACGCAGATGGCTTCCCGCCAAGGAAGAATGCGGCGTCGCCAACGCCAAGGCCCAATTGCTGGCGGATCGCCTCAGTGCGCTCAGGCCCGATGTTCTTGGCCAGTGGGCCGGCGGCTTCCATCCCTTCGCCTTGATCGCGCCAGAAGATGTACCCCATCCCCGGCAAGCCTTCCTTTTGTGCAAATGCGTTCATGCGGTCGCAGAATTTACGCGACCCACCGCCGGGCGCAGGGATGGCGCGGATTTGGGTGCCCTCTTGCTCCAGCAACTTGGCAAAGATGGCAAATCCGGAGCCTGCGAAATGCTCGCTGACGACCTGCATCTTGATCGGGTTGCGCAAGTCAGGCTTGTCAGTGCCATACCAAAGCGCGGAGTCTGCATAGCTGATCTGGGGCCATTCGGTGTCAACAGCGCGGCCCTTCCCGAACTCTTCAAAGATGCCCTGGACGACGGGCTGAATCGTGTCGAAAACATCCTGCTGCTCGACAAACGACATCTCGAGATCGAGCTGGTAGAAATCAGTCGGTGAGCGATCGGCGCGCGGGTCCTCGTCGCGAAAGCATGGCGCAATCTGAAAGTATTTATCAAAGCCCGACACCATGATCAGCTGCTTGAACAGCTGCGGCGCCTGGGGGAGCGCGTAGAACTTGCCGGGGTGCAGGCGCGACGGCACCAGAAAATCGCGCGCGCCCTCAGGCGACGACGCGGTGATGATCGGCGTTTGGTATTCGCGGAATTTTTGATCCCACATCCTGCGGCGCATCGAGGCGACGACATCGCTGCGCAGGGTTATGTTGCGCTGCATCGCCTCGCGGCGCAGGTCCAGATAGCGATGCTTCAGCCGTGTTTCTTCGGGGTACTCCTGATCGCCAAACACCATCAGTGGCAGTTCCTTGGACGCGCCCAGAACTTCTATGTCGCGGATAAACACCTCGACCTCGCCAGTCGGCAATTTGGGGTTCACCAAAGCGGCGTCGCGCGCCTTGACGCTGCCGTCGATACGGATGCACCATTCGCTGCGCACGGCGTCGACTTGGGCAAAGACGGGGCTGTCAGGATCGCAGATAAGCTGCGTCATGCCGTAGTGATCGCGCAGATCAATAAAAAGGACGCCGCCGTGGTCGCGGATGCGGTGGACCCAGCCTGACAGGCGCACAGTGTCGCCCACGTCTGATTTCGTCAGGTCGGCGCAGGTATGGCTGCGATAGGCGTGCATCGGAAATTCCCTCTTAAGCGGGCCTGCCGCGCGGCGCGGTGGGCTGGTCTGGCGTGTGGCCGATACACATGCCCCGCGCGGCAAAGTCAAGGGGCGCGGACGGGCCGCACTGCGCTGGCGCGGGTTTGAAAAATACTGGGCGGCGGGGCAAGGCGTGCGTGCGGGATTGCCTCCGGCGGGGATATTTTCAGCAAGAAGAAAGGATGAGGTCTGCGGGGATCGGGCCGCGGAGCGCGTTGCTAACATAGAATGCCGCGGCACTGGCAGATCCTCTGGTGACAGCCTTGGGAGGTGGGCGATTGCAGGCGTTTGGCACCTGCAGGATTGCTTCGGTCAGGGCAAAGCTGGGGTATATCAGCTCTTCAGTTGCGCGAAGCGTGTTTTCCACAGCGCCTCCTCATACTCGGCCTCTGCCGTGCTGTCGTGGATGACCCCGCCGCCGACGTTCAGCGTGGCATGGCCGCGCTCTAGTAAAAGCGTGCGAATGGCGACGTTGAACTCTGCGCGCCCGTCTGGCGCGGCCCAGCCGATGGTTCCGCAGTATATTTCGCGCGGGGCCTGCTCTAGCGCCGCCAATATCTGCATCGCGCGTAGCTTGGGCGCACCAGTGATCGATCCGCAGGGAAAGAGCGCTGCGAGGATTTCCGCGAGGCCGACGCCTGCCGCCATCTGGCCCGTGATCAGCGAGGTCATCTGGTGCACGGTGCTATAGCTCTCGACCGTGAAAAGCTCTGGCACGGTTACGGTTCCGGCGCTGCAAATGCGGCTGAGATCGTTGCGCAAGAGGTCAACAATCATCAAGTTTTCGGCGCGATTCTTGTCGTCGCTGGCCAGAAACATGCGGCGCCGCGCATCCTCGGCGGCATCAGCGCTGCGAGGCTGCGTGCCTTTCATGGGGCGTGTCTCAATCCGGCCCGCCGCGTCCGTGCGAAAGAACAGCTCGGGAGAGCGCGACAGGATCGAGGGGCCGTCCGCTTGCGTTACCAGCGCGCCAAAGCGGACAGGCTGAAGGACCGCGAGGGCCGCGTAGAGCGCAGCAGGATCGCCGGTCGTCTGCGCGGTGAGTGGAAAGGTGAGGTTCGCCTGATAGATATCCCCGGCGCCGATATAGTCGTGGACAGTGCGGAAGGCCTCGCTATAGCGGGCCTCGTCCCAAGCCGGTGCCAGATCGCTGAGGCTGGCGCTTCCCTGCGGCAAGTCGGGCGCGGGCGTCGGCGCATCATAAACACCAAAGCAAAGCAGCGGCAGGCGGCGGCGCGGTGGCATCAGTGGCGCGAGGCGCGGCTCAAGCGCATAACCCATTTCGTAGCTGGCATAGCCGGCGAGCCATGCACCAGCCGCCCGCGCGCCATCGAGGGCGGCGAGCGCGGCAGGCACGTCCTTTGCACACTTGGCCAAGATCATCCGGCGCGGCGCGGCAAAGAGGCATGCATCCATGCCCCCCGGCCCATGATCGAAACGAATTTCCACCGGCACCTCCCCGCAATGCTAGCCGCACTTCGCTACCTAGAGCGCCGCGCGAGCGAAAAACAGGGGAAATCAGCCCTGCTGATTGAAACGCGCCACCGCTAGCCCTTGCGCCGGGGCGCGGCATGGATATAACCGCCAACACTTTGCGCGCCCGCCACATGGCTGCGTTTTGACGGCATCCGGCGGGCCTGCGCAACCATTGCTGCCAAGCGGGGACACCGGTATGCCGAAGCGCGACGATATCAAATCCATCATGATCATCGGGGCCGGTCCCATCATCATCGGGCAGGCCTGCGAGTTTGACTATTCCGGGGCCCAGGCTTGCAAGGCGCTGCGCGAAGAAGGGTATCGCGTCATCCTCGTCAACTCGAACCCTGCGACGATAATGACCGATCCGGGCCTAGCTGACGCTACCTATATTGAGCCAATCACACCGGAAATCGTCGCCAAGATCATCGAAAAAGAGCGCCCCGATGCCCTGCTGCCCACGATGGGCGGGCAAACCGGCCTGAACACCGCGCTGGCAGTCGCGGACATGGGCGTGCTGGAAAAATTCGGCGTCGAGTTGATCGGCGCGAACCGCGAGGCCATTGAGATGGCCGAGGACCGCAAGTTATTTCGCGAGGCGATGGACCGTTTGGGCATCGAAAACCCCAAGGCGACGATCGCTAACACCATGAAGGAATGCATGGATGCGATTGAATACGTTGGACTTCCTGCGATCATTCGGCCCGCCTTTACCCTTGGCGGCACGGGTGGCGGCGTGGCCTACAACCGTGACGATTACGAGCACTTCTGCAAGACCGGCCTCGACGCGTCACCCGTCAATCAGATCTTGATCGACGAGTCGCTGCTGGGCTGGAAAGAGTTTGAAATGGAGGTCGTACGCGACCGCGCCGATAACGCGATCATCGTTTGCGCCATTGAAAACGTCGATCCAATGGGCGTGCATACTGGCGATTCTATCACAGTGGCCCCTGCCCTGACGCTGACCGACAAAGAGTATCAGGTGATGCGCAACCAGAGCATCGCAGTCCTGCGCGAAATAGGTGTGGAGACTGGCGGATCGAACGTGCAATGGGCGATCAACCCTGCCGACGGGCGCATGGTGGTGATTGAAATGAATCCGCGCGTCTCGCGCTCCTCCGCGCTTGCCTCCAAGGCGACGGGATTTCCCATCGCCAAGATCGCGGCGAAACTGGCCGTCGGCTATACGCTGGACGAGTTGGACAATGATATCACGCAAGTCACGCCCGCCAGCTTTGAGCCCACCATCGATTATGTTGTAACGAAAATTCCGCGTTTTGCGTTTGAGAAGTTCCAAGGCTCCGAGCCGCATCTGACAACTGCCATGAAATCGGTTGGCGAGGTGATGGCCATCGGCCGTACGATCCACGAATCGCTGCAAAAGGCGCTGGCCTCACTAGAGACGGGCCTGACCGGCTTTGACGAAATCGTCATTGAGGGCGCGCCTGATGTGGCCGCTGTCACCCGCGCGCTGGCCAAGCAGACGCCAGACCGTATTCGCGTGATTGCGCAAGCCATGCGCCACGGGCTGAGCGACGACGACATTCACTTGGTCACGATGTATGACCCATGGTTCCTAGCCCGTATCCGCGAGATTGTAGAGACTGAGGCAGAGGTGCGCGCCGCGGGCCTGCCCGGTGATGAGGCCGGTCTGCGCCACCTCAAGATGATGGGCTTTACCGATGCCCGCCTTGCTATTCTGACCGGCCAGACTGAGGTCGCCGTGCGCGCTGCACGCCGCGCCGCTGGCGTTACCGCCGTGTTCAAGCGGATCGACACCTGCGCGGCGGAGTTTGAGGCGCAGACGCCCTACATGTACTCCACCTATGAGGCGCCTATGATGGGCGAGGTCGAGTGCGAGGCACGTCCTTCGGACGCCAAAAAGGTTGTGATCCTTGGCGGCGGACCGAACCGGATCGGCCAAGGGATTGAGTTCGACTATTGCTGCTGCCACGCCTGCTATGCGCTGTCGGATGCGGGCTACGAGACGATCATGATCAACTGTAACCCCGAAACGGTCAGCACCGACTATGACACCTCCGACCGGCTCTATTTTGAGCCGCTGACGTTCGAACATGTCATGGAGATCCTGAGCGTTGAGCAGCAAAACGGCACGCTACATGGCGTGATCGTGCAGTTCGGCGGGCAGACCCCTCTCAAGCTAGCAAATGCGCTGGAGGCAGAAGGTATTCCGATCCTCGGCACCTCGCCCGACGCCATCGACCTCGCCGAAGATCGCGAGCGCTTTCAGGATCTGGTTAATCGGCTGGACCTGAAACAGCCCGTCAACGGCATCGCGTCGACCGATGCGCAGGCATTTGCCATCGCTGAAAGGGTCGGCTTTCCGCTGGTCATCCGCCCCTCCTACGTCTTGGGCGGGCGGGCGATGGAAATCGTGCGCGACATGGCCCAGTTGGAACGCTACATCGCCGAGGCGGTCGTCGTATCCGGCGACAGCCCCGTCCTGCTGGACAGCTATCTGTCAGGCGCGATTGAGTGTGATGTCGACGCGCTTTGTGACGGCGAGAATGTCCATGTGGCCGGCATCATGCAACATATCGAAGAGGCCGGCGTCCATTCCGGTGACAGCGCCTGTTCGATCCCGCCCTACACGCTCAGCGCCGAAATCATCGCCGAGATTGAGCGGCAGACGGTCGAACTCGCTCGCGCGCTCAAGGTCATCGGCCTGATGAACGTGCAATTCGCGGTCAAGGACAAGGATATCTACCTGATTGAGGTGAACCCCCGCGCCAGCCGCACCGTGCCCTTCGTCGCCAAAGCGACTGATTCAGCTATCGCGTCGATCGCGGCGCGCCTGATGGCGGGCGAGCCGCTAAGCAACTTTCCGCATCGCGGCGCCTACCCCAGCGGCGCGACCCCCGGTAGCCTGCCGATGGCCGACCAGATGACGTTGGCTGACTATGCGATGCCGTGGTTTTCCGTCAAAGAGGCTGTCATGCCCTTCGCCCGCTTCCCCGGTGTCGATACGATCCTCGGGCCAGAAATGCGGTCGACCGGTGAAGTGATGGGCTGGGATGTCAGCTTTGCCCGCGCGTTCCTCAAGGCGCAGATGGGTGCGGGCGTGGATTTGCCGACCAGCGGGGCGGTCTTCTTTTCGATCAAGGATGCCGACAAAACAGCGCAAATCGTCGAGACGGCGCAGATCCTGACGGGCATGGGTTTCACCATCGTCGCGACGCGCGGCACGGCGGCCTTTCTGGCCGAGCAGGGCATTGATTGCACCACCGTCAACAAGGTGTATGAGGGCCGCCCAAATATCGTCGACATGCTAAAGAATGGCGAGATTGCAGCTGTCATGAACACGACCGAAGGCGCCCTGTCGGTCGAGGACAGCCGCGAGATCCGCTCTGTCGCGCTCTATGACAAGATCCCCTACTTCACCACTGCTGCGGCCTCTCTGGCGGCTGCACAGGCGATGCAGGCCCGCACTGAGGGCGACCTCACGGTGATGCCGTTGCAGGGCCCGCAGGCCGCATAGTTTGTGGCGCTGCGTTGCAGGGCGGCTCACGACGTGTGACTGTCTTGTCATATCAGCGTGACAGGATAAACTTGAGCGCGGCCACCCGTGTGGAAAAACTTATATTTTCCTGCGACTTCTCAATGACTTGAGGTGGCTCTCCTCATCCATGCGCACTGGGCACATCTGCCATGCAGAAGACGCATATAATTTTAGCGATTTTGCCATTGCTTTATCCGCAAAGATAGATAAATGCGGATCAGAGCTAACGAGACGCTCAGCAGTCGAAAACGCCACATAAAGGAGGCAACCATGACCCGGGATCAACTAAACCGCGAACTTCGCATGCATAGTGCCACCTGGCCTGCTGTTCTTTTTGTCTATGGTCTAATCGTTGGGACCATGGTTTTGTCTGCGATGTCGATGACCTGACACGCAAGACTGGACCGGATATCGCATCCGGTCCTTTACAAGAGTTTCAGCAAATGCAGCGGCGAATGGGACACCCCCCATGCGCCAATTTCCAATTTCGGAACAGGGTCCGGAGTGCCCCTGCCCCCAAGGCTAAAAGCGATATCGCCATGACCAGAGATCAATTGAACCGCGAACTGCGCGCTCACAGCGCTAACTTCCCGACCGTACTTATCGTCTATGCCGTTATTGTCGGCACGATGGTCCTGACCGGGTTGGCGATGACCTGATCCGCTTCGGCAAGGATCAAAACGGCAAGAGGCGGATGGTGCTCCATCCGCCTCTTTTGTTTTCCCAAGGGACTTTTGCCTAGCAGATCACGCGTCCGAAGGCATGATCTTCTTGTCGCCGGGATCGATCTTTTTCGACGCAGCCTCGCCCAGATTTTCTAGTCCACGCTCTTCCAGCAGAGTGGTGAGCCAGTCCGCATCCATCTCGGGAACCGAGCTGAGCAAGAGGTCGGTATAGGGATGGTGCGGGGGCCGGAACATCTCGTCTTTTGGACCCTGCTCCACCACCTTGCCGTGCTGCATGACCACCACCTCATCGGCGATTGATCGCACAGTGGCCAGATCATGCGTGATGAACATATAGGCCAGGTTCAACTCATCCTGAAGGCGGTCGAGCAGGCGCAGGATGCCCTCGGCGACCAACTGATCCAGCGCTGATGTCACCTCGTCGCAGACGATAAAGCTGGGCTCGGCCGCCAGCGCGCGGGCGATGCCGATACGCTGCTTCTGGCCCCCCGACAATTCTGCTGGATAGCGATTATAGTATTTCGACGGCTCCAGCTCGATCAGGTCCAGCAGTTCGTCAACGCGGCCTTTAAGCGCGACGCCCGTCAGACCGGAATAGAACTTAGCAGGCCGTCCGATGATTTCGCTGATCTTGACCTTCGGATTCAGCGCGGTATCGGCCGACTGATAGATCATCTGGCACTGGCGCAACTGCTCTTTGTTGCGGTTGCGATAATCCACCGGGAACGGCTCTCCCTTGAACAGGATTTCCCCTTTTTGCGGCGGCAGAAGGCCGGTAATCACCCGCGCGGCTGTTGACTTACCCGAGCCGGATTCGCCCACCACGGCCACGGTCATGCCCTCGTAGATATCAAAGCTGACATCGTCGAGGATCTTGGGACCGGATGCATAGGATGCGTCGACGTTCTTGACTGAGATCAGGCAATCGCGTCCTTCCCGGCTGCGCTGGGGCGACTCAAAGCTGCGCACGGCCCAAAGGGATTTGGTGTATTCCTCCTTCGGATTGGCCAGCATTTCCTTGGTCGTCGCCTCCTCGACCTCTTCGCCCTTCAGCAGCACCTTGATCGTGTCAGCCATCTGCGCGACGACCGCGAGATCGTGCGTGATGTAGAGCGCGGCAGTATCGAACTGGTCGACGATATCGCGGATCGCGGCCAGAACCTCGATCTGCGTTGTGACGTCCAGCGCCGTTGTCGGCTCGTCAAAGATGATCAGGTCGGGACGGCATGACATCGCCATCGCCGTCATGGCGCGTTGCAACTGACCGCCAGACACTTGGTGAGGATAGCGAAACCCGATTTCCTCGGGATTTGGCAGACGCAGACGGTTATACAGATCAACTGCATCCTCCTGCGCCTCCATCCGCTTTTTCAGACGGTATTGCAGCGGGGCCTCGGTGTGCTGATCGATGATCTTGTGCGCCGGATTGAAGGATGCCGCCGCCGATTGCGCCACATAGGCGATGCGCTTACCGCGCAGGCCGCGCCGCTCGCCCTCGGTCGCGGTTGTCAGCTCCATTCCGTCAAACTCGATCGAGCTGTCCTCGGAGATGCGCGTGCCGTCACGGGCATAGCCCATTGCGGCGGCGCCGATGGTGGATTTACCGGCGCCGGATTCTCCGATCAGGCCCATCACCTCACCGCGGTGCAGGGTCAGGTCGACACCCTTGATGATGTCTACCCACGTTTCGTCCGTGTACCCTTGGATCTTGAGATTGCGGATCTTGAGCAGGACGTCTTTTTTCTTTTTATCGTTCATTGCATTTTACTCCTTCAAACCGGAGGACCGGTGCAGCATCCAGTCCACCACGAAGTTGACCCCGACGGTCAGCAGCGCGATGGCGGCGGCTGGGATAAGCGGTGTAATTTCGCCAAACGAGATCAGCGTCGCGTTTTCACGCACCATAGACCCCCAGTCCGCAGTAGGCGGCTGGATACCAAGGCCGAGGAACGACAGACCCGCAACAAGCAGAAAGACGAAGCAGAATTCGAGACCGAATTCGGCGATCAGTGGTGCGGTCGAGTTTGGCAGGATCTCGCGGCGGATAAGGTATCCGGTACCCTCTCCGCGTAGCTTGGCGGCCTCGATATAGTCCATCACCACCACGTTGCCTGCCACCGCCCGTGTCAGGCGGAAGACGCGCGGCGCATAGATGATCGAAACGGCGATGATGATCACTGGCATCGACGGGCCAAAGATCGACAGCATCAACAGGGCAAAGATCAGCGACGGGATCGACATGATGACATCGGCGAACCGCGCCAGCAGGTTATCGAGCCAGCCACCTTTGGTAGCCGCCAGCAGACCCGCGAACGCCCCCATGAAGAATGCCAGCAGCGTCGCCGTCAGCGCGAGACCGACAGAGTTGCGCGTGCCATAGATCAGACGGCTGAACATATCGCGGCCCAGTTGATCGGCGCCAAGCAGCATATTGCTGTCTGCCGGAGCGAAGGCCGACGAGATAATCTCGGCCTCGCCATGAGGGGCGATCCACGGGGCAAAGATACCTGCAATCGCGTAGATAAAGATCACGAACATACCGAATGCGGCGGTCAGAGGTGCGGTGCGCAATTCCTTGGCCATTTCGGTGGACGCAATCAGGATCAGGAACTCGCGGAACGCATATGAGACCATGGCCGCCATAGCGAGCACGAAAGCGATCATCGCGATTACCCAAAGCGCGTGCACGCCGCCGATGATACCCACGATGATCGACACGAGGGTCAGTGAAAAGATCATCATAAACGGCTGGCGATGGTTGTAGAACGCCGTCACACAAGAGGCGACGATGAGCGCCGTAAAGTAGGTAAGCGCGAAGGTAGAGGGCGTGAGGCCAAAGAATAAAAGGGCCGAAATATCTTCCATGTTTTTTCTCCCTTACTTCGGATGCCGCAGGCGCGGATTGGTCAGGATCGCGCCGACATCTGCCGCAAGATTGAGCAGGATGAAGGTCGCGGCGAAGATCAGGCAGCAAGCCTGCACCACCGGGAAGTCACGTTTGCTGACCGCGTCGACCAGTGCCTGCCCGATACCGGGATAAACAAAGACCACCTCGACCAGCACAACGCCGGTGATGAGATAGGCAAGGTTCAGCGCGACCACGTTGATGATCGGCGCCCACGCATTGGGCAGCGCATGGCGCACGATGACCTTCCAGGGCGGCGTCCCCTTCAGCTTGGCCATCTCGATATAGGGAGAGGCCAGCAGGTTAATGATCGCGGCGCGCGTCATGCGCATCATATGCGCGGTAACGACCAGAACCAGCGTCAGCGCCGGTAGGAATGTGCGGTTTAGCAAATCCCAGAACGACATGCTGTCGTTCAAGCTGGCGATGGCGGGGAACATGCCCCACTTGACCGAGAAAAAGAGGATCAGGATGTAACCCAAGAAGAATTCTGGGCTGGAAA
Organism: Roseovarius arcticus; assembly: GCF_006125015.1. NCBI lineage: Bacteria > Pseudomonadati > Pseudomonadota > Alphaproteobacteria > Rhodobacterales > Roseobacteraceae > Roseovarius > Roseovarius arcticus. The sequence continues at coordinate 2,031,326 of NZ_SZZN01000001.1, forward strand.
TCGACGTCAGCGTCAGCACGTTCGCCACCCGGTCAAAGACCGAGTTACGCAAAAGCGCGACGATCACACCGAGGATGATGGCAAAAGGAACGGCGATAACGGCGGCGTAGGTGGCGAGAAACAAGGTGTTGCGGAATCGTTCGCCAATTACGCTCATCACGGTTTCCTGCGTTACGATAGATCTGCCGAAATCGAGCACTACTGCCCCTTTCAGCCATTCGAAATATCTAAACAGTGCCGGATCGTTCAAGCCCATCTGCTCGCGCAGAACCCTGACGTTTTCCTCGGTCGCTCCTTGGCCCAGAACCGCTTCGGCGATATCGCCGGGTAGCAGTTCAACCATAAAGAAGATGATGACTGAAATGATCAGTAGAATCAGCAGTCCCATACCGAGCCGTTTTGCAACGAGCCCAAGAATGTCTCCCATTTATCCCTCCTGCTTTTTTATATTATCTGCCTATCGCTAGCATGGCGCGGCGCAATTTAACAGATACTTGCCCACATGATGCCCACTCAGGAACCTGCATGCCACTGTTTTAACCCATAGTTCACCGCAGGTGCGGCAAGGGGAAACGAAGGCCCGGCGCTACTGCGCCGGACCTGATTTTGCCTCGATCAGCTCTTGAACCACCAGCGGCTGGCGGCGCGGTAGCCGTCCATGTGCCAGCTGGCCGCATACTCACCCGTGGTGCCTACATTGGTGCGGATGCCGTAGACAAAGTTCGGGAAGAACGGAATGATCGTGCCACCGTCATCTTTGGCCAAAATCGCCATGTCACGGTACATTTCCGCGCGCAGGGTGTCGTCCAGCTCAGCCTTGGCTTGCAGGAGCAGCTTGTTGAACTCTTCGTTCTGCCAGTGCGATTCGTTCCAGGCCGCGTCGTCCTTGTACGCCAGCGAATACATCACGTCGGGTGTGGGGCGTGCGCCCCAGACGACCATGCACCACGGTTTCTTCAGCCAGACGTCCGAATAGTAGCCATCGCTCGGCTCGCGCAGCACTTTGATGTCGATGCCTGCCGCCTTGGCCTGCTCTGCGTAGAGGATTGCCAGATCGACGGCGCCTGCCGTAATCGAATCCGCCACGCTGAAACTGACCGATAGGTTTTCCGCACCGGCCTTTTTCAACAGCGACTTGGCCTGATCGGGGTCATACTCGGTCTGCTCGATGTCTTTGGGATAGTAGGGCATGGCAGGCGAGTGGTGGAAATCGTTGCCGACCGTGGCCGCACCAAAGGAGATCTTCTCGACCAGCTCGTTACGATCCATCGAGAGTTTCAGCGCCTTACGGACGTCGACATTGTCGAAAGGGGCAGTGTCGCAGAACATCGGCATCGTGATCGCCTGCGCCGATGGAATGTTGATGACCGTAACGTCGGGCTGACGCTCTAGCAGGCCCATCGTTTTGTTTTCCAGCAGGCTGGTCGCGTCAGCGTCGCCGGTCACAAGTGCCGTCTGGCGCGCGTTCGGGTCGTTGATGAAAGTAACCTGAATCGCGTCAAAATATGCGCCCTCACCATGCCAGCCATCAAAGCGGCTGAGTGAGGCGTTTACGCCCGGCTCCCAGCTGTCCAGAACGTAGGGGCCGCAGCCGTCGCCGGATTGCCAGTTGGCGGTGCCATCCTCGTTGCGGGGCAGAATGACCAGATGGTAGTCAGTCATCAGCCACGGCAGGTCGGCATTGCCGGCGTCCAGCTTGAACGTCACGGTGTTTTCGTCGTCTGCGACGATATCAGTGACAGAGCCCAGCAGCGCCTTGGCCGCCGAAGTGGTGTCCTCGCCGCGGTGGAAATTCATCGAAGCGACGACGTCTTCTGCCGTCACTTTTCCGCCTGAATGAAACGTCGCCTTGGGGTTCAGCTTGAACGTCCACTCGGACGCATCGGGTGTCGCGGACCATTCGGTCGCAACGTCCGCGCCCAATGTGCCGTCGGTGTTGATCTGCGTGAGGAACGCGCGGAACGTGTGTGCCAGCAGGATCTCGGCGTTGGATTCGTAGATGCCCGGATCATGCGTATCGCCCGAGTTGCCGTCATGCTGCGCGATGCGGAACGTGCCGCCGCGCTGGGGTTCCGCCTTGGCGGCGGTGGCCCAGAGGCCCGTAGCGGCGCTGGCGGTAACGCCCGCAGCCATCGAATAATTCATGAACGAGCGGCGCGAAACGCGCCCCTCGCGTGCAGCGTCGGCCAAGCGATCCAGCATCTGCTGGTTTTTCGAATCTGTCATTTCTTCTCCCTGAGAGTCGATATCATTAAGATATTTCTATCTGATTTTGCGCGCTCGCATCTCTCCGTACGGCGCCTATACAGTGTTGGCGTAACGCCCGACCTCGGGGGGCCTGAAAGCGACGCATTGATAGCAAAACACGAATGATAGCCTGCATCCACACATTTATGCGCAAAGTTTGGCTTTTGTTGCGCGGCGCTGGGGGGAACGTCTGCCGCCCGGCACCACTTTGGGTCCGGCGCAGTGCCGGACCCAATCTTGCTCATCTCTTGGGTGCGTTTTATGCGGCGAACCACCAGCGGCTGGGGCCTCGCGCGCCGTCCAACTCCCAACTGGGAGCCAGGTCTTCGCCGACCTGCACATTGTTCCGCACGGCATAAACGAAGTTGTTGAAGAACGGGATGATCGTCCCGCCATCGTCCTTCGCCAATATAGCCATATCGCGATACATTTCGGAGCGCAGCTCATCGTCCAGCTCGGCCTTAGCCTTGACCAGCAGCTCGTTGAACTCCTCGTTCTGCCAGTGCGACTCGTTCCAAGCGGCATCTGACGCATAGGCTAGGCTATACATGACGTCTGGCGTGGGACGCGCGCCCCAGCTCACTGCTGTGAACGGCTTTTTCAGCCAAACATCCGAGTAGTAACCATCGTTCGCTTCACGGACGACATTCACGCTGATACCCGCGGCCTTGGCCTGCTCGGCATAGAGAACGCACATATCGACGGCTCCAGAAAACACCGAATCGGCAGTACTGAGGCTTACTTTCAGACCCTCGGCGCCTGCCTTTTTAAGCAGAGATTTGGCCTGATCGGGGTCATAGCTACGCTGATCAATGCCTTCGGGGTAATAGGGCATCGCCGGGCTGTGGTGGAAGTCATTGCCCATTGTAGCCTCGCCAAACGCGATCTTGCTGATGATCTCGTCGCGGTCCATCGACAGCTTAAGCGCGTTGCGCACATCAACGTCGTTGAATGGCGCAGTGTCGCAGAACATCGGCATCGTAATCGCGGCCGCAGAGGGGACCGACAGAATTTGGATGCTTGTGTCGCGTGCCAGTAGCGACTTCGTCTTGAGATCGACCAGCGACACCGCGTCTACATCGCCTGTCACCAGCGCGGTTTGGCGCGCGTTTGGATCGTTCAGGACCAGCATCACCAGATCGTCGAAATAAGCGCCTTCCAAATGCCAGCCCTCATGGCGTGACAGGCGGAATTGCACACCCCACTCGCCGCTGTCGATCTTGTAGGGGCCGGACCCGTCGCCCGACTGCCAGTCAATGGTGCCGTCCCCATTGCTGGGGCAAATCGCGAAGTGATAATCGGTCATCAGCCATGGCACGTCGGCGTTGCCGCCCGACAACTCCACTACGACGGTAAAATCGCCGTCCGCGCGGATATCGGTCACCGACGTCAGCAGCGTTTTGGCCGCCGACGATGAATTCTCGCCGCGGTGGAAGTTTAGCGAATCAACGACATCCTGCGCCGTTACAGCCTTGCCGCTATGAAAGCTGGCGTTCGGATTGATCTCGAACGTCCAGACAGAGGCGTCGTCATTAGGCTCCCAACCCGTGGCCAGATCGTTGCCGAGGCTGCCGTCCGGATTGATCAGCGTCAGATAGCTACGGTATTGGTGCGCCAGATAGATCTGCTGGCGGCTGACATACGTGCCGGGATCGTGCGTATCTGACGAGTTGCCGTCGTGGATACCAAAACGAAATGTGCCGCCCTTTTGCGGGGCCGCGTTCGCCTTGGTCGTCCAGAGACCAGTCGCGGCAGAGGCGGTAGCGCCCGCAGCAATCGAATAGTTCATGAACGAGCGGCGCGAGATGCTCCCGTCTTTGGCGGCAGCGCCCAGACGTGTCATCATTTCTGTGTTCGTTATCTTGGTCATGCGGAGACCTCCCGTAAACTTTGTTAAGTGAATTTCGTGCAATCAGGCGCCCTAATGGGCGCTGTCCAAACCTGCGACCCGCACAGAGTGAGAGGCCATGGAAAGGCGATCTGCAAAAATTTTGCTCGATTGCGACATTCGCGTATTAGAACATAGGTCATGCTGCGCGGCTACCCTACAATCCAAAAAACTCTTTATTTTCAATGTTGACATGGCCTACGAAGGTAAGAGACTCACCCATTAGTATCTCAATCTACGGCTAAACTACGCGTATGCGGTATCAAAATCTTGCGACTATGCCGTTTTAGTCTGGTCAGATTTCAATTCCGCTTTGCGCGCAGCTTGGCAAAATAATCCAACCGCTTCTTTAACTCACGCTCGAATCCGCGCTCGACCGGTTGGTAGAGGACGGGGCGTTTCATCGTCTCGGGAAAGTAGTTCTGGCCGGAAAATCCATCTTCTGCATCGTGATCATAGGCATAGCCCGCGCCATACCCCTCATCCTTCATCAGCTTGGTCGGAGCGTTCAGGATATGCTTGGGCGGCGGCTCGGAGCCGGTCTTTTTCGCCTCGCGCATGGCGGCCTTGAACGCCGAATAGCCCGCGTTCGATTTTGGTGCCAGCGCCAGATACGTCACGGCCTGCCCCAGCGCCAATTCGCCCTCTGGACTGCCCAGCCTCTCATACGTCTCCCACGCGTCCAGACAAACGCGGTGCGCATGCGTGTCGGCCAGCCCGATATCCTCGACCGCCATGCGTGTGATGCGCCGGGCCAGATATCGAGGGTCCTCGCCCCCGGTCAGCATCCGCGCCAGCCAATAAAGTGCGGCGTCAGGATCAGACCCACGCACGGATTTATGCAGGGCCGAGATCAGGTTGTAATGCTCATCGCCCGATTTGTCGTATTTCGCGGCGCGGCGCATCAACCGGGTGGACAGGCCATCAACACCCAGCTTCTTGCCCTCTACTTTCCAAGCGGCGATCTGCTCGATCAGGTTCAGCAGGGCGCGCCCGTCGCCATCCGCCATTTCCAGCAGCGCCTCGCGGGCGGGGCCGTCCAACGGCAAGGCGCGGTCCATCTCACGCTCGGCCCGCTGGGCAAGGCGCTCAAGGTCCGACAGCACCAACCGTGTCAGCACAAGCACTTGGCTGCGGCTTAGCAAAGCGGCGTTCAGCTCAAAACTGGGGTTTTCGGTGGTGGCGCCGACCAGAAGGATCGTGCCATCCTCCATGTAGGGTAGAAACCCATCCTGCTGAGCCTTGTTGAAGCGGTGTATTTCGTCGACAAACAGCAGCGTCCCCTGCCCGTTCTGGCGGCGGTGGCGCGCCTCCTGAAACACTTTCTTGAGGTCCGCCACGCCAGAGAAAATCGCGCTGATTTGGACGAAATGCAGGTCTGTTTCATCTGCCAGCAGCCGCGCGATCGTCGTCTTACCCACGCCGGGCGGCCCCCAGAAGATCAAGCTACCAAGGCTGCCCGCGGCCAGCATCACGCCCAATGGTGCCTCATCGCCCAGCACCTGTTCCTGCCCGATTACGTCGCCTAAGGATTTAGGTCGCAAGCGGTCGGCGAGCGGGCGATGGCCCTCTGCTTGGGTTTTGGGGGCAGGATCGCCGCTATCGAACAGATCGGCCATGGCTACAGCCTGAACCGCATGGTCAGCCGCCGCTGCCCGCGCTGAATATCCAAACTGAGGCGCCGGGTCGCTGCTTCCAGTGCCGCGCTGGCACCGGCGCTGTCGGTAACGACCGCGCCATCAATGCCCAGTAGGATATCGCCCGGACGCAGCCCGGCCCGCGCGCCAATGTCGCCCGGGTCCTCGACCAGCACGCCAGAGGCGGTGAGTGGCAGATCATATTCGGCCATCACGGCAGGATTAATCGTACTCAGCGTCACACCCGGCACGGCGGCGCGGGGACCAGTGACCTGCGTGTCGCGCGGCGGTACATCAGGCGCGCGCTGCATGGGCACGGTAATCTCGCGCGTCTCGCCATCCTGCAGCACCGTCACTAGCACGTCCGCCCCCAGACCTGCGATGCTCATGCGGTAGATCATCTCGGCGGGGCCATTCACCTCTTGGCTGTCGACTGCGAGGATGACGTCACCCGGCGCCAGTCCCGCTACGCCAAAGGGGCTGGCTGAGTGCATGTCCGACAAGATGATTCCGCCCGCTCGCGGCAGTCCTAGCCCCTCGGCCATGTCGTACGTCACTGGCTGGCCGCTGACGCCTGCCCAAGGGCGCTGGAACGCCGTCTCGCCCGCGCGGGCCTGCGCGACGAACTGCTCCACCAGCGTGGCAGGGATGGCAAAGCCAATGCCGTTTGAGCCGCCCGACCGGCTAAGGATAGACGTATTGATCCCAATCAACTGTCCTGCGGTATCGACCAGCGCCCCGCCTGAATTGCCGGGGTTGATTGGCGCATCGGTCTGGATGAAATAGCCCCTAGTATTACCCGTTGCAGCGCCGGACCGCGCGAGGCCCGATACGATGCCACTGCTTACGGTCTGCCCCACGCCAAAGGGGTTGCCCACGGCCAGCACCAATTCGCCTACCTCGACGGTATCACTGCTGCGCAGGGCCAGCGCGGGCAGGTTATTCGCATTCTCCAGCTTAAGGATTGCCAGATCGCTTTCCTCATCGGCGAGCAACACACTCGCGTCGTACTCGCGTCTGTCATTTAGCACGACGCGAATGTCGGTCGCCTGCCCTACAACGTGGTAATTCGATACAATGATGCCATCCCCGCCGAGGATCACGCCCGATCCAAGCGAGTTTTCCACGCGAGGGCGCTCTGCACCAAAATTCTGGAAAAGCTGGCCAAAGAACGGGTCATTCGCAAACGGACTGGTGCGCCCTTCTATCACACGGCGGGCGTAGATATTGACCACCGCTGGTGTCACCGCTTTTACCACAGGAACAAAGCCCATCTGAATTTCAGTGCGATCCTGCGGCACCTGCATATCGGCCAACGCGGGCGCGGCGAGCATGATCAGGGCGATGGCAACGGGTTTCAGCATCTGAGCCTCCGGGGGGAATCCACACCTTGGCGATATGCGCGCCCATGCGTGCAATTGCAAGTTTGCCGGCGCTCTGCCCTCAAACGCAAAAACCCCCGCCGGATGTGGCAGGGGTTTCAGCAAACAGCCCGTGCGGGCGGTCTTTATTCTTCTTCGATGTCCGCCATTTCGGCAGCGACGCGCTCTTTGTCGGCCTTGCCCTTGGCAGCGGGATCACGGTCAACAAATTCGATTATCGCCATCGGTGCCATGTCGCCATACCGAAAGCCAGCTTTCAGAACGCGGACGTAGCCACCTTGGCGGTCCTTATAGCGCGGACCCAGAATGTCGAACAATTTAGTGACATACTGGTCCTGCTTCAGCTGTGCCGCAGCCTGGCGGCGGGCGTGCAGATCGCCGCGCTTGCCCAGCGTGATCATCTTGTCGATGATGCGGCGCAGTTCTTTGGCTTTTGGCAGTGTTGTTTTAATTTGCTCATGTTCGATGAGCGAGCCGGCCATGTTCGCCCACAGCGCCTTGCGGTGCTCATGGGTGCGGTTCAGGCGGCGGTATCCTCTTGCGTGACGCATTGTCTAACTCCTAAACTTATTTTGCTTTGTCCGGCGGCGTGATGCGTGTCAGGCCACTCTCCTTGGGGGCCGAAACCCCGGTCGTATAAGCAGGCCGGGCGATAGGCCCGACCTGCAAATTCTTAAAAGGCGTCTTCGAACTTCTTCGCCAGATCCTCGATGTTGTCGGGCGGCCAGTCCTCGACGTCCATACCCAGATGCAAGCCCATTCCCGACAGCACTTCCTTGATCTCGTTCAAGGACTTGCGACCGAAGTTCGGCGTGCGAAGCATCTCTGCCTCGGTCTTCTGGATCAGATCGCCAATATAAACGATGTTGTCGTTCTTGAGGCAGTTTGCCGAACGTACCGACAGTTCCAGCTCGTCGACTTTCTTGAGCAGGAGCGGGTTGAATTCCAGCCCATCGTCGTCGTCCTGACGGCCAGCAGACTCAGGCTCATCAAAATTGACGAAGATGCTCAGCTGGTCCTGCAGAATACGCGCAGCATAAGCCACGGCATCATCGGGTGTGATCGAGCCGTCGGTTTCGATTTTCATCGTCAGCTTGTCATAGTCCAGCACCTGGCCCTCACGGGTGGGCTGCACGTCATAGCTGACACGGCGGATGGGGCTATAGATCGCGTCCACGGGGATCATGCCAATCGGCGCGTCCTCGGGCTTGTTCTTGTCTGCGGCGACGTAGCCTTTGCCGGTGCCGACAGTCAGCTCCATGAACAGGTCTGCACCATCGTCGAGGTGGCAGATCACATGCTCGCGGTTCAGAACCTCGATGCCTGCGCTGTCCGAGATGTCACCAGCAGTGACAACGCCGGGGCCTTTTGCGCTGATCGACAGACGCTTGGGGCCTTCGACTTCCATACGGATGGCGACGCCTTTGAGGTTCAGGATGATGTCGGTGACATCCTCGCGAACGCCCGCAACGCTTGAGAATTCGTGCAGCACGTTGTCGATTTGCACGGATGTGATCGCGGCACCTTGTAGCGACGACAGCAGCACACGCCGCAGCGCGTTGCCCAGCGTCAGACCGAAACCGCGCTCCAGCGGTTCGGCGATGACTGTGGCCTGACGCGTTGGGTCATTGCCCGGCTTAACGTCCAGCTGTGTTGGCTTAATCAATTCAGCCCAATTTTTGTGGATCATGTGTCCCTCCATACCAGTTCTGTCCGCATGTCCGACGGCCAGAACGCCCGAGGTTTAAAATGACGGAAAATGGGGCCGCGCGGACATGCGCAGCCCCACTTTACATAGCGGTCTTAGACGCGGCGGCGCTTAGGCGGACGGCAGCCGTTATGCGCCATCGGTGTCACGTCGCGAATGGACGTAATGTTAAAGCCAACGGCAGCCAAGGCGCGCAGCGCGCTTTCACGGCCCGAACCGGGGCCCTGCACTTCGACTTCGAGGGTGCGCATGCCGTGATCCTGAGCCTTCTTGCCTGCGTCTTCTGCAGCAAGCTGAGCAGCATAAGGCGTCGACTTGCGCGAGCCCTTAAAGCCGCAGCTGCCAGCCGAAGACCATGCAATCGCGTTGCCTTGAACGTCAGAGATCAGGATCTTGGTGTTGTTGAAGGACGAGTTTACATGCGCAACGCCGGTGGCGATGTTCTTGGAAACCTTCTTCTTCGTGCGTTTGGTATCGCGTGCCATATCAAATGCCCTCCCTTATTTCTTCTTGCCGGCAATGGCCTTTGCGGGGCCTTTGCGGGTGCGGGCATTGGTATGGGTGCGCTGGCCGCGAACCGGCAGGCCCCGGCGGTGGCGCAGGCCGCGATAGCAGCCCAGATCCATCAGACGCTTGATATTCATCTGCGTCTCGCGGCGCAGATCGCCCTCGACGGTCAGGTTGGCGTCGATATACTCACGCAGGGCAACCGCTTCGGTATCGCTCAACTCATTCACGCGGCGGGTGGCGTCGATGCCGACTGCCTCGCAAATGGTTTTCGCGGTCGAGTGACCGATTCCGGTAACGTAGGTGAGGGCGATGGGTACCCGTTTATGCGTCGGGATATTGACGCCGGCGATGCGTGCCACGTGCGTATTCCTTTTCGTTGCGGGTCCGTAATGCCGGGCCCTTTTTTCACAACGCAGGCCCGAGGCAAATAGCACCCGGACCGCAGCTGAATTCAGGTAATCGATTCGGTATGGGACTGGCCCATATGAATCAGGGTCCCTTACGGGATGGTGCTGGTTAGGGGGAATTACCGGGGGCGTCAAGGGCGGCAGCGAAACTTTGGCATGCCGCCGTCCCTAGTTGCCCGGCGGAGCCGCCAATCAGGCGTCTAGGACGCCCGCAATACTATCGCGCACATCCTCGATCGCACCCAGCCCGTTCACGCTGCTTAGCATGCCCTTGGCATAGTAATAACCGATCAGCGGAGACGTCTTTTTGTAGTATTCCATAAGACGGTTGCGCAGCGCCTGCTCGTTGTCATCCGCGCGGCGAATAAACTCGTGCGGCTCGCCGCAATTGGTGCAGACGCCATCCGCCGGAACAGGCTTGGTATTGTCATTATAGACCGCACCACAACCCGCACAGGTAGAGCGCGCGGTAATGCGGTCGACCAACGCATCGTCATCGACCTGCATTTCGATCACAGCATCCAGCCTCTCGCCGCAATCGGCCAGCAGCTGGCCTAACGCGTCGGCCTGCGGCAGCGTGCGCGGGAAGCCATCAAAGATGAATCCCCCGCCCTTGTCGCCTTCTAGCTTCTCGCGGATCAGGCCGATCACAATGTCGTCCGTCACCAGATCGCCGCGCGCCATGACTGCGGCCACGCGCTTGCCCATCTCGGTGCCAGAGGCCTTGGCCTCGCGCAGCATGTCGCCGGTGCTCAGCTGGATCATACCACGCTCATCAACCAGATGATGCGCCTGAGTGCCCTTGCCCGCGCCCGGCGGTCCGAGAAGAATGATGTTCATTTATTTCCGTCCTGTACCCTTGCGGCGGGCGCGACGCTTACCTTTGCCGCCCAGCTGCGATTTTTCGATCAAGCCCTCGTATTGATGCGCCAGGAGGTGAGATTGCACCTGCTGGATCGTATCCATCGTGACCGACACAACGATAAGAACCGATGTGCCGCCAAAATAAAAGGGTATCGCGAATTGTGCGCGCAGAATTTCGGGCAAAAGGCAGACCAAAGCGAGATAGCCAGAGCCGAGGACCAGCACACGGCTGACAACGTATTCCAGATATTCCGCCGTCCGCTTGCCCGGCCGGATGCCGGGGACAAAACCGTTCTGGTTCTTGAGGTTTTCGGCGACCTCATCAGGCTTGAACGACACGTTGTAGGTGTAGAAATAAGCAAAGAAAACGATCATGCCGGTAAAGAACAGCAGGTAAAGCGGCTGGCCGGGGCCAAAATACGCGAGGATAGTCGACATCACAGCGCCGGACCCCTGCCCGCCTGAAAACGCGGCGATCGTGGTAGGCAGCAGCAGCAATGACGAGGCAAAGATCGCGGGGATCACGCCCGCCGGGTTCACCTTGATCGGCAGGTGCGACGAGCCGCCGTCATAAACCTTCATCCCCACTTGGCGGCGCGGATACTGGATATGCACCTTGCGAAGCGACCGCTCCATGAACACCACGAAGGCGATGATGGCGATGACCATGACGATAACGCCGATGATGACCGCAGGGCTGATTGCCCCCGACCGCCCGCTGGCAAAGAACTGCGCCAGAGCCGCGGGAACCTCGGCAATGATTCCAACAAAGATGATGAGCGAGATACCGTTGCCGATGCCGCGCGCGGTAATCTGCTCGCCCAGCCACATCAGGAACATTGTGCCACCGATCAGCGTGATCATGCACGAAACGATAAAGAAACCACCGGGATTAGTAACCAGATCGCCCGATTGCAGACTAACGGCAAGGCCGTAGGATTGCAGCGTCGCCAGAAACACAGTGCCATAGCGCGTATATTGGTTGATCTTTTTCCGGCCGGACTCGCCTTCTTTCTTCAACTGTTCCAACGCAGGAACCATGGCGGTGAGCAGCTGGATGATAATCGAGGCGCTAATGTAGGGCATAATGCCAAGGGCAAAGACGCCCATCCGCCCCAGTGCGCCACCGGTAAACATGCTGAGCATGCCGCCGATACTGGCGCCTGCATTTGACATGAACTCGCGCAGCTCAACTCCGTCGATGCCGGGGACCGGGATCCATGTGCCGAGGCGGTACACCACCAGCAGCATCAGCGTAAAGACGATGCGCTTGCGAAGATCTGTGGCCTTGCCGAGCGCTGCCCAGCTGGTGTTGGACGCCATTTGTTCTGCTGCAGATACCATTCGGCTCACTTTCGGAATGACAAACGCCGCCGACTGCTGTTTTCCAGCGGCCCAGCGGCGCAGTTTTGAAAACTAGGAAGTATGTAAGCGGCGAGGTAGCCGCTCACAACCTTTTATTCGGCCGCCTGCGCACTTGTGACCTTGAGCGAGCCACCCGCCTTCTCGACTGCCTCGACGGCAGACTTTGACGCGCCTGTGACTTCCAGCGTGATTTTGCCGGTGATGTCGCCCTTGCTCAGAACGCGAACACCGTCCAGCTTGCGGCGCACCAGACCCGATGCGACCAGCGCATCTTCGGTGATCGCAACCTTGCCGTCCAGCTTGCCAGCGTCGATGAATTTCTGGATCAGGCCCAGATTGACGACTGCGTATTCCTTGCGGTTCGGCTTGGTAAAGCCGCGCTTGGGCAGACGCTGATAGAGCGGCATCTGGCCGCCCTCAAAGCCTTTGATTGCCACACCCGAACGGGATTTCTGACCTTTGATACCACGGCCAGCGGTCTTGCCCATGCCCGAACCCGGGCCACGGCCAACGCGCTTGCGCCGTTTTGTTGCGCCATCATTATCGCGCAGTTCATGCAGTTTCATGTCGCTTCTCCTTATGCCGGATGCGACCCCCAGCGACGGGAGCGGCCGAACGCGGCTTGCGTGGGTTTTCGAGTCGGCACAAGTGCTGACATGGGGGCGTATAGCGGGCGGGGTTCAGCGTTGCAAGGGCGGCATTTATGGAGGGGCGCCGGGCGCTTAACCCGGTGCGCTGTAACTGCCATCCTTGTCATGTGTCTCTGCCCCCGTGAGCGCGGGGGTAAACACGCAAAGGAGGCGCAGATCAGTCCGGGCCCGAATAACATGCGCGTCATGGCGGTCCAGCACATACATCGTTCCAGGTCGCAGCGGCCAAGTTTTGCCTGTGGCAATCTCCTCGACCTCGCCGTCACCTTCGATGCAATAATTCGCCTCTACATGGTTTTTGTACTCTAACCGCTGCGTACTGCCCGCCTTTACCAGCGTGTCATGGAATGAGTATCCCAGCCCGTCGCGGGCGAGCAGGATCCGGCGGCTTTCAAAACCATCACCGACGACGTGATCAGCCGTCGTCAGCGTCTCTTCAAGCGTTTTTACAATCATGGCTCCAATCCCTCTTTGGCTAAGCGGCTTGGATGAAGCTTGACTGCGTTAACCTTCGTTAACAAGGTGGCGTGATATAACAATCAGGCGAATATTCATGATTAAGAAATTTACTCTCGTTTGCACGCTCGTCGGAGCGTCGACCGTACCGCTGTCCGCAGGCTCCAATGGAATTGCGCTGATAGATGGATTGCGCGATCAAGTCACAGCCCATAGCGGCGGATGCCGCAAGAACTCGCCCCCCGGAAAATGCTGCCACGCCGGGTCCAAGCCGCTGCACTGCCACTGAAACGCAAGACGCCCCGGCCATTGCTGGCCGGGGCGCTTCTATCTCAAGACCAAGGTTGCCCTCAGCCCTTCTCTTCCAAGATCTCTACCATATGCGAGATCTTGTTGATCATACCGCGGACACTAGGCGTGTCCTCCAGTTCGCGCACGCGGTGCATTTTGTTCAGGCCGAGGCCGACCAGCGTCGCGCGTTGCTCTGCGGGGCGGCGGATGGGGCTACCCACCTGCTTGATGACGATTGTTTTGGCCATGTTTTAACCCTCCTGCGCGACGGGCGCTTGTTCGCCCTTCATCTTGGGCGCGTGTTCAGTCGTCATGATATCGGCGACCTTCTTGCCACGGCGCTGCGCGACCATGCGTGGGCTCGACTCTTTGGTCAGGCCGTTCATGGTTGCACGGATCATGTTGTAGGGGTTCTGGCTGCCGTTCGACTTGGCGACAACGTCCTGAATACCCAGCATCTCGAACACGGCGCGCATCGGGCCACCGGCGATGATGCCAGTACCCTGTGGGGCAGTCCGCATAACGATTTTGCCGGCGCCATGGCGACCTTCCATGTCGTGGTGCAGGGTGCGGCCCTCGCGCAGCGGTACGCGGATCATGCCACGTTTTGCAGCTTCGGTGGCTTTGCGGATGGCCTCAGGGACCTCCTTGGCCTTACCTTTGCCAAAGCCGACGCGGCCTTTTTGGTCGCCTACAACGACCAGTGCGGCAAAGCCGAAGCGCTTGCCGCCCTTGACGGTCTTGGAAACGCGGTTGATCGCGACCAGGCGATCGGCGAATTCGGGTGTCTCGTCGCGCTGATTGCGGCGGCCTCCCCCACGGTTGTCATCTCTTGCCATGCGGCATGTCCTTTCAAGTGCGGCGCGCTCGCGCCAAATGTATCAATCCAAGTGAGCAAGCCGCCCCCGGATCATCGAGACGGCCCCGGATCAGGGGCCGCCTACGCTGTCTTTAGATCTTCAGACCGCCTTCGCGGGCGGCGTCGGCCAAGGCCTTAACCTTGCCGTGGTACAGAAATCCGCCACGGTCGAAATAAGCGGTTTCGATGCCGGCTTTCTTGGCGCGCTCGGCAATGGTGGCGCCCACTTTGGTGGCCGCTTCCATGTTGCACTTGCCGACCATGCCCAGATCCTTTTCCAAGGTCGAGGCCGATGCCAGCGTCACGCCATTTACATCGTCGATCAGCTGAACGCTGATATTCTTGTTGCTGCGATGAACGCTGAGGCGCATGCGCCCTACATTCACTTTGCGAAGTTTGTTCCGAACGCGCAGGCGGCGTTTCTGAAACAGTTGTCTTTTGCTGTTTGCCATCTACCCGTTCCTTACTTCTTCTTGCCTTCTTTCTGGAAGACGTACTCATCTTTGTAGCGAATACCTTTGCCCTTGTAGGGCTCTGGTGGACGCCAGTCGCGAATATTCGCTGCGACCTGACCGACGAGCTGCTTGTCCGTACCCTCAACCGTAATCTCAGTGGGCTTGGGAACAGTAACAGTCACACCTTCCGGAACTTGAAAATCGACGTCATGCGACAGGCCGAGGTTCAGTTTCAGGGTAGTGCCCTGAAGCTGTGCCCGGTAACCAACGCCGCGAATTTCAAGCTCTTTCTTGAACGTTGCATTGGTGCCGTGAACGACGTTGGCGACAACAGTGCGGGTCATACCCCACTGCTGGCGCGCGCGCTTGGACTTGCCACGCGGAGTGATCGTGATCTTGCCATCGTCGATGGTCAGCGTCACGTCATCCGTCGCGGTAAAGCTCTTGGTTGCCTTGGGGCCTTTGACTTCAAGCGTCTGGCCGCTGAGCGACGCAGTGACACCATCAGGCAGGGACACAGGGATTTTACCGATACGAGACATTATATGGCCTCCTTAGAATACGGTGCAGAGCACTTCGCCGCCAACATTCTGGCTGCGCGCGCTTGCATCCGACATCACACCCTTGGGGGTGGAGACAATCGACACGCCCAAGCCCTGACGGACCGACGGGATGTCCTTGACGCCCAGGTAGACGCGACGACCGGGCTTGGAAACCCGCTTCATTTCGCGAATGACAGGGGTGCCATCGAAGTATTTCAGGCTGATCTCGATAGCCGGGTGGCCATCCTTGCCAGTCGCAGCTTCAAAGCCGCGAATGTACCCTTCGTCTGCCAAAACACCGAGCACACGCTCGCGCATTTTAGAGGCTGGGGTGATCACTGTGGATTTGCCGCGCATGGATGCGTTGCGGATCCGTGTGAGCATATCGCCGATAGGATCATTCATATCAAATCTCCCTTACCAGCTGGATTTCACGAGGCCAGGTGCCAGGCCGGCTTGGCCCAGTTCCCGCAGCGCGATACGCGACACTTTGAGCTTGCGATAATACGCATGCGGACGGCCCGTCAGTTGGCAGCGGTTGTGCAGACGTGTTGCACTGCTATTGCGGGGCAGATCCGCCAGCTTCAAAGTTGCGCGGAAGCGCTCCTCCATCGGCTTGCTCTCGTCTTGGATGATCTCCTTGAGCGCGGCACGCTTTGCCGCAAACTTGTCGACCAACTTCTGGCGCTTCTTCTCGCGCTCGATCATTGCTTTCTTAGCCATAACTCTCTCTCCCGCTGCTTCAGCTGTTGAAGGGCATGTTGAAATGCTTCAACAGCGCCTTGGCTTCAGCGTCGGTCTTCGCCGTGGTTGCGATGATTACGTCCATGCCCCAAGCCTCGTCGATTTTGTCGTACTCGATCTCGGGGAAAACGATGTGTTCCTTGATGCCGAACGCATAGTTGCCGTTGCCATCAAAGGATTTGCCCGAAACGCCGCGAAAGTCGCGGATCCGGGGCATCGCGACCGTGACTAGACGGTCGAGGAAGTCATACATGCGGGCACCGCGCAGGGTGACCTTGGTCCCCAGCGGCATGTCCTCGCGAACGCGGAAACCGGCGATGGAAACCTTGGCTTTGGTTACGACGGCCTTCTGACCAGCAATCGTTGTCAGGTCATCCTGAGCCGACTTGGCCTTCTTGCTGTCGCGGACGGCCTCGGCACCGCAGCCGATGTTCAGGACAATCTTGTCCAGACGCGGGATCTGCATGTCGTTGGTATAGCCGAACTCTTCTTTCAGCTTTGCCTTGATCTCGCTGTCGAACTGCGTGCGCAGACGCGGGGTATAGTCAACTGTATCAAGCATCGATCACATCCCCCGTGGTTTTGGCGATACGCACTTTCTTGCCGTCCTTAACGTCAAACCCGACGCGGGTCGGCTTGCCCTTGGCATCCAGCAGCGCAATGTTGCTGAGGTCGATGGGCATCGCTTTGGGCAGGCGTCCGCCCTGTGCGGTCTGGCTCTGGCGTGTGTGGCGGATCGCCATGTTCACGCCATCGACGACGGCCTTTCCGGCCTTGGGATCAACGGAGGCGATCGTGCCCTCTTTGCCCTTATCCTTGCCAGCGAGCATGACGACTTTGTCGCCCTTTTTCAGTTTGGCAGCCATATCACAGCACCTCCGGGGCGAGCGAGATGATTTTCATGAACTTCTTGGCGCGCAATTCGCGGACCACCGGGCCAAAGATCCGCGTACCGACCGGCTCACCTGCGTTGTTCAGGATCACGGCGGCGTTGCGGTCAAAGCGGATGGCGGTGCCGTCTTCGCGGCGCACTTCCTTGGCCGTGCGAACGACGACAGCCTTACGGACGTCACCTTTCTTCACGCGGCCGCGTGGGATGGCTTCCTTGACCGAGACGACAATGATGTCGCCGACGGATGCGTATCTACGCTTGGAACCACCCAGAACCTTAATGCACTGAACACGGCGAGCGCCGCTATTGTCAGCAACATCCAGGTTTGTCTGCATCTGGATCATTTGATTACTCCCGACCTACCGGGGGGCGATGCGGCCCTTGCCCCGGGGTTTCGATTGAACTGGATGCTCTGCAGGCTTACGCCGGCAGAACCTCCCAGCGTTTCGTCTTGGAACGTGGCGGGCATTCGATGATGCGCACCTTGTCACCCACCTTGAACGTATTGTTCTCGTCGTGGGCGCGATATTTCTTGGACTTCCGAATCGTCTTTTGCAGAACCGGATGCTTGAAGCGGCGTTCGACCGAAACCGAGATGGTCTGCGCGTTGGCGTCGCTGGTCACGGTGCCGGAGAGGATACGTTTGGGCATCTTGCAGGCTCCTTATTCTGCTGCCGCAGCTGCGGCTTTCTCGTTGAGAATGGTCAGCACGCGGGCGGCGCTGCGACGTGCAACGCGCATCTGCGATGCGTTTTCCAACTGGCCAGTGGCGGCCTGAAAGCGCAGGTTAAACTGTGCCTTTTTCAGGTTCGCCAGCTCTTCGCGCAGCTGGTCGGGTGTCTTTTCACGTAGTTCCTTGGCGTCCATCGCCGTATTCCTTTCAACATCACTGGAGGGCCCGCATGTATCAAATGGTCCGATACATTAGGTCACCCTGATTCCGGTGGAGATCCTTGTGATCTGGCGCGTATAGGGCTGTTGGCTCATGGGCGCAACCCCTTAGGTCAGCGGCGCCGGTCGCTGGGCTAAAGGTCCGGGATCACGGACGCGCCCGAGAAGCGTGCCTACATACATCACCCCGGACCGCATCGACCTGATGCAGGCCTGACGCGGGCTTCGATCCTCTCTCGCCACGCGCGGCGCGCTACGCTATGACGCGGCCATGTCAAATATATCCTCGCTCTTTGTCACCCGCCTTTACCGCGCGCATCTGCGTGAGCTGGGCAAACCCCTTGACCCATCCGAGCTGGAGGCCTCCTGCTGGTCCATCGCCGAAGACGACGAGGCCGGCCAGACATGGTGCGAGGAAAACAGCTATGCCGGTTACACCAGCTATGCATCACTCGACGACCTGCCCTACCGCTTCCCAATCTTTCGCGATCTGGTGAAGGTTTTGGACAAGCATGTCGCAGCGTTTGCTGATGACCTACAGTTCGATCTGGGTGGCAAGAAGCTGAAACTGGACAGCCTCTGGATCAATATCCTGCCCGAAGGCGGCACGCACTCATCGCATATCCATCCACATTCGGTAGTATCCGGTACGACCTACGTCACCATGCCCGAAGGCACCAGCGCGATTAAATTCGAAGACCCTCGCTTGCCCATGATGATGGCGGCACCCGCAAGGGTGAAGGACGCGCGGGACGAGTTGCGAACGTTCTCCTATGTCACGCCCGAGGCCGGCGAAGTGCTGCTGTGGGAGTCGTGGCTGCGGCACGAGGTGCCGATGAACATGTCAGAAGACGACCGGATAAGCGTTAGCTTTAATTACGGGTGGGGGTGAGTGCCCTCCACATTTAGAGCAATTTCAGCGAAGTCAGATAAGCTACGATCTCATCAGGGCTCTTAATGGAAGTCATATCGAGTTCTGATAACTTCACAGAATGTGTCTGAAAGTCCTTTCTATTCTGTGCTACAAAAATGTCCCGCTTGGCGTGGACATGCGAATAAGCATAAATCACGTATCATCACGAATTACGCCACTTCGAGGATTCTTTTGCTTGAATCGCGCCTTCGCCCACAGCCTGCGTTGGCTAAAGTTATTCTCATTGAATCCTCTCAAAAATAAAGCCCCCGCTGATTTCTCAGCGGGGGCTTTTCTCAATCTCTAGCGTTGGTCCAGCTCGCACATTGCTGTGCAATCGGCTGCGCCGAAACGCTGTTACCAGTCTTCGCGCGTGACGACCCGTGTCTTGATCGGCAGCTTCATCGCCGCAAGGCGCAGGGCCTCGACCGCGATTTCTTCGCTGACGCCGTCAAGCTCGAACATGATCCGGCCCGGCTTGACCCGTGCGGCCCAATAATCGACCGAGCCTTTACCTTTACCCATGCGGACTTCGGTAGGCTTGGACGTAACTGGCACGTCCGGGAAAATCCGGATCCAGACACGGCCCTGACGCTTCATGTGACGTGTCATCGCGCGGCGAGCCGCCTCGATCTGACGTGCTGTCACACGCTCGGGCTGAGTCGCCTTCAATCCGAAGGAGCCGAAGTTCAGGTCAGAGCCACCTTTGGCCTCACCCTTGATGCGGCCTTTGAACTGCTTGCGGAATTTAGTGCGTTTTGGTTGTAGCATCTGTCATTCCCCCTTAGCGACGGCCACCAGCACCGCGAGGTGCCGGACCGTCCTGAAGTTCCTGAGCCTTCCGGTCACGCGCGGACGGGTCGTGATCCATGATCTCACCTTTGAAGATCCAGGTCTTGATCCCGATAATGCCGTAGGCAGTCAGTGCCTCGACATGCGCGTAATCGATATCGGCCCGCAGCGTATGCAGGGGCACGCGGCCCTCGCGGTACCATTCGGTCCGGGCGATCTCGGCGCCGCCAAGGCGGCCGGCGAGGTTCACACGGATGCCAAGGGCACCCATACGCATGGCGTTTTGCACAGCACGTTTCATCGCACGGCGAAAGCTGACCCGGCGCTCCAACTGCTGGGCGATGCTCTCACCCACCAGCGCAGCATCCAACTCGGGCTTGCGCACTTCGACGATGTTCAGGTGCAGCTCGCTTGCCGTCATCGCCGCCAGCTTCTTGCGCAGGGTTTCGATGTCTGCGCCTTTCTTGCCGATGATGACGCCGGGGCGCGCTGTATGAACAGTAACGCGGCACTTTTTGTGCGGGCGCTCGATGATCACCCGGCTTACGCCGGCCTGCTTGCACTCGGTCTTGATGAACTCGCGCATGGCCAGATCTTCGAGCAGCAGATTACCGTAATCTTTGGTGTCCGCATACCAGCGGCTGTCCCAAGTACGGTTGATCTGCAGGCGCATGCCAATCGGATTTACTTTATTACCCATCAGGCTTGCTCCTCGACTTGACGCACAATGATCGTGATTTCCGAGAACGGCTTGCGCAGCGCGCCAAACCGGCCGCGAGCACGCGGGCGACCGCGCTTCATGACCAGGTTCTTGCCGACATAGGCCTCGGCCACAACTAACTCGTCCACGTCGAGATTGTGGTTATTCTCGGCGTTGGCGATGGCAGACTGCAGGCACTTGCGCACATCGTCCGCGATCCGCTTTTGCGAGAACGTGAGCTCTGTGAGGGCCTTGTCCACCTTCTTGCCACGGATCAGCTGTGCCAAAAGGTTCAGTTTCTGCGGGCTGGTGCGAAGCATCCGGAGTTTGGACCGGGCTTCGTTATCGGCCACGCGGCGGGGGTTCTTTTCCTTGCCCATGACTTACTTCCGCTTCGCTTTTTTGTCGGCGGAGTGACCGGTATAGGTCCGTGTCGGTGAATACTCACCGAACTTCTGACCGATCATGTCTTCGCTGACGTTGACAGGGATATGCTTGCGACCGTTGTAGACGCCAAACGTCAAGCCCACGAACTGGGGCAGGATCGTCGAGCGGCGCGACCATATCTTGATGACTTCGTTACGACCGCCCTCACGCGACGCTTCGGCCTTTTTCAGGACGTAGGCGTCGACAAAGGGGCCTTTCCATACAGAACGTGCCATATCTTAGCGGCCCTTCTTCTTGGCGTGACGCGAGCGGATGATCAGCTTCTGCGACGCCTTGTTCTTATTGCGGGTACGGTAGCCTTTGGTCGGCTTGCCCCATGGGGTTACCGGGTGACGACCGCCAGATGTCCGGCCTTCACCACCACCATGCGGGTGATCGACCGGGTTCATGACGACACCGCGCACAGATGGGCGAACGCCCTTGTGACGCATGCGGCCGGCCTTACCGTAGTTCTGGTTCGAGTTGTCGGGGTTTGAAACCGCGCCAACCGTCGCCTTGCACTCTTGGCGGACCAGACGCAGCTCGCCCGAGCTGAGACGGATCTGAGCGTAGCCACCATCACGGCCAACGAACTGAGCATAGGTGCCTGCCGCGCGTGCGATCTGGCCGCCCTTGCCCGGCTTCATCTCGATATTGTGGATGATCGTACCGATGGGCATGCCCGAGAACGGCATGCAGTTGCCGGGCTTGATGTCGACCTTGGTGCCGGAATAGATCTTGTCACCAATCGCAAGACGCTGAGGCGCCAGGATATAGGTCTGCTCGCCATCGTCATACTTGACGAGAGCGATGAATGCGGTCCGGTTCGGGTCATATTCGATCCGCTCGACGGTGGCCGCCATATCGAATTTGTTACGTTTGAAATCAACGATCCGGTAGAGGCGTTTGGCCCCACCCCCGCGACGACGCGATGTGATACGTCCGGTGTTGTTCCGGCCGCCCGATTTCGACAAACCCTCAGTGAGGGATTTGACGGGACGTCCTTTATACAGCTCCGAACGGTCGATCAGCACCAGCCCGCGCTGGCCCGGCGTCGTTGGCTTATACGACTTGAGTGCCATGCTTCCTGTCTTCCGTTTAGCAAACGGCGGATGTGTGTTCCGCCTATGTAGGGTGGGACTTGCCCACCATGGGTATAGGGCCCCGAAGGTCCCCGGCTATATCGTCATTCAAGACGAAAACGAAGCCCCGGACGAATCCGGGGCTGCGTTGATAGGGTCGTGTATGGTCTGCGCGCGGTAGGGTCAAGTGGATGATGAAGGATTTCGGGGTGCCGGACCCCTGCCCCGCATAAGCGCTACATATGCCGGGCGGGCGCCTGACCGGGGGCTGGCGCTGCAACGCTGCGGCGAAGCGCTCTATCCCCGCCAAGTCCCTCCACCCTTCATTGGGCAGCGCCCGACCGCCAAAGCGCCAGACCGCGGGCCGGTCAGGCGCTCGCCCGGCGCGCTGCGCGCGCTATTTGGGCAGGTGTTGACAATTTTATACGCATAGTTTCTGTCAGCAAGTTACACTTGGTATGCACAACGATCTCTATCCGACGCGAGCCGCCAAAATATGTAGTGGGAGAGTAAATTTCTGAGGCTCATCCTTGAGGCTCGATAATGCCTCTAACTCAATGGCCGCCAAGGCACCGGCGTGTCCATCAACTGCCGCTTTTCTGTAAGCTGACCAAGACTGCACATATGCTGCAATTTGCGAGGGACGCCAGTTCAGTTCACATTTAAATTCCGGAGTCTCAAGTTCTTGAAACGGCATATCTAATTCATTCGCTGAATAGCCCCGCCAGCTTAATCGATTAGCGTCAGACCAGTAAGGTTCCAGAACTGCATTCATAGGGTCAAGCAGCGCGGTCTGTGTATCGTCACGCGCATCCGCTCGATGATAAGTCCAAGCACACAATATCGCGCCATTGCATGCCACACGGCTGACTTCCGCCCAGAACTTGGCATGGTCGAACCAGTGCAGCGCTGTTGCTACTGTTATCGCTCCGACCAAGTTATCCCCGAGACCGGATTGATCTGCGGGTGCTGTTGCAAATGTCACTTTAGAGTCTGAGGGAGCTTTAGCCAATTGCGCCGGATCGATGTCCGTAGCGTGCACGTGCGAAAAACTCTTAGTCAGAGAAAACGCCGCTTGCCCTGTTCAAGTCCCAACATCCCACGCGATTTTCTTGCAGGGCGCGCGATCGGCGATCCAATCAAAAAGATCGTTCGGGTAAGTGGGACGCGCTGACGCATACGCACGGGCCTGCAACCCAAAGGTCGTCGCGTTATGCATAATCTCACCCAAGCCCAATTTGACTAGAATGATAGCGTAGAGACATTAAACAATCTTGCAAACGAAAACCCCGGCCACCACAGCCGGGGTTCCTAAACCTTCAAGCCAACCTGACCTCAGAGACCGGTGGTCACGTCGATTGTGTTGCCTTCTTCCAGCGTCACATACGCCTTCTTGACGTCGGCGCGCTTGCCCAGACGGCCGCGGAAACGCTTGGCCTTGCCTTTGGTGATGGTCGTGTTCACGGCCTTTACCTTGACGCCAAAGAGTGCCTCAACGGCCTCCTTGATCTGCGGCTTGTTGCTTCCGATTGCGACCTCGAACACCACTGCGCCATTCTCGGACGCCATGGTGGCCTTTTCGGTCACGACGGGCTTGCGCACCACGTCGTAATGCTCGGGCTTCGCTTTCATTTCTGACTTGCTCATTTCAGTCGAGCCTCCAGTGCTTCGATACCCGCCTTGGTGATCACGAGCGTGTCACGCTTGAGGATATCATAGACGTTTGCGCCCATCGTCGGCAGGACGTCCAGACCGTCGATGTTGCGCGCGGCCTTGACGAAGTCGGCGTTGACCTCGGTGCCGTCGATGATCAGCGCGCGCTTCCAGCCCAGATCCTTGATCTGCTTGGCCAGTGCGGAAGTCTTCGACACTGTGCCGAAATCCTCGATGATCACCAACTCGCCTGCGCGCGCCTTGGCGCTCAGGGCGTGCTTCAGACCAAGTGCGCGGACCTTCTTGGGCAGGTCATGCGCATGGCTGCGCGGTGTCGGGCCCTTGTAGATACCACCCTTCCGAAAAATCGGCGCCGAGCGTGCACCGTGGCGTGCGCCACCGGTGCCCTTTTGGCGATAGATCTTCTTGGTCGAGTAGCTGACTTCGGACCGTGTCTTGACCTTGTGCGTACCGGCCTGCGCCTTGTTACGCTGCCAGCGGACGACGCGGTGCAGGATGTCGGCGCGAGGGTCCAGGTCGAAGATGTCTTCGCCCAGATCGACCGAGCCGGCCTTGCTGCCGTCCAATTTGATCATGTCGATTTTCATGCGTCATCATCCTTCTTGGTCTCGTCCAGAGTCTCGCTCTGGTCGCCGGCCTCTGCCTTGTCAGCTGCGATCTCGGCCTCGGCCTCTTTCTCGGCTGACGCTTCCTGAGATGCCTGCAACTCGGCGGCTGCCTTTGCTGCTTCGGCCTCCTCGGCTGCTGCGGCTGCGGCTGCATCATCGGCGGCCTTGGCTGCGGCTTCTGCGTCAGATTTCAACGCGGCGGGCATAATTGCGTTCTCGGGGAACGGCTTTTTCACCGCGTCCTTGATCGTCACCCAGCCACCTTTGGAGCCGGGAACAGCGCCTTTGACCATGATCAGTCCACGATCTGCGTCCGTTTTGATCACCTGCAGGTTCTGCGTGGTGATACGCGCGGCACCCATGTGACCGGCCATCTTCTTACCTTTGAAGACTTTGCCCGGATCCTGGCACTGGCCAGTGGAGCCATGCGAACGGTGGCTGATAGAAACACCGTGGGTCATTTCCAGACCCTTGAAGTTGTGACGCTTCATAGCGCCCTGAAAACCTTTACCGATAGAGGTGCCGCAGACGTCTACGAACTGGCCCTCAAAGTAATGGTTGGCAGTGATTTCCTCACCAACAGCGATCAGGTTCTCAGGCGCAACGCGGAATTCCGCGATCTTGCGCTTGGGCTCCACGTTGGCGGCGGCGAAGTGGCCGCGCATTGCCTTGGAGGTCCGCTTAACCTTGGCCGAGCCTGCGCCCAGCTGAACAGCAGAATAGCCGTGGCTATCGGCCGTACGCTGCGCGACGACCTGAAGTTTGTCCAATTGAAGAACGGTGACAGGCACCTGCCGTCCGTCTTCCATGAAAAGACGGGTCATGCCCATCTTCTTTGCGATAACGCCAGAGCGCAACATACTCTTTGCCCTCCCTTAGACCGAAATCTGCACGTCGACACCGGCAGCCAGGTCGAGCTTCATCAGCGCGTCCACAGTCTGCGGAGTCGGATCAACGATATCCAGCAGGCGTTTGTGCGTGCGGATTTCCCATTGATCGCGGGATTTCTTGTTTACGTGGGGGCCACGCAAAACGGTGAATTTTTCAATCTTGTTCGGCAACGGAATCGGGCCACGGACGTCTGCGCCCGTGCGCTTCGCGGTGTTGACGATTTCCTGCGTGCTGGCATCCAGTACGCGGTAATCGAACGCCTTAAGCCGAATGCGAATGTTCTGGCTGGACATGTATTTAGCCTTTCGCGGCATTGGAGTTGATAGGAGGGAGGTCGGACCATCCGAACTCCCTCTTCGAACCCTTGGGGCGGGCTATGCAGCCCGCCCGGAGTACTTATTAGTCGTAGTTACTCGGTGATTTTCGAAACCACACCAGCGCCGACAGTACGGCCACCTTCGCGAATAGCGAAACGCAGGCCTTCTTCCATGGCGATCGGTGCAATCAGCTCGACGCTGAAGCGCAGGTTATCACCAGGCATCACCATTTCCGTGCCCTCGGGCAGCACAACCGTGCCAGTCACGTCTGTAGTCCGGAAGTAGAACTGAGGACGGTAGTTGGCAAAGAACGGCGTATGACGGCCACCCTCTTCCTTGTTCAGGATATACGCCTCGGCCTCGAACTTGGTGTGGGGCATAACCGACTTCGGCTTGCACAGAACCTGACCACGCTCAACACCTTCGCGGTCGATACCACGCAAAAGCGCGCCGATGTTGTCGCCCGCCTCACCACGATCCAGCAGCTTGCGGAACATTTCCACGCCCGTGCAGGTCGTTTTCTTGGTGTCTTTGAGACCGACGATTTCAATCTCGTCGCCAACGTTGATAACACCGCGCTCGATACGGCCCGTGACAACAGTACCACGGCCAGAGATCGAGAACACGTCCTCGACCGGCATCAGGAACGGCTGATCGATGGCGCGCTCGGGTGTCGGGATATACTCGTCGACAGCGGCCATCAACTTGCGGATCGACTCTTCGCCGATTTCGGGCTGTGTGCCGTTCATCGCGTGCAGAGCCGAGCCGGGGATGACGGGGATGTCGTCGCCAGGATAGTCGTACTTGCTCAGCAGCTCGCGGATTTCCATCTCGACCAGTTCAAGCAGTTCGTCGTCGTCGACCTGATCAACCTTGTTCATGTAGACGACCATGTAGGGGATACCCACCTGGCGGCCCAGCAGGATGTGCTCGCGCGTCTGTGGCATGGGGCCGTCAGCGGCGTTCACGACCAGAATCGCGCCGTCCATTTGGGCGGCACCGGTGATCATGTTCTTAACGTAGTCAGCGTGGCCGGGGCAATCGACGTGCGCATAGTGACGCGCGTCTGTTTCATACTCGACGTGGGCCGTCGAGATGGTGATGCCGCGAGCTTTTTCTTCGGGCGCGCCGTCAATTTGGTCATACGCCTTGAAATCGCCGAAGTATTTGGTGATTGCGGCCGTCAGCGTGGTCTTGCCGTGGTCAACGTGACCAATGGTCCCGATGTTCACGTGCGGTTTGCTACGGTCAAACTTTTCCTTGCCCATGATATGGCTCCTCTTTTTACAAGTCAGGTGATGGGCGTGTTGCCCACCCTACAGTTTGGGTAGGGCGGGGATATTCCCCGCCACCCGGTTTAGGCGTATTTGGACTGGATCTCTTCCGAGATGTTGCTCGGAACCGGCTCGTAATGCGAGAATTGCATCGTGAACTGGGCGCGGCCAGACGACATGGACCGCAGCGTGTTGATATAGCCGAACATATTTGCCAGCGGCACGGTGCAGTCGATCGCGATAGCATTACCGCGATTTTCCTGACCCGAGATTTGACCGCGACGTGAAGTCAGATCGCCGATGATGCCGCCCGTATAGTCCTCGGGCGTAATCACTTCGACCTTCATCACTGGCTCAAGCAGCTTGGCGCCAGCTTTGCGCAGACCTTCGCGCATACCCATGCGGGCTGCGATCTCGAACGCCATAACGCTGGAGTCAACGTCGTGGAACTTGCCATCTATCAGCATGACCTTGAAGTCGATGACCGGGAAACCGGCAAGCGGGCCGCTATCCATGACCGAGCGGATGCCCTTCTCGACGCCGGGAATGTATTCCTTGGGCACCGAACCACCG
The DNA here is from genome assembly GCF_006125015.1 of Roseovarius arcticus. Classification (NCBI taxonomy): domain Bacteria; kingdom Pseudomonadati; phylum Pseudomonadota; class Alphaproteobacteria; order Rhodobacterales; family Roseobacteraceae; genus Roseovarius; species Roseovarius arcticus. The sequence goes on from NZ_SZZN01000001.1 coordinate 2,058,364, forward strand.
ACAATCTTGCTCTCGAACGAGAAGCCTTCTCCGGCCTCTGTTGGCGAAATGATCAACTTGACCTCAGCGAACTGACCCGAACCACCCGACTGCTTCTTGTGGGTGTAAGTATGTTCAACCTCGTGACCGATTGTCTCGCGATACGCGACCTGGGGCGCGCCAATATTGGCGTCGACCTTGAATTCGCGGCGCAGACGGTCGACCAGAATGTCGAGGTGCAATTCGCCCATGCCCTTCATGATGGTCTGGCCCGATTCAATATCGGTTTCGACGCGGAAAGATGGATCTTCTGCTGCCAGACGTGCAAGGCCAGCCGACATCTTTTCTTGGTCGCCCTTGGTCTTGGGCTCGACCGCGATTTCAATGACCGGATCGGGGAAGGTCATCGTTTCCAGAACAACCTGGCTTTTGATGTCGCTCAACGTGTCGCCAGTTGTCGTATCCTTAAGACCAGCAAGCGCGATGATGTCGCCGGCAAATGCCTCTTCGATCTCTTCGCGCTGGATCGAGTGCATCATCATCATACGGCCGATGCGCTCTTTTTTGCCCTTGGTCGTATTCTGGACGGTGTCGCCCTTCTTGATCACGCCCGAATAAATCCGCGTGAACGTCAGCGAGCCAACGAACGGGTCGTTCATGATTTTGAACGCGAGGCCTGAGAACGGCATTGAATCGTCCGCACGGCGCGGGATGTTACGCTCTTCGGTCTCGTCATCGGGGCTGAAGCCCATGTAATCGACAACGTCCAACGGGCTAGGCAGATAGTCGACAACGGCGTTCAGCAATGGCTGTACACCCTTGTTCTTAAAGGCCGAACCACACAGAACGGGAACAAAGCTCAGCGACAGCGTACCCTTGCGGATCAGCTTGCGCAGAGTGGCCTCATCGGGCTCTTTGCCTTCCAGATACCCTTCCATCGCGTCGTCGTCCATTTCGACGGCGACTTCGATCAGGTGGGCGCGCCACTCGTCGGCAAGATCCTTGAGGCTTTCGCGGATCGGACCACGTGTCCAGTTCGCGCCCAAGTCTTCGCCAGCCCAGACCCACTCTTCCATGGTGACCAGATCAACGAGGCCTTCCAGCTCCGTCTCGGACCCGATTGGAATCTGGATCGGTGCAGCAATCGCACCAGTGCGATCCTTAACCATCTTGACGCAGTTAAAGAAGTCGGCGCCGATCTTGTCCATCTTGTTGACGAAAACGATACGGGGCACCTTGTAGCGGTCGGCCTGGCGCCAGACAGTCTCGGTCTGGGGCTCGACACCCGCGTTGGCATCAAGCACCGCAACCGCACCGTCAAGCACGGCCAATGAACGCTCGACTTCGATAGTGAAGTCAACGTGGCCGGGCGTGTCGATGATGTTCATCCGATACTTGGTGTCGGACGTGCCTTCTTGGGTCGGATCGTTTTGGCGCTGCCAGAACGTGGTGGTCGCAGCCGAGGTGATCGTGATGCCACGCTCCTGCTCCTGCTCCATCCAGTCCATCGTTGCGGCACCGTCATGCACCTCACCCAAGTTGTGGGATTTGCCAGTGTAGAACAGGATCCGCTCGCTGCAGGTGGTCTTACCTGCATCGATATGGGCCATAATGCCGAAATTACGGTAGCGTTCGAGAGCGTAGTCGCGTGCCATTGGGCTGCATCCTCAGAGTATCTGTATTACCAACGATAATGGCTGAAGGCTTTGTTAGCCTCGGCCATCTTGTGTGTGTCTTCGCGCTTTTTGACGGCGCTGCCGCGGCTGTTGACGGCATCCATAAGCTCGCCTGCAAGGCGCTCTTCCATGGTGTTTTCGTTGCGCGAGCGGCTGGCATTGATCAACCAACGGATCGCCAGCGCTTCACGGCGCTCGGGGCGCACTTCGACGGGAACCTGGTATGTGGCACCACCGACGCGGCGCGAACGCACCTCAACGGATGGTTTGATCAGCTCGAGCGCCTCGTGAAAGATCTCGATCGGGGCGCGCTTAACCTTGTCTTCAACGCGAGTCATCGCGTTATAGACGATACGCTCGGCGGCGGACTTCTTGCCATCGACCATCAGGTTGTTCATGAACTTTGTCAGAACCCGGTCGCCATACTTGGCATCGGGAAGGACTTCGCGCTTTTCGGCGGCGTGACGACGGGACATCTGGTAATCCTCTTACTTCGGGCGCTTGGCGCCATATTTCGAACGGCGCTGCTTACGATCCTTGACACCTTGGGTGTCCAGAACGCCGCGCAAGATGTGGTAGCGAACACCCGGAAGGTCTTTTACACGACCGCCGCGGATCAGGACCACCGAGTGCTCCTGCAGGTTGTGGCTCTCACCCGGAATGTAGCTGATGACCTCAAAGCCGTTGGTCAGGCGCACTTTGGCGACCTTCCGCATGGCCGAGTTCGGCTTCTTGGGTGTTGTTGTATAGACGCGCGTGCAGACGCCGCGCTTTTGCGGGCAACCCTGAAGGTGCTGCGACTTCTGCGCTTTTACTTTTGGCTTCCGCGGTTTGCGAATAAGCTGTTGGATCGTTGGCATTCCGGTAATTTCCCCGTCTCTCAACACATGTGTGTACATGGGTCTTACCCATGCGGTTAATCCATGCCCGTTACGCGTCCGCAATAGGCAACAACCGCGATCGCAACCCTTGCTGGTGCGGACGCGGCGAGTTTCCAGAGGATCGGGACGGCGGGCGCCCGGATCTTGACCACTTCAGTTCTGATATCGGCAAACAGGGCGACCCCCAAGCCGGATGAGGCGCGTATAAAAGGAGTCGCGGGGGTTGTCAACAGGTCCACCAGAGGCATCGGCAGTCCATCTGGCATGGCGCCTCCGCCTTGCCTTACGTCAATCCTCTAACGTCGTCCAGACAGCCATCCGCGTACCGCCGGGGCTACGGAACTCAAACCGCCTCCCACCCGGAAAGTCGAAGATTTCGCGCGTAATTTCCGCCCCCGCTGCGCGGACCTGTCCCAGCGCCGCGTCGAGATCCTCGGCCTTTAGCACGATCAGCGGCGCCGCATGGTCGGATCGCTCTATGCCGCCGCCAACGCCCGCCTCTTTGATGTCGCGGTAGTCCGGCCCATAGGGCACAAAATCCCAGCCAAATGCGCTGTCAAAAAATGCCTGCTCCCCCTCCAGATCCGGGGCATAGAATTCAATATAGTCCATTTTAAGCGTTTCGCTCATCGCAGTTCTCCACCGGGTTGCAGTTGCCCGTCATGCTATCGCGAAGGGCGCGCCTTGTCTTGGGGCAGATCCCCTGCCATCGTCGCACAAAGCGCAGCTTATGGCAGGATCGCAAACATAATGAGTACCCCCAAGATGCAGGTCATCGGCCTTTGCCGGTTTTCGTACCCTGCATTGGGCGGCTTCCAGGTCGAACATGAGACGCCAGAGGCGCGCGCCGCGTTCCTCTATGATCCCGTGCGAATGGAGGAACGCTTTGCCACGTTCACCGCGCTCACCCTGCCCCCGCTAAGGGCGCAGACCGACCCCGACTTCACCCTTGCCATCGTGGTGGGCGATACGATGCCTGAGGCACTGCTGGAAAGGTTGCTGGACCTGACAGAGGACATGCCACAGGCCATCGTTGTTCCGCGCGCGACAGGTCGGCACAGGCAAGTGATGCGCGAGGTCATCAATCAGGTGCGCGACGACAGGCCCCTGCCCTCGCTTCAGTTTCGCATGGATGATGACGACGCCGTCGCCGTCACTTTTGTGCAGCGCATGCGCGAGGCGGCAGCCGACTTGGGGGGAATGCTAGCGAAACACCGATATATTGGTATCGACTTCAATCAGGGGCATATTGCCCGCATCGGCCCCAAGGGTATTCACGCCAAGCACACGGTTGAGACCCTGTGGACCCCCGCGCTGGGAATGGCCGTGGCGCCCGGCGCCTCGCGCGGCATTATGAATTTCAGCCATGCAAAGTTGGGCCGCGTGATGCCCGTTATCACCCTGCCCGGCGAAGACATGTATGTTCGCGGCCATAATAAGTTCAACGATTCGCGACAAAAGGACGGGATCAAACCCGTGCGCTTGCCTCTACTCGATGCAACTGGCGAGGCGGCCTTTCGCCGGACATATAACATCGACGCGGACAATATCCGCGCGCTCTTTAGATAGGGGACATCTATGCGCATTATCGGCGTTTGCCGCTTCTCCTATCCGGCCCTCGGCGGATTCAAACGGATGCACGACACCGTGGCCGAGCGTGAGGCGTATCTTTACGGCTCCAAGCGCATGGCCCTGCGTTTCGCCCATTTTGAGACGCTGGCGCTGCCGTCCGTTCGCGCGCAGACCGATCCCGATTTTACACTCCTCGTGGTCATCGGCCAGAATATGCCAGAGCCGTGGCGCGCCAAACTGCATGACCTCTGCGCGCCAGTGCCGCAGATCAAGATCGTCGAACGCGCGCCGTTGAAGCATCGCCTAGCCTTGCAGCAGACGATCCAAGACGAACTGGGCGAGGGCCGCCCTGAGAGCCTGCAATTTCGGCTGGATGACGATGACGCAATGGGCGTCGATTTTGTCGAGCTGGCCCGAAACGTTGCGCGCCGATCTGCACGGCTGCGCCGCCGCGAGCCGCGTGTTGCGATCGAATTCAACACCGGGTATTCGGCGACGTTGTCCAAAGATGGTATTTTAGCCGAGGATGTTATCACAGCGTTCTGGCCGTGCGGCCTCGGGGTGTATTTCAGCGAGGGCGATGACAAAACAATCATGAATTTTGGCCATCACAAGTTGCATCACGTCATGCCGTCGATCATCCATCCCCGCCCGCCCATGTATATCCGCGCAAAACACACCGACAACGACAGCGAAGCCAAGTTTCGCCCTCGCCGCCTCAAACCGCTATCGGATGCGCAGCGCCATATCTTTAGGGCCCGATTTAACGTGGACGAAGAACATGTACGGGCCGTTTTCTCCGGCCCAGAAGGGCCTCGCGATAAAGCGTAAAGACCCCACTGGCCACAACAATTCCGGCGCCCAATAGCACGATGGGCGCGGGCCAGTCGCCGAACACGAACCACCCCAGCGCCAGCGCCCAGAGGATCGCAGTATAGCGAAATGGCGCGGTAAAGCTGATGTCCCCAACGCGCACAACCGCAATAGATGTCAGATAACCCGCGATTATCAGGATCGACGCCGCAAATATCGTCCACCAATGCGCGCCATTCAGCGTCTCCCACTCGCCGCCCAGACTGGCCAACCCGAACACCGACATGACCGAAAACGATGTTACAAATGTGACGAGCATAGATGAAGTGTCCCGGCTCAACTTGCGCGTCGCCAGATCGCGCAATGTGATGCACAGGACTGCGGCCAGGCCGTAAAGTGCATAAATGTCGAAGCCCTCGGCCCCCGGCCGCACGATCAGCAATATGCCGATGAACCCAGCGAGAACTGCCCCCATGCGGCGCCATCCCACACTCTCGCGCAGCACGAACGCAGCAGCCAGCGTAATGGCGAGCGGCAGCGACTGGAGAATTGCCGTCACATTCGCGAGCGGCATGTGGTAGAGCGCGGTTAGAAAGAAATAAGTGCCAAAGATCTCGCCCAGCACCCTTAGGCAAATCGCACCAGTATCTTGGCGCGACACACGCTTGGAAAATGCGCCTACACGCCACGCGATAATCGCGACAGCCAGCGTCGTGATGCAGCCCCGCAGAAAAATAACCTGAAAGAGCGGTACAGCTCCCGAAAGCGACTTTAACAGCGCATCGTTCACCGTATAGGCCGCCATAGACGCGATCATCAGCATCGCGCCAATTGTATTTTCTGAAAATTTCATAACGGCATCTGTGCAGTCTCGTGCGCGCCGCGCAAGAGCAATGTGTGATGCCCTTCAGCGTAATGGGGATGGGGCGACCGTCCCGGTTACATGCCCCTCACCTCGATGGACACTAGGTCTTTAAGAAGAAGATGTAGCACTGAAATGCATCAGGGCCCCGCATTGCTGCGAGGCCCTGACAGGTAGTTAGTGCTGCGGTTTACTCGGCCGCGTTGTTGGCCGCATCTGACGCGATATCCGCCTCTTCCACGACCGGAGCAGCCAGCGCAGCGGCCGCTTCGGCCTCCTCGCGACGTGCTTCGATCACGACGTTGTCGCGGGTGGCTGCGATCTTGCGCATGTCCTGCGTTGCGCCGCCGGTGCCCGCCGGGATCAGGCGGCCCACGATGACGTTTTCCTTCAGACCGACCAGCTTATCCCGCTTGCCCTGAACCGATGCTTCGGTCAGCACGCGCGTCGTCTCCTGGAAGGATGCCGCCGAGATAAAGCTGCGAGTTTGCAGCGACGCCTTGGTAATACCCAACAGGATCGGCTCGCCTTGCGCGGGACGAACGTTCTTGGCCAGCGCCTTCTCGTTTGCGGCGTCGAACTCCGCCTTGTCCACATGCTCGCCCTTTAACAAGGTGGTCTGTCCGCTATCCTGGATTTCCCACTTCTGCAGCATTTGGCGCACGATCACTTCGATATGCTTGTCGTTGATCTTCACGCCCTGCAGTCGATAGACGTCCTGCACTTCGTCGATCATGTAGTTGGCCAACGCTTCGACACCCATGATGGCAAGGATGTCATGCGGCGCTGGGTTGCCGTCCATGATGTAGTCGCCCTTTTGCACGAAGTCGCCTTCTTGCACCGGGATGTGCTTGCCCTTGGGCACCATGTACTCGACCTTGTGATCCGGGTCCTCGGAGGACTCGATCGAGATGCGGCGCTTGTTCTTGTAGTCCTTGCCGTAGCGCACATAGCCGTCGATTTCCGCGATGATGGCGTGATCCTTGGGGCGGCGCGCCTCAAAGAGTTCGGCCACACGCGGCAGACCACCGGTGATGTCCTTGGTCTTGGCACCCTCGCGCGGAATACGCGCGACGACGTCACCCATCTTGACCTCATCACCTTCTTCGATGCTGAGGATAGCATCCACGGACATAGTGTATGTTACCGGGTTGCCCGCATCGTTGCGCATCGGCTCGCCGTCCGCATCCACGATAAAGATCTCTGGCTTCAGCTCGTTACCCTTGGGGGCCGCGCGCCAGTCCATCACGATCTTTTGCGTCATGCCGGTGGCGTCGTCCGTCTCGTCGCGGACGGCAACGCCGGTCACGAGGTCGACGAACTTGGCCGTGCCCGACTTTTCTGCGATCATTGGAAGAGTATAGGGATCCCACTCAAACAGCTTGTCGCCACGGGCAATCTCGTCGCCCGCCTTGACGTGCAGCTTGGTGCCGTAGCCCAGCTTGTGGCTGGCCAGTTCGACATCACCCTCGCCAATGATGAGCAGCTTCATGTTGCGGCCCATAACCAGCGTCTCGCCCAATGAATTCTCCAGCGTCTGCTCACCGTCAAAGACGATCTTGCCCGACTGGCTGGCCTCGAGGAACGATTGTTGGCCACCCTGCGCAACACCGCCGATGTGGAACGTCCGCATCGTCAGCTGCGTGCCAGGCTCACCAATCGACTGCGCGGCAATGATGCCGACAGCTTCGCCTTGGTTCACCATTGTACCGCGGGCCAGATCGCGCCCGTAGCACATGGCGCAGACACCATCGTCGGCCTCGCAAGTCAGCGGGCTACGGATGCGCGCTGTTTGAACAGCGGCCTCCTCGACGGCATCGGCTGTCACCTCGTCGATCAGCTGGCCTTCTTTGACAAGAACCTCCTCGGTGCCAGGGCGCACGATATCCTCAGCCGCGACGCGACCCAGCAAACGCTCGCCGATGGACGATACGACCTCACCATCATTGACGGCAGCCTCGGTCGTGATCGCGCGCTCAGTTCCGCAATCATGCTGGCGCACGATGCAATCCTGCGCGACGTCAACGAGGCGGCGGGTCAGGTAGCCAGAGTTCGCCGTTTTCAGGGCGGTATCCGACAGACCCTTACGGGCCCCGTGCGTCGAGTTGAAGTATTCAAGAACGGTCAGACCTTCCTTGAAGTTCGAGATGATCGGCGTCTCGATGATATCGCCGTTCGGCTTGGCCATCAGGCCACGCATACCGCCCAACTGCTTCATCTGCGTGACGGAGCCACGCGCACCGGAGTGAGCCATCATATAGACTGAGTTTGGCTCAGCCTCGACGCCATTTTCATCGACCTTGGAGGTCGAAATGGTGCTCATCATCGCGTCGGTGACCTGATCGTTACACTTCGACCAGGCATCGACCACCTTGTTATACTTTTCGCCCTGAGTGATCAGGCCGTCCATATATTGCTGCTCAAAGCCTTTGACCTGATCGCGCGTCTCGCCGACGATCGTCCACTTGCTATCGGGGATTACCATGTCGTCCTTGCCGAACGAAATGCCCGCCTTGAACGCCTCGCGGAAGCCCATCGTCATGATCTGATCGCAGAAGATGACCGACTCTTTCTGACCGCAATAGCGGTAGACGGTGTCGATGACCTGCTGCACTTCTTTCTTGCGCAGCAGACGGTTGACCAGCGAAAATGGCGCCTTAGAGTTTTTGGGCAAAAGTGCACCCAAGCGAACGCGGCCCGGTGTCGTCTCGACCCGCTCGAACACCTGATTGCCCTCGTCGTCGATCTGCGCAACCCGCGCGGTGATGCGGGCATGCAGATGGACGTCGCCATTATCCAGTGCGTGCTGCACCTCGTCGATCGACGAGAACTTCATGCCCTCGCCCTTCATGCCCGACCGCTCTAGCGTGGTGTAGTAGAGGCCAAGGATCATATCCTGCGACGGCACGATGATAGGCGCGCCGTTGGCTGGCGACAGAACGTTGTTCGTCGACATCATCAAAACGCGGCACTCAAGCTGCGCCTCAAGGCTGAGAGGCACGTGTACGGCCATCTGGTCGCCGTCAAAGTCGGCGTTGAAGGCTGAGCAGACCAGAGGATGCAGCTGAATAGCCTTGCCTTCGACGAGGATCGGCTCAAACGCTTGGATGCCCAGACGGTGCAACGTCGGCGCCCGGTTCAGCATCACAGGATGCTCGCGGATCACCTCATCCAGAATGTCCCACACCTCGGGGCGCTCTTTTTCGACCAGCTTCTTCGCTTGCTTGACGGTGGAGCTAAGCCCCTTCGCCTCAAGCCGCGAGTAGATGAACGGCTTGAACAGCTCTAGCGCCATCTTCTTTGGAAGGCCGCACTGGTGCAGCTTCAGCTCAGGCCCTGTCACGATAACGGAGCGACCAGAGAAGTCGACCCGCTTGCCCAAAAGGTTCTGGCGGAAGCGGCCCTGCTTGCCTTTTAGCATGTCAGACAGCGATTTCAGCGGGCGCTTGTTTGCGCCAGTGATGACGCGGCCACGGCGGCCGTTATCGAACAGCGCGTCGACGGATTCCTGCAACATCCGCTTTTCGTTACGCACGATGATATCGGGCGCGCGCAATTCAATCAGGCGCTTGAGGCGGTTGTTGCGGTTGATCACCCGGCGATAAAGGTCGTTCAGGTCGGACGTCGCAAAACGGCCCCCATCCAGCGGCACCAGTGGGCGCAGTTCTGGCGGGATAACCGGAATGACGGTCATGACCATCCACTCAGGACGGTTGCCGGACTCAAGGAACGACTCGACCACTTTCAGACGCTTGATGATCTTCTTTGGCTTCAGCTCGCCAGTGGCCTCGGCCAGATCGGCGCGCAGGTTTTCAGCCTCGGACTCCAGATCGATCTGGGCGAGCATATCGCGGATCGCTTCTGCGCCGATGTTGGCCGTGAACGCGTCGAGGCCATAGGCGTCTTGTGCGTCCATGAATTCTTCTTCGGACAGCATCTGGCCATAGGTCAGGTCAGTCAGGCCCGGCTCAATCACAACGTAGTTCTCAAAGTACAGAACCCGCTCCAGATCGCGCAGTGTCATATCCAGCATGAGGCCAATGCGCGACGGCAGCGACTTCAGAAACCAGATGTGAGCGCAGGGCGCGGCCAGCTCAATATGGCCCATCCGCTCGCGGCGGACCTTTTGCAGCGTGACTTCAACGCCGCATTTCTCGCAGACGACGCCGCGATACTTCATGCGCTTGTACTTGCCGCATAGGCATTCGTAATCTTTGATCGGGCCAAAGATACGCGCGCAGAACAGGCCGTCCCGCTCAGGCTTGAACGTACGGTAGTTAATGGTCTCAGGCTTCTTGATCTCGCCGTAGGACCACGACAGGATACGCTCCGGCGACGCCAGCGACACTCTGATCTCATCAAAGGTCTGGGTCGGCGCAACGGGGTTGAACGGGTTGTTTGTCAGTTCCTGGTTCATTTAGTCACCTCGAAATTTGGGTAGGCCGAAAGGGGAACGCCCCGGTTTTTTGCGAAAACCGGGGCTGAGAAAATTGCGATGAATTTTCTATTCTTCCCCCTCCGAATCCAGGAGTTCCATGTTGAGGCCCAGACCCCGGACCTCCTTGACCAGTACGTTAAAGCTCTCTGGCACACCGGCCTCGAAGCTGTCTTCGCCTTTAACGATGCTTTCATAGACCTTGGTCCGGCCTGCCACATCGTCCGACTTGACCGTCAGCATCTCCTGCAAGGTGTAGGCGGCGCCGTAGGCTTCCAGCGCCCAAACCTCCATCTCACCAAAGCGCTGCCCACCGAACTGCGCTTTACCGCCCAGCGGCTGCTGAGTGACGAGGCTGTATGGTCCGGTCGAGCGTGCGTGGATCTTGTCATCGACAAGGTGATGCAGCTTGAGCAGGTACTTCATGCCGACCGTGACAGGGCGCGCAAACTGCTCGCCCGTGCGGCCGTCAAAGAGGATCGACTGGCCCGACGTGTCAAAGCCTGCACGGCTAAGCGCGTCGTTCACGTCCTGCTCCTTGGCACCGTCAAAGACAGGTGTCGCGATGGGCACGCCGCCCGTCACGTTGCCTGCGGCCTCGACCAGCTGCGCCTCGGTCATGTCCTTGATGCCTTCTTCAAAGACATCATCGCCATAAGCCAAGTGCATCGCCTCGCGCACCGGAGTCAGATCGCCGTTGCGACGGTAGCCCTGAAGCGCGTCGTCGATCTTGATACCAAAGCCGCGCGCGGCCCAGCCCATATGCGTCTCAAGGATCTGTCCGACGTTCATCCGGCTGGGAACGCCCAGCGGATTAAGACAGAAATCAACTGGCGTGCCGTCCGCGAGGAACGGCATGTCCTCCATCGGGACCACCTTGGAAATCACGCCTTTGTTGCCGTGACGGCCAGCCATCTTGTCACCGGGTTGCAGCTTGCGCTTTACCGCGATGAACACCTTGACCATCTTCATGACGCCGGGCGGCAAATCGTCGCCGCGGCGGACCTTTTCGACCTTGTCTTCGAAGCGTGTATCCAAGGCACGCTTTTGCGCCTCGTATTGCGCGTTCAGCGCCTCCATGATCTGCGCGTCGGCCTCTTCCTTCAGCGCCAACTGCCACCACTGACCCTTGGTCAGCGTGCTCAACAGCTCCTCGTTGATCTCGGAGTTCGACTTGACGCCCTTGGGGCCTTTGACAGCCGTTTTTCCAAGGATCATATCGCCCAGACGGGAATAGATGTTGCGGTCCAGGATCGCCAACTCGTCATCGCGGTCACGTGCGAGACGCTCGACCTCTTCACGCTCAATCTGCAGCGCGCGTTCGTCTTTTTCCACACCATGGCGGTTAAAGACACGCACCTCGACGACCGTGCCGAAATCACCCGGCTTCACCCGCAAGGACGTGTCACGCACATCGCTGGCCTTTTCGCCAAAGATGGCGCGCAGCAGCTTTTCCTCAGGTGTCATTGGGCTCTCGCCCTTGGGGGTAATCTTGCCCACAAGGATATCGCCCGGCTCTACGTCGGCGCCGATATAGACGATGCCAGCCTCATCGAGGTTGCGCAGCGCCTCTTCGCCCACGTTGGGGATGTCGCGGGTGATCTCTTCTGGCCCCAGCTTGGTATCACGCGCGGCAACCTCGAATTCCTCGATGTGGATCGAGGTAAAGACGTCATCGCGACTGATCCGCTCGGAGATAAGGATCGAGTCTTCGTAGTTGTACCCATTCCAAGGCATGAACGCGACGATGACGTTCCGGCCAACGGCCAGTTCGCCCATGTCGGTCGCGGGGCCATCGGCGATGACCTCATGCTTGCCCACAGTGTCGCCCACCTTGACCAGCGGACGCTGGTTGATGCAGCTGTTCTGGTTCGAACGCTGGAACTTACGCAGGCGGTAGATATCGACGCCGGGATCGCCCGGTTCCATGTCTGCCGTGGCACGCACAACGATACGCTGGGCATCGACCTGGTCGATGATACCCGCACGTTTGGCCATGATAGCCGCACCACTATCGCGGGCGACGACGCCCTCAATTCCGGTGCCGACCAGCGGTGCCTCGGCCTTAATCAGTGGCAAGGCCTGGCGCATCATGTTCGAACCCATGAGAGCACGGTTTGCGTCGTCATTCTCAAGGAACGGGATCAGCGATGCGGCGACCGAGACAAGCTGCTTGGGCGAGACGTCGATCAGATCAACAGACTCGTTCGGTGCCAACATGTAGTCGCCCGACTGGCGCGTGCTGACCAGATCATTGATGAAACGGCCATTCTCGTCGAGGTTCGCGTTCGCCTGAGCGATGGTGTGGCGCTGCTCTTCGGTCGCGGACATGTATTGCACGTCATCGGTGACCTGACCGTCGACGACCTTGCGATAAGGCGTTTCGATAAAGCCGTATTTATTCACGCGCGCAAATGTGGCGAGCGAGTTGATCAGACCAATGTTCGGCCCTTCTGGCGTCTCAATCGGGCACATACGGCCATAGTGGGTCGGGTGCACGTCGCGCACCTCAAAGCCTGCGCGCTCACGCGTCAAACCACCTGGTCCAAGCGCCGAAAGGCGGCGCTTGTGGGTCACTTCCGATAGCGGGTTCGTCTGGTCCATGAACTGCGACAGCTGGCTGGAGCCAAAGAATTCGCGCACGGCAGCGGCAGCAGGCTTCGCGTTGATCAAGTCTTGCGGCATCACGGTGTCGATCTCGACACTGCTCATCCGCTCCTTGATGGCACGCTCCATCCGCAAGAGGCCGACGCGGTACTGGTTTTCCATCAGCTCGCCGACTGAACGCACCCGGCGGTTGCCGAGGTGGTCAATATCGTCGATGTCGCCCTTGCCATCGCGCAGTTCGACCAGTGCCTTGATGCAGGACAGGATATCCTCGCGGCGCAGTGTGCGCTGCGTATCGTCCGCATCCAGATCTAGGCGCATGTTCATCTTGACCCGTCCAACGGCGGACAGATCATAGCGCTCGCTATCAAAGAAGAGCGTGTTGAACAACGCCGACGCAGCCTCCTCGGTGGGCGGCTCGCCGGGGCGCATAACGCGGTAGATGTCCATCAGCGCGGTCTCGCGGCTCATGTTCTTGTCCGCGGCCATCGTGTTGCGGATATAGGGACCAACATTGATGTTGTCGATGTCCAAAACCGGAATCTCGGTAATTCCCGCATCCAGCAGATCCTGAAGCGTGCCGCCCGTAATTTCTCCGGCCTTGTCGTATTCCAGCGTCAACTCGCCGCCAGCCTCGACATAGATGGCGCCGGTTTCTTCGTTGATGATGTCCTTGGCGGCGAATTTGCCGACAATATGCTCGAACGGGATCAGCAGATCCTTTACGTTGCCCTCGTCAATCAGCTTTTTCACCGCGCGAGGCGTGACCTTCTTGCCCGCCTCGGCAATGACTTCGCCCGTCTTGGCGTCGACCAGATCGTAGGTTGGGCGCGTGCCACGCGCGCGCTCTGGGAAGAACTTAGTGACCCAGCCCTTGTTCTTCTTCAGCTTGAACTGGATGGTGTCGTAATAGGCATCCATGATGCCTTCTTGGTCCAGACCCAGCGAATAAAGCAGAGTTGTCACAGGCAGCTTGCGACGACGGTCGATGCGCGCGAACACGATATCCTTGGCATCGAATTCAAAGTCCAGCCACGAGCCGCGATAGGGAATAATGCGGCACGCAAACAGCAACTTGCCAGAGCTGTGCGTCTTGCCCTTGTCGTGGTCAAAGAACACGCCGGGGCTACGGTGCATCTGGGAAACGATGACCCGCTCAGTGCCATTGACGACGAATGTACCATTGGGCGTCATCAAAGGCATATCGCCCATGAATACGTCCTGTTCCTTGATATCCTTGACCGATTTCGCGCCGGTATCCTCGTCGATATCAAACACGATCAGACGCAGCGTCACCTTCAGCGGCGCCGCATACGTCATGTCGCGCTGCATGCACTCCTCGACGTCGTATTTTGGCTTTTCCAAGTCGTAGCTAACGAACTCAATAACGCTTGTCTCGTTGAAGTCCGATATCGGAAATACCGATTGGAACACGCCTTTGATACCCTCGCCGTCCGCTGGCTGGGCGTGATCGCCCGAGCGCAGGAACAGATCGTAGGAGGATTTCTGAACCTCAATGAGGTTCGGCATTTCGAGGACTTCGCGGATTTTGCCGAAGTACTTACGCAAACGCTTCTGGCCAAGGTAGGATTGAGCCATGTGTCTGGTCACCTTTCAATTCTCAACGATCGTGCGTGCTGTCGGGCCACAGCCGCACGGCCATCAGAGAGGGCGGGGGTGCGATCCATTCATGGCCGTCGTCCCAAGGACAGCCTCCCGATCGCACGAACCTCGCCTGAGATAAGCCCCCACCCTGTCGCCGCAATGTGAGGTGCCGGTATCGTGAACCGGCGCCGCGGCGCATGGGGGCCTGTCCAAGACAGGTTCGGCTGGACCCGGAATTTCCGGATCCAGCCTCATCAGAGGGGATCGGGCGGAGCGGTACGCCCTCGCCCAGTCCCCTGCTATTACTTGACTTCGACTTCGGCGCCAGCTGCTTCCAGCTTGGCTTTGATGTCGTCGGCTTCGTCCTTGGAGACTTGCTCCTTGACGGCTTTGCCGCCGGCCTCAACCAGATCTTTGGCTTCTTTCAGGCCCAGACCGGTGATTGCGCGGACTTCCTTGATCACGTTGATCTTGGACGCGCCTGCCGACTTGAGGATAACGTCGAATTCAGTCTGCTCTTCTGCAGACTCGCCGCCGCCTGCGGGACCGGCCATCATCACTGCGCCGCCTGCTGCGGGCTCGATGCCGTACTCGTCCTTCAGGATAGTTTTCAGTTCTTGTGCTTCGAGCAGCGTCAGACCGACGATCTCTTCAGCCATTTTTTTCAGATCAGCCATTTTATCATGCTTTCCGTATTAGATGTGTTCCAACGACAGGGCGGAATGCCCTTGCCGGAATTCCAGATGCGTTCAGGCCGCTTCGGCCTTTTCCTCGATCGTGCTGAGGATGCTCGCGATGTTCGAAGCAGGTGCGCCAATTGCGCCAGCGATGTTCGAGCCTGGTGCGCCGATGCAGCTTGCGATCTGAGCAATAAGCTCGTCGCGCGAGGGCATTTTCGACACGGCTTCGACGCCGGCACGGTCCAGAGCATTCTCACCCATAGCGCCGCCGAGGATCTCAAACTTTTTGTTATCCTTGGCGAAATCTTCAGACACTCTGGCAGCTGCCACAGGATCCTCTGAATAGGTCAGAACAGTCATGCCCGTCAGGAAGCCTGCAATAGATGCGCAGGGCTTGCCTTCCAAAGCAATTTTGGCGAGCCTGTTTTTGGCAACGCGAACGGATGCATCGGCCGCGCGTGCGCGCGCCCTCAGATCCTGCATTTCCGCAACTGTAATACCGGCGTAGTGGGCTACCACGACGACGCCAGAGCTTTCGAAGATCTGGCCGAGTTCGTCGACCACTTTCTCTTTCTGGGCTCTATCCACAGTTTCACTCCAAATTTCGGGGGAATTTCCCCCGGCTCAGTTCAGCCAGACAAGTGTGTCTGGCATTTGGTCCTGTAAACGGGGCATCGAAGTGTGGCATCCAAGCATGCGCTCGGCTGATAAATTTCAATTCCCGCCTCGGGCAGGGTATTAAGGGCCAAAGGCCCACCCACCGTCTTGGACGAAACGCGAAGAAGGCATGGGACGCGAATCCCGTGCCTCACTCGCAAGGCTGCCTTTAGAGTGTTCGCGCGGTAATGCCAACCCCCCCGGGGGCAGATGGGCGGATCGGAGGCCTTAATTCTGACGTGCGCCGCCGTCGCCCGGCAAAAGAAGTGTAGTGAGAAACGAAAAAAGGAGCGAACCATCAGGCCCGCTCCCCCAATCTTGGCTGTGTCCGATTACTCGGTTGCGGCATCCGCCACGGCGATCGTCACGCCCGGACCCATGGTGGAGGTCAGCGAGATGCGCTTCATGTAGGAGCCTTTGGCGCCCGCCGGCTTGGCCTTGGCCACGGCGTTGATAAAGGCACGGACGTTCTCGACCAGTTGTTCCTGGCCAAACGATGCCTTGCCGACACCGGCATGAACCACACCGGCCTTCTCGGCCTTGAACTGCACCTGGCCGCCTTTGGCGTCCTTGACAGCTTGGGCTACATCCATCGTGACCGTACCCACTTTGGGGTTCGGCATCAGGTTGCGCGGGCCCAGCACCTTGCCCAGACGGCCCACGACGGGCATCATGTCAGGCGTGGCGATGCAGCGATCAAAGTCGATTTTGCCGCCTTGGACGATTTCCATCAGATCCTCGGCACCGACGATATCGGCGCCAGCTGCCTCGGCCTCTTCGGCCTTGGCGCCGCGCGCGAATACCGCAACGCGGACAGTCTTGCCGGTGCCGTTAGGCAGACCGATAACACCGCGAACCATCTGGTCAGCGTGGCGCGGGTCTACGCCCAGATTGACGGCGATCTCAATGGTCTCGTCGAACTTCGCCTTGGCGTTGTCCTTGACCAGCTTGACCGCTTCTTCGATGCTCAGGTTGCTTTTGCCTTCAAAGGCTTCGCGGGCGCTGCGTGCGCGTTTTCCAAGTTTTGCCATCTTACTTCACCTCGATGCCCATGGAGCGTGCGCTGCCCACGATGATCTTCATCGCGGCGTCCACGTCGTTTGCGTTCAGGTCTTTCCACTTGGCTTCGGCGATCTCGCGGACCTGCTTGACCGAAACGGAGCCAGCCGTTTCGCGGCCCGGCGTCTTGCCGCCCGACTTCAGCTTGGCGGCCTTCTTAAGATAGTAAGACGCGGGCGGCGTCTTGATTTCCATCTCAAAGGACTTGTCCTGATAATACGTAATCACGGTCGGGCAAGGTGCGCCCGGCTCAAGATCCTGCGTCTTGGCGTTAAACGCCTTGCAGAATTCCATGATGTTAATGCCGCGTTGGCCCAGTGCGGGGCCGACGGGCGGGCTGGGATTGGCTTGCCCGGCTTTCACCTGCAGCTTCATCTTTCCGGCTAGTTTCTTGGCCATTTGGCCTCTCCTTCGTTTCAACAGACCTTGGGGCGCGCCCCTCAGCCTTCTGCGTTGCGTGGTCCGGGTACAGGGGCCGCGGCCCCCTCGCCTTCCACATTATGCCCAGATTGCTCCGGGTGGCGCCGCCAGCTGGCGGTGCATATCGCGCGGGCCAGCGTTACTGCTTGGACACCTGCGTGAATTCCAGTTCGACCGGGGTTTCCCGGCCAAAGATCGACACCGACACCTTGAGGCGCTGGTGATCTTCATCGACATTCTCAACCGATCCGTCAAAGCCTTCGAACGGGCCATCGTTGACCTTGACCTTCTCGCCGATCTCAAAGTGGATCAGGGTGCGCGGACTGTCCTCGCCTTCCTGAACGCGGCCAAGAATGGCCTGAACTTCGGAGTCGCGCATCGGCATCGGGCGGCCCT
Organism: Roseovarius arcticus; assembly: GCF_006125015.1. Lineage (NCBI taxonomy): Bacteria > Pseudomonadati > Pseudomonadota > Alphaproteobacteria > Rhodobacterales > Roseobacteraceae > Roseovarius > Roseovarius arcticus. Next base: position 2,076,006 of record NZ_SZZN01000001.1, read on the forward strand.
GCGGACCTAGAAAGCCAGTGACGCGGTTGATCGAGTTAATCATGTGATAGCCCTTGTCGGACATATCCATCCGCACCAGCACATAGCCCGGCATAAAGCGCCGCTCGGCTGTTACCTTCTTGCCGCGCCGCACCTCGATGACCTCTTCGGTCGGAACCAGCACCTCGTCGATATCTTCTTCCAGGCCATTCTCGACGACTGAGTTTCTGATCTGTTCGGCGATCTTCTTCTCGAAATTCGACAGAACGCTCACCGAATACCACCGCTTTGCCATGCTGAGCTTGTCTCCGTCTCGTCCGGCGCGTGGGCCAGAATTACCTATATGTCCGAACGAGGCGCAAACCTGCGCTGCCGGACGTTTTTAAAACAAAATCGGCGCGGGGCGTCGAATCGCCGCGCGCCACCTTGTAGAGTTACCGCCGCACTACCCGTCATCGCCTATGGATTCAAGGGGGTGATGGTTTAAAGCGGCGCGTTTCAGGCACATGGTGCCATGCGGTGCTAGCCAACTAGCGTAAAGACGCCCTGTAATCCGCTGCGAATGCCCAGATCGACAAGCGCAAAGAAAACCGCCGTGAGGGCGGCCATGATAAAGACCATCACAGTTGTCAGCAGCACTTCGCGGCGCGTCGGCCATACGACCTTGCTGACCTCTGCGCGGACCTGCTGAACGAACTGAAGTGGATTGGTGCGTGCCATGCGCTGCCTTCTTTTTCTGACTACGGCCCCTGCGATCGGGGGCTACTTGGTCGTGCACATACGCGGCAAGCTGCCCGAATTCAAGTACCCATAGCCCGCCTGCCTGCCTCGCTCATCGGCTCGCTAGGAGGCGATCAAGCGCCGCGAAGACGATCAAACGGATCGGGCTCATGCGTCTGGTCCGCAGGAAGCAATGCCTCTTGGCTAAAATCGGGCATATAAAGGCCTGTGGTCCACCCTTCTGGCAGACGGTCAAGGATCGCGTCCACCCGCATGGCAAACCGGTCAACGCGGACCCGCATCTGCTCGGCCCGCTCAGGTCGCCGGGCATGACGCCAGCGATAAATGTGGGCCAGAGCATTGACCACACCCTCATTGCTCAGAGCGATTGCAAAGAGAGGCGGCAGAGCGAGCGCAGCAACCACAGCGGCGAGCAAAATCAACGGCCACATCCATACCACGGACGCAATCACCAGCCCCAACACGCTGCGCCGCAGCCATGGCGCCACATGCGGCAGACCGATCCTAGCGCCTGTCAGATCTTCGATAGCTGGCTGGGCGCGGCGATACTGCGCCGCCACTGCGTCCAGCCTTGCGGACGCCGCCTCTTCTTGCTGCGCTGCACGGCGCGCAAGGCGACCCGATTGGCCCGACAATTCGTCCTGAGTCGCAATTGCAGGCAGCGCTGCGCGCGCCTCCATTTGGCGGTCCTCGGACAGTGTCCGCGCAATTACATGCTCGATTTCAGCCTCAGTCAGCTGCGCACCGCGCGATTTCAACGGCGAAATGCCCAAACCTGTTCGCAGCGCATGATTGTGCACATGCGATACTGTCAATTCATCAGAAAATGCCATTGCAGCAAACCCCTTGTTCCGCGCCCCCACGCGAATTCGGCACGGTGCCGCAGTGGGCCGCCCGCCGAATGGGGATTTGATACGGCACGAATCAGGCGAAATTGTGGCAAGCGTGTCTAAATCGTGTCAAAACATGCCAGATTACATGCGCATCGCCGAAGCCGAAAAGAATACCCTTGGAAAAGGCCCACTCAGCCACAGGCACAATCGCCGCTACAGGGCCGAAAATATTAAATCCAAGGAAAATGGCAGGGGCAGAAGGGTTCGAACCCTCGACCTACGGTTTTGGAGACCGTCGCTCTACCAGCTGAGCTATACCCCTAAGGCCGAGGCACGGACTACGCCAGCCCGCGCCAGGAATCAAGCCACCAATCGCGGAATTTGCCGGGAAATCCGCGGGGCGGCCTAGTTGGCAGCTACGGCGGACTTGGCTGCAGGTGCTACAGCAGGCGTCGCGGCTGCGGGACTTACGGGCTTGCCCGCAGTAGTCCCAGCCTTTGTGGTGGCGACAGCCCTTGCCTGCTTGCGATCAGCCGCCGTGCCGCCGAACCAGTCCTCTTGGTATTTCTGGCGCACCAGCCAGTTCTGGATCAACTTGGCTGCATTGCGGCTGAGGTTTTGCATCTGCTTTTCCTTTGACTGAGTCAGACCGGACCCCAGGACAGTCTCGCCAGAGAAGGATTCGATCACTGTCACCTGCTCTGGCTTCTCATTCATTTTCTTACCCGCCGCGTCATCCCAAACGGTAACGTTCAGGATCAGCGCCGATTTTGGCGACGCGATCAGCGGCACGCCCGGCACGGCCAGAACATAGCCTTCGATCGAAATGGCCAGATGATACAGCTTGTCGCCGTCATACCTGCTAAACCGTGCGCCCACGGCCTTTTTCATTGCGGTGGTCCATTCTTCCTTGGATGCATCGCGCGACGCCGGCCCTTTGGTGATATTCGGCGCGACAACCACGTTATAGCCCAGCTTGAAATCACCCAGCGGCACGGGCGCCTTGTCCAGATCATTGGGATTGGTGCAAGCAGCAACGCTCAGCAGTAGGCTAAAGAGGGCAATCAGGCGAAGCATTGGCAGCGATCCTCAGAACAGGGGATATTAAGTTGCTTCGACGCGATAGCGCACACGCAACCAGATCGCAACGAAATCAGGCCTCGTGCGATTGCCCGGCGCGTTAAGGCGTCTATATTCAACACTATGACAGATGACATCTCCCCCGCCCTGCCCGTCCGTGTCCCGCTGGTCACCCAGCCGATGGGCATCTTGGGCAGCTTGGCCGCTGCCCGGCGCAACGTGCTTAGCATAATTCCCGATCTGGCAACGCGCCAGCCGATGGTATCGGGACGCACCGGTAAACGCTGGCACATGGTCATGGACCCCGGTGCGCTGCGCCGTGTCCTGCTGGAGAATGTCGAAAATTATCCGAAATCTCTGGTGACCAAGAACCTTCTGAAGCCCGCGATTGGCCAGAGTATGTTCATCGCCGAGGGCGCGGAGTGGCGCTGGCAGCGGCGCGCGGCCGCCCCGGTATTCTCGCACCGAAATGTGACGAACCTCGCGCCGATCATGACCGCGGCAGCGGAGCGGAGCGCCGAGCGTATTGCCGCGGCTGGCCCGCGCGCGATGGACGTGGCTGCCGATATGGTGCGGACCACCTTCGACGTGATCGCTGATGTCACGTTTTCGGGCGATGGCAGCTTTGACGCGGGCGGCGTGCATGGCGCTATCGACGCCTATATCGCCGAGGCTGGTAAAATCTCGCTGTTTGATATTCTTGGTTTTCCTGACTGGGTGCCGCGCCCCGGCCGTATGATGTCGGGCAGCGCGATGAAGGATATGAAGCGCGTCGCCGATGAGGCCGTCGAAGCGCGCCGCAAGCGAGGCCCGCAAGGCGTCCCCGACCTGCTTGACCTGCTGCTGGACGGCGTCGACCCCGAGACGAAGCGCCGGATGAACACCGCTGAGCTGCGCGACAATTTGCTGACCTTTATCGTCGCGGGGCACGAGACGACGGCGCTGACACTGGCGTGGTCGTTATACCTGTGCGCATTTGATCCCCGCGTGCAGGAAAAAGCCCGCGAGGAAGTCCGGCGCGTCTGTGGCGATGGCCCTGCGACCGGCGCCGATGTGGCTAATCTGACCTACATCCGCATGATTGCAGACGAGGCGCTGCGCCTTTATCCTCCCGCCGCGATGGTATCGCGCAGCGCGCTTGCAGACGACACGCTCTGCGGGCGGCAGATCAAACGCGGCGAGACAGTGATCGTGCCAATTTATGCGCTACACCGCCACCACCAACTGTGGGACGATCCAGACGGGTTTCGTCCAGAACGGTTCGAGGCACGCAAAGACTTGCAGCGCTACGCGTACCTGCCCTTTGGCGATGGACCGCGCATTTGCATCGGCGCCAGCTTTGCGCTGCAAGAGGCGGTCATTATCCTCGCCACGCTGCTGAATAGGTTTCGTTTTACGCCCATCAAGGGTCGCGACCCCGAGCCGGTCATGATTTTAACGCTCCGCCCCGAGGGCGGCGTATGGCTTCAGGCAGAGCCCGCCTAGGGCCGGGCGGAAAGGCGCGCACTGATCGATCTCGTGCAATTTTGCGCCATTGAATGTAGCAGGGTCTCCCTATTTAGTTAATGAGGACTTCAACCAAGGGAGACAGCAATGACCATTCGACTCATCACGCGTACCGCCATGATCGCCGCGCTTGCGCTAGGCGCAGCCACCAGTGGCGCATTCGCCGCCTCCAGCGCTGACGAAATTCGCGCGGCATTGATTGGCAACACATATACTGGCGAAATGGGCGGTGGCGGCTATGCCAGCTATTTCGGCGATGACGGTAGGTACGAAGATGCTTCTGGCGGCGGCGTATACGAAATTGGTGACGATGGTGTTTGCTATCCCGACACCGATTTTGGCTGCTACGAGGCCCAGATCGATGGCAACCAGTTGGAGTGGTTTCAGAACGGAGAAAGTGCGGGTAGCGGCGTGATCAAAGAAGGCAATGCGCTGGAGTGAGCGTGGCATTATCTGAAGTAGAAAGGGCAGCCAAAAGAGCTGCCCCTTTTTATGATAACTCTCATATAAAGCAACCATTACAAGTATCTAGAATGATCGTCTAAAGCTAAACTTTAAATATTAGGTTACTTAGATCGTCAAAAATATATCCTACGCAGCGCATTCCTATCAGCCGCTGTAACTCAAGCCAGGCTTTAGCGTGTCAGCGCACTGGCTTTCTGGCGGGCGCCTTGACTGAGGGCAAAAATGATGACCGCAATGGCGTAAACCCCGTGAAAAGAGGAGCCATTCAAATGCCGATGAAACCGCCTATTCCGATCCTGCGCAGTTTTGACGAGTCTGCAGCGCGTGCATTTTATGTCGATTTTCTAGGCTTCGAGATTGAGTTCGAGCATCGGTTCGACGAGGACGCGCCGCTCTATCTGTCGCTCAGGCGCGAAGGATGCGTTCTGCATGTCTCCGAGCATCATGGCGACGCGACGCCGGGATCGGCCCTGCGGATCGAAATGGACGATGTGCAAACCTACTGCCGCGACCTGAATGCCAAGCAGTACAAAAACGCACGGCCCGGCGTTCAGCGCCAGCCTTGGGGATTTGACGATATGAAGATCCACGATCCCGCAGGTAACCGGTTGATATTCTGCACGCCCGTCTAGCGCTTAGACGGCACTGCTCATCCGTTGAATTTGTTATCCCGAGGGAAGCCGCGCGGCGCCATGCGGCCCGATCCGGAACGCTTGCCGGTCCACTCATCCAGTAACGTTTCAGTCCGGGTGCGCCCTGCCGGATCAAGCCATGTCAAACCGGCTTCAATGCTGAATGTAATGGCGTCGCTCAAACCGCCGTCCTTGTACTTTTGCAACCTTACGCCCTTGCCCCTCCCCATTTCTGGCAGCTCAGACAGTGCAAAAATCAACACTTTTCGATTTTCACCTACAACCGCGACATGATCGCCGGTCACAGGCTTGCAAACGGTGGCCCGTGTCGGGGCGCGCACGTTCAGCACCTGTTTGCCGCTTCTCGTCTGGGCCAAAACCTCGTCCTCTGGTACGACAAAGCCATCGCCGGCCGACGACGCGATCAAAAGCTTACGACCAGGCTGGTGGATATGAATATCGACAATCTCGGCCTCATTCGGCAGGTCTACTATCAGGCGTAACGGCTCGCCCATGCCGCGCCCACCGGGCAGCGTGGAGGCTGGAATAGTGTAGAATCGCCCGTTGCCGGCAAAGACCAGCAAACGGTCAGTCGTTTCCGCATGAAAGAGGAAGCCCGGTCCGTCGCCGTCCTTGAACTTAAGTTCGCGCGTCAAATCGATATGGCCGGTCATCGCGCGAATCCAGCCCATTTGCGAGCAAACGACCGTGATCGGCTCGCGGTCGATCATCGCCTCCAGCGGCACTTCTTCAACCTCGCCGGCCTCGGCGAATTGGGTGCGCCGCGCGCCGCCGACGGAATTTTTACCAAAGGTCTTCTTGACCTCTCTCAGCTGATCCGCGATCGCATCCCACTGCAGTTCAGGATGCTCCAGCAGATCCTCCAGCGCAGCGCGCTCTTCCATAAGAGCGCTTTGCTCTTTCAGCAGTTCGATTTCCTCAAGACGGCGCAAACTGCGCAGGCGCATGTTCAGGATCGCCTCGGCCTGAATGTCGGTCAGCCCATCCTCGCCGCCCTCGGGCGGTGACACGTAGTCTGCCTGATCCGTGGCCCGGATAAATTCCTGCCCCCAATTCTCGCGCATCAAAGCGGGTTTGGGCGCCTCGTCATATCGAATAATATCAATCACGCGGTCGAGGTTGAGGAACGCAACAATCAGCCCCTCCAGCACCTCCAGACGGTGGTCGATCTTTTCCATCCGGTGGGCCGAACGGCGCTCCAGCACTTCGCGGCGGAAGTCGAGGAAGGCCCGCAGGACCTCCTTCATCGAGCAGACCTTTGGTGTAACTCCGTCAATCAACACGTTCATATTGAGAGAGAAACGCACCTCAAGGTCGGAGTTGCGATACATCATGCCCATCAGCATCTCGGGCGACACATTCTTGCTGCGCGGCTCAAGGATGAGGCGAATATCTTCGGCGCTTTCGTCGCGCACATCTGCAAGGATCGGGATCTTTTTGAGCTGGATAACTTCGGCGATCTTCTCGATCAGGCGCGATTTCTGCACTTGATACGGGATCTCGGTGACTACGATGTGCCATTGACCGCGCCCCAGATCCTCGACCTCCCATTTGCAGCGCAGGCGGAAGGCGCCGCGTCCAGTGCGGTAGGCCTGCGCAATGCTCTCGGGCGGCTCGACAATGACGCCGCCTGTCGGGAAATCGGGGCCGGGTACGTAATTTAGCAGCGTGTCATCGCGCGCATCAGGCACTTTGATTAGATGCAGGCACGCATCGATCAATTCGGCAATATTATGGGGCGGGATATTGGTGGCCATCCCCACCGCAATGCCCGACGATCCGTTTGCCAACAGGTTCGGAAAGGATGCGGGCAGAACCACAGGCTCTGTCAGGGTGCCATCATAGTTATCACGGAAATCGACCGCGTTTTCGGCCAGTCCGTCCAGCAACGCCTCAGCGGCAGCGGTCATCCGCGCCTCGGTATAACGCGCAGCGGCAGGATTATCCCCGTCAATATTGCCGAAGTTCCCCTGCCCGTCGACTAACGGATAGCGCACAGCGAAGTCCTGAGCCAGCCGCGCCATCGCGTCATAGATCGCAGCATCGCCGTGCGGATGGTAGTTACCCATCACGTCGCCGCTGATCTTGGCGGACTTTCGGAAGCCGCCTGTGGAACTAAGTCGCAGTTCGCGCATTGCGTATAGGATGCGGCGGTGAACGGGCTTTAGCCCGTCGCGCGCGTCGGGCAGCGCACGGTGCATGATCGTGCTAAGCGCATACGTAAGATACCGGTCGCCAATGGCGCGGCGAAGCGGCTCGGCCAATTCGGTCGGGGGGGCGCCGGAGGGCGAAGCGGGGTCGGCAATATCATCTGTCATATCGGCGGTGATAGCCGTGGCGCTATTGCACGTAAAGCGCCTGTCGTACTCTATGCGCGTCTTTTGCCGTTCTGGCGGGGCGGGAATAGTGTAGAATAATGAAACGGGGAATCGGCGACTGCCAGCCGAAATCCTCTAGTGGGCAAAAATATGCCTGCGCAAAAATTGCAATGGGGGTTGCACAAAATGTGGCGTTTCATCCTTATCAGCTTCGGCTTTCTGGGCTTCGCTTTTTACCAAGCCAGCGGCGGCTCTGACTATGCTCCCGCGCAAGACTCCCTGCAGGTTGCCTATCAGAACAAATCAATCTTCGCCGAGCCTAAGATGGTGCCAGCGCCAGTGCAGCTTGCCGGCGCAGAAATCCCCGAACCAAAAATCCCCGCGCTCGTTCGCCGCGACAAATCGCAGGTCGCCAGAACGCGGGTTACAAGGGCGGAACCGCGCGGTGATGTAACCCTTGCGGGCCTTTCGGGTCTATCGTCAGAGGAAACGGGCGGATTTGGCATAACGCTGGCGTCGATGACACGGCCGCTTGTCGGCGGCGATGCTCTTGGCACACGCGCTGCAGTCAGCACCTCGTCGTTCGACTCGGAAACGCTGGTGAACGATGTGCGCGACACTCCAATTGACGAGGCGGTCGTCGCGTCACTGCCCCCTACCCCGACAGCATCTGACATTCGCAGCATCGCGGGCGACGCGGCAAATATGCGCAGCGGCCCCGGCACAGATTTCGGCAAAGTCGACCAACTGTCGCGCGGCACCAGTGTAGAAGTGCTGGACCGGCGCGGCGCGTGGGTCGAATTGCGCGATCTTAACACAGGCCAGATAGGCTGGATGGCCGATTGGCTGGTCACGGCGGCCAACTGATTTGTCACAATTAAGCAGCGGCGCACAGCGCACCATCCTGATCACAGGGTGCTCGTCCGGCATCGGATATGATGCAGCCCACGGCCTGAAGGCGCGCGGCTGGCGTGTGTTTGCGGCCTGCAGAAAGCCGGAAGATTGCGCACGCCTCAAGGCGGAGGGGCTGGATAGCCCGCTGATAGATTACGCTGACACGGCCAGCATTGAGGCCGGACTTGCCGAGGTTCTGGAGGCCAGTTCAGGCAGATTAGATGCCCTATTTAACAATGGCGCATTCGCCTGCCCCGGTCTGGTCGAAGATCTGCCAACCGGTGCGCTGCGCGAAATATTTGAAACAAATCTCTTTGGTTGGCACGATCTGACGCGCCGCGTGATCCCAGTTATGCGCGGCCAAGGGTCGGGCCGAATTATACAATGCTCCTCGGTTTTGGGCCTGGTGACGTTGCCATGGCGAGGTGCCTATAACGCGACGAAATTCGCTGTCGAAGGTCTGACCGACACGATGCGAATCGAACTCCGCGGCACCGGCATCCAAGTCTGCCTGATTGAGCCGGGCCCTGTCACGTCGCGCATCCGGCAAAATTCGATCCCGCATTTCGAACGGTGGATCGATTGGGAATCGTCGCCGCGCGAGGCCGATTATCGTGCGGGCCTGCAAAAACGGCTATATCAGGACAGCGGGCCAGATACGTTTGAGCTGCCTCCCGTGGCCGTGACAAAAAAGCTGATCCACGCAGTTGAGGCACGCCGACCGCGCGCGCGGTACTATGTCACGGTTCCAACCCATGCGATGGGCATTGCGCGGCGTATCCTGCCAACCCGCGCGCTGGATTGGGTTCTGTCAAAGGCTTAGGCGGCACGACTGGCCAGAAATTCTCCTTCGCCTTTGGCGCCATCCGGTCTACATGCGGGCAATAGCCATACCACCGGAGGCCTATCATGTTCAGTGACCCGCTCTTTCTTATCGTTGCCGCCGCCTGCCTCGTCGTCGCGGTGATTTTGGCGATGGGCATTAGCACCTTCGGCAAGGAGGGCGTGGACAATGGCAAGCGGGCCAACAAATTCATGCGCTGGCGTATCATCGCGCAATTCTTCGCGATTGTGGCGATTCTGGGGTTCGTAACCATCCATAAATATTTCGGAGGACAGTGATCATGGTCGTTCTGAACAAGATCTACACACGCACTGGCGACAAAGGCGATACCGCGCTCGGCGATGGCAGCCGCGTGGCCAAGCATTCGGCCCGTCCCAGCGCATACGGCACGGTAGACGAGTTAAACGCAGCGCTGGGTATGGCGCGCCTGCATACAACGGGCGAGACGGACGATGCGCTGGCCCGCATTCAGAATGATCTGTTCGATCTGGGTGCCGATCTGTGCCGCCCGGACATGGAAAATGACGCGGACGCCGAATACCCCCCACTGCGCATGGTAGAGGCGCAGGTCGACAGGCTTGAGGCCGAGATCGACGTGATGAACGAGGTGCTTGAGCCATTGCGCAGCTTTATCCTGCCTGGCGGTACGTCTCTTGCCGCCTATTTGCACCTTTGCCGCACCGTCTGCCGCAGGGCCGAGCGCATGTCGACCGAACTGGCCGAGACCGAGACGGTAAATCCCTCTGCGATCAAATATCTGAACCGCCTCAGCGACTGGTTCTTTGTCGCCGGCCGCATGGCCAATGATGGTGGCAAGGATGACGTGCTGTGGGTTCCGGGCGCCAACCGCTGACGGATTGCCAACCGCCGCACCGCCTTTTTGGCGCACTGCATCCCTACGAATACAGCCTCGCCGCAACCGTGCCCAAACGCGACGATTTTGCGCTGTTTTCCGCGCCACCCCTTCTATATCAAAGGCAATGAGAGCGTTATAGGAGGAGTCGCGCGGCGGCCCTTCACCAATCTGAGGGAGATTATGCAAATGAAGGTGCTCGTACCTGTCAAACGCGTGATCGACTACAACGTGAAGGTCCGCGTCAAGGCGGACGGAAGCGGTGTCGATCTTGCTAACGTCAAAATGTCGATGAATCCATTCGATGAAATCGCTGTCGAACAGGCCATCCGCCTAAAGGAAGCGGGCAAGGCCGAAGAGGTCATCGCAGTTTCCATCGGCGTCAAACAGGCGCAAGAAACGTTGCGCACAGCGCTGGCGATGGGCGCCGACCGCGCCATACTGGTCATCGCCTCCGAGGACGTGAACACCGACATTGAGCCGCTGGCTGTCGCCAAGATCCTCAAAGCGATCATCGACGAAGAAAAGCCCGGCCTCGTGCTGGCAGGCAAGCAGGCGATCGACAACGACATGAACGCCACAGGCCAAATGCTGTCGGCCCTGATGGGCTGGTCGCAGGGCACGTTCGCCTCCAGCCTCGACATTGACGGTGATCATGCACTCGTCACCCGCGAGGTCGATGGCGGATTGCAAACGATCAAGGTAACCATGCCCAGCATCATCACCGTCGATCTGCGCCTGAACGAGCCGCGTTATGCGTCGCTGCCAAACATCATGAAGGCCAAGAAAAAGCAGATGGACGAAAAAACCGCCGCCGACTACGGCGTCGACGTCACGCCGCGCCTGCAAGTCATCGGCACAGCCGAGCCTGAGACACGCAAAGCGGGCGAAATCGTCGGCTCCGTCGACGAACTGGTCGCGAAACTCAAAGAAGCGGGGGCCGTGTAATGGCTGTTCTACTCCTTGCCGAAGTTACCGATGGCGAATTGGCGATGGACGCCACAGCCAAGGCTGTAACCGCCGCCTCCACGCTGGGTGACATCACCCTCCTTTGCTGCGGTGCATCAGCCGCTGCTGCTGGCGAAGCGGCGTCCAAGATTAAAGGTATCACAAAGGTGCTGGTTGCCGAGGACGCGTCCTTGGGCCACCGCCTGGCCGAGCCGACAGCCGCGCTGATCGTCAGTCTTGCGGGCGATTACGAGCATATCGTCGCGCCTGCCACGACGGACGCAAAAAACGTGCTGCCGCGCGTTGCGGCGTTGCTGGACGTCATGGTGATCTCGGACGTGTCCGCAGTTGTGTCGTCTGATACATTCGAGCGGCCGATCTATGCGGGTAACGCGCTCCAGACCGTGAAATCGATCGATCCCAAGAAGGTTGTAAGCTTTCGCACATCCACCTTTGATGCCGCAGAAGAGGGCGGATCGGCACCGGTCGAGACAATCTCGGCTGTGGCAAACCCCGGTCTGTCCGAATGGGTCGAAGATAAAGTCGCCGCCTCCGACCGCCCAGAGCTGACCTCGGCCGGCGTTGTTGTTTCGGGTGGCCGCGGTGTCGGCAGCAAGGAAGACTTCGCTATGATCGAAAAACTGGCAGACGCACTTGGCGCCGCTGTCGGTGCATCACGCGCAGCAGTCGATTCGGGCTATGCACCGAATGACTGGCAGGTCGGCCAGACCGGCAAGGTCGTCGCGCCCGATCTATACGTTGCTGTTGGCATTTCTGGTGCGATCCAGCACCTCGCCGGCATGAAGGACAGCAAGATCATCGTCGCTATCAACAAGGACGAAGAGGCGCCGATCTTTCAGGTCGCAGATTACGGTCTCGTCGCAGACTTGTTTGAGGCTGTGCCAGAGCTGACAAAAAAGCTGAGCTAAACTCTATTAGACACCACGCAGTAAAGGACCCGCCTGACGAGGGCGGGTCTTTTTGTATCAGGCGTCCAGATACTTCCGCAAAATCGGCGCCAGCGCCTCGGCAGCCTCATCATGGGCGACCGGGCCGGGCAACTCGCTCGCTGCAATTGCCTCCAACTCGGAATGAACCATTCCCGCACTCCCTGCCTCAAGCGCGGCCTCGCTGGTGGTGGCATCGATAAAGCCTTCTGCGTGAGCCGTGATAGCCCGCAGCATAGCGCGCGTGACAAACGCGGGATCGCCAGCGATATTGGGCGCGTCCGCGCTGTCCTCCGGCGCGTGGCTTGCCATCCACAGCAGGACGACCGGCCCATCTATCCGCGCCAACAGAAGCTTCATCCTGGCAATCCAAGCATCCTGCAACTCGTCGCGCACCACAGCAAATCGGGCCGGGCAGACAAATGCCAAGTGGCCGAGCATGTGCCGGGTGAAATGAAACTCGGTAAAATCCACCTCGGCGAACATGGCGCGCAGTATCGCAGACGCCTCAACAAAGCGGTCGTTCCTACGCGGATGCACCTTGTAAAACCGGTTCGACATGTTCTGCGCACCCGGCACCTGTAGCACTGTCACACATGCGCGCGATGCTGCGTGCAAAATTTCAGGATCGTTCAACAGAACGTCCACGCCGGAATTCGGCCATCCCATATTAACGCAAGGTGCGCCCAGCTGCCTCTCGACCAATGCCGGATAAGGCTGGCGTAGAAATTTCCCATATGTTTCGGTCCCGCCCAGAAAGGCGGCATACCGCCCGGTCATGTCACGGGCTGGTCCGCGAAAGACGAGTTTCGATCTGCCATACCGACACGGCATGTAGTCAAGGGGCTGCGCCCCCAGCATTTCATAAGTCATAATTCCCACCAAAAAATAGTTCACCCAAGAGCGAGAATCGGCGCAATCCATTGAGAAAACGCTAATGTGCAAATTCGACTTAACCTTTGGGTAAATCCCCTTGGCTCGAATGGGTCAATCTGCGCCCTCTTGCGGCCCGCGTGCGACGGGGCCTATTGTGCGCCAAACGATATACGGAGCAGTGACATGAACATCCAGACAATCGGCGTGGTCGGCGCAGGCCAAATGGGCAACGGTATCGCGCATGTAATGGCACTGGCTGGCTATGAGGTGTTGCTGACCGACATAAGCCAGGACGCGCTGGACTCCGCGATGGAGATTATGCGCCGCAATCTGGAGCGGCAGGTTAGCCGCGAAAAAATAGCGCAGTCGGACATGGACAGCACGTTGGCCCGCATCGGGACAACGCTGAAGCTGACCGATTTGGGCAAGACTGATCTGGTGATCGAGGCTGCGACCGAGCGCGAGACAGTCAAGCAAGCTATCTTTGAGGATCTGCTGCCGCACCTAAAACCGGACACGATCCTGACCTCGAACACCTCATCCATCTCGATCACAAGGCTGGCCAGCCGCACGGACCGGCCCGAAAAATTCATGGGTTTCCACTTTATGAATCCTGTCCCCGTGATGAGCCTTGTCGAGCTGATCCGCGGCATCGCCACCGATGCCGAGACATATGACGCCTGCCTGAAAGTTGTTGAGAAGCTTGGAAAAACAGCGGCATCAGCAGAGGATTTTCCCGGCTTTATCGTTAACCGTATCCTCATGCCGATGATCAATGAGGCGGTCTATACCCTCTATGAGGGCGTCGGGAATGTACGCTCGATCGACCAATCGATGAAGCTGGGCGCAAACCATCCAATGGGCCCGCTAGAACTGGCCGATTTCATTGGATTGGACACCTGCCTCGCCATCATGAACGTGCTGCATGATGGGCTGGCTGACACGAAGTACCGGCCCTGCCCGCTGCTGACAAAATACGTCGAAGCTGGTTGGCTGGGCCGCAAAGCCGGGCGCGGTTTCTATGATTACCGCGGGGACGAGCCTGTGCCAACACGCTGAGATAAGCGCGTGACACCGGTATTGAGTTAATTGTATCGGCTAGGATGAAGGTGCCCACCCACCTGCCTGCCTGACACTTGCTAGGCAGACAGCGCGGCGGGGCGCGGACCTACAAGGCGAACGCTCAGTCTTTTTCTTCCATGCCGAATCCCAGATGCTTGGCGACGGTAAAGATATCCTTGTCGCCGCGTCCGCACATATTCATGATGATCAGATGGTCCTTCGGCAGGTCTGGCGCGATTTTCATCACATGCGCCAGCGCATGACTAGGCTCAAGCGCGGGAATAATCCCCTCTTTCGCACAGCTTAGCTGGAACGCCTCAAGCGCCTCTTTGTCGGTGATCGAAACGTATTGCGCCCGGCCGATATCGTGCAGCCAGCTATGTTCGGGGCCGATGCCGGGATAGTCGAGGCCCGCCGAGATCGAGTAACCCTCAAGGATCTGGCCATCGTCATCCTGTAGAAGATAGGTGCGATTGCCGTGCAGAACACCGGGACGGCCACCAGTAAGGGAGGCGCAATGCTCCATCTTGGCATTGACGCCCTTACCGCCGGCCTCAACCCCGACGATATTAACATCCTTGTCGTCAAGAAATGGATAGAACAGGCCCATCGCGTTGGAGCCACCGCCAATACACGCGACAAGCGTGTCGGGCAGACGGCCCTCAGCGGCGTGCATTTGCTCCTTCGCTTCCTTGCCGATGATGCTTTGGAAATCGCGGACCATGGCCGGATAGGGGTGCGGACCGGCGACAGTGCCGATGCAATAAAATGTGTCGCGCACATTGGTCACCCAGTCGCGCAGTGCGTCGTTCATCGCATCCTTCAGTGTGCCGCGCCCAGACGTCACTGGGATCACCTCGGCGCCCAGTAGGCGCATGCGGAAAACGTTGGGTTTCTGCCGCTCGACGTCATGCGCCCCCATGTAGACCACACATTTCAGGCCAAACTTGGCGCAAACCGTCGCCGTGGCGACACCGTGCTGCCCTGCGCCTGTCTCGGCGATGATGCGCGTTTTGCCCATGCGGCGTGCGAGGATAATCTGGCCCAGCACGTTGTTGATCTTGTGCGCGCCGGTATGGTTTAACTCGTCGCGCTTCAGATAAATCTTGGCCCCGCCCAAGTGCTGCGTCAGCCGTTCGGCATAGTATAGCGGGCTGGGGCGGCCGACATAGTGCGTCCACAGATCGTGCATTTCAGCCCAAAAGCTATCGTCGGTCTTGGCATGCTCATACTGCTCTTCCAGCTCCAAAATCAGCGGCATCAACGTCTCGCTGACAAAGCGCCCGCCAAACTGACCAAAGCGGCCCTTTTCATCTGGGCCGGTCATGAAACTGTTGAAGAGGTCATTCATCTGGCAGGCCTTTCATAACGTGCGCTTGCGCCATGAATATGAGACGCAGGCGCGGTTTTCCAGCAAAAAGGCGGCGCTTAACTCAAGGCTAGTTTGAACCCGGTATGCGATGGCACAAAGCCGAGCGATTCGTAGAACCGATTGGCGTCAGCGCGCTGAGCGTTCATCGTCAACTGTACCAGCGCGCAGCCTTCATTGCGCGCGCGTGCTATCGCGTCCGCGAACATTTGGCGCCCGATGCCCTGCCCTCGCATTGATCCGGCAACACGCACACTCTCGATCTGTGCACGCCGCGCGGCGCGCAGGGATAGCCCGATGATAAAGGTGATCTGGTAGGTGGCGATCACGCCGCCCGCCGCATCGGTGCCCACGATCAGTGTATTGCCAGCCTCGCCCGCCATGTGGTCAAACGCCGCCAGATACGGCGCCAGATCTCCTGCCTCGCGGGCCGCGCCCAGCACGTCGTCCGCCAGCAAGGCCACGACTTCGGCAACGTCCTCACGCCGCGCCGTGCGAAATTCAATCACCCTCGCGCCGCTGCGACAAAGGCGCGCATCAGCTCCGCATCCTTGACGCCCGGCGCACTTTCGATGCCCGAGCTGACGTCAAGCTGCAGCGCACCTGTCCGCTCTACCGCCTCGGCGACGTTGCCTGGTGTCAGCCCGCCCGCCAGCATCCATGGCGACGTCCAGCGTCGCCCAGCGATCAGTGACCAGTCAAAGGCAAGTGCGTTTCCGCCCGGCAGGGCCGCGCCCTTCGGCGGCTTCGCATCGATCAGCAGTTGGTCAGCAACGCCCGAGTAGAGGTCGATCTGCGCAAGGTCGTCCGCATCCGCGATGCCGATCGCCTTCATCACCGGCAGGCCGTAGCGGGCCTTGATCTCGGCCACGCGCACCGGCGTCTCGCCGCCGTGCAGTTGCAGCATGTCCAGCGGGACGGCGGCCGTGAGCGCGTCCAATGCAGCGTCATCCGCATCAACAGTCAGGGCGACCTTGGCGATTCCGTCCGGCGCCGCAAGCGCCAGTGCCGCTGCCGCCGCGTGACTGACGTTCCGCGGCGAGCGCGCAAAGAAGACAAAGCCGACGTACTGCGCGCCCGCAGCCGCCGCAGCGGCTACGTCCACGGGCGTTTTCAGCCCGCACATTTTAATACGAATGTTGTGGCTCATGTCGCCTCAGCGGCCAGTGTCCAACAGAGCGATGACTTCATCGCTGCCCTCGTGCTTTTCAGCCTTGAGGCGCTTGATCTCTGCACGCAAGCGGGTCATCTCGCGCGCTTGGCGGACAGCAGCGGCACGCTCGCCTGCTTCGCGAATCCACTCCCAGATGAACCCCAAGATGAGGCCAGCCAGAATCCCGCCAAAGATGACCACGAAAAGTGGCACCTCACGCGCGGGGCTCAGAGCGGTCAGTCCAGTCAGCTCGTCCGGCACCATTCGAATCGGCACATAGACGCGATTGGCCAAGGCTATGAGGATCAGGGCCATCGCAAAGATGGCGATCGAGGCGTAGCGAATGTAGCGCATGTGTTACTTTCCGTTCAGGCGGTCCCGCAAAAGCTTGCCGGTCTTGAAGAAGGGGACATGTTTCTCCTCCACAGGAACGGATTCGCCGGTACGCGGGTTCCGCCCCGTACGCGCATCGCGCTTTTTTACGGAAAACGCGCCAAAGCCACGCAGTTCCACCCGGTTACCCGATGCCATCGCATCGGTGATCTCGTTGAAGACGGTGTTTACGATCCGCTCCACATCCCTTTGGTATAAATGCGGATTTTCATCGGCAATTTTCTGAATCAATTCCGATCGGATCATTGGTTCAGTCCCCCCAGTCGTTTGCTTTTCGCCTTTGCGGCTTTTGCCAGACTATAGATCGAATGAAGAAAAACAAAAACAGAAAGCGCCGCGACGGGCATGAAATCTGTCGATTCTGCCCATCCAAGTGCATTTGGCCGTCCAATTAACGCGTGTCGAGAGGGAGTTAGCCAGCATGGATCAGCCACAGGCGAGCCGAACGGCTGCCGATTCGCACTCTGAGGGCAATGGCGTCAGAGCGTAAAGATAGCGCGCCTCAGCAAGTTCAGTCCCGCGATTAACAAGATCCAAAGCGTCAACCGTTTGAACAGTTTCTGATCGATGCGGTCCTGAATTTGAAAACCAGTCCAGATACCAAGCAGCGCGGGCGGCACCAGCGCAATTGACAGTGGCAACGTTTGCGCATTCAGCACGCCGGACGCGATGTGTGCTGCCGCGAGCGCCAACGCCCCAAGGCCATAGAGCACCCCCTGCACGCGCACCTGCTCGCGCTTTTCTGTCTCCATCGACGTCAGCATGGCGACCGTAATTGGCCCCCAGACGCCCGACAGCCCGCCGATAAACCCCGCCGCGCCGCCAAGGCCCATCTCAACGCGGCGCCCCGGATGCGTTGGCAGGCGCAAAGGATACCCGGCCAGCGTCGTGCCCGCATAGCTCACCAGCGGCACCGCGATGATAAGCAATAACACCGACGGTGGCAGCATCGGTACTAACTGAGCGCTCAGCATTAGCATTACGCCGCCGGCGATCAAAAATACCCGAAACCGCACGACTGACGCGACCGCCGCCGCACTCCCTTGCCGCAGCGCCTGCCACGCATTTGTCAGCAGGGTCGGCACAATCAGGCAGGCCAGCGCCAGATCAGGCGCGACAAAGGTGCTGAGGCCTGACAGCAGGATAAGTGGCATCGCAAAGCCGACAACGCCCTTTACCACGCCCGCGCACAGCGCAATCGCATAAGCAAAGAGCCATAGGTCTGGCGGTCCAAGGGCGGCGAAAATCTCCATCGGGCGATCCATACGCGGGAATTTGCGGCAGGGGAATGGGCAGGCGCGCTCAATATGCGCTCAAATGCCGCGCAATATTGCATCAAAACTCAGCGCTCATTTGTCTTATAGTTGCGCTGCGCTTGCAAATAGTTGCGCTGCACTTGCAAAGTGATTAGGACGGGCAGCACGTAGAAAAAGGATCGCACGATGGCGCATGACGGACAAATCGACCTGGCAGATCAGACCCCCTTGCTGGACAATCTGGTGGACCTTACCCGCGCGGCCATCGCGCCTGTCGAAGCCATTGTCGCTGCGGCCAAGTCCGCCGTCCGCGCCCTCGTTACCGAGGACGGCCGCGTATCGAGCGCGCTGGTGGACCAGCAGCAGACGGCTGCACACGGCCTTGCGTGGCTCGCCACTTACGCCGAGGCGCTGCGCCAGATGCAGGCTTGGGCGGATCGCCTGACCGAGGCTGGCACCTTTGGCGAGGTCGAGGCGTTGATCCATCAGATCGCCTTTGGCGAGTACCTGTGGCAAATCTACGGCGGCATCCCGATGAGCCAGGGTGAAATGCTGCGTCTGCAAGATATCGGCCTGACCCAAGACGACATGCGCGCCCTCATGACCCCCGAAATCATGACGCTGACCCAAGGTGGCAATACGCAAGCCGCGCGCACGCGCCTCGTCGCACTAATGCAGGAACGCGCCGCCGAGATTACCGTGGGCCGCACCGGCCTCGATGATGAGTTGGAGATGATCCGCGAGCAGTTCCGCCGCTATGCCGTCGAAAAGGTCGAGCCCTACGCCCACGACTGGCATCTGAAGGACGAGCTGATCCCGATGGAGATCATCGATGAGCTGGCGGAAATGGGCGTCTTTGGCCTGACCATTCCCGAAGAATTCGGCGGTCTGGGCCTGAGCAAAGCCTCAATGGTCGTGGTCTCCGAAGAACTTAGCCGTGGCTATATCGGTGTCGGCAGCCTAGGCACGCGCAGCGAGATTGCGGCCGAACTGATTATCTGCGGCGGCACCGACGCGCAAAAGGCGCACTGGCTGCCCAAGCTGGCCAGCGCGGAAATTTTGCCCACAGCGGTCTTTACTGAGCCGAATACAGGTTCGGATCTGGGTGCCCTGCGCACCCGCGCCACCAAGGACGGCGACGACTACCGCGTGACCGGCAACAAGACGTGGATCACCCACGCCGCCCGCACGCATGTCATGACGCTGCTTGCGCGCACCGACCCGGACAGCACCGATCATCGCGGCCTGTCGATGTTTCTGGCCGAGAAAACCCCCGGCACCGACGCGGACCCTTTTCCCACCGAGGGCATGTCGGGCGGCGAAATTGAGGTGCTGGGCTACCGCGGCATGAAGGAATACGAGATCGCCTTTGACGGCTTTCATGTCAAAGGCGAGAACCTACTGGGCGGCGAGGAGGGCAAGGGCTTTAAGCAGCTAATGGAGACATTTGAGAGCGCACGCATCCAGACCGCTGCACGCGCCGTGGGCGTCGCGCAGTCGGCGCTGGACGTGGCGATGCAATACGCGCAGGACCGCAAACAATTCGGGGGCGCGCTGATCGATTTCCCACGCGTTTCGGGCAAGCTTGCGATGATGGCGGTCGAGATCATGATCGCGCGCCAACTGACTTATTTCAGTGCGTGGGAAAAAGACGCAGGGCGCCGGTGCGACGTCGAGGCCGGCATGGCCAAGCTGTTGGGCGCGCGTGTCGCATGGGCGGCTGCCGACAATGGGCTGCAGATTCACGGCGGCAACGGCTTTGCGCTTGAATACAAGATTAGCCGCATTCTGTGCGACGCCCGCATCCTCAACATCTTTGAGGGCGCGGCAGAAATTCAGGCGCAGGTCATTGCTCGGCGGCTACTGAGCCAGAGCAACTGAGCAGTCCGTCATAGAAAACACCAACCGGCGCTTATCTCAGCGCCGGTTTTTTTGTTGGCGAAGGATAACTAAGCGCCGCCCTAGGAAGGTCGTTCCAAAAGCTATTTGACAATCGTCAGCGTAATCGGCTCCAGCCCCTCGATCGCGCCATTCAAGACGCTGCCCGGCACCACGGGGCCTACCCCCGCAGGCGTCCCGGTATAGATCAGATCGCCGGGTGCCAGATGGTAGAACCGCGACAAGTGCGCGATGATCTCTGGTACGCTCCAGATCATGTCCGAAAGCCGCGCCTCCTGCACCCGCTGCCCGTCTAGATCGAGGGTGATCGCACGGCGACCAACCTCGCCAAACTCAGCCGCAGGCGTGATCGCACCCATCAGCGCTGAATTCTCGAAATCCTTGCCCAGATCCCATGGCTTGCGCCCGTCCTTTGCCTTGGCCTGCAAATCGCGCCGGGTCAGGTCTATGCCGCAAGCATAGCCATAAACGGCGTCAAGTGCGCGTGCCTCAGCTACATCATGCGCCTCCGCGCCGATGGCGATCACCAACTCCATCTCGTAGTGGCAGTCCTTTGTGCCCAGCGGATAGGCAATCTCGCTTCCCGGCGGAATCACGGCATGTGCCGACTTGGTGAAATAAAACGGCGCGTCGCGGTCCACCTCGTTGCCCATCTCGGCTGCATGCGCGGCGTAGTTACGTCCTACGCAAAACACGCGGCGCACGGGGAAAACCTGATCCAAGCCAGCGATTGCAACGCAAGGCGCAGGCGGGACATCAAATAGCGGGGTAGCAGGCATGAGCGAAATCCTTTTGCTTTGGCGAAGTTATGGAGCGCAAGCTGGCGTCTGTCAAAGTCGCGTATCGCTATTGGGGCGCGCGCCGTGCGATGAAGGGCGTTATGCAGCCTCAACATGGATCACCGCCGCCGATGCCTGACCGTCTCTTTCGCAGATATGCCATCTATTATACCCCTGCGCCGAGTCCGCTGGCACGGTTCGGGGCCGCATGGCTGGGACACGATATCGCCTCTGGCACCTCCGTGTTTCATCCCCAGAACATCAAAGGCCTGCCCGCCGCCATCACCGACTTGACCGAAACGCCCCGACGCTACGGATTTCACGCGACGATCAAACCGCCCTTCCGCCTCGCGGCGGATGCATCACCGGAGGCGTTGATGGACGCGCTGGAACAGTTTTGCGCAGACCAACCGCCAGTCGCGCTAGACGGAGCAGAGCTTGCGCGATTTGGGCGGTTTCTGGCCATTGCGGCTACGGGCGACACGGCCGCGCTCACCCGGCTCGCGGCCCATACCGTCCACCAATTTGACATATTCCGCGCGCCGCCAAACGCGGCCGAGATCGCGCGCCACCAGCGCCCGCAGATAAGCGCGGCTGAGGCCAAAAACCTGCGCCTTTGGGGCTATCCGCACGTGATGGAGCAGTTTCGATGGCACATGACCCTGACTGGTAAACGTCCGGCGCGCGAGACGGCGCAGATCCAGACCGCCCTTGCCCCGATCATCGCACCGATGCTGGCGCCGCCGCCCGTGATCGACGCGCTTAGCCTTGTGGGCGAGGACGCGGATGGCGGTTTCCACCTGATTCACCGCGCACCCCTGCGCGGCTGACGGGTGCCCGCAGCTGGCCTCGGCGTGAACACTTAGATCGCTGCCCGCGCCGAGAACCGCTCGACAAATCTGGCGCGCGCCTCCGGCAACGGCTTGCCGCCCAGTTCGTGCGCCAGACGGTTGCGCAGAAAATGTCCCGTCAGCGCAAAGCCTTCGGCAATCTCGGCATCGGGCGCGGTGCCGTTTCCCAACAGGCACGGCGGCAACGGTAGAAGGCGGTCAGCCCATTCGCCCGCGCCCGTGCGCGACACCGCGCGGCCCGTCCGCGGCGAGACATAACTAAGATCGTTGGCGCGCGCGCCCATGACAGCGCAAGCGCTAAGGTCGAGGCCATAACCCAACTCCTCCAGCAGCGCCAATTCCCACCGCAGATAGGCCAGCGGCCAGATATCGCTGTCACCCATAAGGTCCATCAGCGTCTCGGTCCGCGCATAGAGGGGCGCGTGCGCCTCGCGTTCCGGTAGGGAAAAGAGCAACAAAGACGTCACTGCATTCAGGCCCGCCAGTGCCAGCCGGTCGTTCATCACATGCACGGCGCGCGAGCGTACAGGCTCCACCGTGAACGTGCCGATATGATCCTCAAGCCGGGCGCGCCACGCCAGATCCAGCTGCGCGCCGGGCTGCAAGATGGGGGCCAGTTTGCGCGATGCGCCGCCGCGCACGACGCCGGCGTGACGGCCATGTGCGGGCGTCAGCACCTCAATGATTGCGGCGGCCTCGCCATGCCTGCGCACCGACAGCAAGATGCCCTGATCGCGCCATTCTATCATCCGCCCAACTCCTCCTCCGCGCCATGAGGCACGTGCAGCAAAGCTATGACAAGCATCTCAATCGGCAAGGCCGGGCTGATCCAGCAGGTGGCGGCCTGCGCGATCTTCAACCTCGATCACCCACAAATCGGGATCAAAGTTGCGTTGGCGGGCGATGGCCGCGTCTACATCTGCCTCAAGACCACTGACAAGCGCGTCCCACTTGCGCGCGCCCGACATCAGATCGAAACTGCGCTGAAAGGCTGACGCCTGTCCATCAAGTGTGTTCAGTTTGACCAGAACTGCGCCGGATGTGTCGTCGCCATGGGCGGTGACGAAGGCGGGGATATTCAGCGTGCGCAGACGCGCGAGGTAGGCGTGGACCCAGAAATCTGCCGTCAGACGCGTCATGAGCGCGGCGACGTCGAAGTAGTCAGGGCATGATTAACTACGTTGCTGCGCATCAATTGCCGTCCTTGAAGTTCAGGCCCATCTCCGAATAGCGCTCGGCATCTTCCAGCCAGTTCGGACGCACCTTAATCTGAAGAAAAAGATGGACACGGCGTCCGAGAAATTCCTCAAGCTCCACTCGGGCGGCGGCGCCGACCTGCTTGATCGTCTCGCCCTTGCGGCCCAGCACGATGCCTTTGTGCCCGTCACGCATGACATAGATCAGTTGGTCAATGCGCGCCGATCCATCCTCGCGCTCCTCCCAGTTTTCCGTCTCGACGGTCAGTTGATAAGGCAGTTCCTGATGCAGACGCAGCGTCAGCTTTTCGCGGGTAATCTCGGCGGCGATCATGCGCACGGGCAGATCTGCAATCTGGTCTTCGGGGTAGAGCCATGGACCGTCCGGCAATTGCTGGCTTAGCCAGGTGCGCAGGGCGTCGACGCCGTGACCCTTTTCCGCCGAAATCATGAATGTCTCACTGAACTCGAACCGCTCGTTCATGTCCTTGGTCAGCGCCAAAAGTGCGGGCGACTGGACGCGGTCAATTTTGTTGATCGCAAGCGCGACCTTGCGGCCCTTTGTGACATTCGCAAGGTTTTCGAGGATGCGCTGGACCCCCTCGGTGACGCCGCGATTGGCCTCGATCAGCAGAACTACGACATCGGCGTCTGCGGCCCCGCCCCAAGCGGCGGCGACCATGGCGCGATCCAAACGGCGGCGCGGCTGAAAGAGACCCGGCGTGTCGACAAAAATAAGCTGCGCGTCGCCATCTATGGCGATGCCGCGAATGCGCGCGCGCGTCGTCTGCACCTTGTGCGTGACGATGCTGACCTTGGCGCCGACCATGCGGTTCAGCAAGGTCGACTTGCCTGCGTTCGGCTCTCCGATCAGGGCTACGAATCCGGCGCGTGTGCTCATTGGGTTGTTATCCATCGGTTGCAAGCCGCAGCACTACCCGATCGGCGCGCCCTTGCCCAGAGGCTGCGGCGTTACGCGCACTTGCAGGTTACTCTGGCGGCGTTGTTGCGCTCGCCGCGCTCTCTAGTCGCTCAAGGAGGGCTTTGGCGGCCACCTGTTCTGCTAAGCGCTTTGATCCTGCTGTCGCCGATTCGGTGGCGCCACTCTCTAGCTGCGCTGTGATGGTGAACACCGGGGCATGATCTGGCCCCTCGCGCGCGGTCTGCACATAGCGCGGCGGCGGCATTCCGCGCGCCTGCGCCCATTCCTGCAACGCCGTTTTGGGATCGCGCGCATCGGATTCGACCGCGTTTATGCGGCCCTCCCAAAGCCGCATGATCATAGCGCGCGCAGCATCGAACCCGCCATCCAGGTAAACCGCTGCGATAACGGCCTCCATCGCGTCGCCCAGCAGCGCCTCCTTGCGGCGCCCGCCTGACAGCATTTCCGAGCGGCCCAGCTTCAGCACTTTTCCAAGGTCGATCTCGCGGGCAACGCTTGCGCAGGCCTCCTTGCGCACCAGCGCGTTAAAGCGGGGGGCAAGCTGCCCTTCGCTGGCGCCCGGATCATGCGCCAGCAGCGCCTCGGCCATGACAAGGCCCAGCACGCGGTCGCCCAAAAACTCCAGCCGTTGATTATCTGAGCGGCTGGGCGACGACATGGAGGGATGCGTAACCGCCTCGATCAATAGGGACGGTTGGGCAAAATCGTGCCCGACGCGTTCTGCGAACGCAGACAGATCGCCCGAGAGCTTCAATCGAGCCTCTTAAAGAAGCGGTCCCCCCGCCATGTCCAGAAATAGAGCATGGAGCTACCTGCGGACGAGAATATAACGCGGTCCGCGCGTCCGATCAGGTTTTCATAAGGCACGAATCCAACGCCCCCGACCGTCTGCGCATAGCGGCTGTCGGTAGAGTTGTCGCGGTTGTCGCCCATGAAGAAATAATGTCCCTCAGGCACCGTAAACACGCCGGTATCGTCCGAGCGTTGATCGTCGATGTTCAGGATGCTGTGCGCATGGCCGCCCGGCAGCGTTTCGATCTGGCGGGATTTGGCGCAAAGGCCGCCCTCGCCCACGACGCCGTTTTCGCAGCGGGGGCGACTTTTCATTGATCCTTGGGGTTCGTATGTTTCGTCGAAGCTGCCAGCATCCTCTAGCTGGACCGCCTCACCATTCAGGTGCAGCACGCCGTCCTTCATCTGGACGGTATCGCCGGGCATCCCGATCAGGCGCTTGATGAAATCCTTGTGATTAACCGGGTGGCGAAAGACGATGATGTCGCCGCGCACGGGCTCCCCGCCCCAGATGCGTGTATTGTCGCCGTCCAGAAAGCCGCAGATTTTCTCGGCGTCCAGATCAAGGCCGGCAAAGCGGATCGACGGGCAAGACGCGTAGGAATAGCCGTACGCCATCTTGTTCACAAAGAGGAAATCGCCGATCAGCAGCGTATCCTTCATCGACCCGGATGGGATCCAGAAAGGCTGAAAGAATAGCGTGCGGAACACGCCCGCGATCAGCAGGGCGAACACCACCGTCTTGATCGTTTCGATGATGGGATTGCCTGTCTTGGCCTCGGATGCCATGCGCGGTCTCCGCCTATGCAAATGGGTGCTGTAATTCGAGTTGCTTCATGAGCGCGGGGGGCGCCCAAGTCAACCCGCGCCGCCGCCTGTGATGTCGGGCCGGGCCTCAATCACGACAAAGGCTTGCGCCCATGGGTGGTCGTCGGTGAGCGTGACGTGTATGATTGCACTGTGGCCCGGCGGAGTCATTTCCGCCAGACGTTCGGCGGCCCAGCCAGTAACCTGCATGACAGGCTGGCCAGTGGGCAGATTGCTGACGGCCATATCCTTCCACGCGATACCCATGCGCAGTCCGGTGCCCAGCGCCTTGGAACACGCCTCTTTGGCGGCCCAGCGCTTGGCATAGGTGCCGGCGGTATCGGCACGCGCCTCGGCCTTGCGCTGTTCGATATCCGTGAACACGCGTGTGCGGAAACGGTCGCCGAAACGCTCCAACGTTCGCGCGATCCGCTCAATGTTGGCCAGATCGGTGCCGATCCCAAGGATCATGGTGCGCGCCGCTGCCGCGTCACTGGGTGCCCGCGCCATTTCGCCGCGTTTCCTCGTTCCGCACGCCAAGGCCCAGGAAGAAGCGGTTCGACAGAAAATAAACCAATGCATGGACGCCAAGCAGTATCCAGAAGGCGCGCGTGCCGACCGGTGCGATACTCTGTGCAGACGCAGCAGGGATCAGCTCAGAGCCTGCATAGCTGAGCGTGACGTTCAATGCGATGGCCAGCACGGTGGCCAAAAGGACAAAGTTCCATGTCTCGGACGGGTTGGGCGCGCGGCCCTCCTCGCGAACGAACGCGCGGCCCTCAAGCAGCGCGGCAATCATTGCGGGTGCCAGAAGCTGTCCTGATGAGCCCAGCTGCGCATCCGCCCATGTGTTCAGCGCGAGCACGACAAGCGCCGACAGGACGGCGATGCCTAGAAAAACGCCAGTATAACGCAGGTAATTCATCGGGCCGCATCCATCAGGCGGCGCATCTCGGCTATGGCAGGGCCAAGACCTATAAACACCGCCTCGCCGATCAGGAAATGGCCGATGTTCAACTCGACCACCTCTGGCAGCGCAGCTATCGGTGCGACGGTGTCAAAGGTCAGGCCGTGGCCTGCGTGGACCTCAAGGCCCAGCGAATGGGCGTAGGTCGCCATCTCGCGCAAGGATGCCAGTTCGGAATCGCGCGCGTCAAATCGGCCCTCGGCGTGACTGTCGCAGTAGGCGCCAGTGTGCAGCTCGACAATATCGGCTCCGATCCGGGCGGCTGCCTCAATCTGGGCCGCGTCCGCGCCAATGAAAATTGACACCCGGCAACCTGCATCGTGGAGCGGCGCGATGAAATGGGCCAAGTGGTTCTCATCGCCCGCCACGTTCAATCCGCCCTCGGTCGTACGCTCTTCGCGCTTCTCGGGCACGATGCACACAGCGTGAGGTTTATGGCGCAGCGCTATCTGTGCCATCTCATTGGTCGCTGCCATCTCGAAATTCAGCGGGACCGTGAGCGCTGCCATTAACGCGTCGATGTCATGGTCCAGAATATGGCGGCGGTCCTCGCGCAAATGCGCGGTTATGCCGTTGGCGCCTGCCGCCTCGGCCAGCAAGGCGGCGCGCACGGGGTCAGGTACAGTGCCGCCGCGTGCATTGCGGATGGTCGCGACGTGGTCGATATTTACGCCGAGGCGCAGCTTGGAATTGTCTGGCATGGCTCCCCCCGGAGTGTCGATGGCGCAGTTAGGACTATAAACGGAAGACTGGCGCAAATCACGCGGGCGTCAAGCGGCGATCAGCCCTCGCTGGCAGAGTGTGACGCTTTGGCATCGTCGATTGCGGCCTTTTGCTTCAACGCGATCCATTTCGCCTTCAGCTTGGCCTGTCGGCGCTTTTGGTAAACCATCAGGACGGGCAGCGAGACGTAATAGGCGACCAGCCCAAAGATCAGGCCCATGACGAGGCCGCCAATCATGTAGGGTTGGAACACGTCGTGATAGAACACGATCAGCTTGCTCCAATTGGCCTGTTCGGGGCTGAACATTGCCAGAAAATTGTGCTTGAGGTCTGCCGCAGCGCCGCCGAATTTTTCGGCTAGGGTGCGATCAACCTCATCGGGCAAGCGCCCGCCCCTGCCTAGCAGGAAATGCCCGGTCTGAAGCGAGCTGGCCGCGATCGCCAAAAACGTCAGCGGATTGCCCACGAAGGTCGCCAGCAGCGAGGCGACGATATTGCCGCGCATAATCTTGGAAAGCGAGGCGGCCAATACGAAGTGAAGCCCGAAAAAGGGAGAGAACGTCACAAAGACACCTGCAAAGATGCCTCGCGCGATCCGGTGCGGCGGGTCAGGCAGCCGTGTCACGCGGTATTGCACGTACCGCGCCGCGCGCGTCCATCCGCCCTTGGGCCAGAAGAAACCTGCGGTGGCCCTCCAGACGGATCTTCTGTCTCGTCGCTTGAAGACCAAGGGGCGTCCTCTTTCGGTTTCAGGTTACGCCCTTGCCGGTGGCACGGGCGGTATCGCGGTGACGCTCGATCTGGGCAACGTCGCTATCGGCGTCCAGCACGCTGATGACGCTATGCAACTGCTCGGCGTCTCGTACTTCGATTTCGGCCAGAATGCGGTAAAAATCCGGCTTCCGGTCAATGAACGTCAGGTCGGAGATATTTGCGTTACACTCTCCGATCAAGGTGCAAATGCGGCCCAGCACCCCTGCGTCGTTGCTCATGGTGATATTCAGAGACACCGTGTAGTCTGCCGCATGGGTGCCCGAATGCCACGCAAGATCGATCCATCGCTCGGGCTGCGTCTCGTATGCTTGCAACGTGTCGCAGTCGATGGCGTGGACGGTGACGCCCTGTCCGCGAAAGGTAATGCCAACGATCCGCTCGCCCGGAAGCGGCTCGCAACAACTCGCGCGTTTGAACCGCTGGCCTGCATCAAGGCCGATAACGGCGCGGTCGCGGCCCACCTCCTCGCCGCCCTGCGGGGCGAGGTCGGGATAGACGGCGCTCACCACGTCGCGCGCTGTCAACTCGGCGCTGCCAAGACGCGCCAATAGCGATTCGGGGCCTTTCAAGCGAAGATTACGCGCCGCCGCAGATAGCGCCTTGTCGGTCGCACGTTTGCCCACATGCTCGAACGCGGCACGGGCCAATTCGCGGCCCAACTTGATATAGCGGCCACGATCCTGCTCGCGCAGGGAGCGGCGGATGGCCGATTTCGCCTTGCCGGTAGTGGCGACGTCCAGCCACGTAGATTGCGGCGTTTGGCCATCGGCGATGATAACCTCGACCGACTGGCCATTCTTGATCCGGGTCCAGAGTGGCACGCGCATCCCATCGATCTTGGCGCCGACCACCGCATTGCCGATGCGCGTGTGGATCGCATAAGCAAAGTCGATAGGTGTGGCGCCGCGGGGTAGCTTGATCACGTCGCCTTTAGGCGTGAAGCAGAACACCTGATCGGAATACATCTCCAGCTTGACCGCCTCAAGGAAGTCGGCGTGATCGTCGCCCGACTCAAGCTGGTCTGTCAGAGTATCGATCCACTTTGTCGGATCGACGGCAAATGGGTTTTCGACACGCACGCCGTCGCGGTAGGACCAATGCGCTGCGACGCCCGATTCGGCGACGTCGTGCATCTGGCGGGTGCGGATTTGCACCTCCACCCGCTTGCCGTCGCGGCCCGATACCGTGGTATGGATCGAACGGTAACCGTTTGATTTGGGCTGGCTGATGTAGTCTTTGAACCGGCCCGGCACAGCGCGCCAGCGCTGATGGATCGCGCCCAGAATGCCATAGCAGTCAGCCTCAGACGCGCAAATGATCCGAAATCCGTAGATGTCGGATAGGCGTGAAAAGGCCAGGTCCTTTTCCTGCATCTTTCGCCAGATAGAATAGGGCTTCTTCGCGCGGCCCAGCACGTCGGCCTCAATACCGACCTTTGCCAGCTCTTTGCGGATGTCGGCTGTGATGCGTGTAATCACGTCGCCCGATTCGCGTTGCAGCGTGATAAAGCGCCGCATGATCGACGCGCGCGCTTCAGGGTTGATCACGCGAAAGGCCAGATCCTCTAGCTCTTCGCGCATCCACTGCATGCCCATACGGCCCGCGAGGGGCGCATAGATATCCATTGTCTCGCGCGCTTTTTGCACCTGCTTGTCGGGACGCATTGCCCTGATCGTGCGCATGTTGTGCAGCCGGTCAGCGAGCTTCACCAAAATGACTCGCAAGTCCTTGGACATAGCGATCAATAGCTTGCGAAAATTCTCAGCCTGCTTGGTTTCACTGCTGCTAAGCTGAAGATTGGTCAGCTTGGTCACGCCGTCGACCAGATCGGCGATCTCGGTGCCGAACGTCTCACTAATCGCAGCATAGGAGGCGCGCGTATCCTCAATCGTGTCGTGCAAAAGCGCAGTGATCAGGCTGGCGTCCCCCAGCCGCTGCTGGGCAAGGATCGCGGCCACGGCGACGGGATGCGTGAAATAGGGCTCGCCGGAATGGCGGACCTGGCCCTCGTGCATACGCTGGCCATAGTCATAAGCGCGGCGCAGCAGGTCTTCGTCGCAACGCGGATTGTAGGTGCGGACCAGCGCGATCAGGTCATCGGCAGTTATCATGTGATGCGCCTGCCGCGCCCGCGGCCCTTTTGCTTGGGGCTAGCCAAGGGGCGGGGCCGTTTGGCCCTGCCCTGCTTGGCTTTGGCCCGCTTAGCCTTGACCTTGTGCCTTCATCAGCTCGCGCAAAAGGCGCTCTTCGGACATGTCGTCATCGGCCGGTTTATCAGCCTCGCCGCCCATGAGCAGCGCCATCGAGTCCTCTTCGGGCTCGTCGACCTCAATTTCGGTCTGGTTCGACTCGATCATACGCTCGCGCAGATCGTCCGCGCTTTGCGTCTCTTCTGCGATTTCGCGCAGGGCGACGACGGGATTTTTGTCATTGTCGCGGTCCACCGTCAGCGGCGCCCCTGAGGAGATTTCGCGCGCGCGGTGAGAGGCGAGCAGCACCAGATCGAAACGGTTGGGAACCTTGTCGACGCAGTCTTCGGTCGTTACGCGGGCCATAGGACCTCCGGATTTGAGAGCGATAGATTGTTAGTGCACGCGTGACTCGCATGCCGAGTTCACGTGTAAACCTGCTGTCTAAGCGGCGATGCGCCGAGGTGCAAGTGCGTTATGCTAAACGCTGGACGGCGCGCACATCAGCCTGCGGCAAATCGGCGACCATTTCGCGCACAGTGCGCCCCAGTACCGGGTGCTGCCAGTCCGGCGCGACATCCGCCAGCGGCACCAGAACAAAGGCTCGTTCGTGCAGACGCGGGTGCGGGAGGATCAATTGATCGGGCGCGCGCTCCATCTGCGCGCTCAGCGGCAGGTTGCGCCACTCATCGTAGCCAGTCGCGTCCGGCAGCACCTGCGCCCCGCATGCCAGCAGGTCCAGATCCAATGTCCGGCGGCCCCAGCGACGCACCCGCGTTCGGCCAAACAAAGCCTCGACGCGGTGCAGCAGCGCCATCATCTCATCCGGCGCGGCATCAAGACCGATGTTCGCGGCAGCATTTACATAGTCGGGACCCGCGCCGACAGGAAAACAGGGCGTGGTGTAAAACGGGCTGAATGCGTGGATAGTGGCCCCCGCATCGGCCACAGCCTTCAAGGAAGCACTCAGCGTTTGAGCGGCAGAGCCCGCCTCGGACGGCAAATTTCCGCCCAAAGCAATGAGATAATTGTCAATTGTCCTCACGTAACCTACCTTTCTAGGGACCTTTCCTGCCTTGTCGCGCGTTAGCAACCTTAATAGGTCCCACGCTTCGTCATCAGGGGTTCGTTCCCGTTTCGAGAAAATTTCATATACCGCAACGGCCACCTCGCGACCCACCGCCGCATCGCGACAGCGCCTCGCTAAAAGGATATTCAGATGTTCTATAAGGACGAGAGATTAGCTCTCTTTATTGATGGATCAAATCTATATGCTGCGGGCAAGGCTCTTGGCTTTGATATTGATTACAAACTACTGCGCACCGAATTCATGCGCCGTGGTAAGCTGCTTCGTGCGTTCTACTATACCGCCCTGCTGGAGAATGACGAATATTCGCCCATTCGCCCGCTGGTTGATTGGCTAAATTACAACGGATTTTCCATGGTCACAAAACCGGCCAAGGAATACACGGACAGCCAAGGCCGCCGCAAGGTGAAGGGCAATATGGATATCGAGTTGGCCGTCGACGCGATGGAACTCGCACCGCGCGTCGATCACATTGTCCTGTTCTCTGGCGATGGAGACTTCCGGCCCTTGGTCGAATCATTGCAGCGCCAAGGCGTGCGCGTGTCGGTGGTGTCGACTATCCGCAGCCAGCCGCCGATGATTTCGGACGATCTGCGCCGCCAGGCCGACAATTTCATCGAACTTGCCGATCTCAAAGACGTCATTGGCCGTCCGGTGCGCGAGCATGTGCCAGACCGCAAAGCCGACTACGAGACGCAAGACTGAACTGCCCAGCCGGTGATGGTCTGAATGGTCTCTTTGGCCAACTGAAAGCTGTGCGTCATTCCCTGTCCGTTTGTGACGGTTACTGCAGTGACGCCCGGTGCGGGGGTGAGGCGCAGTGAGGAATGGCCCGGCATATAGGCATAATTGCCTACCCAGCGCTCCGCGATCCGGCGATCTGGCAGGGTCAGGACCTGATCGAGTGCGTTCATAATCAGATCATCCACTTGTGCCGGATAGTCCGGTGCCGCGCCCGCACCATAATGGTGCGAATCGCCCAAAGTGACACTGCCATCTGCCTCTTGGGCGGCTATGATATGAACGCCGTGGGCCAGCGCATCCGCTTGGTGCGCGGCCTGATGCGTTTTCAGTGCAGGCAAACTGGCGCAATCCGCAAATGCGCTATACCGCGCGAGACTCAGACCACCCAGCACGAAAGGGCCCAGCCGCCAATCCGCCGGTTGCGGCGCCGTACGTAACATCTGCAAACGGCAGGTGGTAACGCTGGTTTCCCGCCATGCGTTCGGATGCAGGCGCGCAAAGTCGTCGCCGCCGCAGATCACGATATGTTCAGCACGCCATTTGCTATCTGCAGTCACAATCCGCCCATCCGCCGCCTCGCAGACCTCGGCGCCAAAGTGGAACGTGACGCCAAACTCTCGCGCCAGCCAAGCCGTTATTGCGGCCAGCGCGCCTCGTTGATCCACTTTCCAAGCGTCAGGGCTATAAAGCCCGCCCAGCGCGCCGGCGTTCAGACCAGCCGCACTTTCATGAACCCCTGCCCCGTCCAGCAGCGTAAAATCTTGCCCATGCGCGTCCGCCCCAACGGAACATTCAGCCAGCACCGCCATCTCTTCGGGCTGGCGCGCGACAAAAAGGCAACCCGCCTGCCTAAGGGTCAACCCTGCGCCCGCCGCCACTTCGCGCCATGCATCCAGCGTGGCGCGTGCACTGTCCAGCTCCGGCCCGGGCCGCTGCGCCACAATGGCCAGCATCCCGAAATTGCGCACCGATGCGCCATTTGCCACGGTGCCGCGCTCGAACACGGCGACGCGCAAACCGGCCCGCGCGCCCTGCCACGCATGTGCGAGGCCCAGAATACCGCCGCCCACAACCGCCAGATCGTATGTCATACAATACCTCCCCTGCTCCGCGCGTTCAGTCTTGCGTTTGTAAGCCGCAGCCCGTCAAGTCCGCGTCATTTCCGCCGTCCCCTCTGGACGCAGCCCGCCGCGTCCCTTACCTCTGCGCCGCAAGGAGCGTGCCATGACAAATCCACCCCTCACCCTTTATCTCGCGGCGCCGCGCGGCTTTTGCGCGGGCGTCGACCGCGCGATCAAGATTGTCGAGATGGCGCTGACCAAATGGGGCGCGCCCGTCTATGTGCGCCACGAGATCGTTCACAATAAATACGTCGTCGATGATCTACGCGCCAAGGGCGCGGTTTTCGTTGAGGAATTGGACGAGTGCCCAACTGATCGCCCGGTCATCTTTTCGGCCCACGGCGTGCCCAAAGCCGTGCCGCAAGAGGCGGACCGCCGCCAAATGATCTATGTCGACGCCACCTGCCCGCTGGTGTCGAAGGTCCATATCGAGGCCGAGCGTCACCATGAGGCGGGTCTTCAAATTATCATGATCGGCCATGACGGCCATCCTGAGACAATCGGCACAATGGGCCAGCTGCCCCCCGGCGCCGTCCTGCTTGTCGAAACTGAGGCAGACGTGGCCGCGCTGGACGTGCGCGATGCGGATGCGCTGGCTTACGTCACGCAAACGACCCTCAGCGTGGACGATACCATCGGGATCGTCGCGGCCCTGAATGAGCGATTCCCGGCCATCAAAGGCCCGCACAAAGAGGATATCTGCTACGCCACCACCAACCGGCAGGCGGCGGTCAAGGCGATGGCAGCCGAATGCGAGGCGATGCTGGTCGTCGGCGCGCCAAACTCCAGCAACTCGCGCCGTCTGGTCGAGGTGGGCGCGCGCGCCGGGTGCGGCTATGCCCAGTTGGTCCAGCGCGCCGCCGATATCGACTGGCGCGCGATCAAGGGTGTTCGAACCATCGGCGTAACGGCAGGCGCGTCGGCCCCCGAGGTACTGGTGAACGAGGTGATTGAGGCGCTTCAGTCGCGCTATGACGTCACCATCAAGCAGGTCGAAACAGCCGTCGAAAACGTCGAATTCAAGGTGCCCCGCGTGCTGAGGTCGCCCGCATGACCCGCATACCCCGCTCTGCCATGATCCTCGGCCTCGCCGGGCTCATCCCCTTCATCTGGGGCGCGATCACTGTGTTGCAGCCCCCCCTCGCTGATTGGACGATCCGCGCAATTGGCCCGCGTTTTGCCGGGCCTTACGTCATGCTGTTCTACGGCGCGATCATCCTCGCGTTCATGTCTGGCGTCCTTTGGGGATTCGCGACCAAGCTGGAGGGCGCGCAGGCAGCCGCCGGGTACACCCTGGCAGTTATCCCGGCGCTCTGGGCGTTTTTTACCACCGGGGGCGGGCCGTCAAGTGCGGGCATCTCGTTGATGGCCGGTTTCATCGGCCTGCTGGGCCTCGACTGGCTTTTCTGGCGTTACGGCGTCGCGCCAGAGTGGTGGATGCACCTGCGCATATTGCTGACGGCGGTTGTGCTGGCCTGCCTCGCCGTGGGGGTATTTGCATGAGCAGCGACGCCGAAACCCTTGCCGTTTATAGCGCAAAGGCACGGGATTATGCCGACCTGACCGTGGATTTGGAAGGTGACAAGCATCTCGCCGCCTTCATCCAAGCGGTGCCCACCGGCGCACGCGTTCTTGACCTCGGATGCGGTCCGGGCCGGGCAGCAGGCCAAATGGCGGCCAAAGGCCTTGCGGTCGACGCCACTGACGCTGTCGCCGAAATGGTTGCGATGGCCGGTGCGCGACCTGGCGTTACCGCATGGCAGGCAACGTTTGACGATATCTCTGGGGATGCGATCTACGATGGCATCTGGGCCAATTTCAGCCTGCTGCATGCCCCGCGCGGCGACATGCCACGCCACCTCGCGGCCCTGCGACGCGCATTGAAACCCGGCGGCCTATTTCACATCGGCGTCAAAACCGGCACTGGCGAGGCGCGCGACAGCATCGGCCGCCTCTATACATTCTACAGTGAGGACGAATTGCGCAGCCTGTTGTCTGCCGCCGGCCTCGCACCACATGCTAGCTGGACGGGCCGCGACATCGGCCTCTCGGGCGAGGCGTCCGACTGGGTCGTGGTGCACGCCCATGGCTAAGCTCTTTGCCTATACTGACGGTGCCTGCTCGGGCAATCCCGGCCCCGGCGGTTGGGGCGCGCTTTTGCGCGCGATGGACGGCGGCCAAATCGTCAAGGAACGCTGCCTAAGCGGCGGGGAGGCAAATACCACCAACAACCGGATGGAGCTGCTGGCGGCTATCAATGCGCTGGAAGCGTTGGCGAAGCCTTCGACCCTGACCATCATCACCGATAGCCAATACGTCAAAAATGGCGTCACCGGCTGGATCCATGGATGGAAGCGCAACGGCTGGAGAACCTCCGCCAAAAAGCCCGTAAAGAACGTCGAGCTTTGGCAGCGGCTGGATGAGGCCCAAGCCCGCCATGACGTGACTTGGGAGTGGGTCAAGGGCCACGCAGGCCACCCCGAAAACGAGCGCGCGGACGAGCTTGCCCGCGAGGGGATGGCCCCGTTCAAGAAAGCGCCCGCCAGATGAGCGCGCCTGTCTTGCTTGATTATGCTTCGGTCTTGATTTTCGCGCTCACGGGTGCGCTGGTAGCCAGCCGCGCGCAGCTCGATATCGTCGGCTTTGCCTTTGTCGCATGCCTCACGGCGGTGGGCGGCGGAACCCTGCGCGACGTGCTGCTTGACCGCAATCCAATCTTTTGGATGGGTGATCCGACCTACATCCTTATCGCGTCAACAGCGGCTGCGCTCATTTTCTTCACTGCACATCTGGTCGAAAGCCGCTATCGCTGGCTGCTCTGGCTCGACGCTTTCGCACTCGCCGTCGCGGTCCCGGCGGGCGTGTCTGTCGCGATGCTAATGTCGCAGCCAGCGCCGATTGTCGTGCTGATGGGTATGGTCACTGGCTGCATGGGCGGTCTGATGCGCGATGTGGTCATCGGCGAGGTGCCGCTGGTGCTGAAACAGGGGGAACTATACGTCAGCGCCGCCTTCGCAGGGGCGCTTGCCGCTGTGCTGCTCGCACAGGTCTGGGCCGATCCACTGATCGTGCTTGGCGGTTGCGGCGCCGTTACATGGGCCCTCCGCGCCGGATCGCTCAGCCTTGGCTGGTCCCTGCCCGTCTACAAGACGCGCCCACCTCGCAAATAGCGCGTCGCTTAGCGCCGACCGCGCCAGTGAAATGGCACGATTATTAACGCACCAATCGACGATACAATCGCGTTCAGTCCTGACGATCCGAAGCCAAACCCAAACATCAGCCGCACAAAATAGAATAGGAACGCGCCGCCGATGCAGATGATAATCGACGCCAGATAGCCATTCTGCGTAAAGCCCGATTTTTCCGAGATATACCCGACAATTCCGGCGATCACGACCGTGCCCATGATGGTTGGAAACATGATGCCCCGCCTATAGCCGCGTTCCAGCAGGCAAAGCCATGCCGCGCAGAAACTCATCCGCATCCTGCGCACCGCGTCCAGCCCGCTGCAAGCGCAAAAGCTGCACCGCGCCTTGCCCGCAGGCCACCGTCAAAGCGCCGGGCACTGCAGCGACCAGCACCTCGCCTGGTGCGCCATGCCCCTCTGCCAGACGCGAGGCCAGCAGCTTGACCCGGGTACCGTCCACCTCGCACCACGCACCCGGAGACGGCGACAGACCGCGAATCTGCCGGTCCACCTCAGTAGCATCGCGACCCCAATCAACACGCGCCTCCGCCTTGTCTATTTTGGCCGCATAGGTGACGCCCTCCGTTGCCTGAGGCTGCGGAGCCAGACTATCCAGCCTCTCCAGCGCTTCGCAAATCAGCGGCGCGCCCATGGCGCTGAGGCGGTCATGGAACTGCCCGGTCGTCTCCTCCGTGCCTATTGGTGTCTCGCCGCGTAGCAGAACAGGGCCGGTATCCAGCCCCGCGTCCATTTGCATAATGCAGACGCCAGTGACCGCGTCCCCGGCCATGATCGCCCGGTGGATCGGCGCGGCACCGCGCCAGCGTGGCAGCAGGGACGCGTGAATGTTCAGGCATCCATTTCGCGGCGCGTCCAAAACAATCTGCGGCAGGATCAGACCATAGGCGACCACCACGGCGACATCCGCGTTCAGCGCGGCGAACGCCTCCTGAACTTCTTTCCCCTTCAGGCTGGATGGGTGGCGCACCTCCAGCCCCAGTTGCATCGCGCGGGCATGCACGGGCGTGGGCCGGTCCTTTTTGCCCCGCCCTGCCGGGCGCGGTGGCTGGCAATAGACAGCGGCGATATCGTGCCCCGCCGCGATCAACGCGTCCAGAACAGGGACTGAGAAATCGGGCGTTCCCATAAAAATAACGCGCATATCTAACCAACCCTCTTGCGTGCCTTGCGCAGCAGCATATCGCGGCGCAGTTTCGTCAGGCGGTCGAAATACATGCGTCCGTTCAGATGGTCGATCTGGTGCTGAACTGACGTGGCCCACAGATGGACGAAGTCGCGCTCTTCTATCTCGCCCGCCGCGTTCAAAAACCGCACCGTCACAGCGCGGGGACGCGCGACCAGCGCCGAAAGGCCCGGCAGGTTTGGGCTGGCCTCCTCATGCGGGCGCATCTCGGTGCTGGCGTGCAGCACCTCGGGGTTCGCCATACGGATCACGCGGCCCCGCTCGTCACTGGCATCCACGACGGCAAGGCGCAGCATCACGCCAATCTGCGGCGCGGCCAGACCGACGCCCGGCATCGCCTCCATCGTGTCGATCATATCGGACCAATGTGCCGCGATCTGGTCGGTGATGGCCTCAACCGGGGCGGCGGCGTTACGCAGCCGTGCGTCGGGCCAAGGGATGCAGCGGCGCACGCTCACGGTATCACTCCCGCGCCATTTCGCGTTTCAGTTTCTGCATCCTACGGGTGATTAACTGCCGCTTCATCGGGCCGATATGGTCGATAAAAAGCGTACCGTTCAGATGGTCAATCTCGTGCTGGACACAGGTTGCCCAAAGCCCGTCAAAACCGCTCGTTCGTTCGTTTCCGTCCATATCGATCCAGCGCACCTCTACCTCGGCAGGGCGGGTCACGTCGGCGAATTGATCGGGGATCGACAGGCACCCCTCCTCGTAGACATTTTGCGCGTCGGAACTGGCCGTCACCTCGGGATTAAACATCACCATCGGTTGCGGCGGCGCGCCCTCTTCTTTGATGCAATCCATCACAATCAGGCGGGTGAGAATGCCAATCTGCGGCGCAGCAAGGCCAATACCGGGGGCGCCATACATCGTCTCTAGCATGTCATTGGCCAAAGAGCGCAACTCGCCCGTCACATCTGGGACGGGATCGCACAGCTTTTTAAGGCGGGGATCGGGATGGATCAGGATGGGCATTTTCATGGGCTGCATGTAGGCCAAGCGGGCCTGCGGTGCAACGCCCCTTGCGCCCGGGATCAAACCGCGTAGCTTGCCTATGGACAGAATTGTGCCGTTGATACGCGGCAAGAAGGAGAGCCACATGAACTTCGACGAAATCATCGACCGCGTCGGCACCCATTCCAGCAAATGGGACATGATGATGCCGTTATATGGCGTCAGCCCCGAAGACGGTATTTCGATGTGGGTGGCCGACATGGACTTTCGCCCGCCTACCTGCGTCTCGGCAGCGGTGGCAAAGATGCATGATCATGGCATCTATGGATATTATGGCGACGACGGCGCCTACCGCGCCGCGATCCAGTGGTGGATGCAAGAGCGCCACGGTTGGAGCGTCGAGAAGGATTCAATCTTCACCACCCACGGCCTCGTCAACGGCACGTCGATGTGTATCGACGCCTTCACCGCACCCGGCGATGGCATTGTTCTGTTTACGCCCGTCTACCACGCCTTTGCCAAAGTGATCAAAGCATCCGGGCGTGAGGTGGTGGAATGCCCGCTAACCCGCGAGAGTGGACGGTACCAGTTTGACTTCGCCGCCTACGACGCCCAGATGACAGGGCGCGAGACGATGTTGATCCTCTGCTCGCCGCACAATCCCGGTGGACGCGTCTGGACCGAGGCCGAATTGCAGGGCGTCGCCGATTTCGCGCGCCGCTACGATCTGATCGTGGTGTCGGACGAAATTCACCACGATCTGGTGATGCCTGGTCATACCCACATTCCGATGGCCCGAATTCAGGGGGTGGAGGACCGCCTCGTGATGATGACGGCCACGACAAAAACATTCAATATTGCTGGATCGCACACTGGCAACGTGATCGTGCAAGACGGCGCACTGCGCGCCCGATTTGCCGCGCGGATGGCGGCGATGGGAATGTCGGCCAACTCCTTCGGCCTCTTCATGGCCGAGGCCGCGTATTCCCCCGAAGGGGCCGAATGGGTCGATGCACTGCGCCTTTACATTGATGGCAACCGCAAGCTGTTTGACGATGCGATTAATGCAATCCCGGGCCTTGCATCAATGCCGCTGGAGGCGACATACCTTGCATGGGTCGATTTTGCCGATACGGGTATGGCGCGCGATGAATTCGATGCACGTATCCAGCAACGGGCGCGCGTCGCAGCTAGTCACGGACCCACCTTCGGCGAAGGCGGCGAAAGCTTCTCGCGCTTCAACCTCGCGACGCCGCGTGCGCGCGTCGCCGAAGCAGCAGCGCGCCTAACGGATGCCTTCAGCGATCTTCAATAGTTGAGCTGCTGGGCGTCCACGTGCCGCCCGGCACATCCAATCACCCTTCCGGCACCTCGTCAGCTGCAGTTGAATCCTCAAGCAAAGCAGTCGGCGCATTCGGCGCGCGGACAAAATCGACAGGCTGGCCATCCGACACCGGGGTCATGCGTTTGTATTCGAAATGCTGTTCGCCGCCCTCCTCGGATGCGGCGACGATGAGACATCGTGACAAATGGCGCGGCCCGTCATAAAGATCGACCAACCCGCGGAGATGGGCGGCATCTGCCGCCTCAACTGCAAATCCACCGGGCCACGCTCGCAAGATGCGATAGGATACACCGCCAACCTCGACGGTCAGGCGACTACTCTTTAGCAGCGCCGCCCGGCGTGCCTTATCCAGACCCTCCTGCACGTCGGGTGGTAAATGCATATCCATAGCTAACCCCTATCGTGAAAATTGATTAATCCAAGAATGACGGTTAATTAGTTCCGATCAAGTTAAGATTTTGCGAAATGTGCGGCTGTGACTACGATGCTTTGCGCGGTCCGCAAGGTATCGGTCCTTGCGTGGAGAAACGATATCCGTTTGAACGCTCGCAGTATTCTTTGAGTTCTGCGAAAGGACGGCCCCTATGGACATCGCAGCAATCATCGCACTGGCCATGATCCTGGACGCCGCCATTGGCGAGCCGCGCTGGATATGGAGCCGGGTGCCGCATCCTGCAGTTCTGATGGGGCGCGCGGTCGCACTACTGGACGCCCGTTTGAATGTCGGCAGCGCACGGCGCGCAAAAGGGGTTGCGGCAGTGGTGATCCTCGCGTCCTGCGCGCTAGGGATCGGCGCCGCCGTTTCCCAACTGGGCGGATTTGCCAGTATCTTGGTCGCCGCAATCCTAATTGCGCAACGCTCCCTCGTTGAGCACGTTCGCGCCGTGGCCACCGGTCTGCGACATTCCACAGGCGCGGGGCGTTCGGCCGTTACAATGATCGTCGGGCGCGACACCGAGGGCATGGATGCGGCCGCCGTCACCCGCGCCGCCATCGAATCTGCGGCTGAGAATTTTAGCGACGGCGTGATAGCGCCAGTTTTCTGGTTGGCTGTGGCAGGTCTGCCAGGCCTTGTGCTTTATAAGGCGATCAACACTGCCGATAGTATGATCGGCCACCGCACCCCGCGCTATGAGCGTTTCGGCTGGGCGGCGGCTCGCCTTGATGATGCACTTAATATAATTCCCGCACGCGCAACTGCCGCCCTGATCGCAGTCCTCGCGCGGCCCCGCCCGCATTGGCGTGACATCGCGCATGAGGCGCGTCTGCACCGCTCGCCGAACGCCGGATGGCCAGAGGCCGCGATGGCGCGCAGTATCCGCGTATCACTGTCCGGCCCGCGCACATATAACGGGCAGGTGGCAGACTACCCGTTTGTCAACCCGGACGGAATGCGCACCCACGGTCCCGTCCAAATCGACGACGCTGTCACTGTCCTGTGGCACGCATGGCGGGTCGTCCTAATATTCGCGATTCTGGCTGCCCTCCTGCTTTGATTTGTATGGAATAAGCTGTCGTCGTTAACTTCGCGTTTAAGGCGTTCGTCTAAGTCATATAAGCTACGACGAAATTGCCCCCATTTGAGAGGCTGCGGATGCGCCTTCTACTCCTTCTGACCGCCCTTTCACTATGGACAGCGCCAGCAAGCGCCGCGCCCTGTGGCGGTGAATTTGATGACTTCGTCGATCACCTCAAGAGCGAGGCCGTGAGCCGGGGCCATGACCCCGGTGATGTCCAGCGGTTTTTTGATCCGGTAAGGCGCGATGGTGCCGTTATCAAGGCAGATCGCGCGCAAGGTGTGTTTCAAAAGCCATTCACCGATTTCGCACAGCGCCTGATTTCGTCACATCGGCTCAGTACCGGCCGCTCCAAGGCTAAAAGTTACGACACCATTTTTGACCAGATCGAGGCCGATTATGGCGTCAGTCGGGGAATCTTACTGGCATTCTGGGCGTTCGAGACCGATTTTGGCGGCTTTCAGGGCGATTTCAATACGCTGAATGCTCTTGTGACTCTCTCCCATGATTGCCGTCGCCCTGCCCTTTTTCGCCCGCAAATATTTGCCGCACTGCGCCTGTTTGAGCGGGGCGATTTTGATCCCGCCCGTACTACAGGCGCGTGGGCGGGCGAGATCGGGATGGTCCAGATGCTACCTCAGGACATTTTGGATAACGGCACGGACGGCGACGGCGACGGTCATGTTTCCCTCAAAACGTCGGCGCCTGACGCGCTGATGTCGGGCGGGCGAATGTTGCGTCATCTGGGTTGGCGCGCGGGCGAGCCATGGTTGCAGGAGGTCACGGTGCCCGCAGGGCTGGATTGGTCTCTGACTGGGCTACGTACAGCGAAAACCGGCCGGGAATGGGCCGAATTGGGTGTGCAGGCGCGACAGGGAAGCCTCGCGCAAGATTTACCGGGCAACATTCTGCTGCCTGAGGGGCGCGGCGGTCCGGCCTTTATTGCATACCCAAATTTTCGCGTTCTTTTCAAATGGAATCAAAGCTATACGTATGTTCTGACCGCGGCCTACTTTGCTACTCGGCTAGAGGGTGCGCCTGTTATGCAGTTGGGCAATCCCGAGACGGGCCTGTCATCTAAACAGATGATGCTGTTGCAACAAAAGCTTGCCGCGCTTGGCTATGACGTGGGTGAAATCGACGGTATCCTCGGCGGCGGCACACGCGCGGCTGTCCAAGACGTACAGCAGAAACTTGGGATGCCAGCCGATGCATGGCCCACGCGCGAGTTGTTGCGACGGCTGTAACGCGTCCTTGTCGTAGGAAAAACGATCGGATTGATGACTGCGTTTAAATGCAATCTGCGATCTAAGAAGGGAATGATCGAACGACTTTGACCGCAACGAATTGCTGAAATCCCAAAAGGCATCACATGTGCAGCATATGGTAACGCATGCTGGATCGGACGATCACGCCACCATCGCCTCAGCCTTGCGAAGATCCACTGAGACAAGCTGCGACACCCCCTGCTCGGCCATCGTAACACCAAAGAGGCGATCCATCCTACTCATTGTCACCGCATTATGTGTGATGATCAGAAACCGGGTTTCGGTGCGGCGGCACATCTCGTCTAGCAGATCGCAAAAACGGGCGACATTGGCGTCGTCGAGCGGCGCGTCTACCTCGTCCAGCACACAGATTGGGGCAGGATTTGCCAGAAACACGCCAAAGATCAGCGCCAGCGCGGTGAGCGTCTGCTCGCCGCCTGACAGCAAGCTGAGAACGCTAAGTTTCTTGCCCGGCGGCTGGCACATAATCTCAAGGCCGGCTTCCAGCGGATCGTCGCTCTCAACCAGCACGAGGTTCGCCTCGCCGCCGCCAAAGAGGTGTTTGAATAACATAGAGAAGTTTGAATTCACCTGCTCGAAGGCGGTCAGCAGCCGTTCGCGACCCTCCCGATTGAGACCAGCAATTCCGCTGCGCAACGCCTTGATTGCCTCCTCCAGGTCGGTCTTTTCTGCGACCAGTATATTGTGCTCTTCCTCGATCTCTTTTGCGTCTTCGTCGGCACGTAGGTTGACAGCGCCCAGCGCGTCTCGCTGGCGCTTGAGCCGGTTGACATCAGCCTCAATCGCGTCCGAGGTCGGCATCTTCTCGGTATTGATTTCCAGCGTTTCCAGCAGCGCCTCTGGTGTCGTTTCTAATTCGTCAGCGATGCGCTGCGTGGCGGTGCGGCGTGCCTCGCTGGCGGCATCGGTGCGGGCCTCGCTGCGGGCGCGGGCCTCTCGGGCCTCACCTGCGACGCGCTCGGACGCGCGCTCGGCCTCGGCGGCGTGGCGTAGCGCGCCCTCCCCTGCACTCAGCGCGTCACGGGCCGCAGCTTGTCGGGCCTCGGCATCCGTGATCTTGCCAGACAGCGCAGCACGCTGCTCGGCAATGCGTGCTGGAACAGCAGCGGCCTCTGCCAACTCAGCTTCGGAGGCATTTCTCCGCTCTT
Organism: Roseovarius arcticus; assembly: GCF_006125015.1. Classification (NCBI taxonomy): domain Bacteria; kingdom Pseudomonadati; phylum Pseudomonadota; class Alphaproteobacteria; order Rhodobacterales; family Roseobacteraceae; genus Roseovarius; species Roseovarius arcticus. The sequence goes on from NZ_SZZN01000001.1 coordinate 2,119,692, forward strand.
CCAGTTCAGTGCTGCGCTTTTCCGCCGTCTCCAGCCGCAATTTCCAGCCGCTGATTTCCTTCGTCACCTCCTGTTGTCGCCGCACTCGCGCCTCGCCCTCGCGGCGCACCTCGTCATGCGAAGAGCGGCGCGACATCATCAAGATACGAGCGCCCTCAACAGTCGCTTTGATATCCTCAGCTCGGACGCGCTCAGCCTCTAGGTCGCCCAATTCGGCTAGTCCGGCCTCGGCTTCTGCCAACTGGGTGCGCGCGGACAGCGCCTCGTCCTCGTGGCGCGTCACTGCCAGGCCAAGCGATTCCAGCTTGGACGCCGCCAGATTGCGATCGGCCTCGGCCCGGCTAAGCGCGCGCGCGGCGTCGTTGAGCGCCGAATCGGCGGCCCGGCGAGCGGTGCGCGCGCCCTTGTCGGCCTCCGTCCGCGCGGCCAATTGGCGGCCCAGCGTCTCGTGCGCGGCGCGGGCACCATCGGCCCGGGCGGTGGCATGGGCCATCTGCTGTTTCAGCTGCTCCAGCCGGTTTAGCTGCTCAAGCCGAAGCGCTGCCGCCGACGGCGCATCCTCGGCCCAGGCGCGATATCCGTCCCAACGCCAAAGATCGCCCTCAATGCTGACCAATCGTTGACCGGGTTTCAGCATCGGTTGCAGGCGCGGGCCGTCATCAGAATCGACCAAGCCAATCTGGCTCATCCGGCGGGATAGCACGTCAGGCACCGATACATTCAACGACAGCGCAGGCACGCCGTCCGGCAGCGTCTGAGGCACATCATATTCCGGCAACTCGGCCCAGCCAGAGGGGCCATCGGCCTCGACCTGCGGCGCGCGCAGATCATCGGCCAGCGCGGCGCCCAGCGCCTTTTCATAACCCTGCTGCACCTGCAGCCGGTCGAGGATCTGCCCGCCCTCGGCTGTATCCCGCTCCAGCAGGCGGGCCAGCGCGGACACTTCGGCGCTCAGCGCGCTCAGTTCGCCCTCGGCCTCGCTGCGCTCGGCGCGCGCGTCTGCCTCGCGCGATTGGGTGTCGCCGCGCGCCTCATCCGCCGCAATCAACGCAGCATCGGCGGCAACGGCAGCCGCTTGGGCGTCCGTCTCGGCGCGCCCTGCCGCCTCAAAATCACGACCTGCCTGCTCCATCGCGGCGCGGCTAGACTCTACGGCGTGGCGGGCGCGCTCTGCCTCGCTTTCGCTTCGTTCCAGCATCTTGCGATTGTCCGCCAGAAGACGCTGCGCCGATTGGTGACGCGCCGAAAGCCGCGCGACATCCTCGGTCAGCGTCGCAAGTTCGGTCTCGCGGGTCTGCAACACAAGGCTGGCCTCGCGCGCAGCGGTGGCTGCGGCCTCAAGCCTTTCCTCGTGGCCGCTCGCAGCCTTGGCCAGCTCTGACTGTTCCCATTCCAACCTCTGCACGGTGTCGCCTGCATCGCGGTTAAGGGCCGCCTCACGCTCGCTATCGCGGGCCAGTTGGGTAATGCGGCCCTCCAGCGTATCAATCCGCGCACGGGCGCCGGTTTCCTGATCGGCAAGGGTGGCCTGCTCTACGCTCAGACGTTGCAGTACGGCGGCGGCGATCGCCTCCTCCTCGCGCAGCGCCGGCAGGGCCTCATCGGCTGCGGTGCGGTCCTTCGCAGCCTCGCGCGCTGCGGTTTCTGCACGGGCAGTGGCGCCGGTGCGATCGCGCAACTCGCTGCGAGCTGTATTCAGTGCCTCGTCCGCCTCGCGCCAGCGACGATAAAGAAGCAGACCCTCGGCTGCACGCAATTCATCACCGATCGCACGATAGCGGGCAGCCTGCCGCGCCTGCCGGGCCAGCGTAGCAAGCTGGCTGGCGAGTTGTTCGACAGTGTCGTCGACGCGCGTCAGGTTTGCCTCTGCGCCCTTCAGCTTCAACTCGGCCTCATGCCGCCGTTGGTAGAGACCGGATATCCCTGCCGCCTCCTCCAGAATGCGGCGGCGCGATTTCGGCTTCGCGTTGATCAACTCCGATATCTGGCCCTGCCGCACCAATGCGGGCGAATGGGCACCAGTAGACGCGTCCGCAAACAGCATTTGAACGTCGCGAGCGCGCACATCCTTGCCATTAACCTGATATGCGCTGCCGATATCGCGGGTGATGCGACGGATGATCTCGATATGATCGGCGTCGTTAAAGCCGGCGGGCGCGAGGCGGTCCGCATTGTCTATGTGGATCGTAACCTCGGCAAAATTGCGCGCGCCGCGGCTGGAGGCGCCGGCAAATATTACATCCTCCATCCCTCCGCCGCGCATCGCCGTCGGGCGGTTTTCACCCATAACCCAGCGCAGTGCCTCCAGCAGATTCGACTTGCCGCATCCGTTAGGGCCTACCACGCCAGTTAGCCCGCTGCCGATGATCAAATCGGTCGGGTCAACAAAGCTTTTGAATCCAGTCAGTTTAAGCTTGGAAAAACGCAAGCGGTGTCTCGCTTCCTCGTTGTTTTGCATAGGCAGGCCGCGCGCCAATGTGGCGCGCCCTACGGCAACGTGTCAACGCTGAAACACCCTATCTGGCGAATCAACCATAGTTATCCACAAGATATTGACGCCGCGTTAGTTTGAAACTGCGTCATGGCTTGACTTTGCACCCTCTCGGATCACAAATTCCGCACATGTTGATCGTAGAGCCCGCGCACCCGAACGACCCTGGCCCTTGTGCCCTGCTGCAGCAGAGCCATGCCCTGATGCTGCAGCTCTTCGAGCCAGAGCAAAATCACTTTCTCGGCTTCGACGCGCTTAGCGCACCGAACGTACATTTCTTTGCCGCGCGTAACGGGTCGGAGGTCCTTGGGACGGGCGCGGTGGTACAAGTGGATGCCTACGGCGAGGTGAAATCGATGTTTACCAGCGCGGCAGCGCGCGGGCGCGGCGTGGCCGCTGCGATCCTGCGCGCGCTGGAGGATCACGCGCGCGGGCTGGGCCTGCCACATCTGCGGCTGGAGACGGGTGAGGCGCTGACGGCCGCTATCCGCCTATACGAGCGCAATGGGTTCACCCGCTGCGGCCCTTTCGGCGATTATCGCGCTGACGGCATCAGCGTCTTTATGGAAAAGTCGCTTTAGCCCTTTTTCTCAGGTGCTTTGTCCTCTGCCGCCTTCTCTTCTTGTGCGGCTTTCATTCGCGCAAGCAATTCGGCCTTGTCGGGCCGCTTGCCCGAGCGTTTGCCAAACGGATCCTTGTCCGATCCCGGCTGGTTATGTTCGCTGTGGCGTGGTGCGTTTCGGCCCATCTTGGGTGCTCCTTGTGCCTTGTAGTTCATGGCGGTCATCCTTGGCGGGCGTATCTGCCCCTTTGCCAGCTATTGCCGCAAACGCGCACGCTTTACAAGCAGGGCGAGTTAGTACCGCACCTCTTGGCAGGTCAGTTGAGCAAGGCTGCCCACGCTCTCATATACATCACAATCATATTCGTGACCTCGCGGAAGGGGCACCAACTGTTGCCCGCAATCCAGACGGGCGGTCAAGAGGGCGGCGTCGCCGTCCTTTTTGCGCACGCGGCAGCCAGAAACCTGCTCAATCGCGGTGACACCCTGCGGTGCAACCGCACTCAGCCGCGGCGCCCAGCGGGTATTGAGACGCATGGCCTGCGCCTTCAGGCCATCAACACGCACGTCAAAGACATCACCGCGCACTGAGATGCGAACAGGATCGATTCCGCGAAACGCCGGGCCGGGCGTATTGCAGCCCCCGAGCAGCAGGGCGAGCGTGGCGAAGGTGAGCAAAAATCTCATCCTCGCCCGTATTGCATGGCAATGGTTAACGAACAGTTATCGCGAACGTGGCAGATGCGTGAAACTTCCGCACAGAAACGGCGTCTACGACCCTAGTTTCGGCACCGCTATGACTGCTTGGCAGTTGGAAATTGACGGCTCGTTCAGTGCATGCCGCAATCCTGTTTTCTACTGCCCAGATCGCCACGACTGGCGCGAAGCAGCGGTTGAATCCGGCCGCCTAAGCGCCTCTTCATCGATGACGCGTGCGCCGTCGCCGCCCGGATCATCATCGGCCACAAGATCACCAGACAAAGGCGCTGTGCGCGGCGCGGCAACCGGACCCGGTGCCGCAAAACCTGCCGCTACGCACACCGCACGCTGCATTTGGATCGTTCGCAAACGCGCCATCGCCGCATCGCCGGAGCTGTCACCGCAGGCGCGAAAATCGCGATAAATAAAGTTCACCTTGAGCCCCTCCCAAAAGGCCACCACCCGTCTAGACGTTAACCGCAGAGCCAAAATCGCCCAAGCGTCATCGTGTCTAAGGCTTAACGCCGCATTTACCCTAGCTCAGCGCTTACGGCGCACAGCGAACGGTTGACTTTGAAGAGTGCGCAGCTGCCACATCGCCCCTTTCACATCCCTTCCCCATCGGGCAAACTGCGCCTGAGCGTTCCGTGCCGAACGCCAATGTCGGCAAGTCCGCCACCCTTGGCAATCGCTACCCGGTTCAAATAAAAAACGCCCTAGCAGCACCGCATAAGAAAGGCATATCTCATGGCAGCACCCGGACAGAACCTCAAAATCGACGGCCAGCGCCTGTGGGACAGCCTGAACGAGATGGCCAAGATCGGCCCCGGCGTCGCGGGCGGTAACAATCGCCAGACGCTGACGGATGCAGATGCCGAAGGCCGTGCATTGTTTCAGTCGTGGTGCGAAGACGCGGGCGCGGTCATGGGCCTTGATACGATGGGCAACATGTTCGCCCGCCGCGAGGGGACTGATGCAGGCGCCCTACCCGTCTATGTTGGGTCTCATTTGGACACGCAGCCGACGGGCGGAAAATATGACGGCGTCCTGGGCGTGCTTGCAGGGTTGGAGCTGATCCGCACGTTGAATGACCTGGATATCAAGACAAAGCATCCCATAGTCGTGACCAACTGGACCAACGAGGAGGGAACGCGCTTTGCCCCTGCCATGTTGGCGTCCGGTGTTTTCGCGGGTCTGCACGATCAGGACTTCGCCTATTCGCGCAAGGACACGGCCGGCAAGACCTTTGGCGAAGAGCTGGAGCGCATCGGCTGGAAGGGCGACGAGCCTGTGGGCGAGCGCAAGATGCACGCGTTCTTTGAGCTCCACATCGAGCAGGGCCCTATTCTGGAAGCAAACGGCATAGATATCGGCGTCGTCACGCACGGCCAAGGTCTGGACTGGACGCAACTGACGATCACCGGCAAGGACGCGCATACCGGATCGACGCCCATGCCGATGCGCCGCAACGCGGGGCTGGCCATGGCGCGCGTTCTGGAAAAAGTCGAGCAGATTGCACTGGATCATGCCCCGAATGCCGTCGGCGCGGTCGGCCATCTGGAGGTGTTCCCCAACTCGCGCAATGTCATCCCCGGCAAGGCAGTGTTCACGGTCGATTTTCGCTCGCCAGACATCAACGTGCTTGCCGAAATGGTCGACCAGATGCGCGAGGCGGCACAAAAGATATGCGATGATATGGATTTGCAGGTCGAATTTGAAAAGGTCGGTGGGTTCGATCCGGTCGAATTTGACGCAGGCTGCGTTGGCGCCATCCGGTCGGCCGCCGAACGTCTGGGATATTCGCATCAGGATGTGATCTCGGGCGCGGGCCACGATGCCTGTTGGATTAACCGCGTTGCGCCCACAGCCATGGTGATGTGCCCCTGCGTGGACGGGCTGTCGCATAACGAGGCCGAAGAAATCACGCTGGAATGGGCCGCAGCGGGCGCCGATGTGTTGCTGCATGCAGTGGTCGAGACGGCGGTCGTCGAGTAGGGGCTAGCGAGTGGCGCGCGGTTGAAACTTCGCGTGCCCCGCATCCCTGACCCTATGCCTCATCGCCGTGCATCACTCGCTGCGGCTGATCGCAGCGCCCAGACCGTGCATCAACGGCTCGAAAATGGGGAATGATGTGGCGATCGGGCCGCCATCATCGACGGTGACGGGCGCGTTGGCCGCCATGCCGAGGATGAGCAGCGACATCGCGATGCGGTGATCCAAATGGCTGGCGCAGGTGGCGCCGCCCGGCACATTGCCGTGGCCCCGGCCATGGACAATCCACCAGTCTGGTCCATCCTCGACCTCGACACCGTTCGCGCGCAGGCCCGTGGCCATTGCGTCAATCCGGTCGGATTCTTTGACCCGCAGTTCGGCGACGCCGTGCATAACCGTCGCGCCCTCCGCAAAGGCGGCGACGACCGACAGCACAGGGTATTCATCGATCATCGATGCGGCGCGGGCCGGATCGACCTCAATCCCCTTCAGATCAGGGGAAAAACGCGCGCGTAGGTCGGCCACAGGTTCCCCGCCCTCAAGCCGCTCATTTTCATAACTCAGATCAGCGCCCATCTCGCGCAGCGTGGTAAAGAGGCCGGCGCGCGTTGGGTTCAGCCCGATATTTGGCACCAGCACGTCCGAGCCGGGTACAATCAGCGCGGCACAGACCGGAAACGCGGCCGAGCTGGGATCGCGAGGCACGTCAATGACCTGCGGTCGCAGCTCGGGTTGGCCCGTCAGGGTAATGACGCGGCCTTCATTCGTCACCTCGGTCGAAATTTCCGCGCCAAAGCCGGCCAGCATCCGCTCGCTATGATCGCGCGTCGCTTCGCGTTCGATCACCACGGTCTGGCCGGGGGCGTTCAGGCCAGCCAGCAGAACCGCCGATTTGACCTGCGCCGACGGCACCGGCACGGCATAGCGCACCGGCACCGGGTCGGCCGCACCGACTATGGTCATGGGCAGGCGCCCGCCCGCGCGTCCCACCGTTCGCGCGCCAAAGAGCGCGAGCGGATCGGTCACGCGCGCCATCGGCCGCTTGTTCAGCGATGCATCGCCAGTGAATGTGACCGTAATTGGCGACGTCGCCATCGCGCCCATGATCAGACGCACACCGGTGCCAGAATTACCGCAATCAATGACATTCTCAGGCTCGGCAAAGCCGCCAACACCGACGCCGTGGACCGACCACGCGCCGTCGCCCAGATCTGTCACCTTAGCGCCGAAGGCACGCATGGCGCGAGCCGTATCCAGCACATCCTCACCCTCCAAAAGGCCGGTGATGCGCGTCTCGCCTATCGCCATCGCGCCCAGTATCAGCGCGCGGTGCGAAATTGATTTATCGCCCGGCACGTTTGCGGTGCCGGTTAGCGGGCCACATTTGGCCGAACTCATGGGGATGGGGGTGCCGTGGCCGGACATGGGCGCGCCTTCGTCTAAGGATGTTCGCAACGTTGATAGACCAGCACGCGGCGGGGGTCCATCGCGCCTATTCTGGGTCGCCGCTCGTTTCGCCCAGCGACAGGGTATGCGTACGTAGCCATGTCATAAATCCGCGCGGATCGCTCTGCAGCATTTCCATCCGCTCGTCCGATACCGGCGCGCCCACGACAGGCCGCTGGGGCCGGTTGCAGCTGTGCACAACCTCATGCAGCAGCAGCCCCTGCCGCAAAGTTGGCGAAATGCGATTGGCGACTTGGTACCAGCGGCTATTGGAGCCGGGAAAGAAGATCGGAACCACCTTTGCCCCCGAGCGGCGGATCATCTGGGCGGTAAAGACATTCCACTCCCGCTCAACCGCCGGACCGAACATCGTATCTGACGACGCGACCACGCCCGACGGAAAGACGCTGATCAGCCCGCCCTCCTTGAGGTGGGTCATGGCGCTCGCGCGCATTTCCACCGATTTTCGCTGCGCGTCAGGCTCATGCGGGAAAGGCACGGGGATCATATAGCTTGCCGCGACCTCGTCGATGCCGGTCAGCAAGGCGCGGGTCAGGATCTTGTAATCGGTCCGGCGGCGGCCAATCAAATCGGCCAAGATCATCCCATCAACAAGGCCATGAGGATGGTTCGCCACGGCAACGACCGGGCCGTCCAGGGGGATATTCTCCAACTGCGCGTCAGGCGTCAGCAGATCAATCCCCATCGTGTCGAGGGATGCACGCCAAAACGGCTGGCCCGTGGGGGCGCCGCGCCGCTCAAAATCGCGGATCATGCGGATAATCGACAGCTTGCCCGTCATCCATTCGATCCCGCGAATGACGGCGGCTGTCAGCGGCGCATCAAATGAGTTGCTATAGGTCAGACTGCGGCGATCATACTTGGGAAAGACCATCGTCTTTCCTGCGCCAGCGGGCGTGCGATCACCTACATCCCCAGCCGGGGATGCAAGATCGCCGTCGTCACGTCGCTCGATTGCCAACTTGGACCATTCCAATCCGTGCTTAGCGCGCAGCGCGCGCTACATGTCTTCGCCGAACTTCGCCGCCACAAGAGCAGCCACGGCATCGGCTAGCGCGCTAGCGTCCGGGCCGCGCGTTTCGACGTCAATAGTGGTTCCCATCGCGGCTGCCAACATCAAAAGGCCCATTATGCTGTCGCCACTGGCCGACTGACCGTCATGCGATACCTCGGCAGTGGCGTCGAACCCCTCAACCACTTCGACCAACTTGGCCGAGGCGCGCGCATGCAGGCCCTTGACGTTCACGATCTTCAGCTTGCGCGTCACTGGTGCTGACATAAATTCAATCTTCCACTGAAATGTTTTGGCTGTCGATGTACTTGCGCGCCGCATAAAGCGCATCACGCACCGCATCCGGCAGCGCCTTGTCCCGGCTTTTGGCCAGCTTGATCAGCATCGGAAGGTTCGCGCCATAAAGCATCCGTCGATCCCCGCTGCGGCACGCTGGCAGCGACAAGTTCGACGGCGATCCGCCGAACATGTCGGTCACGACAGCGACACCAGCACCGCGATCAACCTCGCAGGCTGCGCGGCTGATCTCATCGGCCTTTGCCTCGCGGTCGTCGTCGGTATTGACGGAAATTGCGCGAATACCTTGCTGGGGCCCGACGACGTGCTCAATCGCGGCCAGATACTCTCGCGCGAGGCCCCCGTGGGCGACTATGACGATCCCGATCAAAGCCTTGAATTCCTCATCTGTCAGTGCCTGTCATGGCGCGGACGCGCGGCTTGCGCGCAACTCTAACTCACGGTGTCTAATTGACACCTGCCAGCCCCCTTCTGCAAGGGTCCGGGCTAAAGATTCCGCCATCGCAACCGACCGATGCTGCCCGCCGGTACAGCCTAGCGCAATCGACAGGTATGATTTCCCCTCCGTCTCGTAGGCGGGGAGTAAAAGCTGGACCATTTCCGACAGTTGCTTCTGAAACGTCACGAACCGCGCGTCGCTCGCAATGAACGCCGCCACATCAGGATCGCGCCCGTCACGCGCGCGCAGCTCTGGTTCCCAATAAGGGTTTCGCAGAAAACGGCAGTCCAGAACCATATCGACCCCGCGCGGCAAACCACGCTTGTATGAAAATGAGTGGACCGACACAGCCATTCGCCCTGCTACACCCGGCACGGCCCACTGCTCCAACTCGGTGCGCAGCTCTTGGGGGCTTAGCTCGGAGGTGTCGATCAAAATGTCGGCGCGGGCGCGCACCTCGCGCAGCATGTCCAGCTCGCGCGCGATGCCAATCCGCGCGCTTTCGGTGGGTGCCAGTGGATGGCGTCGCCGCGTTTCGGAAAAACGGCGCTCTAACACTTCGGGGCTGCAATCCACAAACAGCAGTTGCACCGGGCGGTCGCTGAGCGTGCTTAAGTGGTCCACCGCATCGATGAGCGCCTCGGCGGAAAACTCGCGATTGCGAGGGTCAACGCCAAGCGCCATAGGGCGTTCGGGCGCGTTCTCCGCACCGGGCGGCGCGCTTAGCAGTCTGGGCAGCAGGCTGAGCGGTAAGTTATCAATCGCTTCATAGCCCAAATCCTCCAGTGCGCGGATCGCGGTGCTGCGCCCTGCGCCGGATGGCCCTGTGACCAGTATCAAAGGCGGCGGGGCGGGCAGGTTTTTCGAGTGGAGATTTGTCACGTCATAGCTCCGTTCGGGTGTCCGCCTCAGGCGCGGCGCCCGTATTTGACATAAAATAGGATCGCCGCCGGCAAATGGGCAGCGTCATTTCCCCGCACTAATGGCAACGCTCGGCCCAGCAGTACCCCTTCTTCCCACAAGGGCAAGCGGTCCGCCACGGGTCCGTCCATATCTACGATCAAAGCGGCGGGTGTTGGTCCCGCCGTAGGTGAATTTAGAATGCCGACCCCGCGTGCCTCAATCTGGCCGCGAATGGTATCAGGCGCATCAAGAAAGACATCGCCCCCGTCCAGGCTGGCACGGGTCCTGTCATCTGCGATCAGAACTCCGCCAAGCGCCATTAACTGCAACCCAAGCGATGACTTACCACTGCCAGACGCACCCCGGATCAACACCCCGCGGCCGTCTATCTCAATGCTTGTCGCGTGCAATACCTGTGCCTGCACGTCCTTAGACCGGCAGGCCGACGACGAACCGAGCGCCCAGTGGGTCGGACGTGATATCTGCATCTGTCGGGCGGATGTTTTCAGCCCAGATCACGCCGCCGTGCGCCTCGACGATCTGTTTGGAAATCGCAAGGCCAAGGCCAGAATTATTGCCGAAATCACTGGCATCGCGCTGCGAGTAGAAGCGCTGGAAAATTTTGGTCAGAGCTTGATCGGGGATGCCGGGGCCGGTATCCTCAACCACGATCAGCACCCGGTTCTCGCGGCGGCGCGCCCACAGACGAATTGCATCGCCATCTTCGCAAAAGCTGGTGGCGTTCGAAATAAGGTTGACGAAAACCTGCGCGAGGCGCGCTTCAAGCCCGTTGATTACGATGGGCTTGTCAGGAAAATCAGTGATGAACTCGATGCCTTTCTCGCCGGCCTGTTCACCTAAATACTGGCCCAGATTGCGCATCATGCTAAGCAAGTCGAAGGATTCCTCCTCCTCTTTGACCAACTCGCTGTCGAGGCGCGACGCATTGGAGATATCGCTGACCAGTCGGTCGAGGCGGCGGACATCGTGCTCAATGACTTCCAAAAGCTTTTCGCGCTGATCCTCACGCTTGGCCACACGCATCGTTCCGACCGCGCTGCGCAAACTGGCAAGCGGGTTCTTGATCTCGTGGGCAACATCTGCGGCAAACTGCTCGTTTCCGTCAATTCGGTTATAGAGCGCGGCGACCATACCGCGCAGAGCGCCTGAGAGGCGTCCGATCTCGTCAGGGCGTGCTGTCAGGTCGGGAATACGAATGCGGCCCGCGCCTTGGCTGCGCCGATTGCGTGCGCCGCCAATTTCCGCGGCGGCAGCCAAATCTGCTAGGGGATGTGCGATCGTCGATGCCAAAATCAGGCTCAGACCGATCGACACAAGCGTCGCAATAATGAACATCTGCAACACGCGCTCATGCTCGGACATCACCAGGTTGTCGATCTCGCCACTTGCGCTGACCATCGCGACGACAGCGACAGGCGATCCGCCCTGCATAATCGGCGTCGCAACGGCGAAAACGGCGCCGCCGTCAACCTCGCCGGTCATGACTTGCGTGCCTAGTTTTATCGCGCCTGCGACCTGACTACGCGCCAGTTCCTCGATATTGGGCGCATCGACGTCGCTTTTGGATGTGAACGGCGTCGAGAGCCATTTCCAAAAGCGCGTCAGCGCGTCTGTGATTACAGTTGGCTTCCGGCGCGTATCGTCGCCGGGGCGGGTCGCGGCGCCGGTGATCTGGCCCGCTAATGTTCCGTTCGTGTCAAAGACGAACACTTCGGCGCCGTCCTGCACACTCAGCGCATCTAGCGTCGCCACCACATCAATTCCGTCGCCCGTCACGATGTTTACTGGCGATTGTGCGGGCATCTGCACTTCAAACACGTTGGCCACCAGTTCGGCCTCGCCGACCAAGCCGCTCATGCGCTGCAGCGCCAAGCCATCGCGCGATGCGTTTAGATAAAGAATTCCGGCAACGAGGATGTTGAGCGCGATTAGATTGAAGATGATAATTTTGCGTGTCAGAGGCGACTCGCGCAGGGAAAAGAAGCCGCGCCGCGCCCTGCGTGCACGCACCTCATCCTCGACCACGCTATCGGGTGCGACAAAATCGTCACCCAGGACCACATCACCATCCCGTCCCGGTCCCGCGTCCCGCACGCTTATCCCCTCGGCCAGCGTCATACTTATTCTTCGTTATATCTGTAGCCGATCCCGTAGAGCGTCTCAATCGCCGAGAATTCGGTGTCGACCTGGCGCAACTTCTTGCGCAAACGCTTGATATGGCTGTCGATGGTGCGGTCGTCGACATAAACCTGATCGTCGTAGGCTACGTCCATCAACTGATCCCGGCTCTTGACGAAGCCAGGGCGCTGCGCGAGCGCCTGAAGCAGCAGGAATTCGGTCACAGTCAGCGACACGTCCGCGCCCTTCCACGTTACCGCGTGGCGCAGTGGATCCATCCGCAACTCGCCCCGGTCGATAACCTTGCCATCTTCCGCGTCGGCGGGCGATATGTTTCCGTCCAATGCGTCTTGGCGGCGCAGAAGTGCGCGAATGCGTTCAACCAAAAGACGCTGGGAAAATGGTTTTTTCACATAATCATCGGCGCCCATTCGAAGGCCTAGAACCTCGTCGATCTCATCGTCTTTGGAGGTGAGAAAAATCACTGGCATCTGCGATTTCTGGCGCAGTCGTTGCAGCAGGTCCATCCCGTCCATGCGCGGCATTTTAATGTCTAGCACAGCCATATCGGGTAACTTTTTCGAAAAAGCATCCAACGCTTGCTGGCCGTCATTATAAGTCTCAACCTCAAAGCCTTCTGCTTCGAGGGTCATGGATACGGATGTCAGAATATTCCTGTCATCGTCCACAAGGGCGATTTTGGACATGTCGTCATTCCTTGTACTGCTCAAATTGCCTGATTTTTTTCATTACTATGGTCTTGTTTTCCCGCCGCGATCAATCCCAATTCGCGAATCACCGGGAATTGCACCCTATCTGAGGCCGATTTGCATAACGAATGGCTAATATGACTCACATTGTTGCGCAGCATTGTCCTAATTCAGGCGACGTTCGGCCAATGGCCACGCTGATTGCGCTAACTTCAAGCTGGTTGCGCTAACGAGGCGCAAGCTGCCTGTTCAAGCCCCGAAACGCCATGGTAAGAGGCCCGCGTGCTGTCGCGCGGCGCCTGCGCAAGCGAAACGCCACTAGCAAGCATCGACAAGATATTCGGAGAGAGATTGTCATGACATTTGGACGGGTAAACCCAAAATTTCGCCTCGAGGATCAAGGAATTGAAGGGCTGGAGAGCGTCCACTATAATCTGATCGAGCCTGCGCTGGTCGAGGCGGCCCTTAAAAACCGCGAAGGAACATTGGGCCGGGGCGGCGCTTTTCTGGTCACAACCGGAAAGTTTACCGGACGTTCGCCGCAGGACAAACATGTCGTCCGCACAGATAGCGTCGCAGACAACATTTGGTGGGAAAACAACGCCGAAATGTCGCCTGAAGGGTTTGACGCACTTTATGACGACATGAAAGAGCACATGAAGGGTGGCACCTACTATGTGCAGGATCTGGTCGGCGGCGCTGATCCCGCGCATGCGATCAAGGTCCGCATGGTGACTGAGATGGCGTGGCATGGCCTCTTTATCCGCCACCTGCTGCGCCGCCCCGAGCGGGAGTCTCTGGATCACTTTATCGCTGATTTTACAGTCATCAACTGCCCCAGCTTTAAGGCCGACCCAGCCAAGCACAACTGCCGGTCAGACACCGTGATTGCGATGAACATTGACCGTAAGATCATCTTGATCGGCGGCACCGAATATGCGGGCGAGAATAAGAAGGCGGTCTTTAGCCTGTTAAATTACCTCCTGCCCGAAAATGACGTAATGCCGATGCATTGCTCGGCCAACCATGCCCACGGTAATCCGGTCGATACCGCCATATTCTTTGGCCTGTCGGGTACAGGCAAGACGACGTTGTCGGCTGATCCTGACCGCACGCTGATTGGCGATGACGAGCATGGCTGGTCGGATCACGGCACGTTTAATTTCGAGGGTGGCTGCTATGCCAAGACGATCAACCTGAACCCCGAAGCCGAGCCCGAAATTTACGCAACGACGTCCAAATTCGGCACTGTGATCGAGAACATGGTCTTTGACGAAGAGACCAAGGAACTGGATTTCGACGACGACACGCTCACCGCCAATATGCGCTGCGCTTATCCGCTAGAGTATATCTCGAATGCGTCAAAGACGGCGATCGGCGGCCATCCCAAGAACATTATCATGCTGACCTGCGACGCGTTCGGCGTGCTGCCTCCCATTGCCCGGCTCACGCCCGCACAGGCAATGTATCACTTCTTGTCCGGCTTTACCTCCAAGGTTGCAGGCACCGAACGCGGCGTGACCGAGCCCGAACCGACGTTTTCCACCTGCTTCGGCGCGCCCTTCATGCCGCGCAGGCCCGAGGTCTATGGCAACCTCTTACGCGCCAAGATCGCCAAGCACGGCGCAACCTGCTGGCTGGTCAACACCGGCTGGACGGGCGGCGCCCATGGCACCGGCGCGCGCATGCCGATCAAGGCGACACGCGCCCTGCTAACCGCCGCGCTGGATGGATCGTTGGGTAAGGTAAAGTTCCGCACTGACGCCAATTTCGGGTTTGAAGTGCCAGTTGATGCGCCCGGCGTGCCAACCGTTTTGCTGGACCCGCGCCGCACTTGGGACAAGCCGGACAGCTATGACCGGCAGGCGGCCAAGCTGGTCAAGATGTTCTCAGAGAATTTTGAGCAGTATTTGCCGCATATCGACGAGGACGTGAAGGCTGCTGCAATCGGCTAAGGCTGCAAGTCGCTGAAAGTTAAAGGCGCGCCAGTTTGGTGCGCTTTTTTTCTGGATCGTCGAAGTTCGCGGGTCTGCACCGGACCCCCGTATGCCTCACGCAAAAATAAAGTGCAGCTATCGCATCTTCTTCTTGCCCAAAATATCCCCGCCGGAGGCAGAAGGTTCTTTTGGCGCGGCGACTATCCCAGCAGGTACAGCATCAGGTAGAGCGCCGCCGCCCCCGAGAGGATCGCGGCCAGTACGTTGCGCGTCACCAGCCCTGCGATGATCGTGACCCCCGCGGCAATGAGGCGCGGCGCATCCAACGCGCCCCCGGTGGCGGGCGGCCACATTACCATCGGTGCAACGAGGCCCGGCAGAACCGCGACAGCCGTATAGCGCAGATGGCGCAGCACCCAAGGCGGCATGGGGCGGTCGCCGATGATCCCCAGAAAGACGAACCGCAGGGCAAAGCTGCCAAGCCCAAGTCCGATCAGCACGATCCAGATGTCCAGCGTTGCGACATCCCTCATGTGGCTGCCCCCCGGCGCGCTATCCACAGTTCGACCTGCGCGCCAGCCATCATGCCCGCGGCCCCCGCAACCAGCAAGCCCATGCTGTAGGGAACAAACGCCAGCGCCAGCGAAACGATGATTGATACCAGTGCCGCGACCACATGCGCGCCAGTGCGCAGCATCGGCGCTATCATCGCCAAAAACGTGATCGGCACCGCGAAATCCAATGCGAATTCAGGCGGGATCGCATTACCCACCATCGCGCCGACGACGGTAAAGGTCAGCCATAGCGGAAATAGCGGTGTCACCGCGCCAAAGTAGAAAGCCAGCTTTTGCGGCACGCCCCATTCCGGATGACGCTCGTATTCGAGGATTGCGCTGGCGTAGGCCTGATCGACCATGAGGTAGGCCACCAGTGCCCGCTTCCCCAGTGGCGCGCGGCCTAAATGAGGCGTCAGGGACGCTGAATACATCGCCATGCGCAGATTGACTGCCAACGCGGTCGCGACGATGATCAGCGTCGGCGCGTGCTCTGACAGCAATTGGACGGCGGTGAACTGCGCGGCGCCCGCGACCACGAGGGCGGAATAGGCGAACGTCTCGATCACGGTAAATCCTGCCTCGGTTGCCACCACACCAAAGAGCAGCGCGAAAGGCACCAAGACCAGGATGAAAGGCGCGCCTGCGCGCACGCCTTGCCAGTAGGTGGATTTGGTGGTTTGTGTTGCCATGATGCGCCAGCCTGTCCGAGAATTATCGCCTCTTTTCGGACCTATCGGCCCCGCCAAGGAGATGCAATTGCCCCCCGATCCTGAGCATGGTTATATCATCGCCCCCCAGCCGGATGCACCGGGCCTGACACGTGCCGTTACCGGCACCGATCACTTGGGCCAGGCCCAGACGATCCGCGTTGTTGAGGAGCGCCCGTTGACAATATTTCTCAACGGGCAGGAAATCGTCACCGCGATGACTATCGGCGACTATCCCGAATACCTCGCTCTCGGCTTTCTGCGCAATCAGGGGATGCTAAAGGATGGCGAGACCGTGCTGCGGGTCGATTATGACGATGAGCTGGAGACGGTCGTCGTGCGCACCGATGGCAGCACCACCTATGAGGACAAACTGCAGAAGAAAACCCGCACAAGCGGCTGCGCTGTCGGCACTGTCTTTGGCGACATGATGGAGGGGCTTGAAGGGCTGGTGCTACCGGATGCGCAAGTTCGCACCTCGGACATCTACGCCCTAGCGCACAAGATCAACACGACCCCGTCGCTTTATCTGACCGCCGGAGCGATCCATGGCACGGTTCTATGCGAAGGGCCTCGCCCGCTGGTTTATATGGAGGATGTCGGACGCCATAACGCTGTCGACAAGATTGCCGGGTGGATGCTGTCAACAAAGACGGGACCTGAGGGCAAGATGCTTTATACCACCGGGCGGCTGACCTCCGAGATGGTGATCAAGACGGCTCTGATGGGGATTCCGGTGCTGGCCTCGCGCTCGGGCTTTACCGCGTGGGGGGTTGAGATCGCGCAACAAGTTGGCCTGACCCTGATCGGGCGGATGCGCGGTCAGCGCTTTGTCTGCCTTTCGGGCGAAGAGCGGCTGGTGCGCGACGCCAACCCGGCGGACGTGGCCGAAGAAGATGGCAAGCACCGCCGCAAAAGCGGGCGCGCCGACGCGGAGCGCGAAACATGAATCAGCCCGTCGCAATCATCCTCGCGGGAGGCCGCGCAACCCGGATGGGCGGCGGTGATAAGGGGCTGCTGCGATTGGGCGACACCACGCTACTGGCCCATGTGATCGAGCGGATTCAGCCACAGGTGGCAAGCGCGGCGCTAAATGCCAACGGCAATCCGGCTAGGCTGACGCAGTTCGGCCTTCCCGTTCTGGCCGATCCGATCGAGGGGTTTGTTGGCCCACTAGCGGGTGTGCTGGCGGGCCTCGACTGGGCGGCTGAGCGGGGCGCGGACAGTGTTGTGTCCGTTGCTGCCGACACGCCGTTTTTTCCCTGCGATCTGGTGCCTCGCCTGCTGCTGGCAGCAGAGGGGATGCAGGCGCCGTTAGCGCTGGTCGCCACGCCAGACGGGCGCCACCCCACGTTCGGTCTTTGGCCGGTATCGCTGCGCGATGACCTGCGCGCGGCGCTTGCGGGCGGCCTGCGCAAAGTGGTGCAATGGACCGATGCGCATGAGGCGCAGACGGCCATGTTCGACGGTGCAGGCGATCCCTTTTTCAACGTCAACACACCTGAGGATCTGGTGCGTGCACAGGCAATCTGGGACGCGCAAAAATGAAGGTCTTTGGCGTTACTGGCTGGAAAAACGCGGGCAAAACAGGCCTGATGGAGCGGCTGGTGTCTGAGATCACCGCGCGCGGCCTCGCCGTTTCGACCATCAAGCATGCGCATCACAGCTTCGACGTGGACCAGCCCGGCCGCGACAGCCACCGCCACCGCATGGCCGGCGCGCAGGAGGTGCTGCTCGTATCCGGTACTCGGGTTGCGCTCATGCAAGAGCTGCGCGGCGCGCCCGAGCCTGAGTTGGACGATCTGCTGGCGCGGCTGAACCCTGTCGATCTGGTTCTGATCGAGGGCTACAAACGCGCGCCCCACCCCAAAATCGAGGCCTATCGCGAGGCCGCGGGCAACCCACTGATCGCGCCGGGTGATGCCACCATCCGCGCTGTCGCCGCTGACTGTCCGCTCAAGGTAGATCGCCCAGAGGGCTGCCCAGTGTTTGAGTTGAATGACACCAGCACCATTGCCGATTTCATTTTGCGCGAGGTAGGCTTGTGACCGGATTCGATAGCGTTCTGGTCGTTGATTGGTCGGCCGCCGGGACGCGCGCGCCCACGCAACCGTCGAAGGATGCAATCTGGCTCGGCCTCGTGCGTAGCGGTGTCGCGGAGGGCCCTATCTATTGCCGCACGCGCATCGAGGCTGAGACCCGCATCACCCAGATTATGGAGGAAGAGCGCGCCGCGAGCCGCCGCCTGCTTGCCGCGTTCGATTTCCCCTTTGGCTATCCTGCGGGGTTCGCGCGGCGCATCACCGGCGAGGATGATCCATTCGCGGTCTGGGATTGGCTCGCTGCGCGCATCACCGACAGCGACACGGGTGCGAACAACCGCTTTGACGTGGCCGAGGAGATCAATGCGCACTGGGACGCGCCCGGCCCCCTCTGGGGCAAGACGCACGACGATCGCTGGCCCGGCATTCCCTATCGCAAGGCCGGTATCGTCTATGACGAAGTGGCCGAAAGGCGTGCCTGCGATGTGGCCGCCAAGGCCGCCAGTAGCTGCTTTCAGCTGTGCTTCCCTCCGACCGTGGGTAGCCAGATGTTAATGGGCCTGCCGATGCTGGCGCGGTTGCGGCGGCGCACTGGCGTCGCCGTCTGGCCGTTTCAGCACTGGCAAGACGCGCCCACCGTGCTGGCAGAAATCTGGCCGGGCCTTATTGAGCCTGCGGTCAAGGCCGCTATGGCACAGCCCGGTGCGCCGGTTCGCGACACCGTGCAGGTCGATCTGCTGGCGCGCGCGCTTGCTGGCATGCCATCGCCAGAGCTTTACAGTCTGATGTCGAACCTGCCGGATGCAGCGCACGAGGAGGCGTGGATACTAGGCGCCGGTCATGGCGCACGCCTGTCTGAGCTGGCCTCATCCACGCAAGCGCCCCCTCGTCCGCCGCCCCTGCGCGACGATTGCTTTGCCATGCCCGCGGGCATTGAATGGACGCCGGTAGATACCGCCCTCAGCGCGCTGCGCGAAGGATTGCACCCGATCGCGAGGCAGTCGCGCTGCGCATTGCCGGGCGCCAGCGGGCGCATATTGGCCGAGGCTGTAATCGCCCGCCGCGCCAGCCCGCCACATGCAAATTCGGCGGTCGACGGCTATGGCTTTGCCCATGCTGCACTGCCGGCGGGCGACGCGATCCTGCCGCTGGCGCCCGGCCGCGCCGCTGCCGGCGCGCCCCATGTCGGCGCGCTGCCGCATGGCCAGGCGCTGCGCGTCCTGACGGGCGCGATCATCCCGGAGGGCGTCGATACCATCGTACTGGAAGAAGATACCCGGCAAAGTGCAGGTCAAGTCGCCTTTCGCGCAGGGATCAGACGCGGCGCCAACACTCGCAAAGCAGGCGAAGATATGGTGGCGGGCGCACAAGTACTGCAGCCGGGCCGCGTCCTGACCCCTGCCGATCTTGCGCTGCTGGCGTCGGTCGGCATCGGCGAGGTGCGGGTCTATGATCGGCTGCGGGTCGCCGTGATCTCGACCGGGGACGAGTTGATCGAGGCGGGGCAGGACGCCGAACGCGGCCAAATCTTTGACGCGAACCGTCCTATGCTATTGGCGCAGATCGCCAGCTGGGGGATGGAGGCGGTCGATATGGGCCGCATCGCCGATAATCGCGGAAGCCTGCGCGCCGCATTAAACAAGGCAGCTCGCCGTGCGGACGTTATCCTCACCTCTGGCGGCGCGTCGGCGGGCGACGAGGATCATGTGTCGGCCTTGCTGACCGAGGCGGGCGCGATGCAGCAATGGCGCATTGCGCTCAAGCCCGGGCGCCCACTGGCGCTGGGATTGTGGCAGGGCACGCCGGTCTTTGGCCTGCCCGGCAATCCGGTGGCCGCGCTGGTCTGCACGCTGATTTTCGCGCGTCCCGCCCTCAGCCTGCTGGCCGGCGCAGGGTGGAGCGTGCCGCAGGGCTTTGACGTGCCCGCCGCCTTTGAGAAGTCAAAGAAGCCGGGCCGCCGCGAATATCTGCGCGCACGGATCCGCGAGGGCCGCGCCGAGGTGTTTGCCTCCGAGGGATCAGGCCGGGTCAGCAGCCTCAGCTGGGCCGAAGGACTGGTAGAACTACCCGATGGCGCAATGCAAATCGCGCAGGGCGATCCGGTGCGCTACATCCCGTTCGGCAGTTTCGCGCTTTAACGCGCACCCCACGTATCCGACAGACGGTACCCGCCCGGCCACGGATCATCTGGGTCCAGCATGTGCTGATGCGTGCCGGTAATCCAACCGCGTCCTGAGATCTCGGGGATGATTGCAGGTCTACCCCCTACGGATGCCTCGGCCACAATCCGGCCCGCAAAGGTCGAGCCGATCAATGACACAGCGGTCAGCGTATCATCCACGCCCATCTGTCCGCGCGCTGCCAGCACCGCCATCCGCGCGCTCAAAGCGGTGCCGGTGGGCGAGCGGTCTATCTTGCCCGGCCGGACGGCGCAGGCCGCGCCAGCGCGCAGTTGATTTCCTTCGCGCACTACAGGGCCAGCAAAGAGACAGAACGAGATGTGCCGCCAGTCAGGGTTGTCGGGATGATGAAATCCAAGCGCCTCGTTCGCCGCTGCGGTGATCTGCATCCCCATTCGGGCGAGCGTGTGCGCCTCATCCGGCACCAGCGAAAATCCAAGTGCGGCGGCATCGACAAAGACAAAGCTGTCCCCGCCATAGGCTGTATCGACGGTGAGCGTGCCCAGCCCTTCGACCTCAAGCGGAACATCCAATTGCGCGGCAAAGCTGGGCAGGTTTTGCACAAAAATACGCTGCGCTTTGCCACCGCTGCACTCGGCGCGGACCTTGACCAGACCGCCCGGCGCCTCCAGCAGCATTTCGGTCACAGGCTCGGTCATGGGTACGATACCGCTATCCAGCAGGACCGTTGCGACGCAGATCGAGTTTGAGCCGGACATTGGCGGCGTGTCCTCCGGCTCCATAATGATAAAGGCCGCATCCGCGCGCGGATCCTTGGGCGGCACCAGCAAATTGACATGGCGAAAGACGCCGCCTCGCGGCTCGTTCAGGACGAAATTGCGCAGGGTATTATCCTGTGCGATCCAGCGGCTCTGCTCCCATATCGTATCGCCGGGCGGGGGTGCGACGCCGCCGACGATAACGTCGCCAACCTCCCCTTCCGCATGGGCAGAGATAACGTGAATGGTCTTGGTGCTGCGCATAGGGTCGCCTTTCTAAGTGGTTAGCCAGTTCGGCGGATCGCTGGGCGCGAAACCTGTCACCGCGGCATCAGCGCAATCAGTCAAACTGCCAAAGCGCACGCTGCGCCCCGATAGACCGGGCGCGTAATGGGCGTATTTGCCGGAATTCGTCATCAAGACGCGCGCGCTGGGTGGAAACACCGGCTCGGAAATTGAGCACCAGCAGATATCCGGCACGACCTGCACGCCCGATGCTTCTAGGCGGGTGAGAATGCCGCCCGCGCGGATCACGTCCAGCACATTCTGGCCGACGGTCACGATCACGGCCGTATCCGCGTGCCGTTTGCGCCCGGCCAGCGCCGCATCCAGTGCGCGGCATTCATCTGCTGAGAAATGCGGGCTGCCAAACGCGATCAAATCGACCTTCGCCGGGCCAGCGTTGAACTGCTGCCAGGCATCCGCCAGATCGGCCGCGCCGACCCGCACCGCGTCTGCATCCGGCGCCAGCGCGCCCACCGCTTCGGGCGTCACGCCTGCGACATGCAGCATGGGCGCGGCAGAGGTTGTGCCGAAAGCCGCGCAGAGCGCCTTGAGATCGTCAGGGCTGGGCGATGTGTTCTCCAACCCCGTCAGCATTGGGATGCGGTCGGGTGCGACGCGCCCGGCCAGCCAGCCCAGCAGCGGCCAAAGAGCGTCGTCGTAGGTCTCCGGCAGATCAATGTGCACCGCCCGGCGCGCTGCGCGGCCCGCATCCAGATAGACGCCCGACAGCGGCGCGCGTCCGGTGATAGCGATAAACAGGTCCATGAAGTCAGGGTGTTTTACGGTGCGCGCGCCAAGGATCGAATTTGCATAAATCACGGCATTGGATTCAGACCAGCCGATCATTTCGCCCACCTTCGGCGCGTCCTGCAGCAGATATGGCGCGCAGGTAAAGCTAGGCCGTGCGCCCATCTCAACATACGCGTCGGCCAGTTTCTGCGCTGGCCCGCCAAAGCTGGGCGGTACGCCCTGCTCGCGCCAATGCGCGTGATCCACCGATATCGCGTTCATCGTGGTCGGCACGCGTACGCGCGCGCCCATGTCGGCCATCGCGCGGGCAAATGTCAGGTTGGCCGGGCTGGCATAAATGCAGCCGTCGATATGCGCCCGGGTCACGTCCACCAATTGCCGCGCCCCCTGCCCTGCGGCCACGGTGCAGATCACCTCCAACGCCAGCTTGGCCGCGTTGCCCTCTGCCCCGTCCAGCATGGCGCGGTCGGCGTCCGTCAATTCAAGCGTGGCTGTAGGCGGCGGGGCGAGGTCCAACGACCAATCCTCCGCGATTAGCTTTCCGGCGCCAATCGTCGCGTAATCTGCCTGCGCCAGCCTGTCCCATTCCTCGGCGTCCAGCCGCAGGACGGCCAAAGGCGTCTGAAACATCCGCCCCGCGATCAGCGCACCCAGCGTCAGGATGTCCTCTGCCTCGCGAAACACCAGCGCGGCCGGCGCATTGCCGCCCAGCGCCAGTTCCAACAGCACGCCGCTGCCGGTGCAGGAGCCGCGGCTGGTCGGTAGCAGCACCACCGCCCCGGCCAACGAGCGACCATGAAACGGGTGATGCGCGTCGATCACTACGCCAGTTGCCGCATCGACGCCGCCCCAGAAACTGAGGCCTTCGGGGCTGGCCATGACCGGTCCCTCGGCTGCGGCCTCAACGATAATTTGCGCCATAACGGCCCCTTTTAGATAACGACAAAGCCATGTGCGAACGGATCACGCTCGTCGATGAAAATAGTGTTGAAGCCCGTCGCGCGCGCCCAGCCAGCAATGGAGGGGATGATCGCGGGTTTCCCCGCCACCTCGGTCGCCGCCTCCACCCGGCCGCTAAAAAGCGAGCCGATGATGCTTTCATGTACAAACTCGTCGCCGACGTTCAGCAGCCCTTTGGCCGCGCGCTGCGCCATGCGGGCGGACGTGCCAGTGCCGCAGGGCGAGCGGTCGATCGCCTTGTCGCCGTAGAACACCGCGTTGCGGGCATGCGCGCCGGGTGCGCGGGGCGCACCGGTCCATAGGATATGGCTCAGGCCATTGATCGCGGGATGCTCGGGGTGGATGAACTCGTACTTTGCATTAAGCGCCGCGCGCAGTTTTGGGCTGAGGCCAACAAGCTGTGAGGCAGTGAAATCGGCGATGTCCGAGAAATTCGCCTGAGGCTCGACGATGGCATAAAAGTTGCCACCATAGGCGACGTCGACGACCACCTCGCCCAAACCCTCGACATCGGCAGTCAGCCCTTCGGAGTGCAGAAACCCCGGCACATTGGTCAGGCGCACCTCTTCGACAAAACGGCCCTCTTGGCGATAGGTCACGTCGACGCGCCCGGCCGGCGTCTCCAGCGCCAGTTGGCCCGCCACAGCAGGTTTCACCAGCCCGTTTTCCAGCGCGATCGTGACGGTGCCGATGGTACCGTGGCCGCACATAGGCAGGCAGCCGGACGTCTCGATAAACAGGACCGCGATATCGCAATCACCGCGCGTCGGCGGGTAAAGGATCGCGCCAGACATCTGGTCATGTCCGCGCGGCTCAAACATCAGGCCGGTGCGAATCCAGTCATACTCGGCCAAAAAATGCGCGCGTTTCTCTAGCATATTCGCACCGTGCAAGAGGGGCGCGCCCCCGGTGACGAGGCGCACAGGGTTGCCGCAAGTATGGCCGTCGATGCAAGGAAATGTGTATTGCGTCATGATTGCCTCATAAAGCGCGCGGGCGTGAATGGGGTCATGTCGATCCCCGGTGCCTTGCCTGTCAAGAGGTCTGCAACAATGGCCGCAGTCGCTGTGGATTGCGTTAGGCCCAGATGGCCGTGCCCAAAGGCGCAGATTACGTCTGGACGGCCGGGCAGCGCCCCGATAGCGGGCAGGCTGTCAGGCAGCGACGGGCGAAACCCCATCCACTGGGTGCCGCCGGTCGTAACAAGGCCGGGCAGGAAATCTGCCGCCTTGCGCAACATGGCATCGGCGCGTTTGTAATTGGGCGGCGCAGTTAGCCCGCCCAGTTCAACCGCGCCGCCAACGCGCAGCTTGCCTGCCAGTTTCGACACGACAAAGCCGTGAGCGGGGAACGTAATATGCTGGCGCAGATCAAAGCCGCCATGCGGAAGCGTGGTGTTGTATCCGCGCTCAGTCTCAAGCGGGATACGCACGCCTGCGGTGCGGGTCAGATGATGCGAATGCGCGCCGGCGGCGATCACAACCCGGCCTGCGAGGTCGCCGGTGCTGGTACGCAGACCTGTAGCTGTCAAAGCCTCGGCATCAGCGATGATGATCTCTCCGCCGCCCGCGACAAACTTATCCGCCAAGGCCTGCACATACACCTTGGGATCGTCGATCGTGGCCCAGCCGGGGGTAAAGGTCCCATGGGTAAAGCGCGGCGATAGGCCCGGCTGCATTTTGGCCAGATCGTCGCCCGTCAGGTGGCTAAACTCCACGCCGCCAGCCTCGCGCGCGCGCCAGCCGTCCAGCGACGCCTCGAACTGATCGAGGCCCTCATAAACCTGCAACTGCCCCTCACGGCGCAGCATGTTCGACGCGCCCGCGCGCATTAGGAACCTGTCCAGCGTCCCTTGAGCGTGGTTCATCAGCGCGGTCTGCGCCGCCGTCGATGCAGCCACCTGCGACGGACGGCTGGCCCGCCAAAAGCGCCACATCCACGGCAAGATGCGCGGCGCGTAGCCTAGCGGGATGCTCAGCGGCCCCAGCGGGTCCAGCAGCCATTTCGGCGCTTGGCGCATGATACGCGGCGAGGCAAGCGGCAAGATATCGGCAAAGGCGAACGCCCCGGCGTTGCCCGCAGACGCGCCCGCCGCAGGACCAGTGCGGTCGATAACACGCACGGACAAGCCTCGCGATTGCACCTCCAGCGCGATGGACAGGCCCACAACGCCCGCGCCGACGACAAGCACCTTGCCTGTCATTACCGGACGCTCGACAGGAACTTGCGGGTTGCCTCATTCTTGGCGTCGCCGAAAATTTGCTCGGGCGGGCCAATCTCAGCCATCACGCCGCTCTCGAAATAGGCCACGCGGTCCGACACGTCGCGCGCAAATCCCATCTCGTGCGTGACGCAGATCATGGTCATCCCGCCTTCTGCCAATAGCTTTAGCGTATCCAGAACCTCGCCCACCAGCTGCGGGTCCAGCGCCGACGTTACCTCGTCAAACAGCATGTAGGCGGGCGACATCGCCAGCGCGCGGGCGATGGCCATGCGCTGCTGCTGGCCGCCGGACAGACGGCCGGGATAGACATTGATCTTGTCGCCAAGGCCGACATGGTTCAGCTGCTTTACCGCGATCTCCTCGGCCTCGGCGCGCCCCATGCCCTTGACCTTGCGGGGGGCGAGCGTGACGTTCTCCAGCACGGTGAGATGCGGGAATGCGTTGAACTGCTGAAACACGATGCCGATGCGCTGGCGCAGCTTGTTGATATCGGTACTGCGCGCGTGAACCTCGATTCCGTCTACCTTGATACGGCCGCTGTCGATAGGCTCCAGCCCGTTGATGCAGGTCAACAACGTCGATTTACCCGAGCCTGAGCCGCCGATCACCGACACGACCTCGCCCTTGTCGACGGTCAGGTCGATCCCCTTCAGCACCTTCAACGAGCCAAAGGATTTGTGGACGTTCTCGATCTCAATCATTCTCTTGCCACTTTCTTTCCAGATGCCCGCCCAGCCGCGCAATGGGGAAGCTGAGGGCGAAATATATCGCGCCGGCGATCAGCAGGATCAGCATCGGTTCCTGCAACCTTGTGATTATGATCTGGCTGGACTTCAGCAGCTCAATGATGCCGAGCCACATCACCAGTGCACTGTCCTTCATCACGCCCAGCGTCAGACCGATCCAGCTGGGTAGGCCAACGCGCAGTGACATGGGAAACACGATCTGCGTCATGTCCTGCCCCCAAGTGAGGCCCAGCGAGCGGGCCGCGCGGCGCGTCACCGGCGGCACGGCGTCAATCGCGCCGCGCACAATCTCGGTACAATAGGCCGAGGTATAAAGCGCCAGCACAATGCAGGACGTGGTGAAGGGCGAGATTTGCAAACCCGCAATGGCCTGAAATGCATTGGCAAGGATCAACTGGATCAGCAGCGGGACCGAGCGGAAGATGTCCAGCAAAAAGACCAGCGGAAGCGTCAGCCAAGGGTTCACATGGCTGCGGATTACGCCAAACGTGACGCCCAAGAGGGTGCCGCCCGTGACGGCAAAGAAGGTAATCGCCAGCGTGACGCCAGCGCCCTTCATCATGAACCACAAATCGCTAGCGGTAAGGCTCGTATCAAACATACTCAGCCCCTCAATACCGGAAGAGACGCCAGGCGAGCAGACGCGCGCCCAGCATCACCGCCTTGGCAATGCAGTAGTAAACAACACCCGCCAGCGCGAACAATTCGAACGTGCGGAAGGTGCGCGAATTCAGGGCCTGCGTGACGCCAGTCAGGTCGGTGTTCATGCCCACCGTGACGCCCAGCGACGTCATCAGAATGGCCCAGACCATCTGGTTCGTCGTCGGCAGAAACGCGATGCGGAACATCTGCGGCGCGACGATCAGCCGAAACGCCTTGGCCTGCCCCATACCCAGCGAGCGGCCCGCGCGCATTTGAGTATCGGGAATAGCGCGCAGCGCACCGCGAAACGTCTCGCAGAGGTAGCCGGCGTTGTTAAACGTGATCCCGGCCAACAGCGCGACGAACGGGCTTAGGTAGATACCAAACGATCCAAGGCCGAAATGCGCCATGTAAATCTGAAACAGAGCGGGCGTGTTGCGCGCCACTTCGACCCAAGCGGTCGCAGGCGCGCGCAGCCAGACCGACCTCGAATTTCGCCCCACTGCCAGCAGCACAGCGATCGTGATGCCCAGCGCCATCGACAAAAGGGAGATTTGCATCGTGACCAATGCGCCCTCCAGCATCTGCGGGAGGGCGCGAAAGGCCTGTCGCCATTGGAATGTATATTCGAACATGCGCGCTCCGGCGTCGGGGGCTGGTCGGTGGGGCTGGATTAGAAGTAGTCAGACGGGGGGCACGCGGCCCCCCGCCCTGCTGCAATCAGTAATAGACCTTGTCGACGGTCAGGCGGGGCGCGTCGCCACCGATATACTGCTCGTACAGTTCTTGGTAGCGGCCCGTGCGAACCTGCTGGTTCACGAACAGGTCAAGGTAGTTCAGCAGGCCGTACTCCTGACGCAGCGCGATCAGACCCACGTAATCGACGTCATAGGGTGCCTCGCCGGTCATGCTGAGACCCTCGTACTTGCCGCCCTGAACGATGGCCGACGCAACGGTGGAGGTCACTGTGGTCGCGTCGATCTGCCCTTGCGACAGGGCAAGGAACACGTCTGCCTGGCTCTGATACGAGCGGAAGGAGCCGCCTTTGTCCCACTTCTTGATGTCCTCTTCCAGACGGATCGCCTCATAGGTGCCTGCGACCGAGCCGACGGTGCGGTCCGCCAGATCCTCATAGGTTTGAAGGCCAGCATCTGCATTCGTCACCACATTAAATGTGAACGCGAAGTAAGGAATCGTGAAGCCGACGGTGCGCGCCCGCTCCAGCGTGTCCGAAGTCGATGCGATGCCCACGTCAGCGCGGCCCGAGACCAGCGCCGGGATGCGGTCGGGGAACGGTGTCTCGACGATTTCGGCGGTCACGTCCAGCGCTTTGGCCAGATCGTTGCAATAGTCAACGTCAAAGCCGATCGGCTCGTTGTTGGCATCGCGCGAGCCCATGGGCGGAAAGTCCAGCACAACTGCGCAGCGCAGCGTGCCCGAAGCGATGATGTCGTCCAGCTTGTCAGCGCTTGCGGCCGGTGCCACCAGCGCGGCGGCAACCAGCGCGCCTGTAAATTTGATGAATTTCATTTTTATTCTCCCTGTTGCGCCCCCGGCCGTACCGCCAACGTGGCGACGAGTCGGGTAGCTAGTTAAAACGAATACCACTTAACCCTTGAATACAAGTTGCATATTTCAAAAATTAAGCAAGTTAGCCTCAAAACCCGACGATCCGGTCCGGCAGCCATGTCGCCAGCGCCGGAAATATCACTAACAGTCCCAGCGTCAGGAGCTGCAAGCCTATGAAAGGCAGCACGCCGCGGCACATCTGGCCGTAAGTCATGTCCGGCGGCGCGATGGATTTGAGGTAAAAGATCGACGATGCCATTGGCGGTGTCAGATAGCCGGTCTGGATTACAATCAGAACCAGCACCGCAAACCAGACCGGATCAATGCCCGCTTCGCGGATGAATGGCGTAAATAGCGGCACACAGATCAGCACGTTCGCCGTCCAGTCCAGAACAAAGCCAAGAACAAAGACAACAGCGAGGAAGAACACAATCATTGCAGTCGGTCCCATTCCTGCGCCATCGACGACATCACGGATCAGGCGCGCGCCGCCATTTGCCGCGAATGCGCCCATAAACATCGTGCCCGCCGCGACGATCAGCAGGATCATCGCTGAGATCCGAACCGTAATTGTCAGCGATTCGTGCAGCACGGCAAGGCTGAACCGCCCGTTCGCGATGCAGAGAAGCAACGCCCCTGCCGCGCCCACTGCCGCCGCCTCGGTCGGCGAGGCGATACCAGCAAGGATCGAGCCGAGGACCGCGAGTATCAGGCCGAAAACGGGGATCAGGACAGTGGCCGTCGCGATCAATTTCTCGCGCAGGGGGATATCGTCAGGTTCGGGACCGTCCAGATGCGGCTCAACCGGGTTCAGGCGGCCCTGAAGGTAGATATATCCGAGGAACAGCACGACCATGACCATGGCGGGCAGCATCATGCCCGCCATCAGCTTGCCCACCGAAATCTGGGCAAGGGACGCGTACATCACCGCGATAACAGATGGCGGAATCATCGTGCCCAGCGATCCGCCAGCGCAGATCGTGCCAGCGATCAGGGAGTTGCCGTATCGCGCCCGCTGCATCGCAGGGATCGCCATCAGGCCGATCATCACCTCGACCGCGCCGACGACGCCGGCCGAGGCTGCAAATATCGCGCCCATCGCAATCGTCGCCAGCGCGAGGCCACCGGGCAGACGGCCCAGCCACATGTTCATAACATTGAACAGCCGCTCGGCTATTCCCGACCGCTCAAGCAACGCGCCCATAAGGATAAACATCGGAATGGCCGACAGGATGAAATTCGTCGAGGCTGAGTAGAACGATCCGTATAGCTGATTAAACGCCACGTCGCCAAAGGCCATTAGCCCCGCGCCCACCGCCACGATGGTCAGCGAAAACGCGACCGGGATGCCCAGGAGGATCAGCGCGAAGAGCGCGGGAAACATTAGTGCTGCGATTTCCATATCAGGTCTCGATCCTGAAGCTGTCATCGGCGGGCGGGTTCGTAAATGCTCGGATACCTGCCGCCGCCAGTTGCAGCGCCAGCGCAGCGAGGCCAATGGTCAGCGCTGTATAGAATGGCCACATAAGCGGCGCCCAAGGACTGACATGCTCAACCTCGCCGGTGTTAAAGGCGCGCAGGGTCCGCTCCCCCCCGATCCAAGCTAACCGGGCGAAAATCGGGCATAGAACGAACAAAAAGGCGATGCCATCTATCGTCCCGCGCACCCGTCGCGGCATTTTTGCGGACAGGAAGTCAATGCGCACATGTCCGTCGACGCGCAGCACCTGCGCAGCGCCCAGAACAAAGAGTATCCCGGTGCTCATGTAGGCGATATCGAACGCCCAGAGGGTTGGCGCGCCAAAAGCATAGCGCGCCACCACTTCGTATAGCATGGAGGCGATCAAGATCAGGACCATCGCTTGCGCGAGATATCCCAAGGTGGCTGAAATTCCGTCGGCCACCGCCAGAAAGGTCCGCTTCATGATCGCTCCCATGCGCTTAGTTGCCGTTCCGGATCAGGTATCCACTTTGCGCCGTCCAGCGATCCTCGTAGGCGAGGTATTCGGCCAGCATTTCGGACATGCGCGGACGGCCCTCAGCCTTCTCGGCCTCGGCCTTCTTCTTGATCCAGTCGATACCGGCTGCCTCAAGCTCGTCCTGGAACGCGGCGTCCAGCTCGATCACTTCGGCCTTGGAGGCGCGGAAAGTCTCCATCGCCTTCATGTCGCCATCGTAGAAATTCATCAGCGACTGCAGGGTCGTCAGCTCGGCGGCTGCCTCCAGCTTGGGCTTCAGCGCGTCGTCCAGCGCGTCCCACGTCTCCTGCTTGACCACGACTTCCCACAGGAACGTCGGCTGATGAACACCGGGTGTGATGATGTAGGGCGCGGCCTCGTGAAAACCTTCGGGCAAGTTGGCCGATGGGGTGGCCCACTCGATTGCGTCGACACCCTTACGCTCTAGCAGGGTATAAATCTCGCCAGGGGGGACGACCGTTGGAACGGCGCCGAAATAGTCCTTCATCACTTCGGCCCAAGGACCCGACGTGCGATATTTCAGACCCTTCAGGTCTTCGGCGGTGCGGATCGGCTTGTTGGCGTGTGCCATGATCTCGGACGCGCCGATGCCGACGATAAGCGACTTGAAGCCGTCCTCGCTGCGGATCTCCTGTAGCAGATCCTTGCCGCCGCCCTCGTAGATCCATGTGACATAAGCCTCGGGGCCCATGCCGCCGGGAAAGCCGGAAAAGATAGCATTGATCGGGTTCTGGTTGACCAGATAGCTGGGCGTGGAATGCCCGGCCTCGGTGATGCCATCGCGCACGCCGTCATAGACCTGCAAGGCCGGCACAAGGATGCCCGCACCAAATGGCTGGATTTCAACAGCGCCGTCGGTCAGCATCTCGGTGTTATCTGCAAAACGCTCGAGAAAGTTGACGTAGAAGGGCGAGCCTTCGGGGACGGATGTGGGCACTCGCCAGGTGACGTCCTGCGCCATAGCGGTGCTTGCGGCCAGCGACAGCGCGCCGGCAATGGCCACGGATTTAAGGGAAAGGGTCAATGTATCACTCCTGTTGTTGAATCGCGCCGCGGTCAGGTTCGCCGCAGCTTGGGAATGAGACTACAAGACAGATGATAATCGTGTCGACAAATAAAATACAAAAAATAAGAATGGTGATGAAGCATAAGATAGGCTGTTGTTACAAATTACATTTCAGCCAGATAGGCAAAGAGAAGAACGGCGCGCAAAATGTTGCGCGCCGCCTTTACTAAGTAGAATCGATGCCTGTGAGGCGATTAATCCTCAAGGCTTTCGGGCAGCAGCCCGGCCGGCATGTTCTGATAGCAGACCGGGCGAAGGAAGCGGCGGATCGACAAGGTGCCGACGCTGGTCGCGCCGAAATTGGTGCTGGCGGGGTATGGTCCGCCATGCACCATCGTATCCGTTACCTCGACCCCGGTGGGAAAGCCGTTGACCAGCACGCGGCCGGCCTTACGCTCCAGCACTGGGCGCAGGGCGCGGGCGGCGTCCATGTCGTCGTCATCCATGTGCAGCGTCACTGTCAGCTGGCCCTCTAGCCCGCGTGCGATTTGCAGCGCCTCATCCTGAGACGCAGCGCGCACGACCAGCCCCAAGGGTCCAAACACCTCGTGATGCAGCTCGGGATTGGCCAGAAATGCCTGCGCCGTGGTCTGGTAGAGCGCCGGTGCGGCGGTGCGGCCCTCAGCCTCGGCCACCTGAACAGGTTGCACGTCTTGCGCGCCAGCGACGCGGCTGCGCCCTTCGGCAAAGGCGCCCGCGATGCCATCGGTCAGCATGACCTGCGGCGCGACGCCCTCCAGCGCCTCGGCGGCGGCGGTGACGAAACGGTCTGCGGCGCCGCCATCGACGATTACAGCGATGCCCGGGTTGGTGCAGAACTGCCCCGCCCCCATCGTCAGCGATCCGGCCCAGCCTGCGCCCATCTCCTCGGCGCGCGCCTCTGCAGCCTCGGCCAATACGAACATCGGGTTAACCGACCCCAACTCACCAAAGAACGGGATGGGTTCGGGGCGCTGCGCACACAGGTCAAAGAGCGCGCGGCCCCCACCAAGCGAGCCGGTGAAGCCGACGGCCTTGATCAGTGGGTGCTGAACGATGGCCTGCCCGACCTTGCGATCGCCGCCTTGAATCAGCGAGAATACTCCGGCGGGCATGCCCGTGCGCGCGGCGGCGGCCTTGATCGCCTCGGCCACGATTTCGCCAGTACCGGGGTGGGCTGAGTGGCCTTTGACCACAACAGGGCAGCCAGCGGCCAGCGCAGCCGCCGTGTCGCCGCCGGCAACCGAAAACGCCAGCGGGAAGTTGGACGCGCCAAAGACAGCAACTGGTCCGATGGGTCGCTGCATCATCACCAGATCGGGGCGCGGCGCGGGCGCACGATCCGGCATGGCGGCGTCATGGCGGCGGTCCAGATAAGCACCATCGCGAATGTGATTGGCAAAGAGGCGCATCTGGCCAGCGGTGCGCCCACGCTCACCTTCTAGCCGTCCTTCGGGCAGGCCGGTTTCCTGCGTACCGATCTCGGTGATGTCCGCACCGCGCGCCTCGATCTCTTCGGCTATGGCGTCAAGAAAATCGGCACGGGCGCCTCGGCTGGTAGCCGCATAGGCATCAAACGCATCCTCGGCGGCTTGCACAGCGCGGTCGACCAGTTCAGGCGCTCCGACAGAGTAGTCATGTGCAGGGCCATGCGCAGGCTCCGATTTGAAGGTGGAGGTGCCTGCAACCCACTCGCCAGCGATCAGGTGTTTTCCGTGCGGTGTGAAAGTCATATCATGCTCCGTAAATCTGAATGGCGGGGCGGCATCCGCCCCCTTGAATTGATACCTATATGCATACAGTGTGTATGCAAGAGCGCAACCACCACAAACCGGCGAGGCCCCCATGACCGACACCACGATGAGCTATACAGACCTGTCCGCGCGCGTGTCGCAAATCTTTCAGCGTGCGGGCCTTACTTCGCTGCAATCGGATGCGGTCGGCCGCACCATTGCAGCGGGCGAGCGGGACGCATGCAAATCCCACGGTATCTACCGCATTGACGGCTGCCTGCGCACAATGCAGGCCGGCAAGGTCACACTGGACGCCGTTCCGGAGTTAATGCCCGAGGACGGCGCAATCGTGCGCGTCGCAGCTAACGGCGGCTTCTCCAACGCAGCGTTCGAGCTGGGCGCGCCCGTGCTTGCCCAGCGCGCCAAAGATTTGGGCATCGCCGCGCTGGTCATCAACGATTGCACACATTTTGCCGCACTCTGGCCCGAAATCGAGGCGCTGGCCGCAAATGGCCTAGCCGCGATGGCGATGTGTCCCAGCTATTCCAGCGTCGCCCCCGCTGGGGGCACGGAGGCGCTGATGGGCACCAACCCCTTTGCCTTTGGCTGGCCGCGTGAGGGGGCCGATCCCTATGTGTTCGACTTTGCCACCAGCGTCGCGGCACGCGGCGAAATTGAGCTTCACCGCCGCGCTGGGACCCCCCTGCCCGAAGGTTGGGCGATGGATGCCTCGGGCGCGCCGACCACCGATCCGGCCGCCGCCCTTGATGGCGCGATGCTGCCCTTCGGCGGGCACAAGGGGTCAGCTATTGCCACGATGATCGAATTGCTGGCAGGCATCATGATAGGCGATTTAACCAGCCGCGAAGCGCTGGACAGGCTGGGCAGCTTTACCCTGCTCCCGGGGCATGGCGAATTGATCCTTGCCTTCGATCCTACGCGATTTGCGGCAGGCCGTGCTGGCGATCCGATGGCGCGGGCCGAGACGTTGTTTGCCGCTATTCTAGGCCAGGGCGCACGCCTGCCATCGCAGCGCCGGTTTGCCGCGCGCAAGGCCGCGATGGCCGATGGCATTACCCTCACCGCCGAGGAGATCGCCCGACTGGACCGTCTGCATGAAAACGGCATGGACGCCGCTGTATGAAATGAAAAAGGGCCCCTCCATCGCTGGAAGGGCCGTTTCATTTTAGGGCCTCGGCAGTTCGGGCGTTTACTTGCCCGCAACGCTGGGCTGCTGGCTCCACTCAGCATACCATGTGCGGAACAGCTTGAGCTGTGCCTCGACATAGCCGCGCTGGCTGTCTGACAGGGCGTCATCATCGTTGAAGTGCAGCTTGTAGGCGTCATCGCCGTTCAGCACCATCATATGCTTGTAATACAGCACCAGATCGGGGCCCTCGTCGAAGGACGACAACACGCCCATGGCCTCATCCAACTCGGCGGCATGCTTGCGCGCGGCGACATCGCCCTTGGCGGCGGCTTGGCTGAGGGCCACCAGATGCAGCACCTCGCGGGGCAGCACGTTACCAATGCCGGTGATCGCGCCCGCTGCGCCGCAATTGACAAAGCCGTGCACGACGTTTGTGTCAACGCCGATCATCAGCGTGACGTCATCGCCGCCACTGGTGATGCTCTCTGCGGCATAGCGCAAATCGTCGGCGCCGCCGAATTCCTTGAACCCGACGAGGTTCTTATGCTCGGCCCGCAGCGCAAAGAAGAGATCCGCCTTGGTCGCAAAGCCGTAATAGGGGCTGTTATAGATGACCGACGGCAGATCGGGCGCAGCCGACAGGATTGCCTTGAAGTGGTTGCGCTGCGCGGTGGGCGAGATGCCCCGCGACAGAACGCGCGGGATAACCATGAGGCCGGCTGCGCCAACTTTTTGCGCGTGCGCCGCATGCTGGACCGCAATGGCCGTGTTGACCGCGCCGGTGCCAACGACGACAGGCACGCCTGCCTCAACCAGCTTGGCCACGCCCTCCATCCGATGATCGTCCGTCAGCAAGGGCCAGTCGCCCATAGAGCCGCAATAGACCACGCCGCGCATGCCCAGATCAATCAACTCGCGCCCCTTGCGCACCAGCGCGTCGAAATCGGGGCTGCGGTCTGCCTTGCATGGCGTCATCAGAGCGGGAATCGTACCCGAGAAAATGCTGGCGGTCATAGTCGTCTCCTTGTGAATCGGGGTGGGCCTGGACCCTGTCAGGCGCACGCCAGAGATCGGCGCGAGCGTTGGAATCGGCGCCAAGATATCACTTGTATATTATTTGTCGACACAAATTCCGCGCATGCAGCACCCCCGCCAATTAGCGCATCGCGTCGCAGGACGTTACAGGGCGATGTCTTTGCGCCGGTCGACCGCGATCATCGTGCGTATCTGTGTCGTGATTTGGTCCGCATGGGCCTTGGCCAGCCGGTCGCAGGTCTCTACATCGCTGGCCTCGATTGCGGCGATAATCTCGTCATGCTCGGTCACGTAGCGCATGGGCAACTGGTCGTCGAAGGACGAGTAATACAGCCGCAACAGGCGCCGCCCTTCATCCAGCAGCCGCAAAAAAAGCCCCTCGTAATAGGGGTTGCGCCCGGCGGCGGCGATGGCGGCGTGAAACTCGCGGTTCGTGCCGATCATGCCCAGCGCGTCCTGCGCTGCGACAGCCTGCGCAAATTCGGACTGCCGCGCGCGGATCGCCACCAGATCGGCGTCTGTGTGATACTCAGCCGCAAGCCGGGTCGTGACGCGGTACATTAGCGTGATCGCGTCAAAAAACGTATGAAGATTGAGAAAATCAATGTTCGAAACCACTGTCGAGCGGTTTGGCAGCGTCGTCACCAGCCCCTCGCCCGCCAGCCGCACCAACGCTTCGCGAATGGGGGTACGCGACATCGACAGCCGCTCAGATAGCTGCACCTCATCAATAGGGCTGCCCGGTGCAAGCGTCAGATTGAGGATCTCGTCGCGCAGCACTCCATAGATGAACTGAACGCCCGACCCCCGCTTACGCTCGGTCGGTTTGCGGGGTGTTATAGCGACCATGACGCCTCCTGTTATCAATCCGCAAAATACAGCCCGCAGGCGAGCATACAAGCGCTAAGACAGTTCTGCCTAGCCTCACGTCGCCCAGCGCGCCATTTCAGGCAGAAGGGTGTTTAGGATAGCCTGAAACGCCGCGACAACATCTGCCGGTTGATCGCTCGCTGCGGTCGCCTGATTGCGAAAGGCGCGCGTTCTAATCACGCTTTGATCGCGGTCGCGCAGAAGTGTCAGGCTAATATCGACACGCGCCGTGACGGGCCCGCCCGCTACATCCACTTCAAAATTGTCGATGCGGGCCAGAAGGGCCAGATCAGGGACCGGGCCGCCCTCGCTGGGGCCGACATAGCCCATCCGGCCAGTCCCGGCGATGGAGCGTACCAGCAACGATTGCACCACCGTTGGCAGCTCATCAGCCCAGCGGGCGTCGGGCAGATAGGTAATCGCGGCGGCGCCGGGCCTCACCATGATCCTATCCGTTGCGATGCCCGCAGGCGCGCCGGGGCGCGCCACCAGCAAAGTCCTGCCCGACCCACCACCAGAGGCCACGGCGGGCGCTGGCGTCAGATCGTAGGTATCAATCGGTGTCGCGGCCTCATTGAGCGACGACAGCGCGCTGCACCCTCCGAGGGTTGCGGCAGCGCCAAGGATTGCCAGACGGCGCGTCAGAAGCAGGTGTTGCATAATCATCTCCGATATTCATCTACGGTACTCTGGCACGCGGCCCTCCAGCAGGAAGCGTGCGGGATCTTTGCTGATGCGGCGCACCAACTGTTCCAGTGATTGGACCAGCGTGCGGGCCTCGGCGCTTAGCCTGCCCAGCTCGTTCAGGCCGCTGCCAGTGAAATTGCTGACGCCGGGCGCGGCGTCTGCGATCATGCCCTGCGCCTGCGCCACGACCCTGTCGGCGCGGGCGATCAGAGCGCGCAGATCGGTGGTGACCTGCGGCAGATCTTCGGACACTTGGGTCGCAGCGCCGCCGATCCGGTCGGTCGCGGCGCGAATATCAGCCAGCACGGGGCCGAGGTCGGTGGATATCGCGCCATCGGCACTATTAAACGCCCTCTCGGCCGCGCCTAGCGCGCGGTCAGCCGATACCAGCGACCCGTCGATACCATCCAGCGTCGCTGACGCCCGATTAAACAGATTAGTCGCAGCTGTGACAGCTTCGCGGGTTTCGGTCGCCAGCGGGTCCATCCGATTGGTGAATCCGGCCAGATCAGCAGCGGCTTTGTCCACTGCGCCCGATGCGCTCGACACGGCGCTGCGGATATCGCGGGTGACGGCAGGCACGTCCTCGTTGATTACGCGC
Source organism: Roseovarius arcticus (assembly GCF_006125015.1). NCBI lineage: Bacteria > Pseudomonadati > Pseudomonadota > Alphaproteobacteria > Rhodobacterales > Roseobacteraceae > Roseovarius > Roseovarius arcticus. Next base: position 2,156,821 of record NZ_SZZN01000001.1, read on the forward strand.
TCTATGCCGGCCATCGAAGTCTTGGCGCTAGCCAGCACCTCGCGCGCGTCAGCCACCATTTGGGTTCCATCGCCCGCCACCAGTGTATTAACGCTGTTCGACGCATCGGACACGGCGGTGAACGCCTCGCTGGCATCGTTCAGCATCGTCTCCAGCTCGCTAAGCCGAGCGTTAAGCAGACCTGCGGTTTCGTCAAAGCCGTCCAGCGTGGTGACCGAGCGTTCCGAGATCGCGCCGACCGCAACGTTCAGCGTCTTAACCGTGTCCGATATTTGCGCCACGATGCTCGGCACCTGCTCGCGCATCAGTGTCTCAGCTTCGGCAAAGGCGGCGCCGGCGCTGTCGATGGCCGTGCCGGAATTGGCGATCACCTCATTGGCCGTATCAAACGCGCCAGTGGCCGAATTCAGCGTCTCGTCGGCATTGGCCAGTGTGGTCTCGGCGGCGGCGCCGAGCGTTTCCAGCCGCTCGCTAAAGCCAGATATCTGAGTGGTCGCGTCGGCCACGGTCTTTGTGATGCTGGAGAAATCGGTCAGCGCCTTTTGCAAACCGCCGGACGCCTCGCTGAGATTGCTGAGGATGTTTTCCACATAGGCCTGATTTTCCGGACCGGCAATTTTCTGAAACCGGGTCAGCAGTTCGGTCGCCTCGGTGATCAGATCGGGCGCATCCTCGACCAATTGCTGCACAGTCGAGCGGCGCGAAGGGATAATGGGCAACTCGCCGTCCGGCGCGATCAGAGGCGCCGCATCCGCGCTCTTGTTGCTTAGCGCGATATAGGCCACGCCCGTCACACCGGAAGAGCTGAGCTGCGCAACGGTATCCTCACGCACGGGAGTTGTCGCATCGATCTCGATCTCGACATAAACCTTGGAAGGGTCAGTCTCGTAAATGCGCAGATCAATTACGCGGCCTACGCCGATCCCGTTGAACACCACGTCGCCCGACGAAGCGAGACCCGACACGTCGTCAAAAAGGATGGCGTAGTAGGCGTATTGCCGGTCCAGCTGAACACTGGACAGCCATACGGCAAAGGCGAGGCTGCCGATGATGCCAAGCAGCGTGAAGGCGCCGATCAGGATATAATTCGCACGGGTTTCCATCACTACACCTTTTCATCATTGCCCAAAGCCGCCCGCGCGCGGGGACCGTGGAAATATTCATGGACCCACGGGTGATCCACCTTCATCAATTCGGCCATCGTGCCCACCGCCAACACCTTTTTCTCGGCCAGCACGGCGATACGGTCGCAAATCGCATGTAGCGAATCCAGATCATGCGTGACCAGAAATACCGTCAGCCCCAAGGCTGCCTGAAGCTGGCGAATAAGAATATCAAAGGCCGCCGCGCCAATAGGGTCCAGCCCTGCCGTCGGCTCGTCCAGAAACACAATCTCAGGGTCGAGCGCGATGGCGCGCGCGAACCCTGCCCGCTTGCGCATGCCGCCCGACAACTCGGACGGGTATTTGGTTTGCGCGACCTCCTCCAGGCCGACCATGCGCACCTTGATCCCCGCCAGCGTCTCGCGCAGATTTTCGGGCAGGTCCAACTGCTCGCGCATAGGTGCCTCGACATTCTGGCGCACGGTCAGGGATGAAAACAGCGCACCGTCCTGAAACATCACGCCCCAGCGGCGGCGTAGTTGGCGGTATTCATCGGCCGATTTGCTCTGCACGCTTTCGCCGAATACCTCAATGCTGCCCGCATCGGGGGTCAGCAGGCCGACGATCTGTTGCAGAAGCACCGATTTGCCAGTGCCAGATCCGCCGACGATGCCAATGATCTCGCCCCGGCGCACGTCCAAATCCAGGCCCTCATGCACCACATGGCTACCAAAGGATTTGCCCAAGCCGCGCACCTTTATGATAGGGGCGTCAGCAGCTTGCACTGCGTTCTTCATCATATACCTATCAACGCGAATACGACAGAGAAAAGCGCGTCGGCCACGATCACCATAAATATCGACAGCACCACCGAGGTCGATGTCAGTCGTCCCAGAGATTCCGCGTTTCCACCCACTTTGAGCCCCTCGTAACAGCCGATAATGCCGATGATCAGCGCAAAGAACGGCGCCTTTATAATGCCGACAAAAAAGTGCCAGACATCCGTATTTGCCACCAGCCGCGACTGGAATACGGCAGGCGACACTCCCAGTTCAATCCACGACATCATAGCGCCGCCCACCAACCCCGATATGTCCGAGATCAAACCAAGGACCGGTAACATTAGCATCAGCGCAAGAACGCGCGGCACCACCAAAATATCTATCGGGTCGAGGCCAAGGGTGCGCATCGCGTCCACCTCTTCGCGCATTTTCATTGATCCGATAGCGGCGGTATAGGCCGACCCCGACCGGCCCGCGACAACGATTGAGGTCAGCAAGATCCCCAGCTCGCGCAGCACCGCAATGGCGATCAGATCGACAACAAAAACCTCGGCCCCGAATTGGCGCAGTTGGACCGACCCCTGAAAGGCAAGGACAACGCCGATCAGGAACGACATCAGCGCCACGATGGGGATCGCGTTCCAGCCGACCTCCTGCATGTGATGCACCAGCGACGTCAGGCGCAGGCGGCGCGGGCGGATAAAGATACCGCCCATCGCCGCAATCACCTGGCCCAGAAAGCTGATCAGTTCCACCGCGACCTTTCCGGCCTCTGACGCGCGCCGCCCCAGCGCCTCTATGCGGTCTGGCAAAGTGCGGCGTTTGGTCCGGGCGCTCCCCTTGGGGGGCATGTTACGGCGGACAGTGTCGATTAACTGAGTTTGGGCCTCGCTGGCGCCAGTGATGGGGACGTCGCCGCCTTCTGCAATGCGCTGCTGCATATCGACGACATACCATGCGCCCGCCGTATCCATATGGCGGACATTCGATATATCGATGGCACTCGCACCCTTGGCATCATGGCGCAGCGTTGCAATATTTTCGATCACAAGGGTGCCCGACAAAATCAGGGCGCCGTCTTCCACGCTCGCCTCGGGCGCCTGCCGGGCGCCGGGATCATTCTGGATCAGATTGCCATTTCGCCCAGTCATGTCCTGTCTCGATCCCTTTGGTATTGCGCGCAGCATCTGGCGGCTGCTTAACTGGCTGAATGCGGCGTCCGAACATCACAGTGACGTGATCGCATAGGGTATGCACGATTGTCCATCGGGCGTGCTTTGCCAATCCTTTTACATTTGGGTTGGTAAAATGGCCATTGCAGGAAACGTCGCACGCGTCCCGGGTTGTTTGCACAATGCGTTGCGCAGCGTAGCAAACGCTATCAGCGCCCACGGAACCCGGCACGCAACGCGATGCCGGGTCTGCCGAAATGTAGGCCAGCCGTGCGAGTTCTTTCAAAAGGTGCGTGACATAGACGCGGCCCATCGGCTATGACTCTTGCGATGAAACATGTCCCCAAAAATACCACGGATGATGCGCTTATTCAGGAGTTCCTGAACAAAGGCGGCAAAGTCAGCATCGGAAAGACCAAGCCTCTGCCGAGCGAGCTGGGCCTCAGCAACAACACTTGGAACAACAAGCTGACCAAGGAAGAAAAGGCCGCTCGCGGTAAGAGGTGAGCACGCGGCGCGAGACATGATTGCCGCGCAGCAGTGACGTGTAGTCTAACACGGTCATTCAGCAGCGCCAAAATTCCCCAGAAACAGGCCTATTCGACCACCTTCTTTACGAACTGGGATTTCAGGCTCATCTGTCCGAACTTAGGTATCTTGCAGTCAATATCATGATCGCCAGCGACCAGCCGGATTCCCCGAACTTTGGTGCCGACTTTCAAAACTGACGAAGATCCCTTGACCTTCAAATCCTTGATGACCGTCACAGTGTCACCGTCCGCAAGGACATTTCCGACACTGTCGCGCACCTCCGCGGACGCGTCGGCCTGCACCTCTGGCGACCACTCATGGCCGCATTCCGGGCAGGTGAGAAGCGCGTCCAACTGATAGGTAAAGACGGACGAACATTCGGGGCATGGAGGCAGGGTATCATTCATGCGATAGCTATAGCCGCATCGCTGGGCCGTGGCCAGAAAGAGATCGACATACCCTTTCTGGGTTTTGGCCAATCGATCACGCTGTTTTTGCGCAGTGCTATCAGGCAATTTCGAAGTGGCTAGGCCGTTGCAGTCTAGGCGAATGTTGCGCACCCTTGCCATCAATGCCACCACTTCGGGGCGCGCGGCCAGTCGTCCGTGTGGGTACACCGCCGACCCCACCTCAGAGGAGCCTCGAATGGCTGATGTCACAAACCTGATAGGACGGATTCTGCTTGCGGTTCTGTTCTTTGCTGGCGCAATCCAGAAATTCGTGGACCCGGCGCCCGTGCAAATGATGATCACCTCGATTGGCCTGCCCGGCGCGCTGGTCTGGTTGATCGCACCCTTCAATCTGGTTGCCGCAAGCTGTCTGGTGATCGGTCCCAAGATCAGTCGCTGGGCGGTAGTCTTGGCAGCTTACTGTATTTTCACCAGTTGGTTTCACTGGCAACTCCGCGCTGATCCTTGGCAGGTGTCGATCATGATCAAAAATTGGGCAATTGCAGGGGGCTTGCTGATCCTCGCGGCGCAAGGACCGGGGCGTTACTCAATTTTTCGGTGACTTGGCCACTTTTACAGGGCGCTCCCCCATTAGTGTCGCGCATGCCCCCCGCACTCTGGCGGTTTGCGGCTATGCCCAAAGTCCATTGGGCAGTCTGAATTCACACGCTGCCCGGTTGCCTGCGACGGGCGCAACGGCGTAGAATGAGGCCGAGGCAGAAAACAGGAGAAAACAATGCGCAAAGCCATCTTTGCCGCGCTCGCAGTAGGTGTGCTAACGGCCGTTTCAGGCTGCGACACTGCAAGACACAATCCGGCTGGTGTTTACGAGGTCGCTGGCGTTGAAGCAGACGACATGTTGAAATTGCGTGCAGGGCCGGGAACAGGCTTCAGCATCATCGCAGGCCTGCCGAACGGAACCGTCTTGCGCGTTAAAAGTTGCGAGCGGACAGGCGGCACCCGTTGGTGCAAAGTCTCGATGATGCCTGCGCGCGGTGCCTATGGCTATGTCTCGTGGGCCTATTTGCGTCCAATCTAGTGCCATAGGCAGCCATTTCAGGCGCGCTACGAGTGCGAGGCCGAATTGCCATCCTTCCCTGCCGGCAACCGACCGTTATCGGATAGACCGCACCGCTAGGTTGCCGCAGGCCATGCCCATCCCGCGAGGAAACGCTTGCAATAGGGCGAACTCGCGGCCATTCCGGCAGTCATGGCTCATTCATCAGATCAGGTATCAGTGTCCTTGGCAGCCCTTGGCTGGTCGGAGTATTTCGAAGGCCAACTGGACCCCGATGAGGCCCCGTTAGCGCGGATGCGGATCGCAACCGTCCACCGGAGCAGGCTGACGGCAGAATCCGAAACCGGCCCCGCGCGCCTCAGCCTTCCCGCCCATGCCGCAACGACTGATTTCGCCGTGGGTGATTGGGTGCTTGTAGAGCCAGAAACGCATATGCTTGTCCGGCGTCTGGATAGACGCGCGCTATTGCAGCGGCGGACCGAAGGCGGTCGGCAACCGCAACTGATTGCGGCAAATGTCGACACGCTCTTCATCGTGACGTCCTGCAATGACGACTTTAATCCCGCAAGGCTAGAGCGGTATCTGGCCCTTGCCAATGAGGCCGGGACGCGCCCGGTCGTCGTCCTGACAAAGCTGGATCAGACACCGGATGCTGCGCCTTATCTGGCGCAGGCCGCAGCATTGCAACGCGGTTTGGATGTTGTGGCGGTAAACGCGACCGCGCCCGAGGCAGCGCAAACTTTGGCCTCATGGTGCGGCCCCGGACAGACCGTCGCGCTGGTTGGATCGTCGGGCGTGGGCAAGTCGACGCTGCTGAACACCCTGTCGCTAAAGGCGCCCGAGGACGCGCAGCCGACAGGCCCTATTCGCGAGGCGGATGCCAAGGGGCGGCACACAACCACCTCGCGCTCGCTTCATATGATCCACGGCGGCGGCTGGGTGATCGACACCCCCGGCATACGAACGCTGCATGTCAGCGACATGTCGGCTGGCCTCGACGTGCTGTTTGCCGAGATTGTCGAACTTGCGCCCAATTGCCACTTTCGCGATTGCACCCATGCTCACGAACCGCGCTGCGCAGTGCAGGCTGCAATAGCCGCCGGAACGATGGATCCGGCGCGGCTTGATCGATGGCGCAAGCTGCTGGAGGAGAACCAGTCCAATACCCCCGTTCAGTCTGGTCCCCGCGGCAACAAGGCCCCAAAGACGCACGGCAAACGGGGCTGAGATTTTCGTCTCGCCCTTTGCCCCACATCGGAACCAAACCCTGCCGCGAATTCCTAGCCGTAATCGTCGGGCCGGGCGTCAGCGCGGGTCATAAGCGATCTGATATGGCGCGCGAAAAACCACGTCACCGGAACGCCTAGCACGCAGCCGCCTATGACTGCCGGCACCGGAGGTATTACTGGCAGGCCGAACCAAGGCGCTATGAGGCCGGCAAAGAACAAGTTAATCGCGGCAGCACCTGCACCAAAAGGATATAGGGCGAGCGCTATCTTCCAGACCGGCCAGCCGGGCGGCGTCACCGGCGCCTCACCAAAAGGAACACCGCCAGCAGTGCCCCAAGAAGCGCCAGGGAGGCGGCGAAAAACCACCATTCTGCCGTCGCAGACTGCGCTTGCGGGATTGGGCGGTCAAATCCTGCCGCGGAGGCCGTGGCCGGAAGAAAGACGGCGATTGTGCATAAGATACGGCGCATGTCATGTCTCCTGTGTCAGGGTGCGGTAAATGTCTGGCAGCACGCGGGTCAGACGCTCGGGCCGGGGCAGAAGATGAAACCCGCCGCGCCCAAAGATGCGCGCGAACCAGTCTTGTCCGTCCTCGTCGATGATGATCCCGTGCAGAGTCTGGCCAGCGCGGCGCGCCTCCGCGACGGCCATATGGCTATCCTCGATGCCATGCTGCCCCTCGTAATGGTCCAGATCATTGGGCTTGCCATCGGTCAGCACGATCAGCAATTTTCGTGCGGCGGGCTGCGCGGCAAGTTGCGCGCTGACGTGGCGGATTGCAGCGCCCAGCCGGGTATAATGGCCGGGTTTTAGCGCGCAGATATTGTCGATGATCGCGCCGCTCATCTTCTCGTCAAACGCCTTGCAACGCGTCACAAAGACCCTGTCCCGGCGGAGAGACGAAAACCCCCAGATACCCAGACGGTCACCTGCCGCATCAATCCCACCCGCAAGGGCCGCCAGCGCATCGCGCGCCACGTCAATAACGCAGGTATCGCCCACGGCGGATTCGGTAGAACGCGATGTGTCGATCAAAAAGGCCACCGCCAGATCCCGCTGAGTTTGGCGCGCAGATTGAAAAACGCGGTCGTCGCAGCGCCCCGTCGCACGCAGCTCAATCTGGGTCGCGATCGCTGCGTCAAGATCCAGCTCGTCCCCATCAATCTGGCGGGGCTGCACAATGCGCCGGGGGCGCAATGCCTCAAACTGGCGCCGCACCTCTGTTATGCGCTTGGCATTCGGAACAAAGGCGCGTTCCGGATCAGGCTCGGCCTCAGCCTCCAACACGCGGCAATGATCGACCATGTAACTGCGCGAGCGGTGGTTCCACTCAGGATAGGTATGCTCGGCGGACAGGCGTTCATGGTCGGCGTCCGCGGGGGACAGATCCAGATGCAGGCGCAGACGTGTCGCGGCGCGCCGATCGTTTTTCGACAGGGTGATGTCGTCCTGATCCTCTGCCGCCTTCTGGGCGTTCTCATCGTCATCATCATGGATCGAACGATTGAGGTTCATCGATTCCACCCATGACAGGATCGACTCGAACCTGTGCAGAATAAAGCTGTCCTTACGGTTGGCCTCATCGCGGGACTGGCGCGCGCCCATCTTGCGGGTGGTCGTAGCGACAGCTTGGGGCGCGTTAGCCGCGTCGTCCTGCGGATCATCGGGCGCGCTGCCACTGCCTGCGCGGCCAAAGTCCAGCCACATTGGCACCGGCGCGAATGGCATGTACCGCTGCGATGAGGCAGTGCTGTCTATCTGGTGCGCGGTGCCGCCCGCCAGCCCGTCGCGCAGGGCACGCTCAACTGCTAGTTCGGGCGCGGGCAGGCGAACATTCGGGCGCGCTGCGAGGGTATGGGCGGCCATCGCGGCATAGCTGTCGCGCAAACCGGGACAGGCCGCAAAGGCACGTGCGCCCGCCGATAGGTTTGCACGGATAGCGGCAAGGTCGCGCTGAACACCTGGCTCGCCGCACGTCTCAAGAGCGGCTGGGTCGCATAGTGCTGCCAGAGCGACCTGCCAGAAATACGCAGCCCGGTTCAGGGCGCAAGAGGGAAAGACGTCGATCATTGGCGGCAGGCGCAACCGCTCCCCGTCAAAGCTGGGCAAATAGACCTTATCCCGCTCGGTCGCCAGCTTGCGAATATGCGGTCTGCGATGGCGGGCAACCACGGCGGGCGCCTCAGAAAGCTCGGCGCCCGCCGTGCCGCCCAATGCGCGAAACATCATCGCCAGGCTGGGGCGCACGTCCGCGAGCGTGGCGGCCTCATCCGGATATGAAGTTTGCGCGCCGATCCCGACCGCATAGTCGTGCCAGATGTTGCCGACGGCCTCTTCGGGGTCCATCAGGTCGAGGGGGCGCAGTGCCATGACGTTAGCCGTAGATCGTCGTGACCAGATCGCGCAGGGCGATCTGGACGTCGACATCATCGGTCAGCGGCTCAATCACTGCGGCCTCCAGCGCCCGATCCACGCCCATGCCGCCGGCGATCAGCGTGGCGGCATAGATCAGCAGCCGGGTCGATACGCCCTCCTCCAGATCCATACCAGACAAGTTGCGGATATGGCCGCCCAAGCGCACGAGGGGGGCAACACGGCCCGCCTCAAGCCCGCTTTCTTGCGCAACCACGGCAATTTCCGTCTCGGGATCGGGAAAATCGAAGGTGACTGCCAGAAACCGTTGCCGGGTCGATGGCTTCATCCGTTTCAGCACGTTTTGATAGCCCGGATTATAGCTGGCGATCAGCATGAAACCGGGGGGCGCAATCAGCTCTTCGCCAGTACGGTCGATCATCAGGGTGCGGCGGGTGTCGGTCAGAGGGTGAAGCACCACGATAACGTCCTTGCGGGCCTCGACGACCTCATCAAGATAGCAAATGGCCCCCTCACGCACCGCGCGGGTCAGCGGGCCGTCAACCCATTCCGTCTCGCCCCCGCGCAGCAGGTAGCGCCCGATCAGGTCAGCGGCTGACAGATCGTCATGGCAGGCCACGGTATACAGCTTTCGGCCGGACCGCGCGGCCATATGCTCGACAAAGCGGGTTTTGCCGCAGCCTGTTGGCCCCTTCAGCAGCAGCGGCAATGTTTTTTCATGTGCGGCATCGAATAGCGCGCACTCATTGCCCGTCGCGGCATAGTAAGGAATGCGTGGCATGTGGTGGCTGTGGGAATTCATTTTCATTCTCCCGGAACCGGGTCAGATTTAGCAGGGGCCGGATTGGCGGCGCCCGGCGCGACCACCTCGCGGCGGCGCACCACCAACACGGAGTAAATGAACAAAAGCGCGCCCAGCACCACGGCGATACCGGCCGTGAACCGCATGACGTAGAACAAGGTCAGGCCGTCCTGCACTTCCATGTAATAGTAGCCCAGCACCCGCTGCATGTGCGTCTGGATCACGCCCGCGAATGTCAGGGTAAAGGTCATGAACGCCATGCCCCCCGTCATCAACCAGAAGGATCCCATGTTCAGCACTTGGTTATAGGGCTCGCGGCCCCGCAGCAGTGGCATCGCATAGGTTATGATCGCTAGGTTCATCGCCACATAGGCGCCGTAGAAGGCAAGGTGGCCATGCGCCGCCGTGATCTGCGTGCCGTGGCTGTAGAAGTTCACGCCGTGCATGTTATGCAGCACGCCCCACACGCCTGCGCCAAAGAACGCAACGGTGGCAGAGCCCAGCGACCATAGCAGCGCCGCCTTGTTGGGATGGTTGCGCCGCCCCTTCCAGACCATGACGAACGCAAAGGACATCATCAAAAAGAACGGCACGATTTCGAGCGTGCCAAAGATTGTCCCGATCCATTGCCAATAGCCCGGCAGGCCGATCCAGTAAAAATGGTGCCCGGTGCCAAGGATGCCTGTAAAGAGCGCGGTCGCGACGATGACATAGAGCCATTTCTCGATCACTTCGCGGTCAACCCCCGTCAACTTGAGCAGCAGGAAGGCGAGGATCGCAGCCATCACCAGCTCCCACGTTGCCTCGACCCACAGGTGGACGACAAACCACCAGTACATCTTGTCCAAGCTCAGGTTTTCGGGGTTGATAAAGGCAAACACCCATAGCAGCGACAACAGCCACAGGCCCATCAGCAGAACGCCGGTTACGGCAGTCTTGCGCCCCGCCAGGACTGTCATCGAGATATTGAAAAGGAATATCAACGCGGCGACGAGGATGCCGAACTTGACCCACAGGGGTTGCTCCAGAAACTCGCGCCCGCCGTGGATGCCCATCAGATAGCTGCCCACGGCCCCCAGCGTGCCGATCATCATCAACGCCAGTTGGATATAGGCCAGCTTGACCGACCAAATCTCGCGCTCGGATTCTTCGGGCACCATAAAGTAGGCGGCACCGAAAAAGCCCAGCAGCAGCCAGACGATGAGCGCGTTGGTGTGGATCATGCGAATGATGTGAAAAGGAAATGTCTCGGCCAGAAAATTCGGCTGGACGTAGATCCACCCAATCGTCAGTCCGCCCAAAACCTGCACAGCAAAGAGCGCCATAGCGCAGACGAAGTAAGCATACGCGACCTGTTGTGATTGATATTTCATGTCTTTGATCCCTTAACCTGCGTCATTGGGCGGCCAGCCCTGCGTGTCGGTTTGGTCGGCCCAGCGCAGAAATTCTGCCAGCCCGCGCTTGTCCTCTTCGGTCAGCTTAAAATATGGCATCTGGCGGCGGCCTTCGATGCCGCTGGGCTGTGCCTCGATCCAGCCGTCCATCATCTCGAACGCGCCTTCGGGATCGTCCTGCACGCCCCAGCGGGTCATGACGTTGCCCAGTTCGGGTGCAAAATAGGCCCCCTCCCCGTGCAGCGTATGGCAGTTGATGCAGCTGTTACGCTCCCACACGCGCTTGCCGTGCGCGACCTCTTCGGTCAGCGGCATGCCGGCCGTCGATGTGGACACCACATAGCGGTGGCTTTGTACGGTTAGCGCAAGGAATACGACGACGAAGAAAATCGACCCGCCGTAGAAGATATTGCGCGCCCGCGACTTGGTCAGGAACTCGGCCATGCCGGGGCCTCCATTGATTGGTTGCAGTCCCGTTCAAGCTAACGGGGCGCGGATCAACGAAGATTGCGCAAACGCAAAGTTCAGCCCGATTTGACGATCAGGTTATGGGTGATTTTTTAGAAAGACCGACTGCTGAGGCGGCATCACAAACGCGCGGCAAAGCTATCGCTGCGCAGTGGTCTCTGCCATGACGATCAGTTGGTCAGGCTGGCTAACAACAATCCGCTTGCGGCGGCTTTCGACAATACCGCGCTTTTCCCAAGCGCTCAGCAACCGGCTGACAGTATGCAGTGTCGTGCCGGTAATTTCCGACAGGTCCTGCCGCGTGATCGGGAAATCAACCTCGATCCCACTGTCAGTCTTGCGACCTGTCTGTTTGATCAGGCGCACCAAAGCATTCGCGATGCGCTGCTCGACCTGCTGGGTCGCCATTTCCACGACACGGTCATGCAGCTCGTTCAGCCGTCTGCCGACCATTTGCTGGTTTGCGGTGGAAAATCCGGTATAGCGCTGCTCGAACTCGGACCACAGACGCATGGGCCACGCCAGCGCAATAGTCTCGGACGCGCAGACTGCGCTGGCGGGATAGTGTGTGTGCCCCAATGCCTTGGCGATGCCAAACAACTGGCCGGCAGGAATGTGCATCATTGTCACATGATCGCCGTCAGGCGTCATGCGCACGACGCGAATATAGCCATCAAGCAGCAGAAAAAACCGGTCTGCGGGCGCGCTTTGCTCAAATACTGCTTCGCCCGCAACGTAGCGGTGCGAAGTGGCCTGATCCAGAATCTCGCGGATCTCCCCTTTCGTCAGCGCCGAAAAGGGCGCGAGGTGGGTCAACAGGCTCTCGTCAAGTTTGCGCAATTTGTGTTCGCTCCGGCCGGTGTCGCCCGTTTTTGTCGTAACGCGCTGAAATACTGCTCTGTTCCATAACACCCCTTCTACTGATGCGCACCCTCGCTCGTTGAAAGCTTGCGATGGCGCAACGTAGCGCGGCCACTTGGGCGATTAGATGCGCACAAGACAAATTGAAATCGAAAGGAAACGCAATGTTTTTCAAAGTAAGTTCAGCCGTAGCCGTAGCTCTTTTGACGTCAGGTGCGGCATATGCCGAAACCGTCGAAGTTCACATGCTGAACAAGGGCGAGGCTGGCATGATGGTTTTCGAGCCAGGCTTTATCCAGATCGCGCCCGGCGACACCGTCAAATTCATCGCCGAGGACAAGGGGCATAACGCCGAAAGCATTGACGGAATGATGCCCGAAGGCGCCGAGGCGTTCAAAGGCAAGATTAATGAAGAGATCGAAGTGACGCTGGACGCACCGGGATACTACGGCGTCAAATGCGCTCCGCACTTTGCCATGGGCATGGTTATGACCATCGCGGTCGGCGATCAGGACGTGCCTGCCGAATTTCTGGAAGGACGCCTGCCCAAAAACGCCAAGAAGCGTTTTGAAGAAGAGCTTGCCAGCAAATAGAGCGCAGCACCTTTTGACTTGATTGGTGCAGGCGGCCAACGGCCGCCGCACCGCACACCTGAGGAGTTCGACATGACACATTCGGCCGACGACAAACTGCAATCACCGGGGCGCCGCAATATGCTTCGCGGCACTGCCCTTGCGGGCGCCGCCGCCCTGACGGGCACCATGGCGACTGCTGGCATGGTTGCCCGTGCTGCCACGCCCCCGCCGCGGATGACCATACCAGACCCCAAAGTCATCCGCGTGCAGCAACAGCAGATAGACCGTGCGGAGCCTGCAGATCTGTCGGGCGTAGAGCGCGTCCAGCAAAAGATGGTTCGCCCACCTTTCGCGCCTCAGCATGAACAGGTGGCCACAGGCGCGCCCAAGATCGTCGAGGTCGAACTCGTCGTAGACGAGCGCCTGATGGTGGTCGACGAGGATACAGGCGCATCGATCTGGGCGATGACCTATAACGGCTCGGTTCCCGGACCGCTGATCATCGTGCATCAGAACGACTATATCGAATTGACCCTCAAAAGCCGTGGCCGCAATACCTTGGAGCATAACATCGACTTTCACGCCTCCACTGGCGCGCTGGGTGGCGGTGCGCTGACCCATATCTATCCGGGCGAGGAAACCGTGCTGCGCTTCAAGGCGACCAAGCCGGGATGCTTTACCTATCACTGCGCCCCCGGCGGTGCGATGATCCCATATCACGTCTGCCACGGCATGAACGGCGCCGTCATGGTGCTGCCCCGCGACGGGCTAAAGGACAAGGACGGCAACGCCCTGCCCTATGACGATATCGCCTATATCGGCGAGCAGGACTACTACCTGCCCAAGAATGCCGACGGTACGTTCAAGACTTACGCCAACGCCGGCGACGACTATGCAGAATCGCTTGAGGCGATGCGCACGCTGATCCCGACGCATTCGGTGTTCAACGGCGCCGTTGGTGCGCTGACCGGAACCAGAGCGTTGCGCTCAGCCGTGGGTAAAACGGTCCTGATGATCCACAATCAGTCAAATCGCGACAGCCGCCCACACCTGATCGGCGGTCACGGTGATTACGTCTGGGAGACAGGCTTTGCCGAGCCGCCGCTGACTGGCGTCGAGACATGGTTTGTGCGCGGCGGTACCGCGATGGCGGCGATGTACAAGTTCGAGCAGCCCGGCGTTTATGCCTACGTCAACCACAACCTGATCGAAGCATCGATCCTGGGCGCGACCGCGCATTTTGTGGTGGATGGCGAATGGAACAATGACCTGATGGAACAGGTCGTCGCGCCGCGCACGTTTGAGGTTTGACGCCATAGGACCGGAGAACCTGCCATGAAACGTCAATTCAAGTTCGCTATCGGGGCAATAGGATTGGCAGCCATGACAGGCATCGCAATAACAGGGGCCGCGTGGATAACACGCGGCCCCGGTGCGTCCCTTTTGCCGGACATGGCGGGGCCGATCGCCTTGGCGGACGGGCGCAGCGTCTGGGTGCAACACTTTGAGGTCACGGTGGCCGATTGGAACGTTTGCTATGATGCGGGCGGTTGCGCGCTGTGGATGGTGGTGCGCCCCGATCAGCAAGTAGCGACCACGCCGGCCACCGGGATCAGCTATCCTGATGCGCGCCAGTATGTCGATTGGATCAACGACGCGACTGGTGGCGCGTTCCGCCTGCCCACCGTCGCAGAATGGGTGCAAATCGCGGCAAGCGTCATGCCGGAGGAGCCTGAGCCGCTCTTTACTGATCCATCGCTCAGCTGGGCATCGGCCTATCTGATCGAGGCAGATATCCCCCGCGCGCTAAAGCCATCAGGCAGCTTTTCGACGACCGCCGCAGGCGTCGCAGATCTGGACGGATCGGTCTGGGAATGGACGCAGGACTGTTACTCAGGTACCGAGGATTCCGCGCCCGGCGACCGCTGTCCGGCGTTCTATGTCGCCGGTTTGCATATTGCAGCCATGTCATTTCTTGAGCGTGATCCAGCGCGCGGCGGTTGCGCCGTCGGTGTGCCGCCCGCGCATCTGGGCCTCAGGCTGTTTTCCGACAATCCAAACTAAGCGGGCGGCGAGACAACGAGTACATCGTCACCCCTTCGCCGGTTTCGTCTGCGAAAGGAGGGGTCCATAGAGCACGGCAAACCCGCCGAACGCTGCGATCCAGCAGATTGCTGCCAGTTCTAGAAATGGCAGATCCGGCCATAGCCCGCCCGCCAGCCGCGCTGCAACTGACGCAATGACCAAGACATAGAGCGCCACCGTCCCTGGCCCCGCATGCAATTTCTGCCCCGAATGCCCCAGTGTCGCCCGCGTCGCCACCGCCAGTGTCATCAGCCCGATCGCCCCAGCCATCCATAGATGTTGCGCTGCTGCGGGCGCGAGGGCGTCCGGCCAAAGTTCCGCCGCTCCTATCGCCAGCGCGCCCAGCGGTAAAAACGCATACCCCACATGCAGCACCCAAACCAGCGGCTCTGCGCCCGTCCGCCAGCCCAGCCAGCGCGCAAGGCGCCCCAGATGAGCCAGGCCCATTGCCAGCAGCAATAACCCGGTTGCGGCGCCAAATGGCCGCACCGCCCAAAGCGCCAGAACCAATACCGTAAACAGCAAGACACCCTTGTCAAACCGCTGCATTGGCGGTGCAGGCCGCGCCGCGTCACCGTTGCTGGCCAGCCAGTTGCGGGTAAAGCTGGGCACGACGCGCCCGCCTATCACCGCGATCATCATCATTGCAGTGGCCAGCCCCAGCCGCAGACCAATCCCCTGTGCGGGATTGCGCCCTAGCGCCGCGTCCAGATGAAACAACGCGTTCGCCAGCGCAAAAACCGCAAGCAAGATCAGCACCACGAGGTTACGCCAGTTTCGGCCCGCGACAATTTCGCGCAAGATAACGATGCCCAGAAGGATAGGAAACGCCAGATCAATACCCGCGGTGACGCCCCATGGCAGGCCGGAGGAAACCATTATCACTGCGCGGCCGGCCAACCAAACCGAGGCGAGCGCGCCAAGCCGCCAGCCAATAACAGGCAGACGCCCGGTCCAGTTCGGCACCGCCGTTAAAAGGAAACCAGCAAGGATCGCGCCGAGGTAGCCGAACAAAAATTCATGTGCGTGCCAAGACACCGGATCAAACCGTGTCGGCAATACCAATTGCCCGGACAGCATCAAAACCCACAGGATCATCGCAACGACTGCCCAGATTGCGCCGCCCAAAAAGAAGGGGCGAAAACCAAACGACAATATCGCCGGACCAGTCCAAGCCCGCATCCGCGCGGCTGTTCCCGTTGCCATTACCTGCCCCTTCCCTCCTTTAAGCGCAGCAGCATTGCCGCGCCCCCGTCACACCACAAAGATCCAAACAACGAGCAGGGCCACCACGAGGTAGACAAGCGTGTTGACCATCCAGCGGATCAGCGCGGCCTCCCCCTCGGGGTCGACCCCGAAATGTTCGCAGACTTTGGTCCCCGGCCATAGAATTGCATCGGATATCGTCATCGCTTCACTCCATAATGAGCATTTGTAATGCGTATTATTCTGCACTTCTAATTGCGCATTGTAAATGCTAATTATAGGTGCATGAAGATAGACAAATTCACAGACTATGCCCTTCGTGTGCTGATGACGCTGGCGGTGCGCGCACCCGCACGTGTGGCAACATCCGAGATCGCGGCAACATTTGGGCTATCGGACAATCACCTGTCCAAGGTCGCCACTCGATTAGCGCGCGAGGGCTTTATCGCATCTGAACGGGGCCGCAACGGTGGTCTGACGCTGGCCTGCGCTGCCACTGAAATCAATGTCGGCAACGTGGTGCGCGCGATGAAACGCGGTGATCCAGTGGTCGAGTGCTTTGGCGCGGATCAGTCCTGCGTAATCCTACCGGCGTGCGGACTGCGCGAACCATTGGCAGAGGCCCAAGAGGCGTTTTTTGCCGCGCTCGACCGCTACACGCTCGCCGATGTAACGCATCCCCGTCGCGCGCTTGGCTCCTTGATGGATGGGGCGCCAACAAAGAGCGGAAGTTCTCGCAAGCTGTAGCCACATCGGGTACGCCGCCGAGCGCGCAATTTTCCAGCCATCTATCCGAGGTCGCTGAAACACCCAGACGCGAGGATCAGCGCGCGTAGCGGGCGGCGGTCAGCCCATCGAACGAGATCTCTGGCGTTTTGCCCATAACCACGTCGGCCACAGCGCGGCCCGATCCGCAAGCCATCGTCCAACCAAGCGTCCCGTGCCCGGTGTTCAGGAACAAGTTGCCAAATTGCGTCGGCCCCAAAACCGGGGTGCCATCGGGCGTCATGGGGCGCAGGCCTGTCCATCCTTCTGCGCGCGAGATGTCTCCGCCCTTGGGAAACAGATCACCGATGACATGCTTCACCGTGTCGGTGGCATGTGGACCAAGGCGGTTAGAGTAGCCGGCAATTTCCGCCTGCCCCGCGACCCTGATGCGGTCGCCTAGCCGGGTGATCGCGACTTTGTGCGTCTCGTCCATGATCGTGGATTGCGGGGCAAACGCATCGTCGGTGACCGGCAGCGTGACGGAGTAACCTTTCACCGGATATACGGGCAGTTTGACCCCAATGGGATTCAGCACGTTTACCGCATAACTCCCCATCGCGCAGACATAGGCGTCGCCCGTGATGCGCCCGGCGATTTCTGTGTCCACGCCTGCAACTTGGTCGTTCTCGATTGCGATGGACTTGATCGACTGACCATAGTGAAACTCCACGCCCATCTGAGTGCATTTTTCGGTTAGCGCGATGGTAAAGAGGCGGCAATCTCCGGTGCGATCAGCCGTCATGCGCAGCCCGCCAACGAACTTATTCCGCACTTCAGCCAGTGCCGGTTCGACCTCGATACAGGCGTCACGGCCAAGGACTTCGTACGGTGATCCGTATTCGGCCAAGATGTCCTGATCTACCTTCGATCCCTTCATTTGTTTGGCTGTGCGAAAAAGCTGCAATGTACCTTTCTCGCGTCCGTCGTATTCGATCCCTGTCTCGGCGATCAGTTCCGGCATGACATCGCGCGAATAGCTAGAGATGCGCACCATACGCCCCTTGTTCGTGCGGTAGCTGTCCTCATTACAGTTCCGAACCATTGAGGCGCACCACTTCCACATCGTTGGGCTCATCAGAGGCCAGATGAACAACGGGCGGCGCTTCATGAACATCCACTTAAAGGCTTTCATCGGGATACCCGGCGCGGCCCATGGCGACGTCATTCCATAGCTAAGCTGGCCAGCGTTGGCATAGCTGGTCTCAAGCCCCGGCCCGGTCTGACGGTCAATCACCACGACCTCGGCACCTTGTTTGGCAAGATAATAGGCGGTGGTGACGCCGATGACGCCCGCACCCATAATGACGACTTTCATGAAAAATGCCTTTCGATCTTGGTTAAGGTAACGTGCGACAGCCAACGATAGGGTGCAAGGGCTATGGTGGGGCTGCTCGGGGTTTCGCAAATGGCCGTGCTGCCTCGCTCAAATATCGTCGCAGCGTCTCGCATCATGGACCGCCGCCCTACCCTTTTATGGCCGATCTTGATGGGCTTGCCGGGCCGCCAAACGGCGGCGCTCTTTGTAACAGCGGCAAATCCGTCGAAGTTGTTGCAATACTCAGATATTGATGGTCGTATCATCCCCAAGATCTCCGCAATTAAGTAGCGGGAAACACCAGGGAGGAAGAACATGCTCAAGTATAACGTTTTCGGCGCCGGCCTTCTGACGGCCTTTGCGCTCACCGCCACCAGCGCACTCGCGCAAGATGACTGCCCGAACCGCGGCACGTTGGACGCGATGTTTTGCGACGCGGACGGCGACCTTGTGGCCGATGCGCCCACAGATGCCAGCAAATTGCAGGACCCATCCACGCTTGTCTTTGCGTACACTCCTGTCGAGGATCCGGCGATTTATGAGGATATCTGGACCCCGTTCATCGAACACCTCAAGGAAGTGACCGGCAAGGACGTGCAGTTCTTTGCCGTCCAGTCCAACTCGGCCGAGGTCGAGGCCATGCGTTCGGGCCGACTGCATATCGCGGGCTTCTCTACAGGGCCGACGCCTTTTGCAGTGAACCTGGCCGGGGTGGAGCCGTTTGCCATCATGGGCGGCGACGACGGACAGTTCGGCTACAAGCTGCAGGTTTATACGCAGGCCGATAGCGACATCAAAGAGATGTCGGATCTGGCAGGCAAGCGCGTTGCGCACACATCGCCGACCTCCAATTCGGGCAACCAAGCGCCTCGCGCGCTGTTCCCCGATCTGGGCGTTGTGCCGGACGAGGACTATGAGGTCAGCTATTCGGGCAGCCACGACCAGTCCATGCTGGGCGTGGTCGCAGGCGACTATGACGCCGCCCCCGTTGCATCCGAAGTGGTGGACCGCATGGCCGAGCGCGGGCTCTACGACCCTGCAGACGTGCGCATCGTCTGGGAAAGCGATCCTTTTCCGACCACATCCTACGGCGTCGCGCATGACCTGACGCCCGAGTTGAAGGACAAAATCAAGGAAGCCTTCTTTAGCTTTGATTTCGCGGGCACGGCATTGGGCGAGGAGTTTGCTGGCGTCAGCAAGTTCATTCCGATCACCTACAAGGATCAGTGGGCAGTAATCCGCCAAATCCAGAAAGCCAACGGCGTTGAGTACACGCCGCAGGGCCTTGCTGCGGAATAATGTAGCTGTGTCGGGGCCGGTCTTTCCGGCCCCGCAAGGAAGGCGTTTTCATGCTAAAGATCACTGACCTCGTCAAGCGCTACGGCACTGGCGATCCGGTCCTTAAGAACCTCGACTTGACCATCGAAGGCGAAAGCGTCGTATCTATTATCGGCTCGTCCGGAGCTGGTAAAAGCACGCTTCTGCGCTGCATCAACCGTCTGGTCGAGCCGACGTCAGGCTCAATTGTCCTGAACGGAACCGAGTTGACGACACTGCGTGGCAAGAATTTGCGCGCGGCGCGGCGCAAGATCGGTATGGTGTTTCAGGGCTTTAACCTCGTTGATCGCCTGACAGTGATGGAGAATGTCCAGTCCGGGCGGCTGGGCTACATTTCGACTTGGGCCGCAATCTCCCGGCGCTACCCCAAAGAGGATATTCGCCGCGCGTTCGAGCTTATGGAACGGGTCGGCATCGCCCAATATGCCAACACCCGCGCCGACCAGCTATCTGGCGGTGAACGTCAGCGGGTCGGCGTCGTGCGCGCCTTGATGCAACAGCCGGAAATCCTGCTGGCGGACGAGCCAACGGCATCGCTTGACCCAAAGACGTCCGAGCAGATCATGGGCCTTCTGCGCGACCTCGCCGGAGAGCTGAAGCTGCCGGTGCTGATCAACATCCATAACGTGACCGAGGCCAAGGAATATACCGACCGGATCGTCGGCATGCGCTATGGCCGCATCATCTTTGACGACAAGCCCGAGAAACTGGACGAGGCCGAGATGGACAAGATCTATGCCGGCAGCCCGCATGCGGACCGCGCGGGCAGCGCGGCGGCTGCCTCATGAGCGTTCAGCGCGATACTTGGGTCAAACCGCCCTTCATCGCCAATCCCGTGCTACGCTGGGCCGTCTACCTTGGCGTGATCGGCTATTTCGGATGGGTCAGCCTGACCATGCCGATTGACTGGGCCCGCGTGGCCGCGGGGATTGAGCGCGCGGGGCGGATATTTAGCGGGGCGTTCCCCCCCAGTTTTGAGCGCAGCAGCCTGCTGATTGACGGCTTTGTCGAAAGCCTCAAGATAGCGATTCTGGCGACGGCAGGCGGTGTGCTTCTGTCGATCCCCATCGCGTTTATGGCCGCACGCAATGTTGTCCCCCTGCCCGTCTTTTACATCGGGCGCGCAATCATAATCATCGCGCGCAGCTTTCATCCGGTGATCGTCGCGATCTTGTTCGTCAAGGCGGTCGGCTTTGGCCCTTTTGCCGGTGTCCTGACGCTCATCGTCTACTCGGTCGGCTTTGTCGCCAAAATGCTGGCCGAGCGTATTGAAGAGATCGATTTCGGCCAGGTCGAGGCGTTGCGCGCAGCGGGTGCGCCCTATCTTTCGACGCTGTTTTACGCGATTTTTCCCCAGATCATGCCACGCCAGATCGGGCTGACCATCTACCAGCTGGATTCGAACCTGCGCGCCTCTGCCGTGATCGGGATCGTCGGTGCAGGCGGCATTGGCTCCACGCTTGCCAACGCATTTGGACGCTATGACTATGACTTCGCCCTTGCCATCACCATCGTCATCGTGGCCGTGATCCTGATTTCTGAGGCGGTGAGCGGCGTCATACGAAAGCGTATCCAATGACATCTATCCGCGAGCAGTTTGGCCGTGACGAGTGGACCCGGCACACCCCAAAACAAAAGCTGATGCGCTACGCCATTCTTTTCGGTTGCGCGCTGGCCATTGTCTGGGCGCTCGGCTCGATCGAGGTGGTCTGGGCATGGGTCTGGGGCGCGCCTGAA
Source organism: Roseovarius arcticus (assembly GCF_006125015.1). Lineage (NCBI taxonomy): Bacteria > Pseudomonadati > Pseudomonadota > Alphaproteobacteria > Rhodobacterales > Roseobacteraceae > Roseovarius > Roseovarius arcticus. The sequence continues at coordinate 2,178,027 of NZ_SZZN01000001.1, forward strand.
CAGATCGGTGATCTGTTCGGACGGATGTATCCACCGGACCCGACAAATCTGGGCACCATCCTCAAGGTCCTGTGGGACACGGTGAACATCGCGACCTTCGCCACCGCGCTCGCCGTGCTATTGTCCCTGCCGGTTGCGTATATCTCGGCGCAAAATACCACGCCGAACCGCGCGACCCTCTGGCTGGGACGGCTGATCCTCGTGACCTCGCGTTCGGTAAACACGATCATCTGGGCGCTCCTTTTTGTTGCCATCTTCGGGCCTGGCATCGTTGCTGGTATCGTCGCCATCATGTTCCGCTCAATCGGCTTTATCGGCAAGCTGCTGGGCGAGGCAATTGAGGAGATCGACACGCGCCCTGTCGAGGCACTGGAGGCCACAGGCGCGTCGCGGTTCAAGGTGATCGTCTACGCCATCATCCCCCAAGTCATGCCTACATTTTGGGCGATTACGATCCTGCGTTGGGACATCAACCTGCGCGAATCCACGGTACTTGGCCTTGTCGGGGCGGGCGGCATCGGCATCATCCTGCAAGGCGCCATCGACACCTTCAATTGGCCCGAGGTCGCGACCATCCTGCTGGCCATCATCGCGTTGGTTATCCTGGGTGAAGTAATTTCGGCGTTCTTGAGGCGCCGGATCTTGTAAAAAACGACCAGCGAAGTGCACCTTGCTGCGTGTGCCTTTGAGAGGCAGCACTAGGACCCTTACGCCCCTGTCACGGACGGATCAAAGCAACGTCTCATTAAGCATTGACCAAAGGCCCCAGTTTGGCTGACGCTACGGCGTTTTTAGCGTGGTATGTTCATTGCGCGATGACCATAGTACTCCATCGCGAGGGCAGTAGATTTTGCAATTTTATATTATAGCCAAAGGATATTAGAGGTAATATGTGCCCCACATCGACGGAAGACGAAGTTAAACGAGGGTTTATCATACCGATTGGCGGCGGCGAAGACCGCATCAAGGAAATGCAGATCCATCGCAGGTTTGTCGAGTTGTCCGGTGGTCCAAATGCAGATATTGTAGTGATCCCGACGGCGTCGATGCTCAATACCACTGGCCCTGATTACAATCGCATCTTTTCTGGTCTGGGCGCTGGCAAGGTTGAATTCATGCCGATTGCCAGCCGTGCAGATTGCGACAACCCCGAATTCGCCCGGATGCTGGACAATGCCACGGGCATTTTCATCACGGGCGGCAATCAGCTTCGGCTTTCGGCCATTCTGGGCGGCACGCCTCTGGTGACCCAGATCCGGCGCCGCAACGCCGAGGGTATCCCGGTAGCTGGAACGTCTGCGGGCGCGTCGATCATGTCGCAGCACATGGTTGCGGGCGGTCAGGGAAATGAATCGCCGGCCGAGGGGACTGTCATACTGTCCCCCGGGATCGGACTGACGAATGCTGTCATCATCGACCAGCACTTTACCCAGCGCAACCGGCTGGGGCGTCTGCTTACCGCGTCGTCGTTCAATCCCTTCCTGATCGGCCTTGGCATTGACGAGGATACGGCAGCATTTATCGGCCCGGACGACTTGCTGGAAGTCATCGGCAGCGGCACGGTCACGGTGGTCGATGCCAGCGAAATGACCCATTCCTCAATGTGGGACGCCAAACCCGGCGAAGCGCTCAGCTTGCTGGGTCTTCGCCTTGACGTCTTGGGCGAAGGGTGTCGTTATGATCTAAAGGCACGTATTGGGTACCCCCCGCAAGATCACCCTGCGATTTGCATTCTGCCCGTCGCAGACGCCTGACGATCCGCCCAAGCGCAGGGCCAAATCAATCAATGAGGTGGTTAGTTGAAGATAGTCTCAACCAATGTGTTCGTCGGTCCTAACGTCTGGGCCACATTCCCGGTGATACGCCACATCGTCGATTTGGGCGTGCTCGAGGAATGGCCATCTGCCAAAATTGGACCGGATTTTGTCGAAGGGCTTATCTCTGCGCTGCCGGGACTGTCTGACCACGGCTGTTCTTACGGCGAGGCGGGCGGTTTCCTGCGCAGGCTGCGCGAAGATGACGGCACTTGGATGGGCCATGTGCTGGAGCATTGCGCCATTGAGGTGCAGAATGTCGCGGGGACGCATGTGACGTTTGGCCGAACGCGCGGCACCGGTCTACCCGGCCAATACAACATGGTTTATGCATACCGCCAGCGCGACGTCGGCTTAGCTGCCGGTGATCTGGCCCTGCGGCTGTTAATGCATCTTTTACCGCAAAGCTTGCAGGAACAGATCGATTATCCGCTCGATCCTGCCTTTGATTGGGAGGATGAGTTGCGCAGCTTTGTGCTGCATGCCCAGCGCAAGGAATTCGGTCCCTCAACTGGGTCACTCGTCGACGCCGCCCGCGAGCGTGACATCCCTTGGATCCGGCTGAATGAAGGATCGCTGGTGCAGTTTGGGCATGGCAAATATCAGCGACGCATTCAGGCGACAGTCACGTCCGAGACCAAACATATTGCTGTCGAAATCTCCTGCGACAAGGAGGACACGCATAATCTGCTGAATGATCTGGGCCTGCCCGTGCCACAGCAGCGCATCATCTACAGCGCGGACGAGGCCGTGCGGGCCGCCCATGTGATCGGCGTTCCGGTTGTGGTCAAGCCACTGGATGCCAACCACGGACGGGGCGTGTCAATCAACCTCACTACAGACGAAGAGATCAGGACAGCCTTCACCGAGGCCGAGGAGCATTCAAAAAGCGCCTCCATTCTGGTGGAGAGTTTCGTCAGTGGCTTTGACCACCGGATGCTGGTCGTCAATGACAAGCTGGTCGCAGTGGCTAAGCGCGTGCCCGGCCATGTCATCGGCGATGGCAAGCACACCATTGCAGAGCTGGTGGATATCGTAAACCTCGACCCGCGCCGCGGTATCGGGCACCAAAAGGTGCTGACGATGCTAGAGATCGACAATCAGGCCAAGAGGCTAATCGCGGCTGCGGGGCACAGCGTCGACACTGTGCTGCCGGATGGCGAGGCGTTCTACCTCCGCTCGACCGCGAACCTGTCTACAGGCGGCACTGCCATCGATCTGACCGATGTCGTTCACCCCGACAACCGCGACATGGCCGAGCGGGCGATCATGGCGGTAGGGCTGGATGTCGGCGGCGTCGACTTTCTGATCGACGACATCACCAAATCCTACAAGGATATCGGCGGCGCGATTGTCGAAGTGAACGCAGCCCCCGGATTTCGCATGCATGTCTCCCCCTCAGAGGGCCTGCCGCGCGATGTCGCGGGCACGGTGATCGACATGCTGTTTCCGCTTGGCAAGCAGAGCCGCATCCCTATCGCTGCGATCACCGGAACAAATGGCAAGACGACGACGTCGCGCATGCTGGGCCACATCATGAAGGCCAGCGGCAAGATCGTCGGCATGACATCGACCGACGGCGTCTATGTGGATGGCAAACTTAGCGTTAAGGGCGACATGACCGGGCCAAAATCTGCGCAAATGGTGCTGCGGGATCCCACGGTGGATTTCGCCGTCATGGAAACCGCGCGTGGCGGTCTGGTGCGCAGCGGCCTTGGCTATCAACATTCAAACGTCGCGGCCTGCCTGAACGTATCAGCTGATCACCTAGGTCTGGGCGGTGTCGACACGGTCGAACAACTGGCCGTCGTCAAGCGCGTGGTCATCGAGAGTGCGACAGACGTCGCCGTGCTGAATGCTGACGATATCAACTGCCTCAAGATGGCCGATTACGCAGATGTCGGAGCGATCTTTTATGTCACCGTCAATCCCGGTCATTCACTGGTAAAGGAACATATCAAGGCAGGAGGCAAAGCAATCGTGCTGGAGCCGGGCATGAGCGGCGACATGCTGACGATATACGACAACGGGCTACACATGCCTGTTCTGTGGTCGCACGTGATCCCCGCGACGCTAGAGGGCAAGGCCATGCACAACGTGCAGAATGCTATGTTCGCGGCAGCGATGGCGTATAGCTTTGGCGTCGATCTGGACAATATTCGGCATGGGCTACGCACGTTCGACACCAGCTACTTTCAGGCGCCGGGCCGCATGAACGTGTTCGACGAGCATCCCTTCAAGGTGATCCTCGACTATGGCCACAATCCGGCCGCCATGCACGCGATGGCCGACCTTGCTGACCGGCTGGACGTCAAGGGCCGCCGTATCGTCGTGCTGTCGATACCCGGCGATCGCCGCGACCAGGACGTTGCGGATGCCGCGCGCACTCTGGCGGGGCATTTTGACCACTACATCTGCAAGGCAGACGACAACCGTCGCAAGCGCGGCCACGACGAGATCCCTGAAATGTTCAAGGCCGAGTTTCTAGCGAACGGGATAGCCGACGAACAGATATCTGTAATACCAAACGAAGAAGACGCCGTCGCCGCAAGTCTGGAAATGGCGCAACCCGGCGATCTGGTCATTATCTTTGGCGACGACAGTCCGCGCTGCTGGAAACAGATCATCTACTTCAACGCCCCTGACGCGGACGCACAATCAGCCGCACCGGCGGCCAGCGGCCAAACGCCAGCCCCCTTTGAGGATATGATCGACAGTGACATGAACGTGGTGCGCGACGCGCGCGGCGTCCGGCTGGCGCGGGGCAATACCGAAGACAGTGACTGATCGGGACGACTTGATGAACGCGATAGACCGGCTAGAGGCCACCCTTGAGCAAAGGACTGCGCGGCCCGCTGGACTGCGCATTGATCCTGCGCGCCGCCTGACGGGGCCCGGCCTTCTTTGGGACAGACCCGGCGCGGTTCTGGATGTATATCTAGTGGGGCCTGATGGCCAAATGGTGGCTACCCTCTGGCAAAGGCACGCGCGCCGCGTGCTTGATGCGCTTGGCTGGCAGAGTGAGCATTTGATCTGCCGCCCGTTCAGTGGGGGCGTCAATTTGGCGATCTCCGCGCCGCCGGATCAGCTTCATTCCGCTGTGCTCGCAGTTCAAACCGCATGGCATTATTGCGCCGCTGAGCTTCAGGATGAGGCACCCCTTCCGTTCGATGAATTAATCGACGATCTCAGGTCAATCATAGCCGACGAGTCCAACCCGCCGTTGATCGCTTTGTTAGCCGCCGCAGCGTCGCATGACGTCGATATCCTGTGGGACGATGACGAGGTTTCGCTGGGCCACGGCGCCACCTCTCAAACTTGGCGCGCGGGCGATCTGCCTTCGCCGCAAGACGTCGACTGGGCGGCCCTGCGCGATGTGCCCGTCGCGCTGATCACCGGCACGAACGGCAAGACGACGACGACCCGCCTATGTGCTGCGATCATACGTGCGGCAGGCAAGGTTGCCGGCCTATCTTCAACCGATACGGTACAGGTCGGAAGTGACGTGCTGGACCGGGGCGACTTTTCCGGACCGGGAGGCGCGCGGATGGTCCTGCGCGATCCCAGGGTCGAAATCGCCGTTCTCGAAGTGGCGCGCGGCGGTATCCTGCGCCGGGGTCTGGCAACACGCCGTGCCAGGGTCGCGGTTGTAACGAATGTCGCCAAGGATCACTTGGGCGAGTTTGGGGTGATGACGCTAGCTGAATTGGTAGAGGTTAAGTTTACGGTCGCACGAGGCCTCGCGGCGGACGGCGTTCTGGTATTGAACGCCGATGATCCAAATGTGGTGGCTGGATCATCGGACGCGCCGCGCCCTATTTGGTGGTTCTCACTCGATGACAACTCAGAGCATATCATTCAGGCCCGCACCCAAGGCCAGCCTTGCGCCTACCTTAGGGACGGTGCGCTGAGCTTTTTCGACGGCAATACGGAAATGTGGTCTATCGCGGTTGAAGATGTGCCCATCCTTCTGGGCGGCGCGGCGACACACAATATCCAGAATACGCTTGCTGCTATCTGTGCTTGTGCGGCGCTCAATGTTCCATTTGAGGCGATCACCGCCGGGCTCGCAGCCTTCGGCACTGGCCCCGGTGACAATCCGGGCCGTTTGAATGAATTTGAGGTGAACGGCGCCCGAATTTTTGTCGATTATGCCCACAATCCCCATTCGATTGCGGCGATGTGCAGTGCGCTATCCCAGATCCCGGCAAAGCGACGTTTCATGATGCTGAGTCAGCCCGGTGACCGCTCTGACAAAGATATTGACGAGGCGACCATGACTGCGTTGCAGTTTAAGCCCAACGTGATCGTCGTTGCGGAAATCGTAGATTACCTGCGCGGCCGCGAACTGAATGAAACGCTGAATCTTATCGAGACGTCAGCAATCGCCGGAGGGGTGAAGGCGGCGCAGGTTCTAAGAGCCAACTCGCCATCAAATGGGACAGAACTGATCCTTGAGCAGGTGCAAAAGGGCGATCTGGTTCTTTTGCTCGTGCTATCTGATCGTGAGCGCGTGTTCGAAATGTTGGCTTCCTAAGCGGGGGCCAACAGCTCGCGGGTCCGCCTCTTGTTAAGCAATTTAATTTTTGGGTTAACGTGTGCGCTGCGCATTCGTCGAGGGTCGCGGCAGCCTGCGGATCAGACGCCGACACCCAGATATCTATCGCGGATCTCAACATCGCGCACAAAGTCGGCGGCGCTGGATTCGTGAACTATCTTGCCCAGCTCGACGATATAATGACGGTCGGCCAGTTCTGCACAAACGGCTAAGTTCTGCTCGACCAGCAGGATCGGCACACCAGCATCGCGCACCTTTTTAACCTGCGTTACGATCTCGTCCACAATTACAGGTGCCAGCCCCTCGACCGGCTCGTCCAGCATCAGAAGTTTTGGGCCACACAATAGCGCGCGGGCGATGGCAAGCATCTGCTGCTCGCCGCCCGATAGCTGGCCACCGCCGTTTTTGCGGCGCTCTTCCAGACGGGGAAAAATGCCATAGATGTCGCTCAGCGACCATTGCGCGCCTTTGCGCTGCGATATTTTCAGATTTTCCTCGACAGTCAGAAGGTGAAAGATACCCCTGCTTTCGGGAACGAGCGTCAGTCCCGCTTGCGCTGACTTGTGCGCGGCAAGTCCCGTCATATCCGTCCCGTAAAGCGTGATCTTGCCGCGGCGCGGCGTCACCAGTCCGGCGATGGATTTCAGCGTCGTCGACTTGCCCGCGCCATTGCGACCCAGAAGGGTCACGATCTCGCCCTCGCCTACGCGAAGGGACAGGCCCTGTATGATGTGGCTCTTGCCATAATAGCTGTGGATATCCTCTACGATCAGCGCATCGCTCATGCCATATCCCCCGTCAGCATGTTGCCCAGATAGGCGGCCTTCACCTCGGGATCATCGCGCACAACCGAGGGCGGCCCCTCGACCAGCGTACGGCCCAGCTTCATCACCGTTACGGTGTCGCTGATGTTCATCACGATGCCCATGTTATGCTCAATGAAAAGGACGGTATGATCGCGTCCCAGACTGCGGATCAGCGCCTTCATCTCTTCGATGTCGTCGATGCCCATGCCTGATGTCGGCTCATCCATCAGGATGACGCTTGGCTTGGCTGCCATGGCCATGCCGACCTCTAGTCGGCGCTGCTGCCCGTGCGACAGCTCGCCCGCCGCGCGGTGCGCTACGTCGTTCAAGGAAAGGCGTTCGATCATCTCATCGGCGATTGCCATGACGCGCTTGTTGCTCTCGGGCCAACGCCAAAGGGCCAGGGCCTGCCACGGGGTGCGCCCTTGGGCGGCCAGCCGCAGGTTTTCGCGGACGTCCAGATCGGGAAAGAGGCTTGTCACCTGAAACGAGCGCGCCAGACCGCGCTGCACCCTCTCGGTGTCCGACGCGCGCGTAATGTCGCGGCCGTTCAGCGTGACCGTGCCTGACGATGGCTTTAGCGTGCCCGTCAGAGCGTGGAACATAGTTGTTTTGCCCGCGCCGTTAGGGCCGATGATTGAGTGAACACTGTTTTCGCGCACGTTCAGATCGACCTCGGCCAGTGCCACGAACTTGCCGTAAGTGACGCCCAGATTGCGCGTTTCCAGCGCGTTGACCGTGGGAGCATCGGTGCCAGAGGCGGTACTGCGTGTCATGCGCCTATTCCTTTCCCGAAGCCGTATCGTCGGGCAGCGTATTGTCCGCGCCCGGTACGCGTTGGTGCGTTATCATCCCCCAAAGGCGCTCAACCAGACCCCAGAGACCGCGCTGAAGAAAGAGGGCGACCGTTATCAGAACAAGGCCAAGGATGAGGAGCCAGCGTGGCATAATCGTTGAGAGCGTATCAGCCAGCAGCATGTAGAACCCAGCCCCAAGAACCGATGCGAACAGCGACGAGCTGCCACCGATGATGGTCATGATCAGGATCATTTCGCTGGTGTGGTATTCGATGTTTGACAGCGGCGCGACGCCGATCAGCATAGCATGCAGGCCCCCGGCAAAAGCGGTGACAGCGCCGGAAATGGCGAAGGCGACGATCTTGAAAACCCTGACCGGAAATCCGATCGCGGCCGCGCGCTCCGCATTCTCGCGCACAGCGATCAGGGTGCGCCCGAAGGTCGAGCGTGTAACCATGAGCAGCGCAGCAAACAGCACCAGAAAACAGACTGCGACGAACCAGTAATACGGCCACGGATCGGTAAGTTCTGTCCCGGCCAGTATCGGGCGCGGCACATCCAGCAGGCCGTTGTCGCCACCAGTCAAACCGCTGAAGGTATAGGCTAGAAAGTAGAACATCTGCGCAAAGGCAAGCGTCAGCATAACGAAATAGACGCCCTGCTGCCTGATCGACAGTGCCCCGACGATAGTGGCGATCGCAGCGCCCATGACGGCTGCCAGCGGCAGAACCACGCCCACCGGGATCCCGGTGCGCGTTAGCAGTATGCCAGCCGCATAGCTGCCGACGCCAAAGAATATCCCCTGCCCAAAGGACAGAAGGCCTGTATAGCCCAGCAGCAGATTGCACGCCGCGACGACCAGCGCAAAGACGAGGATCTCGCCAGCGAGGATCCCCGACGACAAAAACAGAGGCAGTGCAAGAACGGTCAGGGTGGCCAGTGCGAATTGAACGAGTGGCGTGTTAATGACCATGTTCTAGACCCGCCCAAACAGGCCGCGAGGCATAGTCACAATGACGAGCCCCATGGCGACATATATCATCAGACGCGCGCCCTCGGGCCAAATGGTTGCCATCAGGCTTTGCACGACGCCGACCAGAATACCCGCGACCAGTGCGCCCACATAGCTGCCCATGCCGCCGATTACCACGACGACGAATGCCACGCTTAGCGCTTCAATTCCCATAAAGGGATCGACGCCCCGAATGGGCGCCGCCAGCGCACCAGCCAGCCCGGCAAGGCCCGCCCCGAGACCAAAGACGATAGTATTGATTTTCAGCGTGTTATACCCCAACAGCGCCATCGTTTCGGTCGATTCCGATCCGGCGCGCAGGATCGCGCCCAGCCGCGTGCCCTCAAGCGCCCACCACAGGATCGCGGCCAGAACGACGGTGAATCCGATAACAAAGAGGCGATATATCGGATAGATGAAATCGCCCAAGATTATGATCCCGCTCAGGATTTGAGGCGTCGCGACGCTGCCTCCGACCGGGCCCCAGACGATGATGACGAATTCCTGAATTACCAGCGCGATGCCCACGGTGACGAGGATGTGAAACGTATGGGGCAGTTTGTATATTCGCCTGAGCAGCACAGCTTCGGTAAGTGCGGCGACACAGGCGACTATCAGCGCGGCGATTGGCATCGCAACCCATAGGCTAAAATCGCGTTGCGTCAGATCATAGGTCAGATACGCGCCCAGCAAGTAGAATGCCCCATGCGCAAAATTGACGAATTGCAGAAGGCCGAAGATGACGCTGAGGCCCACGGCCAACAGGAAATAAAGCATCCCAAGGCCGACGCCGTTGAGGATCTGGAACAGATAGGTCAAGCGGCCTACTCCCGAGGTGTTTAGGGCGAGGTGTTACAGCAAGGTGCCCGGCAGTCGGGCGCGGTTCGCGCCCGACCCCATAATGCGAGGGTATCAGCCCAAGGTGCAGCCTGTATCCTCAGGCGCCAGGAACGATTGGCCCCGGCTGACGATCTCGGCGTAGTCGTCCTTGTCGGCCATGTCGGCCTTGGCCTTGCCCTTCAACAGGTAGTAATCCTTGATCACCTGATGATCCTCGGCGCGCACCATCTCGCGGCCGGTCAGGCCATCATATTCCAGCCCGCTGAGCGCGCCCGCGACCGCGGGACCATCTGTCGATCCGGCGGTTGCGGCAGCATCCAGCAGTAGCTTTGTGATGATGTAGGAACCGGCGATGGAATAGTTCGGGTTCTGCGAATACTTGGCCTGTGTCCGCTCGACCAGCGCCTTGTTGGCGGGGCTGTCGACTGTATGCCAATACTGCGCACCAAAGAAGACGCCCTCGCAGGTGTCGGCGCCCAGCGCCTCGAACTGCTCCAATCCCGACGCCCATGCAATAACGATGGTCATCCGCTCCTTCAGGCCAAAGCTGATAGCCTGCCGCAGCGTGTCGGACGATTGAGAACCAAAGTTCAGCAGCAAAAGGACGTCCGGCTTGGCCGCAATGGCATTGGTCAGATAGCCGCTGAATTCACGCTCAGCCAGCGAGTGATAGCTGTTACCGACATGCTCCAGTCCCTTTTCCTCGAAAATGTTTTTGGCCGCGCTCAGCAGGCCCTCGCCAAACACATATTGCGGCGTGATCGTGTACCACCGCTTGGCGTCTGGCATCATGTCGATGATCGGACGAACCGTCTGCTCTACCGCGCCAAAGGTTGGCACGCTCCAACGGAATGTGGCGGCGTTGCAATCAGACCCAGTAATTTCGTCCGCGCCTGCAGTGGTGATAAACGTGCCACCGCCCCGCTCAATCTCCTTGCCCATGGCGAGCGATTCTGACGACAAGATGCCACCTGCGAACAGCTGAACCCCATCCTGCGCGATGGCGTCCTGAACCTTGCGCACAGCGGTGGCCGGCTTGCCCTCGGTGTCCATATCCAAGGTCGTAACCTCAACAGCGCCGGCCTCACCGGCCTCTTCGGCGGCTAGGATCGCGCCCATCGAGGCGAATTTACCGTTGGCGGCAAACGCGCCCGAGATTGGCACCGGGATTCCAACCTTCAGCGCCTCGGTTGCGGCGAAGGCGCGTGTGGTCAGGCCCGGAAACGTTAGCGCTGCGCCACCTGCGGCGGCTCCGGCCAGAAAATTACGTCGTGTCGTCATTATCATGCTCCCCATATTGCTGGCACCAAAACCCGGACAAGCGCCGATCATGGTTGCTGTTATAAACTATAAGATGACAAATTTTCACTTGTCCACCTAGCTGATCGGTAGGCGAAAACATGCTGGTGCGGAATGAGACCGGGGAGCATATCTACCAGCCTGCAAGACGGGTCTTGCACCTTAAAGTTCGAGTCCAACTTTGCACGCTACACACCGGTAATTGCTCACAAAATGCCCTCTGCACTTAAGGGAAACAGCGAGCATTCTACAAACCGCTGCGATTGTCCTCGCCCCGTTGCAAAGATAAACGCGCGCCTTCTGCTCCGCCAAGTCGCGCTGTTTTTCTAACGATGGCCTAGTTCAACAACACTCAAGTCTTGCTCAACATCTTGTCCATCTGGCGAACCAGAGATGTGGACATTATGGGTTTTGACAGCATGTCGAAGTTGCGAAACTGAGATGGGATTTCTTTTTTCCCATAGGCACTGACGAAGGTCACGGGCACGCCCAACTCACTCAGCTTCTCGGCAATTGGAAATGAGGTCTCTGCCCCGAGGGTGATGTCCAAAAATGCCGCATCTATTGAACCGTTCTGTATCAAGTCCATTGCCGTCACAACGTTCGGGGCCGGGCCTACGACTACGTGCCCTTCGTCTTCGATCATCATCGCTGTGTCCATTGCAATCAGCCACTCATCCTCAACCACCAGAATTCTACATCTTTTTTCTGGCGCGGACATGATTGGGTCTCCTGACTCTAGAACGGAAACTCCATCTTCAAGCTCAAGCCAACGGGCTCGAAACTGGTTTCCAACTGGCCATTGAGCTGTCGCTCCACTTGGCCGTGTATCAAAACGTATCCAAAGCCATTTCGTTCCGGCCTCTTCACCTCGGGCCCGCCTCTTTCGATCCAGTCGAGCGCCAAACGACTGTCATTTGCCGTCCAGCGCACCTCGATGCGGCCATCGTTATTCGACAGCGCGCCATATTTTATGGCGTTGGTTACAAGCTCGTGGATGATCATGCTCATCGCCAGAGCTTGTGGCGGCTTCAAGCTCACGTTGGGGCCGCTGGTTTGAATTCGGCCCGGATCAAAGGGCGCAAGTTCGCCCTGAATGATGTCGTGCACCCCGACCGTTGTCCAAGACCGCTCCGACAGGAGGCTGTAGGCCCGCGCCATTCCATGCAGTCTATTGGTCAATGTTTCCAAGGCATTGGATTGCAAACTTTTGCCTCGCAGAGAGGTTTTAACGATGGTGATGATCACTGCGAGCATATTTTTGACGCGGTGGTTCAGCTCGGCGATCAGAACCTTGTGATGTTCCTCAGCCTTCGCAAGCGAGGTCACGTCAACAAGGGTCACAACCGCCCCCTCAACTTTTTCATGTCCGCTCAGGTAGGGTGTGATCCGCACCAGATAGTGGGCCTGATTTTCCCGGCGATAGAGGCGATGCTCGTAAATTGCGCCGGAATCGAAAACTTTGCGGATGTGTTCCTTTAGCTCGGGGTAATCGCTGACGCTGGCCAATTCCGGTAACGGTCGACCTAAGTCGGCTGCGCGTAAATTAAACAGCTCTGCCGCAGCGGGGGTGAAGTTGCGAATGACCAAATCACCGTCGAGAAACACCGTCGCGATCTGGGTCGCGTCAAACAAGTTGCGCAGGTCGGCATTAGCGTGATCGAGTTCCTCAATGCTACCGCTGAGCTCGGCGTTGATAGTATTCAGCTCTTCGTTCAGCGACTGCATTTCCTCTTTGGAGGCTTCCAGCTCTTCGTTGGTCGACTGCGCCTCCTCGTTCACCGATACCAGCTCTTCGTTCGAGGATTTCAGTTCCTCCAAGGCGGTTTCGTATTCTTCTACAGTTGACTGCAAACGTTCACGTAACTCGCGCAACTGCTGCTCGGCGGCCTCGTTGCGTCGACTGTCGTCGGTGGCCTCGGCCGGATCTGGTGTCGTGGGTGCAGCAGATTCGAAAAACACAACGAAAAGCTGATCTTGCTTACTGGTGCCGCGCAGAGGCTCCACCTTGATGTTCAGGCGCTGCACGTCTCCAGACGCTGCGGTCACCTTCAGGTTGATACGGGTCGCAGGGCGCCGACTTTCGACGACTTGGCGCAAGGTGGCGCGCAGTTCCAACCGCACCTCGCGTGGCACCATATCAAGAAGATGATGGGACGGGACGCCGCGCGGAAGCTCTAGCAGCCCGCCAGTGCCGCCCGACACAAAGACGATTTCGCCGTCTTCCCGAACAACGGCATGGGCCGGAGTATACTGTTCGAGAATGTGGCGTTCTACTTTGTGCCGGAGCTGAATTTCCGACAGTTCCTGACCTTCGTTAGGCGCTGTGTTTTTGCCGTTAACTGGGTACGTTGTGCCTGATGGATTCCAGCGTCGATTACCTCGATCCAATGCCTGAAAAATGCGGTTCTTTTTGTCCACGGTTGAAAACAGGTCACTAAACTGGCTGATGCTTTCGGAAGTTCCCAAGAACAGGTAGCCGCTTGGCTTTAGCGCGTAGTGGAATGTCGGGATGACCTGGCGTTGCAGTTCGGGGCCAAAGTAAATCAGCAGATTGCGGCAGGACACCATATCCATCCGTGAAAATGGCGGATCGCTGATCACGTTGTGGGGCGAAAAAATGCACATCTCGCGCACCTTTTTGCAGATGACATAACTCGCCCCATCGCGATTGAAGTGCCGCGCAAGCCGCTTTGGGCTTACCTTCCGCAAAAGTTGTTCGGGATAGCGCCCTTGCCTAGCAACAGAGAGGGCCGGATCGTCGATATCGGTCGCAAAAATTTGGACCGGTGCGGCGATAGAATTGTCTTCCAGGTGTTCGCTGATGAGAATGGCGAGCGAATAGACCTCTTCGCCAGTGGTGCAGGCTGGCACCCAGATCCGCACAGGATTCTTTGCATCACGGTTTTCGCAAAGTTTCGGAATGACCTCCCTTTCCAGAGCTTCAAACGCTTCTGTGTCACGAAAGAAGTTGGTCACGCTGATCAGCAGGTCACGAAACAGGGCTTTTACTTCGTCGCTGTCTTGTTTTAGCAGCGTACAATAGGCATCCAGATCGCCTATTTGTTTTACTTGCATACGCCGCGCGACACGTCGAAAGAACGTCTTGCTTTTGTAGCCGGAAAAGTCGTGACCAGATTGCTTGCCCAGGATCTCGGAAATGACGGCCTGAACTTCGCGCGGATTGGCGCCCCGATCTTGGTCCGTTGCCATCACAAGCGCATCCAGCGTCGCGCGACCATCGCGGATCTCTAACAGCTTTTTAGCCATCTGTTCGGCTGGGATCGCGAAGTCGATGCAGCCTGTGGCGATAGCGCTTTCTGGCATCTCGGAGTTAAGCATCGATCCGTCGCCGGCCGTCTGCGCAAAGGTCACGCCGCCCTGTTCCTTGATAACCTTCACGCCCAGCGATCCGTCACCGTCCCCGCCCGATAGCACGATGGCAACTGCATTTTCCTTTTGGTCCTCGGCTAGCGAGCCAAAGAAAATGTCTATCGGTTTGTGTTCCCGAGCGCCTGAACCGGTCTCCTTCAGCTTGATACGTCCATTCTTCATCAGCAGGAACGAGCGTTCGGGCATGACATAGACTGTGTCGGCCTCGACTGCGTCGCCGTTTTGGGCAACCTTCACGACCATGTCGGTCTTTTGCTCTAACACCGAATGAAGCAAGCTTTCGCGGTCAGGGTTCAGATGGGTTACAACAACAAAGGCCATTCCGCTATGCGGGGGCACTGCCTCGAACAGGTGCGTCAATGCGCTGATCCCCCCTGCAGAGGCACCTATTCCGACGATGAGTGGGAGATTTGTGTTCATTAAAATAGGGTACTCAGATGCGTTAGGCAATTCCATAGGGGCAGGCCATTTAGCGGGCCATTTCTCCAAGCGTTAGCGCAAATCCTAGCTGACGAAGGCATTGGCGAAAATTATCAAATTGGCAATGCACTAGTGATCAAAGCCGCGTTGATTAGGGAGGAGATTTTCAAAGAGCGCAACTATTTGCCGCTGCGAATTTTCTTTGCTGCGCCCGCCAAAGCGGACGCAGTGTCGTTCACACGATATGGCGAGTTGCTGTCAACCTCTACTTTACTCGGTCCCAATACCTTAGGGCTTTGCATGCCTCGATGAACTCAGCAGCACCTTTACGGTCAGCCAATTCGAACACGCCATCATCGAAATCAGTTACCCCGGCTGCGCGGAATAGCTCGGCGGCGTCCCCCGCAAGAGCGATGAACTTGGCGTGCGCGAATGCATCTGCCGCAAAGCCTTTGGCGGGATGCACGGACTTCAATTTTGCCACGCCGTCCTTCGATGCCATAACTGCGACGGCATCATATAGAACGGACGGACCACCATCGATTTTCTGATCGGCGGGCACGCGCTTGCCGTCTGACGTCTTGATCCCACCGATTGCGGGCGCAACGATTTCCACCACTCCGCCAGCCTCTTGTACGGCGTCTTTCAACGATTGCAAAAGTTCACCGTCGATACCGTCAGTTACCAAGATGCCCAGTTTGCGGCCCTGAAAGCTGTCCGGTCCGTTCTTGAGAATTGAAAGCGCGTCCGATTTCGTCAGACCACCAACTACTTCGCGTCGCGGCGCGTGTGCCTCAGGCACATCCTCAAACCCCAGGCCATCTGCGACGGTTTGGGCAAGATCACCATCAATATTTGGCAGATGCGCAACCACGCGCTCGCGAATTTCCAGCGTTTCGACCTTTGACAACTCAAAAATCAAGGCATCAGCCAAGTGTGTCTGCTCAACCTTGGTCTGACTTTGATAGAACTGACGCGCCTGACTGTAGTGATCGGCAAAAAGCTCGCCACGCGCTTTGCGCTTTTCGCCAGAAATCTCCTCGGGATACGATCGGAAGCCTGCCTCGGCATCCGCCCGCGGCCCGCCATCCTTCCAACTGTTCGGCTCATAATTGGCGCGCCCGGCCGGGTTGTGCATCGCCATATGACCGTCCTGCTGAAAATGGGCAAAGGGGCAGCGCGGCGCGTTTACTGGTATATGCGTAAAGTTTGGGCCGCCCAGCCGCTTGATCTGCGTGTCAAGATAGGAAAAATTCCGCCCCTGCAGCAGCGGATCGTTAGTGAAGTCGATACCGGGTACAATGTTTTGCGTACAGAACGCGACCTGCTCGGTCTCTGCGAAAAAGTTGTCGACCACACTATCCAGCACCAGCCGTCCGATGATGCGCACGGGCACGTCTTCTTCTGGGATCAGCTTCGTCGCGTCCAGCACATCGAAATCGAACTGGTCAGCAAAAGCGTCATCAAAGACCTGAACGCCCAATTCCCACTCGGGGTAATCGCCCCGCTGGATGGCATCCCACAAGTCGCGGCGATGAAAATCAGGGTCGGCACCGTTGATCTTTACTGCTTCGTCCCACAGTACAGATTGCAGGCCCTGCTTCGGCTTCCAGTGAAACTTGACAAAGGTGCTGTCGCCCTCGGCGTTGACAAAGCGGAATGTGTGAACACCAAAGCCCTCCATAAAGCGGAACGACCTAGGAATACCCCGGTCTGACATGGTCCACATGATCATGTGCATCGCCTCTGGCATCAATGATATGAAATCCCAGAAGTTATCATGTGCTGACTGAGCCTGTGGAAAAGCCCTGTCAGGAGCTTCCTTTACGGAATGCACCAAGTCGGGAAATTTCATCGCATCTTGGATGAAAAATACAGGAATGTTGTTGCCAACGATGTCCCAGTTTCCTTCCTCGGTGTACAGCTTCACCGCAAAGCCACGCGCATCGCGTGCCAGGTCCATTGACCCTTTGTTCCCGGCGACAGTCGAAAAGCGGACAAACGCTGGAACCTTGCGGCCTTTTTCCTGCAGCAGATGCGCTGATGTCAGCTCAGGAATGGGGTCTGTCGTCTCAAAGTATCCCCTCGCACCGTAGCCGCGGGCGTGAACCACCCGTTCCGGTATGCGCTCATGGTCGAAATGAAACATCTTCTCGCGGAAGTGAAAATCTTCCAGAAGAGTGGGGCCGCGGGGACCAGCCTTGAGAGAGTTCTGGTTGTCCGACACCGGGATACCTTGGGCCGTTGTCAGTCTGTGATCGTCTGGCGCGTGTTGGTGCGTCTCCCCGCCCTGCCCCTCCGTTTGCGAACGCTCAATCGTCTCATTCGATTTTTGGGTTTTGATTGACGGGCGGAAATGCGGTGTTTCTTCGGACATTTTATTGTTCTCCAACGGCACAGTCGTGCGTGTGATGCAGGGCGTCTATCAACCTGACAACGAATGTTACTCGGACAGAGTTCCCACGCTTCCAACTAGATTGATGCGCGGCAAAGCAGACTACTGCTTAACGGCACTTGCCGCAGACGGTCTGCGGTTTCCAAATTTGTATCTCGGTCGCCCCAGACAGTTTGGACCCTTGGTCATCCGATCGACCGCAATCCAAGCTAGGAAAAATTATGGAATATGTTTCAATCGACCTTTGGGCTGCCAATCTTGAGCCGGTAGTGCAGGATTTGCAGACGTGGCTTGCCGGTTTGGAAGCACGCGTTGTCCAGACAGCGGCACGCGGCGGTCATATGCTGGTGCTTCCAGAGTTCGCCTGCGCACAATGGCTAAGCTTTGCGCCCGCTGATTTGCCCCTCGGAAACACGATGGGGTGGCTCTTTGAATGTGGGGAAATCGCCCTGGATGCGATAGCGGCGATGTCTGCGCATTACGGCGTATCGATCTTGGCCGGAACCATACCATTCGCAGCGGGTGTACAAGACGGCATTCAAACTTATCTGAACCGCGCGTGGCTTCTCACCCCTGACGGCATGCGGCACAGCCAAGATAAGCTGAGCCTGACCCCTTTAGAAGCTCAGGGCGCTGGCGGAATCACCGTCCATGGCGACGCGATCAATGTGATCGACTGGAACGGCCTACGGGTTGCCATGATCATCTGCCTAGACAGTGAATTTACCCATTTGTGGTCGCGGCTGGGTGAGCTTAACCTTGATCTCATCATTATTCCTGCCAAGACCGACATGATCACGGGCTATAACAGGGTCTTTAGTTGCGCTCGTACGCGGGCGATTGAACTTCAAACAGTAGTCTGCGTTCTGGGCGCTGTCGGCGTACCTTTTGGGCAGCCTATGATCGACACTGGTGTCGGCGGTGCCAGCGTATTTTTGCCTTGTGACGTAGGCGTATCACTGGACGGTATCCACGCGATAATCGCGCCGCAAACCACTGCAATGATGACAGACCATGTGGTGATCGCGGCCGACATACCTGTAGGCGCATGCCGCCGGTTGCGAAATGGTCATGCCGAGGCAGAGGTTTGCCCGGCGTCGTGGGACGCAGAGCATCTGATCGTGAATGACGCTACATTGTCCTAATATCATTTAATATTAGTGGCTTATCTTACGTAGCTAATCTGATAGATGAGCTCAGATCTTAGGGGTCGAACGGCGTTTTGCGGTGGTTCGATGGCGCATGAAAAAGCGGACCATTTCACGCGATGCATCCGGGCCTTTGGGATCGGTATAGCTTCCGGCGGAATGCCCTCCTGACCAAGCATGGCCAGCCCCATGAACGACCCACTTTTCGACAAAGGGACGTCCCCGGCCCACACGGTGCGACGTCCGTGTATAGTCGCGGCCATTAGCAATACGGCCTGTTTTCTCTGCCATATCGAGATGGTCGTAAGGCTCCAGCGCCCTGATCGCGACAAAGCGACCGTTCCGCGGGTTGACCACTTTGTCAGAATCGCCATGGAAAATGATCGTCGGCATCTGGGTGTCATGGCGTCGGCCTGTTGCACCGATATTCATGGCGTGCGCGGCAGAGGACGCGTCATGAGCTGCGCCCACCCCCAGACCAGAATGAACGCCCACGGCCGCAAACATATCCGGATAGGCCGTTGCAACGATCAAAGCTGCGGCAGCACCTGCCGATAATCCCGCAACATAGACTTTGGACAGGTCGACATTTTGTTCACTGATGACATGCTGCGTCAGACTGGCAATCAGAGCCGGCTCTCCCGCGCCCCTCGCCTGATCATCGCTCTTGAACCAGTTCCAGCACCGATTTCGCTGCGCGTCACGCGCCTGCGCCGGGTAGAGAACTTGAAAGCCGAACTCCTCGGCCAGCGCGTTCATCCCGGTACCTCGGGCAAAATCCTGAGGTGTCTGTCCGCAGCCGTGCAACATCACAATCAACGGTAACGGATCTGTCGCCGAATTTGCGGCAACAGGCACGTAGAGCTTGTAGGACCGGGTGCCATATGCACTCTCATGCGTCCCGTCTTTGAAGGATGCCCCTCGCGGAACGGTAGACTTTGACTGCGATGTGGCTGGTGCCTTTGATCTGGCAGCAATCTTTACACCACCGATGTTGTTCGCACCTTTGCGAGCAACGGTCGTCTTCTTTGCAGGCTTAGTTGCAGCTTTGGCTGCTTTGCCAGATTTTCGTCTTACGGGCTTCGCAGGTGCCAACAGCGACCCCCACGCATCGTTCATGGCGGACACTGCTGCACGCCTGAGCTTCTTTTGCGATCGGGCTCGCAAGCGCCTGAAGGGATCAAACATGTGGCCTCAAATTTCCTGGAGATCAGCAATGACATACCGGGCGCATTGATTCGCCGCCATGTCTACAAGGTAATAAGTGGAAAGCTCGATAACCAAACTACGAACAGGTCTAAAGTGCATCCGCAGAGAGGCTGCAGATGCACTCGCGCAAACACGGTCACAGCAGTTACTCGAACACCGCAAGCCAGAAATAGCTGCACAGGCTTGAACTCTGCCCAGCTATTTCTGTGAGGCCTTTACCTGACGCTGCTTTGTCAGGCTGCGGCTACGGCGATCCCGGTCAGCTTAGCATTTGCCGCCTTCTCCATATCGAGAATTTGGGAAAGGAGATCGTGCGCCTCGTCATTTTTCAACTCTTTCGCCCACTGACGCAACGTGCCGTACCGTGCGATCTCATAATGCTCGACAGCTTGGGCCGCGCCGATGAGGCAGGCCCCCAATGCTTTGCCACTCGCCTCTTGAATGATGCCTTCGGTCTCTTTGATCAGCCCTTCGATGGCATCGCACTTTTCGCCCTCAGCGGGCTTATCAATTGTCGCGAATACCTTTTTCAGGATTTTCACATGTTCTCTGGTCTCTTTCAGATGATCTTCGAAGGCGGATTTGACGTCGCCATCCGCGGCGCTGATCATCTTTGGCATAGCTTTGGTCAAAGCGTTCTCAGCGTAGTAGATATCTTTCAGTGTATGATGGAATGCGTCAGCGAGAGTTTTCATGTCAAATTCTCCAAGAGTGCAGTTACACACATTAACTTTCCAACACGCATTTCGTTCCGGCGGTTAAAATAGTTGAGCTTTGCACCGCAACATTATGATTTTGCATCACTTATCTCGATAAGGCATACAATTCTATTTGCTGCATTTTAACAAAGCCTCTGTAGCGTGAAAGGCACCGAGCAGGAAAATTGTTTAATTTTCAAATGTTACCACCCGAAAGTGCGGATTTTCCTTCTTGTGAGCAGCTTTAACCGGCCAATCATCTATGACACCGTAAGAATTTACCAGAATTCAATTTGGCGCCGCATGACGTTTTTGCAAGCCCTTCCAATGAGTTATGTGAAACGCGCCTTGCCAGAGGTTGGGTGGCGGATTCCTCCTCAACCTATTGGCGTTTCTCTGCTACATTGACGTAAGGGAAGCCTCATAAATTCCTGTGAGACGATTCCCCGAAGCTGAATTTGACTAGTGAGTGCAGCTGCGAAGGGTGCGCCCACCTTGGACTGGAGGGCCAGGTGACCGACCGACGTTTCATGCTGAAGTGCGTAGGCGGCTTGATGCTCTCCAGCAGCTTGGGTGGCTGCGGGATACTCAAGCGTTGGACCCAGCCCGACCTTGCAGCCGGGACGATTGATATTCATACGCATTTTTTCAACGGCCGCGACGTACCCGCCATTGGGTTTGTCCAGCAGACGTTCCTGCGGGACCCACACGGCCCGGTTGACCCAGACATGACCAGCACCGCGTTCATGAAATTATTGAAAACTATTTTACTGACGAACACACCCACGGCGAAACGAGAGCTTGCCGTTGTGATGGGCGGCGCACCCGTGACACCGCCAGACGTGATTGAGCGGCGCGATCAGGAAAATGTTGCCACGGCCCTCGCCGAATATGCCGCAGGTGATGTTCCGAACACGGCGGGGTTAAGCGTGGGCCGATCAGACGAGAGCCGGATACTGGACCGGATCGCGCTGGATGTGGGACAGGTTTCGGTACGCACCGGGCTGCAGTCACCGCGCCAGCAGGCAAGGACCCTTGCAGCAGAGGTGTATGCCAAGGGCGCGCCGACAACTGGGACGGAGCGGGAATATCGCCACCTTTCGCCCCTTCTTCAGTCGATCCGCTGGGCCGGTCTGCTGACCCGCGCGAGGCAAGACATTCTGGCCGAAATGCAAAGGGCTTACGGCGGCCCAACGCAGGTGCGGGTGTTTTCGCCGTCCATCGTCGACTTTACCTATTGGTTCAAGACAACCGAAAACGACGTCGACTCGGTCGCCGATCAGATCGAAATCGTGTCGGCTATCTCGAAGCGGTTTCAAGACGCGCTGGTGCTGCCCTTCGCGCCGTTCTGCCCCTTGCGCGCGGCGCTCGAACGCGAGGCGCATCCGGAGTGGGATTCCTTGCGGAACGTTAAGCTGGCAGTTCTGGAGCGCGGCTTTGCCGGGGTCAAAATGTACCCGCCGCTGGGGTTCAAACCAATCGGCAACACCGCCGACGTATCCGTCTGGGCCAAGCGCGCGCCCAAAGGTGGCGGTCCCGCGCTCGACCGCGAGCTTGAGCGCCTTTACGCGTGGTGCGCCGAGAACGACGTCCCGATCAAGGCCCATGCAACAAATTCGATGGGTGCCGGCCCCGGCACCGGACAATTTGCCGCTCCGCAGGAATGGCGGGCCGTGCTGTCGCGCCCCGAATTCGGCAATCTGCGGGTGAACCTTGCTCATTTCGGACGGTTCAAGGAGACGGCGCCGAACGCCGACCACCCCGCTCAGCGGGATTGGGAGGATACGATTGCCGAAATGCTTGAGGATTTTCCGGGTCTCTATTTCGACCTTGGATTCTGGCCGATCGCGACCGAGTCCGATGGCCCGAACCGCACGCGCGTGATGGCACGGATGCGCGAGTTGATCGCGCACGCCCCGCTGGTGTCCCGGCGCATGATGTACGGCTCTGACTGGTCTATGATTGGCCGACTTCCGGGGCATCAGACCTATTCGGCGCAGGTCGTAAGCGCGCTAGAGGAACTTGGGTTCGCCGATGACCGCTTGCAGGGCGTGATGGGATCAAACGCCGCGCGATACCTTGGTCTGACAACGCGTGGCGCGCAGCACGCCCGCTTCGCTGCGTTCCATGCGGATCACCCGATTTTCAATGAGCTGTTTTTAACCTGACCATTTTTTCCGGAGGATCGACTATGAGACATTTGTTGGCTGCCGCATGTACCGTAGGCGCATTGAGTTCCATTTGCGCCGCTCAGGAGCTTGAGCCGGGCGATGCCAATGAGGAGCTCGGGCGGCTCGCCGAAACCGCGCGCCAAGATGCCAGTAACCTTAGCTTTGAGGCCTTCCGCGACAGCACTCCCTTCGTCGAGGAAACCGGAAAATATTACGTCAATGGCGATACCCCCATCCGCAATGAAAAACTGTTGCGCGAGTTCTGGATGCGCAACGTGGCCAATGCGCCGCCCGTTCCGGCGGGCGAGGTGCCCGAGTTCGCCATCATCACGGTTGGCGGGCTGGACCAGATATGGACTGTGCGGCAACGCCATGCGCTGACCTATTGTGTCAGCACCGACTTTGGCAGCCGCCACGGCGCCGTCGTCGCGGAAATGGAGGCAGCCACATCTGCGTGGGAGGCGGTGGCCGATCTGCAATTCCATTACATCCAATCCGAGGATCAGGCCTGCGATGCCTCGAACGAAGAAGTGCTGTTCGATGTCCGCCCGGTAAACGCTGGCGGCGCTTTTCTGGCGGCGGCCTTTTTTCCCAACGATCCGCGCCCGGATCGAAGCGTGGTCATAGACGGCTCGTCGTTCACCCTTGATCCCAATCAAGCGCTGACCATGCGCGGTATCCTGCGCCATGAGCTAGGCCATGTTCTGGGCGGGCGGCACGAGCATACGCGGCCAGAGGCGGGGGCTTGCTTTGAAGATCAGGACTGGCGCGGGGTCACCGATTACGATGCGTTTTCGGTGATGCACTATCCGCAATGCAACGGGCTGGGCGATTGGACCCTGCGGCTGACCAGCTCCGACAAGAACGGCATCGCATGCATCTACGGCGCGGCTGCTGGCTTTGCCATCGACCCGGCAATTTGCGCACCCGCCGCAGGCACTAACGTGGCGACGCAGGAGGTGTTCGGACCATTCACGCTGGATGCCGACCAAATCGAAATGGTTGGCAGCTTTCCCGTGGCGCCGGGATCAACCTTTAGCGCTACAATGACCGGCACCGGCGATCCGGACCTTTACGTGCGTCTCGACCGCGCGGTTACACAGGCCGGGTACGATTGCCGCCCCTACACGCCGGGCGCCGCCGAAGCCTGCGTTTTTGACGTGCCCCCTGATGCATCGGAGGCCCATGTTATGGTGCATGGCTACGGCGCCAGCACCGCGAGCGTAACAATTGATTGGATCGCGCCATGAGGAATACCGTCAGAAGCAGGATCGAGATGAAATCGATTGCGTTGGCAGCGATCCTCGCGATGGGCGCGGCCGGCGCCGCCGCCCAATCAGCCGTACCCGAGCTTGTCCTTGAATGGCGCTCGCACAGTGACAATGCTGTTGAGCTTTCGACTGAGGTCGAGACGCTCTATCTGTCGCTGTTCAACTCGGGCAATCTGACGCTGCGCACCGTTAAAATGGATCAAAGCCCGTTCGTCGAGCATGTCCTGCGAAACGAGAAGCTGTTTTTCGGGGCGCATTTCCCTCAAAGCATCGACGCGATGATGTGCGATCTTAATCCAAAGCTGTGCAGCCGCACCCTCACCGGCGCCCCGCAAAGCCAACTCAGCGATCTGACGTCTCATGTCGGCGGTTTTGCCGCCAGCCCAGGGCGATGGCGCACAAGCGTCGGCAATACGATCGTTGTGCCCGATTACAACTTTCGCTCGATCACCACATTGGTTCGCAAGCAGGTGCCGGGCGACTGGACTGTCGATGATTTCACGATCAGCCCAGAAATGGATTGTTCCGCCTTCAAAGGCTCCTGCAAGGACGTGATCGCGCGCTTTAACCCACCCATCATCAAGGCACCGGACGGCAAGCGAAATGTGACCTTGCCACAGGTGCAACTGCAGGCTCCGGTGACGTTTCGAACGGACGCGCGATCGAAACTGGTCCAGAGCCTCGTCGGCGCGCTGGTAACTTCGGAGCGAACCAAGACATTCACCGATCCGAGCGCTGCGTTTTCACCGGTTTGGCAAAAGCAATACAGCGACACATCGCTTAACGATCTCGCGCTGGAAACCTTGCAGCCGTTTTTGCGCGCGACCGGCAGCATAAAAGAATACGGCCTTGGGGACGAGCCGCTGGTGGCGAGGCAGATGGACCTGTTCAAGCTGATCCATCATCCGTTCGCAAATCTTGAGGATCTGCCCGAGCAGCACCGCCATCCAGTTATCGTCGTGGTGATCGACACCGCGGTAACGAACGGGCACTGCGACCTGCCGGCAATGACATTCAGCGACGGCCATACCCTCACGTCGACCGAGCCTGCCGACGAGGGCGAACCGACTGCAGAAACTCTCCCAGATTGCAGCGAGATTGACCCATTAGCGCTCAGCCAATCTGAGCATGGCGCCGCCGTCGCAGGGGTTATCGCGTCGCCCGAAAATGGCAAAGGCATGGTGGGCGTCAACCCCTATGCGCGGCTGCATATGATCTCATTCGACAAAACCCTGTCACGGGATCGCCAGATCGTTCGCCTTGCGGAGCAGCTTACGACAGACATACCTGTCGGTGCCCGCGTGGCAAATTTGAGCTTCGGGCTGCTGCCCGATTTTCAGGGCAATGGCGAAGTCGAGAACGCTTTGCGGATCCATGAAAGCCGCCTGCTTATCGTCGCAGCAGCCGGCAATGAGGCAAAGGCGCTGAGCAACGGCTGCCAGTTAATTCCCGCCTGCCTCAACGCATTGGAAAACGTCATCACCGTGGTTGGCCTTGATGATAACCTTGACAATCCAGCCCCGTGGCGCACCGCAACCCAAGGCAGCAACACCAGCGCGATGTTCGAAATCGGTGCGCCTGCCATGAACGTGCTGACCACCACGTCCGGTAACGTATTTACCCACATGAGCGGCACGTCCTTTGCCGCGCCGCAGGTGACGGCGGTGGCATCGCTGATCTTTTCGACAGGCGAGTTTATCTATGGCGATGACCCGGCTTTGCTGCAGGCGGGCGGCCAGATTGCACCCAAAGTGGTCAAGGACCGGCTGATCTACACGGCCGATTTCTTTCCCGGTCTGAACGGGCGGGTGATGGCGGGGCGGCTGAACGTGGAGCGCGCGATAAACTTGCAATATGCCCAGTTCGAGTTGTTCGACGGTCGGCGGATTGTCGGCCAGGTCGTCGAGGTACCCAATACCATCGCCTGCCGCTCGCCCGATCCAGCGCAGCAGTTCCAGCCATGGTGGAATATCCGGCGACTGACGTTCAACGACGCCAAGGATCGTCACATTCTATTTCGCCATGTCGGGGGGGAGGACGGCAGCCGCTATGGCGCACTGGAGCGTGACGCCTCGTGTCTGGTGGCGACACTTTCGCCCATGGTCGAGGTGCGCAGAACGGTCGATGGCGTGCCTGAGGTGGTCAGCTTTCCGTTCAGCGCGATCCGCGATTACACCTCGCCATTGTTTCAGGGATGACGCGGGCCCGGCGGAGGTACGCATGGCTGATCGCGCTGTTCTGGGGCGCGGCTGCGGCGGCGCAGGATATTCCCGTTCTGGAATCGCGCATTGATGGCGGCGTGCGCGCCCTCGATCTGGTGATAGGCGCGCCAGAGCGCACAGGAGATGCCCCCGTGGTGTGGACCGGAGGGATCAGTATTCCCGATACCGACTATCTGCGCCTGCTGGTCCGCATCGAAGGGCCGCCCGCGCCACCGACTGCCAGTCTCTATCTGTTTTCCGATCTAGGGCAGGAATTCATCATCCCCCTCGCCGACATGCCCGAAGGCGGTCACTGGACCGGGCTGATCCCTAACGGGAACGTGACGATAGCACTCTATACCCCTGACCCGCTGAACATAGATACGACCGTGACAATCGAAAATCTGTCGATCCAACAGGATGATGTGCTGCTATATTCGGTCCATGGCGAGGCGCAGCTATGGCCGATCGCATCGCCCGAAGTGCCGCAGGACGTGCAGGCCCTCGCCGGGCCGGTCGCGTTCCTGTCGTTCTTTGATGCCGGGCTGCCTCGAACGTGCACCGGATTTCTGATCGAGCCGGATTTGTTGCTGACAAACGAGCACTGTATTCACTCGCAGGAAACCTGCCGTACGATGACTGCAGTGTTTGGCTATCAGCGTGATGAAGCTGGCAGATTGGCGATGGGTCAGCAGCGCAGATGCACAGGGTATGAGGACCATTACTCCAGCTTCGATCTTGACGTGACCGCCTTGCGCCTTTCGTCGCCGCCGGGCGAGGAGTACGGCATCATCGAAATACCCGACGAGCCGGCGGGTATGGCCGGCCCGCTAATGATCATCCAACATCCCGGAGACCTGCCCAAGCACGTGGCCCTTTTGGATTGCGAAATGACCGCAAGCCCGGTGTCTGGCCGCACGCCGGACAGCGATTTCACGCACACCTGTGACACGGCCAGCGGATCATCCGGCGCGCCGATCCTGAACGCCGCCGGCCAGTTGGTAGGCGTTCACCACTATGGCTTTCAGGAAGCTCCGGACAGTTTGTGGCGCGAAAACAGAGGGGTTTTGGCGGCCTTGGTTATCCCTTGGCTACGTGCGCTCACTCGGCCACAGTAAAAAGCGTCTCCTCATCCATCTGGCACGCCTTTGGCGAACCAGTGATGAACGCGCCATCGCGGCATAGCGTCAGAATTTCTGCACCGTGTCCCGCAAACCGCTGGCCCGGCCCGAGCGACATCCGCGGGAACGTGCCGGGATTGAGACCCGTCTCGACCTGATGCTCGATCGTCTCGATAAACAGCTCGCGCGAATAGCGGTCCACCAGATGATCCATCGCATGTTCGGCCACCTCGAACGCGAGAAGCGTATTCAACTGCGTCCGCTCCCACTCGGGCGCCCGAATGCGGCGGGCCCTTAGCCAGCCACGAAGGCGGTGGATCCGCTGGGGCGCCGCGTCTGGTAGCGCGTATCGCCATGTGACCGAGAGAGGCCGCGAAGGACGCAGCGTCAGTGCGCGCTCCGCTCCCTCCGCCAGCAAACCGCCCGCTAATAGAACCGTCCCGGTGAATTCAGCCACAGGTGGGTCTGACAGTAGGTTTTGCACCGCGGCCTCATCGCCGAGAAGCACGAGCGCGTCGGCCTGTCTCAGCTCTTCGGTCACTGCGATCCCGCTATCGGTCAACACGGCAACGACGTGCCGCGCCATCGCCTGCGACGCCTCGTCGCTGCCGTGCTGCACAAACGCGGCCTTCGCCCCTTCGGTGGCCAGTCGCGCGGCAATCATTTGCGCTTCTGCCGGTAGACCGCCTGACAGATGGATCGTAAAATGCCCCGGCGTGTTGGTCGGCCAGTCCGTTAGAGGAAACAGGCAAGGTAGATGCGCTGCCTCGCAGAAGGTCTGGACCGGGCCCCAATCCCCTAGGGCAGTGCCGCCCAACATGGCAAAGACTGGTTGGCGCGCATAATGCCGCTGTAGCTGGGCACCCCACGTCCGGGGCGGTCCCTCAAGCTGCCAGACATTCAAGCGCCACAGGCGCCTTGCGTAGCCGTACAGTGCTTTTTGGCGAGGTGAAAAATCAGCGCGCGACAACTCGCGCTCAATCTCGCGGTTTCGGATCGCAACGAAGGCGCGCATCACGTCCAGCATCGCCTCTGCGCGCGAGGGTTGCACGCCCGGCCCGACGACAGTGGCGAAATGCACCACCTGCGCATCGATCCCCGGATCAGGCCCGCGCCCTAGGTCAGACATATAGCTGGCAAGAGCCGCAACGGAGGCGGCATCCAGCGCATATCGCGGCATCGACGGGGCCAGCCTGCGCCCGCCCGGATCGACACCGTCTACCACGGCACCTGCCAGATCCGCCGCACCGGCATAGCCGGGCCGCAATCGCGGCGTGTGTGCGCGGGACTTGGCGATTGGCCCCTGACGTTCCTGATATAGTTCGCGCAACAGCCTGTCGCGGCGCGGCTCAAGCGGCGCTGCAAGAGTGTGTGCTGTGATGTCCGGCACACGCAAATCGCCCTCTGCCATGCCGTATCCGCTGGGGCGGTGGCAGCGCGTGCAGGCAGCCATCTGGCCCGACAGTCGCCCGCCGCCCGCCACCACCGCACGCAGCGGTGTGCCGTCCGGCAGAACGCCTTGCGTATAAATTCGTGTACCATCGGCGGACGCATCCTCCGGCGCGCCAGCCATTGCACCGGGCGCCAGCCATACCATCAGCAGCGCGCATATCAGGCGTATCACGATTGCGCTGCCAGCACCTCGCGGGCCGCTCCCGCGAGGTGCTCAGGCGTGACATCGCCTTCGAACCGCGCCCATGACGCCTCGCGGATGCGCAGCAGATAAAGCGCGCGATGCGCCATCTTGATGTCGCTATCTGCCTCGAATGCCAGTCGAACTGCGCCGATTGCACCGGGCGCGCCAGTAAACAGCCTCCACTCAGGCCCTGCACCGAACATATCGGCATAGGCCGCCAATTCAGCCGGGCCGTCGTGATCAGGGTCTATCGTCAGCGACCAAAACCGCACGCCCGCCCGCTCTGGTCCAAGGGCGTCTGTCGTAGCTGCCACAACCGACGACAAAATAGGGCAGATGCCGGGACACGTCGTAAAGATGAAGGTCATCAGCACCGGGCCCGGTTTTTGCAGCTCTGCCGCAAGGTCAGCCGCCTTGCCGGTCTGGTCGACCAGCGGCACAGATGGCATCCGATAGTTGCGCACTAGCCGTGATGGCGGCTGCGGGACTGCAGGATCGAACCCATGATGCACATGCTGCGCGCGTGCGGGCCGGACCATCAGCATCCCCCCTGCCCCCATCATCGCCGTGCGCCGGGTAATCATGGACATCCTCCCTCAGGTGTTTTTTTGCGGCAAATGGCTTAGTGCATTGAATAGATCGCGGCATCGTGGTGAAGCGGGTCAAACTGGTAGAACCGCAGCCGCGGCGACGGCTCGTAATTGAACTGAATCATCAGGCGGTGCGCCGATGGGGTGACGGTTATTATCGGATTACCACCTGCCACTGGCGTCTCTGTGCGCGTCGCCGCCCCGACAGCCACCGTTCCCGGCACCGTGTTGAACCGCGCGTGAAAGCGGCCGAAGGTGAACCAGGGGCCTGATCCAGCGGTCTTGATCGTCGACTGCCATGTATTTTCCCAGCCCCGCAAGCCGCCGAAGTCGACACTGAGGTAGCCGTGCGGAAAGTAATCGCCGTTCAGCAGGGTGATTTTGCCCATGTCGCCGCGCCGCCGCCATTCGGGAAACGCCACGGCGCCGCCTTTGCGCAGCTGGCCGTAAATCGTGTTGTTGAGAAACGCGAGCGTCATGTCGGTGTCTGGATCGGGCTGCAGGCCACTGGGCAGATGCGTGCGGTCGAGCCAGTCCAGATACGCGTCGCGCGCATCCAGCAACAGGGCGATCCAGATCTCGTCGCCACCAGTTGCAGATGGGGTCTTTGCCACTTCGTCCTGCATCAAGTGGAACGCGTTCCACATCCGCTTGGCCGGGGCCAGATCGCTGATCTTGGAAATGGCGTAGTCCATCTTTTCACGCTCAGTGACCGGCGCAGGCACCGGCGACTCAAAAAATCGCGTCATGATACCCAGCCGCGCGTTCACCATGTCGAGCGCGACCTTGTCCGCGCCGTTAGCTTCTTGAAACCGCGCGAGGCATTGGTCGAATTCTGCCTCGCTAAGCGTCGCCAGCCCCATATCGGCGATCATCGGTCCCAACTCATCCATTGGCGGCAGCATTTCCATGCTCTGCGGCCCCGGAAATCCGGTAAAGGCAAACCGTTCGTGATCGATGATGCCGGCGCGCAGCGGGTGACAGAACATTTCCTCAGTCGGCAGGCCGGGCGGCACCAGTTTCTGGCCGTTCTCCGTTGCTTGCGCGCGGGGCGGATGCACGCGCCAACCCCACGAATAGGTCAGATTGAAGTACTGCGCCGGGGCCATTTTGACGCTAAGCTCTACTTTGGTTCCGTTCTCCATCGGAAAGAAACTTTGATCGAAGGATGCGTAAAGCGGTCCGTTCACCCAATCCACCGCCTCCTCTGGCAGATTGACGTCCGCAGGCTGGCATCCTTGCGCCACCCCCCCGATATCGAGCCTGCCGGGGCAGTCAAATTGCATCACCATCGGCGAGAAATCATCGGCGCCGCGGCTCAGGACGAAAATCTCATAATTGATGACCCAAGGCTTGTTTGGCGGGATCGGTGCGGCGCCTGCACAGGCGGCCTGTGTCGGTTGCCCGTCGCCTCCGCAATTGGCATAGTCTTCAACTGGCGGCCCTATCTTGTTCCACCCGAAATCAAAAAACATCGTATCCGATTTGATGTTCCCGCCAAACCAAATCTGGCGCACGGTCACTTCGCCCCCGGTGATCATTCCATCTGGACCTCTGACTGGCAAAACGCGTTTCACACGGTTATGGCCAGAATGGTTGAGCATCGAAAATCCGAGGTAACCCCGGTCGCCCGGCACCTTAGAATCCGGCGCATCGTTTCCTTCGATCAGGTCGATGCCCCATGCCAGATGGTGATCAATCAGGTTACGCGCATCCGCTATGCGATCCGCTGCGCCTTCGGCATCGGCAATCAGGGCGTCCAGATCCACCGTATCGGGGCGGGTCAATAACGCGCGATATGGCTGTTCTGTGATCGTCTCAAATATCGTCTCAAAGATATAGCGCAGATCGTCGATCGGCGATTCACCATTTATGCGCGTCGCCACAGGGTCGCCGTCATGCAGGTTATATTCGCCTTTTTTGTTTGAGGGCAGCGTGTGGATCATCACGCCGCCCTGCGTGTCGCGCAAGTTGCGGTATGAGGTAGACAGCATGTTCGTGCCGGGCGGATTGGCGAAAGGGTCGACAGTCGTTACCACGCCGTCGATATCTATCTCACCGGGAAAGATCGCCATCGGCGTTTTGACGAAGGTCGCGCGGGTCATCACAGGTAACTCGATCCGCGGCAGGGTGGGATAGGCCAGCGACGGCAGCGAGATTTCAAAGGGAGTGATCCCCATCACGCAGTTTACCCTGCGCCAGTCCGACTGCGGCACGTTCGGCTGGCCGCCCGGATGGTCGGGGTTCAGGTATCGCTCCTCTTCGGTGCGCAGATCGGGCGCGCCGCCGGGGACGTTGAACCGCGTAACAGTGTTGGGCGGGTCAAAGACCAGCCCCGCCTCCAACCCGGAAAAGGCAAAGGAGTCAAAATCTGTCACAGCCGATTGCGCCCCTCCGGACAGATCCCCGAAATCGAGGAGATGGCCCTGCGCCTTAAACACCGGCGGGTCAGGCATCGTGCAGGGCTGCGCGAACGCGCCAGTCGTTCCTAAAATCACCGCCAATGCCGCGCCTTTGATTGATGTGCCTCGGGTCATAGCTTGGCTCCTCTAAAGAAAGTCTGGCGGTCAAATTCAGGAAAGAACGGCCGGAAATGGGCCTGCCCGGCGACGGGTTCGCGGACGGGGTGCGCCTGCATCGCGCATCCACGTAAGCCTTGCCGCAATATCAGGTGCCGAGGCACGTACAGGGGCCGCGCCCCAGACATCCAGCGCCTCGTTGCCGTACCGCATCAGCCCCATCGAGCAATCCATCACTGCCCGCTCGGGCGGCATGCGCAAAAGTTCCGACCGGGTGATCATCTTTGGCCCGGTTGGAACAGGGGCGAGGCTGCGGTGGACGTAGAACGCGGCGCGCAGCAAATCTACGTCGCCCGGATTAGCCCTCAGGAACAGCCAACGCCCCGCCTCGCCGGGCCCGCAGAACCCACCTGCCCCGGAGCGGCCCGCGTGGTTGGCCAATCCCAACGCACCGTCCGCGCCGGGATCTACCGTGATAGACAGAAACAGCGTCGTGTCACTTGGATCGCGGTCCAGCAGTTTACGCACGTCGGCCATCTTGGCAGAACAGTTCGATTCGGCGTCGTGGCCAATCGACATGAACGCTACCAAAACCACCTGGTCCCGGATCAGATCGTCGTAGAACGACCATTCCCTGCCGTCATGCGAAACGACCGGAACGTTTGGGATCGCGCGGCGGTTCAGGCGGGCTTGGCCTGTGGCTGGTGTCGTCCCCTGCATCCGGGTCATAGCGGCCTCCTGTCCCATCTCGTTCAACTGTCGTCGGGCGCATGTGCGCCGCCCTCGGGGTGCGTTTCGATATGCTCGCGGCGATGCACCTTGACCGCGTCACCCAGCGACTGCGCGATCAGATCGGAGTCAACCGGCGTGTCGAACCCCGCGCCCTGAGGAACGATGTCCCAGCGGACCATCATCGCGTGATCCTCATGCACCACGTTGTGGCAATGCATGATGTGGCGGCCCATAAAATCCTTCCACCGCGCGAAAACCACGACCTCGGTATTGGGCAACAGCAGCGCCACATCGCGCCGCGCCCCACCTAGGAAACGGTCCACCTTGGGCTTGCCCAATCCGATCAGCGGCAAAAACTCGACCCATTGAGCAAAGAGGTCGTAACTGCGGAATTTCATCGCGTCGAAATTGCCATTAAGCAGATCGCTGACCAGCTCTATCGCCTCGTCCGGGCCCATCGTCGCCAGCATGTTACCCAAGGCGGTAATTGCCTCACTCGGCAACACCATCGCCTCTGGGCTGGCCTCCCCGTCACTTGAATCGAACTGCCTCAGCTGCGGGACAAGCCGGTCTCTCAGCTCGTCCGAGCCAAGCTCCTCTAGTCCCTCGGCAAGTTCGGGTGCCTTAAAAATCTCGGCGAGCCCCTCGCGACCGGTAAATCCGCTCGCTTCCGTCTTGGCCGTATTGGGGGCGTCCATTCGCATCAGATTCTGCGCGCCCGGCGACGGAGCGACTGCCGCCTCGGGGATTACCTCGCTGTCTTGCACGAACTGCTTGGTCTGGATCGTTCCGCGCAAAAATGGCTGGCTATCGCGCTCAATAATCAGGAATTCTGTGAAATGGCTGTGAATTGGGTGGTGCCAGCCATTGCCGCTGTTGCGCATCGTCCAGATCTCGGCGGAGTCCTGTTCGATCCCGGCATCCACACGGTTCGGGTCAAAAATCTTGCCGTTGATCGTCCAAAGCCCGCCGTGATAATCGAATTCCCACAATCGGTCGCGCTTAACCTCGGTAAAGTCCACTGGCGGAAACTCCCGGAACAGCAGAGGAAATGCGCTAGGGTCCGCATCCCCTTCCTCGGGCGTGCCGTAATCCGAATGCACCGCGCCCTCAGCCAAATCGCCGACCTTGAACGCCATCATTGCGTTCGCGGCAAAGAAATCATCGTCCGTTGCATAATCCTTGGGGTCGATCTTGCGCTCGTTCGGGCCGCGCCCATGCTCCTGCTCCAACCTGTTGACCAGATAGACAGTCGATCCGGCGTAGTTCGAGAAATCGACAATCACATCGACCCGCTGCGCCACACCAAGATAGATGCTATGGGCCAGCACCGGATTGGGTTGAAAATTCCCATCGCCGCAGATCACGATAAAGGGGTGGTCCAGCTCGGTTGTAGGCTCGCCCATTTCGGGATCGTCCTCGGCACGCCCGAATGCGGCCTCCGGCGCGCCCTGGGCGTGCAGGTAAAATTCGTAGAACCGCGACGGGCCGCCATTCAGAAGCCGCAGCCGGTACTTCCTGGGGGTGACCTCTAGCGCGGGCTGAATCCGGCGGTTCACGGTCCAGCGGTCGCCGATGATCCCGTCCGTGTTGAACCCGTCGAATATAATCTGGGGCGACGGGTCGTACACCGGATCTGTCCCGGTATAGTTGCGCGCCTCAATCGCCTTGCGCGACCCATCGGCGAGAAACGCACCGCGATCCGTCCCTGCGAAATCGCTCCAGTCCTGTGAGCTTTCAAAGGTCCAGCGCGTCGTCTCTTCCCGGCTGAATTCGCGCGGTTTTCCATCAACCTCCTGCGCGAACAACAGATCGTGAAAAATCAGCGGTATGTCGAAATCATGGCTGGGCAGCAGCCAACTGGGATCTTTGTCACCGGTGTTGCCATCGTCGGCATTCTTGGCGTCACGCTCGTCGAACAGCATGTAAAACCCGTCCAGCCCGGCGTAGACATTCGAGGCCGTGAAATCCATGCGATGATCGTGATACCAGAGTGTCGATAGCTTTTCCCGGTCGTCGTTCCCGGACGGAAAGTTGGCATAATGATGATCCCAGTATTCGCCAGGATTGATCCAGTCGCTGGGGTAGCCGTCGCTCTCTGACGCGGTATGCGCGTTGTGCAGATGCGAGGTCGTCGACGGCAGGGCAAAGCGCAGACGTGCATTGCCGGGGTTGTTGCCGATGTTTGGCAAATCATTGATCCGCCGTGTCAGGATCGGCTCACCATACATGGTGTGGAACGTCGGCCCCGGAGAGCAAGCGCGCGTGCTGCGGTAGGACCCATCATCGGCGCTGTAGATGTTGTGATAGCCCCAACTGTACGAGCCGTCGCCGTATTCCGCGTGGTAGGACCACAGAAATTCTACCTCGCGATTGATATAAAATTTGCGCGGTCTGAATTCGAAAAATCGCTGATGCGCCGCAGGGTCGGGCGGGTCACCGATGTCGATCCGTACGTTGCCGTCCGCCGTCAATTCCTCGCCGCGAACGCTCCAAGCGCCGGAAGTGGCGAAACCATCGGTGCGCAGTGCATCGGCCGCTATTTCGAACTGTTCGCGAAACTTATCCCACCATGCCTCATCGCCCAGCCCGGCCGACTCCGCTTCGGTCAGCGTGAAGAGTGGTCGCGCGACTGGTGGGCTAAGCTCGGCCAAAGGCCAGATCCCGAATGGCGTGACTGGCGGGCTGGGCCGCGACAGCAAATCAGGCGGCGATCCGTTGGGTGGCACGAGGTGCCTGAGCCGCCGCTCGCCCTCACGGACCGTATCGTGACTGCCGGCAGATCTGGCGGTTTGCGCCAGCGCGATACCCGACGCGGCGGTTGCCCCCGCCTTGAGAAAGTTGCGTCTGCTGCTACGCATGGCACATGCCCCCTTTGGTCACCGCAATCAGCTTGCGATCCCTGAAATTTTGGTACTGGATAACTTATGATAGCGGTAACAGCGCTGAATTAGGCACATGCTCAGTTCGCAGCGCACAACGACTGAAGAACAAAACAAATCCGGAGTTACGTTACGTCAACTGTAACATAAGTTGTGCAGCGGTGTCGAATAATTTTGGAGAGTTCGCCTATTGGTGGTGGCGGAATGTCGGATTCAACCCCGGAAATCATTGGGTTGAAGGGGCCAGTCGCTTAGCCCAATCCGGCTGCAGCATCTTTCTGCCGATGTCCGCATTACTTTGAGCCGTCTGCAATTATCGCTATCGGCGCTGCGATGATTCGAGGAAATTCGTATATAACTGGTCGCCGCAGTTCACTGCGCGGTTGAGCACCGAGTGGTATAGGGAGGCCAAGGTTCACAGTCAGACCGTACGGGCTGAAGGGGGCGCTCTGTGAAAGAGCCACCAGCTGTCTGGATTTGTGTAGCATTTTAGGGAGCAGGCCGCGCAGCGCGGCCTGCCCCAAGATTCAGAAATGGGACAGGCGGCGCATTATGCGTTGACGTAGTTGCTTGGATAGAGCGCGCGGAGGGACGCTTCGTCACCGGGGGTCTTAAAGGTTTCACCCTTCCCCACCTCCTGGGCTTTTGCGACGGCCGGGCGGGCATTGATTGCATTGAACCAACGGTCAACTTCGGGGAACCGCGCAAGACCCTCGCCGCCTAGAACACGGGGCGCACGGATGGCCCAGCCCCATGCAGATATGTCAGCGATAGAATAGCTGTCACCCACGATATAGTCGCGCCCTTTCAGATGATCGTTGAGCACCTGATAATGCCGCTCTATTTCGCGCATGTAGCGATTTTTCGCGTAGGGTACATCCTCGGGTGCGACGTGGTGGAAATGGACGCACTGACCAGAGAAAGGCCCAAGGCCAGAGGCAATAAACATCAACCACGATAACAAGGCGCCACGATTTTCTGGCGCCGCGCCCAGTTGGCCGGTCTTGTCGGAGAGGTAGAGCAAGATCGCTGTGCTGTCGAACACCGCAATGCCATCGTCGTCGATTGCGGGCACCTTGCCGTTCGGATTGATCGCGCGAAACTCAGGCGTATGCTGCTCTCCCTTCGCAGTATCGACGGCCACCAATTCGAAGGGCAAATCCGTCTCAGCTAAGAACAACGCAACTTTGAGCGGATTAGGGGTTGG
This sequence comes from Roseovarius arcticus, assembly GCF_006125015.1. Classification (NCBI taxonomy): domain Bacteria; kingdom Pseudomonadati; phylum Pseudomonadota; class Alphaproteobacteria; order Rhodobacterales; family Roseobacteraceae; genus Roseovarius; species Roseovarius arcticus. The sequence goes on from NZ_SZZN01000001.1 coordinate 2,214,746, forward strand.
GTGGAAATAGAATTTCAGCATGTTTTCGGTCCTTTGAAGGTAAGAAAGAAATGGCAGGCCCCTTGGTGACCTCATCTAAGGTTTTTGTAACAAAACCCGAGGCTTAATTGTCACCGCGAATCTGGTTGTTTGACAGACTGCATCGAAGATCAAGCGATCATCTGCCGCCTCTTCGGAAAGAGATCGCGCGTTATCAAACGTTATTTGATCCGATCACAGTTCGCACATACTGGGTTGTGAATAACACCAAATTTAGAAAAGAGGTCATGATGTCACTGATAGAGTCCCCTAACAGGCGTCAAGTTTTTATATCGATCGCCCTCGCCGGACTGGTCGGAGAAATTGCATTTGAACTCTACGCATGGCTCATCTCTCCGCTGCTGTTCAATGTGGTCCTTCAACCATCCAATCTGGTTATCGCGCTGACTGCGAAATTAACAGGCATACAGATATCCCACAGCCTGGCATTTCCAATTCACTTTATTATCGGATCATTGGGATTTGGCGTCTTCGTCTACTTGATCAGGTTGTTTGTGTCCTCACAGGTTTGGATTGCCGGATTTGTCTCTGGCGTGGTTCTTTGGTTCGTCGCCCAAGGTTTATTGGCCCCTTTCATCGGGCGAAGCTTCATGATGGACTTTGGGACGTACACGCAATCGTCGTTCATCGGGCATGTCGGCATGACACTTCTGATGGCGCGCCTCCTTGAAACGTTCCTGAGGTACTCCAAAAAGAGGCCCATTCTGCAGGAAAGTTGACGAAGGCGAACACACGTCGAAGCCAGATAAGCGGGCCGATGAAACTCCGACGCTGACAGCCATATGGAATGACTACGTCGGTGCGTCATTTCGCCATGCCGTTACTCGCAGATAGGCCACGGGCCCGCTTAGACTAGGCGCGTGGGCGTTAATTCATAAGCGCCTTCACGATGAGGGAGGACGCCGTAAGCAGATATATGGCGTCGCCGTTAATTGCATAGACTTCGCCGCGTCCCGGACGGCGCAAACCGCGACGATCCCAGTCTTGGATCACCACCACGTCGCGCTGGTTAAAGCGATTTCCTACGCTGCGGCGCTGTTGCTTTGCTACAGATTTTTGCACAACCACCGTTTTAGAATTGCGCGCACGGGTGTCTTGTTTTTTCACCAACACCTTTTGAGCATCGCGGCCATGGGTAACTTTTTCTTGAATTACCACGGTTTTTACATTGCGATCACGGGAGGTATGCTGCTCTGCAAGCGCCGTCCCTGCGATGCTGGATAGTGCAAACGCAGTCGCGATAAGTATTGATATACGTGTCATGTGGTGTCCTTTGCTTTTCGAGTTAATGGTAAATGAAACTGCTGAACTCTAAGATTTGATTGCGGTGGTTGTGGTAACGCGTAGGCGCCATCATGGCGTCGCTATGCCTTGCTTAGAGGGTATTCAGGCAAAAGGTGTGTCATCGCCAATGCCACTTTGTCATCACTTGTCGCAGACGCGCTGCCTGATACAATTTGCAACAATTCAGATAGGTCGAACTGGTCGTTTCACCGTCCACGGCCAGAGCGGCGATCAATTTAAGAGGGTAGTCCTTACTTGGCGCGCTCAATCTGCACGCCGATGACCAGCAGCTAATCCGATCCAAAAGCGCGGTTGCGGAGACAGGATCGTTCAAGGCGTCATGGGAAAACGCGCTTGTAGAGCGCGCGCGCCGCCTAGACGACGCGTTCACCATGCCGCAACACGGGCGGGTAGAAATCATGCCTTGCCCGGCGCACCCGATTGGCCGACCATGCTGTTCCGCGCACCGTGACGAGGATATTACCATGACCGCTTCGCCCCTTTTGCGACAGGCACGCGCGCTGTTTACGGGGGAGCCGGATCTGGCGGTGTTCTTCGCCTACGATCCCGAGGATATAGAGACCGACGCCGATCTGCTGGCGGGCGTGCTGGCCGCCTGCATACCCGAAGGTTCGGCGCGCGATAGGCTACGCGCCATTGCGGCGCAGGTTTTCGACGACAATCAAGATGCGCGCGCAGCTGCACTGGACGACTTGACGGCGACTGCTGGACGCGACGCCGATCCGGGCGGGCGCGCCGCAACGCTGCATTTCGCGGGTGGCTATCACCTGCTGCTGTCCTACCGATTGACCCATGCGCTGTGGCACACGGGGCGCGGCACGTTGGCGCTGGCACTAAAGAGCCAATTCACCCGCGCGCTCGGGGCCGAGATTTGGCCTCAGGCGCAAATCGGCCGGGGGGTTTGGATTGATCATGGCCTCGGCGTCGTGATTGGGCAGACCGCCGTGATCGAGGATGACGTGAGCCTTTGGCACGGGGTCACTCTGGGCTCCACGCTTGCGGATCTTGGCGACAGCCGCCATCCAATCATCCGGCGCGGGGCGACAATTGGCGCCAATGCTATAATCTTGGGCGGGATTGAGATCGGCGCAGGCGCCGTCATCGGGGCGGGCGCTGTGGTAACTCGCCCCGTGCCGCCCGGCGCACTGGTGACCGGCCCCCGCGCCGAAGAGCGGAGCCGCCGGCCCGGCATGTTCGCCGGCTTTCCCACGCTGGCAATGTTGGAGGGGCGGGAATGACCCTGACACTGGATCATCCATTGGTCTGCGTGCACGATTTGAAGGCGGCATGCGCCACCTACCAATCGCTCGGCTTTGCGATGAAGCCGCCGGGAATGCACCCGTGGGGTACCTCGACCGCGTTGATTATTTTTCAGCGACAGTTGCTGGAGCTGGTGAGCATAGGCGACGCCTCTCTGCTGGATGGCTACGCAGTCGGCAATTTCCGTTTTGGCCGCCATGTTCAGGCGCATCTGGCTCAGCGCGAGGGCGTGCCGTTGACTGCGCTGTGTAGCGATGACGCAGACGGCGACGCCAAACGGCTGATCGAACGGGGCGTGCGCTGCGAGGGGCGTATCGCGTTTGGGCGCGACGTGGTGCTGGCCGATGGCACGCCGGACCGAACGGCGACGACCTTGCAGATATTCACCCGGCCAGAGCTAGACCGATTGGCAATGTTCGCCTGCCAACAGCACCGGCGCGATCTGATAGAGTTTCCTGAATGGATGGACCACCCGAACGGGGCAATGGGCTTTGCTTCGGCAACAATTCTTGCCGCCAAGCGCGATCAATCTGCGGTGCGCGATTGGCTAACGCTATTGCACGGCGGGGACGCGGTGCAAGACACCGATTGGGGTTTTGCCGTAGATACCGGGGGCGGGATGTGGCGCGTTGTCGACCGCGAGAGTGGCGCCGCGCTGTTTGGCCCCGTGTCCAAAGATTTGGCGCCAGATGGCGCGCCGTCGGTCGTGTCTTTGGACATCATCACGCGCGACATGGCGCGGGTTAAGCCGTACCTTGAGGCAGGGCAGTTCGCCCACCGCCAGATCGGTGATACATATGTTCTGACGCAGACAGGCCGCCTGGGCGGAATCCTTTTGACCTTTCGACAGGCCGGCTAAGAGAAAGGCGAGCGCATGTTCGACAACACCCATATCGAAGAGGCGGTCGCGTGGCGCCGCGACCTGCACCGCCATCCCGAGATCGCATATCAGGAAACGCGCACGTCCGATATGATCGCCCGCCTTTTGGATGGCTGGGGCTGGCAGGTCACCCGCGGTCTGGCAACGACCGGCGTGGTCGCAACGATGGGGGATGGCGACGGCCCACGCATCGGCCTTCGGGCAGATATCGACGCGCTACCGATCCACGAGGTGACGGGGCTGGATCACGCCTCGACCATACCCGGCATGATGCATGCCTGCGGGCATGACGGGCATACTTCGATGCTGCTATTGGCCGCGCGGCAGATCGCGGCCGAGGGTGTGGCGGGCGGCACTGTTACACTCATCTTTCAGCCCGCCGAGGAGTCTGAGGCTGGTGCACGCGTGATGATCGAGGACGGGCTGTTCGACCGCTTCCCGTGCGATACGGTCTACGCCATCCATAATTGGCCGGGACTGGCGCCGGGCCGTCTGGTGGCGCGGGACGACGCAATGATGGCGGCGTTCGCCGTTTTTGACATCACCATTTCCGGCAAGGGCGGCCACGGCGCCATGCCCGAACAAAGCGACGGGGTTATCGCCGCCGCCGCGCGCATTGCCGCCGCCGCGCAGGAAATTCCGGCACGCAGTCTGTCGCCGCTAACGCCGAGCGTTCTGTCGATCACGCAGATCCATTCCGGCTCGGCCTACAACATCTGTCCGGATACCGCGACGCTAGCCGGCACGGCGCGCTGGTTCGACGCCGGTGCAGGCGACATCCTAGAACGGCGTCTGAGCGAGGTTGCGAGCGGCATCGCAACAGCGCATGGCTGCAAGATGCAGATCGACTATCAGCGCCGCTATCCGGCCACGATCAACACCGCTGCCGAGGCCGCAATCGCGCGCGAAATCGGCGACGCGATGGGGCTGGATACCAGCACGGCAGACCCAAGCATGGCGTCCGAGGATTTCGCGTTTATGCTGCAAAAGGTGCCGGGCGCCTATTTGTGGCTGGGCGCCGCGCGCGAGGGCAACAATCCGGGGCTTCATGCCACCACCTTTGATTTCAACGACAAGATCCTGCCAGTCGGCGCGGAGTTCTGGGTGCGGCTTGCCCAGCGTGCGACGCGCGGCTGATGGATACACTTGACCCACGGTTTCTGCGCGAATTCCTTTGCGTCGCGCAAGAGGGGTCAATCAGGGGCGCGGCGGCGCGACTGAATGTGGCGCCCTCGGCGATCAGCCGCAAGATCACCGATATCGAGGCGCGGCTGGGTGTGCCCCTGCTAGAACGGAGCGCGCAGGGCGTGCGCCTGACCGACGCCGGGCAACTGTTACGCGAACATGCGCTGCACCAACAAGACGAGCAGGCATTTCTGCTGGATCAGCTGGGCCGCTTTGGCAAGGGCGAGGGACAGAATGTACGCATCGCTGTGGGCGAGGGCTTTACCGCCGATCTGATGCAGAACGGCTTGTCACCGCTGACTACCGCGCATCCACATCTACGATTTCGCATAGATCAGGCGGGCACTGACGCGCTGCAGGACCGGGTCGTGCTAGGCGAGGCGGATATCGGCATTGCCTATAACCCTGATTTGTCCGAGGCGATCCGGTCGCTTGCTGTAGGGCACCAGCCACTTTGCGCCATTGTACCCACCGGCTCGCCGCTGGCCGGGCGTGCATCGGTAGGGCTGGCCGAAGTTTTGCAGCAACCCGTCGGCCTGCTGGACAGGCGGCATGCGATCCGCGGGCTAGTGGGCCGCGCGGCGGGCAATCAGGGGTTAGCACTGCTTCCGCAGATTGAGACCAGTTCGATTACGCTACTGATCCGCTATGTCTGTGCCGGAATGGGCGTGACGTTCCTGCCGCGATTTTCTGTATCGATTCAGGCCGCGCGCGGCGAGTTGGCTATCATTCCGGTCGACGAGGCGTCACTACAGCAGGTCAGCGCGCATCTGATGGTGCGCGCGCGCCGCCGACTTCCGAAATCGGTAGAACTGGCGGCGCAATTTCTGGCAGACCGCATGGTCGCGTTTCAAGCCTAAGGCATACTGCGACGGCAGAGTGTTGCGATCAAGGCAACGCACCGTACCCACATTGAGCACTATTTGTGTCCACCTGTGGCTTGGATAGTCCGGTGCAATCGCACTCAAGCCATCAGGAGGGCAAAATGCCCGAGACACAGCAAATACGCGCCGGGATTATCGGCCTTGGCGCAATGGGTATCGGCATGGCGCAGACCTTGGCTGCCAAAGGGTTCGCCGTCGCAGCCTTTGATCTGTCGGAGGCGGCACTTGCCCGCGCAAAGGCTGCAGGTGCCGCGCCGCAGACCAGCGCAGCGGGCGTGTTCGACGCCGCCGACGTGATTGTGCTGTCCCTGCCCGCAGCACACCACGTAGAGGCGGTGATTGCAGATGCCACAGCAGCAGGCCATCTGGCACCGGACGCCGCACCGCGTATCGTGATTGACACATCTACATCCGAGGCTGACATCAGCCGCAAATTGGCTGCGGCGCTGGACGCCGCCGGGCACGGCTTTGTCGATGCCCCGGTCAGCGGCGGGCCATCGGGCGCTGCTGCGGGAACGCTGGCGATGATGCTGGGCGGCGATGATGCCCATATCGCCCGCGCCATGCCGGTTCTGGAGGCATTGGGACAAAAAATCATTCATGTCGGCCCAAGCGGTGCAGGCAATGTGGCGAAACTGGTGAATAACATGCTGGTCGCCAGCCATATGCTGACCACGCTAGAGGCGATCCGGCTGGCAGAGGCGTCGGGCGTTAGCGCCGAGGATGCGCTGCGCGTGATTAATTCGGCCACCGGTCGCAGCGCGATCAGCGAAATTCATTATCCCAACTGGGTGCTGCCGCGCAGCTTTGATAGCGGGTTTTCGACCGGGCTGATGCGCAAGGACGTGCGACTGGCACTCGAAATGGCCACCAAAGCCGGATGCGCCATGCCACTGGCCAACATGGTCGCCAATTTGTGGAGCGAGGAACGCTCGGGCCTGACCGATGGTGATGATTTCATGCTGATGGGCGATCCGCAGGCGGACCGTTTTAAGGGAGAAGACGAATGACCGACACATCAAACCGCGTTGCTGAGTTGCTGCAAGAGCTGCTGGGAACCCCCGATGTCCAAAGCTACGTCGCAGGCGGCTTCCTGTCCGGCGCTGGTGATGAGCTGTCGCTGACCGATCCGGCGACTGGCACCGTCTTTGCCACCTACCGTGATGCGGGGGCCGATGTGGTGGCGCAGGCGGCGGACGCCGCCGAGATCGCCCAGCGCGATTGGTGGGCAAAAACCGCGTCCGACCGGGGCCGCATCATGTTTGAGATCGGGCGCCAGATCCGCGCCCATGCCGCGCCCCTGTCCGAGCTGGAGTGTATCTCGACCGGGCGACCTATCCGCGACACGGGAGGAGAGCCGGGGCGCATGGCCGAGATGTTCGAGTATTACGCAGGCTGGTGCGACAAAATCACCGGCGACGTCATCCCTGTGCCGAGCACCCACCTGAACTACACACGCCACGAACCCATCGGCGTAGTCGCGCAGATCACACCGTGGAACGCGCCGCTGTTCACCTGCTGCTGGCAGGTCGCCCCGGCGATTTGCGCAGGCAACGGCTTGGTGTTGAAGCCGTCCGAACTGACGCCGCTTAGCAGCCTTGTCATCGGCGTGTTGTGCGAAAAAGCAGGCGTTCCGCGTGGATTGGTCAATGTGATCGCGGGCGCCGGGCCAACCAGCGGTCAAGCGATGATCGACCACCCCTCGACAGGCTTGGCAGTCTTTGTTGGGTCGGCTCAGGCGGGCAGCGCGATTGCCGCGCGGGCAGCGCTGAAGCCGATGGGGGCGGTGCTGGAACTGGGCGGAAAATCGGCCAACGTCGTGTTTGCTGATGCAGACATTGACCGCGCCGTCATCGGCGCGCAGGCCGCCATATTTGCCAGTTGCGGTCAAAGCTGTGTCGCGGGTTCGCGCCTGCTGGTGCAGAGGTCGATCCACGACGAATTGGTGGAGAAGCTTACAGCCGCCAGCGCGCGCATCCCGGTCGGAATGCCCTTAGATCAGAGCACCCAGATCGGCCCGGTTAACAATGCCGCACAATGGTCCAAGATCGACGCAATGGTCCAAGCTGCGGCCACAGGCGGTGCCCACCTCGCCACCGGCGGGGCCAAGCCCGAGGCACTGGCAGATAGCGGCGGCTATTTCTATGCACCGACGGTGCTGACAGGCGTGACCCCTAACATGGACATCGCCCGCGAAGAGGTATTCGGCCCGGTTCTGTCGGTCCTGACATTCGAGACAGAAGAAGAGGCCGTCGCGCTGGCGAACGGCACGCCATACGGCCTCGCCGGGGCGGTTTGGACGCAGGATGTGGGCCGCGCGCACCGCATGGCAGCCAAGGTTCGCGCCGGAACATTTTGGGTCAACAGCTACAAGACTATCAACGTCATGTCGCCCTTCGGGGGCTTCGGGCGGTCGGGGTATGGTCGGTCCTCGGGACGCGAGGCGCTGTCAGCATACACTCAGACCAAATCAGTCTGGGTTGAAACAGCCGAAAACCCTGCCATTGGTTTCGGCTATGCACCCGGATAGGTTGCGCATCAAGTCAGGCGCTTGCCAGTAGAGGCGCGCAGCGATTAACTAAATTAATGAGGCTCATGTGCCACGAATGGCACGAAAAAAAGGGAGGGACATAATGCAACGAACAATGGATATAGTGCTGGATTGGCGGCTGCATATCAGCGTGCTGATTATCACCATCATGAGCGAGCTGATCGGCGTGATCGCCATACCCATCGGGATCGGGTCGATCCTGCTACTGCCGCTGCTCTATGCGTTCATTCTGGGGTTGATTATCAACCCGAACGTGATCAAGGGCGCGGGCGTCTGGATCAAGGACAATGACGTCAAGGCTGCATCACCCCTGATCGTGATCGCAATCATGCCGTTTATTGCTAAGTTCGGCACTATTATCGGCCCCTCGATGGAGCAGATTATTGACGCCGGCCCTGCCCTTCTGCTGCAGGAATTGGGCAACCTCGGCACCATCATCATCGCCTTTCCCGTCGCCGTTCTGGTGCTTCGGATGGGCCGCGAATCCATCGGCGCGTGTTTCTCAGTCGCGCGCGAGCCGAATATCGCAATCATCGCCGACAAGTACGGTCTGAAAAGCCAAGAGGGTGCCGGCGTGATGGGTGTCTACGTCATTGGCACTCTGTTCGGCACGTTCATCTTTGCCATTCTGGCATCGGTCCTTGCCACCACCGGGGCCTTCTCGGTCGAAGCATTGGCGATGGCATGCGGTATCGGATCAGGTTCGATGATGGCGGCCTGCACCGGGGCGCTGGCCAGTGCAATTCCAGAGATGAAAGAGCAGATCCTGGCGCTTGCCGGTGCGTCTAACGTGCTGACCTATGCCACTGGCATTTATTTGGGCATCTTTGTCGCCCTGCCGCTGACCGAAAAGCTGTACGACCTTCTGGGCCGTAAAGATGCAGTAACGAAGGTGGGAGAGTGACTATGAACACGAGCGAAACACAAATGGACCCCACTGCCGAGCGCAAGCTGAGCCTGTCGGCTCACGCATTGGTGCTGGTTATCATCTGCGCGATCGGTCTGGTCGGGAACACCGTAGCGACGGACATTCCTATCGCCGACGGGTTTGTCGGGCTGATCGTGCTCTACGTGATCTCGATGGTCGGCCTCATCCTGACCGAAGTGGTCCCGATCAAGCTACCGTCGGTTGCGTGGATTTCGCTGATCGGCATCCTCGTGACGCTGCCTTGGACACCGGGCAGCGAATGGATTGTCGCCCATGCAAAGAACGTCAACTTCCTGACGCTGGCGACCCCTTGCCTGGCTTATGCTGGCATCGCTATCGCCCGCCAAGAGATAGAGATCGCCAAAACGTCGGGATGGAAGATCTTTATCGTTGCTGTGCTGGTGATGACCGGAACTTATGTCGGCTCGGCGTTCATTGCAGATCTGTTCCTTTAAGGCGCGTGTCTTTCGACAATAAGGGGGGCGTGCCGTTGGCGCGCCCCTTTCTGTTTGGGCCTTTGCACCCGGGTACTGGCCGCGCTGTTATTGCACCAAATGTGCATTTAGATCGGCGAGGGGATACGTAGAATTATGCTGCGGAGCTGGCTGAACAGGCCAACCATTGGGACAGATGCGCCTCGCTTTGCGGCAAATACACAACCGTACAACTTTGCTTCCAGCCTGAGAGCATGGCGCACTGCTGCCCCTCAATTCAACTTCGCAACCCCAAGTTGGCGCGTGCTGTTATCGCATCTCATCGCTCAACTTTGAAACATAGAAGCTTACCAGTTTATAGCGCCATTAACGGATGAGATTTATTCAGCCGATACTAAACAAAGGAAAGCGAATATGATTTCAAGCGTCAACACACAAAGCTTATCAATGATGCAGACGAGTGGCCGCCAAATGGCACCTCCGCCAACAAATGTAGACCAGAACGGGGAGGCCGAGCGCAAGATCGAGAGTGCTGAGGGCACTGGCAGCACACGTGGCGCTGAGGGTCGGCCGCCCCCACCTCCGCCGCCACCGTCCGGGGGCAGTTCAGCGGGACCGAAAGGTGGCGGTCAAATGGGCGGCGCAGATCCTGCGTCCCTGATCGAAAGCCTCTTTGAAACAATCGAGACGTCAGACGAAGAGACCGATGAGAATAGCCTCATCGAGACGCTGACGTTGATTGCGACAGAGGGATATGGGACGACCCAATCCCTGTTCAATCCATAGCGTCCGCTTACCTGTTGATTTGATGCTGCTGCAGTTTCCCGGATCAACTACCTGTCCTTCGGGCAGCGCTTACGCTGCTTGAAGGACTGCAGAACGGCAAAATTGACCGCATCTGACAACTGAGTGGATGTCCACTTCCCCCATTTTCAATGTGGCTAATTTTGCAATATCCAGACAATGCTCAGCAAGATTAGTGACGCGCACCATTTTTTGCCGCGCTGCTGTTTCTACTCATTCCAGCAGACCACTCATGCGAACCTCATCACCGCTTGTCTCAACTTTCACCTTAATGGCTTCAGGGAGCCCTGCGGCCAAGCGTGACGATTCCAACTCTGTGCAGGCTTCTGGCGCGCTGTGACAAAGTAAGAACTTATGCCCCGTCAGCTGTTGCATACGAAAGGTAAGCGCCATGTCATCAAAGATGTCTGCCGCCATGGCACTATCCAGCGTCATCACATCGCCGTAGACCATAACGGGGCGCGACGCTGCTGGGTCTGCCGTCCTTAATGTGTCACCCAAAGTGCGGGTTTCTGCCTGCCACGGACGATAGACCGTGTACTGGTTAAATGTCTGCAACAGATAGCACAGCACCACTAACAGCGTAAGGTTGCGCATAACGCGCCCGCCCAGACCGGGTGTCTGGCTAAGAAGGGCGGTGGCACGCACCACAATCACGGCATACAGCACCCAGGCAAAAATGAACGTCCGCGGTGGCACGAGAACGCCGAGCTTGAGCACTTGCAGCACGATCAGTGCCATTCCCGCCCACAGACCTGCGTGCAGATAAAGCGCCTCGCGCGGGGCGCGCTTGATCATCACCAGCGTGGCCACGAGCAGCAGGCCAGTATGGAAAAATGCAGCGGGCGCGAAATTATAGCTTGCTGCCATCAGCAGCGTTTTGAACGTCTCAACCAATTTGGGCAGGTTTGCGATCATGCCTTTGATATCGGTAGCAGCCGTCGCTTGGCGCCAGTTGTCCAGCGGCACGCCGAACACGCCATGAACCTGCCAATTGAGCGTGTAAGTCAGCAGCACAGCGGCGGCAAAGCTGAACACAAAGAGCGTCATCAGGCCAAACAAATCCCGCAGCGAGCGATGCTCCGTGCGCATCAGACACACGGCAAGCAGTATCAAAGGATAGGTGGTATAGGCCCAGAAACTGACAACCACGAACGCAGGCAACAGCGCGCGGTGGGTGCGCTGAGACACCCGGCAGCCGAGCACCGCGTAAAGTGTAACAACAGCCAAGCCGGGGATCAGCGTGTTGAACCAAAGCGAAATCAGCGTTGCGGGCAATGAGACCAACATAAACAGCGCCAACACCGTGGTGAACCACGGACGCTCATAGCGGCGGCCCATCGCGGCCACGGCGAGAGCGACGGACAGGACGGCCCAAAGCGTCTGGTAGATTGCAAAGTTCAACCACGCGGGTGTTACGAACTCGCGCAGATGCCAGATATAACTGAGCCAGCGGCCTTCGTGCAAAGTCTTGGGCCAGAACCAATGCGCCTCGGCAAAAAGGGCCGGATAATCATCGTAGCGGATGAAGGGGTCGATGAGGTTGGGCAGGGAGATGGCGCAGACCGCCATTAGCGTGATCGCGACCACCTTCCAGAGCGGTTGCGCGGCATTACAAGCGGTCGCCTGAATCCCCCGCTCCGGGTTCTGATGTTCTGCAAACCCTGCGGCGAACGTCATGCGGCACCAATTTTTTTCCCTGCACGCGCAGCGATAATATGGGCGCGGGTTTGTGCGATACGGGTCACTGTGGCACGCGGCAGGTTTGACACCACAGAGCGGCGCAATTTCCACAGCGCATTACCGCCATTTTTGACACGTGAGCCAGTGGGAATTTCATGTGTGGTGATGGCGTGTGGCAGGCCCTTGCGGCCCGCCTCATTCACGTACAACACCGCGTTAAAGCGGTACCAAGGTTCGATCTCGCGGTTACTGGACAGATGCGGGCGGATGCAGTCGTAGGCGGTATAACCGCGCGCGGCGAACAGATCCTGCCAGAACGAAAGGGGCTGTTCGTTAATGTGAAATTCGCCCCCTTGGCCTGTGACAGCGGCGGAAAAAAGCACCCGGTCAGACGCACGCGTGAGGCTGGCGACAAGCGTATCAGACGCTGACGCAGGCAGGTGTTCACCGACCTCAAGGCTTTGTGCCAGATCAAAGCGGCGGTCCGTAAATACCGGTGCCGTCAGATCGGCGGCCATAAAATTCCCGCGTGGCACGGCAAGTTGATCGCGGTTCACATAATCGCCGTCGACGGCCAACACGTCACTCACACCAGTCATGCGCCATTCATCCAGCCACACACCGCGTCCGGAGCCCAGATCAAGCACAGAAGCAGGTTTCAGTAATGGCCCGAGCAGCCCCAGCAAATGCTGCGCAGAGCGGCGCGCACCTTGGTCGATGTAGTCAAAAAACGTATCGGAATAGATATGTGTCATGTGAAATATGCTTCTAGGTTGCGGGGTTTGAAAAGACCCACAGGGTCATGATAATGAAGTTCTGAACTGGCAGGATTAACGTCACCGCGATCGCAGCGATCCAGGGTTCCAGCAGATAGTGCGGCGCGACAACCCCGGTGATCAGTGCCGATGTGGCAAAGCCGCCTGCGATCATCATGCCAAAGCGCAGCATCTGGCGGGGATCATTCAACTGGCGGTGAAACGTGAACCGCGCCTGTGCAGCGTATTGCACTGCCACGGCAATTGCGAACGCCAGCGCATTTCCAGCCCCCTGCCCCAGACCTGCGCGAAGGAATATGAGATAGAGCGCCACATAAAGAGCCGCAATTCCCACGCCCACCAGCGCAAAGCGCGATATGCGGCTCATCCACAGCACGCCGCTTAGACTACCTTGCGCAGCGGTAGCATCTCAGCGCTGCGGGTATCTTCGGACACAAAGTAGAGCGGCCGGTTCTTGGCCTCGACATAAAGGCGTCCGATGTATTCGCCCAGAATGCCCAGCGTCAGCAATTGCACACCCGAGAATAGGCTGATCACCAGCACGACGGACGCCCAGCCTGGCGCAGTCTGATAGACGATCAGTGAATGGACCACGTAGATCATCATCAGCGCGGAAAAGCCCAGACTGGCAAATGACATGCGCGTTGCAAACTTCAGCGGCTTAGTGGAAAACGCGGTCATCGCGTCAACGGCAAATCGCATCATCTTGCGCAGGGGGTATTTGGTATCGCCCAACGTGCGCGGCGCGCGGGCATATTCGATCCCAATCTGTCGAAAGCCGGCCCAGGCGAACATGCCGCGCACAAATCGCGCGCGCTCGGGCATCGACAGGACGGCATCCAGCGTCTTACGGCTGACCAGACGAAAATCACCAGTATCGCGAGGAATGTCGATGTCAGACATCGCGTTAAGCGCGCGGTAGAATACCCAAGCGGTTGCGCGCTTGAACACTGTCTCGCCCTGCCGTTCGCTACGCCGTCCGTAGACTACGTCATAGCCCCGGTCCATCATTCCCATCATATCGCCCAACAATTCCGGCGGGTCCTGCAAATCGGCGTCGAGCATAAAGATACGCTCGCCCTGTGCAGCCTCGAGGCCGGCCGTCAGTGCGATTTGATGGCCACGGTTGGCCGACAATCTGATGCCGCGCAGATGCGAGCAGGTCGCGCGCGCCTTCTCGATTGCCGCCCACGTCGCGTCCGTTGAGCCATCATCGACCAATAAAATTTCTGCACGATCACCATAGGGTGCGACCACCTGCACCAGCCGATCCACCAGATGCGGAATCGAGGCTTCTTCGTTCATGCACGGCACAACCACGGAGATCAGCATAAAGGCCACCTTGCTATTCATTCACGTTCGCGTCGGTCTGAAGTTTTAACGATACAATGTGTCCGCATTGTGGGAACCATTAGGCGCTTTCGGGAAACACACGGTTTCCAAAGGGCAAACTGCGATTCAAGGAATAAGCTATAATATGGAATGCTCTGTCAAAGAGGGTCTGTTGCATTAATCCGCTAATGACGTACCGAAATGTGAGGGATCTGAGGGCGGAGCGTGGCGTCGAAGTGGATGCGTCCACGACGCTACCGCCCGCATCCGCGTCGCAGCCAATGTCTGTTTTCCAAATTGGGAGAACGATCTCTACTTCACATTCCAGATGGTCAAAAGAAGACTGGCAAATAAGAACAAAACATGAACAATAGTGAAGGTGCATGGAAAGCGATTCTTCATATGGGCGAGTTATACGCTTGCCAAAGCGAACGGTGCCTCCGGCGCCGCAGGTGAACTTGAGGCCTGCGCCACCGTCTTTGACGGACATGCTTATCACGCGGCCTGCCGACTCATCTGCTACAGGTTTTTTGCTGTCATCGCTCCCAGAGACTGGGGGGCCAATCCTTTGGTTGCAAGACCATGCTTCGCGCCGGGAAAACGGGTATCTTTATACGCCCAGCCTGACAGCCTTTGGGATCACCCATCCGATTTTGCAAGTCCATGTCAGCCAAGCGCGCGATGTGCTTTGGGCGATGGAAGAGGGCGCGGCCTGTGCAGGCCTATCTGCGGTCGTGGGCGAAATTTATGGCGCGCCTGCGGTTCTGGATTTTACGGCCACCAAACGCTTGGCTATGCGGGCCGAGGCGTCCGGCGTGCCGCTGTTTCTTCTACGCAGCGGCGATCCTGGCGTCCTAAGTGCAGCGCGGGCACGTTGGCGGGTCTCGTCGTTGCCGTCCAAGTTACACCCGCACGACAACAGGTCCCCTGGCGCGCCAAAATGGGACGTGGATTTATTCCGCACCCGTGGGCGCACACCGGGCAGATGGGTGGCGCAATATGACCCGGGCATTGCACGAGCCGCAGATCGTCTCAGTCTGGTTTCCCGCGTTGACGCTGGAACGTTGGACGCGGGTGATCAGCCAATACCGGAGCGTTCCGAACGATGATGTGCCCGTTGTTTTGTCGCGCGACGGAACCCATGGACCGGTAGTGCACTGCATCAACACGGCTGCCCAACGCCGCGGTATCACGGTTGGCGCGCGTGTCGTGGATGTGCAGGCGATCCATCCTGACCTGCATATAGAATCTGCGGATCTGAACGGCGACCACGCATTGCTGCAACGGCTTGTCCATTGGGCACGACGCTGGTGCCCATGGACAGCGCAGGACGGATCAGACGGGCTTTTTTTGGATATCACTGGGGCTGCGCATCTTTTTGGCGGTGAGGCCCGCATGTTGCGCGATATTGTCCAGCGGTTCGCGATGCAGGGTCTCACGGCGCAGGTCGCACTTGCCCCGACGCGCGGAGCGGCACAGGCATTGGCGCGATATGGCCCACAGCACACAATCTGTGACCATGCGGCCTTGGCGGCGCAATTGGCGGCTCTACCCGTTCAGGCATTGCGCGTTGACGCGGATACAAATCGCTTGCTGACACGGCTTGGCCTGAAAACCATTGGCGCCCTTGGCGATGTCCCGCGTGTTGCGTTGATGCGCCGTTTTGCAAATATGCCGCTGAATCGCAATCCGCTTATCTTACTGGATCGGGCCTTGGGCACTGTGCCTGATCCCTTGAATGCCCCACCTGATCATGTGCGTTTCATGGCCCGCGCGCGTCTGCCGGAACCTGTGATTGATCCGATTCCGCATCTAAAAAGCTTGGTAGATGATCTGTGCGTCAAACTTGCAAAGGCCGAACAGGGTTCGCGGCAACTGCATTTGACGATTTTTCGCATTGATAGCGAATATAGGTCGGTTTCATTGACGCTTGCCAAGGCCAGCCGTGACCCTGCCCATATTTTGCGCCTGTTTGACGGTAAACTGGACAGCATAGACCCCGGATTTGGTTTCGATCTCTTGACGCTTGAAGCAACACGCGTGGAGCCGGTTGTTTTGATCCAAGAGCGGCTTGATGGCACACGCGACGCACAGGCGGATGTTGCGGGCCTGTTGGACCGGCTGAGCGCACGATTAGGACAAGACAAGATAACGTGGTCCACCTGGACCGAAACACACAAGCCCGAGCGGGTTGAAGGGCGCGCGCCTGCCCTGAATGGCGCGCCGTGCGAAACTCTTGTTCTGACCCCCGACCGCCCCATCCGCATGTTGAAACCTGCCGAAGAAGTGCGCGTGATTTACGCGGTGCCCGAAGGCCCGCCTTCGCAGTTTCGCTGGCGGCGCGTGGTATATAAAACAGTGCGTCATGCAGGGCCGGAACGAATTGCGCCGGAATGGTGGCTTGACCGCCCCGGCACGCGGTTGCGCGATTATTACAAGATTGAGGTGGAAGATGGCCGCCGGTTCTGGCTGTACCGTGAAGGGCTGTTGAATGACGGGCGCGGCGATGATCCGCGTTGGTTTGTTCATGGGTTCTTTGCCTGATGCCGCAGCAAGAGGGACATAAGCGCCGCACACTGGAGAACGGCACTGGGTTTCAATGGCATTCTCCCAGTGCTTACGTGGAATTCGGGATGGCCAGCTGTTTCTCGTTTCTGAGGGCGGCGTCCGATGCTGTCGATTTGACCGCGACGGCCAATGACCTTGGCTATGACCGCATTGGCGTTGCTGATCGCAATACTCTGGCAGGGGTTGTGCGCATTCATACCGAAGCGAAAAAAGCCTGCGTGCATCCTTTGATTGGGGCGCGTCTGGTCCTGCTATGTGGCACGGAAATTCTGGCCTATCCACAAGATCGTGACGGATACGCACGCTTGTCGACCTTGTTGTCCAAAGGCAAAATGCAAACGATCAGTGGCGATTGGCAAGACAAAGGAGAGACCCATCTGACACTTGAAATGCTTTCGGCGTCTGCAAAAGGGCTGCATCTAATCGTGATGCCCCCCGAAAACCTTGATCTGTTCGCGGCCGGTATGCCGCGCCTGATCCAAGCCTTACCGGAGATGCGATATATCGGGGCGACGTTCCTGTATCGCGGTGATGATCGAGCGCGCATCAATCGGCTGGATGCCTTGGCACATAAACATAACCTGTCGATTTTCGCGACCAATGATGTGCTGTATCACACGCCCAGTCGCCGTCCGTTGCAGGATGTCATGGTCGCGATCCGTGAAGGTGTCATCGTTCCCAAAGCGGGTTTTCTGCTCGAGGCGAACGCCGAACGGCACCTGAAATCCCCCGCTGAAATGTGCCGCCTGTTTGCAGACTGGCCGCACGCCATCGTCGCCACGCGTGATCTGGCGGACCGGATTGTGTTCAAATTGACCGACCTGAAATACGAATACCCGCACGAGATCATACCCGACGGCACAACGGCCCAAGCCGAACTTGAACGCCTGACATGGGCGGGGGCCGCTACGCGATACCCGGGGGGCGTGCCGCGCCATGTCGTGAAAACGATCCAGAAGGAATTTAAGCTCATCACATCAAAGGATATCGCGCGTTACTTCCTGACGATCCATGACATCGTACGCTTTGCCCGAGAAGAAGCCGAACCACCGATCCTGTGTCAGGGTCGCGGGTCCGCAGCCAATTCCGCCGTCTGTTTCTGCCTTGGCATCACCTCTGTCGACCCTAATGAGACGAGTGTTTTGTTTGAGAGGTTCCTGAGCGAAGAACGTGAAGAGCCGCCCGATATCGACGTCGATTTTGAACACGAGCGGCGCGAAGAGGTTATCCAGTATATGTATCGCAAATACGGTCGCCACCGTGCGGGCCTCTGCGCGACCGTCATCCATTACCGTCCGAGATCGGCAATCCGCGAGGTGGGCAAGGCGATGGGGCTGTCCGAAGATGTGACCTCAAAACTTGCAGGCACCATCTGGGGCAGCTTTGAAGGGCAAATGGATGATAGCCGGGCCAAAGAAGCGGGGTTGGATTTATCTGATCCGTATCTCCGCCTGGTCCTGACACTTGCCAGGCAGATGATCGGGATGCCGCGCCATTTATCCCAACACGTGGGTGGTTTTATTCTGACCGAACGCCCCCTGACCCAAATTGTGCCAATTGGTAATGGCGCGATGCCAGAACGAAGTTTCATCGAATGGGACAAGGATGACATCGACGCCCTGCAAATCTTCAAGGTCGATATTCTGGCCTTGGGGATGTTGACCTGCATCGCCAAATGCTTTGACTTGATTGATGCGCATTACGACCGACGGCTGGAACTGGCGAATGTGCCTGTCGAGGATAGTATGCCCGACGATCAACGCCCGACCTATGATATGCTCTGTAAGGGCGACAGTCTGGGTGTGTTTCAGGTGGAAAGCCGCGCCCAAATGGCGATGCTGCCCAAACTGCGTCCGCGCAGATTCTATGACTTGGTGATAGAGGTCGCTATCGTGCGCCCCGGCCCGATTCAAGGCGATATGGTGCATCCATATTTGCGGCGGCGTCAGGGGCATGAACAGGTGGAATATCCCCGCCCTGGCCCCCAGCATCCCCAAGACGAGCTTGAAAGTATCCTGAGCCGTACCCTCGGTGTTCCGATTTTTCAGGAACAGGCCATGAAGATCGCAATGGATGCGGCCAAATTCACACCGGCGCAATCCAACGAATTGCGCAAAGCCATGGCCACGTTCCGATCGCGCGGCACCATCGAAAATCTGCAGGCTGAAATGGTCGGCAATATGATAGAGCGCGGTTATGATCCGGTGTTCGCACAGCGCTGTTTCGACCAGATTAAAGGCTTTGGCGAATACGGGTTCCCAGAAAGCCACGCCGCCAGTTTCGCCAAGCTGGTCTATGTTTCAAGCTGGATGAAATGCCATTATCCGGCGGCGTTTGCCTGTGCCCTGCTCAATTCCCAGCCGATGGGATTTTATGCGCCCGCCCAGATCGTGCGCGATGCCCGCGATCATGAGGTCGAGGTTCGCAGCGTTGATGTGAATTATTCCGATTGGAATTGCACGTTGGAACCCTGCGGCGGCGGATTTGCCCTGCGGTTGGGGCTGCGATTGGTGGATGGCTTGCAAGAAACCGCAGCACTGCGCGTGATGGAAAACCGCAGCGCGCCTTATGCAGATGTCGGCGCGCTCAAGTCCCGCGCGGCTTTGGACGTAAAGGCAATCCGCAATCTGGCAGCGGCGGATACCATGCGCAGTATGGGGATCGACCGGCGGCAGGCACTTTGGCAATCGCAAGCCCTGAAAGACGCGCCTGCTTTGCCAATTTTCGAACACGCACAGGCAGCGGCACACGGCGAAGAGCCAAAAGTGACTTTACCCAAAATGCCCAAAGCCGAACATGTCGTTGCCGATTATCAAACCTTGCGTCTATCCCTCAAAGCGCATCCGCTGTCGTTTTATCGCACAAGTTTGCGAGCGCAGGGGTATCGCGCAACATCGGAACTGCCACAGATGCGGCACGGGCAGATTGTGTCCCTCGCGGGACTGGTGTTGGTGCGTCAAAAACCGGGGAGCGCGAAAGGGGTCTGTTTCATCACGCTTGAGGATGAATCCGGCGTTGCGAACCTCGTGATCTGGCCCAAAATGTTCAAAGCGTATAGGGCCACAATCATGTCGGCACGCCTGATGGTTGTGCATGGGCAAGTGCAGACCGATGGGCGTGTGATCCATGTCGTTGCCAATGATCTTCAAGACCGCAGCGACAGGCTTTCGGGTCTGTCGGATGCTGCAATGCCAGCCATTACCACACGCGGTGATCATCCGACGCATCCGATTCCCGGTCAGGTCGGGATCAGAGGCCATCCGCGCAACGTCAGGGTCATTCCCAAATCACGGGATTTTCATTGAAATGTCTCTCTTATAATACTGATAGTGCTGGTTTTTAATGCAGCTGATCCAGTGACATCTGCCATTGGCAATTTGTACTTACTGTCAAATTTGTCTGCGCTACAATTCTTCGCTTTGTAGAAAAATAAAGAAACGAATACTCCGAAAGATCTGAAATAAAGGGCTAGAAATGTCGGTGTAAATCCGTAAGTCCGTTCCCTGCAGAGATGAGACCCCTACCTGTCCAATCCGGCACCACTATTCGATATTATTGGTTTCATACGGTCTCGCATGACGTCGTGATGGCGGGAGCGGTGGTCTTGATTGGCCCTGTGCGGACGGTCGCATTTATGCACCGAACGAGGGGGCCATCGGCTATAAAGGGCGGGGATAGTAGATCCGCTGCGATCCTTTTCGCCAATTGGTTTAAGTCTTACCTTAGACGGTGATGCCACCAATTTCTGATAGATGCGCAAGCACCTCTGCGATTCCGTTTCCAGATTTAAGTGAGCAAAACACGGTTGGCAGTGCAGGTCTCATTCTGGCGCTGTCGCGGACCATCACATCAAGCGATGCACCGACATGAGGCGCAAGATCGGTTTTGTTGATCACCAGAATATCGGACTTTGTGATCGCAGGACCGCCTTTGCGCGGTATCTCTTCGCCGGCTGCAACGTCAATTACATATAGGGTCACATCGGCCAGTTCGGGGCTGAAGGTCGCGGACAGATTGTCGCCGCCACTTTCGATAAACACGATCTCAACATCCGGATGGCGCGAAACGATTTCCGCCACCGCAGCCAGATTGATAGATGCGTCTTCGCGGATTGCGGTATGGGGGCACCCGCCAGTCTCTACGCCGATGATACGATCCTGAGGCAGCGCCTGCATGCGCATCAGGGCCTCTGCGTCTTCTTGCGTGTAGATGTCGTTGGTGATCACCGCCACAGAAAGCCTGTCGCGCAAGGCTTTGCACAGGGCGGCAGTCAGCGTCGTCTTGCCCGCACCGACCGGACCACCGATACCTACCCGAAGCGGGCCGTTTCTACCTGTCATGTGCGAAATATCCTGGAATACTGGGTTTCGTGTTTCATTGACGCTATGTCGCTCATGAAGGCAGTAGAGGAGAGGTCCTCTAAAGAGCCTTTCATGGCTGTATCAGCGATGTCGATGCATATCGCCGCAAGGTCTTTGATTACAATTTGCCCATCAGTTTGGCCCAATGGTATAAGCCGCATCCCAGCCGCCACCAGATTCGATGTGAAGGCGTGCAGAAAGACCTGCAGCGTTTGATCAAGGGGCAGGCTGTGCATCCGAGCAGCGCGTCCAACGGCGACCGGATAGGTCATCGCGGGCATGTCGACACCCCAAACATCACGCGTGGCGCGGCAGAAGGCCTCGCCTTGCAGGACCGTCTCCCTCAACCGTTCGGCGGAGGGCGCGAACGCACGGGCAAGCGCATCAACCTCGCTGGTATCCTCAGCCCCGTGCGCCGCGCAGAGGAACAAGGCGTCGGTCCTGCCTGCACCGTGCCGCAGAACGGTTTCGAGCCATGCCTTTAGCGTTTCCCGGTCCGTGACCTGCCGCGCATCAACAGCCCATTCCAATCCGTGACTATAGGCAAATGCCCCGACCGGATAAGACGGTGAGAACCATTGGACCAGTGTAAGCAACTGGTCAGTGTGCATGGTCGTGAACATGGCCATGGTCATGGGGCTGCGTGCGCCCATGACCATAGGCACCGCCCTCGGGTCGAAAGGGTTCCACGATCTCGCGCACCTCGGCACCGATCAGTTGTAGCATATTACGGATCACATGATCTCGCTGGATCAAAAGTCGTTCGGCCTCGATCTGGCAGGGGGTGTGGCGGTTGCCCACATGCCACGCGATCCGCGCCAGATCGACGCCCGTGACCTCCAGCAGGTTTTCGTTCGCTGCAACAACCTCGACAAGGCGACCGTCCTCCAGTTCAAAGGCATCTCCTTGATCCAGAGAGGTCGTATGCGCCAAATCAACTAGGAAGCGGGTTCCTCGCGTCGTCGTCAGCACTTTGCGCCGCAGGAAGCGGCCATCGTAGGTCAGATTGATCGTATCGAAGGCATCCGTCCACTCGGCGGCGCGGCGGATATATTGGCTTGGAATAGGGGGCATGGGATCTCTCAAAACAAGAAGTAACGTTGGGCCATGGGCAGGACCGATGCGGGCTCGCAGGTCAACAACTCGCCGTCGGCACGGACCTCATAGGTCTCTGGGTTCACGTCGATCTTCGGGGTGGCCGTGTTGAGCAACAGGTCCTTCTTGCCGATGTCGCGGGTGTTGCGCACGGCGATGGTTTGTTTGGCGAGCCCGAGGCTTTTACCAATCCCGTCGGCTTGGGCCGCTTGGCTGACAAAAACCACTGCCGAGTTCTCCACAGACCGCCCGAAAGCCCCGAACATCGGTCGGGAGTATACCGGCTGCGGTGTTGGGATCGACGCATTCGGGTCCCCCATCTGCGCCATGACGATGGTGCCGCCCAGCACGACCATCTCGGGTTTGACGCCAAAGAAGGCAGGGTTCCACAGCACCAGATCGGCGCGTTTGCCCTCTTCAATGCTGCCAATCTCGCGGGAGATCCCGTGCGCAATGGCAGGGTTGATCGTGTATTTCGCAATGTAACGCCGGACGCGGAAATTGTCGTTGTCGCCAGTTTCTTCGGCCAGTCGTCCGCGCTGTTTCTTCATTTTGTCGGCGGTTTGCCATGTCCGGATTAGCACCTCGCCCACGCGGCCCATGGCCTGACTGTCCGACGCGATAATGCTGAACGCGCCCATGTCGTGCAAAATATCCTCTGCGGCGATAGTTTCGCGCCGGATACGGCTTTCCGCAAAGGCAACATCTTCGGGAATGGATTTATCAAGGTGGTGGCAGACCATCAGCATATCGAGATGCTCTTCGAGGGTGTTGACGGTGAACGGGCGCGTCGGGTTGGTGGAAGAAGGCAGAACATGCTCTTCGCCGCAAATTTTGATGATGTCGGGCGCGTGCCCGCCGCCAGCGCCTTCGGTGTGAAACGCATGGATCGTGCGGCCTTTCAGCGCCGCGACCGTGTGTTCGACAAAGCCGGATTCATTGAGCGTATCGGTGTGGATCATCACCTGTACGTCCATCGCATCGGCCACTGACAGGCAACAGTCGATGGCTGCGGGGGTGGTGCCCCAGTCTTCGTGCAGCTTCAACGCGCAGGCCCCCGCCTTCACCTGTTCCTCAAGCGCCGCAGGCAACGAAGCGTTGCCTTTTCCTGCAAACGCGAGGTTCATCGGAAAGGCATCTGCGGCCTGAAGCATGCGCCCGATATGCCAGCCGCCGGGGGTGCAGGTCGTGGCCAATGTGCCATGGGCGGGGCCGGTCCCGCCGCCAAGCATGGTGGTCAGGCCGGAATGCAGAGCGTCCTCGATCTGCTGCGGACAAATGAAATGGATGTGGCTGTCAAATCCGCCTGCGGTGAGTATCCGTCCCTCTCCGGCGATGATCTCGGTTCCCGGACCGATGATGATGTCCACGCTCGGTTGGGTGTCGGGGTTGCCTGCCTTGCCGATCTTGGCAATCCGCCCGTCTTTCAGGCCGACATCGGCCTTGTAGATGCCCGAATGGTCCACAATCAGCGCATTGGTAATCACAGTATCGACCGCTCCGCCTGCGCGGGTCACCTGAGACTGCCCCATGCCATCGCGGATCACTTTGCCGCCGCCAAATTTAACCTCTTCGCCGTAGCTAAGCGTATTGCGGCCCGTCCGCTCTGCGGTCAGGTCCCGCTCGACCTCGATGATGAGCTCAGTATCAGCAAGGCGGACTCTGTCGCCTGTCGTGGGGCCGAACATGGCGGCATAGTCACTGCGTTTGATGGTTGCGGGCATCAAAGATCCCCCATCACGGTCTGATTGAAGCCGAAGATCCGGCGCGCACCTGCGATCGGGATCAGTTGAACTTCTCGACGCTGGCCGGGTTCGAACCGCACGGCAGTGCCGGCCGCAATGTCGAGACGGCAGCCACGGGCCGCGTCACGGTCAAACGCAAGTGCCGGATTGCTTTCGGCAAAATGGTAGTGGCTGCCAACTTGCACCGGACGGTCACCGGTGTTGGCCACCATCAGCGTGATCGCCTGTCGGTCAGGGTTCAGCGTCAGGGTGCCTTCGGCGGGAAACACCTCGCCCGGTATCATGGTCGGGACGCTGCTTTGCGGCGACGCAGGACGACAAGTAACAGCACGCCAGCAATAGCCAAAGACGCAACAAGCCAGTTGAAATCACCTGCATGGCTATGAGCCGTTTGCTCGACATGCGCCATTGCGGGCGCGGCCATGACGGCGGCAAAAATGGCGTAAACGAAAACCTGTGAACGGAGCATTGAGGGCAGTCCTTATCTGATAGGGTTGTGAACAGTTACGAGTTTGGTTCCGTCGGGGAATGTGGCTTCAACCTGCACTTCGGGGATCATCTCAGAGATGCCTTCCATACATTGCGCGCGCGTAATGACATGGGCACCTGCCTGCATCATGTCCGCAACGCTGCGGCCATCACGCGCACCTTCAACGACCGCATCGGTGATCAGCGCGATCGCTTCGGGGTGGTTCAGCTTCACCCCCCGCGCGAGGCGCTTGCGGGCCACTTCGGCCGCCATCGAAATCAGCAATTTGTCGCGTTCACGAGGGGTCAGTTGCATGTCAGGTCATCCATGATCGGGGAAGCGCGTCGGCGCTTAGTTGACGCAAGATCGGCATGAGCGACCGCCGCAATTCAAAGCTGTCTGGCGCAAGTATACGCGCCACTAAAAGGTCGGCGCCGAGCAGGCTCAACCCCGCCGAGGTGGGCAAGAGTGCGCGCAGTCTGGGCACATGCGCTTCGGCATCGGGTGATACATAGACGACCGTTGCCAATGCCCCGGCCCCCGCAGCTATGTTGACGGAGGCAAGATGCGCCGTCACATCGCCTTGCAAGGTGATAGCGTCGAGGTAGAGCGGCCGCCCCCTGCGCCGAACCTCGATGCGGTCGTTAAAGTTGATCTTGCGGAGTACCTCGCCCATTGCAGCACGGCCAAACACCAAAGGCTCGACCAGCAACAAGGACGCACCTTCGTCCAGATCGACCGACAATCGCCGCCGCAGCGCGCAGGCTTCATAGAGGATGGTCTCTTGCGGCAACCAATGGAGCGTAGCACCCCGTTTCACTATGACCCGGTTGCGAATATTGGCGACTTGGCCCGGTTGCGCGCGGTAGGCGCGTTCAGCGGCCTGCGTGGTGAGAGTAAGGAAGGCATCTTCTTCGGCGCAGGCTTTCAGGGCAAAATCATCGCCCCCTGTCACCCCGCCTGCCGTGTTGATCACGATAGCCTGCAACGCGGCGCTATCTGGCCTCGGGAACAATAGCTTCATCGCGCCGGACTGGCGCAGATCGGCGATCGCCGAGCGGTCAGCCAACCGCTTTGCCCGAACCATGACGGCACCGATGGCACGCGGTTGCGGTGCGGCGCAGGCAGCTGTGGATATGATCGCCTCGCGTGTAATCTGTCGCGTTCCACACATGGATTGGGTCTGCCCGTACCCACCACAGGCATGATGCCGTGTCATCGATAAGGAGCTTTTGCGCCGGTGTACCTCTTGCGATGCAAAATTTTTAAGCACGAATTTGGCAAGCAGGTCAAAATTTAGGCGCAGGGCGACTAAGTTCTCTGGAGGGGCGGGATGTGCCTTGCCAGCTTCGCTGCAACGCAGAAACGTTCACCCTGCCAATCCGGCCGCTCACTGTGCCGGAAAAGGTGTGTGGTAACCGGACGAAGTGAAGCCCGACCCGGCCACCACACGGATTGCAACAATTAAGTTGCGGGATTGACGTAGGACACTCAGCGCTGCTGCGCAAGATCGCCTACGCTCTTCCTGCGAGGAGAAACATCAATGAATACCCTTAAATCCGTACTGGCTGGTACGCTTGCCTTTTCCGGTTTGGCGGCGCCCGCATTCGCCACCGAATGCCCGATCAAAGTTGGCGTCTTGCACTCGCTGTCCGGCACAATGGCAATTTCGGAAACGACGCTGAAAGACACTATGTTAATGTTGATCGAACAGCAAAACGCCAAGGGTGGCCTGCTCGGTTGCGATCTTGAGGCAGTTGTGGTCGATCCGGCGTCGGACTGGCCGCTGTTTGCCGAGAAAGCACGCGAGCTGTTGTCAGTTCACGAAGTTGATGTGATTTTTGGCAACTGGACCTCTGTCAGCCGCAAATCCGTGCTGCCTGTGATCGAGGAGCTTAATGGCCTGCTGTTCTACCCCGTGCAATATGAGGGCGAAGAAAGCTCCAAAAACGTGTTCTACACGGGCGCGGCTCCGAACCAGCAGGCGATCCCCGCCACGGATTATTTTCTTGAAGAACTGGGGGTCGAGAAATTTGCCCTTCTGGGCACGGACTACGTGTATCCGCGGACGACAAACAACATCCTCGAGAGCTATCTGAAGTCCAAGGGCATCGCCGAAGACGACATCTTTCTGAATTACACGCCTTTCGGCCACTCAGATTGGTCCAAGATCGTGGCCGACGTCGTGGCTCTTGGCGCAGACGGCAAGAAGGTCGGCGTGATCTCGACCATCAACGGCGACGCGAATATCGGCTTTTACAAAGAACTGGCCGCAGCAGGCATTTCGGCTGACGACATCCCGGTCATCGCCTTTTCGGTGGGCGAGGAGGAACTCTCGGGCCTTGATACTACCAACCTCGTCGGCCACCTCGCCGCATGGAACTACTTCCAGTCTGCCGAAGCCGAAGCCAACACCAGCTTCATCAAAGCGTGGAAGGCCAAGATGGGTGAAGAGCGCGTGACCAACGATCCGATGGAGGCGCATTACATCGGCTTCAACATGTGGGTGAACGCGGCCACTGCGGCAGAATCTACAGAGGTCGATGCCGTTCGTGCCAAGATGTACGGGCAAGAGTTTCCCAACCTGACTGGCGGCACCGCCGTGATGTTGCCCAACCACCACCTCGCCAAGCCAGTGCTGATCGGGGAAATTCAGGCCGACGGGCAGTTCGATATTGTCAGCCAGACTTCCGAAGTACCTGGCGACGCATGGACCGATTTCCTGCCGGAAAGCGCGCTGCTTACCTCGGATTGGAAAGATCTGGACTGCGGGATGTACAACACAGAGACCAAGACCTGTGTCCAGACTTTGTCCAATTACTGATCACTGACACCAAGTAGCGGAAGGGGCGCGTCGTCCCTTCCGATCCTTGCGGGATTTTTACATGAAACACCTATTGATTGCGGCCCTCGCTCTGGCGATGACCTGCTCGCTTGCGCGCGCCCAAGACGCACCGATACAGGCGATCCTTCAGGCGCAATCTGCGTTGATCATCGAAAATTCGCGCAGGACCATTGCTCCGGCAATTGCCGCAGTGTCAGGCAGCGGCTTGCCTGAGGCGCAGGACGTATTGCAGGCATGGCAGGGCAAGAATCTTTGGCAGCGCACCACCGACGGGATGTTCTTTCGGGCCGAAAAGAGTGAGGGCAAGACCTATCAGCTCTATGATTTCGACACGGGCGAAATTGCCGGGTCAGCCCCTGCCTCTGATCTGGAACAGATCAAACCAAATAGCGGCATTCGCGCTTTGATCGGGTCAGCACTGGTGCAATTTCAGTTGCAAGATGCGGATCCCAAAAGGCGCCTTGCCGCACTTACGTCGGTGCAGCGCAACCCCAGTGCGGAGGTGCTGGAACCGCTCAGAGGGTCCATCGCAGCCGAGGACGATCCGACAATCCGTGCCATGAAGGTCAGGGCCGAGCGTTTGCTGACCATCGCCTATGATTCCGATGAGGCCGAGCGGATCAAGGCCATTTCCGAAATGTCCGGCGACCTTGGTGTTGATGTTCGGGCCACGCTCAACCCCTTGCTCGCGACCCGCAGAGCGATTTTTGCGGGCGCGCCGCCCGAGACACTCAACATTGCCGAGACGCTGGTGCCGGGAGCCTCGGTCGGGGTGATGTCGGCCTATGACATGCTGGTGGACGCCGACCTTGCCCCGCCACGGGTGACGGACGCGCAGGTGCGCAACGCACTGATAGAAAATGCCAAGGGCGGCAAGGTCGGGGGCATCCCGATCCACCAGTTGGATGATCCCGGCATACGGCGGCGCGCTTATGCCGCTCTGGCCGCTGCGGGCAGCGTGCCACCTGACCCTGATGCCGCGCAGATCGCACAGGCACTGGACGCGCACAGCATTGTCGAAGTCTATCTGGAACCCTCGCGGAAAGTGACAGATGCCGTTTCCGAGGCGCTGGAAACCATCGCGCTGACGGTTGGTGTAAACCAGACGGTCGACCTTATTCTTGACGGGCTGTCGCTCACGTCGATCTACTTTCTTGCGGCCATCGGGCTCGCCATCACCTTTGGCGTCATGGGTGTCATCAATATGGCGCATGGCGAATTCATCATGATGGGTGCCTATACCGGTTATGTGGTGCAGCAGATCATCCCGAACCATACCGCCAGTATTCTCGTGGCAATCCCGATGGCATTTGCAGTGACCTTCGCGGCGGGTGTGGTGATGGAGCGGCTGGTAATCCGGTGGCTCTACAATCGCCCATTAGAGACCCTGCTCGCGACTTTTGGCGTCTCCATCGCGCTTCAGCAATTAGCCAAAAACATCTTTGGGACGCAGGCACGCCCTCTGACCTCTCCGGCGTGGCTGGATGGCGCTTGGGTAATCAATGATGTGGTGGCAATCAGCTTTATCCGCATCGCAATCTTCGCGCTGGCTGCGTTTTTCCTCGGTGTTTACATATTTATCATGCGGTGCACGCGGCTGGGCTTGGAGACCCGCGCTGTGACGCAGAACCCCCGCATGGCGTCGTCGATGGGGATCAATCTCAATAAGGTCAACATGCTGACCTTTGGCCTTGGCTCCGGAATTGCGGGAGTCGCTGGGGTTGCCATCGGGCTCTTTGCCAAGGTCACCTCCGAGCTGGGCAGCGACTATATTGTGCAGAGCTTCATGACCGTGGTTGTCGGCGGCGTCGGAAACATCTGGGGCACGCTGGCGGGGGCCGCGATGATCGGTTTCATGCAAAAGGGCATCGAATGGTTCAACCCGTCAAACACGTTGGCGGCGCAGACCTTCATGATCGTGTTCATCATTATATTCATTCAATTCCGGCCAAGGGGCATCATCGCGCTCAAAGGCCGCGCGGCCGGGGATTAACGTCATGCAACACTCTGTTCACAGGCGCAGTGCCTCAACCATGATTTTCCTCGCGCTGCTGCTGGCCTTCACCATCATCGTGACGCTCTTGTCCGAAGGTATGGGGGTCGGGGTAATTTCCACCAGTTTCGTCAAGACGCTGGGGAAGACCCTCTGCCTCGCGCTGGTTGCGATCTCTATGGATCTGGTCTGGGGTTATGCGGGGATTCTGAGCCTTGGGCATTTCGCCTTTTTCGGGCTGGGCGGTTATATGATTGGCATGTGGCTGATGTACGAGCGCACCCGCGAGATCGTCGTCACCTCGCTGGCAGACGCGCCAATTCCACCAACGGCGCAAGAGGTATCAGACGCTATCGCCAATCAAATCTTTGGCGTGGTGGGAAGTGCCGAATTCCCGTTGATCTGGGCTTTTGCGGACAGTCTGTTGGCACAGCTTATGCTGGTGGTTCTGGTGCCGGGGGTACTGGCAGGGGTATTTGGCTGGCTGGCCTTTCGCAGCCGCGTGGCGGGGGTCTATCTGTCCATCCTAACGCAGGCGATGACACTGGCGCTGTCGCTTTACCTGTTCCAGAACGACAACGGGTTGCGCGGCAATAATGGTCTTTCCGGATTGCAGAACCTGCCGGGGCTGGCGGATGTGTCACAAGCCTTGGTGTCGGTCTGGTTTCTTTGGGGGGCAGCACTTGCGTTGGGGCTTGGCTATTTGCTGGCATTTTGGGTCGTGTCCGGCAAGTTCGGGTCGGTCTTGCGCGGCATCAGGGACGACGAGGCGCGAGTGCGCTTCCTCGGGTACCCGGTGGAGACCTACAAGCTGGTGCTTTTCACCGGTAGCGCCTGCATGGCCGGCATTGCAGGGGCGCTCTATTATCCCCAGGCTGGCATCATCAACCCAGCCGAGATGGCCCCCATCGCCTCGATTTATCTTGCAGTCTGGGTCGCCATTGGCGGACGGGGGCGTCTTTATGGCGCGGTGATCGGGGCAGCTTTCGTGAGCCTTGTGTCGTCGTGGTTCACGGGCGGGCAGGCACCTGACGTACCGCTGGGTTTCTACACGGTCAAATGGGTGGACTGGTGGTTGGTCGTGCTCGGATTGTCCTTCGTTCTGGTCACGCTTTATGCACCCAAGGGGATCGGCGGCCTGTTCGACCTGCTGGGACGGCGCGCCTCCCCTGATCGGCACGGCGCCGATCTAGGACCCGATCAGGGCGCGTTGCGCGAGAAGGAGGCGAGTGAATGACCGCATTGCTTGAGGTCTCCGATGTCTCGGTCAGCTTTGACGGGTTCCGTGCCATTAACAACCTGTCGTTCCACATTGGTCCAGCAGAAATGCGGGCGATCATCGGCCCGAACGGTGCTGGAAAAACCACGTTCATGGATATCGTGACCGGCAAGACCAAGCCGGACAAGGGACGGGTCATATGGGGGGCACGCCGTCTGTCATTGCTGGGGCTGTCCGAGGCCCGCATCGCCAGAGAGGGTATCGGGCGCAAGTTTCAAAAGCCGACCGTCTTTGAAGACCAGAGCGTCCAGGAAAATCTGCTCATGGCGCTGAAGAACCGGCGCGGGCCGCTGTCGGTGCTATTCTACCGCCCGCTGGATGCCCATCTGACACGGGTCGCGGCACTGGCCGAAGAAATCGGTCTGGCAGATCATCTTCAGCGCAAATCTGGCGAGTTGAGCCATGGCCAGAAGCAATGGCTGGAGATTGGTATGTTGCTTGCGCAAGAACCGAAGTTGCTCCTCGTGGATGAGCCCGCAGCTGGGATGACCCCAGCAGAGCGCGACCATACCACAACCATTTTGGTTGAAGCGGCCAAGACACGGGCCGTCGTCGTGGTCGAACACGATATGGAGTTTGTCCGCCGCCTTCGCTGCAAGGTCACCGTTCTGCACGAGGGCTCTGTGCTGGCAGAAGGCAGTCTCGATCACGTTACGGCCAATAAGGAGGTCATCGATGTCTATCTCGGACGCTAAATCATGTTGAGCGTGCAGGATCTGACCCTGCATTACGGTCATTCTCAGATCCTCAACGGTATCAGTCTTGAGGCGTCACGTGGCGAAGTCACCTGTGTGATGGGCACAAATGGCGTGGGCAAGACCAGCCTGATCAAGGCGATCTGCGGGACACATGCAAGATCCGGCGGCACGGTCTCGCTTGATGGTGAGGTGCTGCCTGTTTTGCCACCACACATACTTGCCCGGCGCGGTATTGCCTGCGTGCCGCAGGGCCGTGAGATCTTCCCTTTGCTGACTGTCAAAGAGAACCTTGAGACGGGCTTTGGGTGCCTGCCCTCTGCTGACCGACGGATACCTGAAGAGATATTTGATCTTTTCCCGGTGCTGAACGAGATGAAATCACGTCGGGGGGGCGACCTGTCCGGTGGCCAACAACAACAGTTGGCCATTGCCCGCGCCTTGATCACCCGCCCCAAGCTGTTGCTTCTGGATGAACCGACCGAGGGAATTCAACCGAACATTATTCAGCAGATTGGACGTGTAATCAGCCAGCTCCGCGAGGAAGGGCAGATGGCGATCGTGCTGGTCGAACAATACTTTGAGTTTGCGTACGAACTGGCCGATCGTTTCGTCGCTCTGCGGCGCGGAGAAGTGATCCTATCTGGCGGGAAAGGCGATTTTTCGAAAGACGATTTGCTATCGAAAGTCTCGATATAGCATCGGACGTATAGAAAGCGCTGTGACGCTATTTACCAAAAGTGCCGAAAGAACGATCAGCCATTTGCGGTAGTGGTGCCCCTTAGCGCGAGCCTTCACATCCACATCGAAGAAAAACAAAGAAAAATGTCGCCAAACCATGAGCTTGGCGACAATTCAAAGTTTTGATTAGCCCAGTTAAAACTGAACGCTCAAGATTGCTACTGACATTTAGAGTGACCGCAACTCGCGCAGGTCATGCAGCCCTCTACCATTCGCATAGAGTACTCGCCGCAGGCGGGGCACGCTGTGCCGCGGCCGCCGCCCAAGTTGACGACCTCGGCTGTTGGATCTGATTTCAGCCCCAACCCCTCGCCTGCCATGAACCCGGTGCGCACCATGTGTTGCTCTAGGATCCCGCCGATCGCGGCTAGGATTGACGGCACGTATCTGCCCTTCATCCATGCACCGCCGCGCGGGTCGAACACGGCCTTCAGCTCCTCCACGACGAACGACACGTCGCCGCCGCGCCGGAATACTGCGGAAATCATGCGTGTGAGGGCGACGGTCCAGGCGAAATGCTCCATGTTCTTGGAGTTGATGAACACCTCGAAGGGGCGCCGGCGCCCGCCCAGAATTACGTCGTTAACCGTGATGTAGATCGCGTGATTGCTATCGGGCCATTTCAGCTTGTAGGTCATCCCTTCCAGCTCGGTCCCGCGCTCTAGCGGCTCGGACATATAGACCACCTCGGCGCCATCGTTGCTTGCGGTCTGGGGTGCAGCGTTTGATGCCTCGCTGACGCTGAGAACGCTGCCAGTCACGTCATTGGGGCGGTACGTCGTGCAGCCTTTGCAGCCGCTGTTCCACGCTTGCATATAAACGTCTTTGAACGCGTCAAAGCTGATGTCCTCGGGGCAATTGATCGTCTTGGAGATGCTGCTGTCGACCCATTTCTGCGCCGCCGCCTGCATACGGACGTGATCGGCGGGGGCCAGCGTCTGAGCGTTGACGAAGTATTCGGGCAGTTCGGCATCGCCAAAACGGTCGCGCCACATTTGCACGGCGTAATCGACGACCTCTTCTTCGGTGCGGCTGCCGTCTTTTTGCAGGACCTTACGGGTATAGCTATAGGCGAATACCGGCTCGATCCCGCTGCTGACGTTTCCAGCATAAAGGCTGATCGTGCCCGTGGGTGCGATAGAGGTCAGCAGCGCGTTGCGAATGCCATACTTACCAACCGCCCGGCGCACCTCCTCGTCCATGCCTTGCATCGTGCCGCTGGCGAGGAAGGCCTCTGCATCAAACAGCGGAAACGCCCCCTTCTCCCGGGCCAGATCGACTGACGCAAGGTAGGCCGCGCGCGCGATTGCTTTCAGCCAAGCCGCTGTCTGCGCGGCGGCAGCGTCCGAGCCATAGCGCTCACCAACCATCAACAAGGCATCGGCTAGACCGGTGACGCCCAGACCGATCCGCCTCTTGGCCTTCGCCTCGGCCTCTTGCGCCTCCAGCGGGAATTGGCTGGTATCAACGACATTGTCCATCATACGCACGGCGACAGCGACCAGTTCTGCCAGTGCAGCCTCGTCCAGCGCAGCACCTTTGCCAAACGGATCACTCACCAGCCGGGCCAGGTTAATACTGCCCAAAAGGCACGCACCATAGGGCGGCAGAGGCTGCTCGCCGCAGGGGTTGGTCGCGGCAATCGTCTCGCAATAGGCAAGGTTATTGGCCTGATTGATCCGGTCGATAAAAATCACGCCCGGTTCGGCGTAATCATACGTGGCTTGCATGATCCTGTTCCAGAGATCGCGCGCCTGCATGGTGCGATACACCTTGCCCCCGAATTCCAGATCCCACGGGCCATCGGCCTCGACCGCGGCCATAAAGGGATCGCTGATCAGGACGCTGAGGTTGAAATTTCGCAGGCGGACGGCATCGCTCTTGGCGGCGATGAAATCCTCAATATCAGGGTGGTCGCAGCGCATGGTCGCCATCATCGCGCCGCGGCGCGCGCCCGCGCTCATAATAGTGCGGCACATCGCGTCCCACACATCCATGAAGCTGAGAGGGCCGCTCGCATCTGCGCCGACGCCTTTGACCACCGCGCCGCGCGGGCGGATGGTCGAGAAATCATAGCCGATGCCGCCGCCCTGCTGCATGGTCAGTGCGGCCTCGCGCAGCGCGTCGAATATGCCGCCCATGTCGTCGGGCACGGTGCCCATAACAAAGCAGTTGAACAGGGTGACCTTGCGGCCCGTCCCTGCCCCGGCCGCGATGCGCCCTGCAGGTAGGAATTTGAAATCCTCCAGCGCGCCGTAGAATCGCTCTTCCCATTCGGCCGGTTTTGCCTCGACCGAGGCCAGCGCGCGCGCGACGCGGCGCCAGCTGTCTTCGACGCTCTTGTCTCCCGCCCCGACGGCAGGGGTATACCGGTATTTCATGTTCCAAATCTGTTCGGAAATAGGGGCGGCGAAACGGCTCATGACGATGAACTCCGGCAGGTCTGAGGCATGGGGAATAACGCGAACACCAATGATAGGCCCGCGCCACCGCCCGGTCAACGCCGCGCGACCACCTTGGCCGCCCTGCCCCGGCGGCAGCCGCAAGAGCACACGCGCCATTGAACTCAGCGCTCAGCGGCATAAACTGTACATCATGTATCCTGCCCCCCTGAACCTTATCAAACTGAGCGTCGGTACCGATAGTGTCGAGGACCTGATCGCTTGGCAGGCAACGCGCCGTGCACAAGGCGCGGACAAGCAGCCGCGGCACGTTACCCGTATGTGGCCCAAGCGCGCGGCCGAGTTGCTAGATGGCGGCTCAATCTATTGGGTCATCCAAGGCGTGCTGCAATGCCGCCAACGCATCGTGCGGCTGGACGAAGTGATCGGGCAGGATGGCATCCGCCGCTGCGGAATCGTGCTTGAGTCGGAAATTGTCCGCACGGGAACTGTGCAGAAACGCCCATTTCAGGGGTGGCGATATCTGCCCGGCAGCGATGCACCCCCCGACCTCGCCCCCGCGCGCCGGGGTGAAGACGCCCTTCCACCAAGTCTAAGCGCCGCATTGTCTGACATTGGTGTGCTGTAAAAGTCACAGCAAGCGCGTTGCCGCCCGGCTGAATCGGAGCACAAAATCCAATTTTCGGCACGAATTCGCTTATATTAATGCTACCTCAAGTTGCTGAAAACCCTTTATCAATTGACCATTTCTCAAATGCCGCCGACCCGCAGAATTGCGTTGGGCCATTTGTTGCCGATTGAATTCACCATTTCGTGAAACCAAACGTTAAATCAAACCGTTGCAACAGGGAAGCCGATCCTAAATATGGGCTTATACGACGTTGCCTTAACTCAAGGGGCACGCCGAAACATCGAAAGGACACAAACATGAAATTCTTCCTCTCCGCCACAGCAGCAACCGCCCTGATGGCCGGTACAGCATTCGCAGGTAACATTGAGCCCGTCGCAATGGAGCCAGTGCTCGCGCCGGCACCTGCACCCGTCTACTCTTCACCTAACTGGACCGGCTTCTACGCTGGTGGCCAGCTGGGCTACGCAAACATCGACACCAACGTCTCCGGCGTTGACGGTGACGGCCTCATCGGTGGTCTCGTTGCTGGTTACGACTACGATCTGGGCAACTGGGTTGTCGGTGCTGGCTTTGACTACGACTGGACTGACGTAACGCTGAGCAACCCGCTGGGCGCGACTGCAGACGTTGACAGCATCTGGCGCGCCAAGCTGCGCGGCGGTTATAAGCTGGGCAATGGCCTGCTGTATGCAACTGCAGGCTATGCAAATGCTGACATCAGCGGTTCCGGTGATGACGACGGTTACTTCGTCGGCGGCGGTTACGAGCACATGGTTACACAGAACATCTCGCTCGGTGGCGAAGTTCTGTACCACGAGTTCGATAACTTCAACAGCTCGGGCACAGACGTCGAAGCAACGACTGCACAAGTTCGCGCAACATTCCGCTTCTAATTGGACAGTCGGGCCGCTTAGGCCCGGCAACCAAGCCAATGAAACGCGCGGCCTCAATGGGCCGCGCGTTTTTTTATGTCAGAGGCTTCATTTAAAAGTTTGCTAGACGCCAACCCTCTAGGTCAGCCGCCGATCCGTCTCAATCAACGCTCAGCTTGGCCATTAGGCCAGCCAGAGTGGTACGGTCAGCATCGCTCAGATCAATACGGCGCGCCCGAAACAGCGTTGCCTGACTGCGCAGGATCACACCGTCGTCCAGCAGCTTTAGATGATTGGCGCGCAAGGTATCGCCTGTAGATGTGATGTCGGCGATCGCCTCGGCGGTCTCGTTCTTGACCGTGCCTTCGGTTGCGCCTTGGCTATCGACGAGGCGATAATCAGCAACGCCGTGGACGCGCAGAAAATCGCGTACGAGTCTGTGATACTTGGTCGCGATCCGCAATCGGTGGCCATGCGCTGCACGAAATGCGGCTGCGACGGCATCCAGATCGTCCAGCGTTCCCACATCGACCCAAGCGTTCGGCACCGCCAGCACCAGATCGGCGTGGCCAAATCCCAGCTCAGCCAACGGCTCGACGCGGCCCTCCCATCCGGCCAGCGTTTCGCGCACCAGATCGGTGCCGGTTACGCCCAGATGGATGCGTCCGGCAGCCAATTCGCGGGGTATTTCCCCCGCCGACAGCAGAACCAGCTCGACGTCGCCCGCACCCTCGACGATGCCGGCATATTCGCGGTCCGATCCCGTCCGGCCCAGCGTAACACCGCGCGCGCCAAACCAATCAAACGTCTTTTCCATCAACCGCCCTTTGGACGGCACACCCAGACGTATGCTCATGCGGTATCCCCTAGCAAAGCCAGCAGACCGGGGCGGATCACGCCGCCCACGGCAGGTATCTCACGCCCCGCGCCCAGCTGCCGGGTCAGCGCGTCATAGCGCCCGCCCGATGCAACAGGCGGCAGATCGGGATGCGCATCGGAGGTAAAGCCAAAGACGAACCCATCATAATACTCCATCTGCGCGCGGCCATAGCTAGCCTCAAATGGCAAAGCCGCGACATCGACGCCGCGCGCATCCAGAGCGTCCAGCCGTGCGGCAAGCTGTGCGACCGCGCCCGCAATGGCAGGCATATCTACGGCGATATCGCGCAAATGCTCCAGCGCGTGGGGGCTGGTCTCGCGCACGGCGAGGATTGCGTCGATCAGCTCCACTTCGCCTTCACTGATGGGCGGGGTGGCGGCATCGTCGCGCAGCGCTGTGATACGCGCGGCTATCTCAGCCTGACTGCGCAGGCCTATCAGCGGGCCTGCGCCTGCGATCGGGTCCGGCGTTTGCAGCAACGCCGTACGGCTCGGCGGCACGTCTGCACGGCCCGCAAACCGTTCCATTAGTGTGCGAAATCGGCGGGGGCGCCAAATATGGCGGCGCAGCGCCGCCTTGCGCGCGTCCGTTGTGTCCAAGCCATCGACAGCCGCCATCAAAATACCGATATCGCCCGTCACTGCCTGAAGCCCCAGCGGCGCGACGATGCCCGCGATCAGCGCGAACACCTCCGCATCTGCCTCGGCGGGGGCGGCGCCGCCCATTACCTCGTAGCCAACTTGCATGTATTCGCTAGCCCGGCGCGGATCATCCTCCTGCCGGCGAAACACTTCGCCGGAATAGGTATACCGCGCGGGCTCGGCCCCGCTTTGCATATGCATTTGTACGACGGGTACGGTGAAATCGGGGCGCAGCATCTGCTCGCCCTTTAGCGGATCTGACGTGACGTAGGCGCGCGCGCGGATATCCTCGCCATATAGGTCTAGCAGCACCTCGGCAGGTTGCAGGATCGCCGTCTCGACAGGCTCCGCGCCCGCCGCCTCAAAGACGCCGCGCACACGCGCAGCCTCTGCGCGAATGGACGCGCGCGACGGCATAGGTCCCAGCTCGGCCATCAGCCCGCCCCGTTCAAAATGTCGCGCACTTTGGCAACCAACTGGCTGCGCGGCACTTCGAACTGGCTGGGGCGTTCCTTCCACTCCTCCAGCGTCGCGCCTTCGGCCATCTGCGCGCCCAGCACCAGATCCTTGATCTGGATGACCCCCTTCGCTTGCTCGTCCGCGCCTTCGATGATGGCGACGGGGCTGCCGCGTTTGTCCGCATATTTCAGCTGGTTACCGAAATTCTTGGGGTTGCCCAGATACACTTCGGCGCGGATGCCCGCCTGCCGCAGCTCGGCGACCATCGCCTGATAATCGGCCATGCGCGCACGGTCCATCACTGTCACCACGACCGGGCCGGGAGTTGGAGCGCCCCCCTGCCCCTTGGCGCGCAGCGCAGCAAGCAAGCGGTCCACACCAATGCTGACGCCGGTGGCAGGAACGGACTGCCCGGTGAACCGCTTGACCAGGTCATCATAGCGCCCGCCGCCCGCAACGCTGCCGAACTGCCGCTTGGCGCCCTTGTCGTCGAGGATGTCGAACGTCAGCTCGGCCTCGAACACAGGGCCGGTGTAATAACCAAGGCCGCGCACAACGCTGGGATCGATGACGATACGGTCTGGGCCGTAACCTTGTGCGCTAAGCAACGCTTCAATTTGGCGAAGTTCTTCGACACCTTCTGCGCCGACAGTTGAGCTGCCAATGATGACGCCGAGATGGTCCAACACTTCATGGTTCCAAGCCATACCGTATTTTTGTCGTGACGCTTCACGATAGTTATCCGCTACAATATTAATACCATCAAACTCTTTCGCTCTTCCTTCGAGCTTGGAAGCAACGACATCATTCGCGTTAACGAACATCATCACCACATCCGCCTGCGCATCATCCAGACCAGCACCTTTGGTGAAATCGCCGCTGTCGTCCTTGCGCCCTTCGCCCAAAAGCGCACGCACGCCTTCGGGGCCGAGCCTGTCCAGCTTGTCGATTGCGCGCAGAACGATGCCGCGCTCGGTTTTCTTGTCCTCACCCGACAAGCGCGCGACCTCAAGCACGCCGTTCAGCACCTTGCGATTGTTGACGCGCACCACATAGTCACCGCGCGCGATCCCGACCGTCTCAAGGCAGTCGGCCAGCATTGCACACATCTCGGCATCTGCCGCCACGCTGGGTGCGCCCACCGTATCCGCATCACACTGATAAAATTGGCGAAACCGCCCCGGTCCCGGCTTCTCATTGCGCCAGACGGGCCCCATCGCGTAGCGCCGGTAAGGCGTCGGGAGGTCGTCCTTGTGCTGGGCATAAACCCGCGCCAGCGGCGCGGTCAGATCGTAGCGCAGCGCCAGCCAGTCACCGGGTTTTTCGCCCTCGTCCTCCTGCCACGCAAAGACACCCGCATTGGGCCGCTCCACGTCCGGCAGAAACTTGCCCAGCGCCTCTACCGTCTCGACCGCCGCGCTGTCCAGCGCGTCAAAGCCGTAGTGGTGATAGACCCGCGCGATCGCCTCCAGCATCGCTGCACGCTCCACTACCTCGGCGCCAAAGTAGTCGCGAAAGCCCTTGGGCGTCTGCGCCTTGGGGCGCGGGGTTTTTTTCTGCTTGGCCATTATATCGCCTTTCAGACGCTGCCTCAGTTTCCCGGCGGTCTAGCCCAAGCACCGCCCCCCGGCAAGCAGGGCGCCGCCCTTGCGGATTATTCTTGGGGATAACATCCATTGCGAAGGCGGCGCACGCGCGCCCGCTTGACCCGATGCCCGGCCCGCGCCACAAGGGCGCTATGGAACGCCTCGAAGAACAGATCGCCCACCTCATCCGCACGCTTGACGACGTGTCCGACACCGTCGCGCGGCAGGACGCTGAAATTGCCGTGCTCACCCGCCGGGTCGAGATGCTGATGCGCCGCGAGGCGGAGCGTGATGAGGGCGCGGGCGGCTCTGTCGCTATGGGAAGCGAGCGGCCCCCTCACTACTAAAGCAATGGAGCGCCACTTTGATAAAGTACATATATCCTGATGGCAGCCACTGTTACCGCGCGCTGCACACCACTTATGCCGTTTTCCGTGATGACACTGGCAAATTGATCGCGCGCGCCCAGAAGGCGGACGGCGCGCTCTACGAATTCGAGATAGCCAGTTTCGAATTGCTAGAGGCCGGGCGCAATTACAGCTAGCCTAAATGTCCTGCACATCCATGACGCCGTCGAGGCTTTTGATCGCGCCCTTGATCTGCGGCGTCACCGGATAATCGCGCCCTGCTGACAGTTCGACCTCGCCGGGCAGGCCATCGCCGATGAGGCAAAACCGGATTGGGCCGGGCCGGGACGCGCGCGCGGCATCGGCCGCGCCTTCCAGAACACGTGCGACCGATGCCATCGCGGACGGCTCATCAACAAAAATCAACAGGCCAAGGCTGCCTGCATCCGCGACCACGCCGTCTATCGGCGCGACAGAGCGCGCCAGCAGCTTTAGCTGCTCGGACTCCATCGTCGCCTCGACGGTGATGACCACCTGAGCGCCGGTTTCCAGATGTTCGCGCGATTTCTCCAGCGTTTCCGAGAACATGACGACCTCGTAGCCACCCGTGGTATCGCTGAGTTGCACAAACGCAAAGCGATTGCCGCGCGCTGATTTCCGCTCCTGCCGGCCCGCGACGATGCCGGCCATTTTCACTACGCAAGGCGCGCGCGCGGCGTCCTGCATGACTTGGTCCAGCGTCTTGACACTCTTGCGCTTTAACGCGGCCATGTAGTCGTCCAGGGGATGGCCCGACAGATAGAACCCGACGGCTTTGAATTCCTCGTTGAGGCGCTCAGCCGGTTGCCAGTCATCGACGGGCGGCAGGCGCGGTTCGGGCAGATCCTCGCCGGCCTCGCCAAAGAGTGACACCTGCGCCGAATTCTTCTGATCGTGGATCGCGGCTGAGTAGCTCATCAGCGGCTCAAGGGCGTCGAATACGCGGCGGCGATTGCGATCAATCTCGTCAAACGCGCCGGAACGGGCCAGCATCTCCATCGGCCGCTTGCCGATGCGCTTGATATCGACGCGGCGGGCGAAGTCATAGAGCGTGGCAAACGGCTTGTCCTCACCGCTCGCGCCTTGCGCGCCGCCAGTGCGGCCCTCGACGATCAGCTTCATCGCCTCAACACCGACGTTTTTCAGCGCGCCCAAGGCGTAGTGTAGAACGCCATTACGCACCACGAACTGTGCGTCCGAGCGGTTGACGCAAGGCGGTGCCCAATTCAGCTTCAGCCCCTTTTTCACCTCTTCGAAATAGACCGAGAGTTTGTCGGTCAGGTGTATATCGCAGTTCATGACCCCTGCCATAAACTCGGTCGGATGGTTCGCCTTCAGCCATGCCGTTTGGTAGCTGACGACCGCATAGGCCGCCGCGTGGGATTTGTTAAATCCGTAATTCGCAAACTTATCCAGTAGGTTCCAAACCTCCAGCGCCTTGTCGTCATCAACGCCGTTTTCCTTGGCGCCCGCGATAAACTTGGGCCGTTCCGCATCCATCGCCGCTTGAATCTTCTTGCCCATGGCGCGGCGCAGCAGGTCCGCGCCGCCAAGGCTGTAGCCCGCCATTTCCTGCGCGATCTGCATCACTTGTTCTTGATAGACGATGATGCCCTGCGTCTCGTCCAGAAGATGGTCGATGGTGGGGTGCAGCAATTCGCGCTCGGATAGCTCGTTCTTCACCTCGCAGAATTTCGGAATATTCTCCATCGGGCCGGGACGATAGAGCGCGACCAGCGCGATGATATCCTCGATGCAGTCCGGCTTCATCCGCTTGAGCGCGTCCATCATGCCCGAGCTTTCAACCTGAAACACCGCGACAGTCTTGGCGCGCGCATAGAGCGCGTAGGTCTTGGCATCGTCCAGCGGGATCTGTCCGATATCGTTTTCGGCGCCCGCGTGCGGCTGGTAGATCGCGCTACCATCGGCGGCGGTGTGCAGATCGCGGCCCTCGCCGTGAATCTGCGCCATTGCGTTCTGGATCACGGTCAGGGTTTTCAGGCCCAGAAAGTCGAACTTGACCAGCCCCGCCTGCTCGACCCATTTCATGTTGAATTGGGTCGCGGGCATGTCACTGCGAGGGTCTTGATACAGGGGCACCAGCGCGTCCAGCGGGCGATCGCCGATTACGACACCAGCCGCGTGGGTCGACGCGTTGCGCAGCAGCCCCTCGACCTGCATGCCGTAATTCAGCAGGCGGTCGACGACCTCTTCATTGCGGGCCTCTTCGCGCAGGCGGTCCTCTTGGATCAATGCCTGCTGAATGCTGACGGGTTTGACGCCCTCGACGGGGATCATCTTGGACAGGCGATCCACCTGCCCGTATGGCATCTGGAGGACTCGGCCGATATCGCGCACGGCAGCCTTGGACAACAGCGCGCCAAAGGTGATGATTTGGCCCACGCGGTCGCGGCCATATTTTTCCTGCACGTATTGGATCACCTCTTCTCGGCGATCCATGCAAAAGTCGATGTCAAAGTCGGGCATCGACACACGTTCGGGGTTCAGGAACCGTTCGAACAGCAGCGAATAGCGCAGCGGATCAAGGTCCGTGATTGTCAGAGCATAAGCGACGAGCGACCCCGCGCCCGACCCGCGCCCCGGACCCACCGGAATATCGCGGTCCTTGGCCCATTTGATGAAATCGGCAACGATCAGGAAATAACCCGGGAAGCCCATGCCCTCGATGATGCCCAGCTCAAACTCCAGCCGCTTTTCGTACTCTTCCACGCTGACGGCGTGGGGGATGACGCTCAGACGCTCGACCAAACCCTCCTTGGCCTGGCGGCGCAGCTCGACCACCTCGTCA
This sequence comes from Roseovarius arcticus, assembly GCF_006125015.1. Classification (NCBI taxonomy): domain Bacteria; kingdom Pseudomonadati; phylum Pseudomonadota; class Alphaproteobacteria; order Rhodobacterales; family Roseobacteraceae; genus Roseovarius; species Roseovarius arcticus. Next base: position 2,257,264 of record NZ_SZZN01000001.1, read on the forward strand.
TCAGCAAACTTTGGCAGGATCGGGTCGCGGCGATAGGCGCCAAAGGCGCAGCGCTTGGCGATTTCCACGGTATTTTCGATCGCTTCGGGCAAGTCGGCAAAGAGTGTCGCCATTTCCTTGGCCGTCTTGAAGTTATGTTGCGGTGTGAGGCGGCGGCGCGGTGCAGACTGATCAACGTACGTGCCCTCGGCCACGCACAACATGGCGTCATGCGCCTCGTACATCTTGGACTTGGGGAAATAGACATCGTTTGTCGCAACCAGCGGCAGATCCATCGCATAGGCCATTTCGATATGGCCGCGCTCACTGCTGCGCTCTGCCTCGGGCAGGCCGTCCTCGCCGGGGTGGCGCTGCAACTCGACGTAGAGGCGATCGCCATAAATCTCGGCCAGTTGCCGCATCAGCGCCTCCGCCGCGTCGCGCTGCCCAGCGCGCAAGAGCCGCCCAACCGGGCCGTCCGGCCCGCCAGTGAGGCAGATCAGGCCGCCCGAGTGTTCGGCCAGATCCATCCGCGTCACATGCGGCAGCGCGCCGTCGCCGCGCAAATAGAGGCAAGAGTTGAGCTTCATCAGATGCTCGTACCCCTGCTCATTCTGGGCCAGCAGGACAATGGGTGCGGGCGTGGCAGGACGCTCGCCCGGCGCGACATCGACATAGGCCAGATCAATCTGGCAGCCCATGATCGGCTGGACGCCCGCCTCTGCCGCCGAGACGGCAAACTCGAGGGCAGCGAACATATTGTTCGTATCGGTAACGGCGACGGCGGGCATCCCCGCATCGACGCACATAGCCGGAAGCTTTTTCAGCCGCACGGCCCCTTCCAGCAAAGAGTATTCGCTATGGACGCGCAGGTGGATGAATCGGCTATGGTTTTTCATAACCTCACTTTAGGCCAGCGGCAGGGATGCCGCCAGTGCCACCCCGCGTCACGCGGCATAGGTGATGCACCCGCCGCAGATCGTGATCATTGGGCGCGCCGCATGGATGGCATTGGGCGCGCAGGCCTCCAGATCGCGGTCCATGATTACCACATCGCCCATCTGGCCCGTTGCCAACTGTCCCTTGCGGCCCTCGTTAAATTCCACCCACGCATTGCCCGACGTGTAGGAGACAAGCGTATCCATCAACGTCTGGGGCCGCACGTCCCATGGTGCACCGGGCTGCAATGGCGCGATAGCGCATTGGATATTGCGCATTGCGTCAACCGGTATGACCGGCCAATCGGTGGAAAAGATCACCGGTGCACCCGTCTCGCGGATGCGCTGCCATGCGTAGGCGTATGGGTACTGGTCGTCGTGCAGAAGCGTGCCCTGCGGGAGAATTGGGAAGTAATCGCCCAGCGGCGAATGGCGCGGTTGAAGGGACGCGACCGCGCCCAGCTGCCGGATACGTGGCAGGTCATCGGGGTGGATCACCTCAATATGCTCGATCCGGTGGCGGGAATCGCGGCGACCGTTGGCCAGTTGCGCAGCAGCATACCCATCCAATGTTCGCCGCGTCGCCAGGTCACCGATGGAATGAACGCTGAGTTGCAGCTCCATCGCGTCCGCGCGCACGCAGGCCTCGTTAAAATGATCGGGCTCGAACACAGGCTCGCCAATCGTGCGGGTGCCGGGATAGGGGCGCGTCATCAGCGCAGTATGCGTATCGAGCACACCGTCCATGAACATTTTAACCCGGCCCGACCAGACCCGATCGCCAGTATAGAGGCGACGCATCTCCACGGCCTCCTCCAGCCGGTCGAGCGGGTCGTAATTCTTGAGGTGGAACGGCACCTGCATGCGGCATTTCAAATCGCCCGCAGCATCCAGATCGCTGAGCAACTCCAGTTGGTAGAAATTCCCGTCCATGTTGTGCATCGTTGTGATGCCATGCGACGCGGCGTGGGCCAGACCCTTCGCCAGCAGGCGGCGGTCGGCGGCGCGCTCGGCCTCGGTGGCGGGCGGCTCGGGCTCCGCTCCAGTGACGTAGCCCAGCATGTCGCGCCCGCCCGTCCGGCTAAGCGTCAGGACAGGGCCAAATGCGCCGGTTTCCTGCAACTCGCCGGTGGCAGTCTCGCCCTCCATCACGATGACGCTGCCCTCTGGCACCGGGGCGCCGTGCAGCAGGTTTGCGGCCTCAAGCGCCATCGTATTCGCCCATAGTGTGTGAATATCAGGCGATAGCAGCGCCATGGGGCGATCCGGCAGGATCGCATCCAGATCGTGGCGCGTAGGGTTGCGCCCGTCCATCAGGCCATACGCGGTGCCAGTGCCTAAAATCATCGGCTCATCGGGATTGGCATCGGCATAAGTGCGGATGGTGCGGGCGGCGTCCGCCACCGTCTCAACCCCCTCCATCGCCATGAATTCAAGCGCGGCGGACCCTTGGAACAAATGCACGTGGCTGTCGATCAAGCCCGGCATCACCGTGCCACCCGCCGCGTCGATCACGCGCGCATCCGGCGCGGCCAGATCGCGCATTTGCGCCGTGCTGCCAACCGCCAAAATCACACCGCCCGCCAGCGCCACAGCTTCTGCGCGAGGGTGGCTTGCATCCATCGTCAGAACTTTGCCGTTCACGATTACCAGATCCGCCATGCCTGCCATTACAGGTCCCTTTTCCTGTGCGGACGCGCGCCCGCGAATGATACTCTGTCCCGGTTCAATCTGGGCCATAGGCCCTGCGGGGTAAATACCCCTCGCAAAGGATCAGGCACAGGGCATCGCACCGGGCGGGGCTGCGCGCGAATAAGACGATGGGGTCTTTACCTTTGCGGCTGCTGCGCCCTAATCTGCCCGAACACCCCCGGCAAGGAATCGCACGTGGGGCCATAAAACACAGGGGGTAACGCCGCATGGTACAGCAGGCACAGACAGCCGCGACGGCATACAGCGGGGCAGATAACGTGATGGTGCACGCTGAACGCGTAACCAAGACGTTTGGTCAGGGCGCGAGCAAAATCACCGCGCTTGATGCCGTGTCAGTCGACATTCGCAAGAACGAATTTTTTACACTGCTGGGCCCGTCGGGCTGCGGTAAAACGACTCTTTTGCGCCTGATCGCGGGCTTTGATCTGCCCGATGGTGGCCAGATCCTGTTGGACGGGCAGGAAATCGGCCACCTGCCGCCCTACAAGCGGCCCGTAAACACGGTATTTCAGTCCTATGCGCTATTTCCGCATATGAGCGTGGCGCGCAACATCGGCTTTGGACTAGAGATGCAGGGCCGCCCAAAGGCCGAGATCAAGGAGGCCGTGGCCCGCATGCTGGCGCTGGTCCAGATGGAGCATTTGGCAGACCGGCGCACCGATCAGTTGTCGGGCGGGCAACAACAGCGCGTGGCACTGGCCCGCGCTCTTGCGCCGCGGCCCAAAGTGCTGCTGCTGGACGAGCCGTTGTCAGCGCTGGACCTCAAGCTACGCAAGGAAATGCAGATCGAACTGAAACGGCTTCAGGAAGAGACGGGCATCACGTTCGTCTTTGTTACGCACGACCAAGAGGAAGCGCTCACCATGTCAGACCGGATCGCGGTCATGCAGGCCGGTGCGATCCTGCAAGTGGGCGCGCCCAAGGAGATCTACAACAATCCCGCGCGCCGCTTTGTTGCGGACTTCATCGGTGATATCAATATCTTGGAGGGCGACCTTAGCGATAATGGTGCCCACGTAATTCTGCCCGGCGGGACCAAAATCGGCGCGTTGTTATCAGCGGGCGCCGCCCGCGAGGGACGCGCCTCGGTCGCGATCCGCCCCGAAAATATGGAGCTTACCGCGCCCGATGCCCCAGATGCGGCGCTCAAGGGGCGCGTGACCAACATCGTCTATTTCGGTGCCGGCCATAACGTGCACATCGCGCTGGATGGCGGCGGCGAAGTACTGGTGCGCCGCGCTCAGACGGATGCGCAGATCGGCGCGCAGGTAGGCATATCCGTGCCGGATGCCGTTCAGGTTCTGGTGGACTGATGGCAGATCTCACCGACACCCTGCCGGAAAGCGCAACCACCGCAGACCGCCTTGCCGAGGCGCGCCGCCAGACCGAGGCGTCCGCGCGGCGTCGTCGCTGGCAGCTCTTGTCGCCCGCGCTGATTATCATTGGCATCTTTGGGCTCTTTCCGCTGACGATCACGCTGATCTATTCGTTCCTCACCCCCGGCACGTATGGCGGCGTCACGTGGAAATTTTCAACCGACGCATACGTGCAGTTTCTGTTCGACCGCGACATCTTTGACGACACGCTGCAATTTTCGGGTACCTACCTTAGTATCTATGGCCGCTCTATCGGGCTGGCATTCGGCGCGACCGTCGGTGCGCTGATTGTCGGATTTCCAACCGCCTATTTCATCGCGTCCAAGCCGCTGGAGCAACGCAATCTGTGGCTGTTTCTGATCACCCTGCCCTTTTGGGTGAACCTCTTGGTGCGCACCTATGCGATCCTGCTGATCATCCGCGACGAGGGCATCATCAACCTCAGCTTGATGGGTATGGGCGTGACCGACAGCCCCATCGGCATGCTCTATACCGACTACGCGATTTTCGCCGGCCTGATCTATAGCTACCTGCCGTTCATGGTGCTGCCCCTTTATGCCTCGCTGGAAAAGCTGGATTTCCGGCTGGTTGAGGCGGCATATGACCTCTACGCCAGCCGGTTTCAGGTGCTGCGCCATGTCATTATCCCGATGGCCAAGCCTGGCATCGTGGCAGGCTGCATCCTCGTTTTCATCCCCGGCCTCGGCGCCTACATCACGCCCGAATTGCTGGGCGGCGGCAAAGAGCTGATGATCGGCAACCTTATCGCGCTGCAATTCAGCGGCTCGCGCAATTGGCCCTTCGGCTCGGCCGCCGCGCTGATCCTGATGGTCGTGGTGATGGCATCGCTCATCATCTACGTTCGCTATTCCGGCAAGGAGGGCAACGGTCATGGCTGATCACAAAAGCACCCAGACACCCGCGACCGTCGCCAGCCCCGATCCTGTTGCGCCGCCGCGCCGCCGCCGGATGAAGGATCTGCGCAAGCAGCCCGGCTTTGACACGATGGCGTGGATCTGCCTCTTTTTCCTATACGCGCCCATCGTGATGCTGGTGGTGTATTCGTTCAACGACAACCGCTCTGTCGTGATCTGGACGGAGTTTAGCCTGCGCTGGTACGCCGCCGCGTTCGACAATGACGGCATTCGCAAGGCGACCGTCGTGTCACTACAGGTGGCCGCAGTCGCAACAGTCTTTGCCACCTCATTCGCCACGATGGCCGCACTGGCCACAACGCGGGTGCGCCCATTCAAGGGCCAAACGCTCGCCTATGCGATCATCAATCAGCCGCTGATGGTGCCCGAAATTGTCACGGCGGTCGCCACGCTCGCGTTCTTTGGCATTATCAAGCAGATATTCAACATCAACGGCATCGGCTTTCTCATGCTGGCGCATACGGTGTTCTGCATCCCGTTTGCCTATATGCCCATCCGCGCGCGGCTGGAGGATATGAACCTGTCGCTGGAGCAAGCCGCCGCAGACCTCTACGCCACCCCCATTCAGGTGTTTCGCAAGGTTACATTCCCCCTGATGGCACCGGGGATCGTTGCGGGTGGTATGCTGGCGTTTGTGGTATCATTGGATGACGTGATCATCACGCTACTGGTCGCTGGCCCCGGCGAGACGACGCTGCCGGTCTACATTCTTGGCCAGATCCGGCGCGGGATCACCCCTGAAATCAACGCCGTCTCGACAGTGCTCTTGGGGCTGTCGGTGGTGCTGGTCTCGATCTTCTTCCTGATCGGGAACAAAAAGCGGACGTAAGGTCCGCAAACAAAACTAACCAACCGGAGGACTATCTAACATGAAAAGAACAACACAAAGTATGGCCGCGACCCTCGCCGCCGCCGTGGCCCTTGTCGGCCCCGCATGGGCCGAAGGCCAACTGAACCTGTACAACTGGGGCAACTACACCTCGCCCGAGCTGATCGATAAGTTCGAAAAGGAATTCGACGTCGAAGTGAACATCGACGGCTATGACAGCAACGAGATCATGCTGGCGAAGGTCCGTGAAGGTAACACCGGCTACGACATCGTCGTGCCCAGCGACTCGACCGCCGCGATCATGGTCGAGCAGGATCTGCTGGCCGAGGTCAAGCCGAACGAGATGGAAAACTTCTCGAATATGAACCCCACATGGGTCGACGTCTATTGGGATCCGGGCCGCAACTATACCGTGCCGTGGCAGTGGGGTACCACGTCGTTCACCGTCGACAGCGAGGTCTATGACGGCGACATTGATACACTGGCGTTGATGTTTGACGCACCTGACGAGCTGAAGGGCCGCATCAACATGCTGTCCGACATGCCCGAAGTTATCAACGCCGCGCTGCGGTATCGGGGCTATGACCGCTGCAACAGCAACACCGAAGAGCTTCGGGACATTACCGAGCTGCTGATCAAGGCAAAGGCCGACTGGCGCACGATGGATTATGCAACCATCGAAAAGCTGACATCGGGCGACGTGGACCTAAGCCAGACTTGGAACGGCGCCGCCATGCGCGCGCGCGATCAGCGCCCAACGCTGGTCTATGCCTACCCCAAGGAAGGCTTTACCGGCTGGATGGACAACGCTGCCGTCCTGAAGGACGCGCCGAACATGGAGAACGCCAAACTCTTTATGAACTTCATCATGCTGCCAGAGAACGCGGCGCTGATCTCAAACTTTGCCCGCTATGCCAACGGCATCACCGGGAGCGAGGAATTCATGGACGAGGACATGAAGACCGCGCACGAGATCGTCATGCCTGACACCGCACCGGCGCCTGACTTCGTCAAGCCGTGCGAGCAGGAAGTCACCGATATGTACAACCGCATCTGGACGAAGCTGAAGCAATAAGGCACTGACTATTCGGGCGGGGCGCGCAAACTTGTGCCCCGCCTTTTTTGTGCCTGCCCCATGACCACCAAGGAATGACCTCATGACGCCCCCCAAAGCCCACATCCCGAAGGCCCCGGCCGCCGCACCTGTGCGCACCGCCCGCGAGATGGGCATCATGCAGGGGCACCCGCCGGCCGCCGAGGCGATTCCCGGCCCGTCGAACTGGGACCTGCCCCCGTTCAATCGCTGGTCATTTCAAAACATGCGCAGCCTCTTCCCAACCGCCGACGTACCGCGCGGCGCAGGTCCGGTGCGTGCGCTGCCCAGTACGCATCAGGATATTCTGCCGATCGACTACAAAACGCTCGAAGGCCCTCGGCAAACTGTTCGCGATTGGCTGAACACCAGCTACACCGACGGCTTTTTGGTGATGAGCCGTGGACAAGTCGTGCATGAAAGCTATCACAACGACATGGGCGCGCTTACGCCGCATCTGTCGCAGTCCATGGCCAAATCGGTGGTCGGAACATTGGCCGGCGTGCTGCATGGCGAGGGTAGTCTGGATCTGGACGCGCTTATGTCCGACATCGTGCCTGAAATGGCCCATTCAGGCTATGCTGGTGCGACGCTTCGCAACGTGCTCGACATGCGCTCGGGTGTACGCTTTACCGAAGATTACGGCATCCCCGGCTCTGACATGACGCATATCGACATTGCCAGCGGCTGGCGCCCTCCGCTACCGGGCGCGCCCGTGCCGACCATCCGCGACGTCATCCTCGGCCTGCCGCAAGAGCGCCCGCACGGCGAGGCGTTCAAGTACCGTTCGATCGAGACGGACGTGATTGCATGGGCGCTGGAGCGTAGCGCAAGCCAGTCGCTGGCCAGCCTGCTATCTGATCGCATCTGGTCGCGCATCGGCGCCGAGCGGGACGCCTATTTCACGGTCGACCGTGCCGGGACCGCGCTGGCAGATGGTGGCTTTAACGCGACTTTGCGCGACTACACCCGCTTTGGCCTGATGATGCTGGAGGGCGGCGCGTGGGACGGCGTCCAGATCGTCCCCGAAGCGTGGGTGCGCGCCAGCGCCGCCGGTGATCGTTCGGCCTACGGCGAACCCTATACCGCCACATCGCCCAAAGGCGCTTATAGCCGCCAGTGGTGGATCCACGACGCGGAGCGCGGCGATTTCATGGCGCGCGGCGTCTTTGGCCAGCTGATCTATATCGACCCAAAAACCGATTTTCTGGCTGTCAAACTGTCGACATGGCCTGATTTCCTGATCCACAGCTATACCGTCGATATGCTGGCCGCAGTCACCGCAATCCGCGACGCGCTATCGCCCGCATAAGCGCGACGCGCGGCTCAACCCTCGTGCATGTTTTGACCTAAAATAGCGCGTTTGCGTCAGGCAAATACTGATGATGCTGCGCACGGCAAAACTTTACGCGTCACGCATGATGCGTCATGGTGGCCGTGCGCCACCCCCCGTGTCCCCTGTTTCGGTTGGTTTTTTGGGTTTGGGGTCAACTTGGGCGGCAACCAGACTTGGGGACACATCAGTGACACAGCAGGGCCTTTCCGCAATCAACCAGTCCTACCTCGGCGATGTTGCATACGAAAAAATCGCCAATGCAATCGTCAGCGGCGGGTTTCAGCCCGGTGAAAAGCTGACCATTCGCAGCCTCGCCGATACGCTGGAGATCAGCTCGACCCCGGTGCGCGACGCGGTCAAGCGGCTGCTGCTGGAGAACGCGTTAGAGCAACGAGGTCCACGCGACATACGAGTGCCGATAATCACTCAAAGCAAATATCGCGAGATCGCGGACATCCGGCTGGAGTTGGAGGGGCTGGCCGCCGCCCGCGCCGCCGAGCGGCGCAGCGACAGTGATCTGGAGGCGCTGCACCAGAACATCGTCGATAACGAGGCCGCCATCGCGGCGGGCGACTGGCAACGCGCGATCCGTCTTAACAAACAGTTCCACTTCAGCCTTGCCGATATCGGACAAATGCCTGTGCTGCGCGGTCTGCTGGGGGGGCTGTGGCTTCAGATCGGACCGCCGATTTCATCGTTCTACAGCCTTGGCGGGCGCGATATGATCGACCACCATCATCCCGTATATGAGGCGATCCGCCTGCAAGACGCAGTCGCGGCCCGCCTGAACATCTCGCACGACATCGCCTGCTCGGTCGAAGGGATCATCGCGCATATCGACAAGGTAGCGGATAGCGGTTTCGCGACTTGACCAGCGCTTGCAAACCGCTCGCTAGGTCATATCCGGATAGAGCGCGATTAACTCTTGAACGATGTTCACGAACGCGGCCTCGGGCGGCGTCAAGGCGCTAGCTTCGGCATGCGCCAGATAGACGTTCGCGCCGATTGGCTCGTCCGTGATCTTGAGCGGCCAGAGCGCGCCAGCTTGAATATCGCCCTCTGCGGACATCAGCGGCAGGATGCCAATGCCCAGCCCGGCGGCGATCATACGGCGCACCTCCTCCATGTTAGTGCTAAGCCCGGCGATGTGGCTGCCCAGCCGCATACCGGACCTCAGGATTGACATTGGCTCCAGCCCCGCGCCCTCGGTCGCGCAGGCAAATGAGATGAATGGCTCGCGCTCCACATCCTCCACACTAACGGATGCACGGCCAAATAACGGATGCTCGGCGCCGCAAAACAGGTGAAATTCCTCGCGGAACAATCGGATAGCGCACAGACCGCTTGGCGGCTGTGCTAGCAGACAGATGCCGATGTTTACCCGCCCCTGCCGAACGCTCCGCACGATATTCTGGCTATTCTGGACCTCGCTCTGAAAGGTCACGGACGGATGGCGTTGATGATAGAGTCGCAGGATTTCGTCCAGCATGGGGGACGCGAGATTGCTAATGATCTGGTACCGCACCTCGCCGCTCTCTCCGACGGGCGCGCCGCGCACGGCCTGCGCAATTCGCTCGGCGCCGCGAAACATCGCGCGGCACTCGTGATAGATTTGCCCGCCCTGCTGCGTCAATGCAAAATGCCGACTATCGCGATAAACGAGCTGGCACTTCAGCTGCGCCTCCAACCGTTGTAGCGAAGCGCTGACCGATGGCTGGCTAACGCCAAGGCGGCGCGCTGCCTTGGTGATGCTTTGCTCTGCCGCGATGGCGTAAAACGTGCGCAGCAGGTTCCAGTTGGGGCCCGATTGTAGAGTGGCGTCCATGTCATTTTGTCCTCTCAACGCCCGACTATATCAGCGGCGCGCGGCATGACTATAGTTATCATAATCTAAGGCTATTTGACCGATGCAACGATGCAGGGTCTGCTTTAATCGCGAACACACGCCGGAGCCTGTCATGACCGTATCACTCGACCTTTCGGATATCGAAACCGCGACGCTGGGCCACTTTCTTAGTGAGGGGTTCATGGCGCCGTCCATTCAGGGGCTAGTCCCTGAACGACGCATATTTGGCCCCGCGTTTACCGTGCGCATGCCAAGCGACGATGGCGCGGCGCTGGTCCAAGCGCTGGCACAGGTGCAGCCGGGTCAGGTAATCGTAATTGATCGTTGCGGCGACCTGCGCCATGCGTGCTGGGGCGCCGTCACTACCGCAGCGGCGCAGGCACGCGGCGCAGCGGGAGTTGTAATCGACGGCTTCGTCACCGACCGCTCAGCCATTCTGGCCGCTGGATTTGCCGTCTGGTGCCGCGGACGCTCGCCCATCACAACCAAGCCGCGCGGCCTGTCGGGCGACGTGAACGTGCCGATCAATTGCGGCGGCACCGCGGTCCGGCCCGGCGATATTATCCTCGCCGATGAAAGCGGCGTGGCCGTCATGGACCCGGCCCAGGCCTCCGAGTTCTGCGCGCGTGCGCGGCAGATACAGCATGACGAGATCGCGATACTGGAACGGCTAAACGCTGGCGAAACACTAGCGCAAATAACCGGGCGCGCGAACTAACGCGTCCAGAGGCGGCTAACCGCCCGATGAGAAACCACCACAAATCAACAGAGGACATCATGACACATCACACCCCCAAGTATTTCCTGTCCGGCGCTGTGGCTCTTGCCGCCTCGCTGAGCTTTGCCGCCGGTACGCCCGCTATGGCGGGCAAAGAGGATAACACCCTCAACGTTGCCTTCGCCTCCGAACCTGAGCCGCTGGACACCTACAAGATCGCTGGCCGCGAGGGTCTGATTCTGGCGCGCCATATCTTTGATGGACTGCTTTACAAAAACCTCGACACCGGTGAAATCGTCCCCGCGCTGGCCGAAAGCTGGGAGTTTACCGGCCCATTGACCATGGAATTCACCCTGCGCAAGGGCGTGAAATTCCACAACGGCGCGGAGTTTACCGCAGATGACGTGGTGGAGACGCTGAATACCGTCATCACCCCCGAATACGGCACGCGCTATTCGATCTCGGTCGACTGGATCGAGAGCGTTGAGAAGTTGGCTGATGACAAGGTCCGCATCAACATGTCCAAGCCCTTTGCCGGCGCGGTTGAAATGCTGGCAGATGCCTTGCCGATCTATCCGCACGAGTTCTTTGCTGAGAACGGCTCCGAAGGGATGGCTGCGACCCCCATCGGAACGGGCCCCTACAAGCTGGTCTCGCAAGAGCCGGGCATCCGGTATGAGATGGAGCGCTTCGCAGATCACTACGAAGGTAGCCCCAAGAGCGGCGCAACCATCGACAAGATCATCGTGCGCACCATGCCCGAGATGAACACGCAATATGCCGAGTTGATGTCAGGCGATTTGGACTGGATCTGGCGCATCCCGCCCGATCAGGCCACGCAGCTAGAGAGCCGCGTACAAATCATCAGCGCGCCCATTATGCGCATCGGTTATGTCGGGTTCGCCCCTGAATCGCTGGGCGGCGACAGCCCGATCGCAGACAAACGCGTGCGCCAAGCGCTGATCCACGCGACAAACCGCGCGGCTATCACCGACGCCTTTGCCGGAGGCGCATCAAAGGTATTGAACACGCCCTGCAACCCGGCCCAATTTGGTTGCGAGCAGGACGTGACGGTTTACGAATATGATCCTGAAAAGGCCCGCGCCCTGCTGGCTGAGGCGGGTTATGAGGACGGGTTCGAGATGGAGATGGTGTTCGCCGCAATGCCGCGCCCCACTGCGGAGGCCATAGCCGCCGATCTGGCAAAGGTCGGCGTCACGCTGATCCTGAACGAGCAGCAATATGCGGCCGGCATCGGCCAATGGCGCGCCAAGGAGTTGCCTGCTTTCTTTTCTAACTGGGGCAGCTACGGTATCGGCGACACCGCGTTCATCCTGTCGAACTTCTTTGGCGGCGGCGACGATGATCTGGTGCAGAACCCCGAGCTGGCCGAGTGGTTGACCGTCGCCGATAGCGCATCCGACCGAGACGTGCGCGCCGAGAATTATAGCATGGCCGTCAAGAAGATCGTCGACGAGGCATATTGGATGCCGATGTATAACTTCAACGTCAACTATGGGCTGGCAGACGATCTGAACTTTACGCCCCATCCCGACGAGTTCGCGCGCTGGTGGAACTCCAGCTGGAAGTAATCCGCCACGTTTGAGCAAACGGTCCGGGCGGCACCCCTCGCTGCCCGGTCCCTAACGGACGAGGACGCATCATGCTGGGTTACATATCGAAACGGCTGCTGGTCGCGTTCTGCGTCTGCGCCACCGTGTCGGCCATCAGCTTTGCGCTGATGTTCCTATCCGGCGATCCAGCCATCGCCATCGCGGGCGCTGGCGGGCGGGCGCAGGATGCCGAAGCGGTGCGTATCGCCTACGGCTTTGACAGGCCCATCGTGACGCAATATCTGGACTGGATTGGCAGCGCCCTAACAGGCGATCTGGGGCGCAGCATCTATTTTAACGTGCCTGTTACCGAAATTATCGGCAACCGGGTTGGCGTCACGCTGCGCCTTGGGGTGCTGTCCTTTCTGCTGGCGCTGGTCGTCGCGGTTCCATTGGGCATCGCGGCTGCGCTGCGCCCAAATGGCTGGATCGACCGGCTGGCACTGGTGCTGGCAGTCACCGGGCAGGCAATTCCAAGTTTCTGGCTGGGCCTGATGGCCATCGTCGTGTTCGGCGTATGGTATGGCTGGGTGCCGATTTCTGGGGCCGAGACGTGGCAGGGCTATATCTTGCCCGTCATCGTGCTGAGCTATTACGCGATGCCCGCAATGATGCGCATCACTCGGTCGGGCATGATTGACGTGCTCGCGACCGACTACATTCGTGCGGCCCGCGCCAAGGGGCTGCCAATGGGCACCGTCATCTTCCGCCACGCGCTCCGCAACGCGGTGCTGCCACTGGTATCGCTTGCCGCCGTGCAGCTAGGCCTGCTGCTATCCGGCTCTATCGTAATTGAGAGCGTGTTCGCCCTAAACGGACTGGGCAGGCTTGCATGGGAGTCGCTGCTCCGCAGCGATCTGCCGGTGGTGCAGGCAATCATCCTGATCCTGTCGCTGCTCTACGTTTTACTGACTACGCTGGCCGACATACTGAACGCGGTGCTTGATCCGCGCCTGAGAGGAGTGTCCTGACATGACAGACGTCTCAGCTGAAACCCGGCCCGCCACTACCCTGCGCAAGTCGCTGCGCAATTCGGGCGTGATGCTCGGCGGCACGATCCTCGCCATCATCATTCTGATAGCCATTTTCGCCCCGCTTATCGCGCCGCACGATCCGGTCGCGCAGGATTTGTCGCGCCGCCTGCTGCCCCCCTTCTGGCATGATCGCGCTGTGCCTGAACATCTGCTTGGCACCGACCAGCTTGGCCGCGATTACCTGTCGCGTATGATCTATGGCGCACGGGTGTCCCTAGGGGTCGGCCTTGGCGTCATCCTCGTGTCGGGGACGATCGGCATCACGCTGGGCCTGCTGGCGGGATATTTCGGCGGCTGGGTCGATATGGTCATCAGCTTTGCCATCACCACGCGGCTATCGCTGCCCATTGTGCTGGTCGCTCTGGCCGCCGTGGCACTGGGCGGCGCGTCACTGACCACGCTGATCACTGTGCTGGGTCTTTTGTTGTGGGATCGCTTTGCCGTGGTATCGCGCGCGGCGGCTCAAAGCCTGCGGCATCAAGAATTCATCATGGGCCTGCGCGCCATAGGCGCCAGCCGGTTTCGCATCCTCTTTCTCGAAATTCTACCAAACATGCAGAGCACAATACTTGTCGTTGTCACGCTAGAGGTTGCCAATGTTATTCTGTTGGAGGCCGCGCTGTCGTTCCTCGGCCTTGGCGTGCGGCCGCCCACGCCGTCGTGGGGCCTGATGATTTCGGAGGGGCGCGACAACATTCTGTTCGATCCATGGCTGATTGCGATGCCCGGCTCGGCGCTGTGCGTGCTGGTGCTAGCGGTGAACCTCTTCGGCGATGGGATGCGCGACGTGACGGGACCGGTGCGCAAATGACCGAAGTGCTACTTGATATCCAGAACCTGCAAGTGTCCCTGCCGACCGAGCGCGGCCTGCTGAACGCCGTGCGCGGCATCGACCTGCGAATTGAGCGCGGCCAGACACTGTGCCTTGTCGGCGAGTCGGGTTGCGGCAAATCCCTGACCGCCATGGCGATCATGGGCCTGCTACCACGCTATGCAAAGGTGAGGGCCGACACCTTTCAAATGGCGGGCCAGTATCTGACTGGCAAAGGCCATGCTAAGCTGGCGCAAATGCGCGGGCGCGAGGTTGCCATGATCTTTCAAGATCCGACCAGCTCGCTTAACCCTACGCTGACCGTGGGCAGGCAACTGACCGAAGGCGTCATGCGATCTGAGCGGCTAAGCCGGACAGAGGCGAACAATCGCGCCACCGAAATGCTGGACCGCGTCGGCATCTCCAATCCGGCCGCGCGGCTGACGCAGTATCCGCACGCCTTTTCTGGTGGGCAGCGCCAGCGGATCATGATCGCATCGGCCCTAATGGGCCGCCCGCGCCTTCTGATCGCGGATGAGCCTACGACGGCGCTGGACGTTACCATTCAGGCGCAGATACTGGGCGTCTTGGGGCAGTTGCAGGCGGATCTGGGCCTCTCACTGATGCTGATCACACATGATCTGGGCGTAGTCGCCGCCATCGCGACGGACGTGGCCGTGATGTATGCCGGCCGCATAGCGGAACTGGCCCCGGCGCACGATCTGTTCGCTGCGCCGCTGCACCCCTACACCCAAGGGTTGCTGCGCGCGATCCCGGTCCCCGGCGTCACGCCGCGCGGTAGCGAGCTGCCCGCGATTCCGGGCCGCGTGCCCGGCCTGATCGGGCCTATGTACGGCTGCGCATTTCGCGACCGTTGCGCGTTGGCGGGGCCGGAATGTGCCAACGATCCGGTGCCGCGCCTGATCCGCCAGCCCGGCCAGTTTGTCGAATGCTACAAGGCTTTTGAGACGGAGGCCGCGATATGACCGCGCCGATGATCCGCCTGTCTGGTATCCGCAAAACATTCAACCTGCGTCGCCGCCTCTTGGCACCGCCGGAGGAGTTGGTGGCAGTAAACGATCTGTCACTGGAGGTCGCAGAGGGCGAAACGCTGGGGCTTGTGGGCGAGTCCGGCTGCGGCAAAAGCACGGCAGTTAGCATCATGCTGGGCCTAGTGCAGCCTGATGCTGGCGCTATCGAAATCGCCGGGCAGCCCATTAGCGACATGCCCGTGCGTGACCGCGTAAGGCTGATCCAGCCGATTTTTCAGGACCCCAACGCGTCGTTGAATCCGGTAAAACGCATCAGCGCGTTGATTGGTCAGCCCCTGCGCCTACATGGCGGCGGCGACGTGCAGGCCGAAGTGGCTCGCATGCTCGACCTGGTTGGGCTGCCCGGCCGCATTGCCGATGCGTATCCAGCCGAGCTGTCAGGCGGCCAACGCCAACGCGTCGCCATCGCCCGCGCCCTGATCCTAAGGCCCCGTGTGCTGATCTGCGATGAACCGACATCAGCGCTGGACGTGTCGGTGCAGGCCCAGATTATCAACCTGCTGCTGCGGCTAAAGGTCGAGCTAGGGCTGACCATGGTGTTCGTCAGTCACAACCTGGCGGTGGTCGAACATTTGGCCGACAGGGTGGCTGTGATGTATTTGGGTCAAAAGGTAGAAGAGGCAGAAACTGGCGCCCTGTTTGATCTGCCCCAACACCCCTACACCCGCGCACTGCTGGCAGCCACGCTAGCGCCCAAACCGGGCGCGGGCCTGCCAAAGCTGGCCCTTGGCGCTGCTGCCGCAGACCCGTTCGCTATTTCGGCAGGATGCCTGTTCGCGCCGCGTTGCCCGGATGTGCAGGAAAGGTGCCGCGAGAATACCCAAGTGCTGCGCACGCTGAACGGTGCCCTCGTGCGGTGCGAACGCGCGTAATCCGGGCCAGGTCCAGTTTGCTGTATCCGTGTGCAGGTGGTTGTACGGCGGTATATGGCTGATGAGGGTATTGCGGCAAATCAGATGTTCGCATCCCCTGTCACGACTAAATCGCGAAGGCAGCAAAGACCCATGGACGAAGCCGCATAAAAGGCGGACACTCGTACCCAAGCCCGTCGATCAACGGTACCTTTCGCCCGAGATCGAAAAACGGCGAACGACCGCAGCCAAGCCCTGCCATTCCGGCACCGGATAGCTGCATGTTGGAAGGACATCCCATGGCCAAAGGCAAAAACACCAACAAAGAGAAGAAGAAGCCAAAGCAGGAAAAGCCAAAGGTCCTTGCGACGGCGAATTCGCTAGCGGGCAAACCTGCACTGTCAATTGGCGGCAAAAAGCCGAAATAGCGTTTGACGCCTCGTCCCCGGCCCTTGGATCGGTCCAATTAGCGCCTCAAAATGCTGATTGGGCAGAGGCGTATTCTGGCTAAGGAATACGGGCGAACCCTTACCCCCCTATCGCCCCAAAATACAGCCCAGGAGGCCGCCATGACCCAAGAAGAAAATGCCTCGAAGGTGCATTACATCTGCCAGACCTACATAGAAAAGAAGGCCGGGCAGCCCGGCTTGCAGATTGGCAAGCAGTTTCAATATTCCACAGCGGCAGAGGCTGAGGGGCGCGCGGAACGTGAATCCCTTCGGGAAGATTGCGCCGGGGCAGATGCGTATATGGTGATTGAGGACCCCAACTCGGGCGAAGTCGGCGAGCCGACATTTATAGTGAGGATTGGAAGGGTACCCGATTTAGATGACATTTGAAGTCTCTAAACTGGTCCGGCGCAATCGCGATTTCGGTACCGGACAATTGCGTATCTTAGCCCACTACCTTTGCTTATCAGCGCATTACCGACGTCAGGCGTGGGAATGTCTTCTTGGTTTCTCAATATGCCAAGGTCTGGCGCTCAAGCCAGTTCGGTCTTGGGGAAGATCACACAAACCCGCAGACCCGGCGCGTTATCCGACAGACTGATCCGCGCGTGATGAAGGCGGCCGATTGCTTTGACAAGCGGCAGGCCCAGCCCGTGACCATCGGAGGTGCGGCTTTTATCGATCCGGTAGAAGCGGCGAAACACCTTTTCGGCCTCATCCTTCGGTATTCCCGGGCCATTGTCCGAAACGCTCAGTCTCGGGCCATCCGCGCCGTTCTCAAGCGCGACATGAAACGTCGACCCCGGTGGGCAATGGCGGATCGCGTTTTCGATCAGATTCGCTAGCAATTGGCCTAGCAGGGCCGGATCGCCGCGGACCTGAACCACAGCCTCAGGCACCGAAGTGGTCAGGGTCTGCCCCTCATCCTCGGCCACCGGCTGGTAAATCTCGGACACGTCCCGGGCGATATTTCCCAAATCGACAGGAACAAAATGCTCGTGCTGGACGCCCGATTCAATCTGGGCAATCCGCAGCAATGCGTTGAACGTTTCTATCAGGTTTTCCGTCTCTCCTAGCGCTGCCTGCAAATCTTCGTCGTCGGCACGCTCCTCGCTCATCCGCTCCAGCCTTTGGCGCAGACGCTGCAAGGGGGTGCGCAAGTCATGCGCGATGTCCGTTGCGATCTGTTTCTGGCTTTCCAGCAAGGTCTGCAACTGGTCCAGCGCAGCATTAACGGCAGCCGAGACGCGCGAGAGGTCGTCCATGTCACCGCCCGGTTCCGGAATACGCTTGGCCAGCGCGCCACCTGACACATCCTCCAGCGTCTCCATGATGCGGCTGATACGCCGCTCGGTCCGTATACCGACGGACTGGCCAATAATCAGCCCCGCGGAAATAACCAAGATGTAACCCGCAACAAGCGCGATGCTGAGCGCCTCCATCACCTCTGCGATCACATGATCGCCCGTGCCCTGGATCAGCGTGTAGGGTCCAATGCGGTCCACCCGGATCCAGTATCCGGAAACCTCCCGGCTGGGCAATGCACCCGCATCGACGGCGGTGACGGGCAGATAGATGCGATCGCCCGCCTGCTCAATCTCGACGTCGATCATGTCCCCAGCAAGGTGCGCGCCATCCGAGCCACGCAATTGATAGATGCGCTCATTTTCAGCGCTGAAGTCGCTTAGGAACGCGATACGGTCGATCAAAACGCCCGATCCTTGGCCCTCATGGATATTTTGCAGCATAGCCGCATCAACCCGCATTTGATCCGCGATCCAATCGCGCACCTCATAGTCCGTCATCCAGTAGGCCCCAAAAAACATCACGGCGGACAGGATGGCATAAAGAAATGCAAACTGAAGCGATAGCCGGACAGACGTCCGGTTCAGGCCCAAGCGGTGACGGCCGCTATCAGGCATGCAGGCTATATCCCGCACCGCGGACGGTGTGGATCAGGCTGGACGCGAATGGTTTATCAATCTTGTTACGCAGGCGGCTGATGTGGGTCTCGACGACGTTGGTGCGCGGATCAAAATGGAAATCCCATACCGCCTCCAGCAGCATGGTGCGGGTCAGTACCTTGCCGGTATTGCGCAGCAGATAGACCAACAGACGGTATTCGCGCGGTTGAAGCGTGATCGGCTGCCCTGCCCGTTCGATACTATGGCGCACCAGATCCAATTCCAGGTCAGCGACCTTCATCACTGTCTCCTCAGTCTGCATCGGCGGGCGGCGCATCAGCGCAGTAATTCGCGCATGCAACTCGGAAAAGGCAAAAGGTTTAACGAGATAGTCGTCGGCGCCCGCCTCCAGCCCCTCAACGCGGTCGTTCAGGCCGCCCATTGCGCTGAGGATGATGATTGGCGTGGGCACATCTGCGATGCGGATGGATTTAACGAGCGATAGACCGTCCAACTTGGGCAACATGCGGTCGATGACCATAACATCGAAATCATTGTCGAGCGCTTGCAGATAACCCTCTTTGCCGTCCGCCGCATGCAGTGGCACATGCCCCTGCGCGCTCAGACTAGAACAGATATAATCTGCCGTCTCGCTATCGTCCTCAACCACCAAGATCCGCATGATATTTCATTCCCGGCAAATGCCTGCCGCCTGTTCCTACTAGAATGTCCGCCTGTTTACGCCAGAATAATCTGATTGTTGCCAAATCGTATAGTGCCGATCAGGCGCGCGCCGGAGATGGGCGTGTATCAAGGGCGCCACACCGTCCCACCGGAGCAGGTAGATGATCCATCCCATCCAGCAATTCGCCGTGCTGCGTCCGCAAAGGCCGGCTGCCCGGCCATGATCGCGCGGATCTTTCGGCTCTCCTTTGTTGGCGCAGCCGCGACACTGGTCCATCTATTGATCGGCATCACCTTGATCCAGGCAGGCTGGGTGCCGGCAATCGCCAACGCGGCCGCATTTGCGCTTGCCTTCTTTGTCAGCTTTGCGGGGCATTTCGGGTACACGTTTGCGGATGGCGAGAAATCGATCCCGGCGGCGTTGCTGCGCTTTATCGCCGTCGCCCTTGCCGGTTTTGCCGCTAATGAGGCTATTCTGACAGGGCTTTTGATACGCCACGCCCTATCCCCCTCTGCGACGCTGGCTGTCTCTACCGCGCTGGTCGCGCTCGGCAAATTTGCACTGTGCCGCCGGCGGACATCGGCACCGTCCTGATCGGCCGCCTAGATAACCGATTGGTATAGTGCCGAACACGTCCACGGGACTTTCGCCTCAGTAGAGTTGGCGAAAAATAACCGGCGGAGGCATCGATTACATGGCACAAATCAAAGCTGGCGCCCAAGCCAATGCCGATCCAATCAAATTTACCGGTTCAAAACAGGGCTCAGCAGGCCCTTGGAGGTTGGCGAAAACCGCAATGAGGTTGTGGTCGGCTCGCCCCTCAATCTCGGGATTGTTGCTAGTCATAATCACAAATATCTGGCTGCTTGCCGCGTTTAGCACCTCGTTTTGGCAGCAAGCCTATATTCTCTTTGGCGCGCAGCCCAAATTGCTCATACTCTTTGGTATCGGCATCTGGGCGTTTACGATGATCTATGTGCTGGTCTTTACAAACCGCTGGTTTCTAAAGCCATTTTTGATTGCCAACATTCTGATCGCAGCTGGCGCATCGTATTATCACGAGACGATGGGGATCATCATTGATCGCGAAATGATCCAGAACATCCTGACCACTACGGCCAACGAATCCAGAGGTCTGATCACCGTCGCATATGTTAAATACATGCTGGTGTTCGCGCTTTTGCCATCCATCGTAATCCTCGCGGTACGGGTGTCGCACCCTCCATTTTTCAAATCGGCAGGGCGCCACCTCGCTCTGTTGGCTATGTGCATTTTAACGTTTGCCGGGATAACGCTGGGCAATTACCAAGTCTTCTCATTTGGGGTCAAGCAATCGGCGGGGATGCGGGAAATATTGCACCCAGAATCCACAGTTCAAAGTATCCTGAAATACGCCCAGATGACGTGGAGAGCGCGGACCATGGAGTTTCAGAAAATTGCGCTGGATGCCCACAAGGGCGGGGTGGCGAAGCGCGCCGCTCATCCGGTTCTGACTGTCCTAGTTGTCGGCGAAACTCTGCGAGACCAGAATTGGGGGCTAAGCGGGTATGGCAGGGATACCTCACCAGAACTGGCTAAGCGTGACATTTTGCCGATTGGAGGTGTTCAAAGCTGCGGCACGTCAACAAATGTGTCCATTCCCTGCATGTTTTCAAAGCTTGGGCGCGGGGAATTTACCCATGAAAAGGCCGGCGCTGAGGAAAATCTTTTGGACGTCCTTGCCCGTGCGGGGTACGATATCGAATGGTGGGATGCGAACACCGGCGACATGGGCGTAGCCAAGCGGGTGACATATGCAAATTTCAACCAAGCGGCCGATCCCGAATTTTGCACTAACGGCGAATGTAACGATGGTATTTTGTTAAAGCAGCTCAAGAAGAGGGCCAGCGAGATCAAGAGGGACACGGTTATCGTAATGCACCAGATCGGTAACCATGGGCCCGCCTATTTTGAGCGCTACCCAGAGGAGTTCGCCAAATTCCTACCTGATTGCCGGGACGCGGATCTGGCGGAGTGCGCCCCCGAGGAGGTCGTCAATGCCTATGATAACGCAGCCGCCTACACTGACTTGCAAATTGCCAAGACCATTGACTTTTTGAACGATTTGCCCGACCTCAGCACTTCACTTGTCTATATCTCAGATCACGGCGAGTCCCTTGGTGAGAAAGGATTGTATTTGCACGCTGCTCCCTACTGGATCGCCCCCGAAGAGCAAAAACGCGTGCCGATGGTGGTGTGGATGTCCGAGCGATTCAAGCAAGATCTGAAACTGGACTATGACTGTGCGCGCGCACCCGACGACGGGCCCGTGACGCAGGATAACTTTTTTCATTCGATCCTTGGAATGCTCGATATTGAAACCACCGAACGCAAAGAGGATCTGGATATTTTCGCATCGTGCAGAACAGCGGAGCAGGTCGCCCTTCGATGAAAGACGGTGACACACAGATCCGGCCCAAGCCGGGCCGGATTACGGGTATTCGCCATGTCTTTGCCGCGGCGGGGTACTCCATTGCCGGAGTTCAGCGACTGTGGAAAGAGGCGGCATTTCGACATATTGTTCTGGCGTTTTTGTTATGTCTGGGCCTCCTTGTCGCCATCGGCGCTAGTTGGGCCCAGCTTTGCATTTTCCTGATTTTGTTCCTTGCACTTATCGCGGTCGAGGCGCTGAATACGGCGATCGAATGTATCGTCGATCACCTTGCGCCTCACTGGCAGGAATATGCGCGCGACGCCAAGGATCTGGGATCTTTGGCGACTATGTGCGTGCTGATGGCCAATGGTCTATTCCTCGGCACCGTAGTCCTTCAACACTTTGAAATTTTCTGAAAGCTCGTTTATGGATATGATCAAGATCGTCGCCGTGCCAATGCACAAGGAAGGCCGGAAGTTCGTGGCGATCTTTGCCGCGATCACTGTCGCGTTGGCCTTTCTTTGGCAGCCACTCTTTTGGCTGGGCTTCGGCGCTACGGTCTGGTGCTACTATTTCTTTCGCGATCCGGTGCGCGTGATCCCCCAGCAGGAGGGTTTGGTGCTGTCGCCTGCCGACGGTATCATTTCGCTGATTGAGGATGTCGTGCCGGCCGAGGATCTAGGTCTCGGGGATACGCCTGTTACACGCGTTTCAGTGTTCATGAATGTCTTTAACTGCCACGTAAACCGCGCGCCGATTGCAGGCACGGTTCGCAAGATCGCCTATCACAAGGGCCAGTTTTTGAACGCCTCTGTCGACAAGGCAAGCGAGCTGAACGAGCGTAATTCGGTCATGATCGAAACAAGCGACGGTGCGCGCATTGGCGTTGTGCAGATCGCTGGCCTCGTTGCCAGACGTATCGTCTGTTTTGTCAAAGAGGGTGATAGCGTCCAGATTGGCCACCGTTTCGGCTTGATCCGGTTCGGGAGCCGTCTTGATGTTTATCTGCCCCAAGGCGTCTCGCCATTGGTCGCAGTCGGACAAACAGCTGTCGGCGGCGAAACCATTCTTGCAGATCTCGCAGCACCCGGCACCGTGCGTCCAGGAATTGCAGAATGACCGAAACGCAGCGAGTCAAATTGCGCCACCTCGTTCCCAGCATTGTCACGGTGTTTGCGATTTGCGCAGGCCTGACGTCCGTCCGGATGAGCCTCGAAGGACATTTGGAAGCGAGCCTTTATTTCATTCTGGCGGCCGTTTTCCTCGACGCGGCAGACGGCAAACTGGCGCGCTTTCTGGACACCGCCAGCCCCTTTGGCGCTGAGCTGGACAGCCTTGCCGATTTCTTTAACTTCGGCATAGCGCCGGGAATACTGCTATATAACACGCTCTACATCGGCACCCAGCACGCCAGCATCGGTTGGCTTGCGACACTGGTTCTGGCTGTGTGCTGTGCGCTAAGGCTGGCCCGTTTCAATCTATCGATTCATCGTGCAGACGTGACGTTGAAAAAGGACGGATTCTTTGTAGGTGTGCCGGCGCCCGCACTTGCATGCCTCGCGCTTATGCCGGTATTTTTGTATCTTAGTGGATGGCAAAATAGCGACTTTCCCGTCGCGCGGGCCATCTACGTCATTTGCGTCGGCTTGCTGGCCGTCAGTACAATCCCCAGCTATTCGATAAAACACGCATCCATCAAGCAGGCCCACCTGCCCTTTTTCGTTGTTGGTGCGGTGGTTCTGGTCGTCTGCCTTGTGGTCTATCCGTGGCTGACGCTGATCCTGGCCAACTTGATCTATCTTGGCTCTTTGCCGTTTTCGTATCTATCGTTCAAGAAAATGGATCATAGTAGCGATGGCCCTGAGGGAGTGGAGCCGCCCCATTCCGTCGAGTAGTGATGCCGGAAATATCATAAGGCCCGGTCAGCCAACGACCGCGACGTGAAAGAGCTTGCCCACGATTGCCGTCGCCCCCATGGCCGCACCGCCCCAAAACATCACCCTGAATGCGCCCCGGACGAGGCTTGCTCCTCCGGCTTGGGCGCCAAGGGCGCCGAGGATTGCCAACAGAAATATCGTCGCGACCGAAACATAGATGCCGATCTGATCGAAAGGTGAAAAGAGGACTATGAGCAAAGGCGGGAACGCCCCGATTGAGAAGGATACGGCAGACGCGAACGCGGCCAGCAGCGGCTTTGCGGTTGCCAGATCAGTGATCCCCAATTCCTCGCGCGCATGCGCACCGAGCGCGTCATGAGCGGTCAGTTGTTTTGCAACCTCCGTCGCCACATCCGCGCTAACGCCCCGCTCGGTAAAGGTCGCGGCCAACTCGATCAGTTCTTCACGCGGATACTCGGCCAGTTCGCGGCGCTCGACCGCAAGATCGGCCTGTTCTGTATCCGCCTGAGAGCTGACCGATACATATTCCCCAGCAGCCATCGACATCGCGCCAGCGACCAGACCGGCCGTTCCGGCCAGCAAAACTTCGGTCGCGCTGCCAGCGGCTGCAGCCACGCCGACGATCAGACTGGCCGTAGACACGATACCATCATTTGCCCCAAGAACAGCCGCCCGCAGCCAGCCGATACGAGAGACGTTGTGATGTTCTGAATGCTGTTTGCTCATGAAGTTTCCTCATTCTGCGCCGGGGTCGATTGTCCGCCGCCTGTCATTCCTTGCTAAATGCTGGCCCATGCCTCAGGCGGCTCGTGTAACGATAGCGCCCGCGAAACATCGCTTGCCGCAGCGGTACGTATCAAATCAGGCGACCGCAAGATGCGGTGCACTCAGGAAACGGCCAACCGTAGACCCGCTCAAGCACCTCATCAAACCAACCGGCTCTTAGGAGGCAAACAGTGCCTGTGATGATGTGAATGATCCGGATTTCAATTCATCCATCCTCTAAATGCAGGATCAACCCAAAAGCCAGAAGCAACCCTGCAGCCGGCGGTGCCCATGCTGCGATCAGAACGGGAAGTTGGCCATTCTCACCCAAAATCAGTGCAAAATTGCGCACGAAATAAAGCAAAAAGCCCGACAATATCGCGAAGAGCACCATCAGGCCGGTATGACCCGATCGTGCATGGCGCATAGTGAATGCCGCGCCGATCAGCACCATCGTGGCCAGAAACAATGGCCGGGCAAGTTCAGTTTGCAGCCAGATCAGAGGGCGGCGCGTTGAAAATCCCGCGCGCTTGAGTTGGGCAATATGGGCGGGCATATCCCAGAATGAGATCGACGTAGGGGTGCCGAGATACGCGGCGATACGCTCCTGCGTCAATGACGTCGGAATACGCATCACGTCGTACCTTTGGGACGCCGCCTCTGGATTTTCTGTGTCGGTAATCGACCAATCCTTGGCCTCGGACAACTGCCAAAATCCGGCGACCAGCTTTGCTACGCGCGCCTCGATCCGCTCTGACGGCGTTCCGGTGGCGTCGAACATGATGAACGTCACGTCATAAAATTCCGACCCGTCCGCATTGGCGGACGCGGCTTGGATCACCGCCTGACCGCCGCTTGTGCCCTGCCGCAGCCAGAGCCCATTCGCACTGATCGAAAACGCGGCCTCGTCGCCGCTGCGGTACCTTGAACTGAGGATTTCATACAGATTTGAACTGCCTGTGACGATGGGGTTCAAAACCGTTACAGCAGTAACGCCGATCAATAACGCCACCGATATAGGTGCGACGAGCACCCGCATCGCAGACCAGCCCAAAGCGCGCGTAACCACCAATTCCGACGATCGCGCGAGTCCAACAAAGAGCGCGAGGGAGGACAAGATCATCACCAGTGGCAGAAATTCGTAAAGCTCTCTGGGAGCGCTCAACAAGATAAGTTGCAGTATCTTGCGAAATCCGACGCCGCTGCCGCCGTAACGCCCCACCTCCTCCATCAAGTCGATCATCGCTAGAATGACGGCAAAGATCACAAAAACCATGAGAAACGTCATTACGAACTTACGGGCAAAGTAGCGATACAGTCTCATGTTTCTAGCGCGCGACGAACGGCGCGCGACGTGCGCGCCCAGCGTTTGGAATGCCTTGCATCGGCACGATATGTCGGATTTATCCGCGCCATACTTACCTCGTTAACTGCTAGATATGTACATGACGCGATATGACTGACCGCGCCATGGTCAGATTTATACCGTTTGGCAATGCAGCGCGCAGGGCTGACGTTCTTGAATCTATCCGCCGGGCCTAGCTCGGCTAAGCTCACATTTGTGGTCTGCGCCTCCGCTTGAAAATCGGCAGGTGATCTGTTCGGCTGGAGTTTCTGGCGGCGGGAACCACTTAATCTAGGGCTTCGCGCCCGCTCGGCTTTTTCAGCTTTGTGTCCCGCAGGAACCTGGCGTGCGCGCTAGCACCTTCCCCGCCTACTTCAGCTGAGAAAAAACCAACTGCGCGAGTTTCAGCGAGTACTTTTCCGTCACGTGGTTGCGGTCGAAAATTACTAGATTGCCGCCGCTATCAACCGAGGGGCACGTGGACTTGTTGCAATACAAATCTGTCGTTTCGATGTAATCGTCAAAGGCGCCGGCTAGCACGCGTGTTGGGGCGACGCTTGCGACATGGCTAGAGCGTGAGATGGCTTGTGGTTTTTCGTAACCGCTGCGCAGGCGTTGCATCTCGTGCTCGGCTACATGCGCATCGAAGGTGGGGCCCTGTTCGACAAAAAGGGAAGTTATACCCGCCATTTCAAACGTCTTCATGGCCATCTCCATCTTGTGCCCGACGATGACAGCAGATGTTGGATTGCCATCTATCAGGACATTTCTTGCGGTCATGGCTCCAACAAGATTTCCGGTTAGCAAAGCTACTTTAATTCCGGACAGCGTGGCGATTTCCTCCATGACCCTGGCTTGGGTTCCGGGGGTGCACGTCGATAACTCGGTGTTGCGCAAGCCCAAGATCGGCGGACATCCGTTGGTGATGAATGCCAACCCCGCCACGCCATTTTCGCGAGCAACCTGATCAATGCCGTACAGCAATGCGCCTGCCAGACTATCCCCCCACATCACCATGGTCGGCTCTTGGTCCGTCGCACCGAAACGGCAGATTTTCAGGCCAATCGCTTGTATATCATTCGCACATTCACGCCCGACATCTCTGTTCTCGATATAGGAAATCAACTCAGGCGAGGCATGTTCAAGCGCCCATCTGTAGGACGGTACGGCTTTATAATTTTCGTCGATTACCGTTAGAAACGTCGTCGTTGCGCCGATGACCATTAGGAAACAGACGGCCATCGAAACGCCAAGCTGTTTGAGCGTCGCGGCACGCCGAAAGGGCCGCTCAACCAGCCAATAGCTAATAGTAGCGAGCAGCAGCGAAAGCGCGATCAGCAGATATACCGCATCCTCAAAATACGCGCTGCCAAAACGATGCTTGAAAAAGGCAAAGACGGGCTGATGCCAGAGATAAGCGCTGTAGGAAACAAGGCCAATCGCCACCATCGGCTTGGCAGCCAGCAGCCGCTCTGCAAATGTCCCGGTGCGGGCAAAAAGTATGATCAGCGCCGTACCTATCGTTGCGGGTAGAGCGTAGGCGCCGGGAAAAGGCGTCGATTTGTCATATACGAATATTGGAAGAATAATCATCGCCAGACCGATGAGCGAAAGCAACTCAGTGTGAATGGTGCGGGTAAAAGTTGAATGTCCGCGCAGATAGATCGACGCAAAAACGCCGACTAACAACTCCCAGCCTCTGGCGGGTAGCAGAAAAAATGTCGCCGACGGATGGTTGTAGATACCCCATTGCGAGAGCGCAAAGCTGAAAACAAAAATCGCGATTAGGCCGATTAGAATGGCTCGTCTGCCAAACGGATTGAGCATCATCAGCAGGACTGGAAAGAAAATGTAATACTGCTCCTCCACCGCAAGGCTCCAAGTATGAAGAAGCGGTTTAAGCTCAGCTGTTGCCTCGAAATACCCTGCCTCAAGCCAAAAGAGAAAGTTGGAGACGAAGAGGGTGACGGCAGCCAAGCTTTCGGCAAAATCCTTGAGGTCGCGGGGCATCAACCAGAACCATGCAAACAGGATGCACACCAACATGACAAAGAATAGCGCGGGCAGGATACGCCGGGCGCGGCGTTCGTAGAATCTCATGATTGAGAAACGTCCTGCATCCATCTCATTGAGAATTATCGTGGAGATCAGATAGCCGCTGATAACAAAGAAGACATCAACGCCGATAAAGCCGCCCGTGAACGGAGCAATGCCAGCATGAAAAAGAATGACAGGGACGACGGCCAATGTTCGAAGTCCGTCAATTTCACCCCGATATTTCATATGGTCCACAGTCTCGAGGCTGGTTCACATTTGAGCGGGATGTACACAAATCGCGGCATAGGTGCGAGACAAAACCGCGGTCGAGGCCAAGTGTCTGACGTTAGCGACATTGCCCTACGGCGTGCATTTTGAACGACGCGAGGATGCGTGAGAGGCCCATCGGCCAAAGAACGACGCCCGCTATGACCCTCGGGGTCGATAAATCGTTCCAATCCTGATCCGCCTCAACCGCAGTACGGGCTGAGGTGATCTGACGGGATGGAAGCAATGCCCCCATCAATGGCAGGACGCCGTTCGGCTCGAACACGGCCGCAGCCAGATCACCTTCAAGAAGCGACTGAACCTATGCCTGTGTTCCAAACGAGGTCATCTGGGGGCAGGCTGTTGCAGCCCTGACGCGGCGTTGGAAAATCACTACATCCGCTCGACAATCATGGCGATGCCCTGCCCGCCGCCGATGCACATGGTCGCAAGGCCGTAGCGCCCGCCAGTGCGCTTCAGCTCATACAGCAGCTTAATCAGGATAATCGCGCCCGATGCGCCGATGGGATGGCCCATTGCGATGGCTCCGCCGTTTGGGTTAACGCGAGCCGGATCAAAGCCTAGCTCCTGCGCCACGGCGCACGCCTGCGCGGCGAACGCCTCGTTGCTTTCAATCACGTCTATATCGCTGACACTTAGCCCAGCGCGCTCCAGCGCCTGCTTTGTGGCGGGAACCGGGCCCATGCCCATTATCTCGGGCGCGACACCGCCTAGCCCGTAGGCCACCAATCGTCCTAGCGGTGCGGCGCCTTTACTGCGAGCCGTCTCCTCGTCCATCAGTATCAGCGCGGCGGCGCCATCGTTGATGCCGCTGGCATTTCCTGCTGTGACGCTGCCATCCTTTGCAAAGGCAGGGCGCAGCGCCTCCAGCTTCTCTGCGGTGATGTCGGCGCGCACATGCTCGTCCGTGTCGAATGTCGTCTCGCTGCGGCCGTGTTTAACTGTCAGCGGCAAAATCTGATCCTTGAACCGTCCATCCGCGATGGCCTGTGCAGCGCGCTTGTGGGATTCCAATGCAAAGGCGTCCTGCGCTGAGCGGTCGATGCCATGACGCTGCGCGATGTTTTCCGCCGTCACGCCCATATGACCGTTGCCGAAGGGGTCAGTCAGCCCGCCGATCATCATATCAATAGCGCGCGTATCGCCCATCTTCTGGCCATGGCGCGCTGAGGTCAGCAGATGGCCTGCGCGGCTCATGTTTTCGACGCCGCCAGCCAGCGTGATGTTCGCGTAGCCAAGCATGATCTGCTCGGCCGCGGTCACGACAGCTTGGAGGCCCGACCCACACAGCCGGTTCAGCGTCAGAGCGGGGGCTGTTTCAGGCACCCCAGCGCGAATGGCGACCACGCGGCTAATATACATATCCTCGGGGAGCGTGTGGACGACATTGCCCAGCACCGTCTGCTGCACTTCGCCGGGAGCTATTCCAGCGCGGGCAATAGCCTCGGAGGCGACGGCGGCGCCAAGATCGCAAGGGGAAAGTCCTGACAGAGATCCCGAAAAACTGCCAATGGCGGTGCGCACGCCTGAGGTGATGACTACAGATTTGGTCATTGTTTATTCCTTTGCGATAGGGCCGAATTTTGCCTGATGGGCTTTCCGGCTTCTATAGTTGAACGATAGCGGAATACCTTGTCCAGCCTCGCCACGGGTGTATCGGCACCATACCGCGTAGTTCGCGCGTCTATGACTAGGGTGGCGCCATAATAACCTGCGCGATAACCCCTGAAACCGCCGGGTCGGATTGCGCGGAGCTGGTCAGTGTTTTGCACGCCGCAAGACCGCTATCTTGGCTACAGGCGACATCGCTAAATGCGCTGGGTGAGTATTGCCGGTCTTACTGACTTCATATCGACTCTGATGCTTTGCCATTGAGAATTTGGTTTAAGGCTCATCGCCATAGTTTTCAGGGACTGTGATCCCGCTACGGAAAGCTCATTAAAGGGCGCCGCCGACAATCGTCACATCAACTAGGTACGCTTGATCAACAACTGGATAAAGAACATGCTATCCAAGAATGATGGCACTACCTTTAGGTCGTATCGGCACATCAAATTCTCGCACTCTACAAAACAGCACAGGTTCGCATGAAAAAGCTCACCACTTCCGCCGCTGACATGGTCAGCAACGCCCGCGCACGTATCGAAGAAATCGAAACGGCCGATCTGATCAAAATGGTCGCTGATCCGAATGTTGTGATCGTCGACATCCGCGACATTCGTGAACGCCAACGCACGGGTGCGATCCCGGGATCTATTCACGCCCCGCGCGGAATGATCGAATTCTGGGTCGATCCAGACAGCCCCTATTTCAAAGACGTTTTTGGACAAGAAGGCAAAAAATACGTCTTTCACTGCGCATCGGGATGGCGGTCCTCACTGACAGTGGCGACGCTTCAGGACATGGGCTTTGAAGCCGCGCATCTCAAGGAAGGGTTTTCGACCTGGGCTGAAAAAGGTGGCCCCGTCGAAGCAATCGAAAAGAAGGCTTAGGTCCTGCTCGATTATGGCTGGTGCTGTTTAGCCAAAAATGCGTTGGATTTTGGTCAAGCCGACCTCATTTGACAGCCCCGCCCCACCTTCGCCGCCAAATTCAACCGGCGACAGCATGCCGTTGTTCGTCTCCTTGCGGCTCCAGTTGCAAAACATCTCGGTATAGTCGAGCACATCCTGCCAGGGCTGCGCCGAGTGACGCGCGCTTTGCCCTTAATCGCCGAGTCGGCCAAAACTTAGACCGGAGATAAGCTGGCGCAGGCCAAGCGCGGCCCCGGCAAAGATTGAGCAGAAGACGATAGGCGCATTGAGTGTGAGCAGCGAAAAGGCAGAGAGGCCTTGCCCGATAGTGCACCCCATCGCCAGCGCTGCGCCCAAGCCCATAAGGGCCGCGCCCAGAACCTGCCGTTTCAATTCGCGCGGATCTTCGCAAGCCTCCCAGCGAAATTGCCCTTTGATCAGGCTGCCCAAAAATGCCCCCATGAGCACGCCCGCGACAGAGCCCACGCCGAATGTCAGCCCGCCGCCGCTGGACGTCATCAGGAACAAGAGCGCCTCGCCCAGAGGTGACGCGAAATTGTGGCTATTGATTGGTGAGACGCCAAAGCCCGTATCGGCGACCCACTGGGTCCCGGCCCATCCGCTGACGATGGCGGCCCCCACCAGTGCGGCCCAGATCACGGCCCCTGGCTGACCGATAAAATCGCGCGACCAGAGCGCCCATGCGGTTATCGCTGCGCTGATCATCAGTCCCCATGCCAACACAGGAATTCCGGTAAGGGCACTTAGCGCACCGGGGTAGCTGCGGATTTCTGTCGGCATGTCCGTCAACGCCAATCCGGCTATGCGCAACTGCGCCAGCGGACCGGAGAGGGCAACATAGGTGCTGATCCCCAACACCATCACGATCACAAACGACCGCAGGTCACCTCCACCAAACCGGGCCAGCGCACCGAATCCGCAATTGCCCGCCAGCGCCATACCGTAGCCAAAGAGCAGCCCGCCAAGGACCCCGAACGCGGGCGACCATGGCGCAAGGTGATAGATGGTCTGCGACGCGTCTAGCACCCCGACCCCGATTAAGCCGAAGCTGCCCAATCCGGCCACGCCAATGGCCAGCCCCCACATACGCAGGCGTACACTGTTGTTTTGATAAACATAATCCTCGATCGCGCCGAGCGTGCAGAACCGCCCCAGCCGCGCGGCCAACCCTAAAATAACACCACCGAAAAGGCCAAAGAGGGCCAATATAATCGTATCCGAAATTGCGCCCGTCATGATGGGTTCCCTGCTGGGCCTCGCGCGCTGAGGGCGCGGCTATCAATCTTTGCAGAACAGATCATAGACCAGATCGAGTATCTGAACGGCGCGCGGGTCTGTCAGACTATAGTAGATCGCCTTGCCTTCGCGGCGCGGGGCGACCAAACCTTCGGTGCGCAGCCGCGACAATTGCTGCGATACCGCCGCCTGCCGCGACGATAGCAGCGTTTCCAGTTCGGTCACTGATTTCTCGCCGGTGGCCAGATGGCACAGGATCATCAGGCGGCCCTCATGGCTAATTGCCTTGAGAAATTGCGACGCATCGCACGCGTTCTGCATCATCCGATCAATCTCGGCGCTGGACATGTCGTTCGTGATGACGGGCAATGACATTTTTGCTGAAAATCCGTTTTCTTCCGGCTTGAGTAACGCCTAATTATGCGTATGGCAATTCTGCCGGGCAAGCGCAGGTACGCAAGGCCTCAGCGCTTATTCAGCGGCAGGGACACCGTTTTCGTCCAGCAGCTTTCGCAGTACAAACCAAAAGAATTCATCGCCGGCATATCCCTCAATCCGGGCCAGCTCCTTGTCGCCCTCAACCAGCACAAAGGTGGGCGTAAAGACGGGAGGCGAGGTGAATTCAATATCGTCAGGCAGATCGCGCAAATCAACGCGGTGCAGCGGCGCGCGCGTACCCTCGTCTGTTTTAGGATAAATATCTGCAATTTCTGCATTCCACTGCGCGCACCAGTGGCAACCTTCCTGCTCGACCATGACAAGTTCGGCCGCGATTATGGGCAGGGGAACGCATCCCAATAAGAGGGCCAGTGCCAAGCGTTTCATCGGAGTTCCGATTGACGTATCAATGAGGTATAGAATATCGTGAATATGTGGTCAGCACAAGAGCCGGAGCAGTTGCCATGTTCGATGTTTCCCTGATGGGCGCGTTTCTAGGCGGTCTGATCGTTTTCTTCTCGCCCTGCATCCTGCCTATTGTGCCATTCTACCTCAGCTATATGGCCGGCGCATCTATGTCCGAAATCAGCGCAGAGGGCGCACTTGCGCCGGGCGTGCGCAGGCGCGCGTTTCTGGCATCAATCATGTTCTCGCTGGGCATTGTCACAGTGTTTGTCCTGCTGGGCGCCGCTGCCTACGGGCTAAGCCAGACGTTCCGCGGAATGCAAACCGAATTTCGGCTGTTCGCTGCGCTGGTCGTGCTGGTGATGGGCCTGCATTTTCTGGGTGTGTTTCGCATTGGCTTCCTTAACCGGGCGTTTCAGATGGACGCCGGAAATACGCAGAACATGTCAATCCTTGGCGCCTATGTCGTCGGCTTTGCCTTTGCCGCCGGGTGGACGCCTTGCGTCGGCGGCGTGCTGACCGCGGTTGTATTCACCGCCAGCACCGAGGCGACAGCCCTGCGAGGGCTCGTCCTGCTGCTGGTCTTTGGCGTGGCAATGACGGCGCCGTTTGTCATTGCGTCCCTGTTCATTGGGCCGTTCCTGAAATTCGCGTCCAAGTTCCGCCGCCACCTGCCCAAGGTTGAAAAGGCCATGGGCCTGCTGATGATCCTCTTTGCCGCGCTTATCGCGACCGACAGCGTTAACTATATCGCGCAGTGGATGCTGGAAACCTTTCCCGCGTTCCAAAACATTTAGGGAGATTGCCCAATGAAACGCTTGCTTGCCGTATTGATCCTGACCCTCCTGCCCGCCTTTGCCGTCGCCGCCACGCTGGGTGACGACGGGCTGCACAAAGAGGACTGGATGCGCGACACGTTCAAAGACCTAAGCGAGGATCTGGCCGAGGCCAACGCAGAGGGCAAGCGGCTGGTGATCATGGTCGAACAACGCGGCTGCATCTATTGCGACAAGATGCACAAGGAGGTCTTCTCACGCGACGACGTGGCCAGCTACATTCGCGATAACTTCTTTGTCGTGCAGGTTAATCTACATGGCGACACCGAAATGACCGACTTTGACGGCGAAACGCTGACCGAAAAGCAGGCGACCCGCAAATGGGGGCTGCTTTTCACCCCATCGATTCTATTCCTGCCAGAAGAGGTCGAGGACGGTGCGACCGCGCAATCAGCTTCGGTCGCGCTGATGCCGGGTGCGTTCGGCGCCGGGACGACGCTGGATATGTTCACTTGGGTGAATGAGAAGCGCTACGAGATTGATTCTGCAGAGGATTTTCAAAGGTATCACGCGCGCCGCATTCAAGAGCGGGCAAATGGTTCGACAGATTAAAGACGATTCAGCTGTTTATTGGTGAACTTACCCTTGCTTGATTGCGGGTCGGTATCCTAGAGTATGCTAGATTTTGAATGTGTTTGGGAGGACGCATGGAACGCACACTTCTCGTGATATTGGCTTTTGCTGCATCGACTGGTGCCGCAACCGCAGCAGAGATAGCGCCGTCGGATGTGTCCTACGTCGACGGCAGCGTCGAGACATCGCTGACCGGCGTGGCGGGCGACGCGGAAAGCGGGCGCACGATCGTCGGCAACAAGGGACTGGGCAACTGTGTTGCCTGCCATCAGGTTACCGATCTGTCAGATGTGCCCTTTCAAGGCGAGATAGGGCCGATGCTGGACGGCGCCGGCGACCGCTGGAGCGAGGCGGAACTGCGCGGCATCGTCGCCAACGCCAAGATGATGTTCGACGAAAGCCTGATGCCGTCCTTCTACAAGACCGAAGGCTTCATCCGGCCCGGCAAGGCCTACACAGGCAAAGCGGCCGACGATACGCTCGGCCCGCTATTGGAGGCGCAGCAGGTCGAAGATGTGGTGGCCTATCTCACCACCCTGAAAGAATAATGATCTGCCACAGGTTAAGAACGGCCCAGACGGGCCAAACGGAGGTTCATACATGCAACTGACACGACGTAATGCAATTCTGATGGGGGCTGGCGCGATCCTGATGACCGGCCTGCCCCTGCGCGCCTCGGCTGCGGGCGAAGATGCAATCGCAGCCTTCACTGGCGGCGCTGAGGTCGGCGAAGGTGATATTAAGCTGACCGCACCTGAAATCGCCGAGAACGGTAACACCGTCCCGATTGAGGTATCCTCGGATAGCGCGGCTGAGATCTTGGTGCTTGCCCTTGGCAACCCGACGCCGGCAGTGGCGACGTTCAAGTTTGGTCCGCTGGCTGCATCACGCTCGGCGTCGACGCGTATCCGCCTTGCCGGTACGCAGGACGTCGTGGCCATCGCCAAGCTGGAGGACGGCTCCTTCGTCAAAGCATCCACTACGGTTAAAGTCACAATCGGCGGCTGCGGCGGCTAATAGGAGTTAGAGACATGGCAGAAGGTGTAAAACCTCGCGTAAAGGTCCCCAAGACGGCATCGGCCGGCGAAGTGATCGTGATCAAGACATTGATCAGCCACAAGATGGAGTCCGGTCAGCGCAAGGATGGTGACGGCAACGTCATTCCGCGCTCGATCATCAACCGCTTTACCTGCGATTTCAACGGCGAGAATGTCGTGGATGTCACGCTGGAACCGGCGATTTCGACCAATCCGTATCTGGAGTTCGAGGCTACCGTGCCCGCGTCGGGCGAATTCAAGTTCACATGGTACGATGACGACGGGTCGGTCTACGAAGAAATCAAGAAGATCGCCGTAGAGTGAGCCAACTGTCTTGGGAGGGACAAGGATGAAACGACTGACCGCTACCTTTACTGTCGGCCTCATGGCCGCGACACTGGCCTCGGCAGACCCGGTGGATGACACCCTTATCGTGAACGGGGAAACCGAGATCGTCACGCGCACGGCTCCGTCACCCGTCGTAGCGGACGTGCTGGATGAGGTGATCTCTGGCTGGCATTACCGGGGGACCGAAACGCGTGCCATGCAGGCCGACGATTTCGACAATCCCGGCATGATCTTCGTCGAGCAGGCCGAAGACGTCTGGAACACCGCCGAAGGGTCGGAAGGCAAGTCTTGCGCCGACTGTCATGGCGCATCCGAGGAGATGGCCGGCGTGCGCCCCGTCTATCCCAAGTGGAACGAGGAGGCAGGCGAGGTCCGCACATTGGAGATGCAGATCAACGATTGCCGCGAGACCCGCATGGGCGCGGAACCGTGGAAGTATACCAGCGGCGACATGGTCAATATGACCGCGCTGATTTCTTCGGTATCGCGCGGCATGCCTGTCGACGTGGCCATAGATGGCCCTGCTCAATCCACGTGGGAGCAAGGCAAGGAGCTGTATTATACACGCTTCGGTCAGCTTGAGCTGGCCTGCGCATCCTGCCACGAGGCCAACAATGGCAAGATGATCCGCGCAGACCATCTGAGCCAAGGGCAGATCAACGGCTTTCCAGTTTACCGCCTTAAAAACACCAAGCTGAATGCGGCTCATTCGCGCTTCAAGGGCTGCATACGCGATACCCGCGCTGAGACCTTTGAGCCCGGCAGCCCCGAGTTCATCGCGCTTGAGCTGTATGTCGCCTCGCGCGGCAACGGACTGGGCATTGAGGGCCCGTCAGTCCGCAACTAAAATCTGAAGGCCCCGCACGGCAACCGTGCGGGGCTTTTTCGTCTTATTATATTCAGGAATACGCATATGATATCCCGGCGTGACTTTCTTCAGACCAGCATGGCGGCCAGCGCGATCCTCGGTGCATCGGGGTTTGGGCAATGGGGACGCATCGCCGCGCAGCAGACACTGACGCAGGACCAGCTTCTGGAATTCGAAAACTTCGGAAATGTCTCGTTGATCCATATCACCGACATTCACGCCCAGCTAAAGCCGATCTATTTCCGCGAGCCGTCCGTGAACCTCGGTGTCGGCCCTAACAAGGGCAAGGTGCCCCATGTGACAGGCGCTGATTTTCGCAGGATGTACGGCATCGACGACGGCTCTTATGCCCATTATGCGCTGTCATCAGGCGATTTCACCGCCCTAGCTGAGGGATATGGCCGCGTTGGCGGGCTGGACCGCGTCGCGACCGTTATCAATCAGATCCGCTCGGAGAGGCCCGATGCGCTGCTGCTGGACGGCGGCGACACTTGGCACGGCAGCTATACCTGCTACCAGACGCAAGGTCAGGATATGGTCGACGTGATGAACGCGCTGAGGCCGGATGCGATGACATTTCACTGGGAATTCACGCTGGGGTCCGAGCGTGTGCAGGAGATCGTCGAGGGGCTGCCGTTTGCCGCCCTTGGCCAGAACATATTCGACGCCGAATGGGACGAGCCGTCCGAGCTGTTTCCGCCCTACAAGATGTTCGAGCGCGGCGGCGTTAAGATCGCTGTCATCGGCCAAGCCTTTCCCTATATGCCGATCGCCAATCCGGGCTGGATGTTCCCTGAATACTCCTTTGGTATCCGCGACGAGAACATGCAAAAAATGGTTGATGAGGCCCGTGCCGAGGGGGCCGAACTGGTAGTCTGCCTTAGCCACAATGGCTTTGACGTCGATAAGAAGATGGCGGGCATCGTCAAGGGCATCGACGTGATCCTGTCCGGTCACACCCATGACGCCCTGCCTGAGCCTGTGCTGGTTGGCGAGACGATCATCGTCGCGTCGGGGTCTAATGGCAAATTTGTCAGCCGCGTCGATCTGGACGTTCGCGATGGACGCATGATGGGCTTTCGTCACAAGCTGATTCCGATCCTGTCGGACGTGATTGAGCCGGACAAGGAGGTCGCCGCCGTCATCGACGAGGTCCGCGCGCCATACGAGGAGGCAATGGCCGAGGTGATCGGTAAGAGCGACAGCCTGCTCTACCGTCGTGGCAATTTCAACGGCACATGGGATGATGTGATTTGCGATGCCCTACTGTCCGAGCGCGAGGCCGACATCGCCCTGAGCCCCGGTGTGCGCTGGGGCCCGTCGATCCTGCCCGGCCAGGACATCACCCGCGAAGATATCTGGAACGTCACCTCAATGACCTACGGCGAGGCCTACCGCACTGAAATGACAGGTGAGTATCTTCATGTCGTGCTGGAGGATGTGGCCGATAACCTGTTCAACCCCGACCCTTACTACCAGCAGGGCGGCGATATGGTGCGCACAGGCGGCCTTGGATACCGCATCGACATCTCAAAACCGCAGGGCCAACGCATCAGCGAGATGACCCTGCTGAAAACCGGCGAGCGGATCGACCCGTCCAAGAGTTACCAGATCGCTGGATGGGCCTCTGTCAACGAGGGCACCGAAGGCCCGCCAATCTGGGACGTGGTCGAGGCCCACATCCGCAAGAAGGGCACGGTCAGCGCGCCCGATAACGACAGCGTAGAGGTGGTCGGGCTATGAGCGATAAAAACCCCAAGACGGAGGACGTCATGTCCAAAGGACCCTCACGCCGGAATTTCCTGCGCGGCGCCGCCGCCGGAACGGCCCTGATCGCTGGCGGTGCCGCCCGCGCCGCCACAACGCCCGATCCTTTGATTACCGAAGTTCAACCTTGGGCCAGCGGCTTTGGCGATCCGGTTGACGCCACCCCCTATGGCCTGCCGATCCGGTTTGAGGATGACGTAATCCGCCGCAACGTCGAGTGGCTGACGGCAGACACAATCAGCTCGGTCAACTTCACGCCGATCCACGCGCTGGACGGAACGATCACCCCCCAAGGCTGCGCGTTTGAGCGGCATCATTCAGGCGCGATTGAGCTGAGCAAGCCAGATTACCGGCTGATGATCAACGGCCTCGTCGACCGCCCGCTGGTGTTCACCTATGCGGATTTGGAGCGTTTCCCACGCGAAAACCATGTTTACTTCTGTGAATGTGCCGCCAATACCGGCATGGAGTGGGCAGGCGCGCAGCTGAACGGCGCGCAGTTCACGCATGGCATGATCCACAACATGGAATATACCGGCGTGCCCCTGCGCACGATCTTGGAGGAGGCCGGCTTGGATGCTGCTGGCGACCTGAAGGACAAATGGGTCTTTGTCGAAGGCGCGGATGCGTCGTCAAACGGCCGCTCGATCCCGATGGAAAAGGCGCTGGACGACGTGCTGGTCGCGTTCAAAGCCAATGGTGAGGCCTTGCGCAAAGAGCATGGCTATCCGGTCCGCCTTGTCGTGCCGGGGTGGGAAGGCAACATGTGGATCAAGTGGATCCGCCGAATCGAAGTTACGGATAGCCCGGTCGAAAGCCGGGAGGAGACGTCGAAATATACCGACACTATGGCCGACGGCACGTCGCGCAAATGGACGTGGGCGATGGACGCTAAATCTGTCGTCACCTCGCCCAGCCCGCAGGCACCGATCACCCATGACAAAGGGCCACTGGTCATCACTGGGCTCGCATGGTCGGGGCGCGGCGCGATCACCCGCGTCGATGTGTCCAAGGACGGCGGCAAAACGTGGGAGACTGCGCGCCTTGCCAAGCCCGGCGAGAAAATGGCGCTGTCGCGCTTCTACCTCGACACAGATTGGGATGGGAGCGAGATGCTGCTTCAAAGCCGCGCTATGGACGACACTGGCTACGTACAGCCGACCAAAACACAGCTGCGCGGCGTGCGCGGCCTGAATTCAGTCTATCATAACAACGGTATCCAAACATGGTGGGTGCGCCCGACCGGGGAGGTGGAGAATGTCGAAGTTTCTTAAACTAGCCGCATCGCTGGCGTTGCTCAGCGGCCCTGCTTACGCCGAGGGGTTGGGCCTTGGCCGCAACGCCCTGCCCGAGGAAGTTGCTGCGTGGAACCTGGACGTACATCCGAGCGGCGCTGGACTGCCCGCTGGATCAGGTGATGCGCTCACCGGCGAAGAGATTTTTGCCGACAAATGTGCCTCGTGCCATGGTGATTTCGCCGAAGGGCTGGGCAACTGGCCCAAGCTGGCAGGCGGTATGGACACGCTGGACCGCGCCGACCCGGTGAAAACAGTCGGCAGCTATTGGCCTTATTTGTCGACCACCTGGGACTACATCAACAGGTCGATGCCCTACGGCAACGCCCAGTCGCTGGAGCCTGACGAAGTATACGCCATCGTCGCCTACATCCTTTATTCAAACTACCTCGTCGACGATGATTTCGTGCTGTCGGATGAGACGTTCGCCGATGTTGAGATGCCCAATGCCGATGGTTTTTTTGTCGATGATCGGGCCGAGACCGAATATGCCGCATGGTCTGGCGAGCCTTGCATGGAGAACTGCAAGGACAGCGTCGAGGTCACCATGCGCGCGATGGTTCTGGATGTGACGCCCAAGGGCGAGGGCGCGGCGTCTGTCGAAGAAGCCGCATCCGCCGGAGAGGCTGCCGCCTCGAAAGAGCCACCTGCGGATCAGGTCATCGAAGATCAGACAGCCGCTCTCGACCCCGAGCTGGTGTCCGCGGGCGAGAAGGTCTTTCGCAAGTGCAAGGCATGCCACCAGATCGGTGACGGCGCAAAGAACCGCGTTGGCCCCATCCTGACCGGCATCGTCGGCCAACCTGCGGGCCACGTCGAAGATTTCAAGTATTCCAAAGCGCTCAGCGGCATGGCCGATGACGGCCTTGTCTGGGACGAGGCGAACTTGAAGGCGTTTCTTGCCGATCCCAAAGGCTTCATGAAGGGCACCAAGATGAGCTTTGCCGGGCTGCGAAAGGACGACGATCTGGACGCGATCACCGCCTATCTGGCGAGCTTTCCCAAGTGATCGTCCGCGCGGCGGCGCCCTTTTGCGGCGCCCGCCGCTGTCATCCATCCCTACAAAACCACGCTGCGCCCGCATCCCGTAATGCAGATGACCGATAACAATGAAACTGGGGACAGCAGGCATGAACAGAAAGGCTGATCCCGGCATCTATGTGTCGGGCGATGCCGCCGTTCAGGAGGATAAGCTCAAATACACCTTCGCCGCCAACAGTCAGGCCAGGGTTTGTGCCAACGCGGTACGGGGCGCTCAAACCGGATCACGCGTATTCCGGGCCACGTTCACCAACACCTACTGGTCACAGATCGACACGAATGATGGCGTCAAGGTAGGCGCGACCTGCGAGGCAACGGACGCGGAAGACACCAAATCTCGCGGCTTCATTTCGTCCCCCGGCGATATTTCGGATCTGCGCAAAGCCACCTATGAATAATCCAAAGGCTGGTATGTGGGCATCGTCGACGATATGTTTAGCTCAGAGAACGGCGCGCACCCGTGGCACCTACTGGTCCGCGCCACCCCACCATGTTTCAACGCGACTGACATCTGGAGGACATCATATGAAACGCTTTGTTATCGCTGGGATACTGGCACTTGCCGCAGGGTCCGCTATGGCGGCCGATCAGGCCGTCACTTATCCGTTTGAGGGCAGCTTCGGCGACGCGGCCTTCGCGGTCGAAAACGCCATCATCGGTCGCGGGTTGGTGATCGACTACGTCAGCCACACCGGCGAAATGCTGAACCGGACCGGCGCAGACGTAGGCAGCACGACTGAGTTGTTCAATGAGGCCGACATCTTCCTTTTCTGCTCGGCGCAAGTGTCACGCAGCGTGATGGAGGCGGACCCAATGAACATCGCCCATTGCCCCTATGGCATATTCGTTGCTGATCAGGGCGGCGAGGTGATGATCGGTTATCGCACGTATCCGGACGGTGAGATGCAGGAAGTACAGGCACTGCTCGATGACATCGTCAAAGAAGCGCTGAAATAGTGCAGCGCCAATAAAGCGCCCGCAGTACGGTAGTTTCGTCACCCGGTTTGCGCTGGAACAACCGCAGGCGCCTTGCGGCATGCGATTGATACTCGCATAGGCGTTTTGGCGTGCCGTTATCAGTCGGCAGTCTGGCTTGCGGCACTTCGCTCGTCGCCGTCGAAAGGATCGATGGATGCTGGAGGTATTACTTGACCGTTGGGGCGACGGCGCGGTGCTGGCGATAGCGGGCGCTGTGGTCGGCGTGATTTTCGGCGCGGCGGCACAGCATTCGCGGTTTTGCCTGCGCGCCGCCTCTGTTGAGGTGTCCGAAGGTGTCCTTGGTCCCCGCCTCTACATCTGGCTCATCGCCTTCAGTGCCGCCGTCGCGTCGGTGCAGGGGCTCGTGGCGACGGGATGGCTGGACGTGTCCACCTCGCGCCAATTGGCAACGACGGGCAGTATGTCGGGCGCGATCATCGGCGGCCTGATGTTTGGCTGCGGCATGATCCTTGCGCGGGGTTGTGCCAGCCGTCTGTTGGTGCTGTCGGCCACCGGAAATCTGCGCGCTTTGGTTACGGGGCTGGTCCTGACGCTGGCCGCACAGGCCGCGCTGCGCGGCGTTCTTGCCCCTGCACGCGAAGGGCTTGCCTCGCTATGGATGGTGCCGGGCGGCGCTGCACGGGATCTGCTGGCATGGCTGGGTTTGTCACACACAGTTGCGGCGGGTCTGGCGGCGGCTGCGCTGGTGCTGTCGCTCGCGCTGGCCCGGCGGCAGTTAGTTCCGCTCAGCCGCTCGCTGGCGGCGGTTTGTGTGGGTTTGGCTATCGCGCTTGGATGGGCCGCGACTTTTGCGATTGCTCAGGCATCGTTCGAGGTGGTTCCGATCTCGTCGATCACCTTTACCGGCCCCGCGACCGATACACTGATGGGCCTCGTTGATAACATCAGCCTGCCCTTAGGCTTTGGCATCGGTCTGGTGCCGGGCGTGTTTGTGGGCGCGGGCTTGACGGCCCTCGCCGCACGCGAGGCCAAGATTGAACGCTTTGGCCCGGACACCCCAATGGAGCGTTACCTAATTGGCGCTGTTTTAATGGGGTTCGGCAGTATGCTGGCAGGCGGTTGCGCTGTAGGGGCGGGCATGTCGGGCGGATCGGTCTTTGCCGTCACCGGCTGGCTGGCAGTATTTTGCATGTGGATCGGCGCAATGGCGACGCACCGCCTGCTGGGTAGCGCGAAGGGCGGCGCTAAACGCGCCGCGCCAATCACTCCGCCGGTTGCATAACCGGTGCACGGCCCAGCACGCGGTCCGCGATCAGCGCGCCGGCAGCGATGGACGCGAGCGCAATGATAGCCGCGATGCTTAGCATCGACACACCCGAGAGGCCCGCACCTACCGTGCAGCCCCCGGCCAAGACGCCGCCGAACCCCATCAGCGCACCGCCCGTCACA
This sequence comes from Roseovarius arcticus, assembly GCF_006125015.1. Classification (NCBI taxonomy): domain Bacteria; kingdom Pseudomonadati; phylum Pseudomonadota; class Alphaproteobacteria; order Rhodobacterales; family Roseobacteraceae; genus Roseovarius; species Roseovarius arcticus. Next base: position 2,299,938 of record NZ_SZZN01000001.1, read on the forward strand.
TAGCGCAGCGTTTCGGGCGCGCCTGTAAAGCTGGCAAACGCCAACTCGCCGCGCACAAGCGCCGACAGGAACGCCCCGCCAAAGACGCCGCCAATCACGCCGACACCAAAGCCTGCTGGGATGGAACTGGACGCAACGGTCCAAAACAGCGTGTCGGCCCAAGTCGAGGTAAAGGCCATCGACTCCACCGGTAGCGGATCGAATTCGTCAAGCAGCAGCCAGCCGGTTCCAATCCAGCCCAAGGTGATCACAAGGCCGATCACAGCTGCCATAGCCACGTGAAGCGGACGCGGTTTCAGCGCGGCGACGACCGCAATGAGGCCCGCCACCAGCAGCGCCGCCCAAGTCAGCAGCCCGCCGGGCAACTCTGCCAGTGATCCGATGCCAATATCCGTTGTGACCGATCCCAGCGCCACGCGTACCGGCGCAAAGACACCCTTGAGCGTCGCGTGCGCAACCAGCGCAAAGACCAGCAAGACCGTCAGCGCGCGCAGGTTGCCTGTGCCGCCCAGAACTGTCAGGCGACTAACGCAGCCGCGCGTCAGGACCATGCCGACACCAAAGGCAAGCCCGCCAGTGATGATGGCAAGCAGCGGCAGATCGCTGACCATCAGGCGATGATCCGACAGATCCACCCAGCCCGCCCAAATGACAGCACTGGTTGCAGCGATAGCCGTGGCCAATGCCGCAGCCCATGTTCCCAGCGCAGGCGCGCGGTCCGGCCCAGCGACGAGGCCACGGCGCAAGCAGAACCGGCTGATCTGTGCGGCCACGCCAAACATAAGGCCCAGCGCCAAGCCTAGCAGCAATTGCGCGCCCTGCGCATCGAAAGGCAGCTCATAAAGTTCAAAAAGCATGGCAGAATCACCCCATCGGACCCGTGGCAAAGATCAGCTTTAAAAGGGCTTTTCCACGGAAACGTCAAGGCGCGCGGGCGATTGCGGTGTTCCAACTATGGCGCGCTATACGGAACGCTTTTCCAAATTTCCCCGCTACAGCAAACAATTTTTACAACGCTGTTCCGCTGGGACGAAAACAGGCCCTAAATGCCTGCGTTATTCAAATTCCATCTGCTCGAACACCCGCCCGGCATTCTTGGTTGCCAATTCCTCAAACGTATCGAGATTGGCATAGGGCGACTGATCGACGTAGTAGGCCTCTGCCAGCCCGCCGCCCTCATCCAAGAGCTCGCCGATCTTGCCGCGCAGATACACAAGGTAATCTTTGGTATAGCGACGGACCTGATCCATATTGGTCGGATGCCCATGGCCGGGGATGACGTAGGTCGCGCCCAGAGGCTCAAACTCGTCATCCCACGTCTCTAGCCAATCGGCGGTATAGGTGTCGGCGAAAATAGGCAGCATCCGCTCGTGAAAGGCCATGTCACCTGAAATCACGAGGCTTTGTTCGGGCAGCCAGAGGACGATGTCGCCGGGCGAATGCGCCGGGCCCAGATACCGCGCCTCTATACGAAAGTCGCCCATCTCAACGATGTATTCATCCTCAAACGTCTCGGTCGGGGCTTGCACTTCGGTCCCCTCGGCACGGTCCTTGTTATAGCGCTTCATATCCTCGAGGATCGCGAAACCGTCGTCTGCGACCACTTGGGCAGCGTCGACATGTGCGACGATTGGCACGCCCTGCTCGGCCCAGTAGCTGTTTCCTAGAATTGCATGGCCTTGCCCGTTCTCGTTAAAAACCAGCTTGACCTCTTGGTCGGTGATCGCCTTGATCTCGGTGTGAAGCGCCTTGGCCAGCCCATAGGATGCGCCGCCATTCATCACGACAACGCCGTCCCCGGTGACGATAAAACTGAGGTTATTGTTGTGGCCCGCATTCTCGTATGTGGGTGGCGCTGTGGCACCAATGGCGGAAAAGACGCCCGGGGTCACCTCATAGGGTTTGTCATACAGCAGCGAGGCCGGATACTTATCCGCGATATCCTCGCTTGCATAGGCAGATGTGGCGGCGGTGGCGGCAAATACAAAAGGCAGGATCCAGCGCATCAAATGTCCTCCGGGGCAAAACGATAGGCATCGCCGGATCGCTCGACCCGGCCCAGCCCGCCATTTGGTAGGTGAAATCCCAGCAACGCTATGTCATCCGCAGCAAGCTGGTCCAGAAGGCGCATCCGCGTCTTGGCCCCCAAACTTGTGTCCTGATCCGCACCGTGGGCCCAGTCTGGACGCTCGAATGCTACGTGTGCATTGCCGATCGCGTCGCCGCCGACCATCACTGCGCTGGACCCATCGCGGATCTCAAACGACATGTGTCCGGGCGTATGGCCAGGCGTGGCATGCGCCATAACCCCCGGTAAGATCTCTGTGCCATCGGTGAAAAAGCTGATCTGTTCCTCGATCACCGCCAGTCTGCGCGCTGCGCCAACCGCAAATGACGCGCGCGCGTCGCCAATGGTGTCCACGGTATTGGGGTCTGTCCAGTAGTCCCATTCGCCCTGCCCCATCATCAGCTTGGCCCCCGGAAACACCGGATCGTCAAAATCGTCCAATACGCCCCACAGATGGTCAGGATGGGCGTGGGTGAACACGACATGCGTGATGTCCTCGGGCGCCAGGCCTTCGGCGTCGAGGCTGCTCAGCAACTTGCCCGCACTTGGCATAAAGGCGGGGCCAGAGCCTGCGTCAAAGAGAATGATCCTATCTTCTTGGCGCAGCAAAGTCAGGTTGCACGGCGGCTCCAACTGGTCGCGAGGCACATTATGCCTAGACAGGATCAGATCAAGCTCGCCCTCGGGCAGACCTTCAAAAAAGAATTCGGTCGGCAGAACGAGATTGCCATCGCTGAGACCAATCACCTCGCTGGCGCCAAGCTGCAACGCAGTCCGCGCAAGCAGGGCTGTTGGACCGCCGCAAAGTGCCAGACCGCCAAAACCTGCAAGAACCTGCCTTCTGTCGATTTGCATACGATTTCCCCCCGGAAACAAATTCCATTTAGTGAATATCGCATCATAGTTCAAAAAAATGCAATACTGCGCTATTCTGCGCGGCCAAGATCTGCGCATATCCGCAGAGATGCCGCGCAACCATGTCGTTGCCAATACCGGCAACATATGCTTACTTTTCGACATATTCGGGGTGAATAGGGCAAATTCACCGGGGTTTTGCACCGCGACAGGCATCATTTTAGCGTGCCAGCGCAGGAAATAGGGATGATATTCAAACGTGAAAATCGGTGTTCCAGAGGAAGTCTTCGAAGGTGAAGCGCGTGTCGCTATGACACCCGATAGCGCGATACAATTGCAAAAACTGGGGTATGACTGCGCCATCCAAAGCGGCGCGGGTCGTCTCGCCGGTTTTGCCGACGCCGATTACAAAGCCGCCGGCGTCGAGGTGATAAAATCCGCCGCCGCGCTGTGGAAAGCCAGCGACATCATCGCCAAAGTTCGCCCGCCCAACAGCGCCGAGTTGAAGCGCATGCGCAAAGGCCTGACGCTTATCTCGTTCTTTGATCCCGGCGGCAATGATACCGGGATGCAGGCCGCGCGCGCGTCTGGTGCCAGCGTTATCGCGATGGAAATGGTCCCGCGCATCAGCCGCGCCCAAAAAATGGACGCGCTGTCGTCTATGGCCAATATCGCCGGCTACCGCGCCGTGATTGAGGCCGGCAGCAATTTCGGACGCTTCTTTACCGGACAGATCACTGCGGCGGGCAAGGTACCACCGGCACGCGTGCTGGTGATTGGCGCAGGCGTTGCCGGTCTTGCCGCAGTCGGCACGTCCACATCGCTGGGTGCGGTCACGCTGGCCTTTGACGTGCGCCCCGAAGTGGCCGAGCAGGTCGAAAGCATGGGCGCCGAATTCGTCTATCTGGACTTTGACGAAGGACAGCAGGACGGCGCGGCGACGGGCGGGTATGCGTCAGTCTCTAGCCCCGAATTCCGCGAGGCGCAGCTGGCCAAGTTCCGCGAATTGGCACCCAATATCGACATTGTCATTACCACCGCCCTCATCCCGAACCGCGAGGCGCCCGAGCTGTGGACCGAGGACATGGTCAAAGCGATGAAGCCGGGATCGGTGATCGTCGATCTGGCCGCCGAAAAGGGCGGCAACTGCAAGCTGACCGTAAAGGACGAAAAAATCGTCACCAAAGGCGGCGTTACCATCATCGGCTACACCGATTTTCCCAGCCGTATGGCTGCGCAGGCCTCCAGCCTCTATGCCACAAACATCCGGCATATGATGACGGATCTGACCCCCGAAAAGAACGGACGAGTCGTTCACAACATGGAGGACGATGTCATTCGCGGCGCGACCGTTATTCATGCGGGCGAAATTACATATCCGCCCCCACCGCCCAAGATCAAGGCCATCGCGGCCAAGCCGAAACAGACCGCCCCCGCCCTCACCGCGCAAGAGCGCAAGGCGCAAGAGCTGGCCCTTTTCCGCAAGCAGTCGAAAACGCAGGTGGGCATGCTCGCCCTCGGCGCGGCGGTGATCGTGCTGATCGGTATCTTCGCACCCGCAAGTTTCATGAGCCATTTCATTGTCTTCGTGCTGGCCTGCTTCATCGGCTTTTCAGTCATCTGGAACGTGTCGCATTCGCTGCATACGCCGCTGATGGCGGTAACGAACGCTATCTCTGGCATCGTCATTCTAGGTGCGTTGCTGCAGATCGGATCGGGCTCGTGGCTTGTCGTTTTGCTCGCTGCCGTGTCGGTATTCATCGCTAGTATCAACATCGTGGGGGGCTTTCTCGTGACGCGCCGCATGTTGGCGATGTTCCAGAAATCCTGAGAGGACAGCAAAAATGACAATCGGAATCGTAGCCGCAGCCTATATCGCGGCAGCCGTCCTCTTCATCCTGTCACTCGGCGGGCTATCGGGCCAGGAAAGCGCCAAGCGCGCCGTCTGGTATGGCATTGTGGGCATGGGCGCGGCCGTTGTGGCCACCGTTTTCGGCCCCGGTATGGGCAACTGGTTTATCATCCTTGTGATGATCGCCGGCGGCTCGGTACTTGGCTGGTATGTGGCCAAGCGGGTCGAGATGACCGAGATGCCCCAACTGGTCGCAGCGCTGCACTCCTTTGTGGGTCTTGCTGCCGTCTTTATCGGGTTCAACGCCTATCTGGAGCTGCAATCGGTACTGGCGCTCAAGGCGACGATGCCTGCCGGTGCGGGCACCGATTGGATAGACCAGCAGGGCCTGACCGGCTTTGCCAAATCCCTCGCGAGCAAAAGCGGCGCGGAACGCGCCATACTGCGGGCCGAGGTGTTTCTGGGCGTCTTTATTGGTGCCGTGACGTTCACCGGATCGGTTGTCGCCTTCGGCAAGCTGGCGGGCAAGATTACGTCCAAAGCCGAGAAATTGCCCGGCGGACACGCGCTGAATGCGGTCGCCGCGGGCCTGTCGGTGATCCTGCTCATCCTCTTTATGAGCGGCGCAGGCATCTGGACGTTGCTGCTGATGACGCTGCTCGCGTTCTTTATCGGCTACCACCTGATCATGGGGATTGGCGGCGCGGACATGCCTGTCGTCGTGTCGATGCTGAACTCCTATTCCGGCTGGGCGGCGGCGGCGATCGGCTTCTCACTGGGCAATGACCTCTTGATTGTGACGGGCGCGCTAGTCGGCTCATCCGGCGCAATCCTTAGCTACATTATGTGCAAGGCGATGAACCGCTCTTTCGTTTCGGTCATCCTCGGGGGGTTTGGCAATACGTCCGGCCCCGCGATGGAGGTCGAGGGCGAACAGGTGGCCATTGATGCAGATGGCGTGGCGGCCGCGCTTAACGATGCCTCCAGTGTCGTGATCGTGCCGGGCTACGGCATGGCCGTTGCACAGGCACAGGGCGCGGTATCGGATCTGGCGTCCAAGCTGCGCGCCAAGAGCAAGACCGTGCGCTTTGCCATCCATCCGGTCGCGGGCCGCCTGCCCGGCCACATGAACGTACTCTTGGCCGAGGCAAAGGTGCCATATGACATCGTGCTGGAAATGGACGAGATCAACGATGATCTGGCATCGACTGACGTGGTCATTGTGATCGGATCAAACGATATCGTGAATCCTGCCGCGCAAGACGATCCGAATTCGCCCATTGCCGGAATGCCGGTGCTGCGGGTGTGGGAGGCGCGTCAGGTCTTTGTGTCGAAACGCGGGCAAGGGACGGGCTATTCCGGCATCGAAAATCCGTTGTTCTACAAGGATAACACCCGGATGTTCTATGGCGATGCCAAGGTATCGATGAATGCCCTCTTGCCGCTGATCGACTGACGTTGGCGGCGGCATGGGCCGGTACTCTGAAACGGCGAAAGGGACAAAAATGGACGCCGCTCCCGGAAAATGGATTGATCAGTTCGAGGGGCTAAAGCGCCTGCCTGATGATCTGCGCGATGCGCTGGTCGCAGGAAGCAAGGTGGTGGACGTTCCAGAAGGCACGGCAATTTTTCAGCCGGGGCAGTCGGCAGATAATCTGCTGTTGCTGCTGGACGGCACGGTGCGTGTTCAGCAAAAATCCGATACCGGGCGCGAGGTGTTTCTCTACCGCGTTCATGCCGGAGAGAGCTGTGTTTTAACCACAGCGTGCATGCTCGCGTTTGAGGACTACGCCGCAGACGGAGTGGCCGAAACCGATGTGCGCGCGGTCGCGATACCTCGCGCCACCTTTGACGATCTGGCTGGCCGCTCGCCGGTGTTTCGCGAGTTTATTTTCAAGGCCTATTCGCGGCGAATCACTGATCTTTTCACACTTATCGATGACATCGTATTTCAACGCATGGACGTGCGCCTCGCCACGCGCCTGCTGGAGCTGGCCGAGGACGATGTAATCCACGCAACGCATCAAGTCCTTGGTACTGAACTTGGCACCGCGCGCGAAGTCGTCTCGCGTATCCTATCTGAATTTCAGAGACGCGGCTGGATTGAACAGCGCCGGGGCGAAATTCGGGTGATTGGACGCGAGGCGCTCGATCGTTTGGTCCGCTCTGGCAAGGAACGGTGACCAAGTCACCGACAGATCCAGCCCGGATAAGGCAAAGTTCCCCGTACACTGATTCCTGAAGGGGATTGAACATGACTAAAAATATGGGAACAATGGATCGCGGGCTACGGGCCGTGGTTGGGATCGTGTTGCTGATCGCTGCATTTGCCGCCGATTTCGGCGCTAGCGGATGGCTGCAGTGGGCGATGATCGTGGTCGGCGCTATTTTTGTGATAACAGCGCTGGTCAGCACCTGCCCGCTTTATTCAATCTTCGGCATCCGCACCTGCCAGAGGTAAGCGCATTGGAAACTGTATTCACTCCGTGGCAGTCCTTGGCAGGCGGCGCCCTGATAGGGGTTGCCGCCACCTTGCTGATGCTCAGCCTTGGCCGGATTTTCGGTGCAACCGGAATACTGAGCGGGCTGATCTCGCCCGGACCATCGCAGGATCGGCTGTGGCGGTTGGCGCTTTTGTTGGGAATGGTCAGCGGGCCGCTCGCGGTGCTGTTGCTGACCGGACAGATGCCAGTTGTGCAGGTTCCGGTATCCGCGCCCATGCTGGTGATCGGCGGATTGGCCGTGGGCGTTGGCGTCACATACGGGTCTGGCTGCACGTCCGGTCATGGGGTTTGCGGGCTAGCGCGACTGTCCCCACGGTCGCTGATGGCTGTGCTGACCTTCATGATTGCAACAGCCGCCACCGTCTACGTCCTGCGCCATGTGATCGGAGTATAATTCATGAGGCTGCTTTCAACCTATCTCATCGGGCTCATCTTTGGCGTCGGCATTTCGATCTCGGGCATGGCGAACCCTGCCAAAGTACTGAACTTCTTTGACTTTGCAGGGACTTGGGATCCATCCTTGGCATTCGTCATGGGCGGTGCAGTCATCGTGACATTTATCGGCTACCGCCTTGTTCTGGCGCGGAGCCGTCCAATTTTTGGCGAAGGTTTCGGACTGCCAGCCAACAGCACAATCGACCTGCGGTTGGTCGGCGGCTCGGCTCTCTTTGGGGTTGGTTGGGGCATTGCAGGGTTCTGCCCCGGTGGTGCGCTGCCTGCGCTTGGCACTGGGCGCTGGGAGGTACTGCTCTTTGTCGCGGCCTTGATGGCTGGAATTTGGCTTGCGAAATACTTTCAGTCACTGGGCCGCGCCTCTACCGCAAATTCGTAGCCTCGCCGCCGGAATGATCCTCATTCCCGTCGTCGCCGGTATCGATTGAAACCCTCCCTGCCTCGTCTGACCTATCCCCGCTTGAGAGAATTACATGACGCCGAACCTGTCCCGATACCTGCCCATCATGGAATGGGGATCGCGCTACAACCGCGCCGACCTAAGCGGAGATCTGGTCGCAGCCGTCATCGTGACAATCATGCTGATCCCGCAGTCCTTGGCATACGCACTACTGGCCGGATTGCCGCCAGAAACCGGGATTTATGCGTCAATCGCGCCGATCGTGCTTTATACGGTGTTTGGAACCAGCCGCGCCTTGGCGGTCGGTCCGGTCGCCGTCGTCTCGCTGATGACAGCTGCGGCAGTGGGGGAGGTCGCCCAAGCGGGCACCGCAGGCTATGCCGTTGCCGCACTGACGCTGGCAGGATTGTCGGGCGCAATGCTGCTTTTCCTAGGTATCTTTCGGCTCGGCTTTCTTGCGAATTTTCTGTCGCATCCGGTGATCGCCGGTTTCATCACTGCGTCGGGTATTCTGATCGCGGTCAGCCAGCTGCGCTATATTTTCGGCATCGACGGTGGGGGGCACACCCTGCCGGAAATGCTAATGTCGCTGGGGCGCAACATCGACGGGCTGAACATCCCGACCTTGATCCTCGGCGCCGGCGCGACGGCATTTCTCTTCTGGGTTCGCAAAGGGCTGAAGCCGCTTCTCCAGAAGACCGGTCTCCCGGAGGGCGCGGTCAACATCCTGTCAAAGGCAGGACCTGTCCTAGCCATTGCAGTTACGACGGCGGCAACCGCCATGTTTGGCCTGGGCGAGCGCGGCGTGGCGATTGTTGGCACTGTCCCGCAAGGACTGCCGCCTTTGACGCTGCCCAGCTTTGCGCCTGATCTGGTCGGCGCTTTGCTGCTGCCAGCGCTGCTAATCTCGATCATTGGGTTCGTCGAATCCATTTCGGTGGCGCAGACGCTGGCGGCCAAGAAACGTCAGCGCATAGACCCCGACCAAGAGTTGATCGGCCTTGGTGCGGCCAATGTCGGCGCTGCACTTACGGGGGGGTTTCCGGTCACCGGCGGGTTTTCCCGCTCTGTCGTGAATTACGATGCCGGCGCGCAAACACAGGCAGCCGGCGCCTACACCGCCGCCGGCCTGCTCGTTGCATCGCTATTCCTGACGCCCCTGATCTACTTCCTGCCAAAGGCGACCCTTGCTGCGACAATCATCGTCGCCGTGCTATCCTTGGTCGACCTTTCGATCCTCAAGCGCACATGGATCTACTCCAAGGCCGATTTTGCAGCCGTGTTCATCACCATCGCCCTGACACTTGGGCTGGGTGTCGAGGCTGGCGTGTCAGCCGGGGTTGCAGTTTCGATCCTGATCCACCTCTACCGCTCCTCGCGCCCGCATATGGCCGTCGTTGGCCGTGTTCCCGGGACCGAGCATTTTCGCAATATCGACCGTCACAAGGTAGAGACGCAGGACGACATCATTTCCTTGCGTGTCGACGAAAGCCTCTACTTTGCCAATGCTCGATTTCTGGAGGATCGCATCTATGATATGGTCGCCAATCAACCCGCTGTGCGGCACGTCATCCTGATGTGCCCGGCCGTGAACGAGGTCGATATGAGCGCGCTGGAAAGCCTTGAGGCAATCAATGCGCGACTGCGCGATCTGAACGTCAGCTTTCACCTTAGCGAGGTCAAAGGCCCGGTGATGGATCGGCTAGAGCGATCACATTTCCTGTCTCAGCTAACCGGACAGGTTTTCCTGTCGCAGCATCTGGCGGTCAGCACCTTGTCCACCTCGCCTCACCCTCATACGTCCAAGGGCAAAGGAGCCTCACATGTCTGATTACCAACACCTCACCCGCCACAGCCCATCGACCGGGCCAGGCTCGCCTGACGTTTGGGGCATTTACGAGTCCGCCACAGGCTCGATTCAATATGTTATGGCCTGCCCCGAAACAAAGAAGGCTGCATTGATCGACGTTGTGCTGAACTTTGATCCGCGGTCGGCGCGTACGTCCACCGAAAGCGCGCAAAAGGTGCTGGATCTGGCCAAACAGCAAGGCCTGGATTTGGTCCGCATCCTGGACACGCATCCCCATGCGGATCACATGATGGCAGCAGCCTGGCTGAAAGATCAGACAGGCCTGCCAAACGCAATCGGTGTGCGTACCAAGAAGATCGCCGAACTTTGGCGCGCCTACTACAACATGCCAGACCTTGATCCCGCGCCCTATTTTGACGCGTTCTTTGAAGATGGCGACAGTTTCAAAATCGGCAATCTGGATGTGACGGTCGAGCTGTCAACCGGGCATACACTCGGCTCGATCAGTTATTTTGCGGGGGATGCCGGGTTTGTGCATGACACGCTGATGTACCCAGATAGCGGTTCGTCGCGGGCCGATTTTCCGGGTGGCAACGCCGCAGAGCTTTGGGACAGCATCCAGTCGATCCTGTCGCGCCCCGGGGACATGCGCCTGTTTGTCGGTCACGATTACGGCAAGGGTGATCGCAAGAAGCCTGCGTGGGAGGCGAGCGTTGCCGAGCACAAGGAAAGCAACATTCACGTCAAGACCGGAACAGACAAACAGACATTCATCAAGACCCGCGAAGACCGGGACGCGACCCTCGCCCTGCCCGACCGGATGCTGCACGCATTGCAAGTCAACCTGCGTGGCGGTGCCCTGCCCCCGGCAGAGAACGACGGAAACAGCTACTTCAAGGTTCCGGCAAATAAGTTCTGAGAGAGGCGCTGAAACTGTATAGAAATAGCTGTTACTGCGCCATTTATCGCGCCACTCACGCCCCATAACTCCAGCGGCAGCACTGCGGGCAAGAGCGCCGCTTCGAATGGCTGCTGTATCTGCGCGACGGTGCCCGCCTTTGGCCTGCTAAGACCTGCGGGCAGCGCACCCTTGCGCAGGGCGCAGGCAGGGCGATACACATCCTCAATGCAGAGAGGAGCGATCAGATGATGACGGCAATCAAAATTCTGGCGGCGCTGGTCTGCATTGCGGTGCTGCTAATTTTGGCCGCGAGGCTAATTTTCGCACTGCCCACAGTAGCGGGGCGCGTCAACAGCACGTCGCTGCCCCCGCCCGATACCGGGCCACTGAACGATGCGATCATGCCGCAGTGGCAGGACCATCCCGGCAAGACGGGCGTTATGCCACTAGGCAACGGCGCGGACGCATTTGCCGCGCGGATGCTGCTGGCGGATGCGGCGGTGTCATCTATCGACGCGCAGTATTACATCTGGCACGGCGATCTGACCGGATCGCTGCTGCTGAACACGCTCAAGCGGGCGGCGGATCGCGGCGTACGTGTGCGATTATTGCTCGACGACCACGGCACATCAGGCCTCGATAGGCAGCTTGCCGCGCTGAATGCGCATGAAAACGCTGAGGTGCGGCTTTACAATCCATTCGCTTTACGCCGGTTCAAACTGCTGTCCTACGGATTTGACTTTTTCAGGCTAAACAGACGGATGCACAATAAATCGTTCACCGTCGACGGCGCCGCCACCATTCTGGGCGGCCGCAACATCGGGGACGAATACTTCGACACCGGACCCACCGCGATATACATTGATCTGGACGTGCTGGCAGTGGGCAAAATCGTGCCCGAGGTCGCCGCCGATTTCGACCGCTACTGGGCCGCGCCAGCGGTGCGTCGTGCTGGTCCCATTCTGGGAAATGTGCCAGACGGTGACCCGATAGGCGAGCGCGTCGGCGGGTTCGAGGGCAATCCGCAGATGGCTGAGTACCGAGCCATTCTGGAAGGGTCGAGCCTGATTGAAACGCTGCGCGCCGGTAGCGCGGAGATAGAATGGACCGACGTGATACTGGTCAGCGACGACCCGGCCAAAGGCATGGGATCGGTCCCTCGCGGGGATCTTCTTGCCTCTCGGCTGGCCCGGTCCGTGGGCCATGTCGAGGCGCGTTTCGATGGGATTTCGCCTTACTTCGTACCTGGCAGGACCGGCACCCGCGCCTTTGCCGCGCTAGAGCATGGCGGCGTCCAGACCCGGATGCTGACCAACTCGCTGGAGGCGACGGATGTTCTGCCTGTTCATGCTGGATACTCAAAACACCGCCGCAACCTGCTGAAGGGCGGGACCCGGCTGTTCGAACTGAAGCGGAAGGCTGCGACCACCACGCCCAAAGACAAGATCGGGCCGTTCGGCTCTTCCGGGGCTAGCCTTCACGCCAAAACGTTTGCGGTGGACGGCGCGCGCATCTTTATCGGCTCATTCAATTTCGATCCACGTTCTACCACACTCAACACCGAAATGGGCCTGCTGATAGACAGCAAGGCGATGGCAAACCAAATGCACGACGCTTTTGACAGAAAGTTGGATGGGATGGCATGGGAGGTGGTGCTGAATGATGGCGATTTGCGTTGGCACGGCTCTGTCAGCGGCACCGTAACGCGGCGAGAGCCGGGATCGAATATCCTGAAAAGCGCCGCAATCACCGTCATCGGCTGGCTGCCAGTCGAATGGCTGCTGTAGGGCGCCCCTGATGCGTATCGCCAGCTATAACATTCGCAAGGCTGTTGGCCTCGACTGGCGCCGCGACGGCGACCGCATCGCGCGCGTGCTAAAGGAGATCGACGCCGATATCATTCTGCTGCAAGAGGCAGACAAGCGGATGGGTGCACGCGCAGGCGTCCTGCCGGAGGATGAACTCTATGACCAGCTTGGCTACCGGATGGTCGATTTATCGGTGCGTCCCGCCAGTCATGGCTGGCACGGCAACCTGATCCTTTACCGCGATCAATCGCTGATATTAAAGGAGGCGCTGCGCATCGCCCTGCCATCGCTAGAGCCGCGCGGCGCCGTATCGGCCATATTCAACGCGCCCAAAATTGAGGTGATCGGCGTGCATCTGGCCCTTGCCCGGCGTATTCGCGCAGGGCAACTGGCCGCACTGGGCCAGCATATGAAGGGAGCGGATCATCCGGTGCTCATTGCTGGGGATTTCAATGCTTGGCGGCGTGATCCGGGTATCGCTCAGGCGCTGGGTAGCGGGTGCCGCATGATCCTGCCGGGCAACAGCTTTCACGCGTCGCGACCCAGCGCGCCCTTGGACCGTTTTGTGTTGCAAGGCGCAGTGCGCGAAGTCTCGGCGCATGTCCATGCCTCGGACCTGGCCGCGCGGGCATCCGATCATCTGCCAATCGTTTTGGATGTTGAGTTGAACGCCGATCTGGACCCCAATCTGCTGGGGTCGAAAAAATGAGCTTTCTGCTGATCTGCCACACTATCGTTGTGGTGGCGCTGACCTTGCGCATCCTCTTGCGCGATGACCTGTCGCCGCCTGCCCGGCTGGCATGGTTTGTCGTGTTGATCTTGCTACCCTTTGTCGGAAGCGTCATCTACTTCCTGTTTGGCGAGGTTAGCTTGGGCCGCAAGGCACACGCCATCCAGTTGACAGTTCATGATGAGATATACCGCAGCGGGGCCTCTCTGATGGGCGATCCCGTCACAATAGAGGCGCAGATCGCGCCGCAGTTTCAGCCCGTGGCAGCCTATGCCGCGTCGATCAATGGCTTTCAGCCCGTCATGGGCAACGCAGCGCAGTTGATGGCGGATGCCGCGGATACCCGCGCGCGCATGGTGGCCGATATCGACGCCGCGACGGATCATGTTAACGCGATCTATTACATTTGGCTGGCCGATCACACCGGTATTGAGCTGGCCGAGGCACTGATCCGCGCCGCTGAGCGCGGCGTCACCTGCCGCGCGATGGCCGATGGGCTAGGCTCTCGCGCGCTGATCGGATCAGGTCTTTGGCAGAGGATGAAGGATGCAGGCGTGCATCTGGCCGTCGCGCTTCCGCTAAACAGACCCATCCTAACACTCCTGACCAGCCGGATCGATCTGCGCAACCACCGCAAGATCACGGTGATCGACGGGGCCATCACCTATTGCGGCAGCCGCAATTCGGCCGATGCCGAATATCTGCCCAAGGCGAAATATGCCCCTTGGGTCGACATCATGCTGCGCCTGACTGGCCCTGTCGTGTTGCAAAATCAGCTACTTTTTGCCAGCGACTGGATGCGCGCCACCGGCGAGCCGCCCGAGACTATTTTGCGCCCCGCCCCGCCTATGCCCGGCGGGTTTGCCGCGCAGGCCATGGGCCACGGTCCGACCGAGCGTCGCGGCTCCACCCCTCAGCTGTTTGCTACCGCAATGGGATGCGCGCGCCAGTCGCTAACCATCTCGACACCCTACTTTGTGCCGGACGCCACCGTGCTGGAGGCGCTGTGCGCCACCGCGCACCGGGGCGTCGAAGTTACCCTGATCCTGCCCGCGCGAAACGATAGCTGGATCGTCGCTGCCGCCAGTCGCAGCTATTACCGCCGCTTGCTAGAGGCGGGCTGTGTAATCCACGAATATCAAGGTGGGCTGCTTCATGCCAAGACGCTGACGATGGATGACGCCGTTAGCCTCATCGGTTCGTCCAATCTGGACCTGCGCAGTTTTGATCTGAACTACGAGAATAATATTTTGCTGCAGGACGCAGATATCACGCAGGCCGTTCGGGCTCGCCAGAAAGACTATATTACGCAATCAACGCCCATCACTACAGCAGACGTTGCCGCGTGGCCCTATTATATTCGCATTTGGCACAATGTGATTGCTACTATCGGGCCTATCCTCTGACCCGCGTTAGCTTGCATAAGGCGAATTGAACGTCTGGCGGAAATAGGCGTGGATCAAATCCATTTGGGGCGTGAACACCGCGCCGCGCCGCCATGCCAGACCGATATCCATCGTCGGCACCGGGGCGCCCGGCATGACCGTTGCGATGCGCTTGCCCTCTAGCGACCAGGGCCGGTACACCATATCAGATAGGATCGTAATCCCCTGCCCGTTCGCCACGATTGAGCGAACAGCCTCAATCGACGTCGTACGCAGCCGCACGCGTGGCTCAGATGTCTGCGCGCTCCAGTACTTCATCGCCGTGTTGGCGGCCTCATCCACGGTCAGCAGGATATAATCCTCGCCTGCGATCTCTTCAAAGCTGATGTTGCGCCGCTGCGCAAACGGGTGCCCACTGGCGCACCACACGCGGCGCGCCGAGCGCAGCAAAGTCTCGCTCTCCAATCCGGGGTTTGTGATGTTCGACGTCAGCAATACGGCCACATCAAAGCGGCCTGACAGAAGCCCCTCTTCGATGCTGTCGCGGTTCAGTTCGTGCAGCTCAATGTCCAGATTTGGATGCAGGCGGCGCAGCCGATCCAGATGATAGGGCAGGAAATACCCCATTACCGTATAGCTGGCCGCAATGCGGATCGTGCCCGACGCGTCCGTGTCGCGGTGGCGTAGGTTCTGCGCCTCCTCAATCTTGCTAAGGATCGCATAGGCCGACGCCAGGAGTTCGCGCCCCGCATCGGTCAGGTCCATACCGCTGCGCGTTCGCAGGAAAAGAGTGGCCCCCAAAGACGATTCCAAATCACGGATCGCGGTCGTCACAGACGACTGCGAAATCGACAGCGCGGCTGCGGCCCGGCTAACCTGCGCTGTTTCGGCGGTGGCCACGAAGTACTTGAGCTGCCGTAAATTCATACCGTGCCTCGCAGAATCTGTATTATCGGATAATCCGATAACAGTGACGCAGAAATTTGTGATTTACAAACACCCAATAGCGGCGCACCTTTTGACCTAAGAAAAGATCAGGGGAGCGGCATCATGCGCAAGATTGTGGATTTGAACTGCGATATGGGCGAAGGCTTTGGCCACTGGAGCTATGGCGATGCCCCCGACGAGGCTTTGATGGCTGTCATCAGCTCGGCAAATGTCGCCACCGGATTTCATGCGGGCGACCCCAACTCGATGAACCGGGTCGCCGCATTGGCAAAGGCACATGGTGTCGGGCTGGGCGCGCATCCCGCGTACAACGATTTGCAAGGGTTTGGTCGGCGCAAGATTGATGCCGCCGATGATGAGCTGGTCAACGACATTCTCTACCAGATCGGGGCGCTGCGCGAGTTCGGCCGCCGCCACGAGGTACCGCTACAGCACGTCAAGCCGCACGGCGCACTCTATATGGAGGCCGCGCGCAATGAGGATCTGTCGCGCCATCTGATCGAGACGTTGCAGGCCACATCGCCCGAGCTGATCCTCTTTTGCATGGGTGCCGCAGTAACCTACGAGGTGGCCAAGCGCCATTCGCACCCGGTCGTGCGGGAATTCTACTCTGACCGCGATTATGGCGACGACGGTATGATCATCTTCACCCGCAAGGGCGCGGCTGTGGACCCCGGCGCCATTGCGCAGAAGTGTCTGCGCGCCTGCCAAGAAGGCAAGGTTCAAACCGAGAGCGGCAAGGATATCGACGTCGCCTTTGAATCGATCTGCGTTCATTCGGACACGCCCGGCGCGGTCGATATCCTGAAAGCGATCCGCAAGGCCCTGACAGAAAATGGCATCGTCATCGCCCCCGCACGCGACGTGCTGGCGCACGACGCTGCCGCCTGAAACCCGACTAGGAGACAAAAACATGGCTGACATTCAATCCCCCGTTCCGGGCACTTTCTATCAAAAACCCTCCCCCGAGGATGCGCCTTTCAAGACCGATGGTGACGCGGTCAAGACCGGTGACACCATCGGCCTGGTAGAGGTGATGAAATCGTTTATCGAAGTGCTGGCCGAGGCAGACGGCACGTTCGGTGGCTACAGCGCCGACAATGAGGCTGCAGTTTCGGCCGGCGACGTTCTGGCGACGCTGAAATAGCATGAGCATCCAGCGCCTTTTCATAGCGAACCGGGGCGAGATAGCCGTGCGTATCGTGCGCGCGGCCAAGTCGCTCGGCATCCACACTATTCAAGCGCATTCCGAAGCGGACGCCGACATGCTGGCCGTCCGCATGGCAGACGAGGCCGTGTGCATCGGCCCCGCGCAGGCCGCCAAATCTTATCTGGACGTAGATGCCGTGGTCCAAGCCGCCAAAGAGGCTGGCGCAGATGCGGTACATCCCGGCTATGGCTTCCTCGCCGAAAGTCCTAAATTCGCCCGCGCCATTGAGGATGCGGGCATGATCTTTGTCGGGCCGTCGGCGGACACGATCCAGAGCATGGGCGACAAGGTATCGGCGCGCCAGGTGGCCGATACGGCAGGCGTGCCGGTGGTCCCTGGATCAGACGGGCGCGTAGATGACATGGACGAGGCCGCGCGCATCGCGGAGCGCATCGGTTATCCGGTCATGATCAAGGCCAGCGCGGGCGGCGGCGGGCGCGGCATCCGTATTGCCGAAACAGCAGATGAATTGGCCAAGTTTGCGCCTCAGGCGCGGCAGGAGGCGCAGGCCGCCTTTGGCGATGGTGGCATCTACATTGAAAAGGTCATCCGCGAGCCGCGCCATATCGAGGTGCAGATTATGGGCGACGGCAAGCGTGCCGTTCATTGCTTTGAGCGGGAATGCTCGCTTCAGCGCCGCCGCCAGAAGGTATGGGAGGAGGCCCCGGCCTTTAAGCTGCCCGAGGCAACGCGGCAAGCGATGTGCAATGCCGCCGTTGATCTGGCCGAGGCGGTCGAGTATCGCGGCGCCGGCACGGTCGAGTATCTCTATGATGCCAAGGCGGACAAGTTCTATTTCATCGAGATGAACACGCGCATTCAGGTCGAGCATCCAGTGACCGAGATGATTACTGGCCTTGATCTGGTTGCCTTGATGATCCGTGTCGCAGGCGGCGAGGCGCTGCCTGTTACCCAAGACGACATCAAGCTGAACGGCCACGCCATCGAAGTGCGCCTGAACGCTGAGGATCCGCTCAAGAAGTTCATGCCCTTCCCCGGTGTCGTCGGCAAACTGGATCTGCCGGAATCGGATGGCATCCGCGTCGATCACTTTCTCTACGAGGGCTACCAGATCCCGCCTTTCTACGACTCGCTGATTGGCAAACTGATCGTGCATGCGGATACCCGCGAGGCGGCAATCGAAAAGATGGCAGGTGCGCTGGATACCATCGAAATCGGCGGGCTCAAGACGACCATCCCACTGCACAAAGCGCTGGCGCAGTCAGCAGACGTGCGCGCAGGCCGCATTCACACTCAATGGCTAGAGCCATGGCTGGACGCGGGCAACCTTGAAGGTCAGACAGGAGGAGCATCGTGAAGACACGGTATTCATACGGCGGCGACGAACATATCTTTGTCGAGATGGACGAGGAGATGTCGCTGGACGCCTTTTTCAAATCCCTCGCAATGAGCAATGCAGCCCGCGAGGCCAATATCGACGGTGTGCGCGAGATTTGCCCGGCCAATGCGTCGTTCCAAGTGCGCTACGATCCCGAAGTAATCGCGCCCGAAGACATGATGGCCAAGCTCAAAGAGTTGGAGAAGATCGCCATCAACGCCGAAAAACGGCTGGAGACGCGCATCATCGAAGTGCCGGTGTTCTATCAGGACCCCTGGACGCACGAATGTGTCATGCGTTTTCGCGAACGGCATCAGGACCCATCGGGCACCGATCTGGATTATGCCGCACGGATCAACGGCTATGATAGCGTCGACGCGTTCATCGAGGCGCATCATTCTGCGCCGTGGTTCGTGTCGATGGTCGGGTTCGTATCTGGCCTGCCGTTCCTCTACCAACTGGTCGAGCGGGAAAAGCAGATCGAGGTGCCAAAGTACCTCAAGCCGCGCACTGACACGCCGAAACAGACAGTCGGTTACGGTGGATGCTTCTCTTGCGTCTATTCCGTGCGCGGCGCTGGCGGCTACCAGATGTTCGGCATCACGCCGATGACGATCTTTGATGCGGATCAAAAGGTCAGCTATCTCAAGGACTTCATGGTGTTCTTCAAACCCGGCGATATCGTCAAGTGGAAGCCGATTGACCGCGAGGAATATGACCGCATCCTAAAGGCGGTCGAGGACGGCACCTACAAGCCCCGCATCGCCGAAGTGACCTTCGATCTGGAGGATTTCAACGGCGACATGGAAGGCACCAACGCCAAGCTGATGGAGGCTCTCAATGACGTTTGAAGTTATCAAACCCGGCCTTTTGACCACCATTCAGGATCTGGGGCGGCCCGGCTACTTCCACCTCGGCATCCCCGAGGGCGGCGCGATGGACCGCGAGGCCATGCGCATAGCCAACATGCTGGTCGGCAATCCCGAGGATGCTGCCGGTCTGGAGGCCGTCTTTATGGGGCCCGAGTTGAAGTTCAACGACGATGCGCTGGTCGCTATCGGCGGGGCTGAAATGCCCGTCTTCGTCGACGGCGAAGAGCGCAAATGCTGGACTTCGTTTCCTGTCAAAGCGGGCCAGACGCTGAAGTTCGGCTTCCTTAAGACCGGCGCGCGCATTTATATCGCCATCAACGGCGGCATCGACACGCCCCCGGCGCTGGGTAGCCGCTCAACCTACCCCATTGGCGCACTTGGCGGGTTTGAAGGCCGCGCATTGGCGGCGGGCGATACAGTGCCGGTCGGCAAGGCAACCGCAGGCGCTAAGGAGCGCACGCTGGATCAGGCCCTCTTGGCCAAATTGCCTAAACCTGTGGAATTGCGCGTGCTGCCCGGCCTATATTGGCACCGCCTGACGGAAGGCTCGCAAAAGCAGTTCTTTGCCGACGAGTGGAAGGTCGCGCCCGAAGCGGACCGCATGGGATACCGCTTTCGCGGCGGCAATCCGATGGAGTTTGTGGAGCGCGATCAGCCATTTGGCGCCGGGTCGGACCCGTCGAACATCGTGGACGGGTGCTATTCCTACGGCTCGATCCAGATACCTGGCGGAACCGAGCCAATCGTGTTGCACCGCGATGCGGTGTCGGGCGGCGGATATTTCACCATCGGCGCGATCATTTCCGCCGATATGGACCTGATTGGTCAATTGCAGCCCAACACGCCGGTCAAGTTTAAACAGGTGGACATGGCAGCCGCGCTGGATGCGCGCCACGTGCGCAGCGCGCGGCTGGACAAAATCCGAAGCGCGCTAAACTGAGGCGCGCCGGACAACAACGAGGCGGGCATCATGCCCGTCCATAAAAAACAAGGGAGTAACGACAAATGACCAAGACACTCACGAAACTTACCCTCAGCACCGCGTTGGCGGCGGCATTGCTGCCCGGTGCGGCGCTGGCCGCAGACGCTTGGTATCCCTACGACGCCGAGGAAACGACACCCGCCTTTGCCGCGGACGGCGAGCGGAGCGCCGTGACCTACGAAGCGCTCGACAAGGCCGAAAAAGCGTGGAGCATCTGCGCCGCTCTGCCCCACATGAAGGACGCTTACTGGCTGGGCGTCGACTATGGTCTCGTCGAAGAGGCGCGCCGCCTGGGCGTCAAGCTGAACGTCACCGAGGCGGGCGGCTATACCGAACTGGCCAATCAAATCAGCCAGATTGAGGACTGCGTTGCCGGCGGCGCCGATGCGATCATCGTCGGTGCGATTTCATATGACGGCCTGAATGCGGTCATCTCGGAAGTTGCGGGCAAAGGCATCCCCGTCATCGACGTCGTCAATGGTGTGTCATCGCAGGATATCGCCGCCAAGGCGCTGGTGTCGTTCAACACAATGGGCAGCGAGATCGGCAAATATCTGGCCGAGAAGCATCCTGAGGGCAGCGAAGAAGTGGTCGTCGGCTGGTTCCCCGGCCCCGCAGGTGCAGGCTGGGTCGAGGCAGCGAACACCGGTTTTATGGATGCAGTCGCCGGATCAGCCGTCAAGGTGCTGGAGCCGCGCTATGGCGACACCGGCAAGGAGGCTCAGTTGAAGCTGGTCGAGGATGTGCTTCAGGCCAACCCTGAGGTCAATTACATCGCTGGCACCGCAGTAACGGCGGAGGCGGCACAAGGCGTCGTACGTGCGCGCGGCCTGATGGACCAGATCGGCATCTTGTCGTTCTACCTGACGCCCGGCGTATGGACCGGGATCGAGCGTGGCTTTATCACCGCCGCGCCCGCCGACTCGATGGTTATTCAGGCACGCATGGCAGTCGATCAGGCCGTCCGCATCCTTGAGAAAAAGGACGTCATCAAGCATGTTGGCCCCAAGATTTTTGTGATCAATCAAGACAATTTGGCTGACACCGACCGTAGCACCGTCCTGCCGCCCGAAGACTTCTCGCCCGTCTTTTCGGTCGAGTAACTCACGTTGCCGGGCGGCATGATCCGCCCGGCGCACCTCACCCTTTCATAAGGGCCGCACCCCCACATGACAGATACCCCCCTCATCCAGACGCGTGGACTGACGCGCGCGTATCCAGGCGTGATCGCATTGGATCATGTCGATTTCGACCTGAAGCCAGGCGAGGTCCATGTCCTCTTTGGCGAGAACGGCGCTGGCAAATCGACGCTCATTTCGCTGTTGGCCGGAGCGAATACACCCAGCGACGGTGAGATTTTGGTTGAAGGTGCGCCCGTGCGCTTCACTTCGGTCGCGGATGCGCAAGCTGCTGGTATCTATACCGTTTTTCAGGAATTCTCGCTGATCCCCACAATGACGGTCGCACAGAATATGTTCTTGGGGCGCGAGCCGGGGTTCGGCCCCTTCACCGATCATCGCGCCATGCGGCGTGGCGCGCAAGCGCTGCTGGATGACCTGGGCTTTGACGTCCCGGTGGGCGAAACTGTCGCTCACCTGAGCCGCGCGCAGCAGCAGATGGTCGAGATCGCCAAGGCATTCCACGGCGACCCCAAAGTGCTGATCTTAGACGAGCCGACAGCATCGCTAACCGATCGCGAGGTCGATCACCTCTTCAAGACGATTTTGAAACTACGGACGAAGGGCGTTGCGATCATCTATATCTCGCACCGCATTCATGAGTTTGAACGGATAGCTGACCGCGTGACCGTGCTACGCGACGGGTCCTATATTGGCACCACTGCCATGGCCGATACCGACGAGGCTACGTTGGTTGAAATGATGGCAGGCCGCGCGATCCGCGACATATACCCCGACATTCCGCACGATCCTGCCGAGGTGCTGCTTGAGGTTGATGCCTTGCGCGCTTGGGGCGTGCAGTCTGCGTCCCTGACCGCGCGGCGCGGCGAGGTGCTGGGTATGGCCGGGCTAGTGGGGTCAGGCAAATCCCGCCTTTTTCGCAGCATCATGGGCATTCAGGGTATCCGAGGCGGCACCGTCCGCTGGAAGGGCGCAGACATCACCGGGATGGCCACGCGTCATGTGATCGGCGCCGGGATCTATTACCTGTCGTCCGACCGCAAGAGCGAGGGCCTGGATCTGGCCAAGAGCAGTTGGCAGAACCTGAGCATTGATCTGATGATGGGCCGCGAGGCGCGCGGTGCGATGATCCGCCCCCGCGCGCTAAGGTCTACCGCTGCCGAAATATTCGAGACTGTTGAGTTGAAGGACAGTTACCGATCCAAAGCCGTCGCGCAGTTGTCGGGTGGCAACCAGCAAAAGGTTCTGTTCGCCAAAAGCTTTGGCCATGAGGCCGATCTCTACATCTTTGACGAGCCGACAGTTGGCGTCGACATGGGAACGCGCGCGGCGCTCTACCGGCTGATCGGTGATATCGCGGCCTCCGGCAAAGCGGTGATTGTGATTTCGTCCGACCTGCCCGAAGTGCTGAACCTTGCGCACCGCGTATTGGTCATGGCCGAAGGCCGCATCACCGCCGAGCTAACAGGCGAGCAGCGCACAGAAGACAACGTGCTGCGCCACTTCTTTGACGAAACAGGAGAGACTGCATGACCACCAGCGCACGCGATGAGGCACAAACGGATCATCTGCTGAGGCGGATATTCATCCGTGTGGGTGTGCTGCCCTTCTTCCTCGGGATCGCGCTGATCGTGTTTACTATAATGTCGGACAAGTTTCTGACGGTGCAAAACCTCGTCAATGTGGGGCGGCAATCGGTCTATTTGATCCTCGTCTCTCTGGGCCAGATGCTGGTGCTGATCTCGGGCGGGTTTGATCTGTCGGTGGGCACCGTCATCGCGCTGAGCTCGGTCGTATCGGCAACAGTCATGGTCGCCATGGCGCCGGTGTTTCCCGATGCGGTCTGGCTGGCGATTGCCCTCGGCGCGCTCGCAGGCTTTGGCGCGGCCATTGTCGTTGGTGGGATCAACGGCATCGGCGTTGCCGTGTTCGAGGTGTCGCCGTTCATCATGACGCTGGGCGTTTCGTCCGTGGGTGCGGGCCTTGCCCTATTTCTGACGGGCGGCATTCCGGTGTCGGGCTTGCCCTATGAATTTGGCAATATGTTTGGCTTTGGCCGCCTGTGGGGTGTTCCTGTGCCGGTCATTGTCGCCGCCGTTTGCATCGCGGCCATGTGGCTGTTTATGTCCCGCACGCGGCTGGGCGCACAGGTCTATGCAGTCGGCGGCAATATCAAGGCGGCGCATCTTTCGGCAATCAACACCAAACGCACGCTAATGATGGCCTACATCCTCTGCTCGCTGATCGCGGCACTCACTGGCCTTTTACTGACTGCGCGGGTCGAGTCGGGGGAGGCAAACCTTGGCGGTACCATCGCGCTGGAATCCATCGCTGCCTGCGTCATTGCTGGCGTCTCGCTAAGGGGCGGCTTGGGGCGCGTGGAAAACGTCGTGCTGGGCGGTTTCTTTATCATCTTGGTGCAGAACGGTATGAACCTGGCGCAGGTCAGTTCCTACATGCAGATGGTGCTGCTGGGCGCGCTGTTAATCTTGGCCGTAATCTTTGATCAGTTGCGGTTCCGCATGATCATGAGCGGGCGTTAGGTCGCATCGCTCAGACCGTCTGGAACCCAAAGCGCCCCCGCTGCGTAGTACATTTATAAACTGCACGGCGGCAATTTAGGTCGGCCGTGCTGTTGCTATAGACAGAAAGGCACTCACATGACCGAGAAATTTACAGACTACCTTAGCGATAACGCGCGTGAAGCGTCGATCAACCACCTCAACACGTCGCTGGCGACTGGTATCCAACTTCAACTTGCGATCAAGCAAGCGCACTGGAATATCAAGGGCCCTAGCTTCATCGGTATTCACGAGCTGCTGGATGATGTCCGGGCTCGCATGGACGAGCATGTCGATGTCATCGCCGAGCGCATCGTAATTCTGGGCGGCACAGCCGATGGCACGCTGGACGGCGTAGAGAAGAACGGCAAGCTGGACGCGTATCCCCGCGACGCCGTGCATCAGGACGTCCATATTGACGAGCTAAAGAAGCGGATGGTTCAATTCGTCTCGCTGGTACATGAGGGTCTCAAAGAGGTTGGCGACGCGGGCGACGAGGAAACCGCAGACCTCTATACTGCCGTCAGCCGCGGCGTTAGCAAGGATGCATGGTTCATCGGCGCGCATCACACGGCCGCAAAGAAGTAATCAACAATTCCAAGTGTACGAGTTACAGGGACGGCCATCGGGCCGTCCTTTTTTGTCTGCCTACAGCAGCCGACTGGCGGCGAAGGCCAGCACAAAGCCGGTGCCCGCGATCGGACCAGACCACGAGTGGATTTCATCAAACGCTTCGGGGATCATCGTGTCGATCAGCATAACGAATATGGCCCCCGCAGCGCAGGCCGTCGCCGCGCCGATAACTACTGGGCCCATCTGGCCGATGACCATGTAGCCCAGCCATGCCGACAATGAGCAGACCAGTGCTATCGTGATCCAAATACTAAACACGTAGGCGGCTGATTTGCCCGCCTTCTTCATCCCGATAGAGCTGGATAGCCCTTCGGGAATGTTCGACACTACGATGGCCATGACGGTGACCAACGCTACCCCTTGGCCATCCAATAGCGATATCCCGATTGCTCCGCTCTCCGGGATACCATCCAGCAGCGAACCCACAGCGATTGCCAGCGATGCAGCGGCACTTCGGCTGGCTGCGGGTGCGCCACCCGATAGCTTGCGGCCCCGCGCGCCGCCCCGCGCCAGCGCCGCGCCTGCCAGCGCATAAAGAGTGCCACCAAGGGCAAAGCCCGTGACCGCCGCCCAGATACCGCCCAACGCAAACGCCTCGTCCATCAGATCGAACGCTAACGCCGAGATCAGGACGCCTATCCCGAACGCCATCACCGACGAGGAGGCAATGGCAGGAAGGCGTATAAAATAGCCGATAGATGCGCCGATCAGCAGCGCCCCGCCAGCAACGAGGCCCCATAGCGCCGCCTGAATGGGTAGCGAGATCAGCACCGACATGTGCCGCCCGCCTTGGCGGGATCAAACACGCGGCGTGTGCTGCTCGGGGGCGAATTCCTGCGCCTTGAAACAGACCTGCATGATGTACCAGCCACCCTCTTCGTCGCTGCTGGTCATACGGCAATCCAGTTGCGCGCAGAAAGCCTGAATCAGCTTGAAGCCCAAACCCTGCTCCGTATCTGCACGGACCTTGTCATTGACGGTATTTCCCACCTCAAACAGCACCATGTCAGGCCCTGATGGATCGGGCCGCAGGCGTACGCGGATATGTCTGCGGCCGTCCTTGCCTGCGGTCGCGTATTTCAGCGCATTGGTGAACGCCTCAGAGGCCATCATTGCCAGTGGTCCGGCCTGATCGGGAACCAGCGTCACAGGCTCAAACTGCAAGTCCACATCCAGCGGGATTGCCCCGCCGTCGCCCAACGTGGCAAGCTGCCCCAGCAAATCATCGAGAAGCGTATCGACCCGAACTTGGCTAACCTGCGGCGTCTCGTAAAGGCCGCGATGGACAGCGGCGAGGCTGGTCAAGCGGTCCTGAACCTTACGCAGCGCACTGCGCGTGTCGGTGCTAGGTGCGTTGCGCGCCTGCATGTTCAGGATCGACGACATTAGCTGAAGGTTATTTTTGACACGGTGGTGCACTTCCTTGATCAGGACGTCCCTCTCATGCACCGTATTTTCCAGATCGGCCTCGTCGCGAATTACCTTCTGCGCCATCGTCGAGAATGTCTCGCCGATCTCGCGCAGCTCACTAGGGGCGTTATCCAGCGCATCACTTCGAAATACCCTGCGACCTTCGGCAAAGTCGCGCATCTGGCGGCCCAGAATACGGATCGGGCGGATAACCTGTAGCCGTATAGCGACGAGGGCGACGACAAGGCTGATCAGCCACATCAGCAGCGGAAAGAGCAGCGTAAACGCCGAAAACGCGCGGTCACGGATCAGCGGGCGCATGGGCTGCCAACTTCCCAATGCGTAAGCCTTGCCTTCAAGGATAGGCACCACAGCAAAATCACGGGGCTTCCCGCCACGCGACTCCTCAGAGAAAAGCTGGCTACCTTTCCCAACTAAATCTTGTAATTGCGTTTCCGCAGGGAGGAATTCCTCGTAGCCGTCCGGTGCGCCGTTGCTCGTCATCACATCGCCGTCGTCATTAAATGTGACCGTAACCGCCCCGTGTGCCAGATTGTCGCTAGATTGGTCCTGCACGATGTCACTTGCCAGCATGGATAGGTTGATAAAGCCTTTGAACACGCCTTGCGCACTGAAAACTGGCTGCTGAACGATGACAACCGGCTGGTGGCTGGCGCCGCCCGACGGATTATAGGTCACCGACAGAGCGGCCCGCTCCATCGCGCGGGTCAGCGTCGGAACACCGGTAAAATCATAGGATTTACCAAAGTTGTTGCAATCAGACTTCATCGCGGTGTCGATATAGCCCAAAAATACCACACGTTCATTTCGCTGGGATGAATACTGCATCAAGTCCGAGCAAACCGCATCGCTGGGCCCTAAAACGGCAAGCGAGTCCGCTAATCCCTGCGTGATACCTTGTGCACCTTGGATGGCCTCCCTCTCGGACGAGACGAGGCGCGCAGTTTGCGCGCTAAGGCTGGCACGGTAGGTATCAAGCGCAGTGTTATAGGCGTTCTGGGTCTGGACAACGGCGATAATACCCAGCGGCAAAAGGGCAAGCGTCAACATCAGAGCAAGACGCGGCAGCAAGGCATTGCGCTTGTGCGGCATTTGCCAGCCGTCATCGGGGGTTACCCCCCTTTCAGGTCTGATCTCCTCCACCTGCGTTACATTCCTGGATTGCGGCTGATTACGGCAATCGTCGCCTGATCGGTCAGCTCCATCGCTTCGTCCTCGTGCATGTGCAGCATTTCAGCCAACTTCTTGCGCCCACGGTTGGCGCGGCTTTTCACAGTTCCGACGGCGCAATTGCACATGCGCGCCGCCTCCTCGTAGGCAAAGCCCTGCGCGCCGACCAGTATCAACGCTTCGCGTTGCTCAGCAGGTAGCTTCTCAAACGCGCGGCGAAAATCGGTGAGTGCGAGGCGGCCATCATGTGCGGGCTTTTCAGCCATACGCTCTGTCATGGCGCCATCGACGTCGGCAACCTCGCGCTTGGCCTTGCGCCTCTCGGAATAAAAGGTGTTGCGCAAAATAGTGAACAGCCAAGCGCGCATGTTGGTACCGACGGTAAACTTGTCGATGTTCGTCCACGCTTTGACAACGGTATCCTGCACCAGATCATCCGCACGCGCCATATCGCGTGTAAGGGACAACGCAAAGGCGCGCATAGGCTTGAGATGCATGACTATCTCATCGCGCGGATTTACCTGCACGTCTGGCACTGCTGATTTTTTTGTGGTCATTTTTCGTCCTGCTCGCGCAACTGTCGCAGCAAATCCTCGAACCGATCGGGTACAGCATCGTCAAGCATATCGTCATAGACACGTTTGAGGTTGTCGTCGATCTGGTCCCGCTTGGCGCTCACCTGCGGCGCATTCTTGCTACCACTTTCGTCCTTGTCCTTGCGTCCCATCATCACGTCTGCCAATCCATACGTACAACCTTCGATTCGTCTTTTTTACACATGTGTCGGAACTGAACCCGCAGGTCGCGTGTTTGTTCCACGAAATAACTAAATAAATCCTTGGGAATATACGGAGTGACGATGAGCAATTCTGAAGCGAGTGTCAATTTCTCACAGCAAATCGCACATCACCTGCCGTTTCTTAGACGCTATGCGCGGGCATTGACGGGTAGTCAATCCAGCGGCGATGCATTTGCCACAGCCACGCTTGAGGCAATACTTGAGGATCGCGCGAGTTACGCAAGTTGCGCTTCTCCGCGCGTTGCGCTGTTCCGCGCATTTCGCCTCGTTTGGCAAAGTGCGGGCGCGCCCGATGCGGACGCTGGCGACGCGCCTATAAGCCGCAGCTTAGAGACGGCCGCGCAGGATCATATGCGGCTGCTGACCCCCGACACACGCCAAGCCCTTTTGCTGAATTCAATCGAGGGGTTCACCCCCGAAGAGATCGGCCAGATCATGGATATTAGCGCAGCAGGCGCTAAAGATTTGATTGACGGCGCACGCCGCGAGATTGAGCAAAGCATGGCAGGCGACGTGCTGGTCATCGAGGACGAGGCGATCATCGCCATGGATCTGCACAGCATTGTCACGTCGATCGGACACAACGTCACTGGCATTGGCCGAACGCGTGATGCGGCGATTGAACTGGGTCTGAAAAAGATACCCGATCTGATCCTTGCCGACATTCAGTTAGCGGACAATTCATCGGGTATCGACGCGGTGAACGCCCTGTTGGAGCAGATCGGCCAAATCCCTGTGATTTTCATCACAGCCTTTCCCGAGCGCCTTTTAACAGGTGACAAGCCGGAGCCCGCGTTCGTCATCGCCAAACCCTATACCGAGGATCAGGTTCGATCGGCTGTTGGTCAGGCGATGTTCTTCTCTTCGACAGAAACGCTCAAAACAGCCTGAACCGCTCGCACTCTTTAGGAAACGCCACTTGCTACTCTCTGCAGGCGGCGTTTTCGATTTCAGTTTCTGGTCAGCCTACTTGCGCATGACGCGTGCGATAAGAGCGATGACGAAAAGCACTGCAAATATCACGAACAGGATTTGCGCGATTCCCGCTGACGCCGATGCGATGCCTCCAAAGCCAAAGATAGCGGCAACAGCTGCAATGATGAAAAATACAATTGCCCAATACAGCATGGTGAGTTCCTTTTCTTTCGATGTAGTATGGTAGGTACTGCTCGTTTCATCCAACGCAGCATCGCATTGACCGGTTCCAGCGGCAGACAATGATGATGCAAATGGAACCGAAGGTCGCCCAGCCGCGTTGTCTGAGCGAAGCACAGAAATTCTAGGAGGCCACGATGGCACAAAGCAAACCCGATGCCGACGATCTGCACGCCCAGATCACTATCCTGCGCAATGACATCGCCAGCATTACCGAAACGCTTGGCGCAATCGCGAAAGCTCAGAAAGATGGCATGGCAGAAGCCGCACAAAAGCGCTTCAATGATGCGCGTGCTCGCGGCGCGGACGCGCTTTCGACAGCTCAGGCTCAGGCATCTGCCCTGAATGATCAAGCGCACGAGTTCGTCCATGAGAAGCCTGCGCTGTCCTTGGGCATGGCTGCTGCACTTGGTTTTGTTGTGGGCATTTTGTCCACGTCACGCCGCTGATCCCAGTGATAGGGCTAGTTTCAGCTGTAAAGCATCGCTCAGCGCGCGCCATCAGGCGCGCGCTTTTGCGCGTTATAGGCGGCATTTTGGTATTGGTCGGCGTGGGCTTTCTGACCTCCGCCGGATGGATTGCTTTGGAAGATGCGTACTCATCGCTTGCCGCGGCACTTGTCATTGCATGCGTCTATCTGGGGCTGGGCTTGATCCTGTTTGGGATAACCGCATCCTCTGCCGACAGTGCGAGCCATGCGGCCGCCGAAGCCCCTCTGCGTGACCCTGCCACACCGCCGC
This sequence comes from Roseovarius arcticus, assembly GCF_006125015.1. Taxonomy (NCBI): domain Bacteria; kingdom Pseudomonadati; phylum Pseudomonadota; class Alphaproteobacteria; order Rhodobacterales; family Roseobacteraceae; genus Roseovarius; species Roseovarius arcticus. The sequence continues at coordinate 2,329,683 of NZ_SZZN01000001.1, forward strand.
GCACTGGCAGCATGTCGCCCTTGGCGGAGGCGTTTGTTATTGGCCTGAACGCAGCCTATGCAGCGCGTGGTCGCGGCCCATCCGGTCGTTAAATCAACCCCGCGCGAGACGCCGGTAAACCTAACTGCGCTCGCGACTCCGATCCATATTATCTGCGACGAATGCGCCGCGCTTGCCCATTGGTCTGGCAGGGCCGCGGGTGGTGTCCTTGCTCTGAAGTAGCTCAAGCTCGGCATTAAGGGCGGCGCCCAAAAGACAGACAAATGCGCTGATATAGAGCCACAGTAATAAAACGATAACGGCACCCAATGAGCCGTATATTTTGTTATAGTTGCCAAAATTCTGCAAATAGACCGTAAAGCCCCATGTCGCGAGCGCCCACAGAAGCGTGGCCGCGACCGCCCCAGGCGTGATCCAACCCGCGCGCGCAACGCGGCGACGATTGGGTGCATAGCGATAGAGAAGCCCCAGCGCCAACATCACGGTCGAGATTGCGACGCTCCACCGCAGAACCTCGGCGATGAAGGTTGCGAAGGGGCCAATCGGCAGAAACGCCAGAACGACAGGCGCGACGACCAGCGCGGCGAAACAAGCAAGCGCAAGTATCACGAGACCGCCCGTGAGGCCGAATGCCACCATTATGTGACGCACGCCGCCCCTGTTCCGCTCGCCGTAGACAGCGTTCAAACCAATGATCAGCGCACCAATCCCCGCCCGCGCAGACCACAGCGCTAACCCGACCGAGATCATCCCCGCCCAGCCTAGTGTCGTGGTATCCGCCGCGACCAATTCCGCCACACGCGAGGTTAAAAGGTCAGCCACCTCGTCTGGCAAGAGTGTCGTGAAGTCAGATACCTGCGCCGCGACCAAACTCGGATCAGCGACAAAGCCCCAGAGCGCAATCAGCGCCGCGATGGCCGGAAAGGTGGCAAGGATGCCGAAAAAGCCAATACCAGAGGCGATGAGGTTCAGGTTCTTTTCGCCGATCAACCTTCCGACGCCTTTAAGCGCGGGCCAGAGATCTTTGGGCCAGTGCGACCGGCCATAGGCGGCCGCACCGCGCACGCTCATGCGCTGCCCTTGGCACTACGTGGACCAAAGATGAGCCAGAGAACAAATCCAAGGATCGGCAGCAAGATGACCGTCACGATCCACAAAACCTTGCGCCCAGAGGAGGCAGCAGAGCCAAAGATCAAAACGATTGCCCAGACGTCGCATACCAAGACGATGAAGCCGCCCACACTTGTCACGTCGACCATATCGTTGACCATCCTTTGCTTTCATGCGCAGCGTAGTACCTAAAGCGGGCCGCTGCGTTCGCAAGTTTCATTTTGCATGCTTTGCGCGCCGTCCCTGGGTCTGAACCCAATGCAAGCAGCATTAACCATTGTCGGCCACGGGTCGGCGTCAGCTATCGCAATGTCACTCACACGGTCGCGCCGCGTATACAAGCGCGCACATGGCGACGAGACGTGCCTATGACGCAGGTCCATATGGCCGATCGGCCTGACTACCAAGTGCGCATTATTGATCGCTGACGATCTCACCCGACACGCCGGTCCCGCCCAAATGATACCAAGGCTTGCGGTCGCTGGGATGCGCGCCGGGGCCGCCGGGGCGGAACCAGATCAGGATGCCACCCGACTCGCCAAAGCCACCATCGAGGTCGTTAAAGACCACTTGGCGTGGGAAGTGCACCTTGAGCGGGCGCGCCTCATCGCCTGCGCGCCAAGGTCGGTCCGTGGTGATGCAATTCGCCTCCATCCCGGCATAGCTCTCTGCCGGATCGACCTGCCGCAGGAAGCCGAGGCCCTGCGCCACACCCTGCCCCGCCATGGTGACCCCGCCGCTGTCCAGTACTTTGGGCGCAGAGCGGCGCGTCATCACAGACTGATTGATGCTTTCGGCCCAGACGCCGCAGATGCCGGTGCGTCCGCCGATGTTACGAGCATCCACCGCCACCGAGATACCGCCGGGCGATGTAAACGTACCACCGCCCATCGCGGGCGACGGGCCAAGCGTCGCCTGCCCGGCCGGCACGTTCGGAGTACAAGCGATAAGGCCCGTAAGGCCAATCGCGGCCAGAGAAAGTTTTACTGCATTGATCATCACGGTCACCTTTGGGTCCGGTTCTTATTATAACATAGACGCGTACGGTGTGCTGCCAATACCTTAGCCACCGCGCGCAAATTCTTCGGTCTCGCGCAGCATCTCGGGATAGTGCTGCTCCAACGCAGGCAAGAATGCCTCGCGGATGCGGCCCACCTGAGCGGGGGTCAAATCGTCCTTCCAGACGCCCGCCTGTCCCTTGGCAAAGAAGTTGGCCATACCCTCTGGCTTTTCGGTAAAGCCATGTTCGCGCTCTTGTTTCTGCATCTTGTCAAAGGCCGTCGCCTTGATCGCGCGGGCCAGTTTAGCGCCGTCCACCTTCTGGCCCAGGAATACCTCCAAGAGGCCGCGCATCTCGCGCGCAGGCTTCACTAGCAGATCCTCATACCGAATGACGCGGCGCTTCAATCCCGGCGCGCTCGTCCATGAGTGAACGTGATCGTCCCACCGTCCCAGCACATCAAAAATACCCGTAGGCGTGCCCATCACCGTGTCGGGGTTACACATCCGCTTGATCGCTGTGTCGATATCCGCCGACTGATGCCGGGCAAAACTGGGCGCCAGGTCGAACGGATTGCGTATCAGATATATCCCACCAGACGTAACCTCGGGCGGTATAACATCCTGCCCCTCAAGGCGGATCGTCTGGCAATGGGTTTTGACAAAATGATGGTTGGGGCGCGATCCGGCGATCAGGCGCAGGGCCCCGGGGCGTACGCGCATCCACGCCTTCAGGTCCGTCCCATTATAGGCGCCGCCATTCGCGGCATCATAGAAATCCTGCCGCACGTCGGCCGTGGTGAAATTGCGCAGGTTATTGATGTCGGGTGCCTGCCCTGCTGGCATGAAATAATGCGCAAGCAAGCTCCGCATCCATGTATTGCCCGATTTGGGGTAGGATGCGATCCAGATGATCCTTTTCAGGCTGCTCATCTCACAAGTATCCAAAGCGTTTCATGGTTGCGCGGTGATCGGTCCGCATCTTCTCGATCAAGTCATCGCTCAGCGCCTCTTTCCAGGCGCCTGCCTTGCCGGAAGTAAAGAACGTCTCGCTCTTGCCGGGGTTCTCCTTGAAACCGCTGGCTTTTTCCTGGCTCGACACCTCGTCGAAACTGGCAAAGCGAATGGCTTTTTTCAGCCTTTCCTCCTCCACTGGAACGCCAAGGTGACGGACGAGCGCACCGAACGCTTCCTCAGGTTTTTCCAGCATATCCTCGTACCGCAGGACAAGGCTGGGATAGGGCGAATTGCTAGTCCAGCTGCACACATGTTCGGACCAAGAGCCGAGGAATTGCCATACGGCAGCGCCGTCGCTGGCATTTGCGTTGTCGCTGCGCCCGATTGCGTCAACCGCGTCCGCAGGTGTGATCCCATAATGGCGAGCGTATGACAGGACCATATCCATCGGGTTGCGCACGATGTAAACGGCCGAGCGTGTGTATTCAGCCGGGATCAGTTGCGTGCCATAGGCGGCGCTGCGAATGTTGTGCGTCTTGACCAGATTGACGTCAGCATTATTGCCAATAATACCGCGCAGCACCTTGTCGCGCAGGCGAAGCGTCGTTTCAACGTCGCTTAGATCGGGCGTATTGGGGGCGGCGACCATATTGTAGGTCTTGGTGATGGAATCGCCCATGCCAAATCGGTGGACCTGATTGATCGATACAGGCTGATCGAGGTTCATCAGATAATTGGCGAGAAATATCCGCGTCCACGTGTTGCCCGATTTCGGGTAGGACGCCAGCCAGACGATACTGGCTTTTGGTGGGCTGGCCTTTGGCGCGTTGGCCTTTGGCTTGTTACCCTTGGATGCGGCCTTGTGCGGCACGCTTTTCTTTGTCGGTCTTTTGCTCATCTGTCCCGCCTGTATGCAGGTTGCATTTCAGACCTGCAAATAAACGAACGGGAGGGGCGTTGCCACCCCTCCCGCTTATTTCAGCTAACGAACCTAGTCTTAGAAGGACAGGTTGATGCCGGTGCCGATGACAGTACCACCGACGTCGCGGTAGGCAGCGCCAGCCAAGCCATTGTCTGCGTCCACCTGGACGACATAGATGTCCCAGTCAACGCCCGGGCCCAGATCGCGGCTTGCGCCGATACGGTAGGCTTCGTAGTCAGCGTTTCCGCCGCCAGCGACTGTCTGCTCACCCTGGTAGGTCAGAGCTTCGAGCGCCCACGGACCTGCGATGTCGTAGGTAACACCAAAGCTCCAGCCTTCGTTGTCGCCAACGCCGCCGACGCCGCCATTGTCGTTCTCGGCATAGCTACCACCGACGGTGAAGTCAGCAAAGCCAACCTGTGCGCCAACGCCCCAAGTTTCGGGATCCGAGTTACCCAATGTGGGCGTGTCGCCAACACCGTAGCGAGCGGCCAGCGTGACGCTGGTCGTGCCGAATGTCTGGCTGTAGTTCACACCAATGTCGAAGATGTCCGACAGCACTGTGTTTTTATCGACGCCGAAGGAGTTGCCGACGTTAATGGCACCGGTGGGTGCGTAGGAAACGCCCACTGTCAGACCGTTGAACGAAGGTGTGAAGTACGTCAGACGCGAAACGTCGTTGTTACCTGCAACTTCGGTGTAGCTCGACAAGCCAGCCTGGCGGAAGCCGCCCGGGAATGCTGCCGAGAACGGGATGAATGTAGAGATCGATGGCGAGTTGATGTACATGGAAGTAACGCCAGGCGCGCCAACCATGGACTTGTAACCAGCCGAGTTCTCGGAACCGATGATGATCTGGCCCAGTGTGTCGGAGCTGATCGTCATGTACGACTCGTCGATTTCCGAACCGCCGTTCTCGCCTTCCAGCTGAACGTTCACACCGAATGTCAGGCCGTTGTCCAGCGTGATCGAAGGTGTGAAGATGATCTCGGAGTTCGAGTGGATGTCGACGCCGTCATAGTCGCCGCCGGCCGTCAGAGCGGAGCCGTACAGATCCGCGTATGCGACGTGCTGGCTCATGAAACCGCCGAATGAAACGTCCCATTCTTGTGCGGCGGCAGGTGCTGCCAGTGCGATTGTGCCCAGGGCGATTGCGCTGGTGCTAAGCAGATGCTTTTTCAAGGTGTGTCCCTCCTCAGAGTAGCAGGAAATGATGTGTGTCATGATCCGCCGCCTCCTAAGGATGGACGCGACTTGAAAACCAAATGCTGTATTTAGCCGCCTCCTGTCAACGAACCCCGCCGGGCGGGGGCGGATGTTGCCCAGAATGTGACGTTTTAGGCACACAGAATCGGCGAAAACGGCGCGAAATATGAAAAATACACTTATTTTTAAGGGTTTCCGCCAATGGGGCTGTTGAGCACGACCTATTCGGCCAAACCCGCCCGCTGTGCCCCAGCATCTGTGCAAAAGGCCGCCAGCGATGCCTTGCGGGCGCTTATCGGCGACTCGCGCCGGAATAATCTGAGCGGCATTTTGCCTGCGACGGCGCCCTCTCAGTATACCGCACCGCACGCTAACCCCCAGCGCGCCTTGCACGGGGGGCGCCGAATCGCGCAGGGTGTTCAAACCGTCTCACCTGCCTGACCGAGGACCGTATATGACCCCCCAAATGACAAAGCCCGCCGAACAACCCAACATCCAGCATTGGGAGGCCCGCACCCACATGGCCGCCGCCTTTCGATGGACCGCGCGGTTAAACATGCATGAGGCGGTGGCGAACCACTTCAGCCTTGCGGTGAATGAGGACGGCACTGAATTCCTTATGAACCCCGATCAGGCGCATTTTGCACGCATCCGCGCGTCGGATCTGCTGCTGCTGGACGCGAACGATCCCACCACGTTGGATCGCCCCGGCGCGCCTGACCCCACAGCTTGGGGGCTACACGGCTCCGTTCACCGCCGCTGCCCTCACGCGCGCTGTGTCATGCATATCCATTCGATCCACGCTACCGTGCTGGCCAGCCTCGCCGACAGCCGCCTGCCCCCAATCGATCAGAACTGCGCGACGTTCTTTGGCCGCTATGTCATCGACGAGGGGTATGGCGGTCTCGCCCTAGAGGCCGAGGGTGAGCGATGCGCGGCGCAACTGCAGGTCCCGTCGAAAAAGGTCATGATCATGGGCAATCATGGCGTGTTAGTGCTGGGCGATAGCGTAGCCGATGCCTTTAACCGCATGTATTATTTCGAGCGCGCGGCCGAGACATACATTCGCGCGCTGCAAACCGGCCAGCCCTTGCGCGTGTTGCCGGACGCCATCGCCGAGAAGACTGCCGCCGAGTTGGAAGGCTATCCCGGACAGTCGGACAGGCATTTGAGCGAACTGATGGCGATACTGGATGATGAGGGGTCAAACTACGCGACCTGAGCGCGCGGCGCCTGATACCATGCAATTCATGCTGCTTCGTAAGAAGTGCTCGTTTAGGTAGGCCCGTTTGGCCGGTAAGCCCAATAACGACGGCGTGGCTACATTAGCCGCGGGCGCGTTCAACCCGCGCGCCCTTACTTACTTGTTGCTGGTCGGCAACTGGGTCGGATTCCTCAGGACGTGAGCATAGACGGCTTCGGACCCAGCCGGACGCTATTGGTCTGTCACTCTCAGCGCTACATTGCGGGGATCATTCCAGATTGGGCGGTTCGATCCGCCGGAACACATTACTCAGGTATCGCCCCAAGCTCACTAGATTGCGCAATCAGGCGCGTGATGAATTTATCCGCCAAGATTTGCATCAGCCGACGTTCTGCGTCCCGCCTCTGCACATCCCGAAAACCACCATCGGCCGTGTAGCTGGTGAATCCCTCCACACTACTCACAAGCTCGACCTTCTGCGTCGTCTGGTCAACAAACTCAGATGTAACCGTCCCAACCACTTGGACGCGGGAAACACCAACGACGTCCAGCCCTTGGTAGCTTAACGCGACATTGTACCTCACTTTGTATTGCGTATTTTGCGACGGGGGAATCCGCTGTTCAACCGCCTTGAGGTAATCATACTCGATCTGGTTATCTGGATCCTCTAGGACCACATTCCTCAGCACCTCGCTGCTCGCTGAGTTTTCGCCATAAACGGGCGTAAAGCCGCAAGACGGCAAGCCCAAAAGCAGCGCCATCGCTATCGCTGACGTCATTGCTACTCTTGAGATCTGCATATTCATCCTGTTGCCTTTAGTCACGCACCGTCACTTTGAAAGAAAACCTGTTCGTCGCGGCGGAGCGTCCTGTCCGATCGTCATTAGCGCAATGCCTTGCCCGGCGTTTGTGATTATCATGAAATGAATTAGCTCAACTCGCGGCTATCAGCAACCTGAACTGGCCGCGCGATATGGCTGAGCGGCGGCAGCCAAGTCCATGCTCACCCTTCACTGCCAGTTCCAAGCCTCATCCATTGTAGTCCCCTCCCCGCCGGAGCGAGCGTATCATTCCGGACAGTCGCGCCGCATATTTGGTCCGGCGCCGAGTGGATAGAATGGTAACCGGCGAGAGCGCCCTAAGGCCCGTTTTCAGGAACGCCCTTAGACAGCCCATCCTCAGGCCATGCTTGCGCATCGTATAAATCTGCGAAAATCCCCAGTGCCAATTTTTCAGTCGCTCGCCCTTGGGGGACCACTCGGATGATGCGCCGCCGACGTGACGCACCCTCGCGTCATGCACATACATCAGGTTGCCCCTGGTTTCGGACAATCGGACGCTGAGGTCGTCATCCTCGAAAAAGAGGAAAATCCTTGGATCGAAACCACCAACGGCGTCAAAATCATCGCGGCGCACAAAAAGCGCTGCACCGGACAAAATTGGCACCACAGTATCATGCGTCAATGCACTGCGCGGCAGCCACGCCCGGCGCGGCACCAGATCGCTGCGCCGCTTCAGGATGGCTGTGCCATCATCGTCAAGGATTCGGGGGTTGAATGCCGTCGCAGCCGGATGCTGGTCCGCCGCAAAGATGAGCCTTTCTAATGTGTCTGGGAACAGCGCTGTATCTGGGTTCAGGAACAGCAAAAACTCCGTTTCCGCCCTAGCGGCGCCACCATTGCAGCCTGCGCCAAAGCCTAGATTTTCATCGCTCTCCACAAGGTGGGTATTGCCACCTCTGATGGCGATGACGTCGCGCAATTGGGGCCGGTCCTGCGAGGCATTATCGAATATGACGACAGGTGTTTCCACCGGCACCGACGCAAGCATGGTGTCAAGGACCGCAGCACTATTGTACGCGACAGAGACGATTGTTACCCGCTCGGATGGTTTACTCTGACGCATCTAAGTTCCGCCTAGCGAGAGTGCGTATCTTGCGGCGATAAATCGGCCGCAGAATCTCCCGCCTCACTTTATCAAAGATGCCGCTTTTGCGACTAATCAGGCTACCGCCCAACTCGCTTGAAATCTCGCGCACGCCTGATGGCCACACCGTCAACACCCGCACGTTATGTACCCACTTCATCTGCAAGAAGTCGTCGACCGGGCGGTCAAACTGCTCCGTCACGGCAAGGAGTGCCTCCGCAGCGCCGCGTGTCACCAACTGCGCAACCATACCCAGCGCAATGCGGTCATAAGCCTGCAAACGGATGGGACCGCGCGACGCTATCTCGCGGATCGCCTCCTCGCGCAGTTTGATCGGAAAGCGCACGAAATCCCCCGGCTCAATGTTGGCTATTGCAAGCTCTAGCGCCGGCAGGAAAACTTCTGGATCAAGCTCCAAATCATCCTCAAGAATCAGCGCAGCGTCGAGATCTTCGTCGACAATCCTCCTCCAGCAAGCGCGATGACTGTGAAATGTCGCCACTTCAGAGGGTCGCAACTGAAAGGGATAGTAGGGCCGGAGCAGCTTGCGATTGTAGGATCGCGAAAGCGTATCACTCATCTGCTGCCCGTCGACAGCTGGCATGACGTACGTGCTGAGTGGCAGCATTTCTTTGGTTGCGTCCACCTGCGGCAGGCGGGCATGGGCGCGTTCAAGATGTATGATCAGGCAGTCTATCCTCAATGCGTCGATCCTCTCCATCGCGGCCCATCGCAACCAGCACTCCATAGAAGTGCACGAGCTAATCTAGTGAGGGTGCCACAGCAACGGTTGGTTTGGAAGTTTTCGGATCCTCCGTTCCCAATAACTGCATTATTACCATCGCGAGAGATCGGACGCAGACAGCCAAGTGTTCCAGACGTCGCAGCACAGGACTACGGGCGCAATTGCCGCGCTTTAGCCCGGCTGAGGGCTAAAACCGTTGCATAGCGCCTTGTCGCGCGGGCGCATTTATGCGAGCAACCTACGATGCCGCTGATGCTGTTCCTGAGGAGGATGTAGACACGAGCGCGCGCAACCCACGGCCCTTGGTGCAACCAAGACACTTCGACTAGCAGTCGCTTAGACAGTCTGGTCCCGGCAAACGCAATTATCCAAACGCGGAAGAAATTGATGCGGAAAGTCTCTAAAAAACAACCGATGTTCTCGCCGCAGGATAGAGACAATATCAAATGGTTTTGGCACCTTTACCTCAAGGACAAGTCCCCTTGGCTGATCGTCGTGCTGATAATGGTCAGCCTTCAGGCCTTGGTATACCAGCAATTCCTGTCGCTGACAGAGAACGGTCTTAGGGTCATTTTCGACGACGGCTCGATCCAGAAACTCATTCAGGTCTGCGCCATCGTGTTCCTTCTCTTCGTGACTAGGGGGATTTTGTCGTACATTGTGCCGCGTCTCTCGGTGTGGCTGGCGGGCAATGCCGTCCGCTCGATGCGACAAGATCTGATCCAGCACTACCTACGGCTGGATCTGGCCTATTTCGAGAATACGAAATCCGGCGATATCATCCTGAGGTTGGTCAACCAAGTCGATGGCCTCAGCACCTTTGTTGGCCAAGGCACCGTTGGCGCAGCACGTGATTTCGTCACCGTCCTCGTTGTTTCGGGTTATTTGATTTACAAATCCCCGATCCTGTTCACCGCAGCCATTATCGTTATTCCCGTTCTGATACTGGTGATGCGATCCGTATCGACCAAGATCAAGACTATCCAGCAGAGCGCAGAGAACGCATTCGGAAACTACATTTCCGGCATCGAAGAGATGTCGAACGGGATGCGCACGGTCAAGATATCAGGACAAGAGGATCGCGAAAAGGACCGCCTCTTTGACGCCACTGACGGCATCCGGGATCTGACGATCCGCCTGAACGCGGCGCAGGCCCTCTTTCCCCCGTCTATCGATCTGGTGTCGGCGTTTGTTTATGTCCTGGTCATCGGCGGCGGCGGCTACATGGTCATTCAGGGCGGCTATAATATGGATGCCGCCGGGATCATCGCCTTCCTGCTGGGTCTCGTCATCATGTTCGACCCGATGCGCCTGCTCGCGAGCTTCTTTTCCCAACTGCAAGGTAGTCTCGTTCTTCTTCAAGCCATCAGAAGTGTCTACTATGAGAAAGTAAGAATTACGGACCACGAAAATTCAGTGTCGGATTTCAACAGCGATGGCGACATCGTTTTCGATAATGTGGATTTTGCCTACAGCCCCCTGCACCCGCTGTTCGAGGGGCTTGATCTGCGTATTGAGGGCGGCAAAAAGACGGCGATCGTTGGCGCGACCGGGTCGGGTAAAACGTCGATCCTCAGCCTGATCAGCCGTCTCTACGATGTTGATTCCGGCCAGATCACTATCGATGGACGGGATATTCGCGATATCAAAATCAAGTCATTGCGCAGCACATTTTCGGTCGTGGCGCAGGATATCGTGATCTTCAACGCTTCGATCTGGGAAAATATTCGTTACGTCGCGCCAAATGCCACGGACGAACAGATTTGGGCCGCCGCCGAAGCAGCTGAGATAGCCGAGCTGATACGCGTCCGGAAGGATGCCCCACTTGGCCCGAAAGGCAGTCAGTTGTCTGGTGGTCAGAAACAGCGCATCGCGATTGCGCGGGCATTCCTGCGCTCGGCGCCGATACTGCTATTGGACGAAGCGACTTCTGCGCTGGACCAGAAAACCGAAGAGCGGATCCAAGGTGCTCTGGAGCGGCTCTCATTGAATAAAACGACGATCATTGTCGCGCATCGCCTGTCCTCGGTAGCGGCAGCAGACAAGATTTACCTGCTGGATATGGGCTCGGTAGTCGAACAGGGCACCCACGCTGAGCTGATGGCGGCCAAAGGACTGTACGCCGCTATGTACGCCGCGCAGAAGGAAGGCTATTCCTAACTAGGGTCAGAAGTTTCATGTGGAGGTCTCAAAACGTCAGGGAGGCGATGGGCCAGCGCACGAAGGTTAGGCAGCCTTTTCTACTGATCCTCTCTGAGGCACGGGCGGTCGCAGGCGTTCTTAGCTGAAAGTTATATTTGTTACGCACCCGCCTGCTCAACTTCCCTTATCGATTTCGACCAATCAAGAGCGTGGCCGGCGAATGAAGAAAATTCCTTTTTGGAAAGTGAAACGAGAATTGCGGCGGCTGGGCCGCGGTACACTCGGCGCTCCTGCAGCGGCTTGGGAGTATTTGACGCTAACCAAACGCTATGACGCAAACGCAGCGCGGCAACGCGAGGTATATGCCGGCGCAAAGCCTTTGGGGCCCGAGGTTGCGATCTATTTGATCTATCCGTCTCAAGGCCTTTTAGGGTCCCATCTGGACATGTTGAGGCACCTTAATGCCCATGACATCAGTCCAATCCTAGTCTCAAACCTGCCGCTGTCTCCAGACACGCTGGCCACTCTCAAGCCGCTTTGCACACGCATCATCGTACGGCCCAATATCGGATATGATTTTGGCGGCTATCGCGACGGCGTCTTGAGCCTGTCGGCAGACCTGCAAAAGCTTGATCGGCTATACCTTTTGAACGACTCGTGCTGGGTAATTGACGCGCCGCTCAGTTGGTTCAACGCGGTGCGCAATGCGGGCGTCGATTTCTGCAGCGCGGCCTCCCACGAAGCTCTCATCCGCCCCAAAGCTGATAATTTTCGCGAGGTTGACTGGCGCTATAGTAGTGATCGACCGCGCTTTCACTATGCGTCCTATGCCTTGGCAATGGGGAGCCAAATCCTACGCGATCCGAAATTCTTGAAATTTTGGCAAAAGATCCGGTTATCTCAGGATAAAAGCACCACCATACGCAGGGGCGAGTTCGGATTGACGCAGTGGGTGCTTCGGCAGAAGTGCTATAGCCACGCTGAAGCCTGTCCAACTGCTATCCTTGATCGCGAGATTGCCGCGCTTGACGATGCGACACTGGATAAGGTTGCGCGCACTCTGCTGTCGCCCTACGTGCCCGAATTGCTGGCAAAGCGTGACGAAATACTGGAAATTCCCGTATCGACCCCGCAAGGCAGAACTGACCGAATAAAGATCATCCTAGCGGCTGTGGCTGCACAGGGATTAAGCTACGCGCTGCCACTCTACACATTGAAATATCGCGACTTCCAATTTGCTAAAAAATCGCCTGTCTGGCTATCGCAAAGCGGGTCGGACACCATGATCGAAGTGCTAGACAGCCTGCCGGGTCCGATGGGACAGCAGGCCGCGCGGGAGGCAAGGTTGCTCAGGCCTAAAATGTGGCCGCAGCCTGCTATTTAATTCTGAAGGTACGGACCGATCCAAACGACAATCCCCGCATAACGCTTGAGCAAACACAGATAGTATTCTTGCCGGATGTGTGGAAAACTTAGTACTCAGCTTGCTTCACCATAGCGCACCGGAGGCGTCTACGATGACCATGACCTGCACCGCAACCCAACTGATCGACAATGACCGCACGCGCGTCACCCGCTTTGATTTTGAGCCTGGGCAGCAGACAGGCTGGCACACGCACGGGATGGATTACGTCATCACCGCGCTTACCGATTGCAATATGAAGCTGGAACTGCCGGGCGGCGAGATGAAGGAAAACAAGGTTGAGGCAGGTTCCGTCTATGCCCGCAGTGAAGGGATAGAGCATAACGTGATTAACGGCGGCGATGCGCCGATGTCATTCATCGAGGTCGAGTTAAAGTAATCCGCGTCGAAAGGCGGCTGCCGCATCTTTCATGCGCCAGCCTGCCTACACGAGCGGAGCTGAAATCTCAGATGTTAAACCGCAGCGACAGGCATGACATTCCACCATCCAGCAGCGCACAATCCGTGTTATCGATGGGCCGGATATCGTACCCTTCGCGCGTCAGCATTTCTGCCGTCTTGGGAAAGCCGTCCGGCAGCAGCACTACGTCGTTAAAGCGGATGGCATTCGCTGCCGCCTCCTCGCCCTCAGGCAGATGCAACACGCGGTAGCCGTCAAAGCAGCCCCCGGTGTCCAGCAACCGGGTCGATAGGATCGTCTCGGGATCCAGCAGCGAGCAGTCAGTCTTGAAATGCAGCACGCCTTCGGGCGTCTGCAACTCGCGCAATGAATACCCCCACTCGTCCAATATGATGCGCAGCTCGGCCACTCCGGCGGCGTCAGTGCGCGCAGACTTGCCCACCAGCACCTCGCGGCCGGTAAACAGGATGTCGCCGCCCTCGATATGGCCGGGGCCGCCGATATCGCGCAGATCGTTGAACAGCGCGGCCAGCGTCGGCCGCATTTGCGCCACTTCGCCCATACGGCTGGCGGCGCCGGGGCGCATCATTATCGCGCCATCCGGCAGGCATAGCGCGGTATCCTCGACAAACATCGCGTCGGGAAAATCTTCCTCTGCGTCCAGTACGGTGACCTTGGCGCCGGTGCTGCGGAGCGCCGCGATATAGGCGTCATGCGCGGACCGCATACGCGCCAGATCGGGCGCGCCGCGATCCGTAGCGCGCAGCCCTTTCGTAGCACTGGCACCGGGACGGCGGCTGATGGCGTGGCTGAAATGCGTGGCAGGATTGGTCATTGTGCGGCACTCGCGCTGGCCGTGATCGCGGCGGCGTGGGCAATAATGCGGTCGCAGGCGACTTCCAGTGCGTCATCGGACGTGGTCAGCGCGACGCGCACCCAAGTATCAAGCGTGGTGCCAAAGGACGTGCCGGGCATCACAGCAACGCCCGAGCTTTCTAGCAGATCAAACGCATATGCTTCGGCCGCCATTCCGGTGCTGGACACATCAATCAGTGCGAACATGCCCGCCTGCGGGCGCGATACGGTCAGCGCACTCTCGTTCTCTAGCCGGGTCGCTAGATATCCGGCGCGCGCGGCAAACCGTTGGCGCATACCCGGCGCGACAGTTGACGGGGCCGATACCGCGGCGGCCGTTGCATCGGCCAAAAAGGGCTGACTACCGAACAGCATCGTTTCGGACAACGGCAGCAGACTTGCGGTAAATTCGGTGCTGCCAATGGCCCAGCCGCTGCGAAATCCGGGCGCTGCGTGGCTTTTGGAAATAGACGACACGACGACAGTGCGATCGGCCAATTCCGGCTCGGCCAAAGGCGAGGCGAAGGGGACGCCGTCAAAGATCAGCTCCTCATATACCTCGTCCGATATGATCCACAGGTCATGTTTGCAGGCGACCTCGCCAATCTCGCGGATGTCCTGTTGAGTAAGGACCGCCCCCGTCGGATTGTGCGGCGTGTTCAGCAGGATCGCGCGGCTGCGCGACGTGATGCGCGCCTCCAGATCGGCGGCCGTCATGCGAAATGCGTTCTCGGGCGCGAGCGGCACTGGCACCATGGCAGCGCCTGACGCGCGGATGCACCCCTCGTAAGTGGCATACATCGGATCGCCAACCAGCACTTCGTCGCCCTCCTGAACCAGACCCAGCAGGGTGGTAAACAGCGAGGTTTGCGTGCCGGGCAGGCACATTACCTGATCGGGATGGATGTCGCGGCCGGTGGATGCGGTATAGCGCCGCGCCAATGCGGCACGCAGCCCCGGCTCGCCCATACCATTGGAATAGCCCATGCGCCCGGCGCGCATCGCGTTTGCCGCATCCTCAATCAGTGCATCCACGGGCGGCACGTCAGGCTCACCAATTGTCAGCTCTACGATATCGCGCCCCTCGGCGCGCAGCGCGCGGGCACGCATGTGGACGGCCCATTTGGCACTGCCAAGACCTGTCAAACGCTGGGTTATATCGGCGAATTTCATAACATTACCTTCTACCTTTCCGCTGGCCGCGATCTGTCCGTTATGCGGATCCTACCACATGCCGTCAGGCAATTCCCCGCCGCCATACTCTGCCCCGGCGAAAAATCATAGGCCGTGATTGCGCACCTGTGCCAAAGCCAGTCCTGACGCGTTGGTGACAACGTATCTGGCAATTATGCGTTTGCACAATTGGCGAGAATCGGGGTTACTGCAAGCTACAAGGGAGAATACCGCATGAGTTCCGCACAATCCGCATCAAAAGCGGAGGCGAACGTCTCAGATGCAGCCGCAAGCGAGAACGCTGATGAGGCGATCCGCATCGTTGATCTGCACAAGTCCTTCGGCAATCTGGAGGTTCTGAAGGGCGTGTCGCTGACGGCGGCGCGCGGCGACGTGGTGGCGATCATCGGCGGCTCAGGCTCGGGCAAGTCAACCATGCTACGCTGTATCAATTTTCTGGAAACGCCCACCTCCGGCCGCATCATTGTCGGCGGCGAGGAAGTGGCGATGAAGCCTGACGGCAGCCCAGCCAAGCCCCGCCAGATCGAGCGTATCCGCACGCGGCTGGCTATGGTGTTCCAGTCGTTCAACCTCTGGACGCACCGCACATTGCTGGAAAACGTGATTGAGGTGCCGATCCACGTCCTGAAGATTCCCAAGCGCGAGGCGATCACCCGCGCGATGGAATTGTTGGAGCGTGTCGGCCTTGCCGAAAAGCATGCCAGCTATCCTGCGTTCCTATCAGGCGGCCAGCAGCAGCGCGCGGCAATCGCCCGCGCATTGGCAGTGGACCCATCCGTTATGCTGTTCGACGAGCCGACCAGTGCGCTGGACCCCGAACTGGTGGGCGAAGTGCTGACAGTGATCCGTGATCTGGCCGCCGAGGGGCGCACCATGATACTCGTCACACATGAGATGAAATTCGCGCGCGAAGTGGCAAGCCACGTCATCTATCTGTCCGAGGGCCGCATCGAAGAGGAAGGCCCGCCCGAAGAGGTGTTCGGCAATCCCAAATCCGAGCGCCTGCAACAGTTTCTGCGGACCGTCACCTAGGCGGACCGCAGGCGATAAAGAATATAAAATCAATCAGGGAGAATTTACATGAAACTCAAGTCAACACTTTCCGCAGGCGCAGCCGCACTGGCGCTGATGACAGGCGCCGCAATGGCCGAGACGGTCAAAGTCGGCATCGCCGCCGAGCCCTACCCCCCCTTCGCCGCGCCCGACAGCGCCGGCAACTGGACCGGTTGGGAAGTCGAGATCGCCGATGCCATCTGCAAGGCCGAGGAACTGGACTGCGTTATCACGCCGGTCGGCTGGGATGGGATCATTCCGTCGCTCATGGGCGAGCAGATCGACGTCATCATGGCCTCCATGTCGATCACCGAAGAGCGCGCCAAGCAGATCGACTTTACCGATCACTACTACAAAACGCCCGCAGTGATCGTCACGGCCAAGGGTTCGGGCATCACGCCCGATGAAGCCGGCCTGACAGGCAAGATTATAGGCGTTCAGGCGTCGACCACGCACCAAGCCTATGCACAAAAGCATTTTGAGGGCGTCGCAAGTGAGATCCGCATCTACCAGACGCAGGATGAGGCAAATCAGGATCTCTATTCGGGTCGCATCGACGCCATTGAGGCCGACAGCATCGCCATGGCGGACTTCGTAAATAGCGATATCGGCGCCTGCTGCGAAATCGTCGGCGCAGTTGCCGATGACGTCGCAGTTCTGGGCCAAGGCGTCGGCGGCGGCGTGCGCAAGGGTGACGACGCCCTGCGCGAGACGCTGAACAAGGGTATCGCCAAAATCCTCGAAGACGGCACCTACGACGAGATCACCGAGAAGTACTTCTCGACCACGATTTACAGCAAGTAAGCTGAGGTCTTGGAGCAAACACTAGAACTGCTCTCGCTATCGCCCCCCGGTTGGGGGGCGAACCTTCTGCGCGGTCTGGCCGCTTCGATCCAGATCGCGCTGGGGGCCTTTGGGTTTGGCCTGATCATCGGGTTCTTTGGCGCGATGGGTAAACTTTATGGCAGCCCGTGGGTGCGCGACCTGCTGGAAGTCTACACCACAGTCGTCCGCGCAGTACCGGAACTGGTGCTGATCCTGATCCTCTACTACGTTGGCACAGACATCCTTAATAATATCGCTGGCGCCATGGGTCGCGGCCCGGTGGAAATTAACGGCATTGCCGCCGGCATCTGGGTGCTGGGCATCGTGCAAGGTGCCTATTCCACCGAAATTCTGCGCGGTGCGATCCGCGCCATACCGCCCGGCCAGACCGAAGCAGCGCGCGCCTATGGCATGTCCCGCGCCCTTATGGCGCGGCGCGTGACGATCCCCGCGATGACGGCCTTTGCCATTCCCGGCCTTGCTAACCTGTGGCTGATCGCAACCAAGGATACCGCGCTGCTGGCCGTCGTCGGGTTCTCCGAGCTGACGCTAGAGACGCGCCAGGCGGCCCAAACGACGCGGGCCTACTTCACCTTCTTCCTCGCCGCTGGGTTCCTCTACCTGATGGTCACGCTCTTTTCCGGCGTCATATTCGCCCGGATTGAAAAATGGGCGCGGCGCGGGCAGCCCTCGCATAGGGGTGGATGATGCGCGCGATGCTGATCCCTCGCCGGTTGATTATGCTGGGGCTCTTTGCCGCCTTCGTCGTGTGGTGTGCCGTCTCAATGGATTGGAGCTGGCTGCCCCGGTACGCCCCTCTTGCCCTTGATGGGCTATGGGTTACGATCTGGCTGCTGGTCGTCACGATCATCCTCGGCTTCATGCTGGCGGTGCCGCTGGGATTGGCGCAGGCCATCGGCCCTTGGTATCTGGCCGCCCCTGCCCGCGCATTCTGTACTGTCATTCGCGGCACCCCGCTCCTGCTGCAAATATGGCTGCTTTATTACGGCCTCGGATCGCTGTTTCCGCAATTCCCGTGGATCCGCGAGTCAGAGTTATGGCCCTACCTCAGGCAGGCTTGGCCCTATGCCGTTCTATCGCTGACGCTGTCCTACGCAGGCTACGAGGGCGAGGTGATGCGCGGTGCCTTCGCCTCGGTTCAGAAGGGCCAGATCGAGGCGGCCCGCGCCTTTGGTATGCCGCGCCATAAGATCTTCTTCCGCATCTGGTTGCCCCAAGCGATCCGCAGCGCCCTGCCCACGCTGGGCGGCGAGACGATCCTGCAACTCAAGGCCACCCCGCTGGTCGCGACCATCACGATAGTCGAGCTTTACGCCGTCGCCGGGCGCGTGCGGCAGGACACATTCATCATCTACGAGCCGCTACTCCTGCTGGCCGCAGCCTATCTGGTGATCGCCGGGATCATCACGCTGGGCTTTCGCTGGATCGAGGGGCGCGGTCCCCGGATGAGCCGCTAGTCACGCGGGTTTCAGCGGGCTGAGCGCCGCGCGCTCGTCTGGGTCCAGTTGCGCCAGCAGGCCCGTCTCCCACTCCAGATACCGGCGCGCGGCCTCCAGATTGCCATCATGCCGATCATGCACGAAAAAGAGGTGGTCGGTGCAGTCAGCCTCGGTCGGGCAATAAGGTGTCTGGACAACCTCAAGCCCTGCTGCGCGCCAATCCTGCGGTCCTGAAAGAACGGTTTCAACCTGCGTATGCCCCTGCGCGGTTAGCTCTTGGTGCGCCCCTTGCAGCAGCGCGGCATCGCGCCCAACGATCACGATAGGACCAGACATTTCCGGCCTCCTTAGATGCAAATGTGCGCGGTTAACCCACATCGCACCCGCAATATGGCCCGTGCGATAATCCAGCCCCTTGGACGCATCAAGAAGCGTCGCGCCAGCGTAGAGCGCCGTCAAATCACCGCGAGCAGCGGCAGGCGCCGGTGCGTCTACCTCTGTCATCGCGCCGCCCTGCAGCACCCAAACCGCATGACCCATCCCCATCAGCCAGATCGCCGTCGTGGCCGCGCGCAGGCCAGTATCGCAGCTAAGCACGATGCGCGCGCCGCGCACGGCCAGCTTTTCATCGGTGGCCTGCACCAGCTGCCCGCCGGGGGCGCAGGCAAAGCGGGGGACGTGGCCCGCGCGATGCTCGGCTTCTGTGCGCACATCAAAGCGAAAGATCGTGTGCGCCTCGGCGTCCCAGCCGCTCACCGCCGCCAGATCAACAACGGGGATATTGTAGCTGTTGATCAACTCCTGCGCGCGCGCTTTTGCCGCCGCTATCCCCTCGGGCGGCACCTGCGGCAAATCCCCGGCTTTCTGCCCATGATCCAGATCATAGCCCGCCAGTCGCCAGCCTTGCGTGCCGTTGCGCAGCGCATGGACCGGACCGGACCAGCCCGCCAGTCGCAGGGTTTCGGCGCCGATGATCGACCGTGTCCGCCCTGCGCAATTCACCACGACAGGTGTGCCCGCCGCGGCCATCTGAGGCGCGCGATACCCCAGCTCTGCGTTGGGGCAGGACCGCGCGCCGGGGATCGACATTTTGGTGAATTCCGGCGCACTGCGGCCATCGAGGATCAGCATATCCCGCCCCGCAGCCTGCATTTCGCGCAGTTCCTCAGCACTGACCGATGGCGTGCCAAACTGTTGCTCGACCAGCTCGCCAAAGGTCTTGGACGGCAGGTTCACCCCCTTGAACAGAGTGTGCCCAGCCGCCGCCCAGCCGGGCGCGCCGCCGTCCATGATATGCAGATCGGCATAGCCCATGGTGGCCAGCACCTCGGCCCCGCGCCCCGCGATACCATCGACGTTGTCGAACACGATACACCGCACGGACTGGCGCGGCATCAGGCGCGGCGCGTCCGCCTCCAGCCGACTGAACGGGATATTGACCGCGAAAAAAGGATGCCCCTCGCCGTACTGCCCGAACTCACGCAGATCGATCAGCGCGACCTCACCGCCGTCCATCAGCGCCGCGCGAACGCCAGCGACAGATATCCGCGCTGCGCTCATTTCTTGGTCTTGGCGCCGATATCCATAACCTTGCAGGTCCCGGCCTCGATGTCGTAGCTGATGCGCTGGTCCAAGCTCTCTAGCGGCTGGCCGTAGAAATGGAGGTGGCGGATCACCTCGGTCCCGTCGATGACGACGCTGTGGATATCCTCGGCCATCATTGCCAGCGCATTGCCGGGGCGCAGATCGACCTTTTCGCGCAAACGCAGTTCGGCCTTGCCGGGAACTGAGCCGTCATCGACCCGCTCATAAACGGTGTTCTGTTCCGCGCCCTCTACGGCGGCAATGCAAGCATAGACGGTGTGATTATGCGGCGGGATCACCTTGCCCGGCTGCATCACGTTTAGATAAAGGGTTAGCCCCGTCTCAGCATCATCCGCGATAAAAAAACGGTTCTGTTTCTCCTCGACCGAGGGTGCGGGAAAGTCATCTTCGGCCCACAAATCCTTGCGCGCGGCGATGTCCATCAGGCGATCCTTGATCTTATCCAATCGGGTGCGGTCCATCGGCCCTTCAGCGGCAATCGCGCATGCGTCCGCGATAAATTGCTGCACTATCTCTTTGCGGTCCTGAGCATTGGCCATGTGATATCCCTCCAGCGTTAAGTCTATGGAACTGCGCGTAATTCTAGCCCGCAAACTCGGCGCGCACGGCATCGGTGTGCTGGCCGAGCGCTGGTACATCGCCCAACTCCGGCACGCCGCCGTCGACAACAGCCCCCGGCGCCAGCATCCGCACCGGGCCAGTTGGGCTGCCCACCTCGACAAAGCGGTTCTGCGGGTGCTTTGCCAGATCATCCATCGTGCTGACCCGGCCATAGGCGATGCGCGCGGCCTCCAACCGTTGCACCATATCATCGCGAGGCACTTGGGCAAATATCGGCCTCAGCACGTCATCCAGCGCCGCGCGATTAGCAACGCGGTGCGAGTTCGTGTCAAAGCGCGGATCATTCGGCAAGTCCGGCAGGCCCAGAATATCGGCGCAGAAATTGTGCCACTCCCGCTCGTTCTGGATCGAAAACAGGACATCTTTGCCGTCCGATCCCGTATAGGCGCCGTAGGGCGCAATCGTCGGATGGTTCAGCCCGCTGCGCACAGGCTCCTTCCCGCCATAGATGTATTGCAGGTAGGGCACATTCATCCAGTCGGTCAGCGCGTGGAACAGCGAAATCGACAGATGCCGTCCCCGCCCTGTGATGCCCCGCCCAATAAGCGCCTGAAGCACCGCCTGATAGGCCGTCATGCCGGCCGCGATATCGCAAACCGAAACGCCCACGCGGGTCAGGCCGTCCTTTGTGCCAGTAATCTGCGACAGCCCGCTTTCGGCCTGCACCAGCAAATCATAGGCCTTCAGATCCTTTAGCGGGCCCTCCTCCCCATAGCCCGAAATGGCAACGGTAATCAGGCGCGGGTATTGCTTGCGTAGCTTGGACTGGTCAAAACCCAAACGCGCGACCGCGCCGGGCGCGAGGTTCTGGATGAATACGTCAGCGCCCGCCAGCATCCGGGTCATCAGCGCGTGATCGCCAGAGTCGCGCAGATCCAGACACACCGATTCCTTACCGCGATTGAGCCAGACGAAATACGCGCTTTCGCCATGCACCAGATGGTCGTACCCGCGCGCAAAATCGCCCTCGGGCCGCTCGATCTTGATGACGCGCGCGCCCGCCTCAGCCAGCTTGCCCGATACATACGGCGCGGCGACGGCCTGCTCGATCGAGACTACCACCAGCCCTGCTAGATCACCTGTCATCTTGCGCGCGTCCTTCGCTTATTTGCGCCAATGATGCCTCATTGCGCAGGCCCTCGGAAATAGCCAACTGCGAGGGGCGGCATAGGTTTCCCCTATGGCCCCGCGCGTACCTCTGGCTGGCGCGGGCGCGCGGGGCGCTGTACCCTTTGCACCAGCTAACAGCCGGAGACTAAGATGCCCGCCCTTACTGCTCAGATGATCCTGCCGCTATTCGTGCCTGCCGACAGGCCGGACCGCGTGGCCAAGGCGGCTAGCGCAGGGGCCGATGCGATCATCGTAGATCTGGAGGACGCGGTCGCGCCGGACGCCCGCAAGGCTGCGCGCGCCGGTCTGGCAGAGGCGCTCGCAAGCATCGAATGCCCCATCGTCCTGCGAATCAACGCGGCGGGCACCCAATGGCACAAGGCTGATCTGGCCGCAGCCGCCACGCTGCCGCTAACAGCCTTCATGCTGGCCAAGGCCGAGGATGGCGAGGCCTGCGCGCATGTCGCCCGCGCCGTCGGCGTGCCAGTCATAGCCTTGGTCGAGACAGCGCGCGGCATCGCAAATTTAAACAGTATCGCAGGGGCGTCCGCGCGCCTCGCTTTCGGCTCAATCGACTATGCGGCTGATCTGGGAATGGGCCACACGCGCGCCTCGCTGGCCGCCGCGCGCTCTGCGCTGGTGCTGGCCGCGCGGCTGGCGGGCCAGCCTGCCCCGCTGGACGGCGTGACAACCGCGATCCGCGACGCCGCGATGATCGAGGATGATTGCCGCCATGCCGTCGAAATGGGCATGGGTGGCAAGCTGATCATACACCCCGCACAATTAAAGGCGGCGAGGCGGGGTTTTGCCCCCTCCCAAGACGAGCTGGACTGGGCTGCGCGCGTGCTAAAGGCGGCCGAGGGCGGCGCGGCGGTGCAAATGGACGGCGCAATGATCGACGCGCCTGTGATCGCCCGCGCCAAGGCGCTGCTGGCCCGCGCGGAGTCAGATGCATGAGCGCGCGCATCACAGAGGCCGATCTAATCGGGAGCATTGCCGACGCGCTGCAATACATATCCTACTACCATCCGCCCGATTTTATCGCCGCCATGGCAAGCGCCTATGAGCGCGAGCAAAGTCCATCGGCCAAGGCTGCGATCGCCCAGATCCTGATAAATTCACGCATGTGCGCCACCGGGCATCGGCCAATTTGTCAGGACACCGGCATCGCCAATGTGTTTGTCGAGGTCGGCGTAGAGGCCCGCACCGATTGGACACGCCCCTTGCAGGACATGATCGACGATGCGGTGCGGCAGGCATGGATGCTTGAGACAAATCCGCTGCGCGCATCCGTCGTAGTGGACCCGCTGGATAATCGCCGAAACAGCGGCGACAATACGCCCGCGATGGTGCAGGTTCAGATGGTCGCAGGCAAAGACGTGCATGTGACCGTATCGGCCAAGGGCGGCGGGTCCGAAAATAAAACGCAGTTCGCTGTGCTTAACCCCTCGGCCAGCGTGACCGATTGGGTGGTGGACCGCGTGGGGCAAATGGGCGCGGGCTGGTGTCCGCCTGGTATGCTGGGCATCGGCGTCGGCGGCAGCGTGGACAAGGCGATGGCAATGGCCAAAGCGTCGCTGAACGAGCCGATTGACATCACCGATTTGCGTGCGCGCGGCCCGGCTAACCGCGTCGAGGAAATGCGGCTTGAAATCCTCGACCGCGTTAACGCGCTTGGTATCGGAGCGCAGGGTTTGGGCGGGATCACCACCGCCCTCGACGTCAAAATAGCAACATTTCCGACGCACGCGGCCTCAATGCCCGTCGCGCTGATCCCGAATTGCGCCGCGACGCGGCATATCGACTTTACGCTGGCCGGGGACGGACCTACGACATTTGCCGCGCCTGATCTGTCGCTTTGGCCGCAGATTGAGGGCCAAGGTCCAATCGGCAGGCGCCTATCGCTGGACGATCTGACAGCAAGCACACTAGCCAGCCTGAGCCCCGGCGAGACGCTGCTTTTGTCAGGCAAGCTCTACACAGGGCGCGACGCTGCGCACAAGCGCATGGTCGAAACGCTGCGCGCGGGCGACGCGCTGCCCGTCGATCTAAAGGGGCGCGCGCTCTATTACGTCGGCCCCGTTGATGCGATTCCCGGCGAGGTGATCGGCCCGGCAGGGCCCACCACAGCGACGCGCATGGACAAATTTACCGAGGAATTACTGGCCGCTACCGGCCTCAAAGTGATGATCGGCAAGGCCGAGCGCGGTGCTGAAGCTATTGAGGCGATCCGCCGACATGGCGCAGTCTACATGGTCGCGGTCGGCGGCGCGGCTTATCTGGTGTCGCAGGCGATCAAGGCAGCACGCGTCGTCGCCTATGATGATCTGGGAATGGAGGCTATCCGCGAATTCACTGTCGAGGATATGCCGGTGACAGTCGCGGTGGATACACATGGCAACTCCATCCACGAAACAGGCCCGCGCCAATGGGCACAAAAGTGGGCACGGGCCTGATTTTCCTTGCGTGGGCAGCGCCTTAGATCGTGCGTCCGCCATCGACCTCCATCACCACGCCGGTGATGAAATCAGCATCGTCCGACGCCAGATAGAGCGTCGCATTAGCGATATCGCGCGCCTCTGACAAACGGCCTAGCGGGACGGTCGCGAT
The DNA here is from genome assembly GCF_006125015.1 of Roseovarius arcticus. NCBI lineage: Bacteria > Pseudomonadati > Pseudomonadota > Alphaproteobacteria > Rhodobacterales > Roseobacteraceae > Roseovarius > Roseovarius arcticus. The sequence goes on from NZ_SZZN01000001.1 coordinate 2,354,050, forward strand.
GAACTTCTTGCGGTTCTCAGGTGTGTCGGGCATCCCCATGAACTGCTCCAAGAGGCCAGTCGCGCCCATCACCGGGGCCACGCAGTTGACGCGGATCTTGTCCGGTGCCAATTCCACCGCCAGCGATTTGGTCATCAGGTTGACCGCGCCTTTGGACGAATTGTACCAAGTTAGGCCGGGGCGCGGACGGATACCCGCGACCGAGCCAATGTTGATCATCACGCCGCTGCCTTGCTCGCGCCAGACGGGCACGCAAGCCTTGGTCATGTGGAAGATCGACAGCACGTTGATGTCATAAATCTTGCGAAATGTTGCCTCGTCCGTTTCCATCAGCGGGCTGTTGGCATTGGTCCAGCCAGCATTGTTGACGACAATATCGAGGCCGCCAAAGGCATCGCAGGTCTGCTTGACCGCGTCAGCCACCTGCGCACCATCCGCCACATCGCAGCGGATTGCGATTGCCGCATCGCCGAGACTGGCGGCGACGTCATTTGCGCCCTCCTCGTTCAAATCGACGATGGCGACCTTGGCGCCCTCTGACACGAAAAGCTCGGCGATCCCCTTGCCAAAGCCAGAGGCCGCGCCTGTTACCAGTGCCGTTTTACCCTTGAGCCGCATTTCTGCCCCCTACCCGTGATTGTTGATAATTGTCTTGATTTGCGAGAATTCCAGCAGCGCGGCAAAGCCCTTTTCGCGGCCATGGCCGGACTTGCGCACACCGCCGAATGGCAGTTCGATACCGCCGCCCGCGCCGAACCCGTTGATATAGACCTGCCCCCCGCGCAGCGCCTTGGCCACGCGGTGCTGGCGTGCGCCATCCCGCGTCCAGACCGATGCCATAAGGCCATACTCGGTATCGTTGGCGATGCGGATGGCGTCCGCTTCGTCCTTGAACGTCAGGGCGCACAGGACGGGGCCGAACACCTCCTCCTGCGCAATTTTCGAGCGTGGATCGCAGGGACCAAACAGCGCGGGCGCAACGTAATAGCCTCCGCCGGGCGCGCCTGTCCGCACCTTGCCGCGCGCGATCAGAGGCGCATCGGCGCCGTCGATATAGGCCTCGACCCGCTTTTTCTGCTTGGCCGAGATCAACGGACCTAGAATTGCATCCTCGCCGGACTCGGATGCCTCCAGCCCTTCAAATCGCTCCTTTAGGGCCGCGACCACTTTGTCATAGATACCCTCTTGGATCATGACGCGGCTTCCGGCCGAGCATGTCTGCCCGCCATTGGTGATGATGCCGCCTACGATCAGCGGCAGCGCGGCGTCCAAATCGGCATCGTCGAATATGATTTGCGGGGATTTGCCGCCCAACTCCAACGTGCAGGCGATATAGTTTTTCGCCGCAGCGATCTGGATCATCTGGCCCACTTCGGGCGAGCCGGTAAAGGCAATGAAATCGACGCCGCGATCCTCGGACAGCGCCTTGCCCGCCACGTCACCGCGACCCGTGACCACGTTTATTGCGCCCGGCGGGAAGCCCGCCTCGCCCGCAAGCTCGGCCAGACGCAAACATGCCAGGCACGCATCCTCGGCGGGCTTTAACACGGTCGAATTTCCCATCGCCAGTGCCGGCGCCAGTGCCCGGCCAAACATCTGCGCCGGGTAATTCCATGGGATGATACAGGCGATCACGCCGTAGGGCTCGCGCACGACCTGCACATTGTAGCCCGTCATGAACGGGATCACCTCGCCATGAACCTTGTCGGCGGCGCCGCCGTAGAATTCGAAGTAGCGCGCGCAGGCGATCATATCGGCGCGCGCCTGCTTGATCGGCTTGCCGTTGTCGCGGCTCTCTAACTGGGCCAGCGCCTCGGCCTCGTCCAATATGCGCAGGCTGAACTTTTGCATCAGGCGGCCGCGCTCGGCGGCTGTCATGCGGCCCCAGTCACCAGTGTCAAATGCAGTACGTGCGGCCTTGACCGCTGCGCCCACATCCTCAGCTGTTGAGGCCGCGATGGTGGTAAATACCTCGCCGTCGATGGGCGATAGGACGTCCATCTCGTCGCCCGATGCGGCGGGCAGCCAGTCGCCACCGATCAGGTTCAGGGCCTTGGGCAGGGTCATATCTTTCGGCATCATGCCGTCTCCTTTTTCTCATCCAGCGAGCCTTCTGCGACTGCGCCGCGCTCAATCACAAAGGTTTGGCTGGCAAACCCCCGCAGCAGGGACGGGTTCGATTCCGTGATAATAAGTGTCACATTCTGATCGGTGTCGCGCAGTTGGCGCAGCGCGTCGGCATAGCGTTTGGCTAGTGCGGGGGCGAGACCCTGAAACGGCTCGTCCAGCATGATCAGCTTGGTGCCCAGCATCAAAGCGCGGCCCAGCGCCACCATTTTGCCCTGCCCGCCTGACACGTTGCCGGCAGGCCGGCCCGCCATCTCGCGCAATTCCGGCAGGATGTGGTACACGCGGTCCAGCCGCTCTTGTGTGGTGGCGGCATCCAGCTTGGCCACTTGCGCAGGTAGCAAGATGTTCTCTTCGACGGTGAACGCCGAAAACAGGCGGCGGTCTTCGGGCGCGTAGCCGATCCCAAGCGCCGGACGCTTGGAAGGGGCCATCCCGGTGATGTCCTGACCGTCAAATTTGATCTCGCCCGTGACGTTGGTAAAACCCATGATTGAGCGTAGCAGCGTGGTTTTGCCCGCGCCGTTGCGGCCAATCAGCGCGACAGTTCCGGATGCGGGAATAGTGAAATTTAGACCCCGCAAAATGGGGATATTCCCGATCGACGCGTTGGCATTGTGAAAGCTCAGCATCAGGCCACCTCTCCAATAACGTCGCGGATCACGTCGGGATGCTCCAGCACCTCTTGCGGCGATCCGCGCATTTCGACCTTCCCCATATTCCAGACTGCGACCTCATCTGCGTACTTCTCGACGATGCCCATATCGTGCTCGACAAAGACGGCAGTGACCTCAGCCTCGGCCAGCGCCTTGACCAAAATCTCCATCACTTCGAATTTTTCTGAGCTTGCAACGCCTGATGTCGGCTCATCCATCAGCAGCAGCTTGGGCTTCAGCGCCAATGCCACGGCGATGTCGATCAGCTTGCGCTGGCCCTCGGACAGCTCGTCCACCTGCCGGTGGGCGACGTCGGTGCAGTTAATCATGTCCAACAGATGCATCATCTCGGCCCGCTGCGAGACGTCTTTTAGTGCCCGAATGGGATTTTTCAGCCTGTCGCGGGCAGCGACGGCGATCAGCAGGTTTTCCAGCGCAGTATGTTCGGTAAAAAGCTGCGGGATCTGGAACGCACGCGCAACGCCCCGCCGCGTAATCTGGCGCGGAGATAGCGGCGTGACGTCCCGTCCCTCAAAATACACCTTACCCTTGGCAGGTTTCAGCCAGCCGGTGCAGATGTTCAGAAACGTCGTTTTGCCCGCGCCGTTAGGCCCGATGATCGCAAGGTTTTTGCCCGCGTCAATCTGGATCGAGACGTTATCAGCGGCGACAACCCCGCCAAAGCGAATCTCAAGCCCCTTGGTTTCCAGCAGATGGGTCATTCGCCTGCCTCCTTCTTGCCTGCGATGCGTTCCATCAAGCTATTATAGATCCCGGCGATGCCGCCCGGTGCAAAGAGGATGATAATCAGCAAGAAGACGCCCAGCACCATCTGCCATACGTCCCCGGCAAAGGCAGACGCATAGGTGCGCACGATCTCGTAGATCGCGGCACCGACCAGTGCGCCGGGCACCGATCCGGCGCCGCCGAGGACGGCGATAAACACCATCTCGCCAGACCGGATCCAGTAGGCGTATTCGGGCGTCACAACCCCCTGCACCAGCCCCATCAGGATACCACCAGTGCCGCACAGCATGGCCGAAAGGACGTACCCGTTCAGCATCACGCGCTGAGGCGACATGCCCAAATATTGCAGGCGCGTCTCGTTCGTTTTGATCGTTCGAAATAGCTGGCCCGCAGGCGATTCAAGCCAACGCATAGAAAACCAGCCGAGGCCCAGTGCCAATGCAAGTGCCAGGTAGAACATGAAGAGCTCGTAGTTGCCCCGCTCCAGATCCATCCACAGGACGGTGGGTCGCGGCAGGCGCATACCGTCGGCGCCCCCGGTGTAATGATAGAATTTCTCTAGGATCGACCAAAAGATCATCGAAAACGCGAGGTTAAGCATCGCGAAAAAGATGAACCGATATCGCGCCACAAAGAGGCCAATGATGATGCCCGACAGCACAGCAGCGGTGATGCCCAGCAGCAGCACGATCACCAGATCGGCGCCCGGCAACAGCATCAGAGTGAACGCCCCGCCATATGCCGCGATGGCAAAGAAAAGCGCATGGCCAAAGGATACCTGACCACTACGCAAAAGCACCGTAATGCCCATGACGGCGATGCCCTTGGCCAACGCCAGCGTCAGAAGCACTTGTAAGGCAGGCGCCGCGAAAGGGACCAGCGCCAATAGGGCGAGAAGGATGACGGGGATAATGATACGGATCGACATATACCTCGCCCCCCCTCAGATCTTGCGCGCCGCAGGGCTGCCAAACAGCCCCTCGGGACGCACCAACAGTACGGCAACCATAATCAGATACGGCACCAGAACTTGGGTTTCAGGCCAGACATAGACCGCGAACGACCGTCCGAGGCCGATTAGCAATGCGGTTAGTGCAGCGCCTTCTATCTGGCCCAGACCGGCGGTGGCAACGACGGCAAACGACAGCACGATCATATCCGCGCCGATACCCGGCAGGATCGACGTGGTCGGAGAGGCCAGCGCACCGCCGAGGCCCGCAAGGCCCGCGCCTACGATGAACGTCAAAAGGAACACCTTATCGGCATCGATGCCAATGGCCTGCGCCGCCTCGCGGTCTTCGGTTGTGGCCGTGATCAGCTTGCCTGCCAGCGTGCGCCTGAGGAAAAAACGGAGTCCAAAGAGCAGCAAGACCGCGACGACCGGCAAGAGGATTAGCTGGTAGACCGTGTAATTGACCGAAAACGCCCGAACGGTGCCCATTAGCTGCAGGGCCGTCGACTGAAAGATAGGCTGCGTGCCCCAAACGAGCCGCTGGACGTCCTCGAGGATCATAAAGATCGCGAAGGTAACCAACAGCTGCAGGACTTCGGGCTTGTGATAAATGCGCCTTAATAGCAGCCATTCTATCGGGCCGCCAAGGACCGCACCGACCAACACGGCTGAGATCAGCATGCACGGGAAGGAGAATATGGGCGGCAAACCTGCCGAGACGATGAATGTGGTGAGCGATGCCGTCAGATACGCGCCAACGGCGTAGAATGAGCCATGCGCGACGTTTAGGATGCGCATCACCCCAAATATCAGCGTGAGGCCAACGGCGACAATAAAGACGAGCGCCGCGTAGGCGATACCGTCGAACAAGGCGAGCAGGAACAAAGTTAGGTTCATGAGGGTCCACACTGTTTCATGGCGGCAATTACGAGGGGGCGCCGCGGCGCAGGCGGGCGCGGATGCCCAAGCCTTGATGCGGTACGCCGACTGGGGCCTGGCGGTGATGGTGCAGACGGGGCCCCCGGCATGCGGAGGCCCCGAAAAGTTTCAGATCAGTCAATCAATTCTCGTACATTTCCACGGTCAGGGTATCGACCCAGCCCGGCTGTAGCGAGCCGACCCAAGCGACCGATTCCTCGCCCACTGGTGTAGTCAGCTCGGCGCCATCAAAGATCATGATGTTCTCAAGCGTGGCGAATGGCAACTCGCCAGCTTGAACCGACGTGCCCAGTAGCTGCGCCTCGATGCCCTGATGATCCTCGCGCAGGGTGACGGGGCGACCCAGACCTTGGAACTCCAACCCGGCAAAGGCCGCGATGACCTCGTCTTCAGTGGGCCAGCCTTCGCCCTTTGTCTCGGCAGCCTTGTCGTATGCAGCCTCCAGCGCGGCGAGGCCCTGGCTCATGTGAAAGACGGGATAGATTGCCTTGTTGCCGGTTTTTTCCTCGAACTTGGCCATGAACGTTTTGAAGTCCTCGTCATCGCGGCGCTCAGGGTGGTTCCAGTAGTGGTCGCCGCGTGCGCCCACGATGTGGCCGGACGGCAGGCTACTGCCCAGACGCTCAAGCGAGCTTTCGGCCAGCGGCAAAACGAAGGTCGACACTTCGGTCAGCCCGCGCTGAGCGGCCTGCTGCACGAAGGTATCCAGATCGCCGCCCCATGAGGTCGACAGGATAATGTCGGGCTGCAAGGCTTGCAGGCGCGAAATTTCGGTCGAAAAGTCGGGCGAGCCAAACTTGGGGAAAAATTCGCCGACAACTTCGACGTCAGGGCGCAGGGCCTTTAGCGCGGCGCTAAAGATGTCCCAGCTGTCACGGCCCCAAGCATAGTCTTGGTTGACGACAGCGATGGTTTTGAAGTCAGGCTTGGTCTTAAGCAGGTAGGCGACAGTCGCCAGCATCTCGGTGCCGGCATGGGCCTGACTGCGGAAGACGTATTTATAGCTGTCTTCCTCAAAGATCTTTTGCGTGCCGCAATCCCACATAATGTTGATAACTTTGAGATCTTCGGCCAGTGGCGCGATCGTCTTGCAGTTACCTGACGAAATCGCCGCGAGCATGGCATCGGCGCCATTTTCGACCAGACGACGGTACTCGGTGGTCAGAACCTCGGTGCCGGCACCCTCGTCGATAAAGGTCAGTTCCAGCGGGACGCCTTGGATGCCGCCAGCCTCGTTGATCTGTTCGGCCATGATTTCAGCCGCGTCCTTGGCTGGCACGCCAAAGACGGATGCCGGACCGGTCAAGAAGGCGGTCACACCCACCTTGATCGCGTCAGGCTTGTCCTGCGCAAACGCTGCCAGCGGCAGTGTCATGCAGGCTGCGGTGGCCATAAGTAGTTTTTTCATTATCGTCTCTCCCCGTTTTTTTGTTGATTTGGGCCGCCCCCGCCGGGGACGGACCCGCGATGCGATTAGCGTATCGCGATCGGATTGATGATCATCTGGACAGCACCTTTGATGCGTGCCTGACCCAGAACGAACAAGAATTCGTGGACGCCGTCCTGCGCCAACTCGCGCGTGTCCATGTTTTCAAGGATATAGATACCGTTCTCAGGCTGCAGGATCTGATGCGCGCGGAACGCCTCGCCTTCGGTTTCGGCGGGAACGACTTCCATGCCCCAAGTATCTGCGCCTACGGCCATAACGCCCAGTGAGGCCAGATATTCAGCCCCGCTCACGCCCAGCCCCGGCTCGGTCGCGCCAAACCGCTCGGGATCGGCATTCTCGCCGTCCAAGAGGTTCATCCAGTTGGAGTTGAACAGCACGACGTCGCCCTCGCCCAGTGTCACGCCCTGCGCCTCGGCGGCAGCTTTGATATCTTCTTCAGTGTAGGGCGTGCCGGATTCGACCATATCGACGCCGAAATGCTTGGCCATGTCCAACATGACGCCGCGCCCGACGAGGCCCGGCAATTTCTCCAGCCCCAGCTTGCTAAGGCCGGCGGCGCCGGCGAATTCGTCATCGGTGTGGCCGTTGTAATACATGTGGTCGACACCGGCATGGCCCAGACCGTCGATCTGCGGCCCGATACCCAGCCACCCCATAAAGATGTCGTCGTTATAGGTAAACGCGTTGTCCCCCAGACCCTTTGTCGACACCTGATTGGGCTGAAGAACGGTGACTGACAGGCTGCGCGGCGGAAAGGCAGGCGTATCACTGCCGACAATTATACCAAGACTATAAACCTTGCCCGTCGTCACAAGGCTGGCCGCGGATTTGACCCGCTCGGGCGTCATGGTGTTGGCGGCGCCAATCTCGTCATCCGCACCCCATTTGGACGTGGCCCAGTCAGGCTTGGCCACCTCGTCGGCAAAGGCAGCGGTGGACAGGCAGGCAAAAAGGGTCGCGGTTGCGATTTTGTGTGCGGTACGCATCATCATCCTCCTCCCAAAGTTATGAATAATCCGAGCATAAGCGCGATCCGCGCTCAGCGACCAATAGTTTGTAGCTTCCCCCGCCATAGTCAACACTTATATCCCTTGGAGCGTCCTGCCCTTTCGTAATACGCTGCTACGAGGCAATGATATTCTAGCCCAGCACAGTAGGACGCCGGGCACGACAGAGGAGAGAGCACATGAAAATCACCGCAGCTGTACTGATGCGCGACGGAATCACCTCAAACTTTGCCAAGGAGGCACCGCTGGAGGTGCGAGAGGTCGACTTGGCCCCGCCGGGACGCGGCGAAGTGTTGATCCGCGTCGGTGCGGCAGGCGTCTGCCACTCCGATTTGTCGGTCATTAATGGCACGCGCCCCCGCCCCCTGCCGATGGTATTGGGCCACGAGGCGTCAGGATATGTCGAGGAGGTTGGCGAGGGTGTCGACGATCTGAAACCGGGCGATCACGTTGTCTGCATCTTTGCCCCCGGTTGCGGCAAGTGCACTCCTTGCGCCGAAGGCAGGCCTGCCCTGTGCGAACGCGCGGCCAAACATCACGGCGTGGGCGAGTTGATGACAGGCGCGCGCCGCCTGACGATGGACGGCAAGCCGTTGCAGCACCACGTTGGCGTGTCGGCCTTTGCCACCCATGCGGTGCTGGACCGCCGATCACTGGTCAAGGTCGAGCCTGATTTGCCAGCGCACGTCTCTGCCTTGTTTTCCTGCGCAATGCTAACTGGCGCCGGCGCGATATTTAACACCGCGCGCATCGTGCCGGGCCAGACCGTCGCGGTCATCGGCCTTGGCGGTGTGGGTCTGTCGGCTGTACTTGGGGCCGCCGCGGCGGGCGCGGGGCGCGTCATCGCCATCGACCCGTTCGAGTCAAAAATGGAGGCCGCGCGCAGCATGGGCGCGACCGACTGCATCAAGGCGGACGAGAACACCGTTCAGGCCGTGCGCGGCCTGACGGGCGGCGGCGTCGATTGCGCGGTCGAACTTGCAGGCTCGGTCAAGGCACTAGAGACGGCGTACGAGATTACCCGCCGGGGCGGCTTGACCGTGACGGCAGGTCTGCCGCATCCCGATCAGCGCATGGCCCTCAACGCGCTCAAGCTGGTCGCAGAGGAACGCACACTGAAAGGCAGCTACATCGGATCGTGTGTGCCGCAACGCGATCTGCCGCGCATGTTCGCGCTATATGAACAAGGCAAATTGCCCGTGGAAAAGATGCTGAGCCACCGGGTCAAGCTAGAGGATATCAACATCGCTATGGACCGCCTGAATGACGGCACCGCGATCCGTCAGGTCGTCGATTTCGACTAGGCGATGCCTGCGAGGATCCTTGACAATCCATAGGCGCGCCTTCTAGCTGATACCGCTTTTGCAAAGGTTCCGCCTATGGATATCCGCCAAATGCGCTACTTCATTGCCATCGCCGAGGCGCCGTCGCTATCGGCGGCGGCGGCTATTCTGGGCGTGGCGCAACCCTCCTTGTCACAGAATGTCGTGCGGATGGAGGAGGAACTGGGCGTGCGTCTGGTCGAGCGTAGTCCGCGCGGCACCGTTCTGACCGATGATGGCACACTGTTTTTGCGTCACGCGCGAACCGTCTGCGCCGCGTTCGAGAATTGTCTGGACGAGATGCGCGACGCCAGTGGCGCGCTTCGCGGCAAGGTCAGTTTTGGCATGCCGCCGTCGGTCTCTATGGTCATGTCGGTGCCGCTAGCCGAAACAGTGCGCGTCGAGTTCCCGGACCTGCGCTTGCGCGCCATCGAGGCGATGAGCGGGTATATCAAAACGTGGATCGATGACGGCACCGTCGATATCGGCTTTATTTATGACCTGCAAAAGGCCGACCATTTCCGCACCACGCACGTCCTGAACGAGCGGTTATTCTTCTTCTCCGCTCCCGACGCGTGGCCGCTGGATACGCCGCCGGGCGCGCCGGTTCGCCTGCGCGATCTGCAAAAGGTTGAGCTGATCCTGCCCAGCGGCCCGCACGGCCTGCGCAAAACCATCGAAGACTACGCCCAGCCGCGCGGTGTGCAGCTAAACGTGACGATCGAAATGGACGCGATGACCCAGATCAAGGAGCTGGTGGCGCGCGGATCAGGCTACACGATCTTTGCCCCAGCAGCGGTCCATGATTTCGTCGCGCGCGGTGATCTGGTCAAGGCGCCGATCACCGATCCCGACATGGTGCGCCCCGTCTACCTGGCCACCAATCCCGCCCGCAAAAGCAGCCGGTCGTGCCACGCCATTGCACAGGTCACGCTGGACGTTGCGCGCGATCTGGTTAAGCGCGGCATCTGGGAGGGCGAGCTTGAGGCATAGCGCAGCCCAATAGCCGCCAGACGCCATGACTATTGGCCCGAAGCGCCGCGTTGCTGCACATATAAGCTGATCCCGAAACGCGAGGCGACACCATGGCATCCTTTCACCCCACCGCAGAGTATGAGGACGTCCGCGCGGGCGTGGCATCGGTCTGTGCCGAGTATCCTGGCGAATACTGGCGCGATTTGGACGCACGCCGCGCGTATCCGGCAGAGTTCGTGCAGGCATTGATTCGCGAGGGATACCTCGGCGCGATGATCCCCGAGGAATATGGCGGTCTGGGCCTTAGCCTGACCGCCGGCGCCGTCATCCTAGAGGAAATCCACCGTAATGGCTGCAACGCGGCAGCCTGCCACGCGCAGATGTACACGATGGGAACCGTCCTGCGCCACGGCAGCGACGCGCAGAAACAGGCGTATTTGCCCGGTATCGCAGACGGCTCGTTGCGCTTGCAGGCCTTCGGCGTGACCGAGCCGACCAGCGGCACCGACACATTGGCGCTGAAAACAACGGCCAAGCGGGACGGCGACGACTATGTGATAAATGGGCAAAAGATTTGGATTTCACGCGCGGAGCATTCCGATCTGATGATCCTCTTGGCCCGCACTACCCCGCGCGATCAGGCAAAATCAAAGACCGATGGCCTGTCGGTGTTCTTGATCGACCTGCGAGAATTGGTGGGCAACGGTGTCGAAATCAGGCCCATCCGGACGATGATAAATCATGCCACGACCGAGATATTCTTTGAAAACGCCCGCATCCCTGCCTCCGCCCTCATTGGCGAGGAGGGAATGGGGTTTCGCTATATTCTGTCCGGCATGAATTCCGAGCGTATCTTGATCGCCGCCGAGTGCATTGGCGACGCCAAGTGGTTCCTTAAAAAGGGCTCGGATTATGCGCGCGAGCGTGTCGTATTCGGCAAGCCAATCGGCGCCAATCAGGGTGTGCAATTCCCGCTGGCGCGCGCTCACGCGCACATGATGGCCGCCGAGGCGATCGTATACCGCGCCGCTGCGATGTACGATTCCGGCGACAATCCCGGGGTGGAGGCGAACACCGCCAAGATGCTGGCCGCCGATGCCAGTTGGGAGGCAGCAGAGGCGTGTCTTCAGACGCATGGCGGCTTCGGCTTTGCCGAGGAATACGACGTGGAGCGCAAGTTTCGCGAGGCGCGCCTGTATCAAGTGGCGCCAATTTCGACAAACCTTATCCTGTGCTTTATCGCCGAAAAGGTGCTGGGCCTGCCAAAGTCCTACGGCGTATGAGCGGCATCGCACCCCTTCTTGATCTGGCAGCGCTGCCCGCGAGGGACATCCCCGCGCAGACGATGGGTATTGCACGCCTATCATTGCTGGATTGGATGATATGCGGCCGCGCGGGCGTGGCCGAACCTGTGGCTGGTATCCTGCGCGCCATGGCAGCCTCTGAGGGCGGCGCGCCGCAATCCAGCGTCTTTGGCGGGCCGCGCGCACCTGCCCGGATGGCTGCGCTGATCAACGGCACCACCAGCCACGCACTGGATTATGACGACACGCATTTCGCCCATGTCGGGCATCTGTCAGTCGGTATCTATCCCGCCGCCTTGGCCGTGGGCGAGACGGCGGGCGCCAGCGCCGCAGACGTCTGCGCCGCCTTTGCCATTGGCGGCGAGGCTGCGATACGCATCGGCCTGCTGCTGGGCCGCGCGCATTACGAGCGCGGGTTTCACCAGACGGCCACCGCCGGCGCCTTTGGCGCAACGATCGCTGCGGGGCGCCTGCTTGGATTGAACCCGCACCAGATGCGCGCCGCCATTGGCCTCTGTGCCACCCGTGCAACCGGCCTGCGCTGCCAGTTCGGGACGATGGGCAAGCCCTATAACGCAGGCGTTGCCGCCGCCGCCGGGGTGGAGTGTGCGCAGCTGGCGCTCGCCGGTATGACCGCACCCGATGACGGCCTGCTGGGACCCAACGGCTATATCGCCACGCATACCGATGCGCCGGGCAATGCCTTGGCCATGCCCTCCGGCGCATGGCTGTTGGACGATATGAAATACAAGTTACACGCCTGCTGCCACGGCACTCACGCGATGATTGAGGCGCTGAAGGACGCGGGCGCACGCCTAGCAGACGTGACCCAGATCCGCCTGCGCACCAATCCCCGCTGGCTGACAGTCTGCGATATCAAGACGCCGCGCACTGGGCTGGAGATCAAGTTCAGCTACACGTGGTTGGCCGGCATGTCGCTGCGCGGCGATGCCACCGGCAGCGACCGGACCTATACGGACGCGCTGTCCTCTGATCCGCAGCTGGCCGAATTCGCTGCCCGCATCACCGTCACGGGCGACGCGAACATCACCGATATGCAGGCGGCGGGCGAGATTATCTTATCGGATGGCCGTACCCTGCCCTTCTTCCATGACCTCGCGGCGCCCATCTCGCTGGGCACGCTGGAGCGTAGTTTACGTACCAAAGCAGAGGCCTTGCTCGGGCCGCCGGGCAGCGCGCTCTGCGATCGTTTGGCGTCGCTTGATGGCATGGACGCGAACGCCCTTGGTGCCTTGCTGGAGCCAGCCGCATGAGCGGTCCTTCCGACTGGATCGGGCGCTGCATCACCCGCGAGGATGTGATCGCCCCCCGCCTGCTGGCAGAATACCGCGCGACACTTGACGGTACGCTGGCACCGCTGGAGGTGCCACCGGGCGTCGAGTTTTGCCTCGCGCCCGATATCTGCGCGCCGGATCTTCTGGGGCGCGACGGGCATCCGCGCACCGGCCTGTTTCTGCCGGATCTACCGCTGCCCCGGCGCATGTGGGCAGGCGGCCAGATCAATCGCACCGCGCCGCTTTGCCCCTGCGATATCGTCACGCGCACCTCAACCATTGAGGACGTCACGTCGAAAACCGGGCGCAGTGGCCCGCTGGGCTTTGTCACTGTGCGTCACATCTACAGCGTCCATGGCCAGACGCGCATAAACGAGCGGCAAGATATCGTCTATCGCGCCGATCCCGCGCCGGGCGCACCTGCGCCAACCGTCCCACTGGCGGAGCCTTGGCCGGATGCCGAAGGGTGGGATATAACCACCAGCACTACCCTGCTCTTTCGCTATTCGGCCCTTACCTTCAACGGCCACCGCATTCACTATGACGCGCCTTATGCGCGCGAGGTTGAAGGCTACGGCGGCCTAGTTGTGCACGGCCCGCTTCAGGCGATCTGGATGCAAAACCTCGCTTCTACCCTCTTTGGCACGGCGCCAGCGCGATTCGATTATCGCGGTCTGGCCCCGCTGATTTGCGGTGATGATGTGCGGGTTGAGGCCTGGGTGACACCGGATGGCGCCGATCTGCGCGTGCGGCGAACCCGTGACAACGCGGTCACGATGCAAGCCAGCGCGCAGCCTGCATAGGCCGGACCGCAAGGCGGATCTCAATTTCAGACATACTTCCGCATTATTTTTGCGAATGATTATCATTTAAGGTTGAAACTTGCGAGTGCTTCGCATTTACAGTACCTCACCATCAACCGTAAATGAGGCTGCACATGACCCGACTTCTGCGCACATCCGCCGCCGCACTGGCACTGACCACCGCGCTCTGTGCCCCTGCCATCGCAGCGGATGGCCCGATGAAAGTGGTGACCACCTTTACCATTCTGCAGGACATGGCCCAGAATGTCGCCGGCGACGCCGCCGAAGTCGTCTCAATCACCAAGCCGGGCGCCGAAATTCACGGCTATCAGCCAACACCGCAGGACATCGTGCGCGCGTCGGGGGCCGATCTGATCCTCTACAACGGTCTCAACCTCGAACTGTGGTTTGAGCAGTTCCTCAGCAATCTGGGCGAGATCCCTTCGGCCACGTTGACGGACGGCATCGACGCCATCTCGATCTCGTCCGGATCGTATGAGGGCAAGGCGAACCCCCACGCATGGATGGGCTTGGATAACGCGCTAATCTACATCGACAATATCGCGGCCGCCTTCGCTGAGCATGACCCCGATAACGCAGACACCTATTTTGCCAACGCAGAGGCCTATAAGCAGCAGATTACCGAGGCGGTTCAGCCCCTGCGTGACCGCATTGCCAAAATTCCCGAGAAGGACCGCTGGCTGGTGACTTGCGAGGGCGCGTTCAGTTATCTGGCCCGCGATTTCGGCATGAAGGAATTGTACCTGTGGCCGATGAACGCCGATCAGGTCGGCACGCCGCAACAGGTGCGCAGCGTCATTGACGGCGTGCGCGACAATGCCATTCCCGTCGTCTTTTGCGAAAGCACGGTCAACACCGATCCCGCCAAGCAGGTGGCGCGAGAAACGGGCGCTAGATACGCGGGCGAGCTTTATGTCGACAGCCTGAGCGGCCCAGACGGCCCTGTTCCAACCTACCTGGACCTGCTGCGCGTCGACGCCGAAACGATCGCAGGCGCGCTGGCGCCGGGTACAAACTGAAACAAGTCCGCCGCAGGCATCGCGCCTGAAGACCAATTTGAGATAAGGATGCGCCAGATGCTGGACCAGACAATGCCCAAGACCCACGACACCAGCGAAACAGGCGCTGCGGGCGGCATCATGGCCGAGGACGTGACCGTCACCTATCGCAATGGCCACACCGCGTTACGCAACGCCACGTTTGAAATACCGCGCGGCACCATCACCGCGCTTGTTGGCGTCAACGGAGCCGGTAAATCAACGCTGTTCAAGGCGATCATGGGATTTGTCCCTGCGGCCAGCGGCGAAATTCGCCTGCTGGGCAGGTCGGTCAAGGAGGCGCTGGCCGCCAATCTGGTGGCCTATGTGCCCCAATCGGAAGAGGTCGACTGGGCCTTTCCTGTGCTGGTTGAGGACGTGGTCATGATGGGCCGCTACGGGCACATGGGTTTTTTGCGGCGCGCCCGCGCTGCTGATCATGCCGCTGTCGAATTGGCGCTGTCTCGCGTTGGGATGAGCGACTTTCGCAACCGCCAGATCGGCGAGTTATCCGGCGGCCAGCGCAAGCGCGTATTCCTCGCCCGCAGCCTCGCCCAAGATGGCCAAGTCATCCTGCTGGACGAGCCATTCACCGGCGTTGACGTCAAGACCGAAGAACAGATCGTCGCCCTTCTGCGCGAATTGCGAGATGAGGGCCGCGTGATGCTGGTATCCACCCACAACCTCGGCTCGGTTCCCGAATTTTGCGACCGCACGGTGCTGGTCAAGGGCACAGTGCTGGCCTACGGGCCGACAGAAGAGACGTTCACCCGCGAAAACCTAGAGGACGCGTTCGGCGGCGTGCTGCGCCACTTCACCCTTGGCGGGGACGAGTTGCACGACGACGACGACCCACGCGAGCTGCGCATCATCACCGATGACGAGCGGCCATTTGTGCATTACGGCGAACGGCGCAAAAAGCCGAAACCGGCCAAGGCGGATGACGCGGAATGATCGACACGCTGCTACAGCCCTTCGCCTACAGCTACATGTTCAACGCGATGTGGGTATCGGCCCTTACGGGCGGCGTCTGCGCGTTTCTGTCGTGCTATCTCATGCTCAAGGGCTGGTCTCTGATCGGTGACGCGCTGAGCCATTCGGTCGTGCCTGGCGTCGCGGGCGCCTACATGCTGGGCCTCCCATTCGCGTTGGGGGCGTTCCTGTCGGGCGGCCTGGCAGCGGCGGCGATGCTGCTATTGTCGGGCCGGTCAGGGCTGAAAATCGATGTGATTATCGGCATCATTTTCACCTCATTCTTTGGTCTTGGCCTCTTCATGGTGTCGCTGTCGCCTATGTCCGTCAGCATCCAGACCATCATCATGGGCAACATTCTGGCCATCACGCCCGAGGATACGCTGCAATTGGCGATCATCGGCTTTGTCAGCCTCGCGGTACTGGTGGCGAAGTGGAAGGATCTGATGGTCGTCTTTTTTGATGAAAACCACGCACGCACCATTGGCTTGCGGCCCGACCTGCTCAAGGGCGTCTTCTTTGCGCTGCTATCAGCGGCGATTGTTGCCGCGATGATGACCGTCGGCGCATTTCTGGTCATCGCGCTGGTGGTGACACCCGGCGCCACCGCCTACCTGCTTTGCGACAGGTTTCCGCGGCTGATCGTGGTTTCGGTCCTGATCGGCACGATCACCAGCTTTGTCGGGGCTTATGCCAGCTTTTTCCTCGACGGGGCGACGGGGGGCATCATCGTGGCGCTGCAGACGGCCATCTTCCTTGCCGCATTCTTTTTCGCGCCCAAGCACGGTATGCTCGCCGCCCGGCGCAAGGCTGCAGCGGCCCTGACTGACGCGCGCCAGCAGTCTCAGGAGGCCCGGCTATGATCGACACGCTTCTGTTGCCATTCCAGTTTCCCTTCATGCAGAACGCCTTCTGGATCGCGCTACTGGTTGCGCCGCCAACAGCGCTGCTCTCATGCTTTTTGGTGCTCAAGGGCTGGGCGCTGATGGGTGATGCGGTTAGTCATGCGACCCTGCCGGGCATCGTGCTGGCGTGGATATTGGGCTTGCCGCTGATCGTAGGGGCATTTGCCGCCGGCATGACCTGCGCGCTGGCGACGGGGTATCTGTCACATAACAGCCGGGTAAAACAGGATACCGTGATGGGCGTCGTCTTCTCTGGCATGTTCGGGGTGGGTATCATCATGTACACATCGATCACCACGAACGAGCATCTGGATCATGTCCTTTTCGGTAATATGCTGGGTGTCGGGGCTACCGATCTGTGGACCTCGGGCCTGATTGCGCTGGCCGTCACGTCCCTTCTGGTTCTGAAATGGCGTGATCTGTTGCTGCACGCGTTTGATCCGGCGCAGGCGCAGGCATCTGGGCTGCGCACGAACCTGCTGCATTACGGCCTTCTGGCAGCGCTGTCGCTGACCATCGTGGCGACACTCAGCTCGGTCGGGCTTATTCTAGCTGTGGCATTGCTGGTGACGCCGGGCGCGATTGCGTTCCTTGTGGTGCGCAGCTTTGGCCGGATGCTTTGGGTGTCGGTGCTCGTCTGCGCCGCCTCGATGGTGGGCGGCACCTATGCCAGCTTTTACCTCGATTCGGCCCCCGCTGCGACGATCGTGCTGATCCTGACGGCGATCTTTATCCTCGCGTTCTTGCGCCGCCTATACGTGACGCGCCGCACGTCGAAAATGGCAGCGCAGGAGGTCTGAAGCCTCACCGCAGCCGACCTTTTAATCGAACGTGCCCGCGACCCGCCCCAGTAGCATAAACGCCCGCGCGGTACGTGTGTCTGACAAGTCCGAGATGTCACTATCGCTGGCATCGTCAGCGAAGGTGCTGAACATTTGATCGAACCGCCGCAGGAAATGGTGCGCCGCGTCGCGAAAGATGGGATCGCTCTTCATCCGCGCGGCTGCCAGTGCCAGCGATGACCGATCCCGAATGCCCCCCAGCGCCGCAATGGCGCGGCCGCGCGCGCCGCCCGCAAAGCTGCGCCAGATCTCTGGCCGGGCCATGTCGGGGCGCAGATCGTCCATGTAGATGCCGTCTTGGCTAAGCAGGGTCAGCACGTCCTGCGCGGCCTGAATCAACTGCGCGGTAGGACGATCCTTGAGCGCGCGACGCAGCGCGGCAAAGCCTGCCTTGTCCTCGGCAGTTTCCGGGAAATTCAGCGCACGAATGAAATCAGCGCGCTCCAGCGGCGGGTGCATTTCCTCGGCTGTTGTTCCCAGCGGAAGTGGGGCCTGCCCGTCATCGCCCTGCACGGGCGCGGCGGCTATCGCTATCTTGCGCGGGGGCAGCACGGACGGCAGCGGGCGACTGGACGAAAAGGTCGCCAGCGTCGTTTGCGTCTTGCGCTGTGACGCCGCAATTTCGTCCAGCTTCTGCGTCACCGAAGTCTGTCCGCCCCCCGGCGCTGTGGCGACCAAGCTTTGCTTGACATAGGCCTGCCGGATCGCGTCGATCGCGGAATGCAGACGCGCGCTCTCTTCGCGCATGATGCGGGCAGTTCGGGCCGCAGTGGCCGCGACCCAGATCATCGCGACCGGCAGAAAAATGACCAGCGCGACGACTAAAAACCCCAGCGCACCGTCTGCCCCGCCAAATCCAAAGACGGCAAAGACCAGAGCCGCCAGCACCAGCCACACCGCCGACAACACCAGCGCTGCAATCTCGGGCGGCGACAAGTTGGCGCTGGAATTCGCATTACCGGCGGCCTTGCCAGCGACAGTCTTATAAGGCGCTTTTTTAGAGGGGGGCATCGAGATGTGCCTTTTCAGGTATATGCGATCTTGATCACTTCGTAGGCGCGGTCGCCGCCAGGCGTGCGTACTTCGACGCTGTCGCCTTCTTCTTTGCCGATCAGGGCGCGGGCGATGGGCGACTTGATATTCAGCAAGCCTTTTTCGACGCTCGCTTCATGCTCGCCCACAATCTGCCAAGTCTTTTCCTCTTCCGTATCTTCATCAACCAGCGTGACAGTCGCGCCGAACTTGATAGAGCCGGACAGCTTCTTGGGGTCGATCACCTCGGCCCGGCCTAGCGTGCCTTCCAGCTCCTTGACGCGGCCCTCAATGAAGCTGTGCTTTTCGCGGGCGGAGTGATACTCGGCATTCTCGGACAGATCGCCATGCTCGCGTGCCTCCGCGATCGCACGGATGATGGCCGGGCGCTCTACCGATTTCAGATGCTTCAGCTCGGCATTTAGCGCGTCATTGCCCGCGCGCGTCATCGGTATCTTTTCCATCGTATCTCCCAAATCCGCGAGCCGGCCCTTGCCGACCTCGCCGCATCCGTGCCTTTTTGATCGCACGAGGTTGACCCGACCGCGCGCGGCTTTGCAATAGGCCATTGGCCTTGCGCGCGCAATCATGCCTGTGACGCGGCAAAATGCCGTTTTGCACCTGCGTCTGCGCCGTGTTTGAATTGACGCACCCCGGCGCGGCGCGCTAATGACGTGCGCAACTAAGTTGTCCCACCGGGGCACGAAGCGAAGGATATTTGGATGCCCGAGACTGCACGCGAGACGATGGAATACGATGTGGTGATCGTCGGCGCAGGCCCTGCCGGTCTATCCGCTGCAATCCGGCTCAAGCAACTGGACGCCGATCTTCAGGTCGTTGTGCTGGAAAAAGGTAGCGAAGTGGGCGCGCATATCCTGTCGGGCGCAGTTCTGGACCCTATGGGCCTGAACCGTCTTATCCCCGACTGGAAGGCCAAGGGCGCGCCAATCACCGTGCCGGTGACTGACGACAAGTTCTATCTGCTGGGCGAAGGCGGGCAGGTCAGAATTCCGAACTTTCCTATGCCAAAGCTGATGAGCAATCACGGCAACTATATCGTCTCGATGGGCAACGTCTGTCGCTGGATGGCCGAGCAGGCCGAGGAACTGGGCGTCGAAGTCTTTCCCGGCATGGCCTGTTCAGAGCTGGTCTATAGCGCGGATGGCGGCATCAAGGGCGTTGTCGCGGGCGAGTTTGGCCGCAATCCGGACGGCACAGAAGGGCCGAACTACGAGCCGGGGATGGAACTGCACGGCAAATACGTTTTTCTCGGGGAGGGCGTGCGCGGGTCGCTGGCCAAAGAGGTCATGCAAAAGTTTGACCTATCCGCTGGCCATGAGCCGCAGAAATTCGGCCTAGGCATGAAGGAAATCTGGGAGATTGACCCAGAAAAGCATAAACCCGGCAGCGTGACGCACACGATGGGCTGGCCTCTGGGTAAAAATGCGGGCGGCGGATCATTCATCTATCACCTTGATAACAATCAGGTCTATGTCGGCTTTGTGGTTCATCTGAACTACAAAAATCCCTACCTCTATCCCTACATGGAATTCCAACGGTTCAAGCATCATCCGATGGTCGCCGAACTGCTAAAGGGCGGCAAGCGCGTGGCGTACGGCGCCCGCGCAATCAGCGAGGGCGGCTATCAATCGATGCCCAAGATGGTCGCGCCCGGTGTCGCGCTGCTAGGATGCTCAGTCGGGATGGTCAACGTGCCCCGCATTAAAGGCAACCATAACGCAATGCTGTCGGGTATAGCCGCCGCCGAGGCCGCGCATGCCGCCATTTCCGCAGGTCGCAGCGGCGACGAACTGCCGGACTATGAGGCTGCTGTGCGAACTGGCGACATCGGCAAGGATCTGAAAAAAGTCCGCAACGTCAAGCCGCTGTGGTCCAAGCATGGCCTGACCGCGTCGCTGGTTTTGGGCGGTATGGATATGTGGACCAACAGCTTCGGCTTCTCCCTGCTAGGCACGCTAAAGCATGGCAAGACCGACGCCGAGGCGACCGAGCTGGCAGAAAAGCACAAGAAACTCGAATACCCCAAGCCCGATGGCAAGCTGAGCTTTGACCGGCTGACGAATGTCAGTTTCTCGATGACCAATCACGAGGAGAACCAGCCCGCGCATCTAAAGCTGAAGGATCCCAGCATACCGGTGGACGTGAACCTGCCTAAATACGCCGGCCCTTCGGCGCGGTATTGCCCGGCAGGCGTTTACGAGTTTATCGAGGAGGACGGCAAGCCGCCGCGCTTCCAGATCAATTTCCAGAACTGCGTGCATTGCAAGACCTGCGACATCAAAGACCCGTCGCAAAATATCAACTGGACGACGCCGCAGGGCGGCGACGGGCCGAACTATCCCAACATGTAGCCGCATCCTGCACACGGGAACGTCATTGGCGGGCCGGCGCTTAGGCGCCGGCCCGCATTGCCCTTGGTCCCTTGCCGCATTACGTTGCGGAGGATGAGGCACAAGATATCAAAGCAGGGGCCGCCGCGCGTGACATTTAGATTTCTGACCATTTTGGCCCTAACGGCCCCCACATACTTTGCCACCCCTGCCCCCGCGCAGGAGGCGGCAGGCGCTTATCTGGCCACGCGGCAGGCGCGATACGACAGCGACTACGCTGCCGCTGCCAAATACGCGATTGAGGCGCTGCGCGTTGATGCTGGCAACCCCCTGCTGATGGAGAGCGCGGTTGGCGCGCTTCTGGCGACTGGCGAGGTGGACCGCGCCCTACCGATCGCCCGCCGCATGGACGAAGCAGATATTCGCAGCCAAGTGGCTCAGATGGTTCTGGTAGGCGATGACGTGATGCAGGCCGACTATGACGCCGTCCTCGCGCGGATCGAGGCCGAGCATGGCGTCGGGCCGCTCGCCGATGGCCTGATCGGCGCATGGGCCACGCTGGGCAAGGGCGACATGGCCGCCGCGCTAAAGCGCTTTGACGCTATCGCAGCCGAGCCGGGATTGCGCGGTCTCGCCATCTATCACAAGGCGCTCGCGCTGGCCTCGGTCGGCGATTTTGAGAGCGCGGACAAGATTTATTCAGGCGACACCGACGGCCCGATGCAGACGACACGCCGCAGCGTCATTGCCTGGATCGAAGTGCTCAGCCAGCTAGAGCGCAGCGAAGACGCACTGAAGGTGCTGGACGACACGTTCGGCACCGACCCCGATCCGCAAATCGTGGACTTGCGCGCACGGCTGGTAGCTGGCGACGCGCTGGAGCTGGGCCGGATCGAGACGCCGCGCCAAGGCATAGGCGAGGTGTTTTTGTCGCTGGGCATGGCCCTGTTGCAAGATACCAGTGCCGATTATGTGCTGCTTTATAGCCGGATGGCTGAATTTCTGGATAAAACAGACGTTGATGCCCAGATAATGACTGGCGAATTGCTGGAGCAGCTTGGGCGTTATGAGCTGGCCGATCAGGCTTATTCGCGCGTACCGCAGGACGCCCCTGCCTATTATACCGCCGAGTTGGGCCGCGCCGAAGCGCTGCGCAGCTCTGGCAATCTGGAGGGCGCAATTGAGGTGGTTGCGAAGCTACGCGAGACGCACCCCGGCGTCGCGCTGGTCCACGCGTCTGCCGGCGATCTCTATCGCCAGAACGAGGAGTTCGCCAAGGCCGTCATCGCCTATGACGCAGCCCTCGCCATCTACCAAGAGCGGGGCGGAGACGAGCCGTGGTTCGTCTATTACTCGCGCGCGATTAGTCACGAACGCTTGGGCCAATGGCCCGAAGCCGAGGCCGACTTTCGCCGCGCGCTTGAGCTAAACCCAGATGAGCCCATGGTGTTAAATTACTTGGGGTATTCTCTGGTCGAACAACATGAGAAACTTGACGAGGCGCTGGAGATGATCGAACGCGCCGTCGAGGCCGAGCCAAACAGCGGCGCGATCGTTGACAGCCTTGGCTGGGCGCAATTTCGCCTCGGGCGCTACCAAGAGGCGGTCGTGACGCTGGAGCGCGCAGCAGAGCTTTATGCCGTTGATCCGGTCGTAAACGATCACTTGGGCGACGCAATGTGGGCCGTGGGCCGCACCACAGAGGCGCGCTTTCAATGGCGCCGCGCGCTATCGCTGATTGATCCCGAAAAACCGACGCCTGACGTTGACCCGGATCGTATCCGCCAAAAGCTGGAATTAGGGCTGGCGAAGGTGCTGGAGAGCGAAGGCGCAGAGCCACTGAAAGTGAGTAAAGATGAAGGATGAACACACTCTACCCGGCCATGACGATGACACAGCAGAGGTATTTGCGCCCGCCAAGGTCAATCTGACCCTGCACGTCACCGGCCAGCGCGAGGATGGCTATCACCAGATCGACTCGCTTGTGATGTTCGCAGACATCGGTGACAGCCTGACCGTGCGCCGCGCGGATCGCACGGTGCTGGAACTGACCGGGCCCATGGCCGACAAAACCCCGCCGGGCGACGACAATCTGGTCATCCGCGCCGCGAAACTGATGGGTGTGACCGCGCATATCACGCTAGATAAACGGCTGCCGATTGCAGCAGGCATCGGTGGCGGCTCCTCCGACGCGGCGGCGACCTTGCGCGCGTTGTCCAAGCTGACGGGCAAGCCAATTCCCGATGACGTGCTGCCCCTTGGCGCCGACGCGCGGGTCTGCTGCGCAGCGGATCTAGGCGCCGCGCGTATGACGGGCATCGGCGATCATGTCATCGCGGCTCCGGGTTTGCCGCAGTTGCATGCTGTTCTGGTCAATCCGAACCTGCCGGTTAGTACCTCAGAAGTGTTCCGGCATTTGGCCAAGCGTGACAACCCACCGATGCCCGAGACGCTGCCCACAGGCTGCGACGCATCCGAGTTGATCGCGTGGCTGCAAGAGCAGCGCAACGATCTGCACACGCCTGCCATGGCGTCAGAGCCTGCGATCAAGCAAATTTTTAAGACGCTTGAGGTCACGCCGGGTTGCCTGCTTACGCGCATGTCCGGTTCGGGCGGGACGTGCTTTGGCCTCTATGCTGACGCTGAAACAGCTGCATCTGCGGCGGGCCGGCTGCAAGAAAGCCATCCCGGCTGGTGGGTCGCAGCGGCGTGCCTCAACACCGCTTAGGCGCGGTTCTCAGGCGACCCGCGATATGACGTAGTCGGCCAGCTCCGCGAAAGTGGCGCGCACCGGATGATCTGGCAGCGCGTCCAGTGACCTGATCGCCTTTGTGGCCCATTCCCGCGCATCACTGCGGGCTGCATCCAGCGCGCCGTGAGACTGCATCAGCGCAATCGCGCGGTCCAGATCGCCATCCTTCTGATCGCCCTGCTCAATAGTCCGGCGCCAGAAATCGTGATCAGCGGCGCCCCCAACGGCAATTGCCTTGATAATCGGCAGCGTCAACTTGCGCTCGCGAAAATCGTCGCCGACATTTTTTCCCGTCGCCGCTGCATCGCCTTGAAAGTCCAGCAAATCGTCGGCGATCTGAAACGCGATACCCAGCGCATCCCCATAAGCGTGCAGCGCGAGCACCTGATGCTCCGGCGCGCCCGCTATCACCCCGCCCACTTCTGTTGCCGCCGCGAATAGCGCCGCCGTCTTACCCCGCACCACCTGAAGATAGGTATCCTCGGTCGTGGCCAGATCACGCGCAGCGGTCAATTGTAGCACCTCGCCCTCGGCGATGGTTGCCGACGCATTGGCAAGGATATCCAGCACGCGCAGACTGCCCGTCTCAACCATCAACTGAAAAGAACGGGAAAATAGGTAATCACCAACCAGAATGCTGGATTTATTGTCCCATAGCAGATTTGCCGTCGCACGGCCCCGGCGTTGGCTGCTTTCATCAACGACATCATCATGCAGCAGCGTTGCGGTGTGGATGAATTCGACCGTGGCAGCCAGCTTTTCGTCATCGACGCCGCGGTAGCCGCATAAATCCGCCGCTGCCAGCGTTAGCATCGGGCGTAACCGCTTGCCCCCTGCACCGACCAGATGCGCGGTGACTTCGGGTATACGCGGCGCATGACGCGATTCCATGCGCGTCCGGATCAGATCGCCCACGGCGACTAATTTGGCCTCGAAACGGGCGGTCAGCCGATCAAGCGGCTTGCTCATACTTTGGTCCACACCAACCCCATTTACCTGCGCGCCGCTCGACAACGGCGTCCTGCGCGCCTAGATCAGACATATGAAACAGCTGATGCGCACCAATAACATGGCAACAATCGCCTTCGCTCAGGCCCTGCTTCAGGGCGAGGGTATAGACTGCTTCGAAATGGACGTAAACATGAGCGTTCTTGAGGGCGGCATCGGCATTTTCCCGCGCCGCCTGTTGGTGCATCAGGACGACTGGGACGAAGCCGCGCGTGCCCTTCGTGACAACGGTATTGAGGTCAATGAGGGCGCATAAGGCGCTTTGTTGCGCGGTCGTTATAAATCTTTGCATATTTCCGCCGCTATGCTGCGCCTGCGGCGTGACAGACTGATAATTATGTGCTGCAATCCCTATGTTAGTTTTACACGCCAACAAAAGGAGCGCTTCATGAGTCTGGGTTCGCATATCGAGGAACTGAAGAAGAAACATCAGGATCTGTCGACCAAGGTAGATCGGGCACAACGTGCGCCCGGCGTTAGCACACTTGATGTTGCGGAAATGAAAAAGCAAAAATTGCGCCTGAAAGAGGAAATTGCCCGCCTCACCGGTGTCTAACAGAGGTTTTTCCAGAATTGCAAAGGGCCGGTGCAACACGCACCGACCCTTTTTCTTTGGCGCCTAGAGTATATCAGACGAAGAATTGCCCGCCATTCGCCGAGATCGTTGATCCGTTGACAAAACCCGACCCATCAGCGGCCAGGAACGAGACGCAGCGCGCGATCTCCTCTGGCTCGCCTAGGCGGCCTGCGGGAATCTGGCCGATGATCGACTCGCGCACTTTTTCCGGCACTGCCATCACCATTTCGGTCGCGATATACCCGGGGCACACGGCGTTCGCTGTAATCCCAGCGCGCGCGCCCTCTTGCGCCAACGACTTGACGATACCCAGATCGCCAGCCTTAGTCGCAGCATAGTTTACCTGCGCGAACTGGCCCTTCTGTCCGTTGATCGAACTGATCACGATCACGCGGCCAAACTTGCGCTCGCGCATGCCTGGCCAGACAGGATGGACGGTGTTGAAAACGCCGGTCAGATTGGTGTCGACGACCTGATGCCATTGCTCGGGCGTCATTTTGTGAAAAGGCGCGTCGCGGGTGATGCCAGCATTGGCGACCACTATGTCGATCGGACCCAGATCGGCCTCGACGCGGGCGATGCCTGCGGCACTTTCATCATAGTCAGCAACGTTCCACTTGTAGGTGGCAATGCCTGTCTCATCTGTAAATTTCTTGGCTGCTTCGTCGTTGCCCGCATAGGTGGCTGCGACATTGCAGCCATCCTCCTTAAGCTGTTTTGAAATTGCTGCGCCGATACCGCGCGTGCCACCGGTCACGAGTGCCGTTCTTGCCATGGTGAAAAGTCCTTCCCTAAGTTCCGATCTGCAATCTGGGTGTAATACCAGTAAGTCCGTTAGCTAAGAGAGTGTCAATGCGCAATAATATTGCGCAGCGGATTCCCCACAAGACAGTATAACAGGCAGCGGTTTCAAGCTGAAGGCCCACGAAAAAGGGCGCCTCGTAAGGCGCCCTTTACTACTTTTCTCATTAGATCGCGCGTTAGTCCCGCTCGACGCAAAGGGCGACGCCCATGCCGCCACCAATGCACAAGGTCGCGAGGCCCTTTTTGGCGCCACGGCGTTTCATTTCGAAGAGCAGCGTGTTCAGGACGCGGCAGCCGGAGGCCCCAATGGGGTGGCCGATCGCAATGGCGCCGCCGTTAACGTTGACGATGGCGGGGTCCCAACCCATTTCCTTGTTAACCGCGCAGGCTTGTGCTGCAAACGCTTCGTTTGCTTCAATAAGGTCTAGATCATCGACGGTCCAACCCGCCTTTTCCAGTGCCTTACGGCTAGCGTAGATTGGTCCGACGCCCATGATTGATGGATCAAGGCCAGCGGTTGCGTAGCCCGCGATGCGCGCAAGCGGCTCGATCCCGCGCTTTTCTGCGTCAGCCGCGCTCATCAAGAGGGTCGCAGCGGCGCCGTCGTTGATACCGCTGGCATTCGCTGCCGTCACACTACCGTCCTTGGCAAAGGCCGGGCGCATCTTTTGCATGGCCTCGATCACCGCGCCGTGGCGGATGTACTCGTCCTTGTCGACGATTGTCTCGCTCTTGCGGGACTTGACAGTAAAGGGGATGATTTCGTCATCAAACCTGCCCGCCTTTTGTGCCGCCTCGGCCTTGTTCTGGCTGGCAAGGGCGAACTCGTCCTGCATCTCTCGCGTGATGCTCCACTGCTCTGCGACGTTTTCAGCGGTTTGGCCCATGTGATAGCCGTTGAACGCGTCCCACAGACCGTCGCGAATCATCGTGTCGATCATCGTGAGGTCGCCCATCTTTTGACCTGCGCGCAGATTGGCGGCATGGGGGCTGAGTGTCATGTTTTCCTGACCGCCCGCACAGATGATGGACGCGTCGCCCAGCATGATGTGCTGCGCACCCAGTGCAACGGCCCGCAAGCCAGAGCCGCAGACCTGATTGAGGCTCCATGCGGCGCTTTCCTTGGGAAGACCTGCATTAATATGCGCCTGGCGCGCCGGGTTCTGGCCCTGCGCGGCGGTCAGGACCTGTCCTAGGATCGTCTCGGACACTTCGCCCTTGTCGATGCCAGCGCGTTCGACGACGGCCTCCAGCACTGCGGCGCCCAAATCATGCGCAGGGGTGTTGGCAAACACCCCGTTAAAAGAGCCGACAGCTGTGCGCGCGGCAGATGCGATAACGACTTTGGTCATAGGATTTCCTCCACCAGGATCATGGTGGGCAGACCGAGATAGGGCCGCCCCTAGCAGATTTCATATCCCATGTGCCGCACTGCGACAACCGGCGCGATAGTGCGCCACAGGCGCTGTTAGGCCGACGCGCGGCGCGAATCTGCGTTTAGCCAGTCAGGCTTGACCGTGGGGGCACCATAAAAATAGCCTTGCAGGCAATCGATGCCGATGGCGGTGAGGTAGGCCGCATCATCCGCACGCTCGACACTTTCGGCGACTGTGACCATATCAAACTGGCGGCCGATGGTGGCCAGCGCAGTCGTCAACACCTGATTGTCAGCATCCTGCGCAATGCCGCGAATGAACTGGCCGTCGATTTTGAGAATATCGAAGTAGAAATCCTTGAGATATCTGAGCGAGGTGAAGCCCGCCCCAAAATCATCAAGGGCAAAGCTAACACCGCGGCTGGATACCTCAGACATAAAGCCAGTCACCAGTTCAGGCACCAGCATTGCCGAGCTTTCAGTAATCTCTAGTATCAGGCGCTCGCCCACCGTCGGATCGGCGTTCAGCCCTTGTTTGAGCGTGCGGAGCCACCGACTATAGCCGATGGAGCGGGCCGACATATTGATCGACAGGCGCAATTCACTATGCCTCGCTAGGGTGCGCAGCCCCTTCTCTAGCGCGAGGCAATCGACGACGCGTCCTGTCTCGGTCGTCTCAATAGCGTCAATAAATTCCTTGGCCGGTATTATGCGGCCCGTCTCATCCAACACCCGGATTAAGCCCTCGTAAAAGGCGACGTGTTTTGAGTGTCCGGCAGGCACGACGGGTTGATAGGCCAGCATGATCTGTTTGTGCCGTACGGCATCCTCGACCATCGTGATGGTTGACTGTTCCCGTGTGGAAATGGCGTACGATAATGGGTCGTGATGGCCAGCAGGCACGTCAGCCCACTTACCTCTGCGATGATCCGGCATAGCTCGCTCCGATTTAAGTCTGCCCAAATTGCGCCCTATGGCCTAAGGAAGGTTTAAGACCGAAAATTAGATACCAAGGATTGCGCATATGTGTGAGCGGTGCGCCTGGGCCGGGCCCGAGCAGATTTATATAGACTATCACGACTCGGAATGGGGCGTGCCTGAATGGGACAGTCGCGCCCTGTGGGAGAAGCTGATCCTAGACGGATTTCAGGCTGGCCTCAGCTGGATTACCATATTGAAAAGGCGAGATAATTTTCGCGCCGCTTTCGCCGGGTTTGACCCGGACATCATCGCTGAGTGGGGCGAGGATGACGTGAATCGCCTGCTGGCGGATCCCGGCATTATTCGCCACCGGGGCAAGATCGAGGCGACGATCGCAGGCGCCCGTGCGTGGCGCCGGATCGAGGACGATATGGGGTTCGATACGTTTTTATGGAATTATGTGGACGGCGCCCCTCTGCAAAACCAGTTTGCCACTCAGACGGACGTGCCACCCCATACCGCCCTCTCGGCGAAGGTCTCAAAGGACCTCAAGCAACGCGGCTTCAAGTTTTGCGGTCCGACCATCGTCTATGCATTTATGGAGGCGTGCGGGCTGGTCAACGATCACGTCATCACATGCCCGCGCCACAAAGTCGTAGCTGCCTTGGCGACGCAACCCAGCCGCGCCTGAGTCCCCCCCTGAGAAAGATAAAACCGACGACCCAACAGTGACACATTCTTGCCACATTGGCCGGTCTTGTGGGCACGCCGCGACTAGCCCCTAGATATGGACGCGGTATCCCGCCGGGCATCATAAATTCCATTGAATTGAAGGCTTTATTCAAAACAGATCATGTGTTACGTTAAAACTAATAATTAAAGTCAGTCGAGCAAATCGGCGGCGTGAGGCAGTAAAAAAGAGTAGTTCCATGAAAACTCGGAACAGACAGCCGATTCGGTTGGGCCTGTGGGCGTTCGCAGCGCTCTGGATGCTAATCGTAGTCCCGCTTAGTGCGGCGGCTGCGCCTTATGCGGCGATGGTGGTTGACGCCAGATCGGGCAAGGTGCTTCATTCCGAGAATGCGGATGCGCGCCTGCACCCCGCCTCCCTGACTAAGATGATGACACTCTACATCGCGTTCGAGGCGATCGAGCATGGCGAGATCGGTTTAGACGACGAGGTCGTCATTTCGCGCAATGCCGCGAACGAGCCGCCCAGCAAATTGGGGCTGAAGTCGGGCCAACGTATCAAGCTGCGCTATCTGATCCGCGCCGCCGCCGTGAAATCGGCCAACGATGCCGCTACTGCCATCGGTGAGGCGCTGGAGGGTAGCGAGGCAGCGTTTGCCCGCAGGATGAACCGCACTGCGCAGGCATTGGGCATGTCGCGTACCACTTTCAAGAATGCGCATGGACTGACCGAAGAGGGCCACTTGTCGACCGCAAGCGATATGACGCAGTTGGGTCGCCACCTGTTCTATGACTTTCCTGAATACTATAACCTCTTTTCGCGCATTACCGCCGATGCGGGCGTGCGCAAGGTCTATCACACGAATCGCAAGCTGCTGCGTGCCTACAAGGGCGCCGACGGCATCAAAACGGGCTACACTCGCGCGGCCGGCTTTAATCTGGTCGCCAGCGCCGAGCATGGCGGCGAGCGCGTAATCGCCACGGTATTTGGCGGCCGGTCGACCGCAACGCGCAATGCGCGGGTAGCCGAATTGCTGGATCTGGGCTTCAAAAAAGCGCCAACGCGCGTTGCGGTCAATAGACCGTCCAAGCCGCGCTACGCCGGACCCGGCGGCACCCGAGTGGTGACCTCTGGCGACGTCGAAGAGCAAGGGGTGGCCGGCAAAACCGTTCGCCTAGCCACTGCCGCCGCCGTCAAAAGCAGCCTGCGTCCTCAGTCGCGCCCCCTGCCCGCCCAGCCGGTCCTGATTGCAGCAAGCGGCGATATAGAAAAGGCGCTACTTGC
This sequence comes from Roseovarius arcticus, assembly GCF_006125015.1. Classification (NCBI taxonomy): domain Bacteria; kingdom Pseudomonadati; phylum Pseudomonadota; class Alphaproteobacteria; order Rhodobacterales; family Roseobacteraceae; genus Roseovarius; species Roseovarius arcticus. The sequence continues at coordinate 2,384,199 of NZ_SZZN01000001.1, forward strand.
CGCGCAGCAGGCCGATGTGGCTGCAGCGCCCATGCCAGACGCCGTCCAGGTTGCCGCACCGACCGCAGTCATAGCAGCAGAAGCCGAACCTGATATCCCTCGCCCAGTGCGCCGCCCTGAGGGCCTTACCCTCGCCAGCCTTCAGGTTGAGACGGACAGCCCTGAGCAGGAAGTCATCACGCGCCTTTCCACCTCGGGTGGACGCAACTGGGGCGTCAACGTGGGCCGCTACCCCAGCGAATATGCCGCGCGCAAGACGTTGTTACAAACAGCGCTGAGCGAAATGAGCACGCTGGACGGATCTCTGCGCAAGGTCATCAAGCGCTCAAACGGGTTCGACGCCAATTTCATGGGGCTCACACGCGAGACGGCTGATCTGGCCTGCCGCCGCCTTCAGTCGCGCCAATTCACTTGCTTTATGATCGAACCGGGCTGATGCACGCAGCGATCTAAGCGCGCAGGGAAGCGCCTGTCTGTCCGCGCAACCAGCGCAGAAATGCCTTGGCCTGCGGGCGCATGACGCCCGGCCGCGTCACGATGAAATATCCCGTCTCGCCCGCATCGCAGAATAGGATGCGCAGCCGCCCTGCCGCTACATCTGCCTCGACCGAAGAGCTGGTCATGACGGCAATGCCATGCCCTGCACGCGCGCCGTCCAGCATCAGATTGCCCGGCACTTGCGTTACCGATGTACCGCGCGGCACGTCCAGCCCCGCGCGGAACATCCAATCCGACGTTGGGCTTTGGTCCAGCTCCATCAGCCACGGATATTCCAGCAGTTCATCGCGCGAGGTAAACTCGCGGTCGCCGACCAGTGAAGGCGCCGCCGTCACCACGATATCGGTCGGCACCAGCAGCTCGGCCTCCAGCCCGTCCCACGTGCCCAGACCAAAGCGGATGGCAACGTCCACGCCCCCTGCCACCGGATCAGCGCGCTGCGGCGAGGGGTGCACCATCAGGTCGATGCCGGGATGATGAAGTTGAAAATCACGCAGGCGCGGCATTAGCCACGCTGCGGCAAACTGCGGTGTCGTCGATATCTGTAAGGGCCGCTGCGCATCAGCGCCCGTCAATGCTGACACCCTTTGCGCGATCAGGCCAAAGCCCTCGTCCAGCGCCTCGGCAAGCTGCTGACCCTCGGGCGTCAGGGCAAGGCCCCTGCCCTCGCGCCGCACAAGGCCGAGGCCCATATGCGCCTCCAGCGCCTTGATCTGTTGGCTAATTGCGGCATGGCTAACGTTCAGCGCCGTCCCAGCCTCGCTGGCCGAACCTGTCTGCGCCAGCGCCGCAAAGGCGCGCAAAGCGGTGAGCGGAGGAAGCGTGCGCCAATCCATATGTTAGACTACCTTACATATCCGAATTCTTTCAGACTCGCAGTTTGGCACGCAAAGGCGCATCTGTATAGGACATCATCAGCCCAAGGGAGGAGAACACAATGCTAAATATATTTGCAAAATCTTTCATGACAGCCGCCCGCCAGCCCGAGGCAAAGGGCCATCAAGGTCGCCGCACCCGCTTTGACTCGCGCCGCGAGGCCGAAATCGAAGCGCACCTAACAGCGCGCCGTCGCGATTGAAACAAAATAGGCCCGCGCCGCCCTGCCAGGGTGCGCGCGGGCCAATGTTCCGGCAAGGCTGATCCGCTATCCCGCAGGTAGGGATGCGGCCCGAAGCAACGCCTGCGCATATTCGGTTTGGGGCCGTTCGAACAGATCCGCAGCACTACCCGCCTCGATCACGTCGCCCTGCTTCATCACCATGATCTTGTGGCTCATCGCGCGCACGACCGCGAGGTCGTGACTGATAAAGAGATAAGCCAACCCATATTTCACCTGCAAACGGCGCAGCAGATCAACAATCTGCACCTGCACAGTCATGTCCAGCGCACTCGTAGGCTCGTCCAGCACCAGCAACTTGGGGCGTAGGATCATGGCGCGCGCGATGGCGATACGCTGCCGCTGCCCGCCCGAAAATTCGTGCGGATAGCGATCCATCGAGCCTTGAGGAAGCTCCACCTCGTCCATCACCTCGGCAACCAGTTCGCGCACTGGCCGCCCGCCCGGATTGCCGTGCACGCCCAGCCCCTCGGCGATAATCTCGGCGCAGGTCATACGCGGTGACAGGCTGCCATAGGGGTCCTGAAATACGATCTGCATGTCGGCGCGGCGGCGGCGCAACTGGCGTGTCGACCAGCTATTCACGTCCTCGCCCATAAACGTGATGCGCCCGTCCGACCCGATCAGCCGCATGATCGCCATCGCCAGCGTCGTCTTACCTGATCCGCTCTCGCCCACGATGCCCAGCGTCTCGCCCGCGCGGACCGACAGGGTGGCGTCATTGACGGCCTTCACATACCCGACCGTCTTTTTCATAAATCCCTTCTGGATGGGAAACCAAACGCGCAAATTCTCGGTCTGGGCGACTATTGGCGCGCCGTCTGGCACCGGCTCTGGCCGCCCGGCAGCCTGCGCGCCCAGCAGTTTGCGCGTGTATTCGTGCTGCGGATTGTCGAATACCTCGGCGGTGGTGCCCGTCTCGACGATCATCCCGTCCTTCATCACGCAGACCTTATCTGCGATGCGCCGCACAATGGTCAGGTCGTGGGTGATAAAGAGCATCCCCATATCGCGACTCTTCAGTTCAGCCAGCAGGTCCAGGATCTGCGCCTGTATGGTCACGTCCAGCGCTGTCGTCGGCTCGTCCGCGATCAGGATGTCGGGCTCGTTTGCCAGTGCCATGGCGATCATCACGCGTTGCCGTTGCCCGCCAGATAGCTGGTGCGGATAGGCGCCCAGACGGCTCTCTGCGTCGCGAACACCCACTTCGTTTAGCAGCTCGATAATGCGCGCGCGCGCCGCAGACCCGGTGAGGCCTTGGTGTAGCGCCAGCGACTCGGCCACCTGTCTTTCCAGCGTGTGCAGCGGGTTCAATGATGTCATCGGCTCCTGAAAGATAAAGCTGATGTCGTTGCCGCGCACTTTGCGCAGCAATCGCCCCGGCGCGCCAATCATCTCTTGGCCATCATAGCGCACGCTGCCGGCCACTTCGGCCGAATCGCCCAGCAGCGACACCGTGCTCAGCGCCGTTACAGACTTGCCTGACCCGCTCTCGCCCACCAGCGCGACAGTCTCGCCCCGGTCGACAGTAAAGCTGACGCCATGCACGCAGCGCACCGTCTCCCCATCTTGGCGAAAGGAAATGGTCAGGTTCTCGACTTCCAGCAGGCTCATTGAAACGTCTTTCTGGGGTCGAACGCATCGCGCACGCCCTCAAAGATAAAGACCAGCAGCGAGAGCATGATCGCAAAAGCAAAGAACGCGGTGAATGCCAGCCACGGCGCCTGTAGGTTCTGCTTGGCCTGCAATGTCAGCTCGCCCAAGCTGGGCGACGAGGACGGCAGGCCAAAGCCTAAGAAGTCCAGTCCGGCCAGCAGGCTAATCGTACCGGTAATTACAAAAGGCAGCATGGTCAGCGTTGCAACCATCGCATTGGGCAGCATGTGCCGGAACATGATCCGCGCGTTGCTGACGCCCAGCGCCTTGGCCGCGCGCACGTATTCCAGGTTGCGCGCGCGCAGGAACTCGGCCCGCACAACGCCCACTAGTGCCATCCAGCCAAAGAGGACGGTGATCGCGACCAGCAACCAGAACCCCCTCGGCAATATCGCGAATAGAATTATGATGACATATAACTGCGGTGTGGCAGCCCAAATCTCGATAAAGCGCTGAAAGGTCAGGTCCAGCCAGCCGCCGAAATATCCCTGCACGGCCCCCGCTGCGACGCCGACCACTGAGGCCAGCGTCGTGACGATCAACGTAAACAGCACGGACAGGCGAAAGCCGTAAATCACCCGCGCCAGCACGTCCCGCTTGGTATTGTCGGTGCCCAGAAGGTTTTGCGCATTGGGCGGCAGCGGCGCCGCGCCGGGCCGGTCAACAGGCGTATCATAGCTGTAAGGAATTGGCGGCCAGATGGCCCAGCCGCGTGCGATCTGCTCGCCTTCGACCACGCCGTCGGCGGCGTCATTGATCACCCCTTCGGGATCGTCAAAGCAAATGTCCAGCCCGCCTGACGCAATTAGGCAGCGCACCTCCGGATCGCGGTAAACCGCCTCGGTTTTGAAATCTCCGCCGAATTCAGTTTCGGGATAAAAATTAAAGATCGGCGCATAAAACTCGCCCCGGTACTGCACCAAGATCGGTTTGTCATTCGCCAAAAACTCGGCGCAAAGGCTTAGGCCGAACACGATCGCAAACAGGATGAGCGACCAGAACGCGCGCCGATTACGCCGAAAATTGCGCCACCGGCGCTGGTTGAGCGGGGAAAGTCGCAACGGCATTACCCTTCCCGCTTCTCAAAATCGATGCGCGGATCGACAAGCACATACATCAAGTCGCTAAAGATATTCACCACGAGCCCGATCAGACCAAACAAAAACAACGTGCCGAACATTACCGGATAGTCGCGACCAACAGCGGCCTCAAAGCCTAGACGGCCAAGCCCGTCCAGTGAGAATATCGTCTCGATCAACACCGATCCGCCAAAGAAGATACCGATGAATACCGTGGGAAACCCTGCAATCACGATCAACATCGCATTGCGGAACACGTGGCCATAAAGGACGCGCTTTTCGCTCAGCCCCTTGGCGCGGGCGGTCATCACATATTGCTTCTTCACCTCATCCAGAAAGCTGTTTTTCGTCAAAAGCGTCAGCGTAGCGAAGGCGGCGATGGTGCTGGCCAGCACCGGCAGCGCGATGTGCCAAAGGTAATCCAGCGCCTTGCCGACCAGACTATACGTCTCAAACTCGTCCGAGGTCAGGCCGCGTAATGGAAATATCTTCCAATAGCTGCCGCCCGCGAACAGCACGAGCAGCATGATCGCAAACAAGAACGCTGGAATTGCATAGGCTACGATGATGATGCCGCTGGTCCATGTGTCAAAGCTGCTACCGTCGCGCACCGCCTTGGTCACGCCTAGCGGGATCGAGATCAGATAGGCTATCAATGTCGACCACAGACCCAGCGAGATCGACACCGGCATCTTTTCCAGCACCAGATCCGTCACGTTGATCTTGCGAAAATAGCTCTCGCCAAAATCAAAATGCAAGTAGTTCCACATCATCAGGGCAAACCGCTCCAATGGGGGTTTGTCGAGGCCGAATTGCTCCTCCAGTTCCTTGATCATCTCAGGGGGCAGGCCACGCGCGCCGACGTATTTGCTGTCAGCGCCCCCCGCGCCCAGCTCGGCGCCCGCGTCGCCCGCGCCTCCGGCAAAGCTGTCAAAGACGTCGCCCTTACCCTGCATATTGGCAATGGCTTGTTCGACCGGGCCACCCGGCACGAACTGTACGAGGGCAAAGTTGATAATCATGATCCCGACCAGCGTAGGGATGATCAGCAATAGCCGCCGCAGGATGTAGGCCCCCATATCGGCGCTACCTCAGCGCGCCGGCCGCATCCAGCGCGGCGGCCTTATCCGCATCCACCCACCAGAAATCCAACACGCCCAGCGCATAAGGTGGAATGGTATCGGGGTGCGCGAACATATCCCAATACGCGACCCAGTATGCGTCGTTATACCAGACCGGGATCATAAACCGCTCGTATCGCAGCGCGCGGTCTAGTGCCATCAGCGCAGCGTCCTGCGTTTCCAGATCGTTGGTTTCCAGCGAAGCATTGATGATCGCATCGACCATCGGACTGGCAAGTCCGGCGGGATTGAACAGACTGAACGACGCCTCCTGGCTGCCAAAGCGCTGCATCAGTCCGGTGCCCGGCTCAAGGAATGACGAGTAGTTGTCGAACACCAGATCATAGTCGCGGTCGCGACTGCGCAGGGTGTATTGCGACGGATCAATCTTTTCCATGCGGGCGTCGATACCCATTGCCTTAAGGTTGTTGATGAAATTCTCGACAACCGCGCCGATGGTGGCAGACCCCGATGATGGCAGCGGAAATTCGATACTCAACAGCTCGCCCGCCGCGTTCCGGCGCATGCCACCGTCGCCCACTGGCCAGCCAGCCTCATCCAGTAATTTCATCGCGCGGCGCAAATTGCGCCGGTCGGTCAAGCGGCTTGCGTCCGAGGTGTGCGCAACAACCGCAGGCTCGGTCAGCATCTCCTTGGGGATCACGTCACCAAGGCTCTTTAGCAGCTCCAGTTCGGCGCCCTCGGGGGCACCTTTTGCCTGCAAGGGCGTGTCCTGAACGAAACTGTTGCGCTGGCTGAATAGGCCATATTGCAGGCTCTCGTTTGTCCACTCAAAGTTGAAACCCAGTGAAATCGCCTCGCGCACACGCTTGTCCTGTAGCTTTTCGCGGCCAAGGTTGAACACGATTCCAGATGGTGTCGGGGGGGTGCCATCCGGCAATTCCTCCAGCTTGACCCAGCCCTTTTGTACGGCGGGAAAGTCATAGCCCGTCGCCCAAGTCTTGGAATTCGTCTCTGCGCGGAAGGTATATTCGCCTGCCGTGAATGCCTGAAACGCAGCCGAGTCGTCGGCAAAATACTCAATCCGGATCGTATCGAAATTATGTCGGCCGACGTTGATCGGCAGATCGCGCGCCCAATAGTCTGGATTACGCTTGTAGACAATGCGCCGATTCACTTCGGCTTCGTCCATCATGTATGGCCCCGATCCGGGCGCGGCATCAAGGCGCGGCTCGTCCAGACGTGCACCGGTTTCCTCATACCATGCCTTGGGAAAAACCGGCACATTACCTACCTGATCGATCAGCGACCGACGCGAGATGCCGTCTGCGAATGTGAACTTGACCGTATGATCATCCAATGCCTCGGCGCCCGTCACGCGGCGTTTGACCGCGTCGGCGTAGGATTTCAGCCCCTGATCCAGAAATAGGTTATGCGAGAAAACAACGTCATGCGCCGTCACGGGCGTACCGTCGGAAAACCGCGCCTCGGGCCGCATGTGAAAGATCACCCAAGTTTTGCCCGCGTCATACTCGAGGCTTTCGGCCAGAAGGCCGTAGGATTCGCCATAGACATCCGCCGGCGCGCCCTCGTTCGTGGCAGGCATTTCGCCCAAAAGGCTCTCGTAGACCATCCACGAATAGGCGCCCGCACGGCCCTTTCGCGAGTAGGGGTTCATCGAATCGAAAGTGCCTGAGGCATCCAGTGAAATCTCCCCGCCCTTGGGCGCGTCAGGGTTCACATAGTCGAAATGGGTGAAATCGGCGGGATACTTCAAATCACCGAAATAGCTGTAGCCGTGGCTGCGTATTACATCACCGTCCTGCGCGGTATCTTGGGCCAATGCCGCATGGGCGGCCAGCGCCGCGATGGCAAGGCCTGTCAGCGCCGCGCGCGCCCAGCGGGGCAAGGGGCCATTCACCAGGGTCCGAGGCTGGGCTGCGGTTCTCAGCGATGTCATGTCATCTATCTCCGGCTGGTGCTGCTCGTCTCATATAGCGCGCGTGCGCATGTTGCACGCTAAAGGAGGGCGCACGCGACATACAAGCGGACAAATGCACCGGCCCATGCGGCATCCCGCCCCGCCACAAAAAAGGCCGCCTTCCCGACTGGAAAAGCGGCCTTTGGCATTGTGTGCCCACTTAGAGGCAAATCACTCGCTGAATGTTGCCAAATACGCGATGACGTTGGCGCGGTCCTCGACCTTGTTCAGACCGGCAAAGCCCATGGCCGTACCGGGCGCATAGCCTGCCGGGTTCTCTAGGAACTCTTGCAGGTGCTCAGGCGTCCAGACGTCGACGACCTTTTCCAGCGCACCGGAATAGTTATAATTCGTAGCGGTATCCACTGGGCGTCCGACCACATTATACAGGTAGGGCCCGGTCGAATTCTCACCCTTTTCCAGCTTGTGGCAGGCTTTGCATTTGTTGAAAACGCGCTCGCCCTTGCCGGCATCGGCCGTAGCATAGACTTCGTCAAACGCGGGTCCGGCCGCTTCTTCGCTGCCGCCGGTGTCGCTGCCAGTGTCGATCAGATAACCCTGCACGACTTCTCCGTCATGGCCGCCTACATTTGCGTGATACAGCTCTTCTGCGACGAACTTGCCCAGCAGGAACACCAGAAAGGCGCCCGCGAAGCCGCCCAGAATTTTGGTCAATGTCATTGTATCGAACATGAGCACGCTTCCATTTGATATCCGTTGGCCGCGTATCTATCCGCTTCCCCTCCCTCTGCGCAAGGTATAGTTTCCGCGACCAAATGCCCGACCCCCGGCCAAATTTGTCCGGCGGCACGGCGCGCAGCAGGGGACGCAGCACCATGAGCCATAGTATAGCCTTTCAGGGCGAGCCGGGGGCATATTCGCATCAGGCCTGCATCCAGACCTATCCCGGCAGCACGCCCCTGCCATGCCGTACGTTTGAGGACGCGATCGAGGCAGTGCGTAGCGGTGCCGCCGATCTGGCCATGCTCCCGGTCGAGAATTCGACATTTGGGCGCGTCGCCGACATCCATCATCTACTACCGGGCAGCGGCCTTCATATAATTGGTGAGGCGTTTGTGCGGGTCGAGATTGCGCTGCTTGCCGTCAAGGGAACGCCGCTGGCCAGTGTGAGCCGCGCAAAGAGCCATCCCATGCTGCTCGGCCAGTGCCGCGGCTTTCTGGGCCAGCACGGCATCGCCCGCGTCACTGGCGCCGACACCGCCGGATCGGCGCGCGAAGTCTCCGAACTGGGCGATCCGGCCACCGCCGCATTGGCCAGCCCGCTCGCGGGCGAGATCTATGGCCTCGACGTTCTGGCCAGCGGGATTGAGGATGAAGGCGACAATACGACACGCTTCCTAGTCATGTCCGAGGGTCCCGATATGACGCGGCGCGGTGATGCGGGCATGATGACCAGTTTCGTCTTTGAGGTGCGCAACATTCCCGCCGCGCTTTACAAGGCGATGGGCGGCTTTGCGACCAACGGCGTCAACATGACCAAGCTGGAAAGCTACATGGTCGGCGGCTCGTTTACCGCGACGCAATTCTACGCTGACATCGAAGGCCACCCCGAGGATGCAAATGTTGCATTGGCGTTGGAAGAGCTTGAGTACTTCACTAGCGAGGTCAACATCCTTGGTGTGTATCCCCGCGACCCCCGCCGTGACTAGCTAAGGTCCTGAAGTTGCCGCGAATTAAGCGCCTGTCGGGTTTCCCGGCAGGCGTCTTTCGTTACAGCATCATCACGCGGCGCTTACACCGGGCCACGCAATCCGTCACGCCCCTGTGAGCGCTTTTGTTAACGCTATCACAGAGTGGCGAGGCGGGTTTTTAATTCAGACCGATAGGTTCATATTCAATGCATGGCACAGCGAAATCGCACTGCCTCAGAAAATAAACGACACACAATGGAAAAGGATTTATCCAATGAACCGCATCGCACTCATCGCCCTTCTCGCCGCCACAGCAGCTCCCGCACTGGCCGCAGATTTCACATTCAACACCCCAGCACCCATCGCCGCACGTGACATCGGTGATCGCTCTGAGCGCAACACCTTTGGTGCCCGCGACATTGAGGACCGTAAGGATTTCCAAGTCAGCGAACTGGGCCGCGAAGAGCGCGGCGGCATCAAGCAGCCAGCCGCACGTGACATCGGTGATCGCTCTGAGCGAAACACCTTTGGTGCCCGCGACATCGAGGACCGTAAGGATTTCCAAGTCAGCGAACTGGGCCGGGACGAACGTGGCGGCATCAAGCAGCCAGCCGCACGTGACATCGGTGATCGCTCTGAGCGCAACACCTTTGGTGCCCGCGATATCGCGGATCGCAAGGATTTCCAAGTCAGCGAACTGGGCCGCGAAGAGCGCGGCGGCATCAAGCAGCCAGCCGCACGTGACATCGGTGATCGCTCTGAGCGTAACACCTTTGGCGCCCGCGACATCGAGGACCGTAAGGACCGCGCAACTGTTTAAGCTATAGCAATGCCGTCTCGGTCGGCACTGGAACGACTAAAGGCGCCGGATTATCTCCGGCGCCTTTCCTACGTCCGCGCGCGCAGATCAGGCGCTGCGCGAGTATTTGTCTTCGAGATCTTTTGCGTAGGACGCCACCCGCATTTCGAACCGTTTTGCGACGTTGCCGCGCGCCAACTTCAAGGATTGCACCATCAAGCGTGCAGTCAGGTTCTGCGGTTTCAACTCCCCTATCATCCCAAGGCGGGTACGGCCGCGCGATAGTGCGACCAACTCGACCGACAGATCGGCGTTGAGCGATTTCGACACCGCCTCAAATCGCATTGCGGCGGGCGCTTCAAATCGAACCAGCGTCACCTCTAGCTGCCGACGTTTGCCGCGCATGTCAAAAGCGGCGTCCCAGATCATTCCAGCGGCGTGCGGAGTGCGGTCAACGCGGCGCTGCACCTCGCCGCCGCGGCGCAGGATCATTCGTTCCAGCGAGGCAAAGTCCGAGATTTGCGCAAACACGAAATCAATCGGTGCCTCTATGTCCTCGCGGGTAGTGAATATCATGGTGCCGTCTGCCTGTCCGTTACTGCCCCGGTTCCGTGCCGTGGTCTTGGTCGTCATTGTCGCTTCAATCCAGTGTATCTGCAAGCCAGTTGCGCAGTAGGAATTGCGCTATGGCCCCCTCGCGCGCTGGGGACAAAAACGGATGGCGCCCAGCAAACGCCTCCATCACATCCTCGCGCGTGACCCAGACTGCATCCTCGATCTCAATCGGATCGACGGTAATCTCTTGGCTCAGCGCCTCGCCCCGGCAGCCGATCATCAGGGAGGCGGGAAAGGGCCATGGCTGGCTGGCCAGATACGAAACCGCGCCGACGCACACGCGCGTCTCCTCATATACCTCACGGCGCACGGCCGCCTCTAGCGTCTCGCCAGGTTCAACAAAGCCGGCCAGCAGCGAATACATCCCCTCCGGCCAGCTTGGCGAGCGCCCTAACAGCGTGGAATTACCATGCGTAATCAGCATAATAACGACCGGATCGGTGCGCGGAAAATGGTGCGCCTCGCAGACCGGACAACTCCGCTGCCAACCCGATTGCACCATGTCGCTGGCCGCACCGCAGCGCGAGCAGAATCCGTGTGTATCGTGCCAAGCGAATAGCCCGCGCGCAGTCGCGGCCAGCGCCGCGTCTTGGGCGTCCAACTGCACCATGATGCGGCGCAGTTCAGCAAAAAGTTGGGTATCTGGCAGCCCCGGATGCCGCTGCTCTGAGGCATCCAGAAATGTGTTCAGCTCGTCCAGATCGCCGCTGGGCGTCCAGTGCGAAATGTCATGCGCAAAGATCAGGCGCCCCTCCCCGTCCGGCCCCTCGCGGCCCAGCAGCAGGCGGCGTGCGCCCTCCAGCACCGGGTGATCGAGGCCTAGGCGCACGAGCGGGGCCAGGCCGTCCCCCTGCACCAGCGGCTTGCCGCGCCACATCAGGATCGTCTCCGCGCCGGACCCGGCAATGATCGGGGCCAGATCGCCGCCACGCAGCTCGGCCGCGCGTTCCAGCGTTCCGCCTGCGAATGTCACTGTTTCTGCCAGCTTCACGGCTGCCCCTCCAGAATGTGCGCCCCGCATGCGGGGCTGCGGACAGGTGCCACGGAACGCAGTCCGCGCGCAAGCGTTCGCAAAGAGGCACTATGACGCGACGGCAACACTTAACTAGAAATACCCCGGCTCTGCCATGGGTTGAATAATTATCATTTCGCAAAATCCAAAGTTGCGTTACGCCTGATATTCCGCAGGTGCGTCACGGTCCTGAGCAGCAGCCAACCCAACACGCGCCGTCGGCGCAGAAAGCGCATGATCCTAGAGCCTCCCCCACAGCCCGACGACCACGAGGTCGCCCTGCCAGAGGGTGTTACCGCGCAACTGCGCTTACTAGAGACGACGGATCTGCACGCGCATCTGCTGCCCTACGATTATCACTCGGATAACGGCGATCAGCCATGGGGGTTGGCCCGCGTTGCAACGCTGATCCGCGCGGCCCGGGCGCAGGTTCGCAACGTGATGCTTTTCGACAATGGTGATGCGCTTCAGGGCACGCCGATGGGCGATCTGACAACCGGGCCTGCCCCAGAATGGCGTGGGCCGAACCCGGTGATCGCAGCTATGAACCGGCTTAATTATGACGCAGCAACGCTGGGCAATCACGAGTTCAACTTTGGTCTCAATTGGCTGGGCAGGGCCTTGGGCGATGCGACTTTTCCGGTAACATGTGCCAACATCATGACGCCAGAGGGTGCCACCCCCGCGCGCAGCTACCTGCCGCAATACCTTCTGCTGCGCCGTACCCTCGCGTGTGATGATGGCGCTGAATACCCTTTGACACTCGGCGTGATTGGACTGGTCCCGCCGCAGATCACCACATGGGATCACGCGCATTTGGCAGGCCAACTGCACGTGCAGGATATGATCCAGACCGCCCGCCGCATCGTGCCGCAGGTGCGCGCGGCCGGCGCCGATATTGTGCTACTCTTGGCACATAGCGGCATTGACGGTGCGCACGCCATTCCCATGATGGAAAACGCTGCGGTTCCGCTGGCCGCAATTGAGGGCGTGGATGCCATCATGGCAGGCCATAGTCACGATATCTTCCCCCAACCCGAGGCCACCGGAAATACGCACTCGCAGGATACGATGGAGGCCGCCGCCGTCGATCACGCGCGCGGCGTGCTGTCAGGTAAGCCTGCTGTCATGGCGGGCGCATGGGGCTCGCATTTGGGCGTACTGGACCTTTCGCTTGAGGCGCGCGGTGGCCGCTGGCGGATCTCTGGCCACACCGCCGAGGCGCGGCCCGTCGCCAGCGTGCCCGGTCCGCCAGCCACCCGCGCGCCGGTCTTGTCCATCTCTTGCGATGCAGACCTGTCGCGCGCTCTGGGACCGGCGCATCGCCTGACGCTGCGCCATATGCACCGGCCGATCGGTCAAGCGCGCGCCCGGCTGCACAGCTACCTTGCCATGGCGCGCGCGGACGCGTCTGTTGCCGCCGTCAACGCAGTTCAAACCCGCCTGCTGGCCCGCGCATTGCAGGGCACCGCACATGAGGGTCTGCCGATCCTGTCAGCTACTGCCGCGTTCAAAACCGGTGGGCGCGGCGGGCCAAACAACTTTACCGATCTGCCAGAGGGCCCCCTGTCGCTGCGCCATGCAGCGGATCTCTATCCCTTTCCCAATCATCTGTGCGGAATGATTCTGACCGGCGCCGACCTGCGCGACTGGCTTGAGCGGGCTGCGATCTGCTTTGCCACCGTGCGGCCCGGCGCACCCGAAGCGATGCTGCGCGACTATAGCGTGCCGGGACACGACTTTGATGTGATCTCGGGCCTGACCTACCGGATCGATCTGTCGGCCGCGCCGCGCTATGACCGTCACGGCGCGGCACTGGACGCGGCGCCCGGCGTGGGGGCGGGCCGAATTCAGGACCTGTGCTACAACGGGCTCCCGCTGGCCGCTGACGCCCGCTTCGCCCTTGCCACCAACAGCTATCGCGCTTTTGGTGCCGGCGCATTTACCCGGCCGGATGATGCGCGCATCGTCCACGTCTCGGACACTGCGTTGCGCGATGATTTGGTGGCCGAGATTGCACATACGCCGCTGGCGGCACCCGCCGAGCACACAGCAAACTGGCGCTTTGTCCCCTTGCCGGGGTCTAGCGTGCTGCTGGATACCGGGAAGGGCCTGAGAACTGATCCTTCGGCGTTGGACGACATGACTGCCGACGACCTCGGCCTGACGCCCGCGGGATTTCAGCGCCTGCGCATCTGGCTGTAGCAGGCGGCATCACGTGATCGTGAGCATAACAGCCCGCGTGCCGCGCTACCTTTGCCGCAGAAACATCAGGAGACACAGTATGACACATCCCCATCTGACACGCCGCCGCCTGCTGGGCGCTGTTGCTGCATTGCCGCTGGCCCATGTCGCCTACGCCGCCGCCCCCATGATGGGCGCCTCTGCCGCTGTTCATCGGCGCATCACCCTTGGCGGGTTTGAGGTGACGACGTTACTGGCCGGTACGATGCCGCGCGAGGACCCGCACAGCATCTTTGGCCTCAATGTCGACCAAGCCGCATTTGAGCAAGTCGCGCAGGATGCAATGCTGCCGGTGGACATGGCTCAGTTTTTCTTTACCCCGACGCTGGTGAATACAGGCGAGGCATTAGTGCTATTTGACACCGGCCTGAATCCGGCTGGGATCACCGAGGCCCTGACTGCAGCAGGCTACACCCCCGACCAAGTCGACATCGTGGTGCTGACACACATGCACGGCGATCATATCGGGGGCCTCAGCGGCGACGGCGGCGTGACATTTCCGAACGCACGTTATGTGACGGGCACCACCGAATATGACCACTGGGCCGCAGCCGGAGACGACAATTTCGACGCTCGCATGCGCCCCCTAGCCGAGCAGACGACGATGATCACCCCCGGCGACACAGCCGCCCCCGGTATCACAGCGGTTGAGGCGTTCGGCCACACCCCTGGCCACATGGCCTACATGCTGGAATCGGACGGCAAATCGCTGCTGATCGCCGCAGATTTCGCCAATCACCCGGTCTTTTCGCTGGAGCAGCCAGATTGGGAGGTTAAGTTCGATATGGACAAGCCCGCCGCCGCCGCGACCCGGCACAAGCTGCTGGATATGCTCGCCGCGGACGGAACGCCCTTTATCGGCTACCACATGCCATTCCCGGCCATGGGTTACGTTGAAAAGCGCGGGGATGGTTATGGCTACATCCCAGAGAGCTATCAACTCCGCCTCTGAAGACGCTTCTTCTTTTCTCATCCGCCCCGCCCCATATTGGGCGGATGAGTGATGCCTCCCCCACCCTCGCCCAGATCGAACAGATCGCGCGCAGCACGGTCGCGGATTTGCCCGCCCCCTTTGCCACCGCCGCGCGGGAGGTCGTGCTAAGGGTCGAGGATTTGCCGGATGCCCAAATGCTGGCCGATCTGGAAATGGACAACCCCCTCGAGCTTACCGGGCTATACGAGGGTGTGCCGATGACCCACAAATCGGTTAGCTACCCCGAGCCATGGCCCGATACAGTCTGGCTATTCCGCAAGCCGATTCTGGCTGAACTGGCCACGCGTGACGGCGTCACGTTGGAGCAGTTGGTCGCGCATGTCACGATCCACGAATTCGCGCATCATTTCGGTTGGTCCGACGACGATATCGCCACCATAGACCGCTGGTGGGAATAGCGGCGCTAAGGCGCGTTATCCCGCACTCTCGTCACGCCAGCTATTGGCGATGGGATAGCGGCGATCTAGCCAGAACGCGTGCTTGCTCAGCCGTGTGCCCGGCGCGGATTGAAAGCGTTTGTATTCGCTGATGTAAATCAGATGCTCGACCTTCTTGGCATCCGCCCGGTCAAATCCGGCTTTGACGCAATCTTCGATACTGCCGTCGCCATCCACCAGTATTTGCAGGATCGCGTCCAGCACCGGATAATCAGGCAGTGAGTCGCTGTCCTTTTGGTCGTCGCGCAGTTCCGCACTTGGCGGCTTGTCGATAATGCGCGGCGCGATCATCTCACCCTCCGGGCCCATCATCCACGGGCGGTGGTTGACGTTGCGCCAGCGGCAGATGTCGAAAACGCGCGTTTTATACATATCTTTGATCGGATTATAGCCGCCCGCCATGTCGCCATAGATTGTGGCATAGCCGACAGCCACTTCGGACTTGTTCCCGGTAGTCAGCAGCATCTCGCCAAACTTGTTAGACATCGCCATGAGAAGCAGGCCGCGCAGGCGCGACTGAATATTCTCTTCAGTCACGTCCGGCTCGGTCCCGTCAAACAGCGGCGCGAGTGTCGCGGTAATCGCTGCGCGTCCTTCGGCAATCGGGACGAAATCATACTGGCAGCCCAGCGCCCCTGCCACCGCCAACGCATCGTCCAGCGACGCCTGCGACGTATATTCGGACGGCAGCATCACGCAGCGCACATTTTGAGGCCCCAGCGCATCGGCGGCGATCGTCGCCACGATGGCCGAATCGATACCGCCAGACAGGCCCAGCAGCACCTTTTTGAACCCCGTTTTGCGCATGTAGTCGCGCAAGGACAGCACCATCGCATTGTAATCCTGCTCCAGCGCGTCCGGCAAATGGGCCAGATCACCTTTCTGCGCCACCCAGCCGTCCGGCCCGCGCAGAAAATCCACATGCGCTAGCCCAGCCTCGAACACCGGCATCTGCACCGCCAGTGCGCCGCCCGGATTTAACACAAAACTACCGCCGTCGAACACCTGATCGTCCTGCCCGCCGACAAGGTTCAGATAGACCAGCGGCAGGCCCGTCTCGACCACGCGGCTAACCATGATCGTCTGTCGGGTATCCATCTTGCCCCGGTAATAGGGCGATCCATTTGGCACCAGCAGCAACTCGGCTCCTGTCTCGGCCAGTGTCTCGGTGACGTCCTCGTGCCATGCATCCTCGCAAATAGGGCTGCCGATGCGGATGCCGCCAACGGTATAGGGTCCTGCCACGGGGGCCGCGCCGTATAGGCGGACCTCATCAAATACTGTCTCGTTCGGGAGGTGATGCTTTAGCACGCAGGCTGTCACAGCGCCGCCTTGCAGCACGTAATAGGCGTTGAACAGCTCTGCCCCTTCCAGCGCGGGGCCGCCGATGGCGATGGCCGGGCCTTCCGCGCAATCGGCTGCTATCTGGTGGATCGCGGCGATGGCGGCCTGATGGAACACGGGCTTCATCACCAAATCCTGAGTGTTATAGCCGGTGATAAACATTTCAGGCAGCGCCAGCATATCGGCGCCTGCCGCCTTGGCCTGGTCCCACGCATCCCGCACCTGCGCGGCGTTACCGTCCAGATCGCCCACCGTGGCATTCAGCTGGGCGAGGGTCAGGCGAAACTTGTCGGACATGGGCGGTTCCTTTCCGTTTATGCCCGGACATCTAGCAGATGAGCGCGCGGAGGAAAGCCGATTTGACCGAATCGCGTTGCCCCGATGGGGCCTGTCCATTAACTTCGGCCAAAGCCGCGCGATGTCGCGGCCAAGGGTATTCGAGGCAGAGCATGGCATCCACTAAGGCAAGACAGATCGTTTTCGCGGTTTCCATGGCGCTGGCCGCGGGCGGCGCGGCGGCACAGGACGGCACCGTCCAGACCAAGCAATACGACGATGGCGGCGTTTACGAGGGCACGTTCAAGGACGGACTGCAGCATGGCACCGGCACCTACACCCTGCCCAATGGCTACGAATACTCCGGCGATTGGCAAGAGGGCGAAATCAAAGGCACTGGCACCGCCCGTTTTCCGAACGGATCTGTCTACGAGGGCGAATTCGCACTGGGCAAGCCCAACGGCGTGGGCAAGATCGTGTTCACCGACGGCGGCACGTTTGAGGGCGGCTGGGTCAACGGCAAGATCACCGGGCGCGGCACGGCCGTCTATGCCAATGGCGTGCGTTACGAGGGCGAGTTTCTGAACGCCATGCACCACGGGCGCGGCGCAATGACGTCGCCCAACGGCTATATCTATGACGGCGACTGGATTGAGGGCGTCAAAGATGGCAACGCGTCCATAACCTATCCCGATGGCGCGACCTATGAGGGCGAAGTCAGGCGCGGCGCGCGCGACGGCACCGGCACGCTGACGATGCCCGATGGCCTGATCTATGCGGGCCTGTGGAAGGACGGCCAGATCGACGGCAAAGGCACGCTGACCCAACCGGGCGGCGACGTCTATGAGGGCGATTTGGTAGCTGGCCGCCGCGAAGGTCAGGGCCGCGTCGCATACTCGGGCGGCGACGTCTATGAGGGCTCGTTCGCGGGCGACAAGCGTGACGGCCAAGGCACGTTTACCGGAACGGACGGATATATCTACACCGGCTCTTGGGTGGCGGGCAAAATCTCGGGCACCGGACGGGTGACCTATCCTGACGGATCAGTCTACGAGGGCGAATTCCGCGACGATCTGGCAAATGGCGAGGGCAAGATCACCTATCCCGACGGCGCCACCTACGAGGGCGCGTGGCTGAACGGCGTGATCGAGGGGCGCGGGCGCGCCACCTATCCCAGTGGTCTGATCTATGAGGGCATGTTCCAAAACGCGCGCAACCACGGCCAGGGTGTGATGACCTATGCCGACGGCTACCGCTATGAGGGCGACTGGATTGAGGGCGAGCGCGAGGGCAACGGCACCGCCACCTATCCCGATGGCACAGTCTATACGGGCGGCTTCAAAGGCGGCCAACGCGACGGTATGGGCAAGATCGAGATGCAAGACGGTTTCGTCTACGAAGGCGAATGGAAAGACGGCGAGATTAACGGAGCCGGCATCGCGACCTACGCCAACGGCGACGTTTATGAAGGCCTGTTTCAGGACGGCAAGCGGCAGGGAGCTGGCACGATGCGTTATGCCACCGGGCAGGAGGACAGCGGCGATTGGCGAAATGGCGCGCTGGCCACCGAAAATAGCGCCCCGCCTGTTGCCGATACCGCAGAGCCTGCGGCCAGCGATGCATCGCAGCCAGAGGCGGAAGGCGAGCCCGCCGCTGCCACCCCTGATGAGAGCGAACCCGCTGCCGAATAAGCGCGGCGCGCCCGCGATTGCAAGCGCGCCGCCAACCTGCCAGACTTGGGAATAGGATATCACTTGTGGGCGGCCGCGCCGCCCCCTGCCCAAGGAGTGACCAATGCCCCATACCGGATCTTGCATGTGCGGCGCTGCCAAGTTCAGCTTTGACGCGCCCGTGACCGAAGCTGCCGCGTGCCATTGTTCCACCTGCCGCAAGTGGTCGGGCGGTATTTTGATGGCTGTTGAGGTGCCAGCGGAGGACCTAAAAATCCAAGCAGGCGACACAGTCAAGGTCTATCCGTCCTCCGAATGGGGCGAGCGCTCCTTTTGCTCTGATTGCGGAAGTAGCCTGTGGTTTCGCCTCATAGCGCCAGGCCCGAAACATGGTACATATTATCTCAGCATGGGCACGCTGGACGACACCAGCGGCATTACCATGACCCACGAGATATTCTCGGATCAACGGCCCGAGGGCTACGCGATGGCGGGCGATCACACCCGCATGACAAGCGACGAATTCTTCGCCATGATGCAAGAAGAAATGTCGTAGGATCGCTAACGCGCCGCCAGCATCGCCAGCCGGATTAACGCCCGCTCAACCAGTGCCATCTGCGGCGCGGTCTGGGCGGCCGATCGTAGCGCAAGATCCGTTTCGGTCAGCACGCCCAGCGCCACCTCCAGATTTGCCGCGCCCCATGCCTGCGCCTGGCGCTGCATTCTGTCGCGGCGCGGGCCAAAGACGGGCGGTCGCATTCGCGAGATCCCTTGGCTGACGCCGCCGGGATCGGACGCCGCCGTATAAAGCGTGCGGAAATGTCGCGAGGCCGCGATCACAAGGCCCACAGGCTGCACCCCCTGCGCCCTCAGCCGCTTCATCATCGGGCCAATCTCGCCCGAGCGAGCCTCGGCCACGATGTGCAGGACGTCATCCAGATCCGCCTCGACTGACGCGGGCGCGCAGGCGGCGATATCATCGGGCGTGACGGGCGTGTCGTCGTTCAGCTTGTACAGTGACAGCTTGTCCATCGTCTGGCGAAAATCGCCGGGGTCCAGCGCGCGGCCCAGATCATTGAGGTCGCGCATCGCCTCCGGTCCGATGTTTTTCAGCCCTGAGGACGCCAGCATCGCCTCAATCTCGGCCCGGCTGGGCGGGTCATCATATATGGCCACCGCATACGCATTCTTATGCGCCTCGAAGGCCTTACGCAGCTTTGACGTCGGCTTTAGCTGGCCTGCCGTCACGATGATCTGCGCATCGTTCTCGCGCCAGTCAGCCAGAGCGGCGAGGATGGGCGCGGCGAGTGCCTCGGTCGCGTCCTCGACAAAGGCGACGCGCGGGCCGGGAAAAAAACTGGCGGCTTTGACTGCATCATTCAGGCGCGCGGGGTCCTTACGCAATTCGCCCGCAGGCATCCGGGTGATGCGCATCTCCTCCTCGCCGGTGGGGCCGGCGAGGGCCGCGATCACCTCGGCGCGGCGCAGCGCGATGCGCATCGCGTCGGCGCCATAGATCAGCAGTCCAGTGCGGGCCGCCTCAGGCCGCGCGAAATAGCCGGGCGCGTCGCGGGCCGGCAGCTTCATGGCGCTGGCGCCCTGTGGGTCGTATCAAACCACGACATTGACGATGCGCCCCGGCACGACGATGACCTTTTTCGGCTGCCCGCCATCCAGCGCTCGCTGGACGGCCTCGGTCGCCAGCGCAATCGCCTCAACCTCATCTTTGGGCATATCCTGCGGCACCTGAATTTCGGTGCGCCGCTTGCCGTTGATCTGGACGGGCAGCGTGACGGTGTCGTCCTTCATCATCGAAGGGTCCGCCACAGGCCACGGCGCCGTGGCGATCAGGCCCTCGCCGCCCAGCATCTGCCACAGCTCCTCTGCCAGATGGGGCGTCATGGGTGACATCAGCTGCGCCAGAGTGCGCGCCGCTTCGCGCTTGGCCTGCGTCCCTGCCTCACTTTTGGCCAGAACGCCGGTAAAGGCATAGAGCCTTGCAATAGCCGCGTTAAAGCCAAACGATTCGACCCCGGTGCTGACATCATGGATCGCCTTATGCATCTCGCGCAAAAGGGCATCATCGGCATCCGGTGCTGCATCCACGGCGCCTTCCGCGATCTCAGATGCGATGCGCCAGACCCTTGCGAGGTGTTTATGCGCGGCTTCAGCACCTGCTGCGGTCCACTCCACATCCCGCTCGGGCGGGCTATCAGACAGGACAAACCAGCGCGCGGTATCTGCGCCGTAGGCGTCGATGATGCCGATGGGGTCGACCACGTTCTTCTTGGATTTCGACATCTTGGCCGAGGGGACGATTTCAACCTCCGTGCCGTCCGCCAGCCTGCCGTCTGTCACATCCTCGGGCAGGTGATAAACTGGCCGGCCCGCCGTGTCTTTGGTCTGGTAAATTTCGTGCGTGACCATCCCTTGGGTGAACAGCGCGTTGAACGGCTCCACCGCTGAGGCGGGCAGATGGCCCGTCAGCTTCATCGCGCGTGCGAAAAAGCGACTGTAGAGCAGATGCAAAATCGCGTGTTCGACGCCGCCGATATACTGGTCGACGTTCATCCAATAGTCCGCAGCCGCCAGATCGGTAGGCGTGTCCGCGCGCGGCGCGGTAAAGCGTACGTAATACCAGGAGCTATCGACAAACGTGTCCATCGTGTCCGTCTCGCGCCGGGCATCGGCGCCGCAGGCGGGGCAGGACGTGTGCCGCCACGTCGGGTGGCGGTCCAGCGGGTTGCCGGGAATATCGAATGTCACGTCATCCGGCAGGCAGATAGGCAGGTTTTCCTTCTTTTCCGGCACCACACCGCAAGCGTCGCAATGCACAACCGGAATCGGGCAACCCCAATAGCGCTGGCGGCTTAGCCCCCAGTCGCGCAAGCGAAACTTGGTCACGCCTTGGCCTACGCCATTCGCCTCGCAAAAATCGATGGTCGCATCAATGGCCTCTGCGCCTGTCTGCCATGTATCGCCGACAAAGCTGCTGACGTAATGCACCGGTTCGGTCTTGGGCGGGACGAAGGCCTCGGTCAGCGCTGGGTCCGCATCCTCGGCGGGCAAAAACGCCGGGATAATCGGCAGGCCGTATTTGGTGGCAAAGTCAAAGTCGCGCTGGTCATGCGCCGGGCAGCCAAAGATCGCGCCGGTGCCGTATTCCATCAGTACGAAATTGGCGACATAGACCGGCAATTCCCACGAAGTGTCGAACGGGTGGCGCACGGTCAGCCCAGTGTCGTAGCCGCGTTTTTCGGCCTTCTCCATCGCCTCCTCGGTGGTGCCGCCCTTGCGGCATTCGGCCGAGAACGCAGCCAGATCTGCGTTATCTTTCTCTAGGTGTTTCGCCAGAGGGTGATCGGGCGAAACCGCGACAAAACTGGCGCCAAGCAGCGTATCAGGGCGGGTGGTGTACACCTCGATCCGGTCGAAATTCTCGGGGCCGTCATTCAGGCCAAACGCAAACTGAAGCCCGCGCGACTTGCCGATCCAGTTTTCCTGCATCAGGCGCACCTTGGCGGGCCAGTTGTCCAGCGTATCCAGCGCCTCTAGCAGCTCTTCGGCCATGTCCGAGATCGCAAAGAACCACTGCGTCAGTTCGCGCCGCTCGACCTCCGCGCCCGAGCGCCAGCCCTTACCATTTTCAACCTGCTCATTGGCGAGCACCGTCATGTCGACGGGGTCCCAGTTTACCACCGCGTTTTTGCGGTAGACCAACCCGGCCTCCAGCATATCGAGGAACAGCGCCTGCTGCTGGCCGTAATATTCTGGATCGCAGGTGGCGAACTCCCGGCTCCAGTCGATGCTCAGGCCCAGCGGCTTCATCTGGGCGCGCATGTCGGCGATGTTCTGGTACGTCCAATCCTTGGGGTGGCCGCCCGACGCCATTGCGGCATTCTCGGCGGGCATCCCGAACGCATCCCAGCCCATGGGATGCAGCACGTTGTGCCCTGTCGCCAGCTTGTGCCGCGCGATTACATCGCCCATCGTGTAGTTGCGCACATGGCCCATGTGGATGCGCCCCGACGGATAGGGGAACATCTCTAGCACGTAATATTTTGGCCGCGAGGGATCGGGTTCGGCGCGGAAGATTCCGGCCTCGTCCCAGGCCTTTTGCCAGTTGGCTTCAATCTCGGCGGCAGAATAACGGGACATGTGCGGCATCTTTCCAGCGGGTGGCGTTGGGTGCCTGTGATAGGGCGCGCGGCGCGCATCGTCCAGTGGCGCAGAGCCAAAAATGCAAGGGTTTGCAGGCATGCAGGCGCTGCCTATAAGCGGTGACAGCAGGCGCAACGCAAGCAGGGCCCATGAAAATCCTATTTATCCATCAGAATTTCCCCGGCCAGTACAAGCATCTGGCCCCGGCGCTGGCCGCGATGGGCCACGACTGCACTGCCCTGACGCTCAAGGTCGACGCGCCCACCACGTGGAAGGGCGTGCGCGTGCTGCCCTATACGCTGCCGAAACGCAGCGCGCAGGTGGTGCATCCTTGGCTGGTGGATCTGGACACGAAGGTCACGCGCGGCGAGGCGTGCTGGCGTGCGGCCAAGCAGATGGCCGATCAAGGCTATGCACCCGATCTGATCCTGGCCCATCCCGGATGGGGCGAATCGATGTTCCTGCGCGATTTATGGCCTAAGGCGCGCATGGCGATCTATTGCGAGCTTTATCACGAGGCGGGCTATCCGCACCTTAACTTTGACCCAGAATTCATGGCACGCGAGCCCGAGATTCAGCCGCTGCGCATCCGGATGAAGAACCTCAGCAACCATCTGCACTTCCCGCATGCAGAGGCCGGCATCAGCCCGACCGCATTTCAGGCCGATACCTTTCCGCCCGAGTTTCGGGATCGCATCACGGTGTGCCACGACGGAATAGATACCGCATGGTCCGTGCCTGACCCTGATGTCACGCTGCACCTAAAGGGGCATCCAAAATTCACCCGCGAGATGGAGATAATTACATTCATCAATCGCAATCTTGAGCCTTATCGCGGCTATCACGTATTCATGCGGGCGCTGCCCGATTTGCTACGCGCCCGTCCAAATGCGCGCGTGCTGATCATCGGCGGGGACGAGGTCAGCTATGGTGCCGCGCCGCCCAAGGGCCAAACGTGGAAACAGATATTCCGCGACGAGGTAGCGGACCAAATCACCCCCGAGGAGTGGCAGCGCGTGCATTTCATCGACCGCATTCCGCATGATCAGCTTACCCGCGTCCTGCAAATCAGCCGGGTGCATGTGTACCTGACCTACCCCTTCGTCCTTAGCTGGTCGCTGATGGAGGCGATGTCATGCGGCGCGGCCATCGTCGCCAGCGATACGGCCCCCGTTCGCGAAGTGATCACGGATGGACAGACAGGGCGACTGATCGACTTTTTCGACCGCGACGCGCTGGTGCGCGAGGTGTCAGATTTGCTTGATGACGCGGATGCGCGCGCGCGTCTGGGTGCAGCGGCACGGCAGCTGATGATCGACAAGTATGATCTGCAGACGATCTGCCTGCCAAAGCAAATTGCGTGGGTGGAAGATGTGGCAAAGCTGCCGCTGGCCTTATGACCGCTCGGACCACCTCAGCCGGGCGATGACGCCGCGCAAATCTAATCGCTTTGGCTTAGTATTTTCCGGCTTGAATCCGCAACTGCCGCGCACGCGACAGGATCGCATCCTCAACTGCGCGGCGTGTGCCTGCATCGACCGGGCCGCGCTGCGTGGACAGCGACACATTCAGCGAGCGAGCGTCAAGCGCCGGGTCGCTGATCAAGATCGTTGCGCGATACGCGCGCCCACCGCCCGGCGGTGTGCCGTAGCCGGTAGAAATCACGCCGGTAAAAGGGTCGGCCGATTGGATGGGCAGAAAATCGAGCACCTGCAGCGAAGCGGTCCAAAGGAACCGGTTCACCTTGACGCCCGCATCCTTGCTCTTGAATATATCAAGAATGCTGGTGCCTGAAGTCACTCGCGCGGGGCCTTTAGCTTCCTTGCCGCCCTCAACCACGACCGCGTTGGGGTCGAATTTGGCAGGCTCGTCACCACAAGCCCCAAGAAACACCAGCGCCGCAAGGGCGCAGCCAGCGCGTTTTACCGAAAGAAGCATCATTTTACCGTCCGACGTTACCTGACCCTCTAGTAACCAACGTGCGCCGGCGGGGCAAGGTGTTTGCATAGCCACTAGCTGCGCCGCGTGAATGGCGGGCCGGATGGCGCTTGGCCTCACCTCGCGAGGGTGCTTAACTGCGCCGGACCTATCCCAGCGCAAGAGCTAAAAATGCCCCTGTCCGATATTATTGCCCGTATTGACGCCGCCACCTCTGCCGCCGGGCGCAGCCCAGGCAGTGTACAGCTGATCGCAGTGTCCAAGATGCAACCCAATGCGCGGGTGGACGCTGTCCTGCAAGAGGGTCACCGTGCCTTTGGCGAGAATCGCGTACAGGAGGCGGCAGGGAAATGGCCCGACTTTCGCAAGACGTTTGAGGGCATTGAGTTGCACCTGATCGGGCCGCTGCAATCGAATAAGGTGCGCCAGGCGTTTGAGCTGTTTCAGACCATCCATTCGGTCGACAGGCCTAAGCTGGCAAAGGCAATCGCGCGTATCGCGGACGAGGTTGGGCACTGCCCGGATCTATTCCTACAGGTCAATACTGGCGAAGAGGATCAAAAGGCCGGCGTGGCCCCAAAGGAGGCGGATGCGTTTATCGCAGAGTGCCGCGCGCTGGAATTGCCGGTCCAAGGATTGATGTGCATTCCCCCGGCAGATGAGGAGCCGAGTTTACACTTCGCCCTGCTTGCCAAAATTGCCAAGCGAAACGAATTGGGCGGATTATCAATGGGTATGAGCGGTGATTTCGAAAGCGCAATTGCCCAAGGCGCTACGCACATCCGCGTCGGCAGCGCCATTTTTGGCGATCGCAATGACAGCTAGATTTTCAGCTAGAACCTGCTCGCCAAAAAGGCGCGTCATTTGCATGGCGCGCCCTTTTTCTTAATCACTTATCGGCACCTTGCCAAATATCAATTCAATTCTTGATCCGCATCGTTTCAATGTCGACGCCGTTATTCTGAGCATCCTTGATCCAGCTTGGCGGGCGGCCTCGGCCACTCCACGTCTGCGATGGATCTTGGTTGTTGCGGTACTTAGGCGCTGCAGGTGCACGCGTTTTGGTCTTGGCCTTTGGCTTTGCCTTGGAGGTGGTGCTAGCCGATGTCGACGCACCTTTTTTTGTGCCGACCAGATCATCCAGCGAGTATCCCAGCTGTTTGGCCTTATCCTTCACCGCACTGAGAGCGTCCTTGCGCAGTCGCTTGTCACGCCCCGCCATTTCGCGCTCGACTTTATTCTGCAGGGATTTGAGTTCCTGCACACTAAGAGACTTCAGATCAAATTTTGCCATTTTTTTCCCATTGATGCTTTACGTCCGATATCCAGCATTTTAACTGTACGCAAAAAGAAATGTTACATATTTCGACTAAATCAATCGAAATTTTATGCCTTTCGCACAATTAGTCGCGTTTCCGGCATAATCTTGCCTGCTAAATGGTGCAAATGATTTCGTTTCAAGGCCACGCAACCTTCGGTCGGGTAACCAGGTCGGCGCCATTGATGAATAAAGATACATGATCCGGCGCCCGGCGTCGCATCAAGCCAATTCCAATCCGTGACCAAAATTAGATCATAAAGTGGATCTGACCGGCGTAGCGCCTCGTGACTGGGCGCATAGGGCGCGCGTACCCATTGGTTATATTCCGGTGCGTTTGAGGCATCTGACCAAAGATCACCCGGAAGGATCGGCCGCGCCCACGGCGCGGGCGCAGCGATACGGTCAGGGCGATAGAGGGTCATGACGACCCGGTGGCTGCCGGCGGGTGTGGCGCCATCGCCCTCACGCTTGGCCGCAGTAATGCCGCCGCGCCCGATGCTGCAAGGATAGAGGCGCCCGCCATAGCGCAGGCCGGTGGGGGTCAGGACCAGATCATGCACGCTCATTCGGGTCTCCTTACATTGACACTTCGGGGCGGAAACCATCGGGAATGGAATCCTCTCCCTCAAGCAACAGGCGCGCCATGACATCGCCCACCTTGGGCGCCATGCCAAAGCCGATCTTGAACCCACCATTAGCGATGAACTGGCACGGATGCAGCGGATGCACGCCCAGCATCGGCGCGCGGCTGCGGACACGAGGGCGCAGTCCGGCCCAGCGCCGGATCACCTGCGCATCCTTCAGGGCTGGTAGTGCAGCGCGGGCGGCTGCGATCACATCGTCCAACTGTGCATCTGTGCCAAGGTCGCCGAACTCCCGCTCCGTCGTTGATCCGACGGCGGTGGTGCCATCCTCATGCGGCACGACATGCACACCGCCTGCGAAAATCTGCGGCTGGTCCGGCATGGCAAAATCTAAGAGGGCTGCCTGCCCCTTGATTGCCGTACCTACCTGCCGGTGATGCGCAGCGTTCAGCGCGGCAAGGTCTGCAGCCCCCGTGGCCCAGAGGACACGGCCCACGTCCCCGCCTGTCGCCGTGATCGTGCCGCCGCGGGCAGTGATCGCAGCCGCCAGTGCCGCGCAGGCCTGCGCCGGGTGCACGCGCGCAGTCAGCGTATCGTGGACCATTTGGCCGTTCGCGGTCACCGGTGGATGCGCAAAATCGCCTGCGGATGCAACGCGCCACGCCGCGCGCCCTTGCCACAATGTATCCGCGCCCTGCCCGCGCGCAACAGCAAGCTCAGCGCCGCCTTCTGGCAGGGGCTGCAAGCGTCCGGTACGCGCATAGCCCGGCGATTGCCCAGATGCCTCTGCCACGCCGCGCCAAAAATCCTCGGCCATCAGCAGGCTATCTAGCTGAAACGCTTTCTTGTCGTTCCAGTTTTCGGGAACATGCGGCGCCAGAGCGCCGACTATGCCACCCGAGGCGCCCGCGCCCGGCCCGGCCGGGTCGATGACCTGCACGGATGCCCCGCGCAGCAGGCACGCCCAAGCTATAGCCAAACCGAATACCCCCGCCCCGCGCACCGTTACATCGGCCATTGCCATCGCCCAGCTCCCGCTTCATGGTCGCGCCATTCTTGGGCCCCGATCAGCGCCGTATCATAGAGGACCGCGCCATGCAGGACCAGCGCGCAGAGCTGGATTGGCACGCGGGCGATGTGCCCGTCTCGCGCCGCTTCATTGACCCTTACTTTAGCCTGCATGATGGCCTTGCCGAGACGCGTCACGTCTTTCTGGATGGCAACAACCTGCCCGCACGGTTCGTGGACGGATTTGCCGTGTCCGAGCTAGGATTTGGTACTGGCCTGAACATGCTGGCAACAGCCGAGGCGTGGGCAGCGTACGGCGCCGCTGGCACGCTGCAGCTGACCTCGTTCGAGGCGTATCCAATGGGCGCCGATGATATGGCGCGCGCGCTAGCGGTATTCCCGCAGCTAGGCCCCCGCGCCGCGCGCCTGATTGACGGCTGGCGCGCCGGGCAAACGCAAATTGATTTGGGCGACGGCGCGCGGCTGGAGGTGATCCTCGGCGACGCGCGCTGCACGTTGCCAGCATGGACAGGCCGGGCGGATGCATGGTTCCTCGACGGATTCTCGCCCGCTCGCAATCCCGAACTGTGGGGGCCGGATCTGATCGCCGCCGTTGCCGTGCATACCGCGCCGGGCGGGACCGCCGCGACCTACAGCGCAGCGGGCCACGTGCGCAGGGCGCTGGCAGATGCAGGCTTTGACGTCACACGTGCCCCCGGCCACGCCCGCAAGAGACACATGACACGCGCAAGGATGCCGAAATGATCGAACAAAACACCAAACTCGGCATCTGGCTGATGTTGGCAACCACGCTGGTCTTTGCTGTGCAGGATGGTCTGTCGCGCTATCTGGCGGGCGAGTACAACGTCTATATGGTCATCATGATCCGGTTCTGGTTCTTCGGGCTGTTCGTGGTGGTCATATCAGCGCGCAAAGCGGGCGGGTTGCGGGCTGCCGCGCGCACCTCTCAGCCCCTGCTGCAAGGGTTTCGCGCGCTGCTTCTGGTTGCAGAAATATGCGTTCTGGTCGCGGCCTACATTGTACTGGGCTTGATCGAGTCGCACGCGATTTTTGCCTGTTATCCCCTGCTGATCGCTGCGCTTTCCGGCCCCGTTCTGGGCGAGCATGTCGGCTGGCGTCGCTGGACGGCAATTGGCATCGGCTTCATCGGTGTCCTTATCATCCTCCAACCCGGAATCGCCGTGTTCGAGCCTGCGGCGATCATACCGCTGATCGGTGCATTTATGTTCGCCCTATATGGCCTGTTGACGCGCTATGCCGCGCGGCGCGACACAGCGGCGACCAGTTTTTTCTGGACGGGTATCGTGGGTGCGCTGGGAATGACATTGGTCGGTGTTTGGTTCTGGCAACCGATGACGGGCAGTGACTGGACGTTGATGTCTGTTCTGTGCCTGACTGGCGTTTTGGGGCATTTCACGCTGATCAAATGCTATGAGGTCGCCGAGGCCAGTGCGGTGCAGCCCTTTGCCTATCTGCAGCTTGTGTTCATTTCGATCATCGGCGTCACGGTCTTTGGCGAGACGATCCGTACCAATGTCGCCATTGGCGTGGTTATCGTGGTCGGGGCGGGTCTGTTTACCCTCTGGAGGCAGCGCAAGACGGCGTGATGCGCCGCTTCGCGACGCGCAGATCAGTCTGTGGGGTAGGTAACTGTGGCATTTCCGGCCTGCATAGCCCCTTCGGCGCGGTCAAGACGCAAGTAAGCAATGCCGCGATTGCCGGACTGAGTGTAGAGCGTGCCAGCAGGTTTGCCATCCGCCGTGATTGGCGTTCCGACCGGCGCGGCGCCGTCTATGGCGACGGTGGCAAGGCCTTTGCGCAGTTCCGTCTTGTGTTTCATCCGGGCGGCGACCTCCTGCCCGACATAGCAGCCCTTTCGGAAATCGACGCCGTTCAAACGCTCAAACCCCGCCTCTAAGATGAAGGTGTCGGGCGTCAGTTCAATTCCCGTCTCAGGTATGCAATGCGCGACGCGGATCGCGTCCCAGTCGGTGCCGTCATCGCCTTGCAGCGCGCCATAGAGGCGCCAGCCCAGCGCCGGGTGGCGCGGGTCGCTCAGCGCGCCTTCGGGCGCGCGGCCAGTACCCTGCTGAACGTGCAGGCCCGTTTCGGTGATCTGCACATCGGCGCGCAGGCGGTACATGTTCAACCGCTGGACCAGCGACGCGGCAATGTCTGATGCGACATCCAAGTGGAGGATGCCGTCCCGCTCAAACAGGAAAAAATCAGCCAGATATTTGCCCTGAGGCGTCAACATTGCCGCATAAACGAGGCCTTCGGACGTCTTGTTCACGTCATTGGTGACCAGGCCCTGCAGAAAATCGCGGGCGGCTGTTCCGGTGATCTGGTGAATGGATCTCATCGCTGCTACCCCTTTGGTCTTTGGCCGCCGTTCTACAGGATGGTTTGGCCGGACAACAGGGGGCTGGTGGGATGCGTGCAAGGCTGTCTGTAATCGTGCCGACATACAATTCCGCCGCCGAACTGCCGACATTGCTGAGCGGCCTCATGGAGGGGATTGAGGCCGGGCTGATCCGAGAGCTAATCGTGTCAGACGGGGGATCAACTGACGCCACCTGGCAGATTGCCGATGAGGTCGGCGCGCTTTGGTGCAATGGGGCTGCGTCACGCGGCGGGCAGATGCGGCGCGGCGCCGGGATGGCACACGGGGACTGGCTGCTGTTTTTACACGCCGATACCGGATTGCCTGCGGGCTGGACAGGGGCCGTTCTGGCACAAATGGCGGATGGCAGGCCTGGTTATTTTCGCCTCGTCTTCGACGTGCGCGGCGCCGCGCCGCGCATCGTAGCTGGCTGGGCGAATCTGCGCTCGCGGCTGTTTGGCCTACCATACGGCGATCAGGGCCTGCTGATCAGCCGGGCTGACTATGACGCAGCGGGCGGCTTTGACAACATTCCGCTGATGGAGGATGTGGCGATGGCACGCCGCCTGGGCCCGCGATTGTGCATGATGCCATTGGCTGTGCAGACAGGCGCGGCGCGGTATCTGCGCGATGGCTGGGCGCGGCGCGGCGCGCGCAACCTGTGGCTGCTGACGCGCTATTTGACCGGGGCCGATCCTGAGGTTCTGCGCAGCCGATACTAAAGCAAAGAGGTTTCTGGCGAATTTTTGCATATTCAGCCTTGCCCGCTTGCCTCGGCGCGCGGGCCGCGTTAATCAGGCATGGCCTGAGCGGGCGTTGTGTAATGGTAAGACCTCAGCCTTCCAAGCTGATGACGCGGGTTCGATTCCCGCCGCCCGCTCCAAGATTTCCCGATTTAGATGCGAAGCGTTATAGAGGAAAGTTCAGCTTTCTCCGACATTCGCCTCGCGAATACCTCAAGTCGCGTTCTGCGCCGACACTTCTACCGCGTGAAGGAACGACTTCGCGGACGAGCTTGCCGATAGCAGCAGATACGTATCCTCGCCTGTGCGCGCGACGATGGCGCCCATATGTTCCATCACGGTACGCGCAATCGCATTAACCGCAAACGCAGCCGGATGCAGGTCTACCGGGCAAATCCGCTCTAGCGCGCGGAGCGCGCCGGGGCCGGATATTTGCAGGGCACACCAGCCGTCTGTCTGATCCGTGGTGTAGGCCGCGCCCTTCAGCTTTGCCGCAATCTGCCGCTCCGCATCCGGTGTTGCGCTGGGGAACAGAACAAACGCCTGATCGACGCCAAGGCGCATAATCACAGACGTCTTATACTTGGCCACGGCTGACATGCCCATCTCGGGCAGCGCTATGCCAAAGGCGGTTTTGATCGCCTTTTTGGCGGCATCTTCGGCCCCTAGCGGCAGGGCGATGGACACGATAGCGAGATCGGTAGGCGCAATCAGATGGATATCGCCAAATCTGCGGTCGTAGCCTGCCAGTGGCGGCGCGGCAGTGAGGGTGAAATCAGGCACGCAGGCGCTCTCCTTCGGGGTCGATAAAGTGGGCCGAGACGATCTCGACCTCCATCTCGATGTTGTGGACCGGGCTGACGGCGCGGACAATTTCGCCCATGCGCCTATCGCCGGACTTGATAAACCCTAGGCCGATCGAATGCTCAAGGCTGGGCGAATAGGCCACCGACGTCATCCAGCCCTGATCGTTGGCCATGGTCGCATCATCGCCCTTGTTGATGAAATGCGAACCGGAGATCAGTTTCTGGCTGCGATCCACCGGGCGGAAGCCAACCATTTTCTCTGCATCCTCGCGATTCAACTCGGGACGCTGTGACAGTGTGTTGCCAATGCAGTCCTTTTTGTCGCTGACCATGCGGCCCATGCCAAGGTTATGCGCAGTAGTCCGCCCATCCAATTCATTGCCGGCTGCGTGACCCTTTTCGATGCGCATGACACCCAGCGCCTCCAGCCCATAGGGGCTCGCGCCGAACTCTTCGCCTGCTTTGACCAACGCGGCTATCATAGAATTGCCGTAGCGCGCGGGCACGGCGATTTCATAGGCCAATTCGCCCGAGAATGAGATGCGGAAGAGGCGCGCAGGCGTGCCGCCGCAAACGGTAATCTCTCCGCAGGCCATAAAGGGAAATCCCTCGTTCGACATGTCCTGCGTGGCATCAACGATTTTGCTCAGCAGCTTGCGCGCGTTGGGACCAGCGACGGCGAACTGTGCCCACGCGTCCGTGGTTGAGATCAGATGCACGTCCAGATCGGGCCAGAGGCACTGGCGCGCGAACTCCATCCGCCGGAATACCAGAACCGCGTTGGCAGTGGTGGTCGTCATAACGAAGTGGTTTTCGCCCATGCGCGCGGTGGTGCCGTCTTCGTAGCAGATGCCATCCTCGCGCAGCATGATGCCATACCGCACGCGCCCGACTGCGAGCTTGGCAAAGCCGTTGGCGTAGACCTTGTTCAGGAATTCGGCGGCGTCCTTGCCCTGCACGTCGATCTTGCCCAGCGTGGTCACATCGCAAATGCCGACAGAATTACGGGTGTTCAGCACCTCGCGGTCAACCGAATCGCGCCAGCCCGCCTCATTGCCTTTGACGAACCATTGCGCGCGCAGCCAGTTGCCGACCTCGATAAAGGTCGCGCCGTTCGCCTTGGCCCATTCGTGGCTGGGCGTCAGGCGGTAGGGGCGGAAATCGGTGCCGCGCGCGCGGCCAGCCAACGCGCCAATGGGGATCGGTGTGTAGGGCGGGCGAAAGATGGTCGTGCCCGTCTCGGGGATCGTTTTGCCGCTGCATTCGGCCATGATCGCCAGCGCGGGGATATTCGACGTCTTGCCCTGATCGGTGGCCATGCCAGTGGTCGTATAGCGCTTGAGATGCTCGACCGAGCGGAAGCCCTCTTGGTGCGATTGCTTGATGTCCTTGACGGTCACATCGTTTTGCAGATCCACCCAGGCGCGCGTCTTGCCGGAGGGAATATGCCACTTCGGCGCGCCGTCATGCGCCTCATCCTCGGCCTTGGGCGCCGCCTTGCGTGAGGGGGTAAAGCCAAGATCCTTGACTTGCGCATTGGCGGCCTTGCGCCCCTCTGCCAGCGCGGCAGCTAGCGTCAGTTGGCCATTCGCGGCCCCGGCAACGACCATACCCTGCGGCAGGTCGCGCCCAGGTACAAAGGCCGAGATGTCATCGCGCCAGACAGGACGGCCCCGCTGATGACAGGTCAGGTGCACCGACGGGTTCCAGCCGCCCGAAACGGCAAGGCAATCGACGTCGATCATCTGGCCATCGGTCAGCGTAATCCGCTTGAGCGCGCGGCGACCCGATGTATCGACCACCCCCGCGCCGCGCACATGGCGCGCGCCCGGCACGTCGCACACAGCAGGGGCGTCGCGGGTGTCGATGATCGCGCGTACCTCGACGCCTTTGGCAGCTAGGTCCGACGCCGTGCGCCAGCCATCATCGTTGTTTGTCAGGACGGCAACGCGCTGGCCCGGCGTGACGCCGTAGCGGTTGACATAGGTGCGCACGGCGCCAGCCAGCATTATCCCGGGGCGGTCGTTGTTGCCGAATGCAATGGGGCGCTCGATCGCGCCGGCGGCCAGAACTGCGCGCTTGGAATAAATACGCCAGAGGATCTGGCGCGGCTTGCCGCCTGCGCCGGGCAGGTGATCGGTGCGCCGTTCCAACGCGCCATAGATACCGTGATCGTAGGCACCATAAATTGTAGTGCGCGTCATGAGGCGGACATTGTCCATCGACGCCAATTCGGCCGCGGTCTGCGCCGCCCAGCCCGCGCCTGTCATACCGTCGACCTCAAGCGTTTCGGCATTCAGCCGCCCGCCGGGTGCGAAATCCTCATCGGCAAGGATCACGCGCGCGCCGGAACGCGCAGCAGCCAGCGCAGCAGACAGGCCAGACGGGCCAGCCCCGATGACCAGCAGATCGCAATGCAGAAAGCCCTTGTCGTAGGTATCGGGATCCTCTTGCATCGACAGGCGGCCAAGGCCGGCAGAGTTGCGGATGGCAGGCTCATACAGCTTTTCCCAGAACGCTTTGGGCCACATGAATGTCTTGTAGTAGAACCCGGCGCTAAGGAATGGCGACAACAGGTCGGTGACAGCCATCATGTCAAATTCAAGCGGGCCACGGTGGTTCTGGCTGGTGGCGGTCAGCCCGTCGAACAACTCGGCCACGGTAGCGCGGGTATTCGGCTCTTGGGCCGCACCAGTGCGCAGCTGAACCAGTGCGTTCGGCTCCTCGCTGCCTGCTGTGAAAATGCCGCGCGGGCGGTGGTATTTGAACGAGCGCCCGACCAGGATCTGGCCATTGGCAAGAAGGGCCGAGGCAAGCGTATCGCCCGCATGGCCTTGCATGGTTTTACCGTTGAAAGTGAAATCCAGCGATTGCGAACGGTCGATAAGGCCGCCCTTGATACGGTTGATCTGGCTCATTTGCTGCGCCCTCTCGCGCGGGCCACGTCACGGGCCATTTCAACGTCGGTAATCTCGTGGGTAAGGGTGTCGCGGGTAACGACCAGCCAACTGCGATCCCCCTGCTCGTGATACCACAGCTCCTGCATCTTCCCGGCGATGTTGTCGCGCAGGTAGCCATATTCATAGAATTTATCGGCGGCATCCTCTGCCTGCCAATCGGGACGGTCGATCAGGGCGGCGTCGCCCAGATAGATGAATTCGGCGGCGTCGCGCGGACCCAGAAGGGGGTGGTCGATGATCATGTGTTCACCTCGAAATGTCCCGCAGCAGAGGCGGATTGAAAGCGGCACTGGGCCTCTGGCAGGGGCGGGATGTGATTGTTTTCAGCAGGAAAAAACATGGAGTCCCTTAATGCAGGTTAGGCTGATTGCCCTGACCTTTTTCGTCGATCATATGGCCGCGCCGGAACCGGTCGAGGCGCATTTCGGTGGCTACGGGGTGTGGCGTATCCTTGGCCAGCAGGTGGGCGTAGCACCAGCCAGAGGCTGGCGTGGCCTTGAAACCGCCATAGCACCAGCCGCCGTTAAAATAGAGACCGCCGATATCGGTCTTGTCGATAAAGGGCGAGCCGTCCATCGACATATCCATGATGCCGCCCCAACTGCGCAGAAGACGCGCGCGCCCGATCATCGGCATGATCGCCATGCCGCCTTCGGCCACGTCCTCGACCACGGGCAGGTTGCCGCGCTGGGCGTAGGAATTGTAGCCGTCGATATCGCCGCCAAATACCAGCCCGCCCTTGTCAGACTGACTGACATAGAAATGGCCCGCGCCGAAAGTGATGACGCCGGGAATGACCGGCTTTAGCCCTTCGGTGACGAAGGCTTGTAGGACATGGGATTCGATAGGCAGGCGCATTCCGGCCTGTGCAGCAACCCGGCCAGAGGAGCCGGCAACGCACATCGCGACCTTCTTGGCACGAATTGGACCGCGGGATGTCTCGACACCTCTGCAAACGCCGTTTTCTATCTGAAAACCGGTGACCTCGCAGTTCTGGATGATGTCGACGCCGCGACTGTCGGCCCCGCGCGCATAGCCCCATGCAACCGCGTCATGGCGCACAGTGCCGCCGCGGCGCTGGTAAAGGCCGCCTTTGATCGGGAAGCGCGCGTTGTCGTAGTCGAGAAACGGCAACTCTTCGCGCAACTGCTCGGCTGTGGCATATTCGGCGTCGGCTCCCGCGAGGAACATCGCATTCCCGCGCCGGATAAACGCGTCGCGCTGCGCATCCGAATGGAGCAAGTTCAGGATTGAGCGCTGCGACACCATTGCGTTGTAATTGAAGTCCTGCTCCAGATTTTCCCACAGCTTCAGCGATAGCTCATAGAAAGGCTCGTTGCCCGGCAGGAGATAGTTGGAGCGGATAATCGTGGTATTGCGCCCGACATTGCCACTGCCCAGCAAGCCCTTTTCGACGACCGCCACATTGGTGATGCCATGCTCTTTGGCCAAATAATATGCGGTGGCAAGGCCGTGACCACCGCCGCCGATGATGATGACGTCATACTCGGCCTTTGGCTCAGGCTCGCGCCAGACGGGCTTCCAACCCTTGTTGCCGGTCAGGCCTTCCTTGAGGATGCGGAGAGCGGAATAGCGCATGTAGATCGTCCGATATGTCAGGTTGCCTGCAGCATGGTCTGTTTACGGCATTTGCACTTTCCTAAAAAAGTCGGATAGATGCCTAAAATGGACATACCGCACGATCATCCCATAGCGCCCATGCGAATCGGTATCCTGCCGATCACTGACTTTGCCGTCATGTCCTACGCCGCCACGGTAGAGCCGCTGCGCGCGGCCAATCTGCTGGCAGGGCGCACTTTGTATGACGTGGTTCACATCGGCATGGGCAGTGGCCCGGTGCACAGCTCGGGCGCAGTCGTTGTTCCGCCGGATGTGCAGGTTGGCGATGCACTGCGACTGGACATGCTGTTCGTAATCGCCGGCGGCGACGTGGGCGGATATGCTGATCCCGCGCTCTTTCGCTGGCTCGCGAGGCTGGCGCGCGAGGGG
Organism: Roseovarius arcticus; assembly: GCF_006125015.1. Classification (NCBI taxonomy): domain Bacteria; kingdom Pseudomonadati; phylum Pseudomonadota; class Alphaproteobacteria; order Rhodobacterales; family Roseobacteraceae; genus Roseovarius; species Roseovarius arcticus. The sequence goes on from NZ_SZZN01000001.1 coordinate 2,420,590, forward strand.
ACGGCCCTAGCGGGTGTATCGGGCGGGCCGGTTATTCTGGCACGCGCCGGACTGATGGCGGGGCACCGCATGACGCTGCATTGGGAATACGCCGAGGCGCTGGCCGAGGTATCGCCGGATCTGGCGCTGGAACGCACATTATATGTGATCGACCGCGACCGGATGACATGTGCTGGCGGCACTGCGCCGCTGGACATGCTGCACGCCCTGATCGCCCGGCAGCACGGCGCAGGCTTTGCGCGTCAGGTCAGCGACTGGTTCATGCACACAGAAATCCGCCCGCCTGTCGGCCCGCAGCGGGGCGGGCTGGCCGAACGCGTGGGCACCCACACCCCCGCCATTCTGGACGCCGTCGAAGTGATGGAGACCCATATCGCCGATCCGCTGGATCTGGGCCAGTTGGCGCAGGTGGCAGGCGTATCGCCAAGGCAGCTCAACAGGCTGTTTGCGGATCAGCTGGGCCAGCCTGCAATGCGGTACTACCGCGCGTTACGGCTGGCACGGGCGCAGAGCCTGCTGCGCAATTCAGCCCTGCCCCTGACGCAAATCGCGCTGGCAACCGGCTTTGCCAATTCGTCGCATTTCTCGCGCAGCTATGCGGCGCAGTTCGGACACGCGCCGTCCACGTATCGCTAGACGCTCAGTTCAGCAGGCCAGCGTGGCGCATTCCGTCTTCAACCAGCTTTTTGGTGCCATCTGTCAGCGTCACAAGCGGTGAGCGGACCTCTTCACTGCATTGGCCGATCAACGACATGGCATATTTCACACCGACCAGTCCCGGCTCGGTGAATATAGCGTGGTGCAGCGGCATCAGGCGATCCTGAAGCTTTAGCGCCTCCGCATAATCGCCCGCCAGACAAGCGGCCTGTAGCTGCGCGCAGAGCTTGGGCGCGGCGTTGGCGGTGACGGAAATGCAGCCAATGCCGCCTTGGGCGTTAAAGCCGTGGGCAGTCGCGTCCTCGCCAGACACCTGAATAAAGTCCGGGCCGCAGGTAATTCGCTGCGCGCAGACGCGGGCCAGATCGCCGGTGGCGTCCTTGACGCCGATGATACGGGGCAGTTTTGCCAATTCGCCCATCGTGGCGGGCAACATATCGACGACCGACCGGCCGGGGATGTTGTAGATGATGATCGGCAGGTCGCAGCAATCATGGGCGGCGGTAAAATGCGCGATCAGGCCGCGCTGCGTAGGCTTGTTATAATAGGGCGTGACGACCAGTGCGGCATCGGCGCCAACCTTGTGCGCGTGCTGCATCAGCCGCATCGTCTCGGCGGTGTTGTTGCTGCCAGCGCCGGCGACGATAGGAATGCGGCGGGCAGCGACGCGCACGACTTCCTCAACAACGGCCATATGCTCGTCGTGGCTGAGGGTCGGGCTCTCGCCTGTCGTGCCGACGGGGACTAGTCCATTGCTACCCTCAGCAATATGCCACTCCACCAGTTTGCCCAGCGTATCGAAATCCACCGCGCCGTTTTTCAGGGGCGTGACCAGGGCTGGAAGCGATCCTTTGATCATGGCGGCGTCCTTTGCTAATGCCGGGCATATCGGCCCGAAACGTTGGGCGCGGCTGTGGCAGGCTGCCCACCGCATCCCTATATGGGATGGTGGACGGCGCCCCGGCGCACGCGTAGGCTGGGCTGTCTATCCTTCGCCAAGACGGGAAATGCAAGACATGACGCGCTCTCTTTTAGCTGCCCTGCTGATGATGTGCAGCGCATTGCCCTCCTTTGGCGAGCCATCCCGCATCACGCCGCCCCGCGCACTGTCCAGCGCGCTGGACGCAGGCGCAGCCGGGCGCTGGGACCGCGCCGCACAGTTGGCCGCGCGCGATGGGCCCGTCGCCAAGGAGCTCGTCGAGTGGGCGCGCCTGCGGTCGGGACGCGGCACCCTGCCCGAGGTGCTGGCATTTCTGAACGCACATCCCGGCTGGCCGGGGCTGGACAAAATCCGCGAGGAATCCAAGGAAGTGCTGAAGAATGCCAATGATGCGCAGATCATCGCGTTCTATGAGGGCGCGCCGCCCGAAACCGGCGAGGGTGTTTTGCGCCTTGCCGCAGCGCAGGCAGCAAAGGGACGCCAGCGCGATGCCGAAAAGGGCGTGATCGCCGCATGGCGCACCTTCGATCTAAGCTCCGAAGAGCATACCAACTTTTTGAACGCTTACGGCACCATTCTAGTGCCGCACCACGCCGCCCGGATGGACATGACCTTGTGGCGCGGCCTGCGCGATTCGGCGTTGATGCTGCCGCTGGTTGACGACGAGACCCGCGCGCGCGCCGATATCCGCCTGATGGCCCGCGACGGGAGACGCGGTATCGAGGCAAAAGTTGCCAGCCTGCCCCAAGAGATGCAGCGCGATCCCGGCATCGCCTACATGCTGTTCGAGCAATACATCAAGGCCGACAAGGCCGAGGCAGCTATGACCCTGATGCAAGGCCAGAGCCAGATTGAGAACGGTCTGGGCGAGGCATGGCGCTGGGCCGGGTGGCGCCGCAGCTTTGCCCGCCGAATGATGCGCAATGGCGAATATGCCCGCGCCTACGATCTGGCTGCCAACCACCAGTTGCAGGATGGTGGTGCCTATGCCGATCTGGAATGGCTGTCGGGCTATCTGGCGTTACGTTTCATGGACGATCCGGCCTTGGCGCTGGATCACTTCCAACGGCTGCGCGCCGCCGTGGAGACGCCTATATCACTGGGCCGCGCGCATTACTGGATCGGACGCGCGCAAGAGGCGCTGGGCGACCCCGAAGGCGCGCAATTGACCTATGCCCAAGGCGCGGGAGAGCAAACCAGCTTTTACGGACTGCTGGCCGCCGAAAAGGCCGGGTTGCCATTCGATCCAGCACTGATAGGCGGCGAGGTGTTTCCGCCGTGGCAGGAGGCTGCGTTCACGCATGGCGATCTCTTTCAGGCGATCACGCTATTGGCCGCGTCCGACCAGCTAACTCTGGCCGAATGGTTCATCAATGCGCTCGCAGGTACGCTCAATCGCGGCGAAATGGGCAGCCTCGGCGCGGCTCTGGGCGATATGGGCCAGCCCCACTTGCAGATCATGCTGGGCAAGGCAGCGGCAGGGCGCGGAATTGTACTACCCGCCGACTACTATGCGCTGCATCCAATGCAGGAGATGGATCTGCCCGTCCCGATGGAAATGGCCCTTGCCATTGCCCGCCGCGAAAGCGAGTTCGACCACCGCGTCGCCAGTGGCGCGGGCGCGCTGGGGCTGATGCAGGTGCTGCCCGGCACCGCCAGCGACGTGGCGCGCGATCTGGGCATTGAATATGACCGGGGCCGCGTCCTTAGCGATTGGCCTTATAACGCGCGGCTCGGCTCCACCTATCTGGCGCAGATGTCGCAGCGGTTTGGCGCGAATGTGGTGATGATGTCGGCAGGATACAACGCCGGGCCAGCCCGCCCGCCGCGCTGGATGTCCGAGCGCGGCGATCCAAGGGATGGCACCGGAATGGGCGATTTGGACGTGATCGACTGGATCGAGTTCATACCCTTCGACGAGACGCGCAATTACGTCCAGCGCGTCGCCGAAAGTCTGCCGATCTACCGTGCAAGACTGGGCAAGGCACCGCATCCGGTGCCATTCAGTCAGGAATTAGTTGGCGCGACGGTGCCGTCATCGCTGAAGTAGACATCGCAGCGCGCGCCCCTCTTGCATCGGCCGATTATCCGCATTATCTGGTTGGTCGAGAGGTTGGCGCGGGCAGGCACCTCGCCAACCCGGTCAGATCCGGAAGGAAGCAGCCGTAACGAGCCTCGCTTGGGTCGTTGTCCAGCCTCTCACCTTACTCCCCCCTATTCGGCGCCGCCCTGCAGTGCCCAGCGCATCTGGGCTTTGGTCTCGACCGCGCAGGGGCGGACTGCGCGCAGGCGGGCAAGCGCTGCATCAGGTGCCTCGCCTGCCGCGATCATCAGCCGCAGCGCGGCCATGCCAGCACGCCCGCATCCGCCCTTGCAATGAATCAAAACGCGCCCGCCCCCGCGCAGCGCAGGAAGCGCGTCGGCCACGGCCCGGCGCCATTTCGCGTTGTCAGCTGCATCAGGCACACCGTAGTCCGCCACTGGCAAATGAACCCACCGCGTGCCGATATGCATTATGTCGGGCCCCAAATCGCCGGCGTCTGCTGCCACCATTTCGGACATCGTCGTCAGTGTCAGAACCAGCGCCGGGCGCCAATCGTGTAGATGCGCCAGATCAGCGTCATAATCGCCCCCCGCCCCCGGCAGCGCCGAAATGGCGAGGATACCCCGCAGCACTGGCAGTGCATGGATGACGAGGGCTGTCATCCGACCGCCCTACAATCGCTCGGCGCCGAACGTGTCGCACGCGCCCATCTGACCAGACTCAAAGCCAGTCGCGAACCAGCGCGAGCGCTGTTCAGACGTGCCGTGCGTGAACGTATGCGGCTGCGGCACACGGCCTGCCTGACGTTGCAAATGGTCGTCACCGATCCGGCGCGCGGCATTCAACGCCTCCTCAATATCGCCCGGCTCTAGCAGGTTGCCCACCGCCTGCGCCCAGACGCCGCTAAGGCAATCGGCCTGCAATTCCAGCCGCACGGTCAGCGCGTTGGCCTGCCGCTCGCTGCTGGATTGGCGCGCATCATTCACCTGCCCCAAAATGCCCAGCTCGTTCTGGACGTGATGCGCAACCTCATGGGCGATGACGTAGGCCGCAGCAAAATCGCCCCGCGCGCCCAATTGCTGCGACAGTGTCGCAAAAAATTCGGTATCTAGGTACGCCTTGCGGTCCGCCGGGCAATAGAAAGGCCCGGTCGCGCCGGATGCACCACCGCACGGGCTGCGCGTGATGCCGGAATAGAGCACCATCACCGGCGGGCGGTAGTCCTGTCCAACTTGGCTGGGCATCAGGTCGGTCCACACCTCTTCTGTGCTCGCCAACACGCGCGAGCTGAAGTCTGCGGCGTGCTCTTCTTCAGCGCTTAGCTGGCGAGGAGCCGCATTCTGAACTGCCCCGCCGCCCTGCATTTCGTTCAGGATCGGCGTCACGTCAATCCCGGCAAAATACCCGATGGCGAGCACCACGATCAACCCGACACCGCCGATACCCGCGCCCCGCGCGCCACCGCCGCCGCCAGACCTGCGGCGGTCCTCGATATTGCGGCTGCGGCGCAATCCTTTCAGTCTCATGATGTCTGCTCCTGCCCGGTTACAGTCCCTACAGGTATAGCGTCCTGCGCCCGGCGCACCAGAAAAACCCATATCGCCAAACGCGCGTACATCGCTTAGCGTTCCCCCATGACGGACAAGACCGAAAAAGCAGAGCAGCGCACCGATTGGGCCGAGGATCGCACGATCATGGCCAATGAACGCACGTTTAATTCGTGGATGGGCCTCGGGCTGGGCGCTGTCGGCGTGGCCATCGCGCTAAAGGCGGTCTTCGGCGATTTTGAGCCAACATGGGCCGCCAAGGCTGTGGCAAGCCTCTTTCTGTTAACCGCAACGATCATTTATTGGATCGCTGCCAGGCAAGCCCACAAGACCCATCAGCACCTCACTGCCCGCGATGCCAACGTCACCGGGTCCAAGAACTTTCAAAGACTCGCGGCGCTGCTGACGCTCGCTACAATCGGTACGGGCGCGGTTTTGTGGATGCTGTAGGCGGCAGGCTGGGTGGACGCGGGCGCGCCCTGCGCATACGTTGCAGACCAGAGTTTCCCGATTCCAGCAGGCACGCCCCACATGACCGACACCGCCCCTTCCGGCTACCGCGTTCTGGCCCGCAAATACCGGCCCGAAACCTTTGCCGATCTGGTCGGACAGGACGCCATGGTGCGCACATTGAAAAATGCGTTCGAGGCCGACCGTATCGCCCAGGCGTTTATTATGACGGGCATCCGCGGCACTGGCAAAACGACGACCGCCCGCATCATCGCGAAGGGCATGAATTGCATCGGTCCCGATGGCGAGGGTCGCCCCACCACCGACCCGTGCGGCGTGTGCGAGCATTGCACATCCATCATGGAGGGCCGCCATGTCGATGTGCTGGAAATGGACGCTGCCAGCCGTACGGGTGTCGGTGACATCCGCGAGATTATCGACTCGGTTGCATATCGCGCCGCCAGTGCGCGCTACAAGATCTACATCATCGACGAGGTGCACATGCTTAGCACTTCGGCGTTCAACGCGCTGCTAAAAACGCTGGAGGAGCCGCCCGCCCACGTCAAATTCATCTTTGCCACAACGGAAATCCGCAAGGTGCCAGTGACGGTCCTGAGCCGCTGCCAGCGCTTTGATCTGCGGCGGATTGAGCCTGAGGTTATGCTGAAACTCATGCGCAAAATTGCGGATGCCGAGGGCGCAGGCATCACCGATGACGCGCTGGCGCTCATCACTCGCGCCGCCGAGGGATCGGCGCGCGACGCGACCTCGCTACTGGATCAGGCCATCAGCCACGGCGCGGGCGAGACGGGCGCAGATCAGGTTCGCGCCATGCTGGGGCTGGCCGACCGGGGCCGCGTGCTGGACCTGTTCGATCTAATCCTCAAGGGCGACGCGGCAGGCGCGCTGACCGAATTTGGCGCACAATATTCCGACGGCGCCGATCCACTGGCCGTCCTGCGCGATCTGGCCGAAATTACGCACTGGACCTCGGTCGTAAAAATCACCCCCGAGGCTGCGGACGATCCCACTATTGGCCCGGATGAGCGCGCGCGCGGGCTGCAAATGGCCGAGGCGCTGCCGATGCGCGTGCTGACGCGCATGTGGCAGATGCTGCTAAAGGCGCTGGAAGAGGTCGCAAGCGCACCGAACGCCATGATGGCCGCCGAAATGGCTGTAATCCGCCTGACGCATGTTGCCGATCTGCCCAGCCCCGAAGAACTGCTGCGCAAGCTGAAGGACACGCCCGTTCCTGCCAGCGCGCCCTCCGGCGCGGCGCCCTTGGGCGGTAGCGACGGGCAAACGCCGACATCGCAGACATCGCATGCATCGCAGGGCGCATATTCGGCGCCAGTGCCGCAGCCGCAACAGCCGCGCGCATCCTCTGGCAATGGTGCAGGCCAGACGCTGGCCATCGCAGCGGACGCGGCGCTGGCGCACTATCCGACATTCCACCACGTGGTCGAGTTGATCCGCAGCAATCGCGATGTCAAACTGTTGGTCGAGGTTGAAACCTGCGTGCAACTGGCGGCCTACCAGCCCGGCCGGATCGAGTTTGTTCCGACCGAAAATTCCCCCCGCGATCTGGCCCAGCGCCTCGGCGCTGCGCTTCAGCGCTGGACCGGCAATCGCTGGGCCGTCACGCTGGTCAATGAGGGCGGCGCCACGACCATCGCGGGCGAGCGTGACGCCGAGGAAATGTCGCTGCGCGCCGAGGCCGAGGGGCATCCACTGGTGCAGGCCGTCAAGGACGCCTTTCCGGGCGCTCAGATCATCGAAATTCGAACGGCGCGCCAGATGGCAGTCGAGGCGCAGGCCGAGGCGCTGCCAGAAGTCGAGGACGAATGGGACCCCTTTGAGGAGGACTAAAATACCCCTCCCCTTGTTCCAGATGCCGCGCGCGCGTATCTAGACGCAAAGCGTTTTGACCAAATTGGAGACGGATATGTTCAAGGGACTGGGCCAGATGGGCGACATGGCCAAGATGATGAAGGCCGCGCAGGAAATGCAAGGCAAGATGGCTGAGATGCAAGAAGAGATGCACACGCTTACCGTTACCGGCGAAAGCGGCGCTGGCCTGGTTAAGGCCGTCGCCACTTGCAAGGGCGAGCTAAAGAGCCTCGACATCGACCCCAGCATATTCTCGGGCGACGACAAGGAAGTTGTTGAGGACCTTATCCTCGCCGCGATCAAGGACGCCCAAGGCAAAGCCAGCGACCGCGCCCAAGAAGAGATGAGCAAGCTAACCGAAGCGATGGGCCTGCCCAAGGATATGAAACTGCCGTTCTAACTGCAGCCCGCCAGCAGTGCGCCTTGCGCCCCCCCTTTAACAAAGGCGTTTGCGCCGCCCGCCGTCAGGACACACCTTTTGAGTTCAACCCGCGATATCGACAGCCTGATCGAGATGATGGCGCGGCTGCCGGGCCTTGGCCCTCGCTCAGCGCGGCGTGCGGTCCTGCATCTGATCGCCAAGCGAGAGATCAAGCTGCTGCCGCTAGCCGGGATGATGCAGAAGGTTGCTGAGACCGCACGCGAATGTGCCGTCTGCGGCAATATCGGCACGGCTGAGGTTTGCGATATCTGCCTCGCGCCCAAACGCGCGAACGGCATCCTTTGCGTGGTCGAAAGCGTCTCCGACCTCTGGGCGATGGAGCGTGGCGGCGCCTTCGAGGGGCGCTATCACGTCCTCGGCGGTACCCTTAGCGCGCTGGATCAGGTTGGCCCTGAACAGTTGCGCATCCCCGCAATGATCGGCCGGATCGAGCAGGAGAAGATCACTGAAGTCATCCTCGCCCTCGCCGCTACGATCGACGGGCAGACCACCGCCCACTACATCGCTGACCAGATCGAGGGGCGCGTGCGCCTGACCTCACTGGCCCAAGGCGTGCCTATCGGCGGAGAGCTAGACTATCTGGACGACGGCACGATCAGCGCGGCCTTGAGCGCGCGCAAGGATATCCAGACCTGAAAATTGCTTGAGCAGGTGGCGTCAGCGTAGCACCTGATCCTCGGGCCATTGCATGTCGTACTCCAGCGTCAGGGTGCGCTCTTCGCCCGGGGCCATATCGAACTTCCACGCCAGAACGCCGGTCTGACCGTCCACGTCCACTTCGCTGGGGCGGGGGTCGGACTGCCAGTCGATTTGCAGATCCTCTTGCTCGGAATATGGCACGCGGTCCAGCACGCGCAGGGGCCACGCCTCGCCGGTCAGGTTCTCAATCTCGATGCGCGCTGTTTCGGTCAGGTCGCTGGACTTTCGAATCAGGCCGCTGCCGCCCTCTTCGCGGTCCAGCGTGGTGCGGGTCAGGCGCAGCCCATCGATGGGACCAAAGGACGCCTCGGCCTCCGCACCTGCCGCGATCAGCTGACCTTGGGTTTGTCCGACATAAGTGGCGCCCAAGTAGTAATGTGTCTCGCCGGGCAGGATCAGCTCGCCCATATCATTGGTGAACTCGGCCACCAGAAATGCGCTTTCGTCAAAGAGCGGCACGGCGCGGGCCTGCGTTTCTGCCTGCGTTGACAGAGTGCCCAGCGCGATACGCAGCGCATCAGCGCCCGAAGCAACCGAGACGGTCGGCTCGTAGTCGTAGGTGACAGCCAGACCGTCAAACGTGGCAGATGCCGCGATCACCGCGGGGGCCGGTGCAGACTCGGACATCGCCATATCATTCATCTCGGCGCCCAGCGCCTCTTTGCGCATCAGTTGAAGCGGCGGGCCGATGCGGCGCAAAAGGGGGCCGATTTCGCTGGGACGGGTCTGGCCGCTAGGCCGCACCGTGGACAAGGTCAGCGCCACGTCCTGCCAATTCTCGCCGGTATTTTGCTGCAGGTAAGCGCCGCGCGTGATATCCAGCGCGCCGGTCGCGCGCGTCAGCGTCATGTCATAGACTGGTGCCCATCCGGCGTTCCATGTCTGGTAGGTTACGTCCAGCGTTCCTGAAGTCTGGTCCTCTGCCGTGACAGATACGGCCAACATCGCGCGGTCCTCGTCCTCGGGTACCAGTGCGGCCAACGCTTGGCGGGCCTCTTCCAATGCCTTGATCTGGTCCTTCAGGCCCTTCTCGGCCTCCTCCGCCTTGCGAGCGGCGTCATGGGCGGCCTCGCGCGCGGCCAGCGTCTGCGCGCCGATCATCTGCGCCAGATCGCGTAAGGTGCTGACGTCCTGCGCGGCGATCCCATCGCCCTGCCCCAACTGCGACAGGAACTGCACCTGCGCGTCTGCTGCATCAACAACAAGGCGCAGCCGCGCGATATCTGAACGGGCCATCGCAAGAGCCTCTTCGCGCCGCTCCACCTCGGCCTCGGCGGCCTTGATCGCGGCGCTTTGTCGTTCGCCGCGCGGTGGCTGGGCATTGCGGCGGGTCGTCACGCTACCCATCTGGGCGCCTGTGACAGTCACGCGCACCGTTTGCAGGTCCGTATCCTGAGGCAAATCCAGCAGGATCAATTCATGCTGTCCGGCGGGCGCAGTGAACGGCACCTCGCGGTGGATCGTCGCGCCCTGCGGATAGAGGGTAACGTCGCTGACGCGGCTGGTCAGCGCGATATCCTCGGCCATCAGGGCCGTCGGCCCGGCAAGGGTGAGCGTCAGGATGAATGTGGTGGTACGCATGATCAGCTTCTCCGGCAGGGTCGGCGAGATTGGACGATGCGGCGTGCCGGATTGCAAGCATTCCCGCGAGGTTATGCGCGGAAAAATGCTATCTCGGACTGCGCCGGATCAGGTGTTGTTTCGTGCAATTTTGGATTTGAATTCGCCGCGATCTGCGGGGATCGGTCGGCGCAATATGATGCGCCAACCGCCAAGATGTAGCCCACAGGCGGGATCAGCCCTTTTTCAGCACGCGCTGGCCCAGCGTCTCGGCAATCTGGACCGCGTTGAGGGCGGCGCCCTTGCGTAGGTTATCGGACACGCACCACAGGTTCAGACCATTGTCGATGGTGCTGTCCTGCCGGATACGGCTGACAAAGGTGGCGAAATCACCAACGCATTCGATGGGCGTGACGTAGCCGCCGTCTTGGCGTTTGTCGATGACCATGATGCCGGGCGCCTCACGCAGGATATCGCGCGCCTCATCCTCGTCGAGGAATTCCTCGAACTCGATGTTGATCGCCTCGGAATGCCCGACAAAGACCGGAACGCGAACGCAAGTGGCTGTGACCTTGATCTTGGTGTCCAAGATTTTCTTGGTCTCGGCGACCATCTTCCACTCTTCTTTGGTGTCGCCGCTATCCATAAAGACGTCGATATGCGGGATCACGTTAAAGGCGATCTGCTTGGTAAACTTGCGCGCAGGCTTGTCGTCTGTGGGGTTGTAGATGCTCTTGGTCTGGTCCCACAGCTCGTCGATGCCTTCCTTACCGGCGCCGCTGACGGACTGGTAAGTGCTGACGACGACGCGCTTGATACGGGCGCGGTCGTGCAGCGGCTTGAGCGCGACGACCATCTGCGCGGTCGAGCAGTTGGGGTTTGCGATGATGTTTTTCTTGTGCACCAACTCGACGGCCTCGGGATTAACCTCGGGCACGACCAGCGGCACGTCCGGATCATAGCGATAGAGCGAGCTGTTATCGATCACGATGCAGCCCGCCTTGGCGGCCTTGGGCGCATAGATTTTGGTCGCGTCGGACCCGATGGCAAACAGAGCGATATCCCAGCCAGTGAAATCGAACGCATCCAGATCCTTGGTTTTCAGCGTCTTGTCACCATAGCTGACCTCGCTGCCTATCGATTTCCGGCTGGCCAGTGCGACCACCTCATCGGCGGGGAACTGGCGCTCGGCCAGAATGTTCAGCATTTCGCGGCCCACGTTGCCCGTGGCACCAACAACGGCGACCCTATAGCCCATCTGTAATAACTCCTGATGTAAATCCGGTTCGGCTTGCTGCGCGTCTTAAACCGCATGGCCGCTGTAGGAAAGGGGTGGCGTCATGCAGGCGCGTCTCGGCTGAACAGATAGATCAGCGATCCGGTCAGCGCGGCCAGACCGAAAAACGCAAAGAGCGTCCCGTAAGCGGCAAGATCTCCAGAGCTGGCCGCCACGCGCCCATGCAGCACACCCGAGCCGAGCTGCAATAAACCCACGCCGCTCATCCCGAAAAGGTTCATCAACGTAACGCCGCGGCCCGCCAGATGCGCCGGGAAAAATCCGCGCGCATGCGCAATCATAATTGGAAACGTCGACCCGAACATCCCGATCACCGCACAGAGCGCTATGCCAAGTCCGACGCTCTGCCCGACCAGAACTGCCAGCAAAAGGCAGGTGACCGCGCAGCCCATGTTGCCGATAAAGATCACCCACTTATGTGTTCCAAAAACCCTGTCGAGCGGCCCGTAGATCAGCGTGCCACCGATCATCGCGATCCCCATCACCAGCGACGCTTGCCCCAGTTGCGCTGTGGCGAGGCCAAAAATATCGCTGAGATATGGACCGATCCAAAGGCCCCGGATCGCGGCGACAGGTACATAACAAACGAACATCAGCGGCATTATCGGCCAAAGTGCACGCATTTTCAGAAGGTCCAGCAATGATCCGCGCCGCCCGCCCGGCGCTGTCTCCGGGTCGCGCAATAGCACGAAAAGAACCAGTGACGCTGCGGCCGTAATCGCCGCAAGGAACATCATCGCCGCGCGCCAGCCAAACGCATCGACGGCCCAAGCCATCGGCCAGGACGCGCCCAGATTACCGAGCGAGCCGATAGCCATCAGAAGCGACGCAATGGTGGCAAACTGCGCCGGGCTGCCCTGCCGGGCGAGGATATAATAGGCCGATACCAGAACCGGCGCGCAGCCTGCGCCGATTAGCATCATCGCGATGTTGATATGAGCCGGACTGGTGGCCGCAGCAAACATCAGCGCCCCCCCGGCGCCGCCAATCAACAGGACGGCTGACACGGTACGACGCGGCCCAATCCGGTCCAGCGCCCATCCAATCGGCAGCTGCAAGCCCGCAAAGGCGAGGAACCAAAGGCCCGAAGCCGTCGCCAGATCCTCGGGGCCCGCGCCGATATCACTTTCCAGCACGCTGCCCAGAACGGCAAGGAATGCGCGATAGAACTGGCTGAGAACGTAGGTGAGGCACAGCAATGACAAACCGGCGCGCATAAATCCCTCCGCGGCGTGTGGTCGCTTGATTTGGCACGATGGCGCAGTACTGGCAAGGGACCGAACCCGTATCGCGCAGTGGCAGAATTCGAGTATTTTCAGCAAGGTGGCAGCCCGGCGCCTCGCGCAGGCTCAGCCGCCGCGCGCGATCAGCACGTCCACATGCGCCGCCGCGCTGGCGGCCAACGCGGCGAGGTCGTATCCACCTTCCAGACACGACACCAGCCTGCCACCGCAATGTGTATCCGCCAGATCGCAAAGCGCATCTGTGATCCATTCGAAATCCGCCTCGGTTAGCATGAGGCCAGCCAGCGGATCATCGCAGTGCGCGTCAAAACCGGCCGACACCAGCACCAATTCAGGCGCGAAGGCGTGCGCGGCAGGCAGCAGATGATCCGTCATGGCGGCCCTGAACTCTGCGCTGCCCGCGCCGCTGCGCAGGGGTACGTTATGCACATTTCCCGCGATGCCCGCCTCGGACGGATCGCCAGTGCCGGGGAATAGCGGCATCTGGTGCGACGACAGATACGCAATGCGCGCATCATCCTGCACCAGATCCTGCGTGCCGTTCCCATGATGCACGTCGAAGTCAAAAATCAGGACGCGCGTTAGCCCGTGATGATCCACCGCATGTTTGGCCGCAGCCGCAATGCTGCCCAGCAGGCAAAACCCCATGGCCTGCGCCCGCTCGGCATGGTGGCCCGGCGGGCGCGTTGCGACAAAAGCGTTCTGCGCGGCGCCGCCCATCACCATGTCCACGCCATGTATCGCACCGCCCGCGGAGCGCCGGGCGGCAACCATCGAGCCGGGCGAGACCCATGTGTCACCATCGACAGGTAAACAGCCAGCCGTTGGCATCATCGCGTCCAGCGCATCAATATGAGATTGTGGATGCACGCGCCGCAACTGCGCGTTTGTGGCCAGCGGCGCGTCCTCGTGCAGCAGGGCCTTGCCCTCCAGTGCGCGCAGCACGGCCTCTAGCCGGGCGGACCGTTCGGGGTAGCCGTCCGGCACGATATGCGCAAGGCAGTCAGGATGGCTGATCAAGGCTGTGGTCATGGCAACGTCTTTCGCGAATGGGAGCGGCAATCCAAGCGTGAAAAGGGCGCGGCTGTCCAGTCCTGCCTTGCCGGAAGGCACGCCGCATGCAAATCTGTACGCCATGGCAACAGATCCCCCCCTTCCCCCAGTCGAACAGGCACAGGAAATCGCGTTAAGCCTCTGGTCGCAGGGGCACGCATTTTCAGTCGCGCTGCTGCGCCCTTGGAACGCTTATCAGATCGGCATCATTCTGGCGCTAATGCTGGCTGCGCACATCTTGCGCATGATCTTTGGGCCGCGCCTTCACGCCTGGATGCGCACGCGCGAGGGCTGGCCAAAGTGGCGGATGCGCCTTTTGGTGATGGTGCACCGGCGCATTCGGTTGATTTTCTTTGTCGTGCTGGCATGGATCACCGTTGGGATCATGCAGCAGCTGACATGGCCTAGCCGATCCTATCTAGTTGGCAGCGCCGCAAGTCTGGCGGTGGCGTGGCTGGTTATCGCCTTTGTCACGAGGTTGATCGTCAACGGGTTCGTGCGCGGCGTCGTGCGTTATGCCGGCTGGACTTGGGCAACGCTTATTATACTAGGTCTAACCGACGAAACGCAGCGTCTGCTTGACAGTATCGCCGTGCATCTGGGCGAGACGCGGATATCTCTGTGGCTGGTTGTGCAGGCGATCGCGATCCTAGGCGCGCTTTTCTTTGCCGCGCGGCTTCTGTCCACCAGCACCTCTAGCAGGATCAAACGTAACGAGGAAATCTCGCCCTCCATGCAGGTGCTGGCGGTCAAGTTCCTGCAGGTTGCACTCTATGGCGCGGCGTTCTTTATCGGGTTGCGCACGGTTGGCGTCGACTTGACGGGCCTTGCATTTCTATCAGGCGCTATCGGCCTCGGCATCGGCTTTGGCCTGCAAAAAGTGGTGTCAAACCTGGTCTCTGGCGTCATCATTCTATTGGATAAATCGATCAAGCCCGGCGACGTCATTAGCCTGGGCGAAACGTTTGGATGGATAAACGCGCTGGGTGCACGTTATGTCAGCGTTGTCACGCGCGACGGCAAGGAATACCTGATACCGAACGAGGATCTGATCACCAGCCAAGTGGTCAACTGGTCCCATTCGAACGAGTTTGTCCGCCTGGATATCTATTTTGGCACCGCCTACGGCGACGATCCGCACAAGGTACGGGAAATCGCAATCGAGGCAGCGGCAAGCGTGGCGCGCGTCCTTAGCATGAAGGCGCCAGTGTGCCATATCGTCGGTTTTGGCGACAGCAGCGTGGATTATATCCTGCGCTTTTGGATTCGTGACCCCACCCAAGGGCTGACCAATATTCGCGGCAACGTCTATCTGGCGCTATGGGATGCGTTCCGCGAAAACGGTATCTCTATCCCATTCCCACAGCGCGAAGTGAGGATGCTGCCAGACAGCGAACATGCCGCTGGAGAAAAATTCTGACCCTTGTGGCGGAATTCGCCTGCCGCTGCGGCGCCCAAATCATTATGCCACATTGAAACTTGCCCGCAGGATCGCTATTTCCAACGCAGACCCGGCACCGGGACAGGATCAGGTGCGCAGCCAGGAGGACGAAGTTCTGTCCATTTCCACTGACGCGGCAAACACCGCCGATACCGCCGTATCCCCGAAAGGGGCGCGTGCGGCGACCACCGATACAGCAAGCAGCGAGCAACAGTTGGACCATATCCTGACGTCTCTGGACGCCGACAAGGCCGAGGATATCGTTCAGATTGATCTGCGCGGCAAATCTGCAATTGGGGATTACATGGTCATATGCTCGGGCCGATCGTCCCGGCAAGTCGCCTCCATCGCCGAAAAGCTGGTCGATAAGCTAAAGCACGACCTTGGCCGCGCCAGCCGCGTCGAAGGCAAAGAGACAGGCGATTGGGTGCTGATCGACACCGGCGACGTGATCGTCCACGTGTTCCGCCCCGAAGTGCGCGATTTCTACCAGCTTGAAAAAATGTGGGTGCCCGCAGGCGGCCCCGGCGCTGAGGCGCCGCACACACCGCCCACCAGCCCCGGCTGATGCGCCTGCACATTTGCGCCGTGGGCCGGATGCGCGCCGGCCCCGAGCGTGCGCTTTATGACGACTATATCCTGCGTGCCGATCGCACAGGCCGCGCACTCGGCCTCGGCCCAACCACCCTGCACGAGGTTGAGGACAAGAAAGGCGGCGGCCCTGCCGCAGAGGCGATGCTGCTGGAGCGCGCTCTGCCAGACGGCGCCGTCCGCGTGGCACTGGACGAGCGGGGCCGCACACTGACCTCGCCGAAATTTGCAAGTCGCATCGCCGAATGGCGCGACGCCGGACGCGGCGATCTGGCCTTTGTTATCGGCGGCGCTGACGGGATCGACGCTACGCTACGGGGTACGGTGGACTTCAGCGTGTCCTTCGGCACGATGGTCTGGCCTCACATGCTGGCCCGGGTCATGCTTGCCGAGCAGATATACCGCGCGGCGACTATCCTCGCTGGCGGGCCGTATCACCGCTCATAGGCGGTACGGTCATCCACCAACCCGGGCCTTTCACTCGGCAAAAGGCGCAGAATTCGCCCTCCGCCGCGCACGCGTCGGCATAAATCGCTGTACCGTTACCGTTAACGTAGTTTTACCCCGGCGCCATCTTGGCTAAAAGCCGGATGAAACGGCCCTTTTCGAGGCCGGGAGCGAGACATGAGCACCCCCAAACCTGTTGTCCTGTGCATTCTAGACGGCTGGGGCCTGTCCGAGAGCGAGATAGGCAATGCGCCGCTTCTGGCGCGCACGCCTAATTTCGACCGGGCCATGGCCACCTGCCCCAACACCACCCTGATCACTCACGGGCTAGACGTGGGCCTGCCGCAGGGCCAGATGGGCAACTCCGAGGTGGGTCACCTCAACATCGGTGCCGGCCGCATCGTCGAGATGGACCTGCGCCGCATCGACCGCGCGGTAGAAACCGGCACGTTTGACACTCTGCCCGGCGTGCGCCGCTTTGTGGATGCAATGCAGACGTCGGGCGGCACGGCGCATCTGCTGGGTGTGCTATCGGACGGGGGCGTCCATTCGCATATCGGCCACATGATTGCGGCCGCGCGCGCACTGACGGATGCCGGGATCTCAGTGGCTATCCACGCGTTTACCGATGGTCGCGACGTCGCTCAAATCTCGGCAAAGTCCTATTTGGAAGACCTAGAGGACGCGTTGCCAGAGGGCGCCTACATCGCCACCGTGTCAGGGCGCTACTACGCTATGGACCGCGATAATCGGTGGGAGCGGGTCGCACTTGCCTATCGCGCCATCGCGCAAGGCGAGGGCTACGTCGCACAGACCGCAGCCGAGGCTATCGACAATGCCTATGGCAAGGGCCGCACAGACGAGTTTATCAAACCGCGCGTTCTAGGCGATTACGCAGGGATGCAGGACGGCGACGGCCTGTTGTGCCTCAATTTTCGCGCCGACCGCGCGCGCGAAATCCTTGCGTCGTTTGCCGACCCCGCGTTTGACGATTTCGAAACAGGGCCGCGGCCCAGCTTTGCCATCGTTTCAGGCTTTACCGAATATTCGGCGGCACACAGAAGGTACATGGACTGCATTTTCCCCGATGAGGTGCCGGAAAACACGCTCAGCATTTGGGTCGCGCAGCAGGGCCGCACGCAGTTCCACATCGCCGAGACTGAGAAATATCCGCATGTAACATTCTTTCTCAATGGTGGCCGAGAGGCGCCCGAGGTAGGCGAGGATCGCTATATGGCCCAGTCGCCTCGCGTCGCTACGTATGATCTTCAGCCTGAAATGTCAGCGCCCGAGGTCACTGATCATCTGATCGGCGCGATCGAGGCGCGCTATGACCTGATCATCGTCAACTACGCCAACCCCGACATGGTCGGCCACAGCGGCGATCTGGACGCGGCGATAGCGGCCTGCGAGGCGGTGGATACCGCGCTGGGCCGAGTGATAGCTGCGCTCGAAAAGGTGGGCGGCGCGATGATTGTTACGGCCGATCACGGCAATTGCGAGGTGATGATAGACCCGGTCACAGGCGCGCCGCATACCGCGCACACGACCAATCCCGTGCCAGCCATTCTAATCGGCGGGCCGGACGGCGCTGCATTGGCGCCCGGACGGCTTAGTGATCTGGCGCCTACGCTGCTGTCGCTTATGGATTTAGAGCCGCCCGTCCAAATGACAGGCCGCTCTCTGATTCGCCTTGCAGCGATAGAGCGCACCGCGTGAGACGTGCTGCCGCGATCTGCGCCGCTGCGCTGATTGCAGCATTCTGCACGCCAGCGCTTGCCGAGGGTGATCCCGCCGCCGAAGCGCGCGCCGCATCCGAAATGCTGGCGAAAGCGACCCGCGCGCTGGACGAGGCGGATGGCGCGTCCAGCCGTGTCAAAGCGCTAAGCCAAACCGTCCGCGCGTTCGAGGCCGGCCTGCGCGCGATGCGCGCCGGGCTGCGGCAGGCGGCAATCCGCTCGCAAACGCTGGAGCGTGATCTGGCATCGCGTGACGCCGAAATTGCGCAACTTTTGGGCGTTCTCAGCGCCATCGACGCGACGCCCGCCCCGGTGACGCTGCTGCATCCGGCGGGGCCGGTCGGCACTGCGCGCTCTGGCATGCTGCTGGCCGATGTGACGCCAGCGCTGAATGCACGCGCCGCCGCCCTGCGCTCCGACCTAGAGGATCTGACCGCCCTGCGCACCTTGCAGCAAAGTGCTGCGCAAAAGCTGACCGATGGCCTCGCAACGGCGCAGGAGGCCCGGACGCGGCTGAGCCAAGCCATTGCGGATCGCACCGACCTGCCCCGCCGCTTTACCGAAGATCCGGTTAAAACGGCGCTGCTGATCGCGTCCACCGAATCGCTGTCGGGCTTTGCCAGCGGCCTAAGCCAGATCGCGCTGGATGAGGCGCCCGGCAGCCTGCCCGGCATCGAGGATCGCAAGGGACAGTTGCCCCTTCCGGTCGAGGGCCGCATCCTGCGCCGCGCAGGCGAGGCTGACGCGGCAGGCATCACCCGCCCCGGCATCGTGATGGCCGCGCCGCCCCGCGCGCTGGTCACCACACCTGCGGCGGCGACACTGCGCTATCATGGCCCATTGCTGGACTACGGAAATGTTGCCATTCTGGAGCCGCAGTCAGGAATTCTGCTAGTATTTGCCGGGATGGACGTGGTCTATGGTGAAATAGGACAGGTCCTGCCAGGTGGCAGCCCGGTTGGCCTGATGGGCGGCCTTGGCGCTGCCGGCGGGCAGACAGATGACGAAATTGTGCCCGCCGAACTGCTTGAAGCGGCTACCGAGTGGACGCAAACTCTTTATATCGAGGTAAGACAAGGTGACACCGCCGTGGATCCCGCGCTGTGGTTCAAGACAGACAAGGATGACTGAGCAATGAAGAAATTTCTGATGGCGGCCGGTGCTGGCACCCTTGCCGGCGTGATCGTGACCACACAGATCGCCGCGCCCCTCATGGCGCAAGAGACCAAGCGCAATACTAATGTCTATGAGCAGTTGGACCTTTTCGGCGACATATTCGAGCGGATTCGCGCCCAGTATGTCGAAGAAGTCGATGAGGGCGATCTGATTGAGGCCGCGATCAACGGGATGCTGACCTCGCTGGATCCGCACTCCAGCTATCTGCCGCCGGAGGACGCCGAGGACATGCAGGTGCAGACGCGCGGCGAATTTGGCGGCCTTGGCATTGAGGTCACCCAAGAGGAGGGCTTCGTCAAGGTTGTATCGCCGATCGACGGTACGCCGGCCTTTAACGCAGGCGTCGAATCTGGCGACTATATCACCCATGTCGATGGCGAAAGCGTGCTGGGCCTGAACCTGGACGAAGCGGTTGATATGATGCGCGGCCCGGTTGGCAGCGAGATCGTCATCACTCTGGTGCGCGAAGGCGAGGCCGAGCCGTTCGATTTGTCGATCATTCGCGACACGATCAAGGTAACCGCCGTGCGCGCCCGGACCGAACAGAAATCTGTGGTCTTGCGCGTCTCCAGCTTTAGCGATCAGACCTACGCCAACCTTGAGGAAGGGTTGGCGGAGGAAATCGAAAAAGCCGGTGGCATCGACAAGGTCAACGGCATTGTCATAGACCTGCGCAACAATCCCGGCGGTCTGCTTAATCAGGCGATCAAGGTATCCGATGCGTTCCTGGAAAAGGGCGAGATTGTCAGCACCCGTGGCCGCGATCCACAAGACGGCGAGCGTTTTAACGCGACCCCCGGCGATCTGGCGCAGGGCAAGCCCATCGTGGTCCTGATCAACGGCGGCTCTGCCTCTGCCTCGGAGATCGTCGCAGGCGCGCTGCAGGATCATCACCGCGCGGTCGTCGTGGGCACCAGAAGTTTTGGCAAAGGGTCCGTTCAGACGGTCATGCCCCTGCGCGGCGACGGCGCGATGCGCCTGACCACATCGCGCTACTACACGCCGTCTGGTCGATCCATTCAGGCGCTTGGCGTGTCGCCCGACATCCTGGTCGCCCAGCCCCGGCGCCAGCCCGAGACCGAAGAAGAAGAGAAGAGCACGCCGCCCCTGCTGCGCTCAGAGGCCGATCTGCGTGGCAGTCTGGACAATGACAGCCTGACCGAGGACGAGATCCAGCACATCAAGGACACCCGCGAGCGCGCCGAAGAAAGCGCAAAACTGCGCGAGGAGGATTACCAGTTGGCCTACGCCATCGACATCCTCAAGGGGCTCACCACGCTGAACGGCACCGAGTGAGCGCATCCGCCGGGCGGCCCATTACAACGGGCCCGCCCGGCGCTGACATTGCTCAACGCGGCCAGCAGCCCGCCATCACCGCCGGAGACACGAACTTATGACCCCGGACCAGATCGCCTCACTTCCCTACCGCCCCTGCGTTGGCGTCATGCTGGTAAACCGCACCGGGCACGTATTCACCGGCCAACGCATCGAAACGTCTCAGCCTGCTTGGCAAATGCCCCAAGGCGGGATTGATGCGGGCGAGGACGCGCGCACTGCCGCCCTGCGAGAGCTGCTGGAAGAGACGGGCGTGACGGCAGATCTGGTGCGCATTGAGGCCGAAACCACCGACTGGGTGCGCTACGATCTGCCCCATGATCTGGCGGCGCGCATTTGGAAGGGCCGCTATCGCGGGCAGGAGCAGAAATGGTTTCTGGCCCGCTTTCAGGGCGAGGATGCACAAATCGACATCGCAACTGCCCATCCTGAATTCTCTGACTGGCGCTGGTTGCCGCCCTCGGATTTGGTGGAAAACATCGTCCCGTTCAAACGCGAGGTCTATGCCGCCGTGCTGGCCGAATTTGAGGGTTTTTTATGATACCGCGCACAGTCTACGCCGCCATCGCCAGCGTTGCACTTGCTGGTCCCGCTGCCGCGCTGTCGTGCTTGCCACATGATCTGGCCACGACGTTTAAGCGGATCGATGCCGCCCCCGAGACATATGTCGCGATACATGGCACGCTCGATTTCGACGAGGCTAAATTGCCCAAGGTCGATATCGACAATCAGCAGGCCACCCCGCCCGAGACGAAGATCCCGGCGCGGTTGCGCGGCGAGGCGCTGGGGCGGATCGGCTTTAACAGGCCGTTCGATGGACCTGTGATGCTCAATGTCCAGTGTGTTGGCCCATGGTGCGCGAACCCGGCCGCCGGGGGCACCGTATTGGCCTTTGTTCAGCAGGACGCAGAAGGGTTTTCCCTGACGCTGAACCCTTGCGGAGGCGACGCCTTTTTCGCGCCTGCGCCGGAATTGCTGGACACCGCGCATCGCTGCTTTACCGGTAGCGCCTGCGCAGCGGAGCAGCCCCAGACCGAGTAGCAATATGTGTGAAAGCGTCAGCATCGGGGACGGCATAGGGGCAAAAGATAAATTTTTGATGATGCGCTACAATCGACCGTTGCAAATTTAGGCTAACGTCCAAGAAACACTGCCCCGCTGGCCTTGGCGTGATAGGGACGATTTCATGATACTCAGGTTTCCCGAATTTAGCCGCGATATGCACCGCGGCGAAGAAGACGCGGTGGACGCATTGCTCGCGCGCGCCTTTGGCAGCCCCGACAAGGCCAAGATGGTCGCATCCCTGCGCCAGAGCGGTGACATCGCAGGCGAGGTGGTGTTGCCGTTTCAAGGCGGCATTGTCGGTTATTATGCATTGGCACGGATGAAAGCTCCCGCCGACTGGCTATGCCTCGCCGCAGTGGCGATTGACCCAGACTGGCAAGGCGCAGGCCATGGACGCCGTCTGATTGGCATGCTGTCCGAATGGGCGCGCCTCAGCCAGCAATCTGTGATCGCGTCTGGGCCAGCGGCCTTTTTTACGCGCGCAGGGTTCGCCCCATCACCCATCAAAGGCGCGCTGCTGGCAGGACCAAGCGCCGATCTGCCCCCGACCACCCCGCTATACCCCCCGGCGTTTAAGGCGCATTTGTGCGGCTGATCCTGCTAACGGCACTGGCGATGGCGGCGTTCGCGGCCAATTCGGTGCTGAACCGCGCGGCGCTGACTGGTGGCGGCATCGATCCGGTCAGCTTTGGCACTGTGCGCCTGATATCCGGCGCGGCGATGCTGGTGATCCTATCAACGGCGCGACGGCGCAACGTTACCCTGCGCGGCATGACCCGCTGGATTGGTGTCGCTGCGCTGCTGATCTATGTCTTTGCCTTCTCGTTGGCCTACCAACGCCTTGATGCAGGCCTCGGCGCGCTAATTTTGTTCGGCTGCGTGCAGATTACTATGTTCGCCGGGGCGCTGGTCGCCCGCGAGAGCGTGCCCCCGCTACGCTGGCTAGGTGCGGGCATTGCATTTTCGGGACTTATTTGGCTGCTATGGCCGGACGGAGGCGCAGAGGTGCCGCCCCTTTATGGCATGGCAATGGCCGCAGCGGGCGCTGCCTGGGGCGTCTATTCGCTGGCCGGGCGCGGGGGCGGTGATCCGCTGGCCGGAACGGCGGCAAATTTCGTGCTGGCCGCGATTATTGCGGTCCCACTGACCGTCGCTATTGCCGTCTGGCCGGGCGCCGCAGCGCTGCATATTCACTGGGGCGGCGCAGCGATGGCCAGCCTTTCGGGCGCAGTCACGTCGGGGCTGGGCTATGCGCTGTGGTATGCCGTGCTGCCCCGGTTAGCTGCGACAACAGCGGCGACAGCGCAGTTGAGTGTGCCCATTATCGCCATGGCAGGCGGAGTGGTAATGCTCAGCGAGCCGCTAACCGGCACATTCGCGCTTGCCGCAGCTTTGGTGTTGGGCGGTGTCGCGCTGTCGATACTGCGCCGCTAGGGCGCCTTGGTGATGGAGACTACCTCTAGCTCGACCATGCCGCTGGGGCGCTGCCATTCGACGACGTCGCCCACCTGCGCCTCTAACAGCGCGCGCGCCAGCGGGGATGGTGCGCCGATCAGGCCGGCGTCTGGGTCGGCCTCATCCTCACCCACGATGGTATAGCTCGCGGCATGGCCGTCCTCATCCAGCACGCCGACAACTGCGCCAAACTGGACGCGCGGATAATCGCCCTCGGGCGGGGTCACTAGCATCGCGGACGCAATCCGCGCCTCGGCATAGCGCAAATCCCGCTCGGCCACGGCAAGGGGATAGAGCGCGCTCGCATCGTCCTTGGCCGCGCGCAGCCGCACGATGTCAGCCTCCAGCGCCTCGGCACGCGCATGAAGCTGCGCCAGCCCGGCGGGCGTGACATGGTTTGGATGCTGCGAGATTGGCAGATCGTCCAGCCGCTGTGGTGCGGTGCTGCCGTCGTCTTCCTTGGTGAATGCCTTGTTCATGGCGCTACCTCGTGATGGTTTCCAGCGGATCATAAGCGATGCCGTTGCCGAATGCGATATCTGGCAGGCTGTCCGGCTTTAGCCGGATGCCCAGCAGGTCGTCCGGTGAAAACCAGCGGCGCTGCGACACCACGCCGTCTGGATCATGCCAATCATCGCGGAGCGATCCGCCAACCAAAGTGCAGCGAAAGAACACTTCGACCTGGTGAAAGCCGCGCTCCGCGCTATGAAACTCGTTAACGAGACAGGGCGCGCCCACGGCGATCCGCAGGCCGGTTTCCTCATGCACCTCGCGCGCCAGATTTTCGGGCAGGCCAAAATGCATGTCGGCGCCGCCGCCGGGTGCGCACCACAGATCGCTTATCCCGGCTGGATATGCATTGACCAGCAGCAGACGGGCATCATGGATCAGGACCGCGCGGGCGGCTACACGGATGGGCATGGGCGGACTTCCCCCTCTATCGCGGCAGCTGGGCCTTTTCGCCGCGTTAGTTTGCGCCTATCTGAGCGGGTATGAAAGCCCTGCCCCTCATCGCCGCGCTCGCGCTGTCCGTTTTTGCGCCGTTCGGCGCAGCGATGGCCGATTGCGCCGTGCTGATCCACGGACTTGCGCGCAGCGACGCGTCGTTTCTGGTGATGGAGGAGGCATTGGAGCTGAAGGGCATGCAGGTCGTGCGCCCCTCCTACCCGTCAACCGAGGCGCGCATCTCGGTGCTGGCCAATGAGGCGCTGCCTGCGGCGGTGGCCGCCTGCGGCGATCAGAAAGTGCACTTTGTCACACATTCAATGGGCGGTATCCTGCTGCGTGCGTGGCTGCCGGGCCACCGGCCTGAAAATATGGGCCGGGTAGTGATGATGGCCCCGCCGAACCATGGCAGCCAGGTGGTCGACGAACTCGCGGGCCTTGAGCTGTTCGAGTGGTTTAACGGCCCCGCCGGGATGCAACTGGAAACCGGGCCGGGCACATATACCGAAACGCTGCCCGACGTCGATTTCGAATTGGGAATTATCGCCGGCACACGCTCGCTCAACCCATACTTCTCGCTCCTGCTTGAGGGGGCGGACGATGGCAAGGTATCGGTCGCGTCCACCCGCGTGGACGGCATGACCGACCACATCGAATTACCGGTCACGCATACATTTATGATGAATAATCCCATGGTCATCGCGCAGGTCGAGACGTTTCTGACCACCGGCGCCTTCGATCACGATATGGACTTGACCGATTTATTCTGGTGGGGCGATCCGTGACGCTGGAGCTATGTTTTGAGGGCGCCCGCGTGCTGCGCCCCGGTGGGTTGGATGATGCCCCGCTCAGCATAAAGGGCGGGCGCATTGCGAGCGGCGGCGGGCGCGTGGTGGATCTAACAGGATTTACCATTCTGCCTGGCATCGTCGACGCTCATGGTGACGGGTTTGAGAGGCATCTGGCCCCCCGGCGCGGCGCGATGAAGGACATCAGCGAGGGCCTGATCGCGGCCGAGGCCGAGCTGGCGGCGAATGGTATCACGACAGCTATTCTCGCTCAGTTCTATAGCTGGGAGGGGGGGATGCGCGGCCCTGAGTTTGCGCAGCGCGTGATGGAGGGGCTGGGCCGCATCCGCACGGACGTGATGACTGATCTGCGCGCGCAGCTACGGTTTGAGACGCCAATGGTCGACGATTATGGCACCATCGCCGCGTTCATTGCGGCGCATGACATCGGATATGTCGTCTTTAACGATCACCTACCGCACGACGCGCTGGCGGCGGGCAAGCGGCCACCGCGCCTGACAGGCCAGGCCCTGCGCATAGGGCGCAATCCGGAAAAACACCTCGCGGCGATGCAGGCCTTGCATAACGGGATGCACAGGGTGCCGGGCGCGCTAGCAGTGCTGACCGCTGATCTGGCGGCTGCAGGCGTCCTGATGGGCAGCCATGATGATCGCAGCGCCGAGGGGCGTGCAGGCTGGAGGGCGCTCGGCGTGGCTATTACCGAGTTTCCGGAAACGATAGACGCCGCCGAGGCCGCACGCACGTCCGGTGATGCGATCATCATGGGCGCGCCCAACGTGGTGCGAGGCGGCTCGCATAACGGCAACGCCAGCGCGCCCGACATGGTGGCAATGGACCTCGTCGATGCGCTCGCGTCAGACTACCATTACCCCTCGCTCAGACGCGCGGCGTTTTTGTTGGCCGATGCGGGCGTACGCGATCTGGCCGGGGCGTGGCACCTTGTTTCAAAGGGGCCGGCGCAGTTGCTGGGCCTATCCGACCGGGGCGATCTGAACGTGGGCCAACGCGCCGATCTGGTGATAATCGACAGCAAGACGCGCCGCGTTGCGGCCACCCTCGCAGGCGGTAGAATAAGCCATCTAACCGGGATCGCAGCCCAACGGATGATTGGCTAACACAGCCTTTGCAGCAGTCGGCGAAACCTTGCAGGCGCGGCGCAGCAATGGCTTTCGCAATTTGCGACTGTTGCGTAGTGTGAAACAAACGCAGGCAGGGGAGAGGCGCATATGACCCATTGGATCAAAGGCTGGCTCGCAGTCATCGCGATCGCGACGCCTGTTGCTGCGGCTGCCGATGCAGGCCCTACCTTGCGATCCGACAGCACATCGGAGGTCATAGTGGCGGCGGCGAATGTTGTGCGTCCCGTCCTGCGGCCCGAGGGCGTCCAGCGCGCAAGCGAGCGGCTTGCGGCATCAGATGCAGGCTTTCGCACTTGGATCGCCGGATTTCGCAGCCGCGCCATTGTGGCAGGTATCCGCAAACCCACGCTCGACGCCGCGTTCGCCGGGGTGCGCTATGATGCGGGCGTGATCCGCCGGGATCGCAATCAGTCCGAATTTTCCAAACAGATCTGGGATTATCTGGATACTGCCGTGTCGCCCGCCCGTGTCGCTAATGGCCGCAAGGCGCTGGACCACAACAGCGCAGCCTTGGACCAGATCGAGGCGCGATTCGGCGTCGATAAGGAGGTAGTCGCCGCCATCTGGGGCCTCGAGAGCGCATTTGGCGCCGTGCGGGGAGGCGAGCCGCTGATCGGATCGCTGGCCACGCTTGCCTATGACGGACGGCGCGGCGAGTTTTTCGAAGAGCAGTTGGTAGCGGCGTTGAAAATCGTACAGGCTGGCGACGTAGCCCCCCGCGCAATGACCGGCAGCTGGGCTGGAGCAATGGGGCACACGCAGTTCATGCCGACATCCTACCTGTCCCATGCGGTCGATTTCACCGGCGATGGGCGGCGCGATATATGGTCGGAGGACCCCACCGACGCATTGGCCTCGACCGCCGCATATCTAAAGCATTTTGGCTGGACCAAGGGACAGCCTTGGGGTGTCGAAGTGCGACTGCCAGCATCCTTTGACCCCTCCCTCGCGCGGCGCGCGCTGACGCGTAATCCCGCCGAATGGGCGAATGAAGGGGTCCGCGACACGGCAGGTCGCAAGGTGCCTAACTATGGACGGGCGTCCATCCTGCTGCCCGGTGGATCAGATGGCCCAGCCTTCATGATCTTTGATAACTTTGCGGTAATTGAACGCTACAACAAGGCCGACGCATATGTCATCGGCGTCGGCCATTTGTCAGATAGGCTCAAAGGCGGCCCGGCGATCCAGGCTGAATGGCCACGCCAGCACCGCGCGATCAGCGCCTCGCAGCGCAAGGAGATCCAGCGCCGCCTTCAGCGCCGCGGCTTTGGCGTCGAAAAAATAGACGGCATCATCGGGCCGAACACCATTGATGCGATCCGCGCGTTTCAGAAATCCGCAGGGCTGGGGGCAGACGGCTTTCCAACACAGGATCTACTGACGGCTCTGGGGCGCTAGGGCTGCTATTTGGATATTTAAGGCAAGAAGAAAGAAGCGGGGACGTGAGGCTTTTTGCATCTTCTGGCCTGACGTTTCTTGGCCGGAGCATCTAAACTTTTGCTGCGGGCGTGCTGCAATAGCAAAGGGGCCGCCCGGTGAGGCGACCCCTTCTTTGTCTGGCGTCTGGTTTGGTGCGGTCGAGGCTCTTTGCAGTTGGCTGGGCCAAACGCCTGCCGCCTCGACCATATCGGATTTCGCTGGGCGAAAACCTTACATCATTCCGCCCATGCCACCCATGTCGGGCATGCCGCCACCGCCGCCGCCGTCCTTGGACGGTCTGTCGGCAACCATGGCTTCGGTCGTGATCAAGAGGCCAGCAATCGAGCCTGCGTCCTGAAGTGCGTGACGCACGACTTTGGCGGGGTCGATGACGCCGAACTTGAACATGTCGCCATATTCTTCGGTCTGCGCGTTAAAGCCGAACTTGGGATCATTGCTCTCGCGGATTTTGCCCGCGACGACGGAGCCGTCGACGCCTGCGTTCTCAGCGATCTGGCGAAGCGGTGCTTCGAGTGCCTTGCGAACGATAGAAATACCGACCGTCTGGTCGTTATTCTCGCCCTCAAGACCATCCAGAACTTTGCCAGCCTGGATCAGGGCAACACCGCCGCCTACGACGATACCTTCCTGCACTGCTGCGCGGGTGGCGTTCAGCGCATCATCGACGCGGTCTTTACGCTCTTTGACTTCGGTTTCGGTCATGCCACCGACGCGGATCACAGCAACACCGCCGGCCAGTTTGGCCACGCGCTCTTGCAGCTTCTCTTTGTCGTAGTCGCTGGTTGTCTCTTCGATCTGGTTGCGGATCTGAGCGACGCGCGCCTCAATCTCGGCCTTTTCGCCAGCGCCATCAACGATGGTGGTGGTGTCTTTGGTGATCGAGATCTTCTTGGCGGAACCAAGCATGTCCATCGTGACGGACTCAAGCTTCATGCCCAGATCTTCGGAGATGACCTGACCGCCGGTGAGGATCGCGATGTCCTGCAGCATTGCCTTGCGGCGATCGCCAAAACCGGGTGCCTTAACTGCTGCGATCTTCAGACCGCCGCGCAGCTTATTCACGACCAGAGTTGCCAAGGCTTCGCCTTCGACGTCCTCAGCAATGATCAGCAGCGGCTTTTGCGACTGGATGACCTGCTCAAGCAGTGGAACCATTGGCTGAAGCGACGACAGCTTCTTTTCGTGCAGCAGGATGATGCAGTCCTCAAGGTCGGCAATCATCTTGTCGCTGTTGGTCACGAAATAGGGGCTGAGGTAGCCGCGGTCGAACTGCATACCCTCGACAACATCGGTCTCGGTCTCGAGGCCTTTGTTCTCTTCGACGGTGATGACACCCTCGTTGCCGACTTTTTGCATCGCGTCTGCGATCTGCTGGCCGATTTCTTTTTCGCCGTTGGCGGAAATGGTGCCGACCTGCGCGACTTCGGCGCTATCGGACACATCACGAGCAGCCTTGCGGATCTCTTCGACGACTTTGGCGGTCGCGAGGTCGATGCCGCGCTTGAGGTCCATCGGGTTCATGCCCGCTGCAACTGATTTCATACCTTCGCGAACGATGGCCTGAGCCAGAACCGTCGCTGTGGTCGTGCCGTCACCGGCTTCGTCATTGGTACGCTGGGCAACTTCCTTGACCATCTGCGCGCCCATGTTCTCGAACTTGTCTTCCAGTTCGATCTCTTTGGCGACAGAAACACCGTCTTTGGTGATGCGCGGTGCGCCGAACGACTTGTCCAACACCACGTTGCGGCCTTTGGGGCCCAGTGTGACTTTGACAGCGTCGGCCAGAATATTAACGCCCTTGAGCATCTTATTGCGGGCGTCGGTACTGAATTTGACGTCTTTAGCAGCCATTTCTCAATTTCCTTCGAATTAGTGGAAAGGGGTCAATGCGCGCCCTGCCCGGACTTTGCGTCTGGGGGCCGGCGCTGCATCGTGCGATATCAGGCCAATTTGCCCAGAATATCGCTCTCCTTCATGATCAGCAGCTCTTCGCCGTCGATCGTGATTTCGGTGCCGGACCATTTGCCGAACAGAATGCGATCGCCGGCCTTCACAGCCATTTCGATCAGCTCGCCGCTATCCTTGCGTGCGCCTTCGCCAACCGAGACGATTTCGCCTTCGCTGGGCTTCTCTTTGGCGCTATCGGGGATGATCAAGCCACCCTTAGTTTTTTCTTCGCCTTCGACGCGGCGCACAAGTACGCGGTCATGCAACGGTTTAAATGCCATCTCTGAGGCTCCCTTAGCTCAAAGTTACGTTTCGTTGGCCCACTTTTCGGGGCCGTTAGCACTCGCCTTGAGTGAGTGCTAACGACGGGTAGGTAAGCAAGGAGGGGGCCCGTGTCAACTAGGCTGAAGTGCAATTCGGCGGCCATTAGCTCAAGTTTGGTTTAAGCCGGGCACGCGCTGGCACGGCGGGATCTGCAGCTGATGCCAGTCGAGGTTGATCGGGGCCGAAGCAGTCGGCGCCGAACACCGCAAGCTAAGCGCAAATTTCCCTATCCGCTGGCAGATGACGAACTACCTGCGCAATCAGCCAGCGGTTGGCGCATCCGGAATGTAGTTGCTTGCCAGTGCTGTGACGCCTTGATCGCTCAGCGCATAGACCCCGCGCGCGACCCTGCAGAACCAGCCGTGATGGTTGTCAGCCATGATGCGCGTTGCCCGGCCGACGCTCGCGCCTCGCGCGACGTCTGCGCCTTTTGCGGTGCCTGCCCCGGCCAGGTAGGCAGCACAGGCTAGCGCGTCCTGCCGATACGATGTCATAACCTGCCCGTTCGTGCCGCCATGAGTAGGATCGCCCACACGCGCCTCAAATTCGCGCATCAGTCGCCCGCGCCGCGCCGGCGATTTGCGCGGCTGAAACGGGCCGGGCACCGCGTGTTCCTGCACCTCGCCGCCCGCCATCCGCACCGACAATACGCCCAGCCCCAGACGGCGGCAAAGGCCAAGGTTACCCTTGAAACTACGCCAGCCCGCCTTGCCACTCCAGCGGGGGACGGCCACATAAACCGCGTCGCATACTGCCTGCCGCGCCACGGCCTGTTGCAGAAGGACGAGGGAAAAACCCAGCTTTAACTCTACGATTAACATCTGCGTTTCGGCCTGCGCCACAACGTCGGCGGCGCCCACCTCACCCTTGACGGTGTATCCCTGCTCCTCCAGCCACGCTTTCACGGGTGGATACAGATCGGTTTCGGCAATTTTATCCATATGCGCCAGATTGGCCGCGCCCCGCCCCCGTGACAAGCCCGAATGCTGCGCCTATAAGCTGCGCAAAACCGCAATTCTCAAGACAAGGACCGCGCCTCATGACAACCCTCGTATTCGGCCACACCTCCCCCGACACCGACAGCACCGGATCGCCCATCATCTGGGCGTGGTACCTCAATGAGATCAAGGGCGAGGATGCCAAGCCTGTCCTTCTGGGCAAGCCGAACACCGAGGCTGCGTTCATGCTAAAGCATTGGAAGCTGGACACGCCCGATATCATTGAGGACGTCGAGGCGGATCAGCCTGTGGTCATCGTCGACACGAACAACCCGTCCGAACTACCCCCCAGCATTAACAGCGCCGATATCCGCAGCATCATCGACCATCACCGCCTCGTTGGCGGACTTGAGACCCGCGGTCCGCTGGAAATCCGGATTGAGCCGTTGGCCTGCACCGCTACCCTCATGTGGAAGATGATCGGCAAGGACATGGCCCAGATGCCTGAGAGCATCAAAGGCGCAATGCTATCGTGCATCCTCAGCGATACGCTGGAATTCCGCAGCCCAACCACGACGCAAGAAGACGAGGCGATCGCCCATGATCTGGCCGAGCAACTGAACGTCGATATTGGCGATTATTCGGCCCAAATGTTCGCGGCGAAATCTGACGTCTCGGAATTTTCCGATGCGGAACTTCTGCGCATGGACAGCAAGGAATTTGAACTGCCCGGCGCCAAATTTCGTGTCTCAGTGCTAGAGACGACAGCGCCCAAGGTCGTGCTGGATCGCAAGGACAGCCTCATGAAGTCGATGGAGACTGTCGCTGCCGAAGACGGCGTCGATCAGGTGCTGCTATTCGTTGTGGATATCCTCAATGAGGAGGCAACACTGCTGATACCAAACGATATGGTTAAAACGCTGGCCGAGAAATCTTTTGGCGTTGCGCCCACTGGCGATACCGTAGTTCTGCCCGGCGTGATGAGCCGCAAAAAGCAGATCATTCCCAATCTCAAGCTGTAATCCATGATCGGCCTATCCCACCCGGCGGCGCTGGGTGGCTATCTACTGGTCGTGAACGCGGTGACGTATCTGGCCTTTCTGCGCGACAAACGGCGGTCTGTCGCGCGGGAATGGCGCACGCCCGAAAAGCGCCTGCTAACGCTAGCAATCATCGGCGGTTGGCCCGCGGCCAAATTGGCGCAGCGCAGATTGCGGCACAAGACACGCAAGCAGCCGTTTGCTTTTAGGCTGAACATGATCGGTGTCGCATGGGCATGGGTGTTGTTTCTGCTGCTCGCCGCACCCTATTTGCTCTTTCTATTGTCGATCTCGCCGGGTCCGTAGAAGCCGCGCTACATGTCTAGCTCTATCGTTACATGGCCAATTCCATGCCCCTTCTCCAGCCGCTCGCGAATCGCAGCCTTGACTGTTGCTGGGTCGCTGCCCTCCTCAAGCGTGACGGTCATCGTGACCATGGGCCTTTCTTGGGTGACGGACCACGCATGGACATGACTGATATCGCGTAGCCCTGGAATGTCGTCGCACAGCGCCTTGACCACGGCACGACGGTCGAAACCTTCTGGCGCGCCCTCCAGTAGGATATGCCCACTTTGCGCCACCACCGACCAAGCAGAGCGCAGGATGATGAACGCAACAAGCACCGAAAGGATCGGGTCAATCGGCGTCCAGCCTGTCCAGATGATGACAA
Source organism: Roseovarius arcticus (assembly GCF_006125015.1). NCBI lineage: Bacteria > Pseudomonadati > Pseudomonadota > Alphaproteobacteria > Rhodobacterales > Roseobacteraceae > Roseovarius > Roseovarius arcticus. The sequence continues at coordinate 2,452,914 of NZ_SZZN01000001.1, forward strand.
TTGCGGCCGCCAACGCCGCAACCGATCCCAGCAGGTCGCCCATCACATGAAGCGCGGCGGCGCGCACGTTCAGATTCTCGCCCTCTCCGCCGCGGGTAAGGACCAAGATGGCCACAATGTTCACCGCCAAACCGGCCAGCGCGACCCATAGCATGACACCGCCCATCACGTCCTGAGGGTGACCTAGCCGCTGAACGGCCTCCCACAGGATCCATGCGGCAATGACAAACAGCGACATTCCGTTGACGAAGGCGGCCAGCACCGAAAAACGGTCAAAGCCGTAGGTCCGCTTCGAATCTGCCGGACGGCGGGCCAGCCGAAAGCCGAGCCACGCCAGTATCAGCGACGCGAAATCAGTCAGCATATGCCCCGCATCCGCGATCAGCGCGAGCGAGCCTGAGATGACCCCGCCGGCCACCTCGGCCAGCATGAACGTGCCCGTCAGCGCGGCGGCGATGGCGATCTTAGTCTCATTCTTGGGGATGTGCGAATGATCGTGGCCGGCGTGGCCGTGGTCTGAATGATCTTGCATGATGTCCTGCCTTTTGCAGGCCAATCTGCTGGATGTGGCGCTGCGCTGCAACCACACTCCGCTCTGGCGTTGCTGCCCTGTGCCTGCCATATCTGCCCCAAACACCGCGCAGGAGACAGCCATGACCCAGATCATCCAATCACTCGACGAAATTTCCAGCCGCTATGACGCAGCGTTCGTCGATCTGTGGGGTTGCCTGCACAATGGCGAGACGGCGTATCCAGAAGCGGTAGAAGCGATGCGCCGCTACCGCGCAGGCGGCGGAACCGTGGTGCTGGTCACAAACTCGCCAAAATCACGCACGGGTGTCGAGGGGCAATTGGCCGAGTTTGGCGTGCCCAAGGACGCCTATGACGCCATTGCCACATCAGGCGATTCGGCCCGCGCCGCGATGTTTCGCGGTGTCGTCGGAGAGAAGGTCTATGTCATGGGCGCATGGGACAGCGACAAAGGCTTTTTTGAGCCGCTGGATGTCATCGAGAATCCGGTGACTATCACGTCTGTTCCGTTGGAAGACGCGACAGGCATCGTCTGCGTCGGTCCGTTCGATCCGATGGCCGATCCATCAGTCAACCGCCCCGATTTCCTCTATGCCAAGCAAAAGGGGCTAAAGCTGCTCTGCGCCAATCCCGATATCGTCGTGGACCGCGGCAGCAAGCGCGAATGGTGCGCGGGCGCTTTGGCGCGGCTCTATACGGAAATGGGGGGGACGAGCCTCTATTTTGGCAAGCCGCATCCACCGATATACGACTTGGCACGTCGGCGACTGGCCGCCCTTGGCAAGGACGTCGGCGAGAACAGTATACTGGCTATCGGCGATGGCATCGGTACCGATGTTGCGGGCGCCATGGGCGAAAACCTTGATTCTCTGTTCATCACAGGCGGCCTTGCAGCAGGTGAGACGCACGACGGCGATCAGCCCGATCCGGCGCGGCTAGAGGCATACTTGCAGCGCGAACAGACCAGCCCGACATACACCATCGGCCATCTGCGCTGATCTCAAGGCCGAACAATACGACAGCATGTTTCCTGCATCACGCCCGCTTTAGGGGTTGATTTTCTGCGCTTGCAAAGTAATAAAGTTCCAATCTGGGCCGCCCATGCGTCCTAATATTACTTAGCGGGTTACACGGGAGGGCCTCATGTTGGATAATCTGCCACGCGGCACAATCTGCATCGAAGACATCGAAATTGGGATGATACGCCATCTGCGTAAGGTCATCACCGACCGCGATATTGAGCTGTTTGCCGAGGTATCAACCGACCGCAACCCTGTGCACCTGGACGACGCTTACGCCCGCGATACGATTTTCGAGGGCCGTATCGCGCACGGAATGCTGACCGCCGGGCTGATTTCTGCCGTGATCGGCGAGCAGCTGCCGGGTCATGGCACCGTTTATATGGGCCAGTCGCTAAAATTTCTGGCCCCCGTGCGCCCCGGCGACATGGTAACCGCCGAAGTCGAGGTAATCTCCATCGATCCCGCCAAGCGCCGCGTCGGACTGGATTGCCGCTGCATGGTGGATGGTAAAAAGGTGCTGATCGGCGAGGCGACCGTGATGGCCCCGTCGCGCAAGTTCGACTAAAGCGCCTAGCGCTGCGCTGCATCTCGCGTTTTTAGCGAAACGCGTTGGACGCCACTTGCATCATGCGCTTGCGAACGGCAATGCGCCGCGCTAGGCCTGCATGATGCGTATTTTCCACGATTACAGGGCCGTCCCGGCCAATGCCAAAGGCGCCAGCGCCGCCATCGGTAATTTCGACGGCGTCCATCTGGGCCACCGTGCCGTCATCGACCTTGCGCGCAGCAAAGGTGAGGCCATTGGCGCGCCGCTCGGCATCTTGACGTTTGAGCCGCATCCCCGCGAATTTTTTGCGCCGGACGCGCCGCCCTTTCGCTTGATGAGCCCTGCCGCACGCGCCAGCCGTCTGGCCAAGCTGGACGTTGATCTGCTCTATCAAGCGCCCTTCAATGCGGCGATGGCCGCGCTTAGCCCGCGCGAGTTTGCTCAGACGGTACTTAAAGACGGCCTCGGCCTCGCTCATGTCGTCGTCGGTCGCGACTTCCGTTTTGGCAAGGGGCGCGCGGGTGATGCCGGTATGCTAACCGAATTCGGTGCTGAGATGTGTTTTGCCGTCACCGCCGCCGACCTGCTGGAGGGGCAGAGCGGCGAGGTCAGTTCTACCGCGATCCGCCGCGCGCTTAGCGATGGTCTTCCGCAAGAGGCGGCCGCGATGCTGGGCCATTGGCACCGGATCGAAGGCACAGTGATGGGCGGCGAACAGCGCGGGCGCGAGCTGGGATATCCCACCGCCAACATGTCGATTGCGGGCCTGCACCCACCGCGCTTTGGCGTCTATGCTGTGCGGGTCGACGTGCTGAACGGCACGCATGCGGGGGAGTATATCGGTGCCGCATCGCTGGGCGTTCGGCCCATGTTCGACGGCGAAATGCCGAACCTCGAGACGTTTCTTTTTGATTTCTCGGGCGATCTGTACGGCGCCGATATGTCCGTCGCGCTGGTTGATTATCTGCGCCCCGAGGCAAAATTTGATAGCCTAGAGGCGTTCATCGCCCAGATGGATGCCGATTGCGCGCAGGCACGCCGCATATTGGAGGCCCTATGACAGCCCCCCTGCGCCCCCGCTTTTGGGAGGATACCCCGCCCAGCCGCATGACGCGTCCCGAGTGGGAGGCGCTGTGTGACGGCTGCGGCAAGTGCTGCATGAACAAGTTGGAGGACGAGGATACTGGCGAGGTTGTGATGACCCGCGTCGCCTGCCGCCTTTTCGACGATACCACCTGCCAATGCGCGCAGTATCCGATCCGCCACAAGTTCGTGCCGGAATGTATCGTGCTGAAACCGACCAATATGGACGCAAACCTCTACTGGATGCCCGAAACCTGCGCCTACAAACTGCTGTGGCAAGGCAAGAAGCTGTATGACTGGCACCCGCTGATCTCGGGCGATCCGCAGACAGTGCATGACGCCCGCGTGTCGATGCAAAGCCGGACTGTGCCGGAATTCGAGATCGACGAAGACGACTGGGAAGACCATATCATCGAGGAGCCTACCTGATGTATTTCGCCTCCGACAATTCCGGCCCGATGCACCCTGCAGTCGCGCAGGCAATGATCGCTGCCGATACCGGCTATCAGCCTAGCTATGGCACTGATCCTATCATGGACGGCGTGCGCGCGCAGATTCGTGGGATCTTTGAGGCGCCAGAGGCGGCTGTTTATCTGGTGGCAACAGGAACAGCCGCCAACGCCCTCGCTCTGGCGACGCTGGCCCAACCGTGGGAGACGGTGTTCTGCACGCCACTCGCGCATATCAACGTCGATGAATGCCACGCGCCGGAATTTTATACCGGCGGTGCCAAGCTGAGCCTTGTGGGCGCTGGTGACAAAATGACGGCAGAACAGCTGCGCGCCCGGATTGAGAGCTGGCCCAAGGGCGATGTGCACACGTCGCAGCGCGGCCCGGTGCAACTGACGCAAGTGACCGAGATGGGGCGCCTCTATACGTTGGGCGAGTTGCACGCGTTGACCAGCACCGCGCGCGAATACGGCCTGCCCACCTTTCTGGATGGGGCGCGGTTTGCCAATGCGTTGGTTGCGCTGGATTGCTCGCCCGCTGAAATGACGTGGAAGGCCGGCATCGACGCACTTAGCCTTGGTGGCACGAAAAACGGCTGCGCGGGTGTCGAGGCGGTGATTTTCTTTGACCCGAAACATGCCTGGGAATTTGAGCTGCGGCGCAAGCGCGGTGCGCATCTATTCTCCAAGCATCGGTATCTGTCGGCGCAGATGCAGGGCTATCTGGATGGCGATATCTGGCTAGAGGCCGCGCGCGCCGCCAACGCCAACGCCGCCCGGCTGGCGGCAGGCCTGCGCAGCGTGCCCAAGCTGGAGTTCGTGGAGAAGCCAGAGGCCAACATGATTTTTGCCACCCTGCCCCGGCACGAACATCAGCGGCTCAAGGCGGCAGGCGCGGTCTACGGCCTTTGGGGCGATCTGGAGGGGGACGCGGACGAACGGCTGATGATGCGCCTTGTCTGCGACTGGTCCATATCGCATGAGATGATCGACGCGTTCATATCGCTGGCAAAGGGTTAATCCGCAAGCCGGGCTAACATATGCGTCTGTCAAACGTCCTGAAGAAATCGCAGCACCTCGGCGCTTACCTGCGCCGGATGTGTCGCCACCGACATATGCCCTGCCCCGCCAATCACGCCGCGCTGTGCGTTTGGTAGCCGCGATGCCAGCCCTTCGTTGATGGCAGGGATGATCGCCGGCGCGTCGCTTCCCTCCAGCAGCAGCACAGGGATGTTGACCGCCTCCAGAACTCCGGGTTCCAGCATCCCGCCGACATCGTCATATAGCGCCGGACCTGCCGCCGCGATCAATGGCATTTGCTGCGCGATGCGCGCCTGCTGATCCGCGCTAAACTTGGACCATGGCCGCCCGCCGCCCCATGCGGCCACGAACCCTTGGGCAGCAAGCGCAAGATCACCCGCCGCCATCGCCACGTCAAAGGCGTGTTTTTCCGCCAGATGGGCAGCGCAGGCATCGGGACGCGCGCGCAAACCGACAGCGAAAAAGACCGGCTCGATCATCACCAAGGAGCGCACGAGGTCTGGCCGTTCTATCGCCAGCTTCAACGCCACAACCGCGCCGAAGCTGTGGCCGATTACGTCCATCGGCGCGGCGTCCTTGGCAAAATCTGCGGCGATGCCCGCGCAAACTGCGCTCATCTCGCCGCGGGCGTCCCAAACATCGCTGCGTCCATGCCCCGGCAGATCGAACGCCGTCATGGTCAGCGCACCGGACAAATCGCGCGCCATGCTGCCCCAAACGCCAGCCTCTGCAAGGCTGCAATGGATCAGCAGGGCCGCACGCGGGCCTTGCCCGAAAGTCGTCCACGACGTGCCAAATCCGCCCTTGAGTCCGCGTGGCATGTTAGTCCAACGCCCAAAAATGCAGCAGAGGGACGTAAAAATAATAGGGCAGGTCCATATTTTCGGGCCTCCTTTGGCTACGGCAGCTTTGCCAGACCCTAAGCCCATGCTAAGCCGTGTCAACGCCGCGAATCTGCCAATTCAGCCACGCACGGGAACCCATCACATGTCATCCAGTTCAGAACCGAAATTGATCTCGGGCAATGCCAACATGCCGCTGGCCACTGCAATCGCCCGGCGCATGTCGATGCACCGGGGGGTCAATGTCGGCCTCGTCGATGCGCGGGTCGAGCGGTTTAACGATGGCGAGATTTTCGTCGAGGTGTTCGAAAACGTGCGCGGCGAGGATATGTTTATCATCCAGCCGACATCGAACCCAGCGAATGACAACCTGATGGAGCTGCTGATTATGGCAGACGCGCTGCGCCGCTCGTCCGCGTCGCGCATCACTGCCGTCATCCCCTATTTTGGCTACGCGCGGCAGGATCGCCGGTCCAAGGCGCGCACGCCCATCTCGGCCAAGCTGGTCGCCAACATGCTGGTTGAGGCTGGCATTGAGCGGGTCCTGACGATGGACCTGCATGCGGCCCAAATCCAAGGTTTCTTTGATATTCCGGTAGATAACCTCTATGCGTCGCCGGTATTCGCGCTGGACATCATGAAGCAGTTCAAGGGTAGCCTTGACGATGTCATGATCGTATCACCTGATGTTGGCGGCGTCGCGCGCGCACGCGAATTGGCCAAGCGGATCAACGCGCCACTCAGTATCGTGGACAAGCGCCGCGAAAAGGCTGGCGAAGTGGCCGAAATGACGATCATCGGCGACGTGACAGGTAAAAAGTGCATTATCGTCGACGACATGTGCGACACGGCCGGTACCCTCTGCAAAGCGGCCGAGGTGCTGATGGAAAACGGCGCGTCCGAGGTCCACGCCTACACCACACACGGCGTTATGTCTGGCCCGGCGGTGGACCGGATCACGAACTCCGTGCTGAAATCCATGGTCATTACCGACACGATCGCGCCAACCGATGCTGTGCGCGCCACGCCTAATATCCGCATCATCCCTACCGCGCCGGTCTTTGCCCAGGCGATCCTGAACATCTGGAACGGCACGTCGGTGTCGTCGCTGTTCGAGACGCCTACGCTGGAGCCGGTTTATGAAGGGCAGTTCGGGAATTGATAGGGGCATTTGCCCCCCGCGGCCTCAAGGGGATAGTCAGCCTCTGACGCTGCATCCAGCGACTTAGTAGAGATCCCAGTCATCTTCGTGAGATACTTCGCCAATCGCCATCCAGCGCACGCGGGCGCGGGCGATGCGGGTGTCGGCCCATGTGCGGAACGCAACTTCGAAACCAACCTCGGTGATTGCCTCGGCGCTGACCTCAACCCGCGCGTTCGTGCGGCTATCAATATCCCACATCGACAGGGCGCAATGGACCGCAGGCGGCGTGCGGAAACGCTCGGTGAAGCGGACGGTATGGACGCGCGTGCGCTCGCCCTCGCCGGTCCACATGGCCCCGCCTTTTTCAAAGTCAGTGAACAGGACCAATTCGCCCTGATCTATCCCCATAAGTTTCGTGTCGATGCGTTTCATACCAATTTAACCGTTACCCATCCGCAGACCTACACAACGTTTTCGGCAGAAATATGATCCAACATTAAAAAAGGGCCTGCAATATAATGCAGGCCCCTTAATCATCGCGCCGCACAGGCCCGCAGATCAATATCCGCTGAGGCCCATATGCTCGCCCATGGCGACCATGTCAGCAAGCAGCTTGGCCGCGTCGTCGACAGGGCCAGGCTCGTTCACGAATGTCTCGCGCGCCTTGGTCAGACGGTTATTTGCATCCTCGACAAGGGCCTTGAATCGCTCTTGCGTCATGTCCGAGCGGTGGATCGCTTGCTCGGCCAAGACCGACACGCTATCGCCGTTGATCTCGGCAAAGCCGCCCGTGACGGCGTATTCTTCCTCGCCCTTGTCTGAAATGACGCGGACGATCCCAGGGCGCAGAGTAGTGATGAGGGGCGAGTGGTCGGCCATGGCCGTCAGATCGCCCTCGGCGCCCGGTATCTGTACTTCGCGCGCCTGAACCGATGTCAGAAGGCGCTCGGGCGATACCAGATCGAATTGCACTGTGTCAGCCATGGGTGGCCTCCTTCTTGAAGCGGGTGTTCGTGGCGAAATGCCGGACCGCACACTGGCGGTCCGGCAGATGCATTATGCGGCGTCGGCGGCCATACGCTCGGCCTTGGCCTTCACGTCTTCAATGCCGCCAACCATGTAGAAGGCACCTTCGGGCAGGTGGTCATACTCACCCGCGACAACGGCTTTGAACGACGAAATCGTCTCTTCCAGCGGAACCTGAACACCGTCAGAGCCGGTAAAGACCTTGGCGACGTCGAAAGGCTGCGACAGGAAGCGTTGGATTTTCCGGGCACGTGCTACGGTCAGCTTGTCCTCCTCAGACAACTCGTCCATGCCGAGGATCGCGATGATGTCCTGCAGCGACTTGTAGCGCTGAAGAATACCCTGAACATCGCGGGCCACCTGGTAATGCTCCTCGCCGACGACGGACGGGTCCATCAGGCGCGATGTCGAGTCGAGCGGGTCAACGGCCGGGTAGATACCCAGCTCGGAGATGGCGCGCGACAGAACGGTTGTGGCATCAAGGTGCGCAAACGAGGTCGCAGGCGCAGGGTCGGTCAGGTCGTCCGCAGGAACGTAGACGGCCTGCACGGACGTGATCGAGCCCTTGTTTGTCGATGTAATCCGCTCTTGCATCTGGCCCATATCGGTGGCCAGCGTAGGCTGGTAGCCCACAGCCGAAGGGATACGGCCCAGCAAGGCGGACACTTCGGAGCCGGCCTGCGTGAAGCGGAAGATGTTGTCGACGAAGAACAGAACGTCTGTACCCGACTGGTCGCGGAACTGCTCGGCCAATGTCAGGCCGGTCAGGGCAACACGCATACGCGCGCCGGGAGGCTCGTTCATCTGGCCGTACACCAGCGCCACTTTGGACTCTTGGAGGTTATCGGGGACGATAACGCCGGATTCGATCATCTCGTGATAAAGGTCGTTACCTTCGCGCGTCCGCTCGCCCACACCGGCGAAAACCGAGAAGCCCGAGTGCACTTTGGCGATGTTGTTGATCAGTTCCATAATCAGAACCGTCTTGCCCACGCCGGCACCGCCGAAGAGGCCAATTTTACCACCCTTGGCATAGGGGGCCAGCAGGTCGACGACCTTGATGCCTGTCACCAGAACGATCGACTCGGTCGACTGATCGGCAAAGGGGGGCGCGTCGTTGTGGATCGAGCGTTCTTCTTCGCGCGACACTGGGCCGCCTTCGTCCACAGGCTCTCCCACGACGTTCAGGATGCGACCCAGCGTGGCGTTCCCCACGGGGATGGTGATCGGACCATCGGTGTCGGTCACTTCCTGGCCGCGAACCAGACCTTCGGTCGCGTCCATCGCGATGGTGCGAACAGTGTTCTCGCCAAGGTGCTGGGCCACTTCCAGCACCAGCTTCTTGCCGTTGTTGTCTGTGGTCAGGGCGTTCAGGATCTGAGGCAGGTGGTCGCCGAACTGAACGTCGACCACGGCGCCGATCACCTGAGTGATTTTGCCTTTTGCATTAGCCATGTGTCTCTCCGTCTCGTTTCTAGAGCGCCTCAGCGCCCGAAATAATTTCAATCAGCTCGTTCGTGATCACAGCCTGACGCGAACGGTTGTACTGGATGGTCAGCTTGTCGATCATCTCGCCTGCGTTGCGGGTAGCGTTGTCCATCGCAGACATCCGCGCGCCCTGTTCGGACGCCCCGTTTTCCAGCAAGGCTGCAAAGATTGCCGTGGCCACACCGCGCGGCAGAAGGTCGGCCAGAATAGCCGCCTCGTCCGGCTCGTAGTCATAGAAAGCGGCGTCGCCGTCTTCTTCGGGTGCGTCGAAATCGGCCGGGATGATCTGCTGCGATGTCGGGATTTGCGTGACCACGTTCTCAAACTCAGCAAAGTAGATTTTGGCCACGTCGAAATCGCCGGCATCAAACCGGTTCAGCACCTCGGTCGCCACGCCCTGTGCGTCGGCATAACCGATGCGTTTGACGTCAGAGAAATCCACGTGATGCACGAAATACTTGCTGTACTCGCGGCGCATCGAATCGCGGCCCTTCTTACCGACGGTGATGATCTTAACCGTCTTGCCTTCGGCGATCAGCTTGGTCGCCTCCTGCTTTGCCAGCTTGGCGATGTTGGCGTTGAAACCGCCGCAAAGGCCGCGCTCCGACGTCATCACGATCAGCAGGTACGTCTGGTCTTTGCCTGTGCCACTCAGCAAACGAGGTGCGCCCTCGGATTTGCCAACCGACGATGCGAGGCGCCCCATAACGGCGTTAAAACGCTCGGTATAAGGGCGCGCCGCTTCAGCCGCCTCCTGCGCGCGGCGAAGCTTCGCCGCGGCGACCATTTGCATGGCCTTGGTGATCTTGCGGGTCGATTTGACCGACGCGATCCTGTTTTTCAGGTCTTTGAGATTCGGCATTGCCTTATCTCCCCCTTATTCCAAGTCTGCTATGCGAAGTCGGCGGCAAATTCGTCGAGAACTGCCCGGATCTTGTCCTCGGCGTCGCCCTTGATCTTGGGGTCTTCCTTGGTGATCCAGTCCAGCAGATCCGAGTGCTTGCCGCGCAGATGTTTGAGCAGACCAGCCTCAAAACGGCCGACGTCCTTGACCGGGATCTTGTCCAGATAGCCTTTGGTGCCTGCAAAAATGACGCAGACAATCTCGGCGTTTGTCAGGGGCGAATACTGCGGCTGCTTCATCAACTCGGTCAGGCGCGCACCACGGTTCAGCAACTGCTGAGTGGCAGCATCAAGGTCTGAGCCGAACTGGGCAAAAGCCGCCATTTCGCGGTACTGAGCCAGCTCCAGCTTGACCGGGCCCGCGACAGATTTCATCGAGTTCGTCTGAGCGGAGGAGCCAACACGGCTAACCGACAGACCGGTGTTCACGGCGGGTCGGATGCCCTGATAGAACAGCTCGGTTTCGAGAAAGATCTGGCCGTCGGTGATCGAAATCACGTTGGTCGGGATAAACGCCGACACGTCGCCGCCTTGCGTCTCGATGATCGGCAGGGCCGTAAGCGAGCCGGAGCCGTTGTCCTCGTTCAGCTTGGCAGACCGCTCCAGCAAGCGAGAGTGGAGATAGAAAACGTCACCGGGATAGGCCTCACGGCCGGGCGGGCGGCGCAGCAGAAGCGACATCTGGCGATAAGCCACGGCTTGCTTGGACAAATCATCATAGACGATCAGTGCATGACGGCCATTGTCGCGGAAATGCTCGGCCATCGCTGTCGCGGAATAGGGTGCAAGGAACTGCATCGGCGCGGGATCAGAGGCGGTGGCAGCGACGACGATGGAGTATTCCATCGCGCCAGTTTCTTCGAGCTTCTTCACCAGCTGCGCAACTGTCGAGCGTTTCTGGCCGATGGCGACATAGACGCAATACAGCTTCTTGCCTTCGTCGTCGCCCGCGGCGTCGTTGATCGACTTCTGGTTCAGCATCGCGTCAAGGGCGATTGCGGTCTTGCCTGTCTGGCGGTCACCAATGATCAGCTCGCGCTGGCCACGGCCGATGGGGATCATCGCGTCGACGGATTTGATACCAGTCGCCATTGGCTCATGCACGGATTTGCGCGGGATAATGCCCGGCGCCTTTACGTCGGCGATGCCGCGCTCTTTGGTGTCGATAGGGCCTTTGCCGTCCAGTGGATTGCCCAGGCCATCAACAACGCGGCCCAGAAGCGCATCACCAATTGGCACGTCCACGATGGACTTGGTGCGCTTGACGGTGTCGCCTTCCTTGATGTCGCGGTCAGAGCCGAAGATCACGATACCAACGTTGTCGGCCTCGAGGTTCAGAGCCATGCCCATAATGCCACCGGGGAACTCGACCAGTTCGCCGGCCTGAACATTGTCCAGACCGTGAACGCGGGCGATGCCGTCACCGACAGACAGAACCCGGCCAACTTCGGCCACTTCGGCCTCTTGGCCGAAATTCTTGATCTGGTCCTTCAGGATTGCAGAAATCTCTGCCGCTTGGATACCCATTTATCCGACCTCTTTCATTGAATTCTGGAGCGATGCAAGCTTGGAGCGGATCGACGTGTCGATCATCTTCGAGCCCACTTTTACGACAAGACCGCCGATGAGACTTTCATCAACGGTCGCATTGATCTTGACCTCTTTGCCGATATTGGCCTTGAGCGTCTTGATGAGTTTGTCTGACTGCGCTTTCGTCAGGGCCTTGGCGCTGGTCACCTCTGCCTGCACTTCGCCTTTGCTGTCCGCGATCATGGCGCGCAACTGCGAAATCAGCTGGGGCGCGGCGAACAGGCGGCGCTTTTGTGCCATCAGGCCCAGACCACGCGCCAGCGCTGGCGTTAATTTCAAATGTGCGGCGATGGCCGACATCGCACTGGCCTGCTCGGCCCGGCTAACGATGGGGCTGGCGATCATGTCACGCAGATCGGTGCTGACGTCCAGCGCCTCGGCCAGCGCGTCGACGCTAGACTCCAATTTGGGCAGGCGGCTGTTTTCTTGGGCAATCTCAAAGATCGCGGTCGCATAGCGTTCGGCGATACCCGAGGAGATCGAAGCTGGTTCGGACACGTCCACCCTTTCGACAATTAGGCCCCTGCGACAGACACAAGATGCATCTGAGGGGCGTTGGAGAGCTTTGGCAACTCTTATCACTGTAATCCGGCGTGGGTCTAGCAGAGCCTTTGCCACTTGCCAAGTTGCTATGCGGCACCCAAATGGCGCAGTAAGTCCTTTGCTTTCAAGGTGTTGTCTTTGGTGCGATGCATTGCGCGACATTTTGGGGCGAAAAAAATATGTGCCGACGCTGACCTATGGCGATTCTAGCGAGGGCATATAGGGGACACATTCGCAGCCCCGTACGCGCCGCCGCGCACTTAACGAGGCAGAGCATTGGTGAACGATCTAGCCTGCACAGACAGTTACTAGATCTGCCCGGCGACTGGCTTTGGCTGGGGTGCCAGCGCCTCCAGTGGTTTGCGCACGCTGGCGCGCAGGCCCGGTCCGCGCGGCGCATGCACGCGCTTGGTCGCCTCTACCATCAACACGCCGCCGGCGGCTATCATCGATAGGTTGCCGCCCAGACGCTCCCACATTCCAGCCGTCTTACGCCAGAAGCTGCGCGTGCTGGGCGGCTGATAAAGCGTGGTCATGTGCCGTTCGGGCAGGAAATTGTGGGATTTCAGCAACGTCTCTAACTGGGTCTGGCTATAAGGCCGTCCCGATCCAAAGGGTGTGCGATCGCTGCGCGACCACAGCCCTGCCCGGTTCGGCACCACGAACAGCGCGGACCCCCCCGGCCCCAGCACGCGCCAGCATTCGTCCAGCAAATCAGCCGGCCGCTCGCTCGCCTCCAGTCCGTGCATCACCAGCAGTTTGTCGACGTGACCCGTCTCGATGGGCCACATAGTTTCCTCGCACAAGACCGAAATATTGGGCATCTTTTGCGGCCAGGCGATCACGCCCTGAGGGCCGGGCATTAGCGCAATAGTGCGCCGCGCGGTTGCCAGATAGGGCCGCAGGAACGGCAGGGCGAATCCAAAACCGACCACCGTCTGGCCCTTGGCCTCAGGCCAGATATCGGCGATCTGCGCGCGCACAGTTTTCTGAACAGCCCGCCCCAGCGTGCTGCGGTAGTAGAAATTCCGTAACTCCTGAACGTCGACATGCATTGCGGTGTCGCCCCTGATCCGTCACGCTGGAGACTAGCTGATGACGCGGGCCGGGAAAACACCCAAGAGATTCCGGCGCGCAAAACGACAAGGAGCCACTGATGCCGCTTGAGATCGCCACGATCCCCTGCCTATCCGACAACTACGCTTTTCTGGCCCATGATGCGGCCAGCGGCGCTACGCTATGCGTTGACGTACCAGAGGCCGGACCGATCATCGAGGCGCTTGACGAACGCGGCTGGACCCTGTCGCATGTACTACTAACGCATCACCATGCGGACCACGTGCAGGGGCTGGCGGCGTTATTGGCCGATCATCCCGCGCAAGTCATCGGCGCGCGCGCCGATGCGCATCGCCTGCCCGCACTGGATATCGCGGTGGCCGAGGGCGATCGCATCAGCATCGCGGATCAAATCGGCGACGTAATCGATGTGTCTGGCCATACTTTAGGCCATATCGCCGTGCATTTCCCAGCCAGCCATGCAGTATTTACCGCCGACAGCCTGATGGCGCTGGGGTGCGGCCGCCTTTTCGAGGGCACACCAGAGCAGATGTGGCACTCTCTTAAGAAGCTGATGGCGCTACCGCCCGAAACCAAGGTATACTCAGGCCATGAATACACGAGCAGTAACGCCAAATTCGCCCTCACCGTTGATCCTGACAATCCGGACCTTATATCTCGTTCCAAGGCGATAGAGACGGCCCGCAATCAGGGCCGCCCCACTGTTCCCAGCACCCTGGCCGATGAATTGGCCACCAACCCGTTCCTGCGCGCTGCAGATCCCGCCATTCGGGCACATCTGGGCCTTGCAGGAGCCACCGACGCCGCCGTCTTTGCCGAAATCCGTGCGCGCAAAGATGCCTTTTGACCCTAGCCCCCGCTCGCTGCGGCCCCTTCATTTCAAAAAAGTGAGAGGCTCGCGCGAAAATAAACCTTGAAGCGTGGCGTTTATCGACCAAACTTTAAGAGTATCAGGCCAAGGTTGTCGGCATAACGCCGCACCAGATAAGAAGGAGCACTACCCGTGCCTTCATTCTCGACCACACTGGAACAGGCAATTCACGCCGCACTGGCGCTGGCAAACGCACGCCAGCATGAATTTGCCACACTGGAACACTTGCTGCTCGCCCTCGTGGACGAGCCTGACGCGAACCGCGTGCTAAAGGCATGCACCGTCGACACCGAGGAACTGCGCACCGCCCTTGTCGAGTTCATTGACGATGAATTGTCAAACCTCGTCACCGACATCGAAGGCTCCGAGGCGGTCCCAACCGCTGCGTTTCAACGCGTTATCCAGCGCGCCGCGATTCATGTGCAATCCTCGGGCCGCACCGAAGTAACAGGCGCCAACGTGCTCGTCGCCATCTTTGCCGAGCGCGAGAGCAACGCCGCCTTCTTCCTGCAAGAGCAGGACATGACGCGCTATGATGCGGTCAACTTCATTGCGCATGGCGTAGCCAAGGACCCTGCATTCGGCGAGGCCCGTCCTGTGCAGGGCGCAGAAGAAGAGACAGGCAACGCAAGCCAAGACGCAGGCGCAGTCGAGCCGGGCGAATCGGCGCTCGCTAAATATTGCGTCGATCTGAACGAGAAATCGCGCACTGGCGACATTGACCCCCTCATCGGGCGCGCCGAGGAGGTTGAACGCTGCATTCAGGTGCTGTGCCGCCGCCGCAAAAATAACCCTCTGCTCGTCGGCGATCCCGGCGTGGGAAAAACGGCTATTGCCGAGGGGCTGGCGTACAAGATCGTACAGGGCGACACGCCCGAGATCCTGTCGAAAACGACGATTTACTCGCTCGACATGGGTGCGCTGCTGGCAGGCACCCGCTATCGCGGTGACTTTGAAGAGCGGCTGAAGGCCATTATGACCGAGCTGGAACACCACCCAGACGCGGTCCTCTTTATCGACGAAATTCACACCGTGATCGGTGCCGGCGCCACATCTGGCGGCGCGATGGACGCGTCCAATCTGCTGAAGCCTGCGCTTCAGGGCGGTAAACTGCGCTGCATGGGCTCCACAACCTACAAGGAGTTCCGCCAGCACTTTGAAAAGGACCGTGCGCTGGCCCGCCGTTTCCAAAAAATCGACGTGGCAGAGCCGTCCGTCGAAGACGCGATCAAGATCCTCAAGGGCCTCAAGCCCTACTTTGAGGAGCATCACAGCGTGAAATACACCAACGAAGCGATCAAGACCGCCGTCGATCTGGCGTCGCGCTATATCAATGACCGAAAATTGCCGGACAAGGCCATCGACGTCATTGATGAGGCTGGCGCTGCCCAGCATCTGGTCGCTGCCTCCAAGCGCCGCAAAAGCATCGGCGTCAAGGAAATTGAGGCTGTGGTCGCCAAGATCGCCCGCATCCCGCCCAAGAATGTTTCCAAGGATGACGCTGCCGTGCTGCGGGATCTGGAGGCATCGCTCAAGCGGGTCGTGTTCGGCCAAGACGCGGCTATTGGCGCGCTTAGTTCCGCGATCAAGCTGGCCCGCGCTGGGCTGCGAGAGCCTGAAAAGCCCATCGGCAACTACCTTTTTGCCGGACCGACAGGCGTGGGCAAAACCGAGGTGGCCAAGCAACTGGCCCACACTCTCGGAGTGGAACTGATCCGCTTTGACATGTCTGAGTATATGGAAAAGCACGCCGTTTCGCGGCTGATCGGCGCGCCTCCGGGCTATGTTGGGTTTGATCAGGGCGGCCTGTTGACCGACGGCGTAGATCAGCACCCCCATTGCGTGCTGCTGCTGGACGAGATCGAAAAGGCGCATCCGGATGTATTCAACATCCTGCTGCAAGTGATGGATCACGGCACGCTGACCGATCACAATGGCCGCGCAATCGACTTCCGCAACGTCGTGCTTATCATGACCTCAAACGCGGGCGCCTCGGAGCTGGCGAAATCGGCCATCGGCTTTGGCCGCGATCGCCGCGATGGCGAGGATACGGCAGCCATTGAGCGGACATTCACACCTGAATTCCGCAACCGTCTGGATGCGACTATATCTTTTGGGCCGCTGCCCAAAGAGGTCATAATGCAAGTGGTCGAGAAGTTCGTGCTGCAACTTGAGGCCCAGCTAATGGACCGCAACGTCACCATTGAACTGACGCCAGCCGCTGCTGCATGGCTGGCTGACAAAGGCTATGACGACAAAATGGGCGCGCGCCCCTTGGCCCGCGTCATTCAAGAGTACATCAAAAAACCACTGGCCGAAGAGCTGCTCTTTGGCAAGCTGGCCAAAGGCGGTGTGGTCAAGGTGGCGGTCAAGGACGGCAAGATCGACCTGCTAGTCGATGGTCCCGACAGGCCGCGCTTGAGCGGTGGCAAGCCGCCGCTGCTGACTGCCGAGTAAGGCATGTGATCTTCCTTGCGGCGCTGGCCCTAGTGGTCGGCGCCGCATAGGCAAATTCTCTGCCCGCAAACAGACCGCGCCTTGATCCAGTCAGCAATGAGCGCCGCGAAATCGCAAATTCATCGCTTCGGACAACGGACAAAACGCGCAGTAAGGCTTCGCAGTGACGCGTCGATGGATCCTGCGCAAAGACGACATTTCAACAAAGTGATCTTTGCCAGATCACGCCGCCGCTTCTTTTATTTTTCGGTAAATTTCAGCTCGATCCGCCGGTTCTGCGCACGCGCCTCGGGGCTGCTGCCACTCGCAATTGGCTGATACTGGCCAAAGCCGTTTGCGGCCAAGCGATCTGGTGGCAGGCCCAGAAAATCAATCATATAACGCACGACCGACAGCGCCCGCGCTTGGCTAAGCTCCCAATTGTCGGCAAAAGCGGCCGAGCCGACGATCGGCACGTCATCGGTATGCCCGTCAACGCGGATCACCCAATCGATTTCGTCGGGGATATCACCCACAATCTTGCGCAAGATCTCAGCCACCTTTGCAATCTCGTTCTTACCAGTGCTCGACAGTGTTGCCTGTCCCGGCTCAAACAGCACCTCGGAGCTAAAGACGAAGCGATCGCCCACGATCCGCACGCCCTCCTGATTACCAAGCAAGTCGCGCATCCGCCCAAAAAAATCTGAGCGGTACTTTTCAAGGTCCTGCTTTTCAGCCTCAAGCAACTTGTTCTTATCTTCCTCAGCCTGTCTACGGCGCTTTTCCTCGGCGGCGACGCGGGCCAATGCGGCGTTCAAATCTTGCCCCAGCGACTGCATCTGCACGTCGCTGGCGGCCTCGCGCGCCTTGGAATCGTCCAGCAGCGCCTGCAACTGACCCAGTTGATCGCGCAATGCGGCGACTTGTTGGTTCAGAACCTCCTGCGCGCGCTCGGCCTTTTCGGTCTTGGCGGTCTGTGTGCTCAGCGATTTGCGTGCCTCACTCAGGAGGGCCGCGCGCTCTTCTGCGGCGGTCATCTGGGTGTTTGCCGCGTCCTCCGCGGCCAGTTTAGCGGCGAGGGCGGCAGCCAGCTTGGCGCGTACATCTGCTTCGGTCAGTTGCTGCTCCGCCTTGACGGCGGCCAGCGCGGCCTCCAAAGCCGCGATTTCGTCCCCGTCACTCTGCTGATTGACAAGGGCGGCCGCCAATTCGGCCTCCAGATCGTCGCTGCCTTGGCGCGCTGCTGCCAACAGGGTCAGCGTCTCTTCCGCGCGGCGACGCTGCTCTTCGAGCGCGAGGGTCATGGCGGTTAGTTCCGACTGCGAATTCGACAACTTTTCGCGGAGCGCCTCGGCAGCAGCGGCTTGGGCGAGGCGTGCGGCCTCGGCATCGTTCAGTTGCGTTTCCCTCTCGCCCGCCTCGGCGCGCAGGTCGGCGGCTAGCGCCTCCAGGGCATCACGCTGCGCCGCTGCTAATCGCGCGGCCTCGGCCTCGGCGTCCACCTCATCGCGCAGACCTGCCAACGCCAGCTGCAGCGCCTCTTTTTCCGACAGAAGCGTATCGCGCGCATCCTCCAGATCGCGGGCCTGCCCAAGCGCAGTATCGCGTTCGGCTAAAAGGCCCGCGACCTGCTGCTCAAAGCTGGCGATGCGGGCATCTGCGGCGGCGTTATCGGCGGTCAGCGAGGAAATTAAAGCCGTCTGCTCTTCTTGCCGCTGGCGCGCGTTGGTCAACGTCGTGGTTAACGCGCCGACGCGCTCCTCCAGCGTGGCGCTTCGGTCCTGCTCCATACCCAGCGCGCGGGACAGCGCAGCGACCTCGGCCGACAGCGTATCCAATTCGGTCTCTTGGCCGGTAATCGTCTCGCGAAGCGAAAATTGCACGACCATAAAGATCGTCAGGACAAACATCAGGACCAGCAACAGGCCTGTCATCGCGTCAACAAAGCCCGGCCAGATCGAGGCCTGAAAGCGGTGCCCGGTGCGGCGCGACAGAGCCATGGCCTAGCCCTCCTGCTCCGAAGGATCGCCGCCGCCAGTCGCGATACCGGGCGCCGCACGATAGCTGCGCCGGGCGACGCGCCCACCATGTATTGCGGCCTTCAGCCCAGCTAGATCGGTACGCAGTTCGCTCATGCTTTCCTGTCTGCCGGCGCTGATTTCCTCAAGGATGCGCAACATCTGCACGTCGATGGAGCGCAGGCGCATGCGGCTTTCGGCGTCCAGCCCGGTGTCTTGAGCAGGTGCCGCGCGCGCCTCAAGCGCGTCGATCAGACGCTCCTGCCCGTCGGCGACGCGGCCCAGCGCGGCGGCGTTGCTGCCATCGTCGTGCATCCCGTCAGCCAGCCGCCCGACAGCTCCCGCCAGTGCCACCATCTGCTCATCCGCCGCCGCGCGGCTGATGTCCGATTGTGTCAGCATTTGTTGCAAGGATTCCATCTGCTCGGTCATCTGGTCGATGATGCCAGTTAGCAGCGCCTGTTCGGTGCTACCCTCGTCAGCACTGGCAAATCCGACGCGCGTAATGGTAGACATCCACTCTTCCAGCTCGCGGTAGAACCGGTTCTGACCATGGCCGGCGAACAGCTCCAACAGGCCCACAATCAGTGACCCAGCCAGACCAAGGAGCGACGAGGCAAAGGCGACGCCCATCCCGCCCAATTGGGACTGAAGGCCCGTCATGAGGCGGGTAAATACCTCGGTGCCGGCCTCACCCTCTTGCGGGGCAAGCCCCTTGATCGTCTCGACGAGCGCCGGAACAGTCGTGGCAAGGCCATAGAACGTGCCCAAAAGTCCCAAGAAAATCAGCACGTTGACGATATAGCGCGTAATCTCGCGCGCCTCGTCGATGCGCTGCGCAACCATATCCTGGATTGAGCGGGCCGACGATTGCGAGATCTGCATCCGCGTCCCGCGCTGGCGCAAGAGAGTGGCAATAGGTCCCAGCAATAGCGGCGGCTTGGTCGCCTCATCACCCGGACGCTCTCCTGCGAAACTCTCAAGCCAGCGGACCGAGCCGATAAGCTGGAACACCTGCCAGAAACACGCCACAACGCCGATCAAAAAGACGAAGAAGATAAAGCCGTTTAGGTAAGGATTGGCCTGAAATACAGGCAGGACACGCGGCAGCGCCATGAAGGCACCGAAGGCCGCAAGGCCCAGCACCGAGAACATGATGACGATCTGCCGCCACGGCTGCGAAAAATGCGTGTTGACCTCGCGGTCCGGCTGCCCCATTCGGACGCTCCCGACACTTGTTTTACTCAGCCGCACCGTAGCTGTATCGCCGGGCCAAGCCAAGGCGTTAAGCGCATAGTCTCCGTACGCGACCGGACAGCCATTCCAGGTCACTATCGGCGATGCCCAATTGGGCCAAATGGTCGGCTGTGTTGTAGAGGTATTCGGTATTCGGGCCAAGCCCGCCGATGGCATGCGCAATGATGCGGGCCTGCTCTTCTAGTGGCAATCCACCGCAATACTGCACATGATGCGGATCAATCACGTAGGTCACTGCGCGCACGTTGCGCCCGTCGTCCAGCCGGATGTCCAGATCCCGCTCCAGATACGCCGATGAGATCAGTTCCCGCTCGCGCAGGTATTCCAGCGTCTCGGCCTCCTTCCCGCCTGCAACGGCAAGCGCGACGCCTTGGCAACTGGCCGTTTGACTCTCATCAAGCGCCAGCACGAGGCCCGGCGCCTTGCTCGTGCCGCGATGGTGGATCGAGCGCATGCAAAAGCTGCGCGCGTAGCCCGGTAGAGTCGCGATCATCTGGTGCGATACTTCAAAACCGGGGTTCCAAACCAGCGAGCCGTAGCCGAATACCCACATCGTCATAGTTCTGTTCCTCACGCCGTTTCGCCCTATAAACACGATTGTGGGCGGTCGCGAAAGGGTTTGGATCATGCGAATATTGCTGGCAATCTGTCTGGCGCTGGCGGCGGCATGGGCTGGGTATTGGTTCATTGGGTCCACGGCGGTCAAATCCGGCATCACGGCATGGTTTGACGCGCGGCAATCCGAAGGGTGGCTGGCGGAGTATTCGGATCTATCGGTGCAAGGCTTTCCCAGCCGGTTCGATACCACGCTTACCGATCTAAGACTGTCGGACCCCGTATCTGGACTTGGCTGGGAGGCACCTTTTTTCCAATTACTGACGCTGAGCTATACGCCCAATCACGTCATCGCCGTTTGGCCGCATGAGCAGCGCATCACCAGCCCGGAAGGCACCTATACGTTGGCCAGCCGCGACATGCGTGCGTCGCTGGTGGTTGAGGCCAGCACCGCGGTGGCGCTCAAACGCGCGACCATGACAGCCGAGGGTCTCGCATGGACGCCAGAGGCAGGCGGCGACGCCGCCGCAGTCGAAGCGTTGCGGCTCGCGGCCGAACGGTTGGACGATGCCCCGGACACCGGCGACGCGCGCTATCATCTGGGGCTCGCGGCCGAAGGTGTGGCACCGGCCGCAAGTCGCCTCGCGCTGGTCGACCCCGAGGGCACCCTGCCCCGCGTGCTCGACACGCTCAACGCCGATATCACGGTAGATTTCAGCGCCCCATGGGACCGTTTAGCGATCGAGAACGCCCGCCCGCAACCAACCCATATTGAAATGAAGCGCGTCGCAGCATCCTGGGGCGTTATGACCCTGGAGGGGTCCGGCACACTGGATGTCGACCCGCAAGGATTTCCCACTGGCACTATTACTGTCAAGGCACGCAACTGGCGCGAAATGCTGGCGCTGGCCGAGCGCGCAGGCGCGCTGACACCAGATGCGGCCACGATGGCCGAAAACGCATTGGGCCTGGTCGCGAGCGGTTCGGGTAATGGCAAGACGTTGGAAGTACCGCTACGGTTTGAAGGTGGACGGATATGGCTTGGCCCGCTGCCTATCGGAGACGCGCCGATTTTGCGGTTGCAGTAGCGCCTAACGGCAATAGCTACCACTGCGATATCGCGCGGTATCAAAGTGAAAATGATCGCGGTGAAACTTGTTCGCGTCCGGCCCGAGCACGGTGCCAAACGGGCCGCAAGCCGAACGGTGCATCCGGCTGAGAATGCGCCCCTTTTTCCCTTCGCCCCAATCATTGAGGACGGAGATCGTGCGCCCGTCCCGCAACTGGAATCCGGCTATGTCGATGGCGCGGCCCTTGCCATGCTCGGATATTTTGCCGCCGCGCTGGTTGTTACGCGTCCGGCAGGCGTAATGCGCGGCAATGCGCAGTTGCGCCACGCCGCCGCCATAGCCGCGCACGGCGGGCTTCATCCCCTTGTCGAGCCACGACTTCATAGCCCGCGCCTGCCCGCAATCCATTGTGGCGTGCTGGCTAAGGGCGACACCCGCGATGCTGCGCACCTTGACTGCGCCGTCGACGCCGCAGCCGGTGATGCGGCCCGGTACGCGGCCGATTTCTTCGCCCTGAATTGCAGGATCACCGCAGACCATCCCGCGCGCACGCGCCTCTTTGCGCTTGCTTGCCTCGCGCCCAATAGCGAGCGGGCGCAAAAGCGGGCGAAGCGAGGCCAAAAGGCCACCGCGCTCTTGGGTGACCACTGTCGCGCCTTGATTGACGGGCGGCGCAATGTCCTCGCGGCGATCGTCGGTCTGATCGCCGCCCGCCGGGCTGCCCGTCTCAAAGGTCAAAGAGGGGGTTGGCTCCGCAGGCAGGGCGGCTGCCAATTCATTCGGCCGCGATAGTGGTCGCGTGAGAAGGACAGGCGAGGAGGCCCGCAAGGGCGTCTGCACGGTTGCAGGCGCATCAGGTCGCGCGACGGGACGCAGAGAAATCGCTGGTGCGCCAGCCATGGCGGCGCTTGTGGCGGCGATCAAGACGGCGGTGATCGCAGCCCGCCTCATCCGCCGCGTGCCCGGCCAAAATCAGGCGCATCGGTGTCCTGGCCCGCGTCGATAATACCGCGCCGAATCGCGCGGGTGCGTGTGAAATACTCGTGCAGGTGGTCGCCATCGCCAGTGCGGATCGCGCGTTGCAGTGCAAACAGCTCTTCGGTAAAGCGGCCGAGGATTTCCAGCGTCGCCTCACGATTATTCAGAAAAACATCGCGCCACATCGTCGGATCGCTCGCCGCGATGCGGGTAAAGTCGCGGAAACCGGCGGCGGAATACTTGATAACTTCGGTATCCGTGACACGGCCCAGATCGTCGGCCACGCCGACCATCGTGTAAGCAATCAGGTGGGGTGCATGGCTGGTAACGGCCAGCACCAGATCGTGATGGTCCGCGTCCATCTCGTCGGTTAGTGCGCCCATGCCCTGCCACAGCGCCTCGACTAGGTCGACAGCAGTGCGGTCTGCGCCCTCCTGCGGTACGATCAGGCACCAGCGATTGTCAAACAGCTCGGCATAGCCGGAGCGCGGCCCCGAATGTTCTGTGCCAGCCAGCGGATGCGCGGGGACGAAATGCACGTTGTCCGGCAGGTGCGGCGCAACCGCGTCAATAACCGCCCGCTTGACCGACCCAACATCGCTGACCGTCGCGCCCGGCTTTAGGTAGGGGGCAATCTCGGCGGCGACGGCGCCCATCGCGCCGACGGGAACGCACAGCACCACCAGATCCGCGCCCTCGACTGCGGCGGCAGCGCTATCCTCGATCCGGTCGCAAAGACCGATTTCGCGCGCAACATCGCGTGTCCCCTCAGACCGCGAATACCCCACAATTTCGCGAGCCAGCCCGGCCCGCCGCATCGCCAGCGCCATGGACCCGGCAATGAGACCAAGCCCGATCAGCGCGACGCGGTTGTAGATGACGCTCATCGCGCGGTGGCCATGAATTGCCCCACTGCGTGCGCAACGCGGCGGCAGCTGGCCTCGTCGCCGACGGTGATGCGCAGGCAATTTGGCAGGTTATAGCCCGCAACGCGGCGCACGATCAGGCCTTCGGATTTCAGATGGTCGTCGCAGGCCTCGGCCTCGGCCTGATTGGCGAAACGGGCGAGGATGAAATTCGCGAGCGACGTGTCAGACGGCACTCCATGCTCGGCCAGCGCCTCGGCCAGCCATCCGCGCCAGCGGGCATTGTCCACGCGGCACTTATCGGCCCATGCGGTATCGCGTATTGCGGCCTCAGCGGCTGCTTGTGCGGCGGAGCTAAGGTTGAACGGGCCGCGCACGCGGCCTAGCACGCTTATCACATGCTCAGGGCCGTAGGCCCAGCCGATGCGCAGACCGCCAAGGCCATATAGCTTTGAAAAAGTGCGTGTCATCACGACGTTCTGGCGCGCCTCAACCAAGGCTGAGCCACCATCATAACCCTCGACATATTCGGCGTAGGCACCGTCCAGCACCAGCAGAACATGATCCGGCAAGCCACTGGCAAGGCGCGCAATCTCGCCCTCGCCGATCATGGTGCCGGTGGGATTGTTCGGGTTAGCGATAAATACAAGCTTGGTGGCACCATTGCAGGCAGCGAGGATGGCATCGACATCGGTGACGCGCTCGCGCTCACGCACCTCGACCGGGGACGCGCCGTTGGCCAGCGTGCTGATGCGGTACATGCCAAAGCCGTGTTCGGTATGGATCACCTCGTCGCCCGGCCCGGCGTAGGCCTGGCACAGGAACGCGATAATCTCGTCGCTGCCATTGCCGCAAATAATGCGTTCGGGGTCCAGCCCGTGATGCTCGGCAATGGCGCGCCGCAGGGCGGCGTGATCGGAGGCCGGATAGCGGTGCAGAGTAAAGGACGCCTTGCGAAACGCCTCTTTGGCGGCGTCGCTGGGACCAAATGGGTTTTCATTGGAGCTGAGTTTGACCGCGTTAGAGATGCCCGGCACATGTGCCGTCCCGCCCTGATATGGCGTGATGTCCAGAATACCCGACTGCGGTGTGATGTTGCTCATGAGCCCCCCCTCCAACAGCGCCCGTTCTAGCCACCGTGCCGCGCGATGACCAGCACCAATGAAAAAGGCCGCCCCGGTTTCCCGGCGCGGCCCCTGCCCTGTGGCAAATGTGCAGAACTCTTTAGTTCTGCGCGTAGAATTCGATAACCAGGTTCGGCTCCATTACGACGGCGTAGGGCACATCGCTGAGGCCGGGTGTGCGCACGAATGTCGCCTTCATCTTTGAGTGGTCAGCGTCGATGTAATCGGGCACGTCGCGCTCGGCCAGTTGGGTGGCCTCCAGAAGGACGGCAAGCTGCTTGGACTGCTCGCGCACTTCGATTACGTCGCCCTCTTTGACTCGGTAGGACGGAATGTTGACGCGGCGGCCGTTGACCATGACATGGCCGTGATTCACGAACTGGCGCGCGGCGAACACTGTCGGCACGAACTTGGCGCGGTAAACGACGGCATCAAGACGGCGCTCGAGCAGGCCGATCAGGTTCTCGCCGGTGTCACCCTTAACGCGGGCGGCCTCGATGTAGACGCGCTTGAATTGCTTTTCGGTCAGGTCACCGTAGTGGCCCTTGAGCTTTTGCTTGGCGCGCAACTGAAGGCCGAAATCAGAAATCTTGGCCTTGCGGCGCTGGCCGTGCTGGCCGGGGCCGTATTCACGGCGATTTACTGGTGATTTGGGGCGGCCCCAAATGTTTTCGCCCATGCGGCGGTCTAGTTTGTACTTGGCAGACGTGCGTTTGGTCACGGCTGATCTCCTTCTTTAGTTTGCGAAGGGCGTTGTCCTTTGGATCGCTCCCGACAGGCATCCCCTTGCGAGGGCCACCAACACCAATGAAGCCGCGCTTATACCTGCGGCCCGGCCAGAGTCAACGGGCGCTGCGCCAAAAGAGATTTCATGCCTCCCCTCTCGGCGGAAGTGTCCGCCTGCCGGCAATGGGCGGGGATTTTTCCAGCAAGAAGAAAGCCGGGGGGCGCCCTCTATGACTGGACTTGGGCGCAGGGCGTGATTAGATCGCCTGCATGGCAAAGACTGATGAGAACAAGAATTACAAGGTGGTCGCCGAAAACCGGCGCGCGCGGTATGATTACGCGATCGAGGACGATATAGAATGCGGGATCATTCTTGAGGGGTCCGAGGTCAAATCCCTGCGCGAGGGCGGCTCGAACATCGCCGAGAGCTATGCATCCGTGGAAGATGGCGAGCTGTGGTTGGTGAACAGCTACGTCGCACCCTACAAGCAAGCCAAGACATTTGGCCATGACGAGAAGCGGCGGCGCAAGCTGCTGGTGTCGCGAAAGGAAATGGCGCGGCTGTGGTCCGACACGCAGCGCAAGGGCATGACGCTGGTGCCGCTGGTGCTGTATTTCAATCATCGCGGATTGGCCAAGCTGAAGATCGGCATCGCCAAGGGTAAGAAGAACCACGACAAACGCGAGAGTGACGCCAAGCGGGACTGGGGGCGGCAAAAGCAGCGCCTTCTAAAGGATCACCGCTGATGGAACTGCTCATCGCGATGTTCTGCGGTGCGGTGGGCGCAGTTGTGGTGCGCTGGGTCTTGCGAGGGTCGACGCCGGGCGTCTGGATCGCAACTGTGCTGGGAATCCTTGGCGGCGCGGGTGCGTGGCAGGTGCTGGCGCTGATCGGGCCGGGGGAAAAGGCCGGGCCGCTGGCGATGTGGCATCTGGCGGGCGGCATGATCGGAGGCGGCGCCTTGCTGGCGCTGGCCGCGATCCTGCGAACGCGGCTCAGGCGGTAACGCGCCCTTGTCGCCACTAGGCGGCGGCGCTAATAATTCAGGCAAGTAGCAAAACGGGAGCCGATCATGGCTGAGGACGATCCAAGAATTCTGGTCTCGACCGAGTGGCTGGGCGCGCATCTGAAGGATCCGGATCTGCGTATTCTGGATGCGACTGCGTTCCTGCCCGGCGCAGGGCGCGATGCACGTGCCGAGTATGGCGCGGCGCATATTCCGGGCGCACGATTTTTCGACATAGACGAAGTCAGCGATCACCGGTCGGATCTGCCGCATATGGCGCCCACAACCGAAAAATTCATGTCGCGGATGCGCAGCCTAGGCGTCGGAGACGGGCATCAGGTGGTGGTCTATGACACACATGGTCTGTTTTCCGCGGCACGCGTGTGGTGGCTGTTTCGCCTGATGGGCCAGAGCGATATTGCGGTGCTGGACGGCGGCCTGCCCAAATGGCAGGCCGAGGGACGCCCGATTGAGGATATGGCCCCCATCGTGCGCGACCGTCATATGACGGTGCGGCGGCAGAACCAAATGGTCAAGGATGTGACCCAGGTCTCGGCCGCGTCAAAGCTGGGCGATCACACTATTTTGGACGCCCGTTCCGCCGCCCGTTTTCGCGGTGAGGCACCAGAGCCGCGCGAGGGGTTGCGCGCCGGTCATATTCCCGGGTCGCAAAATGTACCCTATACCGATCTGCTGAACGAGGACGGCACGATGAAGGCGCCTGACGCCTTGCGAGCGATCTTTGATACCGCCGGCGTGGACCTCAGCAAGCCGGTCATCACGACCTGCGGATCTGGCATCACTGCGGCGGTTATCAATTTGGCGCTGGCGCGGATCGGTAACGTGAATAACGCGCTGTATGATGGATCATGGGCCGAGTGGGGTGCCTTTCCCACCGTGCCAGTGGCCACAGGCGAGGCCTGATATGCTGGGCCGCCTGCCCGCCTTTTCCGCCGATGGCATCCTCAGGATCAAGGAACAACTACGCAGCGATCCGCGCCCGGGCAAGATCGACCTTGGCGTTGGCGTCTATAAGGATGCCACCGGCGCGACGCCTATCATGCGCGCGGTCAAGCGGGCCGAGCGTCTGCTGTGGGAGGCCGAGACGACCAAGAGCTACACCGCGCTTCCCGGCGAGCCGGAGTATCTTGCGGCGATGCGGCGGCTGATATTAGGTGATGATTTCGAGGCAGGCCGCGTCGCGGCGATCGCCACCCCCGGCGGCACAGGCGCAGTGCGGCAAGGATTTGAATTGCTGCGCATGGCGCGGCCCGGCGTGCGGGTGTTCGTCACCGATCCGACATGGGGTAACCACCTGAGTATCCTCAGCTATCTGGGGATCGAGACGGTTCCATTTCGCTACTTTGACCCCGCCACGCATGATGTCGACGCCCCCGGCATGCTGAGCGATCTCGCGGAGTTGCGCGAGGGCGACGTCGTTTTGCTTCATGGCTGCTGTCATAACCCATCTGGCGCCGACCCGGACGCGCAAGGCTGGCAGGCGCTGATCCGCGTGATTAATTCTGCGGGCGCCGTGCCCATGATTGATTTGGCGTACCAGGGATTTGGCGACGGGCTGGAGGCAGACGCCGCGGCAACGCGCGCGGTTTGCGCTGCATGCCCTGAGGTGCTGATCGCCGCCAGCTGTTCCAAAAACTTTGGCATCTACCGCGAGCGGACCGGCATCCTGCTGGCCGTTATGCAGGACGCAGGCTCACGCCCGCTGGCCCAAGGCGCGCTGACGCACCTGAACCGGCAGAGCTATTCCTTTCCACCCGATCATGGTGCGCGGCTGGTTACAATGGTCCTGAACGATGCGGGCCTGCGGGCCGATTGGCAGGGTGAATTGGACGGGATGCGCAGCCAGATCGTGTCGCTACGCGGTGCACTGGCGCAGGAACTGCGCAGGCGGTCAAACTCCGGCAGGTTCGATTTCGTTGAGGCCCATCGCGGTATGTTTTCGCTGATCGGTGCCAGCCCGGCACAGGTGGCAAGCCTGCGGGATGATCACGCGATCTATGTCATCGGCGACGGTCGGATCAATATCGCAGGCCTAGGAATGGGCGACGTGCCAGCCCTTGCCAAGGCGATGATCAAGGTCGGCCTTTAAGGCCCTCTCTCCAAGCCTTGCGCGCGGCGGCGCCTTACAGTTATCTGGCGTCATGCCTCATACGCGCACCACACCCCTGATCCAATCGCTGCCCGCCACCGTGCCGTTCGTCGGCCCCGAGGTGCAGGAGCGGCTTAGCGGCGCGCGTTATACCGCCCGCCTTGGCGCGAATGAGAACGCGTTCGGCCCCTCGCCCCGCGCGGTGGAGGCGATGCAGGCCGCCGCGTCTGAGATCTGGCAATACGCCGATTCGTCCAGCTATGAGCTGCGTTCGGCGATAGCCCAGCGGCACCGGGCGACGCCCGAAAATATCGTGGTTGGTGAGGGAATTGACGGCCTGCTTGGCTATCTGGTGCGTATGATGATCGCGCCGGGCGATGCGGTGGTGACCTCCGGCGGCGCATATCCGACGTTCAATTATCACGCGGCCGGTTATGGCGGCACGATCCACAAGGTTGCCTATCGCGGCGACAGCGAAGATTTGCCCGCCCTGATGGCCCGCGCCTCCGAGACCAACGCCAAGCTGATCTATTTCGCCAACCCCGACAATCCGATGGGCAGTTGGTGCAAAGGCGCGGATATCGTCGCCGCGCTGGAGCATCTGCCAGACGGATGCCTGCTGATCCTCGACGAGGCCTATGTAGAATTCGCGCCCGAAGGGACAGCCGCGCCAGTCAGTGTCGACGATCCGCGTGTGATCCGGATGCGCACCTTTTCCAAGGCCTATGGCATGGCAGGCGCCCGCGTCGGCTATGCCATCGGGGCGCAGCCGCTGATCGCGGAGTTTGAAAAAATCCGCAACCATTTCGGCATGAACCGCGCGGCGCAGGCTGGCGCGCTGGCAGCGTATCACGATGCCGATTGGCTGGAATTTCTCCGGGGCGAAGTACAGACCGCGCGGGATACAATAGCGCGCATCGCGACTGAGAACGGGCTAACGGCCCTGCCCTCGGCCACCAATTTCGTTGCGGTTGATTGCGGCAAGGACGGTGATTTTGCCCGTGCCGTGCTGGCGGGGTTAATCGCGCGTGGCATCTTTGTGCGGATGCCGTTCGTGGCCCCGCAAGATCGCTGTATCCGCATCAGTTGCGGGCGCGCAGACGATTTGGAGAGGCTGGCCGCCGCCCTGCCCGGCGCGCTGACAGACGCCGACGCCTAGCCCTTGGCAATAACCTGCGCAGCGGCGCCAATCGCCCCTTGCCCACGCGGAATATCCAGCGCGGCCATCCCGGCCTCAATGCTGCCCAGAACGCCCAAAACCATTTGCGCGTTCACATGCCCCATATGCCCGATGCGGAAAAACCCGTGCCACGCCGGATCGTCCGGCTCAGCCATCCCCAGACCGACGCCCAGCGTGATACCTGCGTTCTGCTCAAGCCATGCGCGCAGTTCGCTGGCGCCCGGCGCCGGTAGCGACAGGGCCGTGACAGCCCGGCTACGATGCGACGGATCACTCATGTTGATGCGCAGCGCGCCCCCTTCGGCCCACACCTCGCACGCGGCCCAGATGGCGCGCGCAAGGCGGTCGTGGCGCGCCCAAACTGCCTCGATCCCCTCATCGTGGATCATGTCGAGCGCGGCGCGCAAACCATAAAGGTGGTGGGTCGGCGCAGTGCCAAAGAAATACTGATAAAACTGGTCCGGTTGCGCGCGCAGCGTCCAATCCCAGTAAGGGCTGACGCGGTCCAGTTTGCGCCGCACCTCTGCCGCCTTGTCATTGAAAAAGACAAAGCCGAGGCCGGGGGGCATCATCAGCCCCTTCTGGCTGCCAGTGACGACAACATCGACGCCCCATGCGTCCATCTCGAACCGGTCGCAGGCCAGCGAGGCGATGCAATCGGCCATCAGCAGCGCTGGATGGCCCGCGGCATCGATAGCGGCGCGGATCGCTGCCATATCGCTAAGCGCGGAGGTGGACGTATCGACATGGGTGGCCAACACGGCCTTGATATTGTGGTCTTTATCAGCGCGCAGCGCCTCCTCGACGCGGGATGGATCGATGGGCGACGTGCGACCGAAATCCAGCATTTGCACCTCGGCGCCCATGTTGTGCGCCATTTCCGCCCAGCCATGACCGAAGCGGCCCGTGGCGAGGGCCAGCACCCGGTCGCCCGGTGCCAGCGTGTTGGCAAATGCCGCCTCCCACGCGCCGTGACCGTTGGCAATGTAGATCGCAACGTGGGCCTTCGTGCGCGCAACGCGCTTTAGATCCGGGATCAGTGTATCTGTCATGTCGATCAGTGCGCCAGCATAGATGTTTGGCGAGGCGCGGTGCATCGCATTCAGCACTGCATCGGGCACAACCGAGGGGCCAGGAATGGCCAGATAGGACCGTCCGCCTGCAAGTGAGCTATTATTTTGTGCGGCGCTATTCTGTGTGCCACTGCTGCCCGAACCGCTCATCAAAAAACCTCATTTTTTTGAGTATCGCGGGCACCCTACGCCCATTCCCGGGCGCGTCAATCCACCCCTGCGCTTGCCATGTAGGGCCCGCACGACTAGACCAAGGCTTCCTGCCGTAGCGCCGAGGCCGACATGCCCCTTTTCAAACGATTGGCCACGTGGGAGCGTGACCTGCGACAATCCTACAATACCGACTTGTCGACGCCTGAAAATCGTCGCCGCGCGCATATCTATAATCGTTGGTTCGACCACGCGATCCTGCGCGGCGTCTGGACCAACCAGTTTCAGATAGCACCGGGCGTCTGGCGCTCGAACCATCCGACGCACAAACGCTTTGCCGCGATGAAGCGGATGGGGATCAAGAGTATCCTCAATCTGCGCGGCTCTGCCGGGGCGGCCCACTACCTGACAGAGAAGGAAAGTTGTGCCGCGCTCGGCCTCACGCTCGTCGATGTGACTTTGCATGCGCGCTATGCGGCGCCGCGCGAAGATATACAGGCAGTGATCGATGCGTTCCGAAGCATCGAGAAACCTTTTGTTATGCACTGCAAATCTGGCGCAGATCGCGCCGGCTTCGCCTCAGCCATTTACCTGATGGTGATTGAGGGGCGGCCAGTCGATGAGGCCCGGCAGATGCTGTCGTTGCGGTACCTGCATATCAGACGCTCGCGCACAGGAATTCTGGACTACATCCTCGACCTCTATGAGGCGCGCCAAGCCGAGACAGGAATCGGGTTCGAGGACTGGGTTCAGACCGAGTACGACAACGCAGCAGTTCAGGCTGATTTCGAAGCGAATTTTAAGCCTTGGTTCTAAGGTGCTATGGCCGCGCCCCGATCCGCGCCGCCATGTCCAACATGCGGCAGGAAAACCCCCACTCGTTATCGTACCAGCCGAACACCCGCAGCAGGCCGCCGGTCGATACCGACGTCTCTCGCCCGCACATGATGATTGATTCGGGCCGCGCACGCAGGTCCGACGACACCAAAGGCCGCATCGTCCAGCCAAACACATCAGCGTAAGGACCGCCCTCAGCCGCAGCCCGCAGTACGGAGTTAACCGTATCAACCGACACTGGCATATCGGTCTGCACCGTCAGGTCGATGCACGACACGCTAGCTGTCGGGACGCGGATTGCGCGCGCCTCGATCCGGCCCGCCAGGGCTGGCAACACCAGATCCATCTGGCCGCGCGCGCTTGTCGTGGTCGGCACCATCGACAGGGCGGCGGCGCGGCTACGCTCAAGTGCGCCGCGTGGTTTATCCACCGTCGGCTGGCTGCCGGTATAGCAATGCACAGTCGTCATCTGCCCTGATACGATGCCGAACGCGCCGTCCAGCAGGCGTGCGAGCGGCGCCAGCGCATTGGTCGTGCAAGACCCGTTCGAGACAATGCGCGCCGCGCCCAAGCTCTCTTCGTTCGCGCCCATTACCAGCGTCACGTCTGCCTCTGCGGCGGGGCCGGATACCAGCACCGCGCGCGCGCCTGCCTCGATGCCGCGCTCGGCCATTGCGCGCTTGCCCGCCATGCCCGTGCATTCCAGAACCAGATCGACACCGCTCAGATCAAGTTGCCGCAGGTCCGATGCAGAATGAAACGGCACACGGCGCCCTGCCACGATCAGCGCGCCCGGTTCGGTCGCGACCTCGCCCTGCCAAGTGCCATAGATGCTGTCATACTCAAAGAGATACGCACATGTCTCAAGCGGCTCGATCTCGTTGATCAAGATGAGTTCAATATCGCTGCGCCCGGCCAGAACGATGCGCAATATTGCACGCCCGATCCTGCCAAATCCGTTGATGGCGATCCTGACTGGCTTAACCGTGGGCTGTGGCATCGTGCGACCTCGCATGCGTGATGCCCAATCGCTAGCTCATCAGCAGGTGTACCGCCACCCTCATGGCACCGCGTTTGTCTTTCTGCTTCCAATATTCCTATCGGACGACCGCGCAAAGATATAAAAGCGCGCTGAAGGTACGTGTCCTTGGACTATGATAGCGTCCGCATAGCTGCTTGGTTCGTCACCGATTGAAAGGAGCGCAAATCAGGACGCGAGGCCAGACCTTTCCAAAATAAATCTCGACAGAGGCGGCGAAGAAGTAGCAACTGCAGGTCATCCCGCTAATATCCCACCTCCGATATCGATCCCGCTGACGACACCTTCGCTGATCGCGAATAGGGCACGTCAGGATGCGCGACTTATTTTAATTGGCGTGGTAATCCCTCGAATTGCCTCCGAACTCATCGGCTGGCCGAAGTAGAAACCTTGGACCAAGGTGCACCCCTCTGCGTTCAGGAAACTCAGTTCATCCTCTGTTTCAACACCTTCGGCCAATACTGGAATTCCGAATGCCTGACCAAGTGATAAGGTCGAACGAAAAATAGCTGCGCGTTGATGGTTCAGATGCAGATCCTGCACGAAGCTGCGATCAATCTTTATCTTGTCGAACGGGAATGTCTGCAGCATCGCCAGCGAGGAATAGCCAGTGCCAAAGTCATCCATTGCTATCCGAACGCCCATTCCCTTTATTTTTTTCAAAACTTTTAACGCAAGGGCCTGGTCGTGAATGACGCTAGCCTCGGTTATTTCAAGCTCTAAACGCTCGGGCGGCAGCCGACTTTCCATGAGGATATCTAAAAGGTCCTCTATAAAGGTCGGCTGAGAAAGCTGCTGAGGGGCGACATTGACGGCAATCTTTAGCGACGACGACCATGACGCTGCCTCAATGCACGCGGTCCTTAGCACCCATAGGCCAATGTCCTGTATAAGGCCGGTTTCTTCGGCAATCGGAATAAACTCATCGGGAGAGATTATCCCTTTGGTCGGATGACACCAACGCAAAAGGACCTCGCAGCCAATAGGTTCGCGCGATTTTACCTCGTTTTGAAGTTGATAGATGAGTTCAAACTGATCATTTGATGATGCATGTCGCAGGTCACGAATAAGGTTATTCTTTTCCCGGAATTTCATATCCATGTCGGCATCGTATTGGCAAATATTTCGATCAGGGTCTTGCTTGGCACGAAACATCGCCAAATCCGACTTCTGCAACAACTGGTTCATATCTGATCCATCATTCATGCTGGTCGCGATTCCCAAGGAGGCGCTCATATTGATCGCACAATTGCCTTCATGAATTGTCGGGATGATGGCCCCATAGGTCAAATTAGCGAAGTCTATTGCGTCGTCGGTATCCTCAACATCTGTTTTAAGCGCGACGAATTCATCGCCACCGATGCGCGCAACAAACTCGTTCTCGCCAAAACAGTTTTTCAAGCGCAGAGACACCTCCTTGAGCACCTGATCCCCGACCTGATGCCCATGCACGTCGTTGACCTGCTTGAACAAATCCAGGTCGATTGACACGACAGCCACATTGGCAGTTGCGTCAGAGGCGAGCCGCTTGCTCAGCTCGTCTAGCTTGCGCTTGAGATGAAGCCTGTTGGGCAGCTGGGTCAAATGGTCATGCAGGACAGTGTATTCGAGCCGCGCGACAGCTTCGCGCTCTAGGTTGGTTTCGATGTTAAACGCTGAAAATCCAATAAACAGGATGAGCGTAACCACCGACAAGATCAGCATACCCAGAACCATATCTGACAAAAGCTGCGGGGGAACGGCGAACGTCGAATTCAAACGTATTTCAATTGCACTCATTCCAGTGAAATGCATCGTGCAAATCGCTAAAACCATCAGCGCAGCACCGCCTAACCAGCAAAACCGCGTCGCGGGTTTCATAATCCTATGATAGCTGCCGATGCCGATGCCAACGCCGAGCGCGACAGACGCTACCAGCGTATCGAGATGCCAGATGACCTCTCCCGGCAATTGGTACGCAGACATACCTGTGTAGTGCATTACCGATACCGTCAGCCCGAACCCCGCGCCGGCAAAGATGTAGTTGCTTTGCCCATTTCCGAACGCAAGAAACGCGTTTGCAGCCAGTGCGCCCGCCACGGCGATACCCAGTGAAAGGCCCGTAAAAACAGGCTCATACCCGTGTTCTACCCCAGGGTCGTAGGCAAGCATCGCGATGAAATGCGTGGACCAAATCGTCGCGCCGGTAATGAGGGCGCTCATCCCCAGTTGGACTTTCTTACGCGGCCCGTTTGCAGCGATAAGACGGCGCAGCGTCAACACGGTCAAGGATGAACCCGCAATGCAGACAAACGCCGCTACAGCAACCAGCCAGTAATCGTGTTCCTGAGTGATACATTCGAAAACTCGATACATCGCTTTGCCCCACCATTCCAAAGATTTGAACGGTGTTAGCGCATTAGGAGTAAATGGGAGGTTGAAAGCGGATAGCGTTTCTAGGGCTGCTTTTTTGCAAATTTTCAGTAAATCAATGGTTTGAAGAAACGAAATGGTTTTGATTATTCTGATATGCTCGCGATGTAGCTGTGCTCACGATCCAATAATTTATTTGATGCAATGCAAGTCGCACGCCGTTTCAGCGAATTTTCGGATGTCCGAGCGAGGTTTTCGGCATTGCGATACCCCATATGCAACCATGTCCATCTATTTAGACTCTGACTATCCCCGCCGGGACTACTCATGTCTCACCTCGCCGCAACGCCGTCCACGGCTTACCAAGCGTTGCTGCGCCATACGCCATCATGCTAGGCTCTGTGACAAAAGAGCAGGGCAAAATCACGGATGACCGCACTTAGCGAATACGAACGGCTGGAGGCGCCGGGCCTGTGGCGCGCGGCCCCCGACGATCAACGCAGCGAGGTCGTCGTTTCGATGGGAAACGCCACGCTGGTTATCACCGATATGCGCGACCACGTCCTGACGCATTGGTCGATTCCGGCTATCAACCGCGCGAACCCCGGCGAGTTCCCCGCACTCTATCACCCAGACGGCGACGTCGGCGAAACGCTGGAACTGGCCGAGCCGGAATCCCAGATGATTGACGCCATCGAGAAGTTGCGCACCGGGATCGCCCGCCAGCGGCCAAAACCGGGGCGCCTGCGGCTGGGCATGATGCTAGGCTCGGCAGTGGCGATCGGCGCGCTGGCGATTTTCTGGTTGCCCGGTGCGGTGCGCGATCATGCGCTGCGCGTCGTACCAGCCGTCAAACGCGCCCAGATCGGCGCAGCGCTGGAGCGCGAGATGCAATCTGTCACGGGCCCGCCCTGCCGCGCGCCAGGCGGGGTCGCGGCACTGGCCAGACTTGCACAGCGTATTCCCGCAACGCGTGGTACGGGCACTCTGCGCGTCGTGCGGGGCGGCGTCGCCGGCACGGCCACTTTGCCCGGCGGCACAATCCTGATCCATCGCACGCTGGTCGAGGACTATGAGGAACCGGACGTCGTCGCGGGTTATATCGTGGCTGAGCGTTTGCGCGCCCGCGCGCATGATCCGTTGGGCCGTCTGCTGGATCATGCGGGCCTTACCGCCGCGTTCCGCCTGCTGACAACCGGCGATCCCGGCGCTGACGCCCTGCGCAGCTACGCCGAGTATCTGCTGGCCGATGCGCCTACGGCCCCCGTGCCCGACGCCGTTCTACTGGATGGGTTCGCGGCATGGTCCATCCGCGCTGCGCCCTACGCTTATGCGCGTGACATTTCAGGCGAAAGCACGCTGGCCCTGATTGAGGCTGATCCGTTTGCAACCGAGGTGCCGCCCGCTTTGCTAAGTGATGGCGACTGGCTGCGCCTTCAGGGGATTTGCGGCGGCTAGCAAACGCAAAACGCCGGACCCCCGAAGGCCCGGCGCTTGCTGGTTGTCAGATGGCGAGCCGCCTTAACGCAGGCGCGCATTTCCAAAGCCCGCACTGCGCACCCGCGCCAACGCGCTCTGTGCCGATTGTGCGTTGGCATAAGGCCCGCTCAGCAGCAGACTGTATTTTGTGCCGCCCTGCGTCATGCTGCCCAGCCGCGCAGGCAGGCCCACCCCGTTAAGGCGCTGCGCCGCTTGCAGCGCCTGCGCTCGCGTGGTGAAGACGCCAGCCTGTACGTAATTTTGTCCAATAGCCTGCGCCGCAGGCTGACGAGATTTGGTTGAGACTGTTCCGCGGCGCTTGGGCGCTGCCATGGCCGCGCGCTGTTGCTCATAACTGGTGTAGGGATAAACCAGGCCGGGATACTGCGCTGACATCTCGCGCCCAGTATCGGTCAGGATCAGGCGGCGCGGCTGGGTTTGTGTCCACATCATATCCATCTGCGCCTTGCCCGCAAAAGTCTGGTTTGCGCGGTTAGGGTTCAGGCGGCCGTCCATCCAAACACGTTTGTATCCTTCGGGGATGACCACCTCCTGAGTCGCGCGGGCCTGCTGTTGGGCGACATGCCGGGGCGCGACGCGCACGGTGTAGGGATCGACGCGCACGACGCGCCTGACCTTGCGGCCCTGTGGCACGGTCGGCGCCGTGCGTACCACATAGGCTAGCACCGCTGCCGGCGCGGGCACGCTATAGGCGGGCGCCTCGTAGCTGGGGGCGGGCATGGCGCGCGGGGCACTACGCGCCGCATGCGTGCCGGGAACGCGCGTCACGTGCGGTGCTTTCTGCGGCCCGCACCGAACGGCATACCCTTCGGCGTTGGCAGTGTAGCGCGACGACAGCGCGCTTGCGCCCGGGCAGACCGGGGCGACCGCAACGCGCGTCTTGCGGCGAACGGGCTGTTTCGCAGGCTTCGCGACAGGGGCAAGAACTGGCGCAGGGCGCGGCACTGGAACAGCGACCTTGCGCACGCGGACCTTCAGGGCTGGCTGCGCTGGGGCGGGCTTGGCACGCACCACGCGCTTCGGCGCAGGTGCAGGGACTGCGGATATCTTGGCTTTGGGTTGCGGCGCTATTTGTGGCTGAGGTTTCGGCGTTGCGGCGGGCGCACGCGCTGTCAGCGATGGCTGTTGGCCGCACATAGTCTTGCGGGCGCGCGATACGCGCGGCACCCATGTCACGTTACCGTCAATCCCTGCCCTCACGTATACGCAGCCTTCGCTGTCGACGTACTGGCGCCCCGTGTAGGAACTGGGCGGAAATTCCGCTGGCGTGCCGGAATCGCGAAGAGATTTGGCCTGAGCGATACCCAGTCCGCAAGACGCGGCAATGACCGCGAGCGCTATCAAGCGTGTAAGTTTCATGTTGCCCCCACAAGATGTAGGGGTGATCCTGCCTTAATTCAGCGCGCTAGTAAACAGGCAAGCGATGATCGGCCCGCCTTATTTGGTACCAAACATCCGGTCGCCTGCATCGCCAAGCCCCGGCAGAATGTAGCCCTTCTCGTCCAGTCCATCATCCAGCGAAGCCGTGACGATCGGCACGTCAGGATGGGCCTGCTTCATTCGGGCGACACCCTCGGGCGAGGCCAAGAGGCACAGAAAACGGATATCAGTCGCGCCTGCCTGCTTGAGCAGGTCCACAGCGGCGGCAGACGAATTACCCGTCGCCAGCATCGGATCGACGACGATCACCAGCCGCTTGCCCAACTGGTCGGGCACCTTGAAATAATACTGCACCGGCTGCAGCGTTTTCTCGTCGCGGTAGAGCCCTACAAAGCCGACCCGCGCCGACGGGATCAGCTCCAGCATTCCGTCCAGCAGGCCATTGCCCGCCCTCAGGATCGAAATCAGCGCCAGCTTGCGACCCGCGAGAACCGGCGCGTCCATCTCACGCATTGGCGTCTCGATTTCGCGCGTGGTCATGGGCAACTCGTGCGTCACCTCATACGCCAAGAGCTGCGAGATTTCGCGCAGCAATTGACGGAACACAGCGGTCGACGTGTCCTTCTCGCGCATCAGCGTCAGCTTGTGCTGAACAAGGGGGTGTTTGACGACAGTCAGGTGCTGCTGCATGGGACGTTCCTTCTGCAAATGGCTGGCATCTTATTTACAGATGCGCGCGGCGCGGGCAATGGCAGCGTTGGAAAAGCTCGCCGTGCCCGCCATATTTGGGCAGTAACCAGATCTCTTCCTGATTGCGTGTATCCGTGCAAAGATGCACTTTCAGGGCAACACCCACGCCACCACGAGAAAACTAGTTTAACACTAAACCAATTCAGGTAAGGAACCGCACCATGAGCGACACGACCGACAGCGCACGTCAGGCGGCCCTGAATTATCACGAATTCCCAAAACCCGGCAAGCTAGAGATACGCGCAACAAAACCGCTGGCAAATGGCCGGGATTTGGCGCGCGCCTATTCGCCCGGCGTCGCCGAGGCGTGTCTGGAGATCAAGGCCGACCCCGCAAACGCCAGCCGATACACCAGCCGCGGCAATCTGGTCGCGGTTGTGACCAACGGCACCGCCGTTCTGGGCCTTGGCAATATCGGCGCGCTGGCGTCCAAACCGGTGATGGAAGGCAAAGCGGTCCTGTTCAAAAAGTTTGCTGATATTGACTGCTTTGACATTGAATTGAACGAGCCGGACCCCGAAAAGCTGGCCAATATTGTCTGCGCGATGGAGCCCACATTCGGCGCGATCAACCTTGAGGACATCAAGGCGCCCGACTGCTTCATTGTTGAGCGGATCTGCCGCGAGCGGATGGGTATTCCGGTGTTTCACGACGACCAGCACGGCACTGCCATCGTCGTCGGCGCCGCCGCCACCAATGCGCTCTATGTAGCGGGCAAGAAGTGGGAAGACATCAAGATCGTCTCGACCGGCGGCGGCGCGGCGGGCATCGCCTGCCTGAACATGTTGGTGAAATTGGGCGTGCGGCGCAGCAATATATGGCTGTGCGACATTCATGGGCTGGTTTACGCGGGCCGGGCCGAGGACATGAACCCGCAAAAGGCCGATTTCGCGCAAGAGACAGACATGCGCACTTTGGACGACGTGATTGACGGTGCGGACCTCTTCCTCGGTCTGTCCGGTCCCGGTGTGCTGACCGCTGAACAGGTCAAAAGGATGGCTTCGCGCCCAATTATTTTTGCGCTGGCCAACCCCACTCCGGAAATTATGCCCGACCTCGCCCGCGAGGCCGCACCGGACGCGATAATCGCAACGGGGCGCAGCGATTTTCCCAATCAGGTGAACAACGTCCTTTGCTTTCCGTTCATCTTTCGCGGCGCGCTGGATGTGGGCGCGACCCAGATCAATGACGCCATGCAGATCGCCTGCGTCGATGGCATCGCCGAGCTTGCCCGTGCCACGACTTCGGCCGAGGCAGCAGCGGCCTACCAGGGCGAGGCGCTGACCTTTGGCGCCGACTACCTCATCCCCAAGCCGTTCGATCCGCGCCTGTCGGGCATCGTATCCACCGCCGTCGCCCGCGCCGCAATGGAGAGCGGCGTGGCCGCCCGACCGCTGGACGATCTGGTCGCCTACAAGGCCAAGTTAGACGCGTCGGTGTTCAAATCCGCCCTGCTGATGCGCCCAGTCTTTGAGGCATCGAAAAAGGACGCCCGCCGCATCGTATTCGCCGAGGGCGAGGACGAGCGCGTGCTGCGGGCATCGCAGGCCGTTCTGGAGGAAACCAGCGAGCAACCCATACTGATCGGCCGCCCATCGGTGATCGAGGCACGCTGCGAGCGGCTGGGCCTCGACATCCGCCCCGGCCGCGATTTTCGGCTGGTCAATCCAGAGGACGATCCGCGTTACCGCGACTACTGGACCAGCTATCACGAGATCATGCAGCGCCGGGGCGTCACGCCTGATCTGGCCAAGGCGGTCATGCGCACAAATACCACCGCCATTGGCGCTGTTATGGTGCATCGCGGCGAGGCAGACAGCCTTATCTGCGGCACATTCGGCGAATATCGCTGGCATCTAAACTACGTCAACCAAGTGTTGGGGGATACAGACCATCACCCGCACGGCGCGCTCAGTATGATGATTCTAGAGGACGGTCCGCTCTTTATTGCGGACACGCATGTGCGCACCTTCCCCTCGCCCGAGCAGTTGGCCGAGTCGGCCATCGGCGCCGCACGCCACGTCCGCCGCTTTGGCATCGAGCCGCGCATCGCGTTTTGTTCCCAATCGCAGTTCGGCAATCAAGGCGAGGATTCTGGCAAACGTCAGCGCGCCGCAATTGCCCTGCTAGACGCAAAACCGCGCGATTTCTGCTACGAGGGCGAGATGAATATCGACACCGCGCTGGACGAGGACCTGCGCGAGCGCCTCTTGCCCGGCAACAGGATGCATGGCGCGGCGAACGTGCTAATCTTTTCCAACGCCGATGCGGCGTCAGGCGTGCGCAACATTCTCAAGATGAAGGGCGGCGGGCTAGAAGTTGGCCCGATTCTGATGGGCATGGGCAACCGTGCGCATATTGTGTCACCCTCCATCACGCCGCGCGGTCTGCTGAACATGGCGGCCATCGCCGGCACGCCAGTCGCGCATTATGGCTAGGTTGGCAGCGATCATTTTTCCTTCTGCGGTCTGTCCAAAGCGGCCAGCCGTGGAAGCGGAGAGAACCATCTAGTTCAAAAAACACGTCGCCGTCCCGTTTCCGGGGCGGCGAAAGTTCTCTGCCGAAGTTGGGCTTACTTCGTCTTGGGCTGGCTGCCCGGCTTCGAGCCGGCTTGCTTCGGCTGGGGTTTGGATGTGTTTGCCATTTTACTGACTTCTCTTGAGGTTAAGGGTCGGCACCATGCCTTCCCTGTATCCAAATTGACGTATCCCAGCCAAAAAACAAGAGGCATTTCCAACACCGCCTGTCGGCTTTTTCCTTTATAGGCAGAGACTTGCCAAACTTATATCCGCTTCGGCCACTTTTGGCGCATTACGCTGCGGCAGCGCTTAATGCCTGCAAAATTCTTGGAACGATGCAGCGCAAAATGGCGTTGAATCTCGCTTGCGATGCGCAACAAACGCATCGCTACTTGCCCCGCACCCTTTCGCCGCCCTAACATGAGAATGGCATCAGGGAGGCCAATATGCGCTACGCCGACATTTACCGCAGCTGGAAAGACGACCCCGAAGCCTATTGGCTAAAGCAGGCCGAGGCCATCGACTGGGACGAGGCCCCGACCAAGGCTCTCTTTGATCGCGGGAATCACATGTACGAATGGTTCGCCGATGCAAAGGTGAACACCTGCTACAATGCTGTCGACCGCCACGTCGCCGCCGGACGCGGCGAGCAAGTGGCCATTATTCACGATAGCCCCGTCACAGGCACAAAACACCACATCACCTATGCGGAGCTTCAGTCTCGCGTCGCCAACCTTGCCGGCGCCTTGCGCGCCAAGGGCGTGGAAAAAGGCGACCGCGTCATCATTTACATGCCCATGGTCCCCGAGGCACTCGAGGCGATGCTGGCCTGCACGCGCATCGGCGCGATCCATTCGGTCGTCTTTGGTGGCTTTTCTGCCAATGAGCTGGCCGTCCGCATCGACGATTGCACCCCCAAGGCGATCATCGCCGCCTCCTGCGGGATCGAGCCAAGTCGCGTGGTGCACTACAAACCTCTAGTCGATGGCGCGATTGAGCAAGCCACGCACAAACCGGACTTCTGCGTGATTTTTCAGCGCGATCAGGAGGTCGCAAACCTGATAGAGGGCCGCGACGTCGACTGGCATGCATTCCAGTATGGCGCAGAGCCTGCAGACTGCCTCCCTGTCGAGGGCAATCACCCAGCATATATTCTCTATACTTCGGGCACCACAGGTGCGCCCAAGGGTGTGATCCGCGCTACTGCCGGGCATCTGGTAGCGCTAAACTGGACGATGAAGAATATCTACAACGTCGATCCGGGCGATGTGTTCTGGGCTGCATCAGACGTGGGCTGGGTCGTGGGCCATAGCTATATCTGCTACGCACCGCTGATCCACGGCAACACCACCATCGTGTTCGAGGGAAAACCGGTAGGCACCCCCGATGCGGGCACGTTCTGGCGCGTCATTTCGGAACATAACGTGCGCAGCTTTTTCACCGCACCCACTGCCATCCGCGCGGTCAAGCGCGAGGACCCCAACGGTGAGTTGCTGAAAAACTACGACCTGTCATGCCTCAATGCGCTCTATCTGGCGGGCGAGCGGGCCGATCCGGATACGATCCACTGGGCGCAAAAGGTCTTGGATAAACCAGTCTATGACCACTGGTGGCAGACAGAAACAGGTTGCGCCATCGCTGCAAACCCCGTCGGTGTTGAGGCGCTGGCCGTCAAAGTCGGCTCGCCCACAGTGCCGATGCCCGGCTACGACATCGAGATCCTAGCCGAGGACGGCACACCCAAGCCGGTGGGCGAGTTGGGCGCCATAGCGATCAAACTGCCGCTACCCCCCGGCACTCTACCAACCCTTTGGAACGCCGAGGACAGATTTCGCAAGTCCTACCTCGCAACCTTCCCCGGCTATTACGAGACTGGCGATGCAGGCCTGATCGACGAGGACGGATACCTTTATATCATGGCGCGCACCGACGATGTCATCAATGTCGCCGGCCATCGCCTAAGCACCGGCCTGATGGAGGAAGTTCTCGCAGGCCACCCCGACGTCGCCGAATGCGCGGTTCTGGGCGCCAAGGATCAGTTGAAGGGCCAGGTGCCCATCGGTTTCGTTTGTTTAACCAAGGGCGTTGACCGCCCGGCTGCCGACATCACCCGCGAATGCGTCGCCCTTGTGCGCGACAAAATCGGCCCCGTCGCGGCCTTCAAACTGGCCGTTGTCGTCGACCGCCTGCCCAAAACCCGCTCGGGCAAGATTCTGCGCCGCACCATGGCCAGCCTCGCTGATGGCGAAACGTTCAAGCCGCCCGCCACAATCGACGATCCCGCGATATTGGATGAGATTGCAGAGGCATTAAAAACCATTGGCTATCCGAACTAGGCAAAAGGCGCCGCACAATCATGCGGCGCCCCCCATTTCTTTTTGCCAAAAATATCCCCGCCGGAGGGATATCCTCTTTGTGTCATGCGGTCTCATGACGTCTCACCGGCCTTAAAGTTCCTTTAAGGTTCAGTGGGTTATGGTGTCACTCTGTTCCGGGAAATTCCGGACAGTGTCACTTGAGATCGTAGATAATAAAGGAGATATATCAATGGCAAAATCAAACGCATTCACAGTCGCACAACTTAAATCACTCCCAGTGGAAAAACACTGCGATGGACAGGGTCTGTGGCTCCATAAGCGCGCGGATGGCGGGGCACAATGGACCTTTCGCTTTCAACTGTGGGGTCGTCAACGCGAAATGGGGATCGGGTCTTTCAAGCGGGTTGGCTTGGGCGAGGCCCGCAAAAAGGCGGACTGTGTCCGCCTGCAGGTGCAGGCCGATATTGATCCGGTCAAACAGCGCCGTCTGGAGAGACAGCAGTCGAACTCCCGGGATGGGCGTCTGGAAAGCCTCGCGTGGGAGGCGTACGGGACACACAAGGCGAGCTTGAAGCATGCTGGCGCGGACGGATTATGGGTCAGCCCCCT
This sequence comes from Roseovarius arcticus, assembly GCF_006125015.1. Taxonomy (NCBI): domain Bacteria; kingdom Pseudomonadati; phylum Pseudomonadota; class Alphaproteobacteria; order Rhodobacterales; family Roseobacteraceae; genus Roseovarius; species Roseovarius arcticus. The sequence continues at coordinate 2,496,925 of NZ_SZZN01000001.1, forward strand.
GCGCCTGCATCTTCTGCCCAAGTTGGGCAAGATGCCGATTGTTAAGATCGATCAGGACGACATTGCGCATGCCCTGGCCCCGATCTGGCATGAGAAACCGGTCACGGCCAAGAAAGCCCTTTCCCGGCTCAGAACCGTATTCAAGTATGCGCGGGCCAAAGGCTTCCTCGTAAACCGGGCTGTCATCGAAGAAGCGGTCATTTTGCTGGGAGAGAACAAGAAACCGGTCAGACAAAGTCTGTCCCTTCCATGGTCAGAGGTCCCCGCCCTCTACGCGACCCTTTCCGATGACGATCCGGTGCAACTGGCATTGCGAATGCTGATCCTGACGGGGGTGCGGGCAGATTCCGTGAACAACATGCAGCTGGGACAGATCGAAGGAGAGATGTGGCAGATCCCGCCTCTGCACGTGAAAGGCCGCGCCTCCAATACGGCCGGGTTTGATGTGCCTTTGTCCCAGGAAGCCTTGCATGTGATCGCATTGGCGTGTCAATCGGCGCTGAATACTGACCCCATATCGGCATCCAATATTGACCCCCTTGTGGTGTGTTGATCAGGGTCTGTCCCGACTTAGCTGATCAAGTTGCGGAGGCGGGATAGACCTTGATCGGTTGGGATCAGGCGCGGTTTTTGAAGCGCCAGGACTCGTTTCCGGTTTCGACTATCTCACAGTGATGCGTAAGCCGATCGAGCAGCGCGGTCGTCATCTTGGCATCCCCGAATACCGACGGCCATTCACCGAAGGCGAGGTTCGTTGTGACGATGATGGATGTGCGCTCGTAGAGTTTGCTGATCAGATGGAACAGCAGCTGCCCGCCCGCTTGGGCGAAGGGCAGATACCCCAACTCATCAAGCACGATGAAGTCGAGGCGTGTCAGGTAATCGGCGGTGCGCCCCTGCTTGCCGGCGCGGGTCTCGGCATCGAGCCGGTTCACCAGGTCGATGACGTTGAAATAGCGGCCGCGTGTGCCATTGCGGATCAGCGCCCGGGCAATTGCGATCGCCAGATGCGATTTTCCGGTGCCAGTGCCGCCGATCAGAACGACATTGCGCTGGTCGGCCACAAAGGTGCCGGTGGCGAGATCGCGCACCAGCCCTTCGTTGACCGGCGTGTCCGCAAAGTGGAAGTCTTCCAGATCCTTCGCGAGCGGCAGCTTCGCCACGGTGAGCTGGTATTTGATCGAGCGCGCCTGCTTCTCGGCGATCTCCGACTGCAGCAGATCTCCCACGATGCGCGGCGGCTCGAACTGGCGCTTGATGCCCGTGGCCATGACCTCGTCATAGGCACTGCGCATCCCGTAGAGTTTGAGGGTTCCCATCAGTTCCAGAACACGGTGCGTTCCATAGCGACTTGTTCTCCTGAGGCTGTCATAGCGTGCGCAATCAGCCACGGGCTCGTGGGTCAGTCGCAACGCGGTGGGGTGAGAAGCAATGGCGGTGGTGTATGATCCCGGCTGCGGGCGAGGATGTTGATGATCACCGGCGCCGAGAACACGCCTTGTGCCAGCGCCTCCTGACAGGCCGCCTCGACGGCGACAATGCCATCACCAGCGACACAGCCGAGAATGGCGACCATCTGACGATCACCGTCGCTGACGCTCTTGAGTTTGCGCCGCACGTCGGCCATCGCAGTTGGCAGCACCCAGTTCTGGAACGGTGCGCCATTGCGCAACGCACCGGGTTTACGCGCCAGCACAGGGACATAGTGCCGGGATCATAGACCGTCTCGTTGCGACCGAAGCAGCGGGGATGTTCGGCCACGACAACGCCATTTTGTCGGATGACGATCTTCTCGGCATAGGCGTGGACTTCGACGGGCCGCCCGACGGCTGTTGAGATGACCGAATACTTGTTGTTGTCGAACCTGACGAGGCACGTCTTCGACACCGAAGCCGGAACTGAATGAAACCCGTCGAACGGGCCGACATAGGGCACGAGGGTCGCGCGTTCCGCTTCGAACATTTGCCAGATCATCTGATCACTGCGCTCGGGATGCTTGTGCGCCTTGGCATAGGCGATGCACTTGTCGAGTAGCCAGACGTTCAGCTCGTCCAGGCTTTTGACCCGAAGCCGGGGCGTGAAAAATCGCTCGCGAACAAGGCCGACCTGGTTCTCGACCTGACCTTTCTCCCAGCCGGACGCCGGGGTGCAGGCGACCGGCTGAACCAGATAATGGCTGCACATCTGCAGAAACCGCCGGTTATAAAGCCGCTCCTTGCCAATGAAGACTGCCTCGACTGCTGTCTTCATATTATCGTAGATGCCGCGCGTGCAGGCCCCTTTGAAAAAGGCGAAGGCGCGCTCATGCGCGTCGAACACCATCTCCTGGCTCTCACGCATATAGGCCCGCGCGAACATCATCCGACTGTGACACAGCCGGACATGTGCGACCTTCACCGTCGTCGTGACGCCGCCGATCAGCACGATCTCATGGCTCCAGTCAAACTGGTAAGCCTCGCCCGGCGCGTAGTAGAGCGGCACATATGCTTCCGCTGCAGCTGACCCGCGCGCCTTCGACCATGTCTTGGCATAGCGTCGAACTGCGTCGTAGCTGCCTTCATAGCCAAGCGCCCGAACTTCCTCATAGATCCGGATCATCGTCAGCCGTTCACGCGATGGTTTGCCTTCATTGGCCACCAGGAACCGGTCGACCGCAGCCCGCCATGGCCCGATCCGCCGCATCGGCTGGTGTTCCCGCTCGTATGTGAAATCGGTCTCGTCCGTTCGCAGGATCTTGCGCACCGTATTGCGCGACACATGCAACTCCCGGGCGATGCGCTTCATCGACCAGCCCTGCACATGAAATGCCCGACGCACCCGCGCAATCGTATCCACTCGCTTCAACTCCCCCTCCATCCGTTGCCGCACAACGGATGGTTAGATGAAACATGAGGGGGGTCAAAATTGGACGCCGATTACCCCGTCAATGGGGTCAGTTTTGCACGCCGAAACACAGCTGTAGCGCGCCCGAGACAGGGGTGAAGCGACGGTCTCCATCGACGGTGTCGAGCACCAGGTGTTTTATCTTTGTGGGGTCATCGCTCATGTGGGTACTATTGGGTAGTTGGAGGCTAGCGCGCCAGTTCCGCGACTGAGGGGAGGACCTCGCGCACAGAATGCTTGGAACCGGGCAGGTTCTGGGAGATGGCGAGAATTTGTGGTATGATCTCTTAGTTCATCCGTCGAACCACGCAGGTATTTCTGGTCTGAAGAAGATGTCAGGTCTCGTGGTCATCGCTTTGCGCACGGTTCCGGTTCGAGCCACCGAAGGGAGGAAACGAAACATGGTATCTCATTCGATCGACGACCCCGGGCTGTTCGACGAGCGGATTCACCTACTCGGGATCCCGCCAGACACGCCTGTTCCGCTTCGGGATCTGTTAGAGAATGCGTTGGCATTCCGCCAAGGCGTGATCGATCAGTCCTGGAAGTCGGTCTCCAATCGGGCCTTGCGTTGCCTGGGTCTTGGGCACGCGTCGTTTCGACTCCTACAGGAAGCCGCGATTTGCGGGAGCGCGCGTGATGGAGCCGAGCGACGGCAGGCAGCATACTTCGTCAACCTCTTGAAGACTGCGGCTGGCAGGGATGGAGGTCAGGCGCTACGCGAAGGGCTCCGCGAAAAGCTGGCCGCGAGTGATCCATCCGCGCGGCTCGAAGGCGCGATCTCGCGCGTCGAACGCCGCCTCGGAAGGGAATTGGGGGAGCCGTTGAAGTCCAAGATCCGTTCCGCATCAAAGCGGGTGGAGGAGCGGATCGACCTAGACGCTTCCATTGCGCTCCTCGCGGAAGGCAAGATGGAAGACGTACCATTGCTGGAACCGTTCTCACCGCGCCTCGCCGCCCTTCTCAAGGGCCCGATCGAAGAGAAATCTAACTGGGTGCTGTCATGCTTGTCGCGAGGTCTTCTGGCGCGTGTTCATGCGGAATTCAATCTCTCGCAGCGATCGGAACGCGCACCCGCCCGAACCAGCGATGTCGAAGAAATTAGCTGCGCGATAGAGCGTGTCGTCATAGAAACGGAGAGATGGCTCGAGCACGGTCAGCAGCGAATTTACTGCGCGCTAGCGGGGCGAGAGAGGGTGGAAGAGATCGCGGACGCGGCAACGGGGCTGGCAGGCGAGATCGAGCGCCGCCTGCTTATTCTGGCGCGAAGCCAAGGCGCAATCCGCCAAACGATGCTCTCCCTTCGTGATGACGGCAAGGGAGCTGCGTCCGAGCGAATCGGGCGGCTCGCGGCGCGTGCGGGAATGCTGACCCGCGAGGCCCTCGCTAGCCATTGCGCGAGCTATCGCCTGGCGCTCGGCGCGCTCAGCGTACACCCGCCGGAGGACGTCGACGAGCTGATGCGCAAGACGGATGCGACCGCTTTTAACGCGTCGCTGCCAAACGGCAAGGATGTGGCCTTGAAGGATCTCGATGCGTCGCTCGACGGTGATTTCGTCGAAATCGAGGGGTTCGTGACGGCGCTTGAGGCGCTGCGATTGAGCGATGGCAAGCTCGTCAGTAGACTGGTCCTGCTCGATCCGTCGAGTGACACGACCGCGAACGCCGTGGCGATCTTCGCGCACTTGCCCCATGCGGGGGTAACCTTGGATTCGTTCGTTCGCATTAACGGGTTGTTCAAGGCCGGTTCGGCCCTTTTCGACGGCCAGCCGGCCGTCGAGATCGACACGCTTTCCCTTGATGCTCTCAGTCGATTGAGTTGGCGCATCGCGTTCCTGCAGCTGGCGGACCAATGGTTCGAGCCCTGGCGCAACGGCGCCAACATGATCTGGTCACTCGGCCCGCACGGCTTGGGGGACGATGACGAGGAGCGTCTTGGGGCCGGGGAACTCCTCTATCTACCACTCTTTCGTAGTTAGGAGATTGAAATGCCAGTATCCGACCAATGCGAATCCGAGTTCGATGCCGCCTTAGAGGCCCTTGAGGAAGCGACCGATATCTGCGCCGAGGCCGATGAGGCTTTGCTGGTCTTATTGGACGGGCTCACGGAGACAGAAGAGGATTGTAAGGACGAAGCAGGCCCAGAGCCGCCAGAGGTCACGCCCGACATGGACCCCATGCTCGTGCATGTACTGGAGCAGCAGTGGGAGGAGTATCGCGACAGGGTTCTTGAATGCGTGCACTCATCCGACGTTGAAGACAAGTGGAACGACTATCAGGACCTCCGCGTGGCGTGCGAAATTGCGATGGAGGAGGCCGACGCAATGAAGGATGAGCTGGAGGCCTGCATACACACCCTGAATGAAGGCATTCCGTTCGCCTGAAATTTTCACCACCGACGGCTGCGGATCTGGGCCGCTGATTGGGAGGTACGGCAAGATGCGATTTGTTGCGAACCTGCGGAATGAGACGATCGCTGCCTTCGCGGCAGAGGACATCCAGCCACGCGCTTATCTGCTGTCCTCCCATCGTGTCACGCCGGCTACGCTGGACGCGGCGGCGCGCGTTCGCGGCCTTGGCCTGCCCCTTTTCGCAGACAACGGTTCCAAACAGCTCATCGATCAGGTCATCGACGTGTTCGCCGACGATGCGGCCTCGGTCCATAACGCGGTCCGCGAGATCCGCCGGGATATAGGACACGTGCCCCGTGGGAGCGACATTCCCGAACCGCTTCGCCGAACCGCCAACGACCTCGCGAACAGCGTGATTAGTCATGCTACAGCAGTGTCAAAGGCGGTTGACCGCGAGGCGTTGATCGAGCTGCAGCTGGCAATGGATCCAACGGACCTGATCGCGCAGGAGGACTTCGCGGTCGCTTGCTTGCTGGCGTTGCAACTGGAGCGGGAGATCACCGGCTTTTCCACCGACCGATTTGCGACCAGAAACCGACGCTCCCTCCGGCTCTGGAAGGCCGTGAGTGAGGATCCGCGGTGCGCCGATGTGCGCGTGCACGCGGTGCTCAGCGCGGTCGACTTCAATACAGCCCGGAAGGCCGGTCAGCTCGCCGCCGCAAATGGCGTGCGTTGCGCCGCGGTCGGGATAGCCGGGATCAACTTAGACAGTTCCGCAACCGACTTTTTTATAATCGGCACGGGAAACCATAGCCTGGAGCGCCCCGCACCGAGGCGCTACGTTCGCATAATTCAGATTTTGAAGGGACTCAATGTCGGGCTGCGGCAATCGGGTGGCGGACTCAATACCTTCCACTGCCTGGGGCTGGGGGCGGCGGCTATGATGCCTATCGTAGCAGCAAGCTTCGACGAGAGGGTCGTCCTTACGACCGACGCGACGAGCCCGATACACGACGCGATACGAGACCAAGTCTACTACGAGCTGGGGTCGCAAGGCGGACGTGTTTCGACCAGCGCGATCGCAAACCGGGAAGTCCATGATAAACCGTGGCAGTTCGAAAGCCCTTTTGAGAGGCAGTTCAGGGATACGTTTGGCCACGACGTCGGCGCCGCAAAGGCATGGTGGCTGGCCAATGGGCAACCGCAGATTACCCGCTCGCACCTTCGATCTGAAATCGAGATCAACGAGGCGCTGCCGCTGCTTGCGGAAATGGACCCAGAGGTGCGTCGGCGTAGCGAGCGTGTGCGCGTCGCCGCAAACCACTGGACGATCGGAGAACACGCTGCGTCCTTTGCGGCATCGCAGGATAGACACGCCCTAGCGCGCGCCTCCATGAGAGAGTTTGAAACAAGCCTCAGCACCACCATCGCGCGGGGATCGGCGGCCGCCGGCACGATACTGGACATCATCGAAGGAGGTGCCTGAAAGGGTAGTCAGAGGGGATCAACTTGAGCCGCAGGCTCAGCCTGATTCAAGTTCACCCGTTCATCTCTGGTGCGCCGCGCCCGCCCCAAGGGACGGGGGGATCTGCGCGAGTACCTCGGTGCCTCCGGTATCTTGCGGGATTGCGGCTTCATCGAACTAAGCGCCGTAGCCGCCGAGGCGGTTCAATCTTAGACGACCCGCCCCACCCGGCCTCCACGCTCGCCGAGTCGATCGGATGCGACTTTAACGGCGTCGGTTCGGTGTACGATCCGTCAATGCCCATATCTTTGCGTCGTGGCGTAGCACCAGCGTAGCACCGAGGAATTGCGCCCGAACGCAGAAAGCGCCCCGAGGGGCGCTAGAGCGTTGATATAATATGGTAAATTTGGTTGCGGGGGGGGGGTGCAACCAACTTAACTTACTCTTCTCGCTACGAACGTAGCGGCAGCTCTAGATGTTTAACCCCGGCATCTGATGGGTTAAATCAAGAATGAATCTGTCTGGCCCGATTGCCCAGATTTTGCAGATGTATTCGTAGGGCGTGAAAGTCTCATCACATGCTGGATATTAAAGTTGTTGCGGATCAGTCTATTGTATGAGGCCTTTTCGACAGCCTTTGCCCACGCCACTTAGCGTGCCACGTGGCTAGACCATCGGGGATGCCCGCAAGCCCCTTAGGAAAAAACCTGAGGATCGACACAATTAGGACAGCTGTGACCAGGTAGCGTCCTGGCCCCAACGGGGTCATGATTTCGGTAAGAATGGCAAACACCAGTGCGCCAACCACCGGCCCCCACACAGTGGCGACGCCTCCCAGAAGAAGCATTGATAACGCGATGGTGAGAAATGAAAAACCAAACATGTCGGGTGAGGCCGCGCGCACATATTGCGCATAAATTGCCCCCGCTGCCCCCGGAAAGATAGCAGAAAAGGCGAATGTGGCGAGCCGCACCCTCGCAAGCGCGATACCTCGCGCGATGGCATAATCCTCGTTCTCGCGCAATGCCGCGACGCGCCACCCGAAGGGAGATCGGCGGAACCAACTTACCAGTAGGATGGTGAGGATCAACACGACCAAGGCCAGATAGTAATACCCCAAAGCCTGGTCCGAGCGAAAGGAATAGCCAAAGACCCGCAGCGGCGGAATCTGCACAAAACCAAAGTTGCCCCCGGTTAATGAACGTTGATTCAGGACGACTTGCAGGCAAAGTTGCCCAAAACCGAATGTGACGAGGATGACGTAAATTCCCTTTAATCGCAGCACAGGCAGGCAGACGATCAGGCTGGCAATAACCGACGCAGTGACGCCAATGGGAACACCCATCCAACTGGGAAAACCATAGGTTTTCGTCAGAATTCCAGTCGCATAGGCCGCAATGGCAAAGAAGGCCAAATGTGCAAAGTTGAACACGCCGCCGAAACCCAGCGAGATGTTCCACCCCGAAACCACAATCGCATAGAGTAGTGCGACGATGGACACATGCCTAATATAGCTGTCATTGGTGATCAGCGGCAGCACCGCCAGCAGCGCAAAGAACGTAAGTATGATAAGATTCTTGCGAGTCATTTTCGGCCCATGATCCCATTGGGCCGGATTACCAGAATGATAATAAACACGAGGAAGAGCGCGGCCTGCGTCCAGTAGGCCCCAAGAAAATAGGTTGAGGCGGCCTCACCAAAGCCCACGAGGTATGAGCCGATAATGGTGCCGGGTATTGAGCCGAGTCCTCCCAGTATTACCACGATCATCGCTTTGATCAAAGGCTCGCCGCCCAGCCCTGGTGTGATGAAGCGGATAGCACCCAGCATCACACCAGCGAACCCTGCAAGACCCGCCGCGATGGCAAATGCCACTGCATACATGGCGCGCGTGCGAATGCCCGACAGTTCGGCAAATTCACGGTTCTGCGCCACGGCCCGCACGGCAGATCCAACCCATGTAAAGCGCAAAAACGCCCACAGCCCTAGCATCAGGAGCGGTGCTAACACGATAATCGTCGCCTCATGTCCCGAGATCGCGGTGCCACCGACCGAGACATTGCCAGATACCACTTTCTCCAGTTGTTTGATCCGTGGCCCCCAGATCAGCAGGGCAGAGTTCTCCAAAAAGAACGCACCCGACAGCGTGGTCATAACCGTGATCAAAACAAGGTTAGGCTGGGTCAGGAATGGCACGATCAGCAGGCGATTTATCACCAACCCTAGTATCGCGGAAGTCGCGACAGCAATGACAATACCGGGTAGCAGTCCCCAACCCAGTGCAGCAGGATCCGAAACTGTCCACGCGACATAGGCACCGATCACCATAATCGCGCCATGCGCGAAGTTGAAGATACCCAGCGTATTCCACACAATAGCTAGCCCAGCCGCGATCAGGACATAGAGCGACGACAGCACCAAGCCTGACGCAAATATGGCGCGGGCCGCGCTGCCAATCTGGTCAATCCATTCCAAAATACATCTCCATGATCTTGCTGTGCTCTAAACTGCCAGAAACAAAGTCATTCCGCGTCAGCCCTTCTTCGACGAACACCTGCCGCGTGGTTAGTTTGCGTAGAAATTCAGGGTCTTGCTCGACGATAATCAGTTGCGTGCCCGAGGCGATAATTTCCCCGATGGCATCGCGCAACTCACCCTTCAGGCGCGGCGACAATCCCAGCGTCGGCTCATCAAGGATCAGCAGTTTAGGCTGCCCCATCAGTCCGCAACCGATCGAGACCATCTGACGCTCGCCCCCCGACAGGGTGCGACAGCGCTGCAATTTGCGCTCTTCAAGGCGTGGAAAAAGGGCAAATACTTGCTCCAGAGTGCTGCGCCACGCTTTGCGTGGACGGGGCGCGTAGGCTCCTAAATGCAGGTTCTCCAACACGGTCATATCCGGGAATAGATGGTTGCCCTGCGGCACATGCACGAGGCCCCTCGCCGCAATGGATGGGGTTGGCAGACGTGTGATGTCGTCGCCAAAAAAACGGACGGTGCCACGCCACACCGGAATCAACCCTGAGATCGCACGGAAAAGGGTGGTCTTGCCATGTCCGTTGGGACCGATAAGGCCAAGGGTATCGCCTATCCCGACTTGCAGATTTAGACCATGGAGGACCGGCTGGCGCCCATAGCCCGCGACAAGGCCCTCGACTTGCAGAATGTGGTTAGACATCGACGGCCGTACTTCCCAAATAGGCCTCAACAACTGCCGGGTCGCGCACCACATCGCGCGGATTGCCGCGTGCGAGAACCTCACCGTAATTCAGTACGATCAGCTGTTCTGACAATGCCAGAAGCAGAGAAATGACATGTTCGATCACAACGACGGCGATCCCTTTGGCGTTGATTAGCTTGATCAGCGCAATCATTGCCTTGACCTCGGGCTTGGACAGGCCCGCCGCAGGTTCGTCAAGCAGCAAAACCTTGGGCTGTCGGGCCAGAGCCGTTACGATCATCAGTTTCTTACGATTGAACACGCCGATCTCGCCCGAAGGTTGGTCCGCGTGATCCGCAAGGTCGAATTCGGCCAGCAGCGCCATCGCGACGTTCCGGCCCGCCCGGCGACCCGGTTGCGTCTCGGGCGGCATAGAAACGAGGACATTCTCGATCACCGAGAGGTCCCCAAAATCGGTTTCGGTCTGAAAGATGCGCACCAGCCCAGCACGGGCAATCTGATGGGCGCGCATCTTCTTCAGGCTTTGACCGTCCAGACGCACCTCACCCGCATCCGGGCCGGTGGGGATTTTGGTCAACATATTGAACAAGGTGCTTTTGCCCGATCCATTAGGTCCGGCCAGCCCCAGCACCTCGCCCTTCTCTAGGGAGAAAGAGACGCCACGGAGTGCCGAGAGCGCTCCGAAGCTTTTTGTCAGTCCGTCAACTTCAAGCAATGCCATGCCAAGTCCAATCAGATTGCTTTTCCGTGCCAGACTATGCGCTTACTTGGCCATCCATGGTGGTGTCTGGCTGTCGCCGGTGGCATACTCGCTGGGATAGATCGTAACACGGTTTCCATCCCAGATCTGGTAGAACTGGATCGGCAGATAGCCATCGCCCTGAATGGAGAGGTGGGTTTCTGGATCGAACTTTACCCGCCCGTGGACCATTTCCTTGTCAGTCTGCGCTAGTTCAGCGTTGATTGCAGCATAGTCCATCGGATCGTCAACCTTGCCCAGCAAATCGGCATAGAGATAAACCATCTCATACACGATGTAGCCGTAGATCGAGCTGTCATAGCCATACTCAGCCTTGTACTTGTCGCCAATTTCCTTGGTGCGCGGACGCACCTCGCCCGAAATTGGACCGCCCAGCATATTGTATAACACCCCGGTCGAATTTTCCTTGGTCAGGTCGACGAATTCTGGGACCGACGGCGCATATTGGATGAAAAGCAGCGAATCCGTCGGGTCTTCCATGAACTGGTTCATGAATGACGCAGCGTTGGACGACGACGCTTCGGTATTAATGATGACCGACGGCGGGTTCTGGCGGATTTGCGACAGCATTACGCGCCAGTCATTGATCTCGACCGGGGGAACAACGTCATCGAACGTCATGGTCCATCCGGCCGCGTCCATGGCCGTTTTGAGCCCCTCATAGATCGGCATGGAGTATGGATTGTCCGACCCAATGATGGCATAAGTCTTGTCGCCCGCATCGAAGGTACCGGCCTCGGTCATCGCGTCGATAACCTTAGGCAGCTCGGTCTGGTAGGCATCATAGGACGGTGCCAGTGACCACACGTTTTTATAAAAATCAGGGTCTTCCTGAATGATCGAGCGGTATTGGTTCGAGTTCGCGGCGACCATGTAGGGCACGCCGATTTCGGCGACATAATCCATCTCAAACCCCGACAACGATCCGAACGGTGTCACGATGGCCCCTAGATTGTCGGTGGATTTTAGACGCTCGACTGCGGATAGCACTGCATCCGGCGTCATTTCCTTTGTGTCAAACTTGTCCACCTCGAACATGTAGCCGTTGATGCCGCCTGCAGCGTTGATTTCCTTGGCGGCTAGTGCAGCCCCGTTATACCCCTCAACCGCGTCTGCGGCGAAGGGACCTGCAAACGCGCCAAGTACGCCCAAAGTAACCGTTTTATCCTGCGCCATGACGGGCCCAGAAAACGAGAACGCGACAGAAACCAATGCCGCAGTCACGATGGAACCGGATTTCTTGGTCATGGTCCATCTCCCCCTGAATGATCTGTTTCTAATTCAAATGACGGGAATCCAGACCCCGCCCATGGGATCTAAATCCAGCCTAAAAGCAGCATTGCGGTTCACACGCCACGCAACAATCTTTGTTTTGGGGATAGAGCGATACAAAACTGTTATGGGCGCTGAGTGCCGCGCATCCGGTCCGAAGCGACGAGACCGCGCACCAACTCGCCGGTCACGCCCGCAATAACCTCGGCGGCACGCGAGAGCGCCCAGTCCTTGCTGGAAGCCAGATAAACCTCTCGTGAAGGGGTCGGATTTCGAATCTCAGCAGCGCAAAGCGCGCCCGAGTGGCACTCTGCCTGAATTGCGCACCACGGTAGTACCGAATGACCATAGCCCGCGCCGACCAGTTTCTTAATCGCGTTCAGTGAGTCGAGTTCGGTCTTGACGTTCAAACGTAATCCATTGTCGCGCTGGTGACGATCCAGTACCTGCCGCAGCCCATGCGCCTGCCCAGTCACGACCAGCGGTAGTTCGTTTAGCGTATCCAGATCGACCGCATCGCGCCCCGCCGCAGGCCCGCCCGGCGCAGTGACGAAATAAAGCGGCTCGGTAAGGATATAGGTTAGATCGAAGGCGGCGCTTTCCTCAACATCGAACAGGATCGCTAAGTCCAACTGCCCCGACGCCAGCCATTCAGACAAATAACCCGAGTGGTTCTCATTGACGTTCAGCGTGATCGCCGGAAACCGTTTTTCTACCTCGGTCAGCAATGGCACGGCCAGTTCGATAGACACCGACGTCGGCAGACCAATCTGGACCAGCCCTGATGGCTGCGTAGAACAGTCCTGCACATCTCGCGTAGCGTGGGTCATCTGGCGCAGGATGATCTCGGCATGATGCATCAGCGTCTTGCCGCATTCGGTGGCAACCACCCCCCGCGTCGAGCGATCAAACAGCTTTACGCCCAGTTCGGCCTCCAGATTGGCGACGTGATGGCTTAGCGCGGGCTGCGCCACGTTCAACTCTACCGAGGCGCGTGAAAAGCTGCCACAGCGCCCGATGCTCAAAAAATAGCGTAGCTGGCGAACATCCATACCGAAACCTGACTGTTGGAATTGTATAGGCGCTAATCTTGGCACTCTGCGAAGGGGGCGACAATGGGCATGCCCATAACATTATCGTCTAGCGTTAGAGGAAGGTTGTTCTTTCGCCTACGCCGTGCGCGCTGCAAACCTAATGATGCCATAACCCCGGAGCGCGTAGTCTATCATGACAGACGTACCTAAACCACTGGACGGAATCCGCGTGCTCGATCTGGCCACGTTCATCGCAGCACCTATGGCGGCGGGCATCTTGGGCGAATTCGGCGCCGAGGTCATTAAAATCGAGCAGCCGAAGGTCGGCGACCCGCTACGCCGCTTTGGCGTGCCTGCGGACGAAATTGGAGCCACCTATTGCTGGCTAAGTGAAGCGCGCAACAAAAAATCGGTCACGCTGGACCTTCGCCAGCCTGAGGGTGCCGATATTTTCAAACAACTGGTCACTGAGGCAGATGTCGTTTGCGAGAATTTCCGCCCCGGAAAAATGGAGGAATGGGGGCTGGGCTGGGATACCCTTCACGCGATCAATCCCCGGCTCGTAATGCTACGGGTGTCGGGCTACGGTCAGACCGGCCCCAACGCCGCGCGCCCGGGTTTTGCACGCATTGCGCATGCGTTTGGCGGTCTCAGCCACTTGACAGGCGACGTGGACGGGCCGCCGTTGACGCCCGGTTCGACATCACTCGCCGACTATATTTCGGGCGTCTATGGCGCGCTTGGCATTTTGTTGGCATTGCGGGTCAGCGAACATGCGGGGGTTGGCCAGTATGTCGATCTGGCGCTTTATGAGCCAGTGCTGCGCATGCTGGACGATCTTATTCCAGCCTATGCTGCCAAGGGGATCGTGCGCGGGCGGCAGGGTCTTGGCACCTCTAACGCCTGCCCGCACGGACATTTTCGCACCTCTGACGGCTGGGTTGCTATCGCCTGTACGAACGACCGGATGTTCGAGCGGCTAGCACGCGCAATGCAGCAATCTGAACTGGCCATGCCAGAGCGTTTTGGCACGACGCCAGCGCGCCTCAATAACTCGGGCGAGGTGGACGCAATAGTGCAAGGTTGGACCTTGCGAATGACGACCGACAAACTGGTCGCCTACTGCGCTGAACGCGATGTGCCTTGCGCCGCTGTGAATACGGTCGAACAGATATTCGCCGATCCGCATATCGCTGCACGCCAGAACCTCGTTACTCTGGCGCATGATATTCTAGGGCCGGTCACAATCCCTGCGGTATTGCCACGCCTATCCGAAACGCCTGGAGTGGTTGGCACACTTGGCCCTGCCTTGGGTTCTTCCAACGAAGACATATATGCGGGGCTGTTGGGCATAGATGCTGAGCACATGACTGCGTTGAAGGAAAGTGGCGTCATATGACCGATTTTCATAACCTGACCGACGACAGCGGCCCTTCCCGAGCAGTTTGGGACGCGATCTTGTCACGGGGCCCGTCGCTATATGCCGAATACGCGCGACAGCCGGTCGGGGCGCACTCGCCTGACCTGCAATTTGTGTTGCAACACTTCCGCAAAGCCCCCTGTGCTGGTAAATTCGTGTTAGTGGCGCTGGAACCGCACAGACGGTGGGCGCTGGGCACATTGACTGGCACACGCGGCGATCCCGTGACTGTTCACGATGAAGTCACCTTCGACGACCTGGCCGAGGCCGAACGCTATGTATTTCGCCAACGCTGGATCAAGTTGACCGGCGTCGACCCGGCTAAGGAAACGTAATGCCCCTTTCCTATATCACCGGCTACACCGACCACGTCAGCCTGCTGCGCGGCGGGCGCCTAAAGATCATGGCGTCCTGCACATGCGCCGATCAGTTCGAGGCCGCATTGGTGCGTATGCGCTGCGGCGACCTGAATCCGGAGGGGCCGGGATTTTCCGAAACAGTCATCCCGTCAAAGTTTGACGGCAGCTACCCCGCGCGCGAACAGATCACCAATGCTGGGTCCTCCGTTCTGATCGACATGGCCGGATGCGAGTTTACCGATTTTACCGCCATGGCACATATCTGGCCGACGTCCCACGGCGACGAACAGGTCATCTTGTCCCGTACCGGACCGAATGGTGCGTTTCGCCTGTTTCTGTCGGATGGTTGCTTAGTGGCAGAAATCACCGGCCCCGGCGGCACGGCCCGCTTGGCGGGCCGCATGCCCTTGGTCACACGGCAATGGTATTTGGTCGCGATGACGTTTGGCGGTGGTAAACTGACGGTTGCACAAGAACCCTATTCGCGCAGCGGGGCGGGTGAACGCCCGATCATCGCGGAATGCCCAGTCGACTTTGACTGGATGTGCGACACTACAGCACCACTGTTGCTCGCAGCTCGGCGCATTTCAACTGACGGGGAAAAGCTGCGCACCGATTGCCACTTCAACGGTAAGGTCGAAAAGCCGCGGCTGGCTCGCAAAGCCCTCACGCGCCTAAGTATCGAAACATTGCGCCAAGCCGCCATTCCGCCAGACCTAAACGATGAGGTCATCGGTTTTTGGGATTTCTCCCGGGAGATCGATAGCGAAATCGTGCGCGATCTGTCCCGCAATGGGCATCACGGTAAAACCGTCAACCTGCCCGCGCGCGCCATGACCGGATCGAACTGGACTGGCGAAGAGGTGAAATGGGCCGTAGCCCCCGATCAATACGGCGCGATCCACTTCCACGACGATGATATCTACGACGCCGACTGGGGCGTAGATATTGACGCGCAGTTGCCAGATGATCTTCCCTCGGGCGCCTATGCCATCCGCGTGACGGCGGGCAACAAAGTGGAACGCCTCCCATTCTTTGTACGGCCCCGGCCCACAGACAAGCCCGCGCCGCTGCTCTATGTCGCGTCTACGGCGACATACTGGGCCTATGCCAACCTAAACCCGGTGCCGTTCCCTATCGCCGAACTGTTATCCAGCCGTCTCATTATCCTACACGAGGCAAACCGCCTGATCGACGAGCATCCCGAATGGGGGCCGTCGCTATATGATATCCATTCGGACGGCTCAGGCGTGTGCTATTCCTCGCGCTTTCGCCCAATCCTGAATTTCCGTCCAGGCTATATTTCGAGTTTTGGCGCGAATGGTTCAAATTTGCGCGAATACAACGCCGACACGCATATTCTGGATTGGCTGGAGGCCACAGGGCAAGACTACGACGTCGTCACCGACGAAGATCTGCACCGGGAAGGCTATCCCTTGCTGGCGCGCTATAAAGCAATCATGACAGGCACCCATCCCGAGTATTTTTCGGCCGAAATGTGGGATGGTGTCAAAAGCTATACCGACGGCGGCGGGCGCATGATGGTGATGGGCGGCAATGGATTCTACTGGCGCATCGCATTTCATCCGCGCCTGTCCGGCGTGATCGAGGTGCGCCGCTCTGGACCCGCGATACGCACATGGGAAACCCAGCCGGGCGAGGAATACCACGCCTTTGATGGCAAACTCGGCGGCCTCTGGCGCGCGCAAGGCAGGCCGCCGCAATCTATTGGCGGCGTCGGCTTCATTTCCGAGGGGTTCGATCTTTCCACCGGCTATCGGCGCACTGATGCAGGACGCGGGCGACGCACGGCCTTCGTTTTCGACGGGGTCGAAGGCGACTGGATCGGCGGGTTCGGATTGCAGGGCGGCGGCGCAGCAGGGGTCGAGATCGACCATGCCGACACCGCCCTTGGCACGCCTACGCATACAGTAATCCTGGCTTCGTCCGAAGGACATACAGAGGCATACCGCCTGGTGAACGAGGAAATGTCGATCACCGTGCCAACCGTCACCGCCCCTGCCGAGGCGCGAATTGCCGCCGACATGGTTTTCTTCGAGACGCGCGGCGGTGGGGCGGTGTTCAATACCGGCTCAATCGCGTGGGCGGGCAGCCTCAGCCATGATGACTATACCAACAACGTGTCACAAATCACTGGGAATGTGTTGCGGCGCTTTTTGGACCCGGCGCCGTTCCAAACGCCACAGGAGGACTAAGAATGTCGGAATTTCATGCCGTCGAAGCTGCACTATGGGACTATCTCGATGGCCTATATGAGGGGGACGTCGATCGACTGGCCCGCATTTTCCTGCCCGAAGCGCATCTTTATGCGGCCTCTGCCGATGGCGTGTCGAGCCTGCCGCGCGATGTCTGGCTGGACAAAGTCCGGGGGCGCAAATCGGCCAAGGACAGCGGATTCCCCTCGACCAACTGCGTTCACTGGATCGACGTGGCCGAGACGACGGCAACCGCGCGCGTCAGCTGCTCGCATCCACCCAACAGATTCACCGACACGCTAAGCCTACTGAAAATGTCGGACGGTTGGAAGGTCATCGCCAAGACCTATCACATGGCGCCGCTGGATTGAACCACAATGAGGACGACATCATGATCTTGGCCACCCTACCCGATCACATCACCGGCCTGCTGATCGATGGCGAATGGACCACGCCGCAATCAGGACAGTGGCTAGACATCATCGCCCCCGCTGAAGGCCAGCCATTTGGCCGTATCGCGGGCGCGGGGCGCATAGACGTTGACGCCGCCGTTGTCTCAGCCCGCCGGGCGCTCTCGGCTGACTGGGGCCGGTTGAGCGCCGTTGAGCGCGGGCGCCTTTTGTCGCGTGCGGGGCTGATTGTACAAGAGCGGGCCGAAGAGCTGGCCCAGCTTGAGGCACGCGACACCGGCAAACCTATCGCGCAGGCCCGTGCCGACCTAACCGCCTGCGCGCGCTATTTCGAATACTACGGCGGCGCGGCCGACAAGGTTCATGGTGACACGATCCCAGTCCAAAATGGCTATTTCGCCGCGACTGAAAATATTCCGCATGGAGTGACGGCACATGTTATCCCGTGGAATTACCCAGCCCAGATGTTTCCCCGCTCAATTGGACCGGCATTGGCGATGGGCAACGCTGTCGTGATGAAACCTGCCGAGGATGCGTGCGCCACCACCCTGGTGCTGGCCGATATCTTGCGCGAAGTGGGCTTTCCGGCCGGATCAGTCAACATGGTCACCGGTTTGGGCGCCGAGGCAGGCGCGGCCCTGTCCGAACATCCCGATATCAATTTCATCTCGTTCATCGGGTCTTCCGAAACCGGTGTGGCGATTCAGAGTGCCGCAGCCAAGACCCATATTGGCTGTACGCTGGAATTGGGCGGAAAATCTGCCCATATCGTCTTTGCCGATGCCGACCCCGCGCTCGTCATCCCTACCGTCGTAGCGGCCATTACTCAGCATGCAGGTCAAACCTGCTCAGCCGGATCGCGCCTTTTGATTGAGCGCGCGGCGATGAAAACGCTGCTGCCGCAAATCGTGGAGGCATTTTCAAAGGTTCGGGTTGTCATGCCGCATATGGAAGGTCAGTTGGGCCCGGTGATCAGCTCGCGTCAAAAAATGCGTGTCGAACAATATATCCAAATTGCGGACGAAACGGGCCTTCCGCTGTTGGCCAGCGGCCAAATGGACCCCGGGTTAAGCCCCGACGGCTATTTCATCCAGCCGCGCATGTACGGTCCTGTCCCTCGCGATCACCGTCTGGCAATCGAGGAAGTGTTTGGCCCGGTTCTGGCCGTGATTCCCTTTGACAACGAGGTGGACGCGGTCACCCTTGCCAACGCCAGCGACTACGGATTGGTCGCCGGTATCTGGACACGTGATGGCGCTCGCGCATTACGGGTCGGACGGCAAATGCAGGTCGGGCAGGTTTTCGTCAATTGCTTCGGCGCTGGCGGCGGGATTGAATTGCCCTTCGGCGGCATGAAAAAATCCGGCCATGGCCGTGAAAAGGGCTGGGAGGCATTGCGGGAATTCGCCGCAGTCCGCACCATTCTCGTACGCCACGACTGAGATCAACCTACTCGATTAGTTCACGTCTTTTCGAAGCAAAACCCAAAAATCGGTTCGGTTTGAGGTTTCAGAAGGCATTCGCGCTTCGGTAGCGAAGTGGTTGGAGGACCCGCTGATGGTCGGATATGAATATCTCTGGCCCGGACGGGTCCTCAAACGCCTTCATATTTCTACACGTCAGTATGCGCGCATCGTGCGGGACTAGGTCGCTTCAATCGCCTTGGAAGTGACAGCCTATGGCACTCACTCAATGCGACGGACGAAAGTCACTTTGAGGTGCCCCTAGATTTGTAGACGCTTTGCTTGGTAATTTTGGAACCAAGGAGAGACGATATGAACAAGGGCATTCGCTTTACAGATGAGTTTAAGCAGGACGCTGTGGCGCAGGTCGTGGAGCGCGGATACGCGGTCAGCGAGGTGGCCGAACGGCTGGGGATCAGCACCAAGTCCCTGTACACTTGGAAGGCGCAGTTTGCGAAGTCACCGAGCGTCAGATCAGAAGTGGCGGATCAAGCTGCAGAGATAAGGCGATTGAAGCGTGAACTGGCGCGGGTCACCGAGGAACGCACCATCTTAAAAAAGGCGACCGCGTACTTCGCGCGAGAGTCTCAGTGAGGTACGCGTTTATTGAGGCTCATCGGACGGAGTTCTCGGTGCGGTCGATGTGTCGCGTGCTGATGGTGCATTTCAGCGGGTTCTATGCATGGCTTAAAGAACCGTTAAGCCCGCGTGCGCAGGAAGACATGCGTCAAACCGATCTGATCCAGCAAGCTTGGGCTGACAGCGGCAAGGTCTACGGCTACTGCAAATTACACGATGATCTTTTGGATCAAGGTGAGATCTGTTCTGAGAACCGTGTGGCACGTTTGGCCAGCCTTGCAGGTATCACAGCACAAATTGGCTACAAACGCCGCCCTGGTCGATATGGTGGCAAGCCTGCGGTCGCCGCCGACAACACGCTGGATCGACAGTTTGAGGTGGATGCCCCAGACACAGTTTGGGTGACCGACATCACATATATCAGAACCCACGAAGGGTGGTCGTATCTGTCCGTCGTAATTGATCTGTTCTCAAGACGCGTTGTCGGATGGTCGATGCAATCACGCATGACAACCGACCTCGCTTTGCAGGCCCTGTTGAGCGCCGTGTGGCGACGTAAGCCGAAGGCCAAAGTCATGGTTCACTCAGACCAAGGTTCCCAGTTTACCAGCACAGAGTGGCAATTGTTCCTTGGCAAACATAATTTGGATGCCAGCATGAGCAGGCGTGGGAATTGTTATGACAACGCCGTGGCAGAAAGCTTCTTCCAACTCTTGAAACGAGAACGCATCAGGCGGAGGACATACCTTACACGCGACGTCGCAAGGCAGGACGTGTTCGATTACATCGAGATGTTTTACAACCCAACACGCAAACACACCAACAACGGCATGCTGTCACCGGTTGACTACGAAATGAAACAGCAGAAAATGAACGAAGCAGGCGTCTAGGAAACTGGGGGCACCTCAAAGATCCCGACACCGGCAAGCGCATTTCGCGTCTGAATGATCAATCCGCCTGGGTGGTCCACGACGTTCCGGACCTGCGCATTGTCGACCAGGACCTGTGGGATCGGGTCAAGGCGCGCCAGGGTGATCTCCGTGTCAGAAAGAACACCGGCGATGGCATGTGGGATCGCCGCCGTCCGCGCTATCTTCTCTCCGGTCTTATCAAGTGCGGCCATTGTGGTGGCGGTTATTCAGTTATCTCTCAAACCCATCTCGGCTGTTCGACCGCGCGCAACAAGGGTACCTGCAAAAACCTGCGCGGGATCAAACGGGCAACACTGGAAGACTACGTTCTTGGCGGTCTGCGTCATCATTTGATGGACCCCGATTTAGCCAAACTGTTTGCCGCAGAATACAGCCGCCATTTGAATACGCTGAGATTAACAAAGAACGCCTCGATCGAGCGCGACAGGGCCGAACTCAGGAAGGTTATCGGGGAGCAGGAAAAGCTTGTGGATGCCATCTGTGACGGTGTGCCAGCAAGCAAGCTGAAAGACCGTATGATCACATTGGAAGAACGGCAACAGGATCTGGAGCATAAACTTGCAGCCGCCAAAGAAGACCCGATCTTGGTTCACCCCAACATGGGCAAGGTCTATCGCCAGCAGGTTGAGAGCCTTGCAGCGTCCCTGAACAGCGCAGGGTCCCGAACGGAGGCTGCCGATATTCTGCGCGGTTTGATCGACCGGATCACAGTCACCCCCGACTTGGTGACCGGAGAGCCGGCTGTCAGCCTTGAAGGCAACCTCGCGGGCATTCTTGCTCTGTCCCAGACAGCAAAAAACGCCGTTCCGGTTTCCCAAGACGACGTTCAGCAAGTAAAGTTGGTTGCGGGAGCATGCAACCGCCGTCAATTTCCGATAATTAACTGTTGACGTTTAAAAAGCCACTGGTCAATAAAGTAGCCACCAGCAGGCCGGGGACGATCTGATGGCCAGATGCCTGCGGAGCAAGTTTTTGAACTCGAAACAGCCGTCAGAGGTGGCTGCGCGTGACAGAGTGAACGGCTCGCCCCGATGACGAAAGAGGACGGCACATTGTGAGCCCGGGCTACCCCACACGAGGTGACCTGTCGCATTCCAATCTCACCAATCCAAGCCCTGTGCTGACGCGAGGTGAAATGCCACCACAGAATCGCCGGGTCCGCAGCTTCCTCTACGCCGTGCGAAGCTTTGTCCCAAAAGCCAGCCGACGATCCACTCGCCGAGATGCGCCTGCCAGTCAAGAGCGCCAGAGAGGATCACGAAAAGCGCGATATTGGCTGCAATCAGCCCCAAGATCGCCGTGAGGGTCGGCTGTAACGGCAGGCCCGCACGTCCGCATCCGGAAATCCATTCCCTGCCACAGCCCGATCATGCCAAATACCGCGCCCGACGACCCAATCATCGGCGCAGGGCTGGACGACAACAGCCCGAAACATACCGCGCCCGCAACCGCCGACAGAAACAGTATCGGCAATGTCCTGACTGTCATCTTCCAATCGGATCCGATAGAAAAGTTGTTCCTGCGGTTCGACTTGACCCATCATTGCGCTACCCTCCACTTCAATATGTCAATTGAATCAGGGCCATGGCAGGTAATCAACCATATTCTATGACCGAAAACACAACATCTAGAGGGTCGAGTTTTTCACCGATATCGGTGGTTTTAGGTCAGACTGAGGGAACTTATTGAAAAGCCGCTTCGAAGTCAGCGTGCCATTGGCGCAGTCAACTGCTGTGACCTGCATGCCGATCCGGACTGCGAACTTCCTTGTCGCAAACCTCAAAGAGCGAAACGGTGATGTGGGCATACCGCACCTCCCGCGCCGAGAGTTCACCCCGCTCTGAGTGCCCCAACTCCGAACAACCTTCCCGGTCGGCTGTTTCGTCCGCGCATTGCTCCATTGCCCATAGAAAGGGAGCCACGCATCCGGCGCCGCAGGTTGCTTTACCGCGGTTGGCTGGATCTGACAGGTATGGAGCGTTTGTATAGCTTGCACCGAGAGCCTGAAAGGCACGTGAGAAACAATTCAGGGTCTACTTCCGTTGCTGCAGCCAAGGAAACATCATCTGCATCCACATTTCGGTCGCCTGCTCGCTCCACTGCTTCATCATTTCGTTCTGCTGTCGGCTTGCTTCCGCCAATATCTGACCCCGCGCCGCCGATGTCATTTGGTTCGCTGCCGAAAGGTAAGCGCTCAACCAAGGATTCTTCATCACTTTTTCTCCACATTGGTTTGTAGCCGTTGATACTAAGCCAGTTAATGCCGGTACATATATTCATTCTCGCAAAAACTAGAGCCATCGCGGAGAGTACTACGAAGCGGCGCGCATAGCGTTCCACGCCGCCGTGACTGCGCATGTCGTCGGCTCTGTTGTTCTTACGGAAAGAAGATGCGCTGCGTGCCGGTGCGGCCTCTGGCCCCAGCCGTAAGACCCCAGAAATCTGCTATGTGGCGGGTCGAAGAAATGCCGACTTCCAGCATATATTCTCCCTCTTCTCCGAGACCATCGTTTCCGCCAGCGCTGATCGGCGTGCCGTGCCCCATTCCTTCGATGATGTATTCCTCGATTACCTCCTGTCCGTCAGCATTGCACCAGACCCGCCGAGGAAAGCCATCGACCGTCTCCACCCGCGTTGGCAGTCCTTCAACATTATGGACACTTTGCCACTGCCGGACGATGGAAGCAGCGTTGGAACTGTCAACAGTTCCATCGTTACTGCCGTGCCAGACCGAGATCGTCGGCCACGAGCCGTCGAATTCCGAGGCTTCGCGCACAAACGCTTCGAGCTTGCGGTCCGAGGGGCCGCCATATCCCTGCATGCGAAAGAACGCCTCCATCAGGGTGTCTGCGCTGCGGTAGGGCAGTCCGGCGATGATTGCACCTCCCGCGAACACCTCCGGATAAGTCGCGAGCATTACCGCCGTCATGGCACCACCCGCAGACAGCCCCGTGATGAAAATCCGCGACGGGTCCACACCGTGATCATCAACAACCTCCGTGATCATCTGATGAATAGAGAGCGGTTCGCCGCCGCCGCGTAGGAAATCGTCGGATTCGAACCAATTGAAACTGCCAATAGCGTTGTTTGTGCTTCTTTGCCCCGGAAACAGGAGCGCTATCCCGCATTCATCGGCGAGAGCAGACCAGCCTGACCCGATATTATAACTGTCCGCCGACTGGTTGCTGCCATGGAGTACGACAACAAGCGCACCGTTCCGGGAAAAGTTCTTCGGGATATAAGTTTTCGCACTCAGCGACCCGGGGTCGGTTCCGAACTCGCTCAAGAGCGAAAGTTGATGGCCGTTTTTCGGCTTTGTGTGTATAGAATGATCGCTCATGAAGTCAGGTTCCTTGGCGACACCGGAATGGGTCGTTGTCAGGTTGTCCTCCCGACCAGCAGAGAGATAATGCTGCGTCGCAACAAGGGCCATGGGGAAGACAAATAAACTATGCAGAGAGCATCTAGGCAGTTCAGAGTATCCGTCTTGGTCAAGCGCTGTTTCGATCCCGCAGCCGGCTCATTCGCGAACCGTTGCCCAATAGCGCCCAGTGCATCTCTTGTTACATGTTCATAATATTGTCGATTACACGAAAACGGCGAACCCCTCGCAGACCCCGCCGTTCGTTTTCCAGATGCTTTCAGAAACTGAAGCCTTAAGCGCTTTTCTTGGCAGCCGAACCGGCCTTGTCGGCGGCATTTTTCACGTTCGCGGTGGCCTTATCGGTCGCGTCCTTGGCGGCGGATGTAATCTTGTCCGTGGCCTCTTTGGCGTTGGCCGCGATCTTGTCGCTCATGTCTTCACCGGCCTCGGACGCCAGTTCCTTCGTCTCGGTCCCGGCTTGCTGGGTCACTTCGCCGACGTTCTGGGCAGCGCGCGTCATCAGGTCCATCTGCTTCTGAGCGAAGTCGCTATAGACTTTGGCGTATTCGGACGGATCGTCGCGGACCTGCGTCGCCTCACTGAGGTTCGAAAGCGCTTCTTTCGCCGTTTTACTCATGATCTCAACAGACCGGGTTCCAGCAGCAACGAAGATCGCAGTCATGCGCTCGTTCATGCTGGCCATCATCTTGATGGCGTCCTGGTTGCCCTGCGGGTTGAACAGGCTCTGGATGTTGTTGACGGCGGATTCTGTGTTTTGCGTGGCCATGTGAAATCTCCTTCTGGAGGATTGGGTGCGTTGCTGCTATTGGTATACAGGTAATGCTGCATCGCAGCATTACAACCGCTACGCCGCAGCAAGGCTGAGAGATTTCATCTTCCGCACAACGGACCTTAGGACAGCGCCACAAACCATCGTTTTTGAGCGGTCTTTGCTGGCGTAGCGAACGGCAACTTGGAGCCGATTTTGTTGAAAAACTCTTCCTTGATCGAATGGCCAATCACTGATTCAATTCCTGTATTGAACGGGAGATTTGGCGATGATGGGACCGAAGCAGGAAGCACAAGCGGCTTTGTTTTACGAGTTTTCTCTGGAAGATCACGTCCCGCAAAACCACCTTCTGCGGTCGATTGATCGGTTCGTTGATTTGAGCAGCATTCGCGCCTATCTGACCGATTTCTACAGCCACACCGGTCGCCCTTCTATCGATCCAGAGTTGCTGATCCGGATGCTGCTGGTTGGGTATTGCTTCGGCATTCGGTCCGAACGCCGCCTGTGCGAAGAGGTTCATCTGAACCTGGCTTATCGCTGGTTTTGCCGTCTCGAACTGACTGACCGGATCCCGGATCATTCTACTTTTTCCAAGAACCGCCATGGCCGCTTCCGTGAGAGCGACCTGCTGCGCCATGTGTTTGAGATGACTGTTGCGCGCTGTATGAAAGAGGGGCTTGTGGGTGGCCAGGGATTTGCCGTTGATGCCAGTTTGATAAGCGCTGATGTCCAAAAACAGAACTCCAGCAATCCTGAAGACTGGGCAGCACGGGCGCGTGATCCCAACGATGCTCCACGCGCAGTGCGCGAGTATCTCGACACTCTGGATGACGAGGCCTTTGGTGCTGCCACCACGGTCAAGCCAAAGTTCACCGCTCATGCTGACCCTGCCAGTCAGTGGACAGCGGCGCGCAAAGGCCCTGCTTTCTTTGCCTATTCTACCAATTACCTGATCGATACTGATCACAGTGTCATCGTTGACGTCGATGCCAGCCGGACAAACAAAACGGCTGAAGTGCGCGCGATGCGCAAGATGATAGACCGGACCGAAGAACGCTTTGGCCTGAAGCCGGATTGGATCGCCGCAGATACGGCCTATGGCTCCGCCGACAACCTCGTCTGGCTGACCGTCAAGCGGAAGATCCTCCCGTTCATTCCCGTCTTTGACAAAGGGGAACGTACAGACGGCACATTCTCCCGATCAGACTTTACATGGGACGATGACAACGACCGTTACATTTGCCCAGAAGGCAAAGAGATGCTGCACACGCGGCGCACCTATTCCGATCCTGCCCGGAACGCGCCAAGTTGGAAGGCACGAAAATACCGAGCTTTGAGAGCTGATTGCATGAACTGCCCGTCAAAGGCCAAGTGTTGTCCAAAATCTGAGGCGCGTGCAATCCACCGCGAGAAATATGAGATCGTCAGAAACTTCGCCCGACAGTGCGCGGCTTCCGAGTTCAACCCGACAGCGCAGAGGCGTCGAAAGAAGGTCGAGATGTTGTTCGCCCATCTCAACCGCATCCTCGGATTGGGCAGGCTCCGATTGCGCGGTCCGTGCGGTGTTCAAGACGAATTTACCCTCGCCGCAACCGCCCAAAACCTCCGGAAACTGGCAAAACTCAAGCCGTTGGTGCCAGCCGCACGATGACAAGGCGAGCGAGCATCTGACTTCCAAGTCAAATCAAAGTACTAGCGCAACTGACCACTCGCTATCAGGTGAGTTTTTCAACAAAATCAGCCCAAAGTGCAGGATACTGCGCATATGTCGAATGGCGGCTTCTGCGCAAAGCCACAATAGCAGACAGATTTTGCCCTCTACGATAGGGGTTTTTCAGATCGGGCTTGTCCGGGTGTGATCCCGAAGAATTGGCGGAATGCTGCACCAAACGCTGGGAGGCTTTCAAAACCGGCAACTTCAGCGGCGCTGGCTGAGCTTTCGCCAAGCGACAAGTTTCTTAGGGCAGTCGTTAAGCGAACTTGCTGACGCCACTGGCGAAAACTCATTCCGGTTTCCCGCTGGAAAAGCCGCGCGAGGGTTCGAGCTGAAGCTCCTGCGACTTCGGCCCAGTCTTCGAGGCTTCTGGGGTCTGCAGGGGTTCTAATCAACGCATCTGTTACGCACCGGAGCTGACGACTTTTGGGGAGGGGGATTTCCAAGGGCAGGAACGATGACTTTTCGATTTCATCCAAGGCCAAGGAGGTAATGTAATAGCCGCGCCCTTTGACGTCCCATTCCAAGGGTTCGGCGAAGGCCGCAAGGATCAATTCCCGCAACAGTGGCGTCACCGTATTGACCCTGCAGTCGCAAAAAAACATCGGGGCTGCAGACTGTTTCAAAAACAGTGTCCGTATCGCGACGGGGCCATCCATGTAGATTGTATGCACAAGATCGGCTGGCATTACCAAAGCGGTGCTGGGCGGGATGATGTAGCTGGAGCGCGCTGTTTCAACATGCATCACGCCCGTCCCTGCATAGATAAGTTGCGCCTTGGAATGCGCGTGTGCCTCGGCAAACAGGTAGGCGGGGTAGTCTTCGGCATAGCCGACGAGCGGTCGATCCACGGCTTCTACGGGAGATATTTCAGCATGTCTGTTTAGCGACAGAAATTGTCCTACTGTTCCCATGCCGCCAGCATTACAGATATTTCGGGAACCAAGAAATGGAGATCGGCCCGTGCAAATGAATCAAATGCCTAAGGGGCTATTTGGACGGGAAATCCGCCTCGTCTCGCAACCGATGATGAAGGATGGGCCCAATACACCAGGCCAGCCGCGCAAAACGGCCTATGAAGGCGATGGTATTTGGGTTGGCCAGACCGAGGTCACGGCAAGTGACATCCCAAGCCAGTGGCACCACCACGAAAACTAAGACAGCATCAAGTATATGTTGGAGGGCCGCATACGCGTGGATTGGGGTGAACAGGGTGAAAAAAGCTTTGAGATGAGATCAGGTGACTACGGCTTCTTTGGTCGCAAAGTGATCCATCGTGCGCAGATAATCGATGCACCAGAAAATTGTCGGTTCATTTTCATACGGCTGGGCGAGGGTGAATCCGTGGTCGCTGTCGAGGGCACCGTCTTTGCCGCTGAATGAGCACTTCGCGTATCCCCAAACTCATGGCGAAATTCAGCTGAATACTGAAAGAAACGAACTCAATGAACAAGCCATCTGACTACGAAGCAATCTTTCCGCGCCCACTGTCCGAGGAGAAGCTGGAAAAACTTCCGCCAGCTCTTTTGCCCGCGCGTGTGCCTTTGGTCGGCACGGACGTAACGCTGGAGTCGATGAACGCCCAACTACATGCGGCCGAGCTGTATGAGGCGTCACATGGCAGCGCAGAGGGCCTGCGCATGTGGGACTATCTGACCTAATGGTCCTTGGCCTGATCTCGCAGCCTATTCAGCATTCTTGCGCACGCAATCCGCCAGCTTTGCCCCGATCTTCTACGCAATTCGCTGCAACAAGACAGGCAAGGTCAGTGGGCAGGCGAGTTTTTTGGACAACAACGCCCAAAATGGGTCGACAGAGATCGGCCATATCTGGTTTGGCCCGAAACTGCAGCGCACGCGTGGGGCCACAGAGGCGCTGTTTTGGATGTTGGATCACGCCATGACCAATCTCCGTTATCGCCGTATGCAATGGCGGTGTAACGCGCTCAACGCGAAATCTCGCGGTGCTGCGCGCCGACTGGGTATCAGATTTGAGGGCATTTTTTACAACAACCTGATTTTCAAGGGAATGAACCGTGACACTGCTTGGTATTCTATTTTCGATGACGAATGGCCTGAAGTGCGCGTGAAAATTCAGTGCTGGTTGGACAGCGCAAACTTTGATGCCAATGGTGCGCCAAAGTCATCCCAGACCGAGATGATGCAGCAGCGCTCGCCGTCGACGCGCCGGTCATCTGAGTAAAGATGCGCAACTTCGGTTTATTCAGAACGCAGGTCTGAGCCTTGCTTACTGACGAAAGAGCGGAGAAAACTGACTTTGGTTCTCGATTTCTGAACAGCGGCTTTGTCTACGGTTTGTGGCTGCTGTCATCGCGAGATGCAGCGGCGACAAATCTGACAAGGAGGAAAGCGCGGGCGACTTTCGGTGCTATGGGCGCTATGAGAACGTGACAATCGCTGACCACATCACGACGAAACTATGATCGACTTCAAGAGGCGCCGCCCGTCTCGATTTTGAGTAGATGGCCGCAATGCTTACAGTGAACCGCGTCAGTGTCATGCCGATTAAGGGCGCACTCGGGACACATGTGGTGCAGCTTACTGGGCTGGAAAACGGTCTGTGCCAGGCGCAGGAACAGGGCAACCCCAGCGACCATGATGACCACCGCCACGAGCCGTCCAGTGGTGCCGGTCAGCACGATGTCGCCGAAGCCCGTGGTGGTTAGCGTCGACACGGTGAAATAGAGCGCATCGACATAGCCGACGATGTCGGGGTTGTAATCGACCCGCAGCACGAAGACCAATGTACTCATGAAGAAGATGAAGACGCAGAGGTTCACCGAGCTAACGATGACATCTTCATTGCGGCGAAAGAACGGCGTGTCGCGGCGCAGGTCGCGTAGGACGTGGTAGGAATGCAGCAGGCGCAGGGTCCTCAGCACCCTTAGAAAGCCGAAACTCTGCGACACCAACGGCGCCAGCAGGAGAGATAGGATAACCACCACGTCCGTGACCGTATAAATCTGGCGCATCATCCGCGCTCGGTTTGGGGCGATCCACAGGCGTGAGAGAAAGTCGGTCAAGATTAGTGTGCCTATCACAAGGTCAGCAGCAAGGATTGCCGGAGTTGGCTCACGCGGCACCGTGGCAATGAAAAACACAATGGTAGAGACGTCGAAGCCCATCAGGAGGTAGCGAAACATCGCCGCCTTCTTGCTGGTGCCCGTATACAGCAGGTTGACCTTCTTTTTAAGCTTTTCCATTGCTCCGCCCCCAAGTTACCAGCATAGAATCGGGGCGGCCGTGCGGCAGGATCAACTCCAGCAGGCCCACCGATTCATTCGGCTCTGACTTTGATTGCAACTCGTATCCCTTCAAGGTTTACGATGAGCCAAAAACTCTCGCTTGGCAAAATAACCATGTCTGTCTCAAAGGCCGTGACGGGTTACAATCTACACTATTGGATCGTGAGGCCCTCGAGGGGTTGGGGCGGGACCGGCTGTGTTACCAGTTGGCTTTCACGTTTCTCATAAAAAGCGTTACCGCCCGTTACGAGCACGTAGTGCATGTTGTCGTAGGGAAACCTGTGCCCTGCGGTGTGGAAGAAATTCGCATTGCCTGTAAGAGGATGACGCTCACCCTGCAAGACGGCATTTGCAGCTTCCGTGACTTTGGGCATGGCTTTCGCATCCATCCGGCCCGACATGATCCCCGGCGCGAATTGTCCTTTTTGCCCGACGACGCCGCAAACCGTGTTGGGAAACTGCGTCGACTCGACGCGGTGCATGACCACGCTGCCAACGGCGATCATTCCGTCTCGGCTTGAGCGGTTGGATTCAAAATGCATCGCGCGCTCCATGCACTCCAGATCGGAGTGCCG
This sequence comes from Roseovarius arcticus, assembly GCF_006125015.1. Taxonomy (NCBI): domain Bacteria; kingdom Pseudomonadati; phylum Pseudomonadota; class Alphaproteobacteria; order Rhodobacterales; family Roseobacteraceae; genus Roseovarius; species Roseovarius arcticus. The sequence continues at coordinate 2,526,958 of NZ_SZZN01000001.1, forward strand.
ATGAGACCATGAGCAGCCTCCTAATATTAAGAAAGCGGAGGCTAACGAAGCCGCAATCGGCATTTTCGGACTCTGAAATAACATCCTCTGTCCTTCCTGCGTATTGATCGCGCGGCGCACGACCAAACTAATTACGAGATCAAGGGCATGGCGCGTTCAATTCCCGCTCCATAGGAAAGAATGATCTCATACGTGCCAATGGAATCAAGTCGCTTGTATGGTAGGCGTGGCGCATCACGCGGAAGAACGGTCTGTATCCAAAGCGGCGACGCCGCTATGCGGTGATTCAAGTGCGCGCTCTTCAAATATACCCCCATTGCCCTCGACCTCTCAGGGGCAGTCCACCCCAAGTGACCCAGAGCGGGAACATCGCCTAGATTGAAGTTAAAATGGCGTCCAAGTCAGCCGTTAGGTGCATCTCACCGCCCAGAGATCACTGCAACGGACATATTCTGGCCGTGAGGCCTGACTTAATCTCCTGGCAAATGCGCTATTATGCGCAGGGGTCCGCCGGAGCCCCCTTCGATCTTCATGGGCATGGCGATGATCATACTTCCCGTGGTGGGCAATGCGCTCATGTCTGCTACATTCTCAAAGGCGGCGACGTTATTTGTCATAAGTTCCACGTGACTCGCGAAGTCCGTTGACTGCCCGAAGTCGATAGAGGGCGTGTCGAGCCCCACCGCACCGATACCCCGCTCCACGAGAAGTTTTGCGCCATCGAGTCCAAGGCCCGGAAAATGCAGATCAGCCACTGCCTCCTGCCCGCGGGCAGCAGTGCCCATATAGATCTCGCGATCAGGATAAAGCCCAGCCCGACCGGTGTTCAGGAGAACAATCGCACCCTCCGGAATTTTGCCGTGCTCGGCTTCGAACGCTTCGATATCAGTCGCCGACACCAGATAGTCGACATTGTCCGCAGACTGCTTGGTAACGTCGATGACGAAACCCGGTCCAATCAACTGCTCAACCGGGATCTTGTCAGAGGAGTTCGCGCCTTCTGCAAAATGCACCGGCGCGTCCAGATGCGTTCCGCCGTGCTCAGACGATGCGAAATCGTAGGAGGAGTAAAAATAGCCCCCGTCAGTGTGGCCCGCGAAAACTTCGGTATGCTCGAACATTTTCGCCGTGGGCCAATAGACCGATTCAGAATTAAACGCATGGGTAAGGTCCACCCAAGTGCCCTTGGACAGGTCCTGCGCGCTGGCGGGCGATGCAAGCAACGCGGCAATGAGGGTTAATGCTGGTTTAATCATGGGCTCAATCCTTTTTTCAATTCATGGCTGTTGTCCATGTTACGGACAGGCCCAGTTTGAGACAACGTTTTTAAATGACCCCCCCGGAACCACACGACCTCAGCTTTTCAAAACGTGATACGGAGGCCCCCAACGTTAGCGGCGCGGCGGCACGCGCCAACGTCTGGCGTTAGGTATCGTGTGATTCCTGCTCCTTCCCAGTGCCGTACTGAATTCGTGACCAGGCGCGCTCGTGAAAGAAATAGAGGATCAGCTTAGTGATGACCTCGAGGCCGCCAATGGAGACGGCGGTGCCAAGGTTGCCAGTGAAAATCCACGCCAGCAAAGTCGTGTCGAGCGAGGCAATTATGCGCCAGGTGGCGGTCTTGATGGTGCTGCGCCAGCCGGTTTCCTTGCGCCCGCTATTCTCGGTCGACACGCCCCAGTGGATGCGCGCCCATCCTCGTTCGTGAAGAAAGTAGAGTACCATCTTGGTGGCGACCTCGGTAACGGCAATGTAAGCCGCAGCCTGAAGCGCGTCACCGTGAGTGTCCTCGCGTCCGAACAGTGGGCCGATATATGTAATGACCAACCATGACAGCACCAACGTGTCGAACGTGCCGACGATACGCCAGGACACAGCCTTAACTGCGGAGCGTTTTGCCGAAACTTGGGGTGGAGGTGTCTTAGTCTCTGGGGTGTCTTCCATCGCTTCAGTCTGGACCGGATCCTGCCGGGTGTCGATGACGGCGCTATCTCTGACGGTAAGGAGCTTTCCTGAGATGACGCACAGTCCTCACTTGCGGCAGAAACAACCATTCTGACAGCGTCCTAGAATCATATGGGGTGGCGATGAGAGCCAGCTTCAGCTCTCGCAGATCGGAAAATGGCAGGTAAAGCAATGCGTCGCCCCCTGCCGTTCAACCTTAGGCGCCTCGCGGCTGCAAAGCGCCTGAGCGCGTGGACAACGGCCATGGAATTCGCATCCGTCGGGACGGCTGCGGGGGCTGGGCATCTCTCCCTCCAGCGTGATGCGTGCGCGAGCGGCGTCGGGATCAGGCTCGGGATTGGCCGAGAGGAGCGCCTCTGTATAGGGATGGCAAGGCGCGCGGAATATACGCCCGGTCGGGCCTATCCCGACGGAAAGTCGTGATCAACTTGGCATTGCCGTCCAGAGCCTAGTCATGAACGAGCTTCGCCTTCAGGTCCGTCGTGGGAATAGCGCGGCTCAAACAGACGGCCGCGTTCCGCGACCAGTACCAACCCCAATGAGCAAAGCGACAAGACGAGGAACCCCGCAAACAGCGGAATGATCGTGCCGTCGTAAGCATAACCGATCACGGCACCAATTAACCCGCCGCCAAGTGTCTGGCCAAAGCCCAGAACCGAAGACGCAGTACCGGCTACATGGCCCAGCGGATCCATCGCAAGCGCATTGAAATTTGTGCCGATGAAGCCGAAGAAACAGAAAGTCGGCACGACCAGCACGTAAAACAGCCAGAACGGCGTCGCGCCCCCCATCAGCAGGGCTAGCAGCAGATGAAGCCCGCTGAGCAAGCAAAACCCGATCAGTGCGGTGTGCGAAAGCCGCCGCATACCGAACCTCTCGACCAGGCGGGAATTCAAGAAACTTGACACAGCCATAAAGATCGCAACGGCCGAAAAATAGAGGGTGAACGCGGGGCCAATATTGTAAACTTCTGTATAGATCTGCTCGGCCTGATTGATGAAGCCAAACAGGACCCCAAAGATCGTCGCCGAAGCGGCAGTGTAGCCAAAGGCGATACGGTTAGAGAGCACGACCTTGAAGGCATTGGCGGTGCGCTCTACGGTCAACGCACGCCGGTCCTCGGGATGCAGCGTCTCGGGCAGACGCAAGGCCGCCCAGATCAGCACGACAAAGCTGAACAAGGCGACAACAAGGGATATTTCACGCCAAGAGCCGAAAAGCATGATAATCTGTCCGATATTGGGGGCAATCACTGGGATGGCCATAAAAATCATCATCACCAGTGACATGACGCTGGCCATGCGCCGCCCGCCAAAGCTGTCGCGCACTACGGTGATGGCGATGACCCGTGTCGCGGCTGCGCCGATGCCCTGAATGGCGCGAAGTGCGAGAAGGACGCCGAACGTCGGGGCAGCAGCCGCGGCAAGCGCCGCAATGAAATAGAGCCCGAGTCCAAAGAATAGCACGGGCCTGCGACCATAACGGTCCGACAGTGGCCCGTAGATCAACTGTGCCGCGCCAAAGCCGGCAAGATAGCTCGTGATGACAAACTGACGCTGGTTTTCGGCTTCAACCCCCAGCGCGTTGCCGATTTCCTGAAGGGCGGGGATGAAGATGTCGATTGCTGCGGCATTGAGTGCCATCAGACTGGCGATAAGAATAATCAACTCCCATTGGGGGAGTTTGCCGTTTTTAGGGCGGTTAGCATCCGACATGGGACTCTTTCTTTTTAAAATCAGTTTTTAAGCGACCATGAAGTTCGGCGCAATGAAATGCACCCCGGCGCCAGTTGCGCTCCACTCCGCGATCGAGGCGCGACTTCCATGCTACCAAGTCTGCGCGATCAGCTCCTGCTTCATGAATCTGGTCTCCAGAATAAAGTGTAATGAATTGCGGCAGATTGCCGTAGACTCGTGCTTGGGTCCTATAGTGATAAAGAACCGAGAAAACCGCCAGATAATGTAAAAAAGGATTCTTTCCAGATGAGTGATATCAACGTGAAGAACATGTCTATGTCAGAGCTTCAAAAGCTCCAGAAAGACATAGGCAAAGCACTAGCCATCCACGAGACCAGCGAAAAGAAAAAAGCCAGAGCCATCATTGAGGCCAAGGCGAAGTCCTTCGGATTTTCTTTATCGGATCTGACTGGCAAGTCTGCCGCGCAACCCAAGCTTGAAAAGAAGGCCAAGGCGGACAAGAAGCCCCGCAAACAGCCCCGTATCAAATACCGGAATAAAGAGAACCCGGAACAAACCTGGACCGGAATGGGCCGTCGGCCGATTTGGCTGGTAATTGCGACCGACGCCGGCGCGAAACAAGAAGACTTTCTCGTTCAGGACTGATTGGTCCTTGATTGGACAGGTATTCGAACTTCGTAACGGCATATCTACAGACCATCCTCGGTTTGCTAAACTGCGGGAGGGGTTCCATTCGGGAAGATCGGGGGCAATGCCTCTGAAGTATCAGACTGGTTGTTTTGCGCATCTACTGCGAACAATGGTGCGTGGCGGAGGTCCACATGCAATTTTCATAAAGGTACCACTTGGCAGATCTCAACTCGATTATTGGGGGATCGCCGTAAGTCCGGGGCGTCTATCCTGTTTAGCAACACGCAGGCAACGTCAGAATGTCGAAAAGGGTCGGCGCGCATAGGCACACCGACCCCTTCCCTTCTCCAAAGCCCATAAGACGATCAGTCTTTGTGCTCGGGCAAGTTTTGCAGCTCATCCTTGGTCAACGCAGTCGTGACGTGAACTCTGCCGGCCTCGTCTCGCATAAATTTCATGCTCGAGGCCGGCAAAGCCACGGGCTTTGCGCCGATACCGAGAAAACCGCCCACATCCACCACGGCCTCCGCCGCTGGAGCCGGGCCGTGAAAATGGGAAATGTCCCCGATGTGATCGCCGTTCGGGCCGTAGACGTTAGCGCCTTCAATAGCTGCAGGATCCAGTTCTTCGACGCGCAGATTCGTGGCGTTCGCGCTCTCGGTTGTATTGGCTCATAAATCAACCTATACAATGCCCACCTTCACAGAACTAAGGCGCAAGCCCCTAGCCGTCGCAATCTGGCATGACGGCACAATAACCTCTGGGGCGCATCTCAGCCCGGCGGCTATTCTAGGTTGCCGCGGAGGGCAGACCTTGACACCGCATTACGCCCGGCTAACCGGGACAAAGGCGCCTCCGCCGAGACGCGTGCGGCGGGCCGAGATCCAAGACCTTGAGAAAAATAATAAAAGGGAAGATACACATGTCGCTCATCACGAATGGCCGCCTCGACCGGCGCGGATTTCTGAAGACCACGGCTGCAAGCGGCATCGCCGCATCGCTGCCGCTGGGCGGCGCCATGGCCGCCACACCCAAACGCGGCGGGCATCTGCGCATCGGCAAAGGCCACGGCGCAACCACCGATACGCTGAACCCCGGCATGTTCGAAAACGGCTATACTATCGCGCTGACCTTCGCCAAAGATGGCCACCTGACCGAAGTGCTGGCCGACGGTTCGATCGGCCCCGAAATCGCCGAAAGCTGGGAGGCGTCCGAGGATGCCAAAATCTGGCGGTTCAAGATCCGCAAGGGCGTCACTTACCATTCGGGCAAGGCTGTAACTGTCCAAGACGTCGTCGCGTCGATCAACTTCCACCGCGCCGAAGGCACAACCTCGGCCGCCAGTCCGCTCATTGCCGCGATCCAAGATATCACCATCGAGGGCGACGATACCGTCATTTTTACGCTGGATGGTGGCGATGCAGACTTCCCATTTATCGTCAGCGATTACCACCTGTCCATCCTGCCTGCCACGGATGACGGCATCGACTGGAAATCCGGCGACGGCTGCGGCAGCTACAAGATCAAATCGTTCGACCCCGGCATATCGACATCGCTGGAGCGCAACGAAAACCATTGGCGCGACGACGTCGCATGGTTCGAAAGCATTGAACTGCTGGTCTTGACCGATCAGAACGCGCGCACCACGGCGCTGGTGTCGGGCGACGTCGACACTGTCGACAAGCTGGACCTCAAGACCATCGACCTGCTGTCGCGCTATCCCGACCTCGTCATCAGTTCGATCGCAGGGACGCAGCATTTTACCTTCGCCATGGATTCGCGACAGGATCCCTATGCCGACAACAACGTGCGCCTCGCGATGAAATACGCGATCAACCGCGAGGAACTGGTCGAAAAGATCCTGTTCGGCTATGGCTCAGTCGGGAATGACATTCCAGTTGGCCAGAATCAGCAATTTTACAACACCGAACTGGAGCAGAAGACATACGATCCCGATAAGGCCAAGTTCTACCTGAAGGAGGCGGGCCTGGAGTCGCTTGACGTCAGCTTGTCAGCCGCGGACGCCGCCTTCGCCGGTGCGGTCAACGCTGCAACGCTTTACCAGAACTCAGCTAAGGATGCGGGCATCAACATCAATGTCGTGCGCGAGCCGAATGATGGCTACTGGTCCGACGTCTGGATGAAAAAGCCGTTCACAGCGGTCTATTGGGGCGGTCGCCCGGTGCAGGATCAGGCGTTTTCCATCGCCTTCACTTGCGGGGCGGAATGGAATGACGGCTTCTGGTGCAACGAGACGTTCGACGCATTGCTCAAAGAGGCCCGCGCCGAGCTGGATGAGGACAAGCGTCGTCAGCAGTATTTCGAGCTGCAGGAGATCGTCAGCACCCAAGGGTCCGTCGTCATCCCGATGTTCGCCAATTACGTCTATGCCACGACCAAAAAGATCGGGATGCCCGAAAAGGCTGCGTCGAACTGGGACATGGACGGCGAGCGTTGGGCCGAGCGCTGGTGGTTCGCTTGAGAAAAAACCGCTGAGCGCGCGGCTTACCGGCCGTGCGCCCGGTGCTTAAATGGAATGCTGCCGAATCCCAAGTTTGGCAGCATTTTTTGTTACTTTACCCCTGAAGAATACCAAGAGGCTTGCGGCGGGCGCTATTTTTCTGGTGAAATTTGCAGACAGCACCTTGTCGAAGCGCATACGAGGGCCAGCCTCGCCAGAGGCACGTTTGCTCGACGGCCAAAAAAGGATCGCTCCACGACATCGCTCGACGGTTTCTGCCAAACTAAAACTAGTTCGTCCGTTTCGCGATTGAAGGAGCCATGCTGCAGGGATCAAAAACGCACGGGCCTTTCGTTTCAAATTAATCCAATCAGTTGTGACCCTTTGACATTGCTGTTAGCCGCTCAATCAAAAGGGGATTAACAATGGATGGCAAGCTCACACGAGCAACCGAGGTCGAACGAGTATCAGAACTCTTAGGACTACCTGAAGAAATCAATGATACAGATTCTCTGATCGCCCAGATTACAACGGGTCTTCCCACCAAGTCCGTAGAGAAGATTTTAGAGGTAATGAACTCACAGCCAGTACTAAACCTCATTCCTGAACGGGCCTTCCGGCGAGCGAAGGCCGGAAAAATCCCCCTAAGTCCCGACAGGAGTAAGGTCCTATATGATTTTGCGCGCGCATACGTGGCCGCAGACAAAACTCACAGTGGCAACGGTGCCCTGGTGATGCGGTTTCTTGAGAAGCCTAATCCAGATCTTGGAGGCGCGGCTCCAATGGCACTAGCAATTTCGAGCCCTGCCGGTGCTGACGCAGTGATCGAACTACTTAGTAGATAAGCTAACCAGCCTCACGTCGACGCACGTCCTTAAGTGGATCGGTATTGCCAATTTGGTTTTCGCCGCGCTGCGCTGGCATGGCCTTTTGGAAACGCCGGTTAAACATGCAATCTCCTGCGGACTGTGTTACCCCGGTATCAAGTGCGCGATCCTGCGCATTCTTCCCAAATCAGATTGGTCTAAAATATGCAATTTCCCGAATGGATAAAACCTGCCCTCTTGGGTGTGGGAGCAGGGGCTATTGCTGTTTCTATTATTGGCTTTAATTGGGGTGGCTGGGTCACAGGTGGCGCTGCGGCTGAAATGTCGAGTGACGATTCCGCTGCGGCCGTCGTCGTTGCCTTAACGCCTTACTGCATTCGTAAATCCCGGAATGATCCGGGCGCACCTGCGATCTTGGCAGAACTCGAAGATGCCTCTTCTTATCAACGTCATACCGTTGTTGAGGACGCAGGATGGGCAACCCCGCTCGGCGCTGAAGAACCCAGCAGGGAACTTGCGGATGCCTGCGAGAGCGCCCTGAGTAATGACACATAAGCTTCCGTAGAACTGCGATAGTAGGCGGGAATGAGCTTCGGTTTTTCCCGCCTATCTTCAACAAGACCGCCGGTCCTTTGGCGGCGACCATACCCGATTTCCTGTGCCGCAAGTCAGAAGATCCGTTCAGACTACACGACTACCAAAGATCCGTTCAGACTACACGACTACCAATTTCATCAATTCATCGCCTGCGTGTTAGCAGTGCGATCCTAGGAATACGTACATCAAGGATATTTGTTAATGAACAAGCTGGCAAAGACGACAGTATTTACAAACTCGAAGCCCGAAAGGGAAACGAAGCTGGACAAAACCACGCGTGCAGTGAAGGCAATCGCTGAAGAAGAAACGGAAGAACGCCAGATCAAAACCGCGCGCCTTCGTAAAGATCGGCTTGAGAAAGAGGAAGATACGCGTTTGTAGAGGACAGCGACAACGTCCGAAGTCGAACGGCTGAAACTATAGCAAACTTTCAGGCTAGACGCGGCTCACTATTCCCGTGTGCCCCATCCTGCACAACGACGCTATCGTGCATCGCGGCCGCTTGCACAAGCGCAGACCTTGCACGGACTTCACGGCCTGGGCTGATGGGGATTGCTGCAGCAACCCGAATGGGCTGGCAATTCACCGAACTATTTCAAATCGCGGGCCATGTGGAGACATACTATTCAATGTGCGCAATATCTAGAAACGACCTGCCCGCAGGGAGACAGAATTTTAGTTAATACACCGGCCTGTTTGGGTGAAAACACCCTTGCTCTGGTCGCGTCCCACGCTTCTTGCCGATGATGGCCAAACCGGATTCTGGGCCTAACCTTGCGTCTTCTGTAGCAAGACGATCAACTCAATGAACTTCTCACGCTGCTGTTGCGGATCGCCGCTGCCGATGGCGTCCTCGACGCAGTGATGGGCGTGGTTCTCCAACACCATCCGTTCCACCCCCTTTAAGGCGGAGCGAACAGCCGCTGTCTGGGCCAGAATGTCGACGCAATAGCGATCCTCCTCGACCATTCGGGCAATCCCTCGCACCTGGCCCTCCAACCGGGCAAGCCGATCAAGTGTGCGCTGCTTGTCCTGCTTCATGTCATCTCCCTGGAACCCATTCATCTCATCGGCGTTTATCATACCTACGGGGGGTATATATGCTCTAAAAAGGAAAGGTTCACCGATCATGGCAAGAAATATGAACAGATACGAGAGCGGTGGCATGGGATACAGTCGGTTCTTTGCGATGATCGTCACGTCGACGGTGGTGATGTTCGGGCTGATGTATCTTAACACTTACGCCTTGGACCACATCTTCTTTTCGCAGACGCGGATGTGGATGGCGCTCTACATGGGCGGGATCATGGCGATAATCATGCTCGCCTTCATGCTAGGCATGTATACAAATCGGGCGGCCAATATCGCGATCTTCGTTGGCGCACTTGTCGCATTCGTGGTCGGCGTCGGATTGGTCCGCACGCAGGCCACTGTCGGCGACGTGTCGTGGATGAAGGCGATGATACCGCACCACTCCATCGCGATTCTGACCAGCGAACGTGCCGGCATTTCGGATCCGCGTGTGCGCGCTCTGGCCGATGCCATCATCGAAGCGCAGCGGGCCGAGATCGCCGAGATGAAGCTCTACATCGCCGATATTGAGGCGAACGGCGACGCGCCCGCGGGCACAGAACGTGATGAGCAATACTGACATTCGAACGATGGAGACGAACCCATGACTACAACAGATATTATCGACGGCCCTGATACCGCCCGCGCCAAAAGCAAAGGCACCGAAAAGACCGCGTCGCTCTACCGGATGGCTATGCCGGGGCATCTATGTCCGTTTGGGCTCAAGTCGAAGTCCATGCTCGAACGCAAAGGCTATGAGGTCGACGACAACCTTTTAACGACACGTGAGGAAGTCGATGCGTTCCAGGCCGCTCATGACGTCAAGACCACCCCCATCGCCTTCATCGATGGCGAGCAGATTGGCGGCTACACCGACCTGAAAAAACATTTCGGGTATCGCGTCCTCGGCAAGGACGACACCACCTACACACCAATCATCGCGATCTTCGGCTCGACCGCGTTGATGGCCTTGGCCGTTGTTCTGAACCTTTACGCTGGCTTCCCGGCATTGACCTTCTTGATGTGGTTCTTCGCGATCTCAATGGTTGCTCTCGCGATCCAGAAGTTACAGGACGTCGAAGCCTTCGTGAATGGGTTTCTGGGATACGATCTGCTGGCGCGGCGCTACGTGCCGTACGGCTATGCATACCCGTTCCTGGAGCTTTTCGCGGGTGTCGGTATGATGGCCCTGATCGGCACGGGCTCCGCGCTGATCTGGCTGGTCGCCCCGGTCGGCATCTTCATCGGCACCATCGGCGCAGTCAGCGTCATCAAGGCCGTCTACATCGAGAAACGTGACCTCAAATGCGCTTGCGTCGGTGGCGGGTCGAACGTGCCGCTTGGAGTGATTTCTCTGAGCGAAAATCTGATCATGGCTGGAATGGGCATTTGGATGTTGGGTATGTGGCTCTCGGCCTGACCGCGCCAATCCTGCCGGATCACAAAGAAAGAGGTTTGTGACAAAGCCGCGCCTTTGCTTTCGACTAATAGTCAGCTTCCGAAGCATTTTTAAGTTCTTAGGTTCCGCCCTGAGACAAGTCTGGGTGTGACAGATACATTTTCGAACGGCTGTGACGTCCTAGCTCGCTGTGTCTATTTCACAGAACTTTGGAAGGCCGCTTTTCGGTGCCTCAGACAAGTTCTTGACCGGATGCCCAGTCTTGGTGATCACCAGGTTCTCCGTAAGTGGAAGAGTGGTGGTGTCTAGGATGGTTCACGAACGGACATCTATGCTGGAAATGGGTCGGGATCGTTTGCCATGATCAATCCGCCACTCGTGATCGCTCGGTGGGATTTGGATCACTCGCCGAAGCATCTCCAAGCGTTTCCTCTTGCCTATGCAACTCTTCTTTCGGTTTTTCCGGGGGCTTCTTCTTGTCATCATCTGGCTTGGTCACAATGATCTCCTGGCTCTCAAAATTTTGGGTGTTGATGGTAAAAAGGCCCAGTGCGAACTGGGCCTCTTTATCGGTGGTCAGTCCGACAACTTGTCTTTGGCGTCGCCGACACCCTTTTGGACCTTACCCTCGGCCTGATCGACTTGGCCATCGCGCTTCATCTTGTCGTCGCCGATAGCATCGCCAGTTTCTTCTTTGATCTTGCCGCCAACGTCCTTGGCCTTGCCTTTTACTTGATCTTCATTCGCCATTTTCATCTCCATGATTGAGTGATTGCTATGGCAACTCAACTTGTGGAACCTGTCGGGGTTCCCCACGAAATCACGTGTCTTCCAAGATAAACAGGACACCCCGAACCAGATCGCGGCTGTCAGATCGCCCTCCGAGTGATCCTGCAAGCACGCCCATTGCCGCTAGAAAAAGGCTGAGTTTCAGATGATCGAGTGCGGTTGTAGCTTCTCCCGCACCGGGCCAGCTTTCCATTAACTGCTGGGGAAAAACGGTAAGAATGCCGAAATACATGAGGCCCCCGAAGAACATGAACATGACCAGAAGGGTCAGCAGCAGCGACAAGAAGGTCACGGCGATCGTGACGACGCTGGATTCCGTAATCCGCCTGTCCCGACTGAGCAACGTGTTAAAGGCGAAAGCGCGATAAAGGACGAATACGGCCGCCGCCAGACTTATGATCGAGAAGAGGACAATCTGTGAAACTGTCACTGCATGGGCGACATCCCATGTCTCCGCGCTGAACAACAGAACGATGATCACCGACAGGGCCGCCGCCAGCATGGTTGGCATACGGGTAAGCAGGCGAAACGGGTTGGCGCGCATGACTGCCCGCGTGATCGCGCCCGCATCCTGAATAAGGATCCGGCAGGCGAACACCAGCTTACCGTCACGCGTGGAGCGTTCGTTGGCCTCCTGCGGCAACATGTGGGCGATCCGCTCCTGTTGTGCTTTGGTCAACTGCCTCATGTGATCAAGGTCCTCGACACCTTCGAGCGGATACATGACGTTGGCAGGATCACGCTCGTGCTTGAGTGCAACCAGATGACCAAAGCTGTGCAGCATCAGCGTTGCCAGACGCGTCGCGGCCTTCTCAGGATCGGGTGCGTAGCCCCAGAACCCGGGGTCAAGGCGGCGCGTCGAGATGATTGCAATGTTCGTCAGCCGACTCGGCAACGCGAGCGTGTAGGCGAGTGACGAGGACGAGAGGTCAACCTCGGTGACGATCAGCAAGAACGGCAGATCGCGCTCCAGTTTCTCGGCAAGACCGACTTCCAAGAAATCGAGCGGCGCGTACTTACCGGCCCTTGGTGTCAAATGCGGTCCCGCAAAAGCGAGGGATTTAGTGCTCAGACGGGGCACATGCGCCAAAGCGGCCTCAAGTTTGATAACGGAGCGCGCCACAACGTCGTGGAAGAGCTTCGCGTCCCGGCCTTCGACCTCCATTTTCATAACGCCGACGGTGAATGGCGAGTGACCTTCCTTGTGTGATTTTCTATCCTGATCAAAGTCCATCTCGTGTCCTTCGGCTCGCCAAATTAATGCTTCCATTTTCACTTCAGGTTCAGGAAGGACCTACAATTTCGAATGACCAAGCATATCGCGCGTCTTAACAATCGAATCTTCGATAAGCTTCTGTTCATCCTCAGAGATCGGTTCAGGCGTGCTGTTCAGCCTGTCGGCTATGCTGCTGTCGAGCCTGACCGTGGTGGCCATCGGAAAATGGTCCGACCCGATAAATGGGAGACGCTCTAATGACACAACGGCCACATCCTCCGTGACGAACACCTGATCGATCGGAAAGCGCAGCCAGAATTTCTTGGCGTCAAAGCTGGAGAAGAAGCCGCGGCCGATCCGTGGATCAAGATATTGCCCGACATGTTTGAATGTCCGCGATGTGTCCGACCAGGCGACATCGTTGAAATCACCTGCCGCGATCAAAGGAACGTCGGCCTTCCGAGCGAACCTTGCGGCATAATATATCTGAGCGTCCCGTTCTTTCGTGCTCTCTCCGGGGACCGGGGGACGCGGATGTAGGCCCACGAACCTGAACTTCGTGCCATTCGGGCCTTGCATCTGCGCAAAGATGGAGGGCGTGTCCTCAGATGTCAGATAGACGATGCGCGCTTCGTTAACGTCGAGTCGTGTTGCGAAGACCATGCCGTAGTGGTCATCGCGCGGTTCGCGAACCACAGTGCTATATTCGCCGAGGACAGGGGCAAGCGCCTCAAGCCAGATCTGATCAGTCTCCATCAAAAGAAGAATATCAGGATCGAATTTGGTGATGATGTCAATAAGATCGCCGTGACGGTCGTTCTCCATAAGAACATTGGACGAAAGGATCCTAATGGACTCCTCACCGCCAGCTGCGAGCTCAAGGTCCGGTTTTGCGAGCATGGTATAGGGATAAACCCGCCAAGCCTGATAAAAACCAACCGCCATCATCAAGAGTGGGATGAGCACTCGACTAGGGCCGGAAATGAACAAACCGATAACAAGAACGATCCCGGCCACCACAGCAATTTGGATGCGGGGAAAGTCCATCAACCGTATCCACCAGGTATTGGTGTTTACCATTGGTATGAACGTCACCAATACAAGGCCGATCGCTATGCACCATAGGAGCACTAGAAGAGACAAGTAGAAGAGGTGAACATACTTAACCGAGCCATCCATGCCTTCTTATAGATGTATTCGGTCGAAGAAGCCCATTGTTCAGATTGTGCTCATGGATCAGCTCTTCGAGAGCTTGGCATCCTTGCGGGGCACCACCGCGTGAGCCAAAGGATACCAGGCACGGCCATCGCACTGAGGGAAGCCGCGCTTGTCCTCGTTGGTAATTATTTGATGCCATTTTCCCGCTGCAACGCTCGCACGTAGGCGACGACGTCCAACACGTCCTCTTGGGTGACTCCCTTCACGGCAGGCATGTTGCCGAATCTCCAGTGATGTGCGCGGACGCCGTTTTGCGCAGCAAGGACGAACGACATGTCGCCATGGTGGTTAGTCTCATAAATCTTGTGGACGAGCGGAGGTGCGACTCCCTGTTTTCCTTGCGCATTCTCTCCATGACAGGCTGCGCAAACAGCGTCGTAGGCTCGACTACCAATCTGTTCTTTTTGTGAGAAAGTTGCGGGCACCGATACAAAGGCAATCGCGTCACCGGGCAGCTCCGCAGGCTTTTCAGAGGCAGCTGGCCGCCCCTCATTTCCCGACTGCGTCAGATACCACGCACCTGCGACCAACGCGATCACGGCAAATACTATCGCTCCCCACTTCATTCTTGCGACTCTTTCTTTTTTAGCTCTCGAATGTGAGTTCTCCCATGGCGGCAAATGGCGGAGGCGGCGATACGCATCGCCGCCTCCGCATTGCATTATTTCATCTGAGTGACGGTCAGCTTGCCGTTGACGCGATCCGCGACAAATTCGATATCCTGACCTTCCGACATTTTAGCGATCGCTGCCTCGTCGGCGCGGAACACCATCGTCATTCCGGGCATATCGAGATTAACTAGCGGGCCGTGAATAATGGTCACCTTGCCCGCCTTGGCGTCGATCTTTTTGATCGTGCCGGTGGTGTATTCCACATCGGCCTGCGCCATTTTATCTCCCACAGTGATTGGCCCGTGCATGCCGGATTCGTAATGGCCGGGAATCAAGCAGGCAAATTCGAACGTGCCTGCGTTTGAGAACGTCCACACCACTTCGCCGGAGGCGCCGACGTCGAGTCGGACAGAGTTGGGATCATCGTGCTCCATCTCCATCTTCGCCATCATTTCCTTGTGCGTCGCATTGCCCGTCATCGTATCGAGGACAAACTCATGCTCAGTTCCGCCCTCGTTGACGATATTAAACCGGATCGTTTCGCCCGTCTCGATTTCCAACTTGCGCGGCTCGAACAGCATTTCGCCGTCATCGGTCTCGCTCATTGAGACGTCAATGGTGCGGTCGACCTTGGCGGGATCACCCGGCATGCCGATCAACATCACGGCTTGACCCTCGGCCTTGTCCGTATCATGTCCGCCATCGTGGCTACCCGAGGCAAAAACTGGAGCCGCCAAGGTGATCGTCAGCGCAGTTGTCAAAAGTAGATTCTTCATCAGTATTTCCTTTGGATTTTGTTGAGGAATTGGATCAAATGGCCAGTCAGCCATTCGAAGTTGGTTTGGGTGTAAGAATGGTTTGGGGGCTGTCGTTAGAGGCAAATTCAGGCAACTCGCCTGTCCATTCATAGGCCTGTTCGCCCGGAGGGTTCTTGTACCAGCCGGGATCGGCGTAATCGTCTGCGTCAATGCCATCCCTCACCTTCACGACAGAAAACATGCCGCCCATTTCGATCGGTCCGTATGGCCCCCAGCCGGTCATCATCGGCACAGTGTTATCAGGCAGCGGCATTTCCATTTTACCCATATCCGCCATACCCGCCGTACCCATCGGCATGTATTCAGGTTGGAACTGCCGGATCTTCTGCGTGAGTGGCTTCTTGTTCACGCCAATGAAGGTAGGCACATCATGGCCCATGGCGTTCATCGTATGATGCGATTTATGGCAGTGGATCGCCCAGTCGCCCAGATGGTCGGCGGTGAACTCATAGGCCCGCATGGCCCCCACTGGGATATCGACGCTGACCTCGGGCCACTGCGCGGCCTCCGGCACCCAGCCGCCATCTGTGCAGGTGACCTTGAAGTCATAGCCATGCATGTGGATTGGGTGGTTTGTCATCGTCAGGTTCCCGACGCGGACGCGCACCTTGTCGCCCTTGTTTACGACCAGCGGGTCGATGTCGGGAAAGATCCGGCTGTTCCATGTCCAGAGGTTGAAGTCCGTCATCGTCATGATGCGCGGGACATATGTCCCCGGATCGATGTCAAAGGCGTTCAGCATAATCAGGAAATCACGGTCGACCGGCATAAAGGTCGGGTCTTTAGGATGAACCACAAACATGCCCATCATTCCCATCGCCATCTGCACCATCTCATCCGCGTGCGGGTGATACATAAACGTGCCGGACTTGATCAAATCAAACTCGTAAACGTAGGTTTTTCCCGGCGGAATGCCGGGATGGCTGAGGCCACCAACACCGTCCATGCCTGAGGGCAGGATCATGCCATGCCAATGCACGGTGGTGTGCTCCGGCAATTTGTTGGTGACGTAAATACGCACGCGGTCGCCTTCCACGGCCTCGATCGTCGGGCCGGTCGATTGGCCATTGTAGCCCCAAAGATGTGCGATCATGCCATCGGCAAGTTCGCGCTCCACCGGTTCCGCGACGAGGTGGAATTCCTTGATTCCATTGTTCATTCGGTGTGGCAGCGTCCATCCATTCAGCGTCACGACCGGATTGTAGTCAGGTCCCGACGCCGGACGCGGCGAGATCGACGTTGCTGCGCTATCCCTCTGGGCGGCGTCAGGTAGACCCATATTCGTGGTCTTGCTCCATGCTTGGGACGAGACAAACGCTGCTCCTGCGGCGCCGGCCCCGAGTAATTGACGTCTATTCAACATGTCATATCCTTTCAGTGTCCTGCGCCGCCACTAGCGGCAAGTGTTGCACCCATCCCACTGGCACCGCCGCTGCCTGCGCCGCCGCCGTAGATCGCGGCGGTCAGATTAGCCTGAGCCATAAAGAATTCGCGTTTTGCGTTCGCAGACTCGAGTGATGCACCGAGTTTTTCGCGCACATCGGTCAGCAACTCGAAGGTGTTGGTGATCATGCCGTTGTAAGACAGCAGACCCTCTTCCTCGACGGTCTGGCGCAACGGCACCAGAACGTCGCGATAGTGCCGCGCGATCTTGTAGGAGGCCTGATAGGCAGTCTCAGCGCCGCGTGCTTCGGAGCGGACATTTACCGCCTTTTCGGCAAGGACATTGGCCGCCTGTAGGTATGCCAACTCGGCTTTTCGCATCCGGGCCTTGCCGGTGTCGTAGATCGGGATGACAAACTCCAACTCCACCTGAGGGGTGGTTTCGGTCGACCTCTCTCCATCTTCGACCTCTCGCTCCGCCTCAAAACCAGCGATGATTTCGAGGTCTGTGACCAGCCGAGTCTGATCTGTCAGCCCAAAGGCCGCTGCCTGCGCCTCGAGGCCCAGCTTTGCCACGCGCAGATCAACACGGTTGTTTAGCGCCTTGCTCTCGATGTTTGGCATGCGCCCGACAGAACGCGGCAATGCGGGCAAGGCATCAGGGACGTAGTAATCCACATCGGCTCCCCAAAGGCCCATGAGCCTTGTAAGCTCTTCCTTCGCACCGGTTGCATTCATCCGCGCTTGCGCCAACTGCCCCGCCAGTTCGGCGTTGAAAGCCTGCTCTCGCGCCTGACCGGCCTTGTTCAGCGCGCCTGTCTCACCCAACTTGCGAGCCAGTTCGGACCCCGCGTCGGATGTGGCCTTGGCGCGCTTGAGGTAGCTCACCGTCTCGAAGGTGGCGACAGCGTTGATCCATGCCTGCCGGGTTTGGTTCGCGAGTGTCAGCGTTTCGTTCACTGCTGTCAGCTGCGCTGCCCGGAAATTTACGTCCGCCAGTGCGACCCGCTGCTTGCGTGTTTTGGCGTCCAGAATGTTGGTCGCAATCATGCCCTCAATCGCACGGTATGCGCCCAGTTCGGCAGCCCCGATGCCGAGCAGGCCTATAGACACCACGGGATTTTCTGGCGTCGCCTGTTGCCACGCCTCGGTGGCCGACAAACCAACATTTGCGTAGGCGGCCTGCAGCCCCTTGTTGTTGAGCAAAGCGACCTGAACGGCTGTGTCAGCGGAAATCGTCTTGCGTTGCACCATGCCTTGCACTTCACGGTTCAGTGCTTCGTTTTCGGCCTGTGTTTGCGCGAACGCAGTGCGCTTTCCGATGGCCATAGATGTCTGGCCCGCCACATTGCCAAAACCCGCCTTGGATTCTGAATAGACGCCTGGGATCGCGGTAGCGCAGGCGCCAAGGACCAATGGAAAGCCGACGACCAATGAAAAGTTCATCAGACGCATCAGTTGCCCTCCGACTGTTCTTGGTTGACCGAGCGCCAATCGCGCGGGCCGGTGGGGCCGCGATAGGTGTACCCCTCCAAGGGGCTCTGGTACCCGATTGGTGAGGATATCGCCGTGTTGGTGACCGCCTGTTGTGCCGTAACGTTGGGCAGCGGAGCAGGCTCGTATGCACATGCACCAAGAGTGAGGGCTGATGCCCCCATAAGTAGATGGGTTTTCATGATGTAACCTGACTGATGGACTTCGGGTTCACGCACAAATATGCGGAAAGCGATGACCCCGTTAGGGGCCTTGGATCAGATCAGGGATTGGGGAGGCCGTAGAAAATCGGACGCTTCGAGCGAAGCCGCCTGCATGTGCAAAACTAGATACCTGCCAGCCGCAGTGCGTTCGACAAATACACCGTCGGCCTCTTCGAGTACGACCGAAACGCAGATGCCGTTGCAACATTTCCCAGACGCTTGATTTGGTTCTCCGTCTTTGGAGGCAGAGTTACTTTCGCCATGCATGGAATCTGATGAGTCAGCGCCATGAGCATGACCCATATCAATTTGGTCGGAACTGACCGATGCGACGTGATGGTCGCCGTGCATGCCAGACGCAGCGTGTGTCGCGGAGGTGGGCAAAAACAACAATGCGCAGACGATCACAAGCTGTGAAAGTGCCTTGATACATGCAACAATGGTCTTCTTGGATTTCATACATTGCATTTTCAGGGTAAACGGAACACCTGTCAATCCATTGGAGGGCGGTGGGCATCAAACTTCTCGTGAGGTCGGCTTTCAACTGCCGTTGGTTTTCAAATCGCACTCAATTTCGCAAGTGGCACGTGTCGGCGTGCAAAGCTGACCCCGTGGTGGGGTGATCGGACGCGTTTTCCATCGTTGTCGGCACGCGCATCATGTTCTGATCAGAGCCGCCAGAAGAACGCGCCCCGCAGGTCACTTGCCTGCGGGCGCATTGATAGCAGTTAACTCTGGTCCGCACCCTTTCGCGGCAGGACGAGCGCCGCCAACAGCCCACCATCTGGCCGGTTCTCCAGACGAACATCGCCACCATGGGCGCGGGCAATCGTTCGGGCGATTGATAGGCCCAGTCCTGTCCCGCCCGTATTGCGAGAGCGTGATTTCTCAAGCCGAAAGAAAGGCTCAAAGACGCGCTCCAGATCCGCTTCGGGAACGCCCGAGCCGTTATCGACTATTTCGATAGCGATAGTTTCTGCAACGTCCGTAACAGACACCGTGGCACCGCCCCCATATCGCTGTGCGTTCTCGATGAGATTCCGCAAGGCGCGGCGGATTGCGTTCGGACGCATCCGGACATTTACTTGGTCGATCTCGCCGACCTCAAAACCATCATGCATGTCCTGCTGAAGCCTCTTCAGAAAGTCGCGCATTTCAACAGTCTGCGCTTCTTCCGAGGTGGCCATGCCGTGCGCGAATGCCAGGGTGGATTCGACCATAACCTGCATCTCTTCGATGGACGAAATCATGCTGATGCGAATGTCCTCCTCATCGACGATTTCGGCATGCACACGTAGCGCCGTCAGCGGCGAGCGCAGATCATGTCCCAGCGCCGCCAGCACTCTGGTGCGGTCTGCAATGTGGCGGGTCAGGCGGCCTTGCATGTCGTTAAAGGCGACCGTCAGATCGCGCACCTCGCGCGGACCCGTTGCGGGCAAGGCGCCCGGCGTCTCGCCTCTGCCAAAGCTTTCGGCTGCCGATGCCACACGCCTCAACGGGCCAGTAAGGCAACTCAGAAGAAACCATACCGCACCGATCAGCAACAAAGCGGCGGTGATGCCAAAACTGAGGGTCGAGATCACCGGCCATTGCAGCGGAGGTCGATTGAACCGCGTATCGACATTCAGCCACCGCCCATCCTGCAATCCAACCGACACGCTCATTTCCAGCGACGACAGCCCGCCTTGCATCATTTGCAAATGCAGATTGCTGGCATCCGCGTTGATATGGGACATCGGCATCAACGTGCCGTCGGCCTCGTGCAGTTCGACCCGGATTGGGCGATCATCGCCCGGCCCCAGAAGCGTGCGCATACGCGCCTCGACGCTGCCGCCATCTACATGATTCAGATGATCAACAGTCGGCGTGGAGGTCACGTCAAACCGCACCAACGGCGAGTCAGCCGCGCGCAGGATCGAGGCCTGCAATTCCGGCGGTGCTTCCTCGATCAGGCGGGCGACGTTCGCGGCCCGCCCCGCCGCCTCAGCCCCCAGTGCCGCGCGAACCGCAAGCCCGCGTTCGTCCACGAAAAGCCACAGGCTGATCGCTTGTGCCAGCATCAAAGAGCCGATGATCAGCAGCACCAATTGGCCCTGCAAGCTGCTCAGAAATCTGCGCATCAGCCTGCATCCTCGACATCAGTAGACAGGCAATACCCCCCGCCCCGCACTGTCGTGATCAGCTTAGGGCGCATGGGGTCCTTTTCGACGCTGCGTCGCAGCCTGCTGACTTGATTGTCGATCGTCCGGTCAAACAGCCCGGGCGTTCGCCCAGCAGTTAGATCAAGAAGCTGCTCACGCGTTAGAACGAGGCGCGGCCGCTCCAGAAGGACTGTCAGAAGCTTAAACTCAGAGACAGAGAGTTGCGACTCGGCGCCCTCATCACTTGTCAACACGCGCGTGTCGGTATCCAACGTCTGATGCCCGAATCTGACCCGCGTTCCGGTGAATGTACCGCCAAACACCTCGGGCCGGGACGAACGTCTGATGATAGCCTTTACGCGCGCCAGTAATTCGCGTGGATTAAAGGGCTTGGCCAGATAGTCGTCGGCGCCGACTTCCAGGCCGACAATGCGGTCCATCTCTTCGCCAAGGGCCGTGAGCATCAAAATAGGTATTGAACCATTTGAGGACAGACGCCGGCACACCGAAAGCCCGTCTTCGCCCGGCATCATGACATCCAGCACGATCAGATCAAACCGGCTCTTCGCCAATTCTGCATCCATTTCAGCCGCATTTTCGGCCTTCGTAACCCGCATCCCGTTCTTCACCAAATAGCGAGAGACCGCATTTCGAATTTCAAGGCTGTCGTCGACAATAAGGATATGATGCAGATCGGCCATGCAGCAAGATTATAGGCATTGAACCGAGATGTATCCGCTAATTGACTGAAAAATGTAACGAAACGTATCATGGATTGCCCATGTGACAGTCCATTACAAAGCCGCCCGCGCGGCCCATTGCGAATGGTTTTGCAATGCTCAAGTTGGGGTCATCGACAACGAGAGCAGAAGGAATCTTCACAATGAAAAGCAATATCATCCAAGCCTTGGCACTTATCGGCGCCATTTCCGCAGGCGGCGTCGCCCAGGCAGATAACGGCTTCAAAACAGGCCATCACCCATTTGTTGCATCGAGCGCCGGGACAAGTTCAGGCGTAATGACGAAAGGCAGCGTCGGGCACAACGGCGCCTTTATCGACGGCAAGGTTCAACCTGACCGCGCTGACGCCCATTCCCAGAGCGTAACCAGGGGTGAGATGACCATGGGACGCGATATGCAGTCCAATGGCCCGCTTCCGCCGGAGGCCGGCAACGAGCGCTGATGCAGTATGCCCTATCGCGCCAGAGAGCGTCCTAGGTAAATTGAAGAGAATGCGGGCGGCCGGGGCATAAACCCACGACCGCCCGCGAAGCTTGATAGCTCCAAAACGCGGCAAGGTAAAAGGCCGCACGATCAGCTCTGGCTTTCCAAAGCGCTACAAAAAATCCCCGCAATGCCGTGCGGGCGTTGTCTGAGATGGGACCGCTGCATTAATATGAATGGGCTGGCAGTTAACCAAAACATTGCAGATTGTGGACCATAAGTAGACATACTATCTCGCAACACAGGTATATCTGAAAATTGCCCGTGCGCAGGGAGTCAGAATGTTAGTTAATGCAGCACTCCCTATTAAAGTTACCATGTGGACGTCAGCTATGAAACACGCGAAGAAAAGTCACGTCTTTTCGTATAGACGCTTGGAGACTCATGCCTTGATCAATTGGATCGACACCTATTTTCGGATCCAGGGCACGACGGATCTTTGGCCCATTGGAGCGTCAGCCTCGAATGGCTGTATCCGGAACTCGAACGATCACGTCATCCCGTTTTATGACCAAGGGCTGATGAAACCGCTGGAAGCAGTTCTGTGACGACCAGTCGTCGGGATCTACTGATCATAGGTGGGATTGTTGGTGCTGTATACGGACTGCGCGCCATGCCTTGGAATCTTGTTCTCGGTCGTGGTCCCAAGTACTTTGCCATCGATTCACTACCCCCGTTTCGGACTGTGCAATCCGGGCGAGAGATATCGGGGGCGTCCGCGGCCTTCATCGGCCTCGATGCGCCGAACGGAGACGCCGAGGCCAGGCGGGCACGCGCCGCCGCAGTCAAGTCCGACCTTTGTGGCGCATTGTTTGGGACTGCGATCTCTCAGGATGTTGTTCCCATCGCCTATTTCAGCGAGTTTCGTTGCCCATACTGCCGCGCGATAGAGCGTGACCTTGATGACATCATGGCGACCGATCCCGACACGATCCGCATAATTCAACATGAGCTACCGATTTTTGGTCCATCTTCGGAGCTTGCAGCACGAGCATCAGTGGCCGCTGCGCGGCAGGGATTGCAGCAACCTTTGCGACGACGGTTTATGCGTACGCCGTTTTTGGCTGACCAACGCTCCGTTCTCGCCATCGCATCCAGCGTCGGCCTCGACACCGACAAATTGGTGAAGGACATGAACTCTCCCGAGGTGCAGGCCGAACTGGACCGCACGCGCGCGCTGGCCGACGTCTTCGGTTTCGTTGGAACACCGGGGCTTGTTGTCGGGCACACGGTGATTCTGGGGGCACTGCCGACACCGCTTCTAAGGCGTATCATTACCGACGAGCATTCAATGCCCCAAGTAGCGTGCTGAAACCATGAACACACCGTCGCACATGCTGCTCGGAGCCGCAGTCTTTGCGCGTCCCATGGCTCCAACGGTCCTTGTGGCTGCATTGCTTGGCGGGCTCGCGCCGGACGTTCCCATGTTCGTGATGGTGTTTTGGAGCACGCGGCTTTTAGGGATTCCCGAGCATGAGGTGTTCGGGCAGCTCTACTTTTCAGATGTCTGGCAAGCCATCTTCGCCATTGATCACGGGTTCTTCGTCTGGGGTAGTCTGTTCGGTCTTGCGGTCTGGCGCGGATCAATCCTATTGCGCGCCTTCGCAGGCTCAGGAGTGCTGCACGCCTTCGCGGATTTTCTGACTCATCACGATGACGCGCGCCGCCAGTTCTGGCCACTCACGGATTGGGTATTCCGAAGCCCAATTAGCTATTGGGACACAAGGTACTACGGCAGCATTTTTACGATGTTCGAGTTCGGTTTGGTGCTTGTACTCACCTGTTTCCTGCTGTGGCGGCTCCGTAGTCCCCTAGAACGCATCTTGGTGCTGGCAGTTTCAGCGCCGGTTATTCTGTCAGTTCTTCTGACGGGGACCTTTCACGGACTTCACGGCATGGGCTGAGATGAGAAGTCAACCTAGATGGCGACGCAGAAGCTGCGTGTCGATCGCGACTGATGGTCGACAACGACATGAACAGCATCTGCGTTTTGATGCCTAGGTGTTTCGACCCTCAGGACTAAATCAAGTTACTCACAACTGCAACTAGCCAATGGGCAAGAGCGTAGCGGCATCGAAGTTTCAGGGATCAACCCCGCCAACGGCGTCACCGCCCGCGTAAGGATGCCTGCGATCTACATCGCGACGGCACTGGTTCTACCTAGCATTTCGATTTGCTCTCCGGGCGGATCGAAATACTTCCACCCCATAACCCGCGCAGAGTAGAACAGTGACGCGATAGTATTAGCGGTTGCGGCCAGCGCCAACCAAACGAAACCGCCTTCTATCGTCGCCATGAACAGAGTGATCTTGCCGACAAAACCGATCAATAGCGGGATGTCTGTCTGCGACAGCAACGCCAATACCTGAATTGGGGCCGCTGCAGGCTGGCGTCGGGCCATACCCGCATAATTTTCAATTTTGGTGCAGCCGCGCAGATGCACCACACCGGAAAACGCGGCAACATTGCCGATGGCATGGGACAGCAGAGGAGTCAGAAGCGCCATGACTGCATCGTCACTTTGCCCAACGAGAGCAACGGCCGTCAAGACATAGCCTGCTTGGACCACGGGAGACCATCCGACCAGCCGTCGCAGATCATGCTGCCAAAGAGCGACCTAGATATCGCTAAGCTGCGGTCCGACATGGAGGCATCCGATATCCAGAATCATATCGACGAATCAATGCTGCTACCACAGGCTTTGGGTTTCAATGGCACGCCATTACTTGTCGCTCGGCGACAACCTCATCCCCGGCTTCATTGAGCAAAATCAGCTGGAGACGCTGATCGATCAAGCTCGCAACAGCGAATAAGCGAGTGCGAAACTGGCAACACTGAACTGGCGCCCGAATGTCCGGGCGCTGGTCTCGTTTCAGATCGACGCGACTGTCGTGACGTCATACCCGGCACTCCGGATCGCCTCGGTCAGGGCGCGCGCGTTCAGAATACTTTCGACGTCGACTTTACGCGCGTCGGTATCGCAGGTCACTTTTGCGGTCGGGTCTATCGCCTTGATTGCCTTTTCAATCGCCGCTGTGCAGTGCCCGCAGCTCATCTCGGGAACATCGAATCTGGTCATGGGGGCTCTCCTTTACATTGTCTAACAGATGGGGCGTTCCCGCACAGGAAGGTCAAGGAGGTGAAGGTTATGGATTGAAGAAATTAGATAATCCTCTGATCCGAGGCGATCATCAGCAGATTGAAAAACAATGCTCATTCCTGGCCGTCAATGTCTTGGATAATTGTTCTGCAACTGCTAGCTTTGGGTTTTTCGAAACCAATTTTTCCACCATCCATGATAACAAAGCTGACCAGAACCGCATTCCTAAGCCCAGCACCAGAGCGGCTGTTTTCCGGAGTGAAGTCATTCATGCCGCAGAAATTATCCCGTATCGATAGTTACAATGGTTGTCTCGGTTTTCGGGAAACAATCCCGATAGCACAGCGCGACATTGGTTCCACGGAACAGTCGAACAAGGTCAAATGAGGTAATTGTACCTTCCACTGCGAACTAAGGCTGTTCAGACAAGAGTTCCGTTTTCCAGGCTCTTATTATTTGAGCGATGTTATTAATGCCTATCCAAGTATTCTCCTTGGCAGATCGTTGTGGATCGCCGTTGCGGCCAAGGCGGCCTGGCCCATCGCACTTGCGATTTGATCAAGCCCGTCTGTAACATCCCCAATAGCGTAAACCCTTTCAATGCTGGTCTTCTGCTTGGCGTCACTGACAACGCAACGGTCTTCACTAAGATGGACGCCAAGCCTGTCCGCGAGATCTGAACATGCTGTCGTCCCCAACGCGACATAGAGCGTGTCAAAGTGCCGTGTCTCGCCACCTTCAAGCGTGACGATGACATGCGCGTCTGACAACGCCAAACTTTTCATTGGTGACTCCAGAACGCCTATACCGTCCTTTGCCTTGGCCCGAGAGCCGTCAGGCGGGACCAACGTAACCGTTGGGGAATAGTCGCGAAGGAAGCGCGCCTCGGCAAATCCATGCGCACCATTGCCGAGGACGGCGACACGCTTGCCACGGATCTCATAAGCATCGCAGACGGGGCAATAGCGGATCAACCCTCGCTTTAAACCCTGATCGTGGCTGCTGCTCGACAGCGGCGGGCGACGGTTAACGACTCCGGAGGCGAAGATGATATTATGCGCGACCTCGACCCGGTAATCGGTCGTGACGTGGAACACATCGTCTTTCTTTTCAACCGTGCTGACCGTCTCAGTTATAATCTCGGCACCATAGAGTTCGGCATGAGACCGCATCCGATCAAGCAGAGCACGACCTGAAATTCCGTCTGGGAAGGGCGACAGATTGTGCGTTTCCGGGATCATCCGAGCCCGTCCTTCCTCTGCGTCAAAAACCATGACGCTGCGGAGGAATCGAGCAAGATAAAGCGCGGTGGTTAGTCCCGCAGGGCCGCCACCCACGATGATGCAGTCTTTCATGTTCGGCTTTCTACTTTAATGGGCTCTTTCTGCAGTGCGAACTCGGCCAAGCCCACGAACGCTTCAATGAAAATCTCTGATCCATATCATCAATCAAACGTTTCTGCATGCCGCTGGCGCCCCTCTTCTCAAAGCCTTTTTGGTACGGCAAAAAACCGCCCGACCCCCCCCCCCCCATCTACAAAGCGTTACAAAATAATTCACGGCTAAGCCATGCAAGCTCAATGTGAGATGCCTATGTCAAACGCATGACAGTTGAAAAGGAGATCCCCATGTCACAACGCTTCATTCTCACCCTCTCGTTAGCTGCCGCAACGGCACTCGGCGGTGCGGCCTATGCGCAAAATAGCCACGGCCACGGCGCGAAAGCAAAGCCCGCTGATGGCGGTATGATGATGCAGGGCGGCGGTTCCGGTATGATGGGCGATATGTCCGGCATGATGCAGAAGATGCACCAGATGCATGGCGACAAGATGGGCGGAATGGGGTCTGGTATGATGGGCGGCGCGATGATGCAGATGCTTGATGCCGACGGCGACGGCAACGTGACACTCGAGGAAATGCGCGAGCAGATGCAGGCCAAGCTGACCGAGTATGACAGCGATGGCGACGGTACATTGTCGATTGCCGAGTTCGAGACGCTGCATAGTGCGATGATCCGCGAGAAAATGGTGGACAAGTTCCAGCATCTTGACGCGGACGGCGACGGCGCCATCACCAGCGACGAAATGACCGCGCCAGCCAAGAAAATGGAGCGGATGCAGAAGATGCATTCCGGCATGATGGGGCAGATGCAAGGTCAGCCCGGCGATGGTCAAGGCATGGGGTCTGAAATGAACAATGCGGACGATTCCGGCGATAATTAAGGAGTGCGGCGTCAGCCCACGGCTGACGTGACGCCACCTCTTCGCGAATAGGAATAGGAGGTCGACATGATGGGTTTCGGAATGGGGTGGCTTCTGGATGCTGCTCATCATCATCTTGGTCGTGCTGGGGGTCTTGGCGCTGGCCAAATACCTGTTCAAATAATTGAAAGGAAATCGAATTGGGTTATACCTATGACCGCATCCTAGAAGATATTGGCATCGATGACGCCGAACTACGCATCCGTGATGCGTTGGCCGAAAATGGCTTCGGGATTCTGACCGAGTTCGATGTCAAAGCAACGATGAAAAAGAAGATTGGCGCGGAGATGGAGCCTTACCGCATCCTTGGGGCCTGCAACCCAGAAATGGCGCATAAGGCGATCAGAATAGAGCCGCGAGTGGGTGCGATGCTGCCCTGCAATGTGATTCTGCGCGAAGTGCCCGGCGGTACCGAGATCAGTGCCATCGATCCCGTGGCATCCATGCAGGCCATCGACAATGACCAGCTGCACAAGGTCGCAGGCGAGGTGCGGGACATGATGCGTGCCGCTGTGGACGCCGCCTTACAAAAACATCTCTCGGCAACGCCTATTCCCTCCGATGACCGAATTCATCAGGGTTGGAGGTAATTGAACACGAAACCGGGCGGACGACGGAGATGTCGCAGCATGACAGATGATGGAGTTCAGACCCCCGCGCCTGTCCAGAAGGCTGGTGCAAGCTCCGTCGGCTTGGGCCTGTTCATTCCCCTTTTGCCCGTCCACCTGTCGGTGCTTAAAGACGCCTCTGTGGCGATTGCCGCACTTACGTTTGCATTGATCGGTGGTGCCTATATCGGCTTTGGCGCTTGCCGGACTGCTCTGAAACCTGCTTGGCTTACTGCTGGGGTTCGCGGCCCCTGCCGTCTGGCTATTTCTGCGGTACGACGCGGCATTAGCCACGACTATTCCGAAGCTATCATTGCCGTTCTGCGCCGTTTTCGATTCGCCTACAGTTTCACTTCCCGTCGCTATCTTTCTGTCGTAAGTTGTGTTCAATGACGCGCAGGCTCTCGATGGGAACGACCACAAAAGTGGTCCTTGTAGCTGTCATCGTCCTCACTGCCGTGTCCTTGTTCTTCGGCCCCCTGTCCCATCTTGCCGAGAACCTTGATGGCGAGCGCATATCCGACTGGGTAAACGCCGCGGGCGCGTGGGGCCCAATCCTCATCATTGCCTTGATGACCGTCGCGATTGTCGCGACGCCCATTCCAAGTGCGCCGATCGCTCTGGCCGCCGGTGCCGCATACGGTCATACCTTGGGAACTGTCTATATCGTCATCGGTGCGGAACTCGGCGCATTGGTCGCCTTCTGGCTGGCAAGGTTTCTGGGGCGTGACGTACTGACCCGGTGGTTGGGCGATAAGGTGGACAAGGGCTGGCTTGGGTCTCAGAATGCGCTAACCTTCACGGTTTTTGCCAGCCGATTAATGCCATTCATTTCCTTCGACATTGTCAGCTACGCAGCCGGGTTCAGTCGTCTGCATTTCTGGCGCTTTGCATTGGCGACTCTCGCCGGGATCATTCCGGCCAGTTTTGTTCTGGCCCATTTCGGAGAAGAAGCCGTCAGTGGAGAGCCGGGGCACGCCGTCTGGGCCGCCATCGGCTTGGGTGCGCTGACGCTGACGCCTCTTGTCATCGTTGCGGTAAGGGACCGGCGCAGGAAACAGCTGCGCGATGACTGAATGCGTGATTATCGACCGCGTACTGCTCCGGAAGCCCGGTTTCCGACATTTCTCGGACAACTTGGGGATTGAGCAGTTGGTCGCGACGAAGGGCACGCCGGAACCCCGCGAAAGGACAGTTAAGATGGCGTCACAATACGAGGCGAACAGCATTACAATATCCGGAGCGATCGCGACGGGCACCGGCGTGATGATCGGCTCTGGGATATTTGCCCTGACAGGGTAAATCGCAGAGCATGCGCTACATTTTCGGAAATTGGAGGCTGATGATGGGACAAAGGCTCTCGGCACCGATGATCCTTTTGGGGGTTCGTCTTCTCGGGCTCTCCAGTCAACCAACAGCGGTTCCCGCATGAGAAAGGGCTGGGTTTATAAAACAAAAAAACTGGGCAGAGGAGCATAAAAGGGTCCGATTTGATTTCATCGCTCCTGCGGAGCGCCCAAGCGTGACCGCACTTGCCGTCGGTGTAACAGTGGATTGAACGGAGGCCGACGAGCACTGCGTCCCAATCGATATCTCTGCTAAATTGCGCGCTTGCATAGTAGGCGTGTCTGACGTCAGCACCGCTTTGAACAGACGAGCCAGAAAAGGTTCGCTTTGCGCGTCATACCCGGCTGTAGGTCAGCTTGAATATTGACCCAGATCAAAGTGAACCATAGCGCGGGCAGCTATAAACGAGGCATCGCACGTCAAAAGTAGGAACTATGTTCAGGTCAGTGCAGAAGAATTGGGGCGTATGGATGCGTGCGGTGACAGTCACCGCCGCTGTCATGGTTATTGTTCTCTCTGCTTTAGCAATTTCACCGGAAATTGACCATCACGACCCTTCGACGCAACCTGATATCGCTTTGGTCGTGGGCACCGATGCGGTCAATGCCGTCTTCGTGCAGTCCGTGCCGGACACAGCTTGTCACGGTGGACTTAGCTGCGTTCTTGCGATTATGCCCAGTGACGGCTTGGCTTTGACGCGTCGCGAAAGTGCGCAAGACTTCCCCCGTTTGATGCGCGTTAAACCGTCTCGCGCAGGGTACCTCCCCTTTCAGCCACCTCGAAATCTTTCACAGGTTTAACGCCCAGCATCGGATTCCGGTGCTGCACGACACTATGTGAAAGGAGCGAAACATGTTCGCTGAACCAAAACTCCTAATGACGGAGGTCTCGCGCCGTGGCGCCGAGGCAAAGCTTATCGAATGCCGTAAGAAGTTTCTGGGGTATCTTCGCAAACGTCTGAACTCTCCGCAGGACGCCGAGGACGTTTTTCATGACTTCTGCATCAAGGTGCTGCGCAGTCACGCATCTATCAAGACTGGCGAGCGACTGGATGCCTGGCTGGGCATCACCCTGCGGCACACCCTGACCGATCACTATCGGCGCCAAGGGAGCCGTAATCGTGGAGCAGAGGCTTACGCAATCGAGGCCCACATCATGGAATCAAGGGCAGAAGAGTCCGATGCGCCCTCCTGCAGTTGCATAGCTGCAGCCATGCATGAATTGCCGCCTGCACAAGCCGAATTGCTGACACGTCTGGACTTGCAAGATGAGCCGCGCAAGCAGGTCGCGGCTGACCTGGGGGTCAGCCTGAACGCATTGGGCGTACGCATTCATCGCTCACGAGCCGATTTGAAGAAGCGGATCGCGGAGATCTGCCCGGTTTGCGGCGAGGGCGGCTTCATGGAGTGTGACTGTGATCATTCCCGCGACGTCCAGCCCCTGTCGGTCCCAACCCCATCACGGGCTGAAATGCTGCGCAGTTTATGAGTGTTGCACAGCGTTTCGCGAAAAACCTGAGATATGATATTTTGCGAAACTTTTTAAAAGTAAGGAAAGGTCACGGTGTGCGTCTTTTATTCAACAACACCTTTTTCGGGAGGCGCAAATGACCGGACCGCTATGGAACCATCGCGAACCTGAACTGCACGACCTGCTGTTGAGGTTTCGTGGGGTCCGCCGGACGGGGCGATATCGCTTCAGAAGTACCGTTTCGCCGAGTAGAAAACCTAATCCGCGAACGCTCTGTTGTAACGGTGCATTGGGAACAGGCTTGTGAAATTGCCCGGCAATTCAGATCCAACCCGCGATGATGAGCTTGAAGCGCTGATAAGCGACTGTTTTGACTTGCTTTTGTCTACGGTTCCACCGGAACAGGCGAACATTGTTCGCGCCGTGGATCTAGAGGGGGCGATGCCCAAGGCTGTTGCTGACATTCAGGGGATCAGCCTGAACGAGGTGACCAAGCATCTTGCACTCGGACGTCGGAGCCTGAAAGACCGATTTGGGGAGATGCAGATGATCTGCCCACAGCACGGCCTGGCGGGCTGCGCCTGTCATTTAAAGGGCGATGCAAAAACCTGAGTTCTCGACGCGTGTAATGCCGGGCCACCCCGCGCGTCTATATCCAACAGAAACCAATTCCAAATGGAGGATATGAACATGGGCTCGACGGCGAACACGACAACCAAGACAGAAGACCAGAAGCAAAGCGGCTGTTGCTGCGGGTCGACATCTGACGCCCCGAAAAGCACCACGACTGAGAATCGCAAAACTGTTCCAGCAGTTGAGCCAGGCTCTGCAGTCAAAGATATCCCCAGCGATCAATCTGGCGGGTGTTGCGGCGGCCGTTGATCCGCCGAAACCCCGTCACTCGCTCAGGTTGATGAAATTCACGGAGGCCCAACATGACATCCATTCTGCTCTTTATTGCGACCGGTCTGTCTCTCTTGCTTACAGGGTGCGGAATCTGGCGGCGCAATGAAATGATAGTTTTGGCGAGCGTC
This sequence comes from Roseovarius arcticus, assembly GCF_006125015.1. Taxonomy (NCBI): domain Bacteria; kingdom Pseudomonadati; phylum Pseudomonadota; class Alphaproteobacteria; order Rhodobacterales; family Roseobacteraceae; genus Roseovarius; species Roseovarius arcticus. Next base: position 2,558,521 of record NZ_SZZN01000001.1, read on the forward strand.
AAATGCTCCGCCGAGAAAGCCAAAAGAAGCTCGAAGGAACAATTCTGATGCACAAGACATTAGCCACCGCAATCGCGGCATTGATGATGACAACTACAATGGCGGTCGCTCAATCCATCGTATTTGTGCCGGAGGGCAGCGCTAACACGGTCCTTATGGTCAACGCTGAAACTGGCGAAGCGATGAAGAGGATTACCGGGCTTGAGGCGGTGCATGGTCTGTCGGGAGCGCCCGGCGTGCCCTATCTTGTCGCGGGCAGCTATGCCGAAACCGATCGCGAGGCGATTGTCGAATTGACCCAGCCCGAAGATGTGTCTGACGACGAACATGCTGCGCACCACGCCAAGCCCGCAGACAAGCCGATCGGCCCGGCTGATGCGGGTATCAGCATTCTGAGTATCTTGGATGCAGCGTCGGGCGAAATCCTTCGCCGGATCGAAGTTCCGGGGGCTGTCCACCATACCGCAGTGTCGCCCGATGGCCGATTTGCTGTGGCGACCCATCCTTCGGGCGACGGGATTTCCGTCATCGACCTTACGACTTTCAAGCTGATAGCTTTCGTACCGACGGGCAGTATTCCTAACTACGCAGCCTTCGGGCCAGACCCGAGCCTTGTTTATGTTTCAAACGCTGGCAACGGAACGATCAGCGAAGTCGATCTTGAACGCGGAATCGTCCGGCGCAACATGGTGACCGGCTCTGGACCCGAACACATCGTCGTCGATGCGGATAAAGCCGTGCTTTACGCCGCCGACGCAGATGCGGGTAAAGTGCTGGAACTATCCCTGAATGACGGCTCCGTCACACGCAGCTTTGACATTGGCGGCGAGTTGCACGGGCTGGATCTGTCGGATGATCGCACGACCTTGTTTGTCGCAGGTCGTGGCGAAGACAAGATTGCGACGGTTGCGCTCTCAACCGGGGCCATCGCGTTCGCGCCCCTGTCCCCGGAGCCATATCATCTCATCAATGTCCCAGGGACGGGCACACTCTATGTCTCATCTCGAGTCGAACCAAAGGTCTGGATTGTCGATGAGGCGACACTGAGTGCCGTGGGCGAATTCCCGGTCGAAGGTGAAGCGCACCAAATGACAGTAATCAGCCGCGATATAGATGGATAAACCCATGAATGAATCGTTTAACCATGCTGGAGCATGGGGCCTCACACTGATCGTTGCCGTCTTGGTGTCTTGGTTTTTCTATCGCTATTTCGCGCCAAAGAACTGGCGAGAATGGGTCGGCGCTGGGGTGGTTCAGGCTTTTATCATCGCGCTTTATGCAGAAATGTACGGGTTTCCGCTCACCGTCTATCTGCTGGTGCGGTTTTTCGGTCTGGACAGCGAGTATATGAGCGCCAGCCTATGGTCTTCCTTGGTAGGGCTCGGCGAAACCGGCATGATGATCTCAATGTTGCTTGGCTATGCGCTCGCCTTCATGGGTATAGGACTTTTTGCTCAGGGCTGGCGTCAAGTTCACAAGGCGCGAGGCGACGACCGTCTGGTGACAGACGGCTTGTATGCGTATGTGCGACATCCTCAGTACACAGGGCTATTTATTGCTCTGTTTGGAGAAGGCGTGGTCCATTGGCCTACGTTTTTCTCGGTCGGCCTTTTTCCAGTGATCGTGCTTGTTTACACATGGCTGGCTCGGCGTGAGGAACAGCAGGTCCTCAAACAGTTCGGCGAGGCGTACCGCGCCTATCAGCAGCGAGTGCCAATGTTCATCCCTCGTTGGGGTCGTTGGCGTCAACTCGCCGCGGCGTCACGAGATAGGAGTGATGATGAGGCAGCGTGAAGCACCATGCCGATCATTGCCAACTCGGATGATGCCTTCCTCACAACTCGGCCGTCTAGAGGTTTGCGCGACGCAGAATCAGGCGTCGATCAAGCGTCACCGCCGGCGCTTGTGATGCGGGGTGATGAGTCCACAGCCGCCACACTTGGCACCCAGGGAAGGACGACACAATGAAAACGAGCGTAATCAAAGTGGGCGACATGTTGTCGGTATGGAGCCTCGACGAAGTGGAAAGTCGGATTGGCGAGGTGCCCGGCGTTGAAAGCGTTACGGTGAACTTCGCAGCGGAAAACGCCACGGTCCGCTATGACGAAACCCGCGTTGCGGTTGCCGAAATCAAATCGACTGTGCGCGAGCTTGGCCTGCAATCCGCCAAACCCGCTGAGGATGTGGCCGTTGCCGAAGATGCGCCCACCGAAAATCGTCAAGGCCACATAGACGAGCGCAAACAGGATGTAGCAGTCCAATCCGTCGAGCCGAAGTCAAAAGCCGATGTCTCTACCGTCACGCGCGACGCACATGCAGGGCATGACCAACACGACGACTCGGCGTCGGATTCATCGAAGCATTCAGCTGACAAGCAAACCGACAAGCCGAAAAAACCATCCGGCCATGAGGGCCACGAAAGCCATGACAAGCACCAGGGCCACTCTCCCGCGATGTTCCGGGACCGCTTCTGGCTATCCCTGACTGTCACTGTTCCGGTAGTCATCTGGTCTGCCCACATCCAAGACTTGCTTGGCTACCAAGCCCCGGCATTCCCCGGATCGGGCTGGATGCCGGCTGTGCTCTCTACGGCTGTCTTTCTTTACGGCGGTCTGGTTTTCTTGCAAGGCGCGTGGCAGGAACTGAGAGACCGGCTGCCGGGGATGATGACCCTGATCTCGCTCGCCATCACGGTTGCCTTCGTGTTTTCATGGGTCGTTCAGCTTGGGTTAATTGACTCGAGTGCTTTGTGGTGGGAGTTGGCCACCCTGGTCACGATTATGCTGCTCGGCCACTGGATCGAGATGCGATCCATCAACCAAGCCCAAGGCGCTCTGAAAGAGCTGGCAAAGCTATTGCCTGACACCGCAACGCGGATCACCGATGCGGGCGAGGAAAAGGTTAACATCAGCGCCTTGCAGAACGGTGACCTGCTGTTGGTGCGCCCGGGTGAGAGCGTTCCCGCGGATGGCGTGGTGCGCAAAGGGACAAGCGATATTGACGAGGCGATGATCACTGGTGAATCGAGGCCTGTGAAAAAAGGGGAAGGCGACGAAGTGATCGCCGCTACGATCAACGGCGAGGGGTCCCTGCGCATCGAGGTCACCGGTACGGGCGACAAGACCAAGTTGTCCGGCATCATGCGATTGGTCGCCGATGCGCAGACGTCCAAATCCAGATCACAGCATCTGGCCGACCGCGCAGCCCGGCTTCTGACCGTTGTAGCGATCGTCGCTGCCGTCGTAACTTTCGCCGCGTGGCAACTGGCAGGGGCGGAGATAGACTTTTCTGTGGTGCGGATGGTGACGGTTCTGGTGATCGCCTGCCCGCACGCTCTAGGGTTGGCGGTGCCGCTGGTGGTGGCCATCTCTACGACGCTGGGGGCCCGCAACGGCCTTCTGGTACGGGATCGTCGCGGGCTCGAGGAGGCCCGCAATCTTGATACTGTGGTATTCGACAAGACCGGAACATTGACGCTGGGCGAGTTTCGGATCGTCGCCATGTCCGTCGCGGAAGGCCTGCCGGAGGATGAGGCCCTTCGCATCGCGTCCGGTATTGAAGCCGAGTCCCAGCATCCGATCGCCCGAGGGATCGTGAAGACCGCGGAGGACAAAGGCATCGCGGTCCCGTCAACCGATGGTTTCCGCGCGATCACCGGCAAGGGCGTTGCCGCCACGATCGACGGCGTAGAGTACCATATGGGCGGTCCGGCGCTACTTAAGGCGGAAAAGGTCACTGTTCCACCGGCGCTTCAGGCAGCATCCGATGCGGCGGCAAGCCATGGCCAGGCGGCGATCTATCTCGTCCAGAATGGCAAGGCCCTGGCCGTTTACGCAGTAGCGGACGCGATCCGCAATGAGAGTCGCGAAGCCATCGAGGCTCTGCATGAACGGGGCATTGAGGTCGCCATGCTGACGGGCGACGCACAGGCGGTGGCCGATGCGGTCGCGAAAGAACTTGGCATCGACACCGTGTTCGCGGAAGTGCTGCCCGACGACAAGGCGTCCAAAATTCGTGAGTTACAGGCGCAGGGCAAGAAGGTGGCAATGATCGGAGATGGAGTTAATGACGCACCCGCCCTTGCCACCGCCGATATTGGGATTGCGATCGGCGCTGGGGCTGACGTAGCCGTCGAGGCTGGGCATATCGTGCTGGTGCGATCGGACCCCCGCGACATCCCCCGTATTATCACACTGAGCCGGGTTACATACCGCAAGATGAAGCAGAACCTATGGCTGGCAGCCGGCTACAACATCTTTGCCATTCCGCTTGCCGCCGGTGTACTTGCGCCATGGGGTATCTTGCTCACACCCGCCGTGGGCGCGATACTGATGTCGGCAAGCACGGTCGTGGTGGCGATCAACGCGCAACTGTTGAAGCGGGTCAAATTATGAACGCTTTGGCGGGCAACGTACCCGCAATCCGCACGCGGATTTGCGAAGGCTTGGGCTTTTCTAGCGTACAACTTGAAAAGAACCGGCACACAGCCGGCGCACCACTCATTTTCGCCGATCCGGGCGTGTCCGGTATAACCAATCGAAAAGACTAAGATCGAGGCAGATGCATGACCCATTCACACGATGACGATACGTTAAAAAAGGGCTCGATCAGTCTGGGTGGCGCCGTCGGTATGGGCACAGGCGTGATGATCGGTGCGGGCATTTTTGCACTGACCGGTCAGATCGCGCAGCTGGCTGGCCCCTATTTCGCTCTGTCATTCGTGCTTGGTGCCATCATCACGTCCTTTAGCGCCTACAGCTACATCAAGATGTCGAATACTTGGCCCTCATCCGGCGGCATCGCGATGATCCTGCAAAAGGCTTATGGACCAGGTGCCATTGCCGCCGCCGCCGCGCTCTTGATGACATTATCAATGGTGATATCGGAAAGCCTAGTGGCGCGGACCTTTGCCACCTATGTATTGCGTCCCTTCGACATTTCGGGCGGCCCACTTGTACCGGTGTTGGCGGTTGGGGTTATCTTATTCGCATTTCTCGTGAATATCTCGGGAAACCGATCAGTGGGCCTTCTCTCTATTATTATGGCTATTGTTAAGATCGGCGGCATCGCTCTGTTCGGCATCGTTGCTCTGTGGTCCGGCGGCTTCAGCTTTCCTGACGCCAGCAGCAGCGACGGTGGATTTGACGTCACCGGCTTTATAGCCTCTGTGGCGCTGTCGATCTTGGCGTTCAAAGGCTTCACCACAATTACCAACAGCGGTGGGGAAATCACCGACCCGCACCGCAACGTGGGGCGCACCATCATGATCTCAATCACAATCTGCGTTGTGGTCTATCTGCTAGTCGCCCTTGCCGTCGGGTCCAACCTGACCATTGATCAGATCGTGGCCGCAAAGGACTATTCGCTTGCCGAGGCTGCGTCGCCGGCACTGGGTCAATTTGGGTTTTATTTTACGGTTGTTCTAGCTGCAGTGGCCACCGCGTCCGGGGTTCTGGCCAGCGTCTTTGCCGTTTCGCGCATGCTCGCAATGCTGACAGAGATGAAGATGATCCCACACAGCCACTTTGGTATGTCCGGCCCGATCCGCAGCCACACGCTGGTCTACACCGTAGTCCTTGCGTCCACGCTGGCGGTATTTTTTGACTTGAGCCGCATCGCGTCACTTGGTGCGTTCTTCTACCTAATTATGGACATGTTGGTGCATTTGGGTGTGTTTCGTCACCTCCGGCATGAGATCGGTGCGAACGGGGCCATCATTCTGATGGCGCTAGCTTTTGACGCGACCGTTCTGGTCGCGTTCACGTGGATGAAGCTGGGATCGGATCCCATGATAGTGCTTTATGCCGCAGTCGGGATCATGGCGGTCTTTACCTACGAGCGGATATATCTGTCACGCTGGACAGCGTAACAGGTCGAAGTATGTTACTAGCGCACTAGCGTAGCCGAAGAAACATAACGAGGTTTCGCAAAATGTGCCTTTCCCAAACTGTAAGTTTCACGGCAAGCGTTTTTCTTGTCGGGGGTGGCACCCTTTCGGTTGTCAGGGCATGGCAGATCAACAAGCGGTACCTGCTGATTGCTCTGATGCCGCTATTCGCTGGCCTGCAACAGTTCATGGAAGGCAACGTCTGGTGGGGCGTAAATACCGGCAATCCCGGGACGACACTGCTGGGCGCTTTGGGGTTCATCTTTTTCACTTGGTTCATGTGGCCGTTCTGGATTCCGCTTGCCAGCTACGTTCTGGAGCCAAATGGCAGTCGTCGTCGGCCCTTTATGTTGGCGCTGACATTAGCGGGACTTGCCTTCGGGCTGGCGCTTTACGTGCCGCACTTAGTGAATCCAGAGTGGATCGAGGTTACAGTCAATCAGGATTCACTGGCCTATGAGGGCACGATGCTCCTGGATTATCTGATGCCACGTGGGATGACCTATGCGCTCTACCTGTTCTTGATCATTGTGCCGCCACTGATTTCTACATATCTGCACATGCGCTGGTTCGCGCTGACCATTGTGACCGTAGTTGTCGTCGACATTCTGTTTCTTCGGTATGCCTATATTTCGTTTTTCTGCCTGCTGGCTGGGCTTGGCACGCTGCACCTGATCTACATAATCCTGCGCAATAAATGCGCGCGGGAATGCCCGATTTTGTTTGCCTAGTTCCGGCTTGCATCGCGGTCTTACTTATAGACAAGAGTGCAGTGATCGCCTGTGACGCACCAATGGACAACGCTCTACATCTAAGATGTTCCCATCTCATTTTCTGATCTTCGAACTGTTCCTTTCTCACCGGCCTGGATCGTGTTTGGAAACACGGGTGCCGGCTGCCTTGTTTATGATCTCGTTCGCGTCCCGCAATCGCCCGATACCTGCCAATCCACCTGTTTCGGAAAATGCCGCTGCAGCCGCTAGTTTTGGGGCCATCGATCCTGCGGGCGCATCGAATTGCAAAGCGTCCTGGGGCGAAAGCCATGATAGTTTTGCGGCGTTCTCCGATCCGAAATCTCTGTAAACTGCATCAACATCGGTCAACAGTAATAGCACGTCTGCACCCAGCGATTCGGCAAGTAGGGCGCTTGACGCATCCTTGTCCACTACTGCTTCGACCCCGGACAGACTGCCGTCGTCCCGCCGGATCACCGGAATGCCGCCACCGCCGGTGCAGATGACCACGACGCCGGCATCGAGCAACAACCTTATAACGCGGGTGTCGGGGATTTCACGCGGCGTCGGCGAGGCAACGACGCGTCGCCACTTTGGGCCATCCTGACCAATCTTCCAGCCGTTGGCGTCGGCCATGGTCTGCGCCTGCTTGAGGTTATAAACTGGCCCAACGAACTTCGTTGGCACTTGGAATGCTGGATCGTTGCGGTCTACCACAACCTGCGTCAGCAACGTGGCGACAGGGCGGTCGTGGTCTAAGACATTTTCGAGCTCCTGTTCGATGAGATAACCGATCATTCCCGCCGTTTCCGCTCCCAGAATGTCCAGCGGATAACCATCCTCAGATGGGTTTTGAAGCGCCAGCAGACCGACCTGCGGCCCGTTGCCATGCGTGATCACCAACCTGTGCCCAGCACGTAGCACCTCAGCGAGGGACTGCGCTGCGATCTGCACGTTCCTACGCTGGTTCGCGGCTGTCGTTGGCTCTCCACGCTTTAACAAAGCATTGCCACCAAGGGCTGCGACGACCAGCATTCCTAGCCCCCCAACGTGGCGACAAGGACCGCCTTTATGGTGTGCAACCGGTTCTCGGCTTGGTCGAACACGATGGAGGCTGCGCTTTCGAAGACCTCTTCGGTCACTTCCATCGCGGTGATATCGAAGCGCTTGGCGATCTCGGTCCCGACCTCGGTGTCGGTATTGTGGAAGGCGGGGAGGCAATGCATGAAGTTGGTAAGCGGGTTGCCAGTTTGCGCCATGACGCCAGAGTTGACCTGATAAGGAAGCAGCTGTCGAATTCGCTCCTCCCATTTATCTTTCGACTCGCCCATCGACAGCCAGACATCAGTGTAGATGAAATCGACGTCCTTGACCGCCTTCGTCACATCGTCGGTGATCGTGATCTGCGCGCCGGTCTCTTTGGCGATCTGCTGCGCTTCGTCCTGTATCGCCTGATCTGGCCAGCAGACCTTGGGCGCACACAGGCGGACGTCCATACCCATCTTGACGCCGCCGATCAGCAGACTGTCGCCCATGTTGTTTCCCGCATCTCCGAGGAAAGCATAGGATATCTGGCGCAAAGGTTTGTCGGAATGCTCTGACATCGTCAGGAAATCAGCGAGGATCTGGGTAGGGTGAAATTCGTCGGTCAATCCGTTGTAGACGGGCACTCCCGCGTATTTAGCTAGCGTCTCGACGATGGGATGACCAAAGCCACGATATTCGATCGCGTCATAAACCCGGCCCAGCACGCGGGCGGTATCCTTGATAGTCTCCTTCTTGCCCAGATGCGATCCGGACGGGCCGAGATAGGTGACATGCGCGCCTTGATCGTGTGCGGCCACCTCAAAGCCGACACGGGTCCGGGTACTGTCCTTTTCAAAGATCAGCGCGATCTCCTTACCGGTCAGGCGCGGCACCTCGTAGCCACCGTATTTCGCCGCCTTCAGATCGGCAGACAGTTTCAGCAGAAAGCCTATTTCCGGCGGGCTGAAGTCGCGCAGGGTCAGGAAGTGCCGGTTTCTCAGGTTGTAGGACATGGGGTTCCCTCTCTTTTTTTAGATTGCGTCGCGGATGGTAGGGCAGCTCATGCAATGGCTACCACCACGGCCACGGCCCAGTTCGGCACCGGGGATGGCCAACACTTCGATGCCGGCATCTTTCAGCGCGGCGTTCGTATCGTCATTGCGGTCGTAACCGACGACGACGCCCGGACGCAGTGCTAGCACGTTGTTACCGTCATTCCATTGCTCGCGAGATTGCTCAGCTGCATCAGAACCGCCCGTGGGCACGAGGTGCAGTTTCTTATGGTCAAGGATCTCGGCAGTGATCTCGAACAGGTGACGGGCATCGCGACGAATATCGAGCGGTGTCTTGCCTGAACCTGGGCGCAGATCGTAACTGGTGATCGCATCGGCCACTTCCTTGAAGGTAGTAACAACATCGCCGCCACAATGCGTAAACACCGTGTCGAGATGCATAGCCGCGCGCGAGCGGGGCATCTGGCAGGCGATGACCCGGTGAACATCGCCGCCCTTGAACAAGGCCTCGGCGAGTTGTCCGACGGCCTGCGGGGTCGAGCGTTCTCCCATGCCAACCATGACCACACCATGCCCGATTGGCATGATGTCGCCGCCTTCCAGCGTGGCCGCGCCGAACTCCTGAGTCGGATCACCGAACCAGACCCTGACCTTGCCTGCGAATGACGGATGGAATTGATAAACCGCAGCCAAGAGCAGAGTTTCGGGTCGCCGTGCCTCGAAATGCATCGGGTTCAACGTCACGCCGCCATAGACCCAGGCCGAGTTGTCACGTGGAAAGATGAAGTTTGGCAGCGGCGGCAGGACAAAACCGTCATGCCCCAGATAGCTGCCGAACATGCCCGAGGGCGTGAACGGAAGATCGCCCACCGTGATGCCACCAACCAAGAACCGCGCGAGGTCGGCACCCGGCAATTTCTCCATCCAGGACCGAATGTCATCACGCATTCCAACGCCCACATCATTGCGTGTGATGCGGTGGTCCAAAACCCAGGCGCGCGCGTCGGGGACGTCGAGCGTTTCGGCCAGAAGGACCATGGCGTCGAGCACCTCGACACCTTCGTCGCGCATGATACCCGCAAAAACAGCGTGATCCTTTATCGCCTGCTTGACCCAGAACACATCGTCGAACAGCAGGTCTTCGCGATTGTCCGGTGTCAGACGGCGGTGGGCGAGGCCGGGGGGCGAAACGATCACCTGCCGCAGTTTTCCAGCTTCCGAATGTACGCCAAGCTTATGGTCAGTCATGATTTTCTCCGATTAAAAAAATGTGGCAAGGCTGAGTGTCGCCATGAGGAAAAGGGTCAGAATGAAGAGCAACGGCCAGATGAATACGATCCAGCGCTCGAACGGGACGCGCCCGATGGCGAGGCCGCCGATTACCACCGCGAAGGTCGGGTTGACCAGATTCACGAGGCCGTTAGCCGACTGATAGGCTGTCACCACAAGGTCACGCCCGACACCCGCAAAATCGGCGAGCGGTGCTAGGATAGGCATCGACAGCACCGCAAGGCCTGAGGAGGATGGCACGAAAAAGCTCATCCCGACCTCAATGGCGAACATGGTGTTGATGAAGGCCAATTCGGGTAACCCGCCAAGCGTGTTAGCGGCCGCGTTCAGAATCGTGTCGGCGATCAGCCCCTGCTCCATGATCACGACGATGCCGCGGGCAAGGCCGATCACCAAGGCGACACCCAGAAGATCGCGTGCGCCGTCCACGAAGGCACCTGTCAGTCCCTTTTCGCCCAAGCGGGCGATCAGGCCGATTACAACGGCCGCACCAAGGAACAGCCCACCCATCTGCGCCATCCACCAGCCCTGGCTGGACACGCCCCAAATCATCACCGCAAAGGTTGCGCCGAACAGGATCAGAACGATGCTTTGCAAGCCGGAAAGCGTCGAGTCGGCAATCGCATCTTCTTTGATGAAAGCCTTGTGATGCGCTTCCCGCTGTCTTGCGACCACAGACTTGCTCGGGACTTTTTGCACCTTCATCGCATAGCGCATGACATAACCGATCGAGATCGCCAGTCCGCCCAACAGGATCACCAGCCGAAGGATCAGCCCGTCAGTGAACGGAATACCCGAGGCATTGGCCGCGATAATCGTGGCAAAGGGATTAATGGTGGATCCCATCACCCCAATGCCCGCACCGATCAGGATGATCGCTACACCCGTGACGGCATCGTAGCCCGCGACGATCATCACCGGCACGAGGATCGCATAAAAGGCCAGCGTCTCTTCGGCCATTCCGTAGGTCGTTCCGCCAAGCGCGAAAAGCGACATTAGGATCGGGATCATCCAGATTTCCCGACCCTTCAGTTTTTGCATTGCGGCCCGGATGCCGGTATTAATGGCGCCGGTCGCATTCACTACGCCGAGGAACCCGCCCAGGAAAAGGACGAACAGCGCCACGTCGATTGCGTTTGCGGCATAGCTGTCGGGATCGTAAAAGCCGGCCGTAGGTGCCAGCATCACGTCGATCAGCCCCTGCGGGTTGGATTCAACCGTCTGATAGGTACCTGGCACCGCAACCTCGCGGCCCACCTCCTCGTTCATCGCGCGGTCATACTGTCCCGCAGGAATGACCCAAGTCAGAGCGGCAACAATGGCAATCAACGCAAAAAGGATAGTGTAAGCAGTTGGAAACCGAGACGCTATGCCTCCAACCTCCGGATCGGGGCTGATTTTCTGGTCGCTCATGGGATCACTTCCTTGTTGCTACTGAGTTGCGCTATGTGTTGGTGTGAGGTTCGGAACGCGGGCCGCATACGCGTCGAACTGCGTATCGAATGTTGTCCGGGTTTCCCGCTCCTCAGCGTGGGCCAGCCGCACATACATCCAGATCAGCACCGGATACATCGCAAGTGTCAGCAAGGTGGGCCACTGAAGCAGGAAACCCGTTAGAACCAGAACGAAGCCCACATATTGCGGATGACGGACCCATGCATAGGGACCGGCGGTCGCCAATGTGCTGATGAAACGAGGTATCAAAGCAGGTCACTTGCGGCAAATCGGGCCGCGCCTCCTGCACTGCTTTGATGCCCGCAAGGTTGGCTGGCATGTGAAGCGGTGCTAGCGCCCTCAGTCGACGCAGCCGCGCCACAAGGGCGGGCGTGACGCGCTTGGGGCAGTAGCATTCCGAACCGCCATGAACAAAACGGTGCCCGACAGCAACTAGATCCAGTGATCCTGGTAGATTTGCAATGGCCTGAAGCAGCCGGGTCAGCGCTGTCCTATGGTTGTCGATCGAGCCCGGTTCGTCGATCAGGACCGTTCTGCGTGCATCGTTCAGCAGGAAATGCGCACCCGGCAGTCCGATCCGGTCAATCGCCCCCGACCACAGTCGTCTTGGATGACCAGAGGTAGTGAACAGCGCAAACTTGAGCGAGGAAGAGCCCGCGTTGAGTGTCAGGGTGCCCCGTTCAGTCATTGGAACCTTCCTTTGATCGACCGGTCGTTTTCAAGTCGCTCGCTGCAGTTTTTTTCGTCGAGTGGTGATGCGCATTTTTCCGCCCACTCTTGTGTCCATGACCGTGACCAAACAAATGCATGGCGATCATTCCGCCACCCACGAGCAGCAGCAGCCAATTCTCGTAAACCCATTGCATTTCGCGTCTCCTTTCCAGTCAAACGGGCACGTGGGGGGCATTGTCGATGTCTGACTTGTCGCTACCGTAAATGGCCCTGAACGTCCGTTCATGCTCGGCGTCGCGAGCGACGCGCGCGCGTTCGATGGCATTTCCTACCGCCTCGAAGCTCGCCCGCTCGCGCACCATCATCGGATCGTCTGGCTCCAGTGGCGTGCGAGTCTCGGCGATGCTGTCCGCCGTCTGCCGGATCAGGCGCATCCAGGGATTGTACTTCTCTGAAAACATCAGGCGGCTGGTGCGCATGGGATGCATCAGTTTCAACATCTCGGCGCTGGCCGAGGTCGTCATCATCTGCACCCAAGGGCTGACAAAGGTGGAATAGAACGCCTCGTTCATCTCCGACACGCGCCGGACCTTATCGAACGCCTGTTCGGGCACCTCTTGTGCAAGGTCGCTCACCTTTCGTGCTTCGAACCGAACCTTGTAGTGCGGTGCGTGGCAATCGGGATCACCGGACGGGTTGTCGATCTTCATCTCGTAAAGACCGGGTTTCAGCTTTTTGATCCGGTCCAGACTTTCCAGTATGGCGCGGTGCTCCAGTTTGGCCACCGAAGCGGAGACAAAGATCCCTAGATGTCCAACATGGGTATTGGTCAAATAGACAATGCGTTGGTCCGCCGCCTTTAAGTCCGCAGTGTCCTTGTAGACTGCTGGAATCCAGCTCAATGCCTGCGCCGGTGGCGTGATGTTGTCACCATAGGAGGCAAAGACGATCATCGGGTTCTTGATCTTGCGCAGGTCGGCTACGCAGTGATCGCCGATCGCCATTTCTCCATTTTCCAATTGGTTGCCAATGAAGAGGTTCTGGGTGATCGAAAGGATCTCCGGGCGGCTTAGGGTGTAAAACCCGTTCCACCAGCGCTCGAAGTCAAGAAAGCGGTCGCGCTCGGTATCGACATTTGTGAGCAGGTTGGCGTATTTTTCCCAGACTGCCTTTTCGGGTTTTAAGCTCTCGAAATTCTGTGCCAGCCAAGCGCCATCAAAGTTCCCGTCGCCCAGATCGGCTGTTAGATGGGCCAACCAGGCCCCACCCAGCAACCCGCCGGACACGCGCATCGGGTTCACGCCTTCTTCGCCTGCCCAGTAAGACAGAGGCGAGCCGTTCAGGACAACTGGCCCTGCCAATCCTTCACAATGAGCCGCGAGCAGCGTGACAGCCCAGCCTGCTTGGCAATTGCCATAGAGAACGGGGGCCGCGCCATCGTGTCGGGCCGAGACCTCTTCGACAAAACGGCGCAACGCGTAGAGGACATCCTCAAGAGTCTGGTTCGGGGCGGGCTTAGGAAAGAAGATGACGAAATAAACAGGATGACCTTCGGCCATCGCCATGCCGACCTCGCTGTCTCGCTTGAAACCACCAATGCCCGGTCCGTGGCCTGCACGGGGGTCCATCACAATGACTGGCGGCTTTGCGGCATCGACGCAATCGTCCCAGCAATTGTCCTCGACCTCGGTGATCCTGAGAAGTGCATAATTGGCCGGTTGGTCGAACTGCCTTGCATCCAGCAGTGTTTCATACTTGAAATCCAGCAGTGGCGGCATTCCGGCGCGTTCATGCGCGATCATGTTGTCGGCTCGTTCGCGTAGCGTGTCCAGAAACAGTACCGAGCGCTCCCAGAGATCACGACCGTATGCCGCCGGATCTTCCTGAAGGGCAGGTTTGTCGGTAGATGAAGTTGACACGTTCGCGCTTGCAGGAACGAGAGCGGTAATCGCAGCGATAGTGTTCATGGCGTTGCCCTTTTTGCAAAGAAGTTAAATGCGGGCACAACGATCACGGCGATGTACCAGCCATATGCAAAGCTTTCGACAAGCCCTAGCACGGCGCTCGTCCAGCTGATCCAGCTCACACCAGGCAGCAAAGGCAACCACGCCTGGTACATAGTGCCCCCCGGGAAGAGCAGTCCGAACACGACACACAGCGCAAAGCTCAGTGCCAGCAGAACGCCAAGGGACATGGCGACGGGATAGATCTGGATGTGGTTTGAAGCTGACATATGGCGTGCTCTTTCACAGGCGAGGTCGCGCGGGCATGGCGAGCCTTAAGTTTCGAGTGGTTCAGTATTGAGACGTTGTGAGTTGAAATTCATTACAGCGTCAGGGTGCAAAACCCTTAAGGCGTTTCAGCTAGCCTTCGGTTGTCAAGCAACCGGTGATGCATGGCCCAATGTAATCTTGTGGCCATTGGCATGGGTTTGATTCGGCAGATGCCGTCCCGACGCTGGAGCCTGAAAGATGTTACAAACCATGCGGCCCACAGGTTTCGCTCTGTGGCTTTCTAGCGGAAGAGAAAATATCTCGTAACAGAACACTCCGCCGACCGTCAGACTCTGTGAAAGAGGTGTCAAATCAGGAGTAGTCCAAGATGAGGCAGAGCAATTGCGAAGGCCTGACGCTACTTGATTATACGCCCCTGTTATGGAGATGCGGTGTGCCGGATTTGGAGGCTCCCGAGGAGGCGGAAGTGGCGATGCTATTCCATGAACTAGTTCGGGCGCTTTTCAGCCCTATGGGATCTGACGACGCCAGTATCCTTGCACGATCCGAATTGCAGGGGCAAACACCTTCAGATATCGCAGCCGAAATCGGGTGTTCCCAGACTAAGTCGGCTCTTTCGCCCCAACCATGCTAAACACTGTTTCTGTCGCCTTGTGGTCCTGACACTCGCGCCGGTGAAATCCGAATGATATTTGGTATGTGCTGGAATTCATTCATGAGGGCTTCAAGCGCCGCACACAAATTAGTGCTTTATCGATCTCCAAAATTATGGCGGAAATGTTATTCTGGGCACCTGTTTTCCGCTATTGACTGTCGGGATTGCGCTGGCACCACACCTCACTTTGCAACGCTGCGCGCGGTGATTTCTGGCCTAGTGCTGGTCGCTCTAGCCTGCCTTCTAAACCGGCCGGTTCCGCGCGGCATTGGTGCATGGGCATCATTGTCTGTCATGGGAGTCGGCGCTAGCAGCTTCGGTTTTATGGGTATGTTTCATGCGGCTGAATTTGTTTCGCCGGGAATCGCGACCGTCATCGCAAACACGCAACCGTTGATTGGCAGCAGGCCTCGGAGGCATCGTACTGGGCGAGCGTTTACAACCCGGAGGGAAAGCAGGACTTTTCATCGGGTTTCTCGGCATCGTGGTGATCGCTGCTCCGCAGGTGTTTGCCGGTGATCAAGCCAGCTACCTGCTCGGAGTCGCATACATTATGCGCGCAGCCCTCGGAATCACGGTTAGCAACGTGATGATTAAAAAATCGCGGGTCGGATCGACCCATACATGGCGATGGGGCTGCAATTGTTAATCGGTAGTGTGCCGCTGGCCGTTCTTGCCGGCATGACCGAGGATCCCGCAGCGATTCAATGGTCGTTTACATTTGTCGTGGTCTTGTTGACGTTGGCGTTGTTAGGCTCAGCTCTGGTGTATGTTCTCTGGATGTCTGTGTTGACTGAGGTTCCACTCAATCAGGCCAACGCGTTCAGCTTTCTTGCGCCAATCTTTGGACTGATAATTGGAGTGTGTTGATTTCTCCATCTAAGTCATGAACACACACAGCGGTGGAATCAAGGGATACATCAAGGCCAGCATAATGTTTCATGGGTCATCTCCATAGGGTTACTGATAGCTACCAATATGGCGGCGACTCAGCCGGATGACCGCATCTCTCTTATCAAATACCGCTATTTGGACCCACAAGTGCTGACGTCAGACACCTACATCAAAACGCACGAAGGGTTCTCGTATCTGGCGGTCGTGATCGATCTGTTTTCGCGACGTATTGTCGGATGGGCGATGTAGAGTCGACAACCAACAGATCTCGTGTTGCAGGCGTTGCTCATGGCTGTTTGGCGACGTAAGCCAACTCACAAAATCTTAGTGCATTCCGATCAGGGTTCACAGTTCACCAGCATAGATTAGGCATCATTTCTTAGGCACCACAACTTGGAACACAGCATGAGCAGACGCGGAAACTGCCATGACAACGCGGTTGCGGAAAGCTTCTTCAATCTGCTGAAACGCGAACGCATTCGCCGCAGGACATACAAAACCAGAGAAGACGCAAGATCTGATGTGTTCGGCTACATCGAGATGTTCTACAATCCTAAGCGCAACCACGTTAGGAATGGCATGTTGTCGCCAGCAGACTTTGAACGGCAACAACAGCGGAAGCGGCAAGGCGTCCAATAAACTAAAGGCTATTCACATTGTTTATAAGAAAGTCGGTCGCCGCAACATGCGCCAATGGCACCTTCGGCCGGTGGCCAGACCGAGTTAGTTGGCAAAAAATACGGATTTCTGCAACTGCAACATTTACCTAGCTAAGCCATTGATGCCTTTCCATGTCGTCAGCATATGTTTTTTTCGCCTTCTCTCCAAGCAATAGGGAACGGCTGACTGCGCTCGGCGTTCTGTCTCTGCTACAGGACATCCGCAATTGACATGCGGTAACAGCAATGAGGATGCGACAATGGCTAAGATGAAAACCTTGGAAGACTTGTTTTTGGACACGTTAAAAGACATCTATTACGCCGAGCGTAAGATATTGAAGGCCCTACCTAAAATGAAACGCGCTGCGACCGACGACAAGCTGGTTGCTGCATTCGACAAACACCACGCCGAAACTGAGGAGCAGATTGAAAGATTGCAGAAGGTGTTTGAAATCCTTGGTAAACCTGCCCGCGGTAAGACATGTGATGCTATCGAAGGCATCATTTCCGAAGCCGAAGACATCATGGATGAATTCAAGGGTAGCCCGGCTCTTGACGCGGGCCTCATATCCGCGGCTCAGGCCGTGGAACACTATGAAATCACCCGATATGGCACACTCCACCGCTGGGCGAAGGAGCTTGGCATGGACGACGCGGCGCAGCTGCTCGACGAGACTTTGCAGCAAGAGTGGAAGACCGATGCGGACCTGACCAAACTAGCTGACAGGACCGTAAACGACGCTGCAAAAACTCCGACCGACGCCTGAGATTCCAAAACTTAGAGATGGGCGAGGTTTCTTGCCCACCTCGTCTAAACGCCAGAATCAGGATGGCAGTCTGTGGAAGATTTGATCGTTCCGTTTGATCTGTCACGGATGTTCTTCGGGACTGATCCGGCACTTTTTTACCTCGAAATCGTATTTCGCACATGTGTAGTCTATGCGTATGCACTGCTACTCATCAGGTGGGTCGGTGGGCGCGGCATCGCACAGATGTCGACCGTGGAGTTTCTACTGGTCATTGCTCTTGGGTCCGCCGTGGGCGACGCGATGTTTTATCCCGAAGTGCCACTGTGTCAGGCCATGCTGGTTATTACCGTCGTGGTGGTCATCAATAAGATCCTCGACATCCTGATCTACCGTCACCGAACAGCCGAGAAATTCGTCGATGGCCTGACCGCAGAAGTCGTTCGCGCGGGGGTCGTGAATGTCCGCACCCTGCATGGCAGCAAGATCGGCAAAAGCGAGCTTTTTGAAAGTCTGCGGGAAGCCGGGTTCGTCAACTTGGGCGAGGTGCGCCAAGCCTATCTCGAATCCTCCGGGCGCTTCAGCATCTTCCGCTCAAAGCCCCCGCAAACCGGACTGCCGATCGAACCCGCTTGGGATGTCTATCCTCCGGCAATGTTTGGCCCCGGCACGGTGGTTGATGACATATCAATGGCCTGCTGTGAGTGCGGCACGGTTACCGACGTGCTCGGCAGAACGCCGATCGCTTGTCCGCACTGCGGCGGCACGGTTTGGACCCCCGCGACCTTGGCCGCACGAAACGACACTTAGCTGTCAATGTTGGTGTCAGACGAATGCGAATTCGTCTCAGTTTTCCGGTATCGGCAATCTGTTACGCCGCACAAAGGTCGCGCCACGCGGCAAGAGCGGCGGCACGGTTCAGCTTGAAATTTGACCGGCTGTAGAAGCTGCGCTCCTGATTGAAATGGTTGTGAACGGAGGCGTGGACGGCGACAAATTTCTGCAGACTTCGCACGCGCCGAAAGCGGAGCATGGCCCGTTCTCGTCGTCGGAACGGCAGGTGTGAATTCTCCGCCCTGTTGTTGAGCCAGCGGCCAGTTTCCTGTTTGTCTACGTGCCAATGACCTTCATCGCCGCGCCGTAGGAACGCAGTTTGTCGGTGACGAGCACCTCAACCTTGCCATGGCGTTTCATGGTTTTCCTGAGGAATTTCAATGCGGCTTTGCGATCACGGCGTTTGGTCACATAGCTTTCCAGCATTACCCCTTAGTGATCCCCAGCCCGCTAAAGGTAGTGGGTCTCCCCACTGATCTTTACGAAAACCTCGTCCAGGTGCCGCTGCCAGTTCGAATACGACCGCAACTGCTGTACCCGTTTCCGCCGGATCTCGGCAGCAAACATCGGGCCAAATCTGTTCCACTAAACCCGCACCGTTTCGTGGCTGATATCGATGCCGCGTTCTTCAATAAGGTCCTCCACATTTCTAAGCGAAAGCGGAAAACGTTCATACATCATCACCGCGAGGCGGATAATGTCAGGGCTGGTTTTGAAGCACCGAAATCGGGAGTGGTTTGTCATCCAGAGAGGCTACGAAACCGCCCTGCCCGCTTCAAGTCGGTTTCGTCTGACAAAACCGTTCGTTTCAATGTGGCATAGCTAATGTTAAGATCACGCTGGGGAATGAACCCTACGGGGGAATTCAGACCATGGCATCAGATGAGGCAACAAACACGCGCATGGGTCCTCACGAGGCGAAGCTTCATGCCATTCTGTCCTCCGCAGTCGATTGCATCATCATCATTCAGCACGATGGCACAATCGACACAGTGAACCCGGCAGCAGCACGTCTGTTTGGGTATGCACCCGAAGAGTTCCTTGGCCAGAACGTGAAGTTCCTGATGCCTGATGAGCATCGCGTCAAACATGATGGCTACCTGCACAACTATATGACCACCGGCCATCGCAAGATCATTGGGATCGGCCGAGATGTGTCAGGGAAGCGCAAAGACGGCAGTGTTTTTCCCATGCATTTATCCGTTGGCGAGTTCGAGGAAAATGGCGAGAAGTTCTTCACGGGCATTATTCATAATCTAACAGCCCGTACTGAAGCCGAACAAGCCCTGCGCCGGGCACAAAGAATGGACGCAATTGGTCAGCTCACAGGGGGTGTCGCCCATGACTTTAACAACTTGCTCACCATTATTGTCGGCAATCTGGAATTGTTCGAAATGCAGACGGGGGAGTTCGAGCATTCCGCGCTTGTGACCGAAGCATTAGAGGCCGCCGATCTGGGTGCGCGCTTGACCGATCGCTTGCTGGCCTTTGCGCGCCGCAGTCCTTTGGAACCTCGCGTTGTCGATCTGAATGGCCTTACGGTGGGACTGACCGACATGCTGCGACGTACCCTCGGTGCGACGATTGAGCTGTCTACGGTATTAGGTGGCGCGCCATGGCATGTGAAGATTGATCCGGCACAGTTCGAAAGCGCCTTGGTCAATCTTGCAGTGAACGCGCGCGACGTCATGCCGGACGGTGGGAGATTGATTATTGAGACCTGCAACATGCCGCTCGATGAGAGCTACATTGCTGATGAGCTTGGGCTGGACTTAGGGGACTACGTGCAAATCTCGGTGACGGATACCGGATCTGGCATTCCCGACGATATCATTGATCGGGTCTTCGAGCCTTTCTTTTCCACCAAGGATGTGGGTAAGGGCACAGGATTGGGCCTTTCGATGGTCTACGGCTTCACTAAACAATCGGGTGGCCACATCACGATTTACAGCGAGCTCAACAAGGGCACGACCGTCAATCTGTACCTTCCGCGACACCAAGATGTCCCCAATGTGGTCCAAGACGTCTCCGTAAAGGTGGAGCCCACGCCCCTAGCCACTGAAACCATCCTTGTTGTAGAAGATAATGATCGCGTCAGGCGCTTGACCGTTGCACGACTAAGTGCGCTTGGTTACCATACCATCGAGGCCATCCACGGCCCCGCTGCAGTAGAAACGCTTGCGGCGCATCCAGATGTTGAATTGGTCTTCACCGATTTAGTCATGCCCGGCGGGATGACAGGATACGAAGTCGCAAAACACGTTCAAAAAACCTACCCTGGCGTCAAAGTTCTGCTTACTTCAGGCTACGCAGAGGAGTTGATGAACGGTGACAAGCTCTCTGAGCGCGGTTTGAAACTGCTGCGGAAACCTTACCGGCAGGCAGCTCTCACAGACGCCATTCGAGAAGCGCTTGATCAATAGCCCTACTTGGCTTTGCCAACGGCGACATCTTCCGCAAACATGTATCCGATACCTCGCACGGTCTTAATCAGAAGGGGGGATTTTGGGTCTCGTTCAATCTTCTTTCGAAGACGCGCGATCTGATTGTCGATCGTTCGATCTAACGGGGCCCAATCAGTTCCCTTCAACAGATCCATCAAGCGATCACGGGACATTATTCGCTTGGGATTTTGCAGAAAGACAGTCAGCATCCGGAAGTCGCCACTTGTCATTTCTGCCATGTCGCCGTTTCGATCCAGAAGCTCAAAGCGATCAAGATGCGCGGTCATACTGTCAAAGGTAACGCTTCCTTCGCCAACGGTCTTTGCCTGCTCTGCTGATGGGGCTACGTCAGTTTGCAACGAACGACGCAACACGGATCGAACGCGCGCAAGCACTTCCCGGACATGAAATGGCTTGGTGATGTAATCGTCCGCACCAACTTCGAGACCCACAACCCGATCAATCACGTCACTTTGGCCTGTTACAATGATGATTGGCACGGTGGAAGTCTGGCGAATGCGCTTTGCAATTTCTAATCCACTGTCCGCACCAAGTTGAAGATCGAGCGTAATAAGCTGCACATCCTCTGATTTGAGGATGTTGTGTGTGCTCGCTTCGTCCTCTGCCTCGAACACGACATAACTGTCGCTCTCGAGACATCGCCTCAGCATGAGACGGATCTTAGGATCGTCGTCGACGACAAGAATTTTGTCAGTGCTCATTGGTTTTGGGGCCCTTCGCCGATCCCATGACCGGACGCCTGTTCGCTTTCCCATTTTACACAGAACTGTAAGGCGATGGCAAAGCTTTACAATTCAGTACATTGCGGCGGCTTCGCGACTTACAATTACCCGCCACATTCTTCCTTAGCGAACAGGGAGACGACCATGTACATCACAAACGCAACTGACTTTGGGACCAAGACCGTAAATGCGGTATTAGCGATTTCTTCACCTCAACCGTCCATTGGCAAAAAAACAAAATTGCTGAAATGCTCTGACAACCTGTTCCATGAGGGGGATGAGGCCCTTGCGGTTTACGAGGTTGTCAGCGGCGTCCTACTGCTGAGCAAAGTCTTTGAAAATGGCCGCAGACAGATAATCGCTTTCGGCTACCCTGGCGACATCATCGGTTTCCCCCGCAACGGCGACTATCATACCGAATGCGATGCACTCACACCGTCCACAGTGACTGCCCACAATGTGAAGCATTTGGAGGATTCAGAAGCCGATCCGCTCCTTCACCTGCGCCTTGTCAGGGCAGCGATGGACGAAATCTCGGCCATGCAGGATCATTTCATGATGCTTGGCGGCAAGACAGCAAGTGAAAAGGTGGCGTCGTTCTTGTGCCTGATGATGCAGCGGGTGGGCAAACCTTTGGGTAACTACACCCAGTTTGATTTTCCGATGACCCGATCCGATATCGCTGATTTCTTGAGTGTGACGCTTTACACCGTCAGCCGGACCATTAGCTCGTTCAAGGCAAGAGAAATCATCGCTTTGGAAAGCGCAAAGTCGATAATTGTGCTCAACCCAGAGGCTTTGATGGCCATGGCCGAGGCAAATTAAGAAGTTGATGCCTTGTGGCGGAACAAGTCTCGGTTCCCGCTACATTACAATGACGTCTGCCAATTCTCTCCTGACCGACGGATCAATTTCGTCGGTCGATCTGCCAACCCGTAAAAGAATCTGAGGATGTCCGGTAACGCCAACAGCTTCTGCCAGTTTTTGGCGTAGCGCTTCGATCTCAATGGGTTGATTCAAATATGACGCTGTGAGGCCCTTGGCAGTCAGCGTCAGCAACACTCGAACCAAGGCGCGACCGGTTTCCACCCAACTTTCAGGATCGTCATTTGTACTGCTAATTACTGCCAAAGCAGGCGAGGCCGACAGTATCTTCTTCTGATCAGCCGCCGCGACACTGTCGCCCAAATCAAATGTGCGAATGACAAAGCGTCCTACAGGCGACAAAATATCGGGCATTCCAAAGCCCTTACCCGACATGCCATCCCTGCTTCCCAGAACCGAAGACCGGACCCAAGAACCTAGTTCGCGTCGGAAGGCTGGATCGTCAAACTGGATTTGATCACCTTCGGCTACAAGACCAGCAACAGTCTCCATTGCATCGTTATCTTCGATCCAATTGAGGGTGACGCTGGAACCAGCAACCACATCAATGCATTCACTCAGCAACTCATTTGGTAGTTGTTCCATAAAATAGGCCGTTCGGTTTGTACGGCGTGCCTGAATTGCGTCGAACAATTCAATTTCGTGGTCATCAGGCGGCACACCATCCGAGAAAGCGATCTGCGCAAGATGGTCTGGGTTGCCGCCATCAGGCAAAAGCACGACGGACGCTTTTAACCCGAACCGCCGGGCAGCCACCTCTAATGTTCCGATTGCTGCACCGCAACTGATGGCGAGTTCTCGATCCTGCGGGTCAACAACAGGAAGCGCACGAATACGATCAGCGAGAACGAATATATCATCACTACCAACGCCAAACTGCCAAGGCTGGGAGTTATGGCCAGAGGGGGCAAGTGTGGCGTACCCTACTAGAAACCTGAGTTTTTGTTCAAGCGGTTCGGTTAAAGGGAAATCCTCCAAGCTCCGCGACCAGAGATTTTCCGCTGTGCCGTACACTGATTATCTCTCCAAGACTGTGTTTACTCGGAGATGATGATACTACGATTCAACAAGTAAGGTTTGATCTTGCGCAATTCATGAAACGAAGGAAGCAACTTCTCAGTTCTCAGAGCGGACCTTCTTCAACTTGCGTCAGCTGCAGCGGAATGGTGGTTTGTCGGCAGTCCGCGGATTGGTGGACAGGATGGTGTAGACGTGAGGCACTGTGTGGCCGATACCGAAGAACTGGGAAGTGTCTGGGTCGGCGGCTTGACGATGAGGCCACCGCAGATATCATCGGCCTTTAGACGCTAGTTACACCGATCAATTTGATGTTCGCACCTTATCACGCTCACCGCCCAAGCGGGATAGCTTCCTGCAGACGCTTCAGAGCTACGTTGGATGGTGTCGAGCGATACGGGGTAAGATTGAAGACATAGAATCATAAAACATTTGGTCGCTTGATCTGGTTCCCGCCGTCTGGTGCTGCCTTATGCTTCTAGAACAGCGACGGCTAAGAATGGCTCAATTACGTACGGTACGGCGTGTATTGGCCGATGAAAAAACTGCTTTGGGACGAATACCTTGGCGACGACCTTTCAATTTTCACAGCGGATACGATTTGAAATACAGGTCCGGCACTGTGCCGAGCCGCCTACCATTTGGGAGAGTCGAAGATGTCCGATCCGAAAAGCCCCGGCCAAAAACCCGGTCAGAAGTCAGACCAGAAGACCGGCCAAAAAACTGACCAAAAAACCGGGCAGCCGTCGGGACAGAAGCCCGCCGACAAATCGAAGCAGAAGTAAGCGCTCATAAGTAAAGAGCAGGCGGCATCACAGCTGCCTGCTCTCCGGCGCAAACAGCGCGTTAGCAACCGGAATACCGCACACGCTAGTAAATTGCGGGTCAGGAAAAGGTGTCTCGTGATGTTACCCATTGTCTCGGCTCCGCTGATAGTGTCCATGACAAATCAGTACCGAGACCAATTGCAGCGAGGCTTCCCAGCATATGCTGAAAGCGGCCACTCAGATTTGACGCAGGCTTTGGTGTGACCAGGTCAGCCAAAAGTCAGCCCTTTTTGGAAAGCAAATGATGTTCCAAATGCTAGGACTGAACGCGCTCCGCCCTACCACGTAATAGCAGTGCAAGTGCATGTTTTCTATCAATTATAATGTCCCAGCCCCCGCTCCGCACCGATCAATACCGAGAACGCTCCCGAACGAGAGGCCACTCGCGGCAAAATCGCAAGCTGGAACCGATACTCTTGGTCGGCCGTTGATCAGCCGGAAAGGTTGAGTTTGCTATTTCTTAAACTCATGCATGTTGAAATATGCCGGTTTGTGAAGCTGATCCTTGGCGTCTGCAATATTTTGAGGGGCTGCCATGCCCGGAAAACGTGTTCATACCCACCGAGGATGGAGACGCATGGCAGTGGTTTCCGCAGCATAGATGGGTTTATAACAAGCTAAGGATCGCTGAGACACAAGGCTTTGCTTGCGGTCCGCACGGAATTGGACCGTCGTCGTTTCCAGTCTTTTCCAAGCCGATTTTCAATCTGCGGGGCATGGGAACCGGCAGCCGCCCACTACGCATACTGCGGGAGTATAAATCTGCACAGTGTCCCGGCCACGTCTGGATGCCCATGTTCACCGGCGAACATGTATCCACAGACGTGGCGGTTGTTGAAGGGCGCGCCAGATGGTGGCGCCACACTGTCGGTGAACCGATTAAAGACGGGATGTTCGATCATTGGTTGGTGCTGGCCGAGCAACGCCCCGACATTGAGGCCTATGGGGGTAATTCGATTGCGGCGCATCTGCCAGATTACACTGGAATGTTGAATATTGAGACTATCGACGCCAAAATCATCGAAGTGCATTTGAGGTTCGCTGACCAGTGGCCCGATCTTTATGGTGGACGTGACTGGGTCGCTGCTTTGGTCGAATTATATGCGCAAGGACAATGGAACTTTACCGATTTCGACCGCCGCGATGGTTATAGTGTCGTGCTTTTTGGTGGTCATGGCCTGCAATACAGGCACCCACCGCAAGATTTGATCGACGAGATTACAAAAGAATGGGCTTGGGGGCCAAACGTTCCTATGCCCGACGAAGGAGCGCGCACCAAAATGACCTACTTTCGTTCTACCCTAGTGACAGGGTTTCCTCCGCCGTTGACCGTCCCGAAATAGCACATTTTCTGCAATATTAAAGAAGTCCCCAATATTATAAGTTTTAAATCCAATTTTGAACTTTGGGAAAAGACCACAGCGCGATGCCGACTAGATCGACTATTCGGGAATGTCGCTTCTCTCCAGCTCCGAGGCCCTTTTGCTGGTCCTGAACGATCATAGGCTCTTTCCGGGGCGGGAAATTATGCGGGTTTTGAGCGACACCGCGGCTGGACACGACAATGCGATCAGTCCGGATTAGGAACACATAGCGTAGCCCTGATCATCATCGCAGGTGCTGATCCAGCTCGCCGCTCATGAAGCCCACTTCGTTTATTGACCGTCGAACATCTTTGATCGCACGGACAGAGCAAACCGGCGCAGATCCAACTTGACTGGATCAGGTTTAACTTCTGATCCGGGACGGGTCAGTGACATGCTTTCACCTTTTACGCGCAGTATCTCTGAAAGATACACATCATTGTCCACTTCGCCCATCAATGGGTCGGCCTTACTCGCTTCGGCTTCGTCGTTTGATTTTGCTATACGATAGTGCTTGAGCAGCGTTGATACGACAGAGGGTGAAACCCCGTGATATTTTCCAATTTCGCGGTCAGTTAAACCAAGATCAACGAAGGCGCGGAGCGCCTCTTTAGGTTGAGGTCCAAAAGTTCTACAGTCCAATGTAGTGTCAGATGTAGTTTGGTGATCTTGCATAGCTCACCTCTCTGTTGCCGTGGCGCCCGTCGCTTTTGGATCTTCTGCGATGCGTCATATCGCAACGCTGCCGAACAGGAGATCCTCCAGTTCACAAATCTGCGCTTTGCACGCGGGTCAAGGGTTAACGTCCGTGTTCAATTGGTGCAGCTAACGCGTGATGCATTATTTTTTCCGTTGCATCAGCCGTACCGATCAAACATTCCAGCTCGGCTAATTTGTACTCATGCGCAACCCTATTCATCGTATCCCTCGGGCTCATAAAAAGTAAACTAGTCGATCTATTAAAAGAGAACTCTAACTAAAGGTGGTGAAGACACCAAGGATCACCGATACGTAACTAACTAGGTTTAAACATAATCATCTCCACCGCCGCCATCTTGATTTATACTCACGTAACTCTTGGTGTGCCCCCATCGGGTGGTCCAGTTTAAATGTTAATGCATGGTCGGTCTCTGGTCTATCGGTACGATGCTTTTTGGTGCCGGTGGACGATAATCCAAGGCGCTGTGTGGCCTGACTGTGTTGTAGTGCCGGCGCCATCTTTCGATCAGGATCTGAGCCTCGCGCAACGTGAAGAAGACCTCCCCGTTCAGCAGCTCGTCGCGGAAGCGGGAGTTGAAGCTCTCGCAGTATCCGTTTTCCCATGGTGAGCCTGGCGCGATGAAAGCGGTTTTCGCGCCAACTGCCCCGATCCAGGCACGCACTTTTTTTGCGATAAATTCCGCGCCATTATCCGATCTGATATATTCTGGCGGCCCTCTCAGGATAAACAGATCGGTCAAGGCGTCGACCACGTCTGTTGAATTGAGCTTACGTTTAACTCTGATCACAAGCGCCTCCTTCGTGAACTCATCGATGATATTCAGTGTGCGGTAGACCCGCCCATCGTGTGTGCGATCTTGGACGAAGTCATACGACCAAACGTGGTTTGGGCGCTCAGGCCGCAGCCTCACGCAAGATCCGTCGTTCAGCCAGAGCCGCCCCTTCTTGGGTTGTTTTTGTGGAACTTTCAGCCCTTCGCGCCGCCAAATTCGCTCTACGCGCTTGTGATTCACATGCCATCCGCTGTTGTTCAACATCCCGGTGATCATGCGGTACCCCCTCTCGGCGATGCGAGCATCGCCTGCCGGGCAGCGCATAGCGTCCGAACTCTTCCGTCAGTGCAATGATGTCCTCGGTTAGCCGCGCTTCGTCCGGCAAGCCGCAAGGTTCCTTGCGCTGTGTCGAACGATGCTGCCCGAGTGTGCGGCAGACCCGGCGCTCAGATACGCCAAGGGTCTGCCGCACATGATCAATGCACCGACGGCGGCGGGAAGGGCTTAGAAGTTTCCCCGTGCGGCCTCAGTCAAGATCATCTTGTCCAGTGTCAGATCCGACACCGCACGCCTGAGCCGAGTATTCTCTGTTTCCAGCTCTTTAAGCCGCTTGAGCTGATTGCGGTTCATGCCGCCATATTCTTTGCGCCATCGATAATAGGTCTGAACCGTCACACCGATCTGACGCACCGCTTCCGCCGTCGACCGCCCTTGCCCTTGCAGCACTTCAACTTGCCGTAGCTTCAGCACAATATCTTCGGGCTTCTCTCGCTTGCCAGCCATCTCGTCGTCCTCCTGAAAACGGGATAATTCTATCCCAAAAGGTGGACCACTTCAGTGGGGGCATTCCACACGCGGTTATGACGTCGCCTGGATGTCGGCTTCCACCTTCGTACCCTGACTACGGTGCTGATGGTAGTCATCTTGAGCTACCGACCTCCACAAAAGGCGCAATCCAAGACACTTATTCAGTATTTTTGATCGGGAGCGCCGCGCGTTGGGCGCCCTCGATGAAACTCGTGGAAACAGGTAGTAAGCGTTAGATCGAAAACCGCAGGCCGACAGTAACACCGACCGTTGGCTGGCTTCCTTGGGTTGCCCCACTTAACCCACCCGTAAGCGTAGAGGTCTTCGAAAGCGCGTAGTCAGCATCGAAGGTCATCCGTGCCCAAGTGGATTCTCGCTTGGTGCCTGCGAGGTCGAACGAATACAGATCCGTGACATTGCCGCTCACTGCATGACGGCCATCTTCGAACTGATGGACCGCTTCAACGCCAAGCCGCAGATTTAGCGCGTCGGACGGCGCGGTTGTGAAGGCTGCACCAATCCGCAGGTCGCCAGTGTCCGCAGATGACTCGCCGTAGCTGGCGGGGAACGCACCACCGGTTTCGGTGTAAGCGCTCACTTCGGCCCTCGAGAGGGTGAGTGCGGCATATGGAGAGACATCCACGTCGCCCATCGTCGCTGCTTTGACCCAGTCAACCTTAGCCCTTATCGCCGCTGATTTGAGGTCGGGGCGTCCACTGGAGATATCCGTTCCGGCGCCGCTGGCGTAGGCTCGGTTTAGATCGGTGTCGAAGGACGCATAGTAGCCAAGCAAGCTCGCTTGGATGGTGCTGCCCCCGGCAATGTCGAACGCGCGGTCAACCTCTGCCAGAAAGTAGACACCTGTGAACTTGGCATTGCCACCTAAGTCCCAATCCTGTCGGCTTTTTGTTGTGCCTATGGCAACTCCGATCCGGTAGTTGCCAATATCCCTGCCAAACCCTGTTTCAATCAGAGCCGTGGTTGTGTCGGTATAGTCGTTCTCCGCCGCGTCCGCCGTGGACCAGCTAAACCAGCCGCTCGGCGTAACTTGGAATCCCATATCCATCAAACTTCTGTGGTGCCCGCCGTGAACCGCCATGTCGGTCGCTTCTAATGCAGTGGATACAGATGCGCGCCCGGCCTGGACGACGCTGCGATCAAACGCTGCGGTGTCACTCAGAAAGCCGTTGCCTTTTGCCAGCCAAGCAGTCTGATTTCCATTCGCACTACCGTATCCTATGATGACTGTTCCATCTGCGCTAACGCCGAGGGCTTCATAAAGTACATATCCCGTCGGAACAGTCCCCCCTTCATTCACGACCCAATCAGCAACGCGTTCCATTCCTGTGATTTCAGCCCAGCGGAACGCATGGCTTTGGGAATTGCCGCTGTTGGCAGAGCTGCCAACGACGACCGCGCCATCCGCCGAGACAGCCGATGCATAGCTATAGGTGCCGCCCAGGGTCCCGAGGTCAGCCATTGTGCCGTTAGCCCATCGGAACGCGTGATACTCAGCATTACCGCTGATGTTCGAGTTGCCGACGACGACCGCGCCATCCGCCGAGACAGCGGACGCATTGCTGTAAGTGCCGCCCAGGGTCCCAAGGTCAGCCATCGTGCCGTTAGCCCATCGGAACGCGTGATACTCGGCATTACCATTGGTGTTCGAATTCCCGACAACGACGGCGCCATCAGCCGAGACAAATCTCGCATCACTACTGGTGCCGCCCAGAGTCCCGAGGTCGGACATCAAACCGCCGACCCAGCGGAACGCATGGTACTCGGAATTCCCGCTGATGCTGGATTGCCCGACGATGACAGTGCCATCCGCCGAGACATCTCTCGCCCCACTAAAGGAGCCACCGAGCGTCCCGAGGTCAGCCATTGTGCCATTTGCCCAGCGGAACGCATGGCTTTGGGAATTGCCGCTGGTGTTCGAGTTGCCGACGACGACCGCGCCATCCGCCGAGACAGCGGACGCATCGCTGTAGAAGCCGCCTAGGGTCCCGAGGTCAGCCATTGTGCCATTTGCCCAGCGGAACGCGTGGCTTTGGGAATTGCCGCTGATGGCAGAACTGCCAACGACGACCGCGCCATCCGCCGAGACAGCGGACGCATAGCTATAAGTGCCGCCTAGGGTCCCGAGGTCAGCCATTGTGCCATTTGCCCAGCGGAACGCGTGGCTTTGGGAATTGCCGCTGATGTTCGAGTTGCCGACGACGACCGCGCCATCCGCCGAGACAGCCGATGCATAGCTATAGGTGCCGCCCAGGGTCCCGAGGTCGCTGAACTCGCCTTCTGCATAAGCAGAATTGCTCCAGAACGCCATTGCAGGGAGGATGGCTGTCGTGGTCAGCAGTGACATTAACGGTACTCTAGAAATTGTCATATTAATCCTGATTTTCTGGTTAAGTGATTGAGCGCAGAACAAAGTATTTAACGCCCAAGAAACCAATTTTGTGGCGGATTCAGGGCAAAAAATGACAGCCAGAAAGAAACTACATAATGAGGCAGGGAGGGCGCACAATTTGGTCTTTAAGTGCCTCAAGTTTCCACTGGAGGACTAGAACGGAACTGAACCCATACAGTCGAGGTGAACACGCGGCATCCGTCACGCAATAGCATTAGCAACACGGTCGGCACTTGGTTCAATGTGCTAGATAAACGCGGGTTTATATTCTTGACCCAAGTCCCGTATCTGGGGCCGTCAGGCATCGGGTGCGCATCGGTCTGGGGTTTCGCGGAGGAAGCTCAGCCAGACGGTCGGCCCGCTCGACAGACATTTATAAAATTTCAAAACCCCCGCACAAAAACCGTGCATGCCCGTCACAAAAAAGAGGACGCCTGTTGATGAAAGCTAAGTTGAGAGCGTGAACCGTCCTGTTTTCTGTGACGCAATACCGAATAATTAGCGCTGCGGCGTCACAATAACCCGGACATATATACATCTAGCCATAGGCAGGGCAATTGATGGACGCTGTTCGTTGTCTACCAGCCGATCAGTCAATGCACTCATCTAAAAAACTGAACCGCTTGACGCACTGACACATTGCGAGGCTACCCCGGGTCGGCTCGTTTACCCCTTGCGACTATCTCAAGCCCATCCTTCGGAAGTGGCATTTGCAAGCTCAATGCCGCCTCTGTCGGCTCAGTCAGCCATGCATCCACTTGAGCCGTAGTGGTCAGGATGACGGGCATCGCCTTGGGGTGAATCGGCTTCACTATCTCATTCGCATCTGTGGTCAGAAATCCAAACAGGTTGTTAGTGGTTTCGCCTTCGGCAAGTTTGCGCACTGACGTCCATTCGGTCCAGATCCCCGCGAAAAATGCCAGCGGGCGCGTTTCATCCACGGCAAACCAAACTGGCTCTTTGTTCTTACCGGGGCGGGTATCGTATTCGCAAAAGCTCGTGACCGGCACAACGCATCGGTTTTCTGGACCCAGCCACCGCCGCCAATGGGGCGATTTGGTATTGCGGACATTGGTTACGCCCGTATCAGTCTTACGATTTTTCAACGCGAATGCGGGCGATGGCATACCCCACCGCATGATGGTTAATTCCCGACCGCCTTCAATGCTGCGCACCACGGGCGCAAACTGGTCAGGGAATATGCTGGGGGATGGCTCTAGGTTGCCGACCGCATCTGCCACGGTCATAGCCCGCGCCACATCGACTATCGCTTGGCGGTTAGAGGTCATGCTGTAGAGGTTACACATGAATAAACGCTAGAGCCGAAATCGTGCTTGGACAAGCACTCCAGTGTGTTCTATTTTTGTTCTCACAATGCCAGCATCGATTCTTCCCATACGCGCCCACCCGGCGAAGCCTTTTCGCACCATCGCGGATGCCGCCCGATCGCATCAGTTGCTGACCCTGCGCTGCAACGTTTGTCGGCGGCGCATGTCGTATCTCGCCAGTGACCTTGTGCAAGTGATCGATCCGCATTGGCCTGTCCACCTCCCGCCATTCGGCTGTGGCAGATGCGGCAAAGATTACGTCAACGTCACATGCTGGTCGCCAAAGTCTGAGGACTTAGGAAAGGTAGCGGTCAGACGTCCCCATAAGCTCATCCAAACATGGCGCACGGTTATGCTGGGAGACTGAAGCAAGACCGGACGTTTAATGAAAAATCAGGTTCAGAGACCAAATCGGTGCCTACAGTCTACGATTAGGATCTGGTTGTTCCGCCACCATGCCACCCAAAGATGATCAACTTTCCTAATGATATCGTAAATAATAGGAGGCCACACGTGGGTGGATACGGCTCAGGACGACTTAGTTTTCGGCAAAAGGCAGAGAGCTGCCGCTCACTGGATGTTACCGCTTTCACAGTAATTGTTGTCTACGTCCCGGCAGGCAGGGCAACTGGGTTTGGTCCCAAGATGGCGAGGAGGTTGGGTGGATAGGATACAAGGCAGAGGACGGGCGACTGGTCTTAAACTACCGTGTGCGCCAGTATGCGGCGACTGGGAGCCTATAATCGAAACCATCCGTATCACACATACGCAGATTGCAACTATGGCAATGGACGTCCCTATTTTATGTGTCCGGGTGTGGTGAACGGTCGGCATTGCGGTCGGCGCGTCGGAAAGCTGTTTTCAGGCGGTCGCAATTTGCTATGCCGTCACTGCTACAACATCAGCTATTCCAGTCAGTCAGAGGCGCGCTAACTGACCCAGATATTTTAACGCGCGGAGCGCGTCTTTGCTTGGCGTCCATGGCTGGGCGTTTCTGCGTGGCGGGATGACCGCAGCAGCTCCGCGGTCAGCGATAGCGTTATGGCATCTGCGCATGTCGTATGCTCCATCCGCGGTCGACAACTATCTTGCTCATAAGAACCGGGTTCGACGCTGGCTATAGCCCTTCTAAGCATTGCAGGCGCTGTCCCTGTGGCCTTGTGTTCGCGGCACAGAGCGGCCGTCTACCAACTCTCCCGATGCTGCGCCGCAGCTTTCGCATCGCAGCCATTCAGCCGCCGTATGCTGCGCGATGCCGGATGCGACGTGTTGATCTGTCACCAGTCGGCATCTTCATCCGCACCGGCGGGCTCTTACATGTGCGCAGGCTATAACCCGAGACACACCTTGACTAGGACTATTGAATTCATGGGCGCACAACTGTGATGCGAATTTTGATCAACAGACGAAAGCAGGCTGCCATGCGCTCAGATCTACTCAAAGGGCACCTATATTCAGCTAGCTGCCAAGGGCGGTTTCTTCATCTGGTAATTTAACAGCTATCCTTTGCCTTACTTGAAGTTGGATAGGCTTTACATCGCAATTCAGTTGCATCTGAGCACACATCTACATATTGCCTTCACGCATCTCAGCCTACTTCAATATATCGGATAATGATTGGAGTCAGCGTGATTAAAAACAACGCGGGCAGCATGAGAACGGACATCACCGCCGACATCTGCACTGGCAATTTGTTCGCCTTTTCCTGCGCAGCCAACTCACGCATCTGCCGCATCTCAGCGGCATAGGACTTGAGCGCGGCAGTCAGGCTCGTACCAAACTGCATAGACTGCACGATAACGAGTGCAAAAGACTTCGCTTCTTCGATGCCCATCCGCTCAGCCATGTCAAATAATGCAGTTTCCCGATCACGGCCCGCCTGCGTCTCCATCTGCAACAGCGACAACTCATATGCCAATTCCGGTGACACACGGTCCAGTTCGTGGGCGACGCGCGCCACCGCGGAATCGAACCCCATACCAGCTTGAACAGAGATTTGGATTAGGTCCATTGCGTTGGGAAACGCTATCGTGATCCTATGCCTACGATAATTGATGCGCTGTTTTAACCAATAGCCTGGAACATAAAAGCCAACGGCCGCGAAGATGGCGGCAATCTGCATCATGGACAGGCGAGATGTCTTGCCGATTAGATCATCCAGACCTCCGGGTAGCAGCCCCGTTTGCGACAGACCCATCAGACAAAAGACCATGGCCGGCGTGAATAACGCCAGCGCAAGTCGGAGGATGAAGAACAATTCAACCGAATCCGGGCGGTCAAATCCAACCTTCGCCAGCTGGAATCGGATCTGTGCGCGCTCTGATGGGTCTTCGGGGATTAGTGCCTTTTTCCAGCCACGCGGGGCGGGTGCCTCCTGTCCGCGAACCAGTGCGGGACCGTTGCCGTTCATCGCATCCGAGAGCACGCGCAGACGGTTGCCACTGCGGTCCCGCATTGCAAAGATGCCAAACGCACCCGAAGCGAGCAGCAAAGCGGCAAAGCCAACAACTATGACAATCAGACCTTCTTGGCCAATCGTCATCACGGCATTGATTGCGTCATCGAAAAGCATGTGGGGTCCTCATATTCTGAAGGTAACAAGCTTGCGCAGGGCTAGCGCGTTTCCGACCACAAGCACTACGATGCCAATAGCAATGGGCATAAAAGCGGGAGCATCACTAACATTCGTGTAATAACCCGGGGAACTGATTGAGACGCTGAGAAAAATTAATATCGGCAGGGCTGAGAGCAGGTAGGCCGACAGCCGCCCTTCGGAAGAAATGGCGCGGATCCGGCGGCGCATTATGATGCGTTCGCGCACGACTTTTGACAGCGTGGCAAGCACATCGGCCAGATTGCCACCAGATCCATGCTGGATACTGATCGCAACCGACAGATATTCGACATCTTCCTGCCCGACCCGTTCCGCCAAGTCAGCAAAGGCGTCAGTTAGGTAATCGCCGTGACTGATCTGCTCTGACAGAATGCGGAATTCACGCCCGATTGGGTCGGACATTGTGCGGCCTACATTGGCTACTGTCGCACCAACTGGGTGACCCACCCTTAGGCCGCGCATCATTAGGTCCAGCGCGTCCGGGAGTTGATGGGTCAGCGCGATAATGCGCTTTTGGTAGCGCCTCTTTAAGTAGCCGATGGTGCCGATTACGCCAATCAAAGCGCCTAATACTAAGCTTAGCACGACATTCAGCAGGAACATTAGCGGAATCGATACCACGGCACTAACAATTACCATACCGAGCAAAATGGCAGTTTCTCGGCCTTCCATGTCGGCATGACGCACAAGCAGCCTCGGATTACCAATCACCGGCCAATGGCGGCCCAAGCTTGACTGGCGTTGTTTGAGAATGGCGGCGGCAGTCGCGTTCTGGCGAGCGCTGTCCTCGCGGCCTTTCAGGCGGCCTGCGGCGACCTGCTCCTGACGGGCCTCGGGGCTAAAAATCAACCACAACGCCAGCGTCAACAACAGCGTACCGCCGAGCGCGGCTGAAATCAGCATTAGGTTGTCAGCGCCTGCTAACATTAGTAAACCTCGCCGACTTGACTAAAGGCATCGGCATCGAGCGTTACACCCGATGCCATGATCGCCTCGAAACAACGCGGACGGATGCCACTGGCCATCATCCGGCCCATTACGTTGCCTTCGGCGTCCAAGCCCATTTTCTTGAAGGTAAAAATGTCCTGCATCATAATCGTGTCTCCCTCCAAGCCAACGATCTCGGAGATGCTGATCACCCGGCGGCGGCCGTCCGCCATGCGGTTGAGCTGCAGCACGAGTTGCACTCCTGCCGAGATCTGCGAGCGGATTGCTTGGATTGGGAAGTCGCCACCGATCATCATTACCATTTGCTCTAGTCGGCTGACAGCGTCGCGGGTGGTGTTCGCATGGATAGTGGTCATTGAACCATCATGCCCTGTGTTCATGGCTTGCAGCATGTCGAAAGCTTCGCTGCCGCGCACCTCGCCGACTACGATGCGGTCCGGACGCATTCGAAGAGCATTAATCACCAGATCGCGTTGTGAAATCCGCCCCTTCCCTTCGGCGTTGGCAGGCCGCGTTTCTAGGCGCACCACATGTTCATGTTGCAATTGCAGTTCAGCTGCGTCCTCGATCGTCACCATTCGATGGCGTGGGTCAATGAATGAGGACAGGGCGTTCAACAAGGTTGTCTTACCAGAACCAGTCCCACCTGAGATTAGCACGTTCATCCGCGCCTTGATCGCTGCTTCAAGAAAACTCGCTGCAGGTTTGCTCAGGGCACCATGCTCCAAGAGCTTGTCCATATCCAGCCGCGTGCGTGAAAATTTGCGGATTGACAGACTTGCCCCATCGATGGCGCAGGGGCGTATGATGGCATTCACCCTGCTGCCGTCCTCCAGTCGGGCATCTACCCAAGGCTGGCTTTCGTCGATGCGGCGACCGACGCTTGAGACTATCTTGTCAATGATGCGCAGCAGATGTCGTTCATCGCGGAATCGCGCAGGTGCGCGCTCCAAAATGCCCTCTCGTTCCACGAAAACATGAGACGGCCCGTTTACCAGAATGTCGGACACAGAGGGATCGGCCAGCAACGGCTCCAACGGACCAAGTCCGAGTACTTCATCCAAGAGTTCGTCGATCAATTTCTGAAAGGAAGTCGCGGGCATCATCTTGCCACGGTCCTGTAAATGCTGCGCCGCCAATCCTGCAATCTCGCGCCTTAGGTCGCCTTTTGGAACCTTGTCGAGCAAAGAGAGGTTCAGCTGTTCCAGCAGAAGGTTGTGCAATTCGCTTTTCAGCGCGTTGTTGGGGTCGACCCTTGCACGGGTTACAAATTGGATCGGAAACTGGTTTCCGGCCATTTCCGGCTCCATCGGCGCGGATTTGGCGACACGTTGTTGCGGCTGCGGCGCGGGAGCGCATGTGGCGATGTTTCGAGAGGCGGCGTTGAAAGATTTGAACATTGGAATCAGCCCTTCTTCGGCTGGGTGAACAGCGATTTTCCGAGCGCAGAGATTGCCTTGGACGCGCCCGACCGCTTGGCGCCCAAACGCAACGGCACGCCCATGTCCACTGCCCGCCGTGCTGCACGCGGGTCATTGGGAATCCAATGTTCCAGCGGTCGCCCTATAAGGCGCGCGGCCTCCTTATGCACCTGTGACGGCATCTTTGGGCGTTTTTCAAAATTAATAATGGTTCGGATCGGGAGGGTCATATGCTCCTCGCTGATCAGGTCGATTAGGCGGCGCACCCGTATGACAGAGGGCACTGACATGTCACTGACGATCAGGGCACGTGTTGCATCCGCAAGCACCGGACTCGTCCAGTCCACTACCGCCTGTGACAGATCGAGGATGATATGATCGTAGCGCACTTTCAACTCCCGGATGAGGCTGGTGACCATGTCCGGCGTCATCGCGCTGAGCGGGGCAAAGATGTTTGGCGCGGTAAGAACGTCGACGCCGCTGCTGTGACGCACCATCGCACGGTCAAGAAAAGTTGCAATCTGCGGCATGTCAGCCTGGATCAAAGCCGTCATCTCAGCGCTATCAGGTAGATCAAGTGCGAGGCCAATGCTGCCGTTTTGCAGATCAAGATCGACGAGTGCGATCCGGCCTGATCCGGAGGTCACGGCGAGATCTATCGCAAGGTTAACCGCAACGGTAGTGGCTCCCGCGCCGCCACGGGCGCGAAGAACAACGGTTACATCGCCGCCCGCGTCGGGCGCTCCTTCCGCAACAGGTGCAGCAATTTCCTGCTGACTCGGTACTGGCTCCGTCACGGGCACAACGTCAGAGTCGGCGCAGGCTGCGTCCAGCACCAGAACCTCGACTATACCCGCTGAGGCATATTGTGTCTTCACCGCGTCGGTCATTGGGCCCGCACTAACGGCGATGAATTGCAGCGTGTTACCATGTGCCCCTCTAAGCTTACGCACCGCATTCAGATCGGCCTCCATGTCTTGACTCACCTCGAAGACTAGGTAATTGATAAGGTCCCAGTTTTGCCGATCAGAGTTGACCACATGATGAAAGTCAGCGCGTAGCGTTTTGCCCTGCACGTTGGCATCCGAGGCCATTTCTTGGCTTAGCATATCCAGCAATGCTTGCGACCGCGCGATGATCATGACCTGCGTCAAACCAGAAACTACAGTGACAGCCTGTGCCAATTGATGGTCGCTATCTTTGTGTGCAAAGCTCATGATATAGATCCTATCTAAGGTCTTCGGAGGGGAGCGACGCGCTCATTGAGGCAAATGTAAAGCTTTGCCCCAGTGTGGAGTTAGACGTGCCAGCGGCTAAGTCAGCCAGCGCCCCCAGCGGGGATATAAAATCAAAGAGTAGATCGACGATTTCAACTGAAATGATCGGCGCATAGGCCGCGCCGACTCGGTTGAGATTGGCGTCGAACGTATAGGATAGTCGCAGGTTGTCGGGCTGGGCACCTGTGGGCATCATCGGACTGACACGTTCCCATATTGCCGCCGCGGTGGCATTGGACAGCGACGCAGTGCAACTGATTGTGCCACTGTTTACGCATAGACCGCTGCGCGCAGTGCAAGAAGTGCCATTGGGCAGATCGAGTGAGAGAGTGCCCGCTAGCCCGCGGTTTACAATACGTGGCACATTGGGGCAGACCACCGGGCGCACCGTGGCCATTCGCACGGCCGTTTCGGTGGCCTTGTCGGCCATGACATTGGCGAGGCCTAACCGCGCAAAATCAATCAACCCGAAAACCAAAAAAAACATTATCGGCACTACTAGCGCAAACTCTATTAGAAAAGCGCCTTCTTCTCGACGAGCGAAAGAGTGTACGTATGTGCGCAGGTTACCAATCATCGGCTTAACACCCGAGCGCTGTCTGTCACATTGGTCGTAATCGAAGGGAAGCTGCCGCCGACAAGTTCGATCAACCCGGCCAGCGGGTAGGTCATGTGCAGGGTCGCGGTTACACTTGCCACTCCAGCTTGCCCCCCGCGGAACGACCCTGTTGTGCAACCCAATTCCGACCGAACAACGGTGATTGACACCGATTTGGGCATGAGGTTGCTTCCCGACTGGCTGGTGCGGACGATCTCACCCAGCTTGGCGTTCCAGACTTCCGTGCTGCGGGCGGCACTGCACGAATCCGCAGGCAACACGCGTGACAGATAGCGTGTCGCATCCTGTACGCCCGCTACAGTGGCCTGGAACGCCCAGAACATCCGCGCCCCGTCGATCGCGAGGCCGAGAAACAGCAAAAGCATCGGCAGGATGATCGCGAATTCAACAATCGCTGCACCGCCCTCTTTTTTCCAGAAAGTCAGGACCGGCAGCGTCATTCTACGAGCCTTACAACTTCAACAACTTCCGTGTTGAGGTGCCCCTTGTCACAGTTGCCGCCCAGGCAGGCGGTGATCTCTACCTCCAAGACACCACCCGCACCAGGCCCCAGACTGAAGACTTCGAAAAACTGCTGCACTGGCGCTGTCGAAACGCGGGCGTCTACACTTGCCGACAGACAGTCGATCCCGGCCACCACCATCAGGCGGCGGGTGGGGTCAATGTCCTGTTGTGCAGTGCAGTAAGTTGGCGCGGGCGCGTTTCCGCTACCCAGCAGACCGCCCGTCAGACCACCC
Organism: Roseovarius arcticus; assembly: GCF_006125015.1. Taxonomy (NCBI): domain Bacteria; kingdom Pseudomonadati; phylum Pseudomonadota; class Alphaproteobacteria; order Rhodobacterales; family Roseobacteraceae; genus Roseovarius; species Roseovarius arcticus. The sequence goes on from NZ_SZZN01000001.1 coordinate 2,597,554, forward strand.
AAAAGGTCACCCACCGTACCGCCCAAAGTGGACAGCACTGACGGCGGAATCTCAACACTGCCAGAGGCCGCGAGTTCGGCCCGGTAGAACTCAAAACGGGTCTGCGCCTCGGGATGGGGATCAGTGCCGCCGTAATGGGCCTCTACATAGGCCAGCCGTCCAGCCTGCCAGTTGCCATCGCCCTGCAGACCGCATGTGCCACTGCCAACGCAATCGTCTGCAGGCAGGCTGGATTCGCCTTCAGTGGTGCCTAACGGCACACACTGCCCAGCGGCACCGGTCAGACCGTTAAGCACGCTAGGTACGCCAGAAAAGTTCGGATTGCCTATTAGGTTTCCAACAGTACCAGCAAACTGGCCGAATCGTGTGTTGACCGCGTTGAGCACATCGGTGCCGGTTACATTGGCTGAGATTTGCAGACCTCCCTGTCCGGAGCAGGCGGTCTCGGGCTGGCGTGCAGCTAAAAGGCAGGCATCCAAAGCCCCGCCCAGCAGATCGGCACAGATGGTCAGCCCGTCCAGCGAGTCTGTCAGCGTATCGACCAATGCGATCTGACCGGGCAAAAGGTGCCCGACGTTGATATCAGCATTCAAGCTCAGCGTCTGACCGACACTAGTACTGGCGTCGAAATCAAGCGTGGGGAGGCAGACCGCCACAGGTGCCACATTACATGCTTCCAGCGAAAAACCGGCAACAGCAAATGCGCCGACGTTGTCGTTGCTGGTGGTGTCGCCGTTCATGCGTCGAAAGGCCCCCGACAGGCCGGCGATGACTGTACGCTCGGCCAAGCGCACTGAAACAAATCGCGCGCTGTGTGCATTATCGGTAAAGTAACCGGCATCACGGGAAAAGCCGCCCGTCTCGTTCGGCTTGTAGAAAGAAATCTCGACGACGTCCGACGAGCCCAGCAGGCGGGTGCCCGCCGCGAATGTCTGGTGATCGGCGATGAGGGAGTCGACAGCATTGCGAGCGCGGGAAATTGCATCGGACTGACCGTCCAGTTCGGCCGCCGCGGCAAGGCTGACCGAATCCACGAAATTCTGCATCTCAGCGTGAGTGCTGGCCCTTCTGCCAAAATCAAATATGAACCCGACCATACCCAGCATCAAAACCAGCGTGACCGCCCCCAGCAGCAGAATGCTGCCGCGTTCGTCGTCGCAGAATCTTGTGATGGATAGGCGGAGAGACATTTAAAGTTACCTTTCGGGGCGCAAGTGAAAGCCCAACGCGCCCCAAGGACGCATTGGGCGATGTCTTGCACTTCTGTGCTGTTACCGGAGCTAACCCGGGCGAGCCGCTCTGGCCTCAGATTTACGGGGAGGTCGTGCCGAACGCGTCCGATGCAGCTGTCACATTGGTCGAAACCTTGCCACCCAGTGTAGTGAAGCCAGCGACGCCAACTGCGGCAGCCACTGCCAGTGCGATACCGTATTCTACGAGGGTTGCGCCCTGCTCACAGCTGCGGAGGCGTTTGAAAAGGTTTTGGATCTGGGTTTTCATTATAAATATCCTAGTTTCCGGCTCATATGGCCTGTTGATTTTGTCTTCCTCTAGCCCGCAATATTCTGGGCGACGATAAGACTAAATTAACCAAGTTCAGCGTGACTCACATCGTTCAGACGGATGAGTGAGCGGGGCCATATCAGGGCAATTTTGCACTTATTGGGCCCTAAATGAGGCCAATAGGCCACAATTGGACCAGTTTCTTACGCCACGGTATTCGTAAACGGCCTTGAAATGTCGACAGCGCAGACATCGATTCAATCGCCAAGCATAACACAGGAACCAAATCTGAACGCCCCCAAGGATCTACCAACATGCCTCACCGTACCCCTAAGGATCGCAGCGACTTAATCCCTTTCGCCGGTGCAACCGAATTGCACATAGAAATTGCGCGTACACTAGACTTGATCAATATTTGGAATACCGCGCTTTGCGGGCAATTCCAGATTCACGATGTGTTAATGGTGTTCGCTGGTCAGTTCTCAGCGCGCAGTGTCGTACTCTACCGCTACGAAAATGACCGTATGCTGACGGTTTCGGCGGCGTACCCTACGGTGGGCAAGGCAAAGCCCGAAACCAGCAGCGGCGGTATGCTTCAATATGTGCAGGACCATCATGCAGCTGAAATGTTGCCCGGCGCTATCTTCCAGTCGAGTGATCTGCGCCGGGAGCCAACCTTTGAAAAGTCTCAGCTACGTTTGGAATGGGACCCACGGCTTGAGATTATGGAAAACAGCCTGATCCTGTTAGATAACGCCGAGGGACGGATCGACGCGCTAGAGCTGGCCTTTGATACACCTCCGAACACCACCCCGGAGGTTCCGACCACACTTACCGCGGTGGCGATGGCCAACGCTTGGGAAAATCGAATACCCGGGGTGATCTCGCGCAGTATTCGCGATTATTCGCGAGCCCGCAGCGTGCCAGCCGACTTGGGGCGTGCGGACATTCTGGGTCCACGCAACTCTGCTGGGCTCAGCCGCGCAGAACAACGTGTTTGCCGACTACTGGCCAGTGGCGACAGCGCCAGAGAAATTTCCGAGATGCTTAACGTTTCGGTCGCGACAATTCGCACCCATCTGCGCAGTATTTATTCCAAAACTGGTGCCAACGGCCGGGTACGGCTGATCGCACTGATTAATGATGGCAGGGGCATGCTGGAGTGAACGCCCCCCCCGTGATCTCTGTCGGTTGGCTTGTTATCCCGCTGCTTCTGGCGGTGATCGCATACGACATGCGCTTCATGCGCATCCCCAATTGGCTCGTAACACTTTTCGTCATCGTCGCTATATGCAGCTTGCCATTCTCTGTGTCTTGGATCGAGCTAAAGTGGCGTCTGATTGCGGGTGCCGGCGTATTCCTTGTCAGCCTTCTGATATTCGCGCAGCGGCTGATAGGCGGCGGTGACGTAAAATTGTTGACCGCCCTTACACTTTTGATCCCCGTCTGCGCGCTGCAGCTGTTCGGGATGATCCTGTCACTCAGCATCTTCGCCTCCGTGTTGGCACTCTTTATAACGCGGCGCGCGATGCTTGGCCGCCCGACGCGTTGGCTGGCAATCTCCGACAGGAGCGGCTTTCCGATGGGGTTGGCTATTGGCGTCGCGGGAATCATCTTTTGGCTGTTCGGTCCGAATCTTATGAGAATGATCACGGGCTAGGCGACCTGCACCCGTCTATAACGTTTAGATATGTACAGTTGGGGATGTTGCGTTATTCTGGCATGCTCAAGCGTTCCAGTTCGTCTCCGCTATTGTCCGTCGTCGGTGATCGCCGGAGTTGCTCGCATGGAGCTAACGGCAACCTTCGCCGCTGCAGTTTCTGCATCGCATCGTTCTGCGTCCATAACATGAACTGCACTGAGCAGTGTCTCGAAATTCCATTTTTGTCGCGTCCCATTACGATTTCACCCTTGCCGCCGCAAAACTCACACAGGATTTGGCCAGTTGCATGACAACGGTTGCAACGTTGCCTCACCGACTTCTTCGGCTCTTGAGAAGGATGCTTCCACATTCCGCCGTTGGCCCTCTACAAAAGGAACACGCATTAAGACACCATATTTACGAGCTTTTGTCACGGCTTTGTCAGGTTATTAACGCGCCCCGACTGCGCGCATAGCCCTCTGTCATGATCAGCAAAGTTTCACACAGCCTTGCCTGAAGGGCTTTCGCTTCCCCCGTTCCATCATCCCTTACGCCGTCTGGGCGTATCACCGCTTTGCGCTGAGCCTGCGCGATGTCGAGAATCTGCTGGCCGAGCGAGATGTGATCGTCTCCTACGAAAGCATCCGCGTTTGTTGCCAACGGTTCGGAGCGCAGGTCGCCGCGGGTATCCTTCGCGACCGTCCGGGCTCGACCGACAAATGCCACCTCGACGAGGTCGTGATCGCAATCCGAGGCCAGAAGCACTGGCTTTGGCGGGCGGTCGACGCGAACGGCGACGTGCTGTAGATCCTGATCCAAAGTCGTAGGAATGCCCATGCTGCCAAGCGATTTTTTCGAAACCTGGTGCGGCGATGGGGCGTACCGCGGGTCATCGTAACCGACAAGCTCCGCAGCTATGGCGTCGCCGTCCGGGGGCTATGCCTAAGCATCGAGCACCGCTCGCATAAGCGGCTGAACAAGCGGTCAGAAGCCTCGCATCGACACACAAGAAGACGAGAAAAGATCGTGGGCCGCTTCAAATCTTCGCGCCAAGCGCAGCGATCCCTTTTTGTTCACGATCAGACCGCAACCCTTTTCTGTCCGAAACGTCATCGCCTCTCCGCAATATCCTATCGCCACTCCCGGGCTGATGCGTTCAGCCTGTGGAACGAATATGCTGCTGACATGACCGCATGATGGTGACGCCGGTGTTCGTCACGTCGCGATAGAACAAGCGGACAAAGCCAATTGCACTGCTGTTACGTGGTCAGCCGGAGCGCATTCAGTCGTTGCAGCGGGAACATTATTTGTTTTCCAAAAGGTCTGACTTTTGGCTAACCTAGTCACACCAAATTCCGGGTCATTTCTGAGTTGCCACTTTCAGCAAATGCTGGGAGGCCTCGCTGCAATTGGTTTTTTTGCGTTCTCAGCACCCGCCAGTATTGCCGTGAGGCTCGGTATCTTCGCGACGGCGCTCGGATGCTTTCGCCATTGCAAATCAAGGCTGAAAAGTCTCGATTTACGTACTGTAAAGATGTATAGTACTTTTCATGCGAACCGGGCGACTCATGCGAGCTGGTCGGAGTGCGTATGGAGGCTACGAGCCACGCTCCACCCTACTTCAACGGGGCTATGGAGCGGCGGTTAGGCCATCTCCCGGACGTCCCCAACGGTCGGGGGTAAACATTGGTGTGTAGGGTACGAGTCGTTACATCTAGCGCGCCGGTCCCCCATTCGGGATCGGAGTGAAGTGGCCGGGGCAGGTCTTGTGGCGGTCGTGAACGACCACCGGAAACCGCCCCGGCTGCAACTTTGCATTAGTGCCTCATTGGCAAGTACGTTGCTGGACGATGTTTATTAACGGCATTCGAGCAAGGGGGCTGTGATTTTCACGATATCGTATCTCACAATCATGCGCAGAAGCTTTTCACCATGTAATTTTCACCAATGAAAATCGATCATGGTCAGGCCAAGCGACGCGGAAACCTATCCGCATACAGTGTATCTGTGATATCTGCGTCATGAGACGCCAATGTAAACGCCACCTTGAGGATTTCCGGGTACCACTGTTCGTATGATATAGTTTTAAGAGTAAGTGCATTTCTAGCTTGGTCTGGTCAGGCGTCTCAGAACTCTGAGGTGTATATGAAGATACTATCCGTTGATGACGACCTGTTCATTCTCGAACTTCTGTCCATGATGGCTGCCAAGGCAGGTTTTTCGGATGTGTCGACAGCGCTCTCGGGGGAGATCGCATTGGGCATGCTGAACAATGGTGATGTCACCTACGACTGTCTGCTGCTTGACATCAATATGCCCGACATGGATGGGATCGAGCTTTGTAAACTGGTTCGCGCCATGCCCTCTTATCACAAGACGCCAGTCATTATGCTGACCGCAAGGGCCGAGAAGGATTACATCGACCGCGCCTTCGAAGCAGGTGCTACCGACTATGCTAACAAACCTTTCAACATCGTAGAGTTAAGTGCCCGCCTCCGCATGGCGGAAGAGGTGGTCATCGCGCGGCGCGAGGTGGCAGCAGTCATATCGACAGTGGATGCACATCGCCCGACAATCGCGAGACAGCACACCTTTGATCTGCCTGACGCGATCCACATTGATGGCATCAAGAATTTTATCGAATATTCCGCCTTGGGAAATTATCTGACGCAGCTTTCACATGCAGGACTGGTCGGCTCGCAAGTGCTGGCATTCAAGATCGACCGGATCGGGGCGATCTACGCTCGAGCCTCGACAGATGAATTTTTCTACGCTCTCACGGAGGTCGCGGATGCCATTGGCGATGCGCTAAGCGCGAGTGGCTACATGATGGCCTATGCTGGAAACGGGGCATTCGTCGTTGTCTCAAACAAGGCCGATCTTGAACCGTCCGGCGGCTTGGAAAGCAAAATCCAGAACGCGATTGACGAGAAGAATACCGAATACGACAACGGCGACCCGCTGGACATTGAAATCTCCATCGGGAATCCGCTGCGTCCTAACATGAGTAAGACACAGCGCATTCGCAAAACCTTCGACCGTGCCCTTGCCCGCGCCGAAAACCGCGCTTTGAAAAAGCGAAATGACCCGAGGCGGCCTAACATTCGCCTGATCGGCAGGTAGGACAGCCACATCAGGGCATCACCTCCCAGTCCTTCGCGGAAATCGCAATGTTATTTACATCCCGAAGCGACCCGGGCTAGCGTATAATTTCCTTTGAAAAATTGACCCATGTGAGCCTTCCCCCGACGCAACTTACTGCGGGTGGCTGTGAGCGAAGCATGATTTCTGACTGCTAGGATTCATAGCTTCTTTGCAAATACAACCTGCAACGCAAGCAACAAGTGTTTCGGATTGTAAAGGCTTCGATATTATCTGTGCATCTATTCCCATGATCACTTGACCATCAACGGGAACGTTCCCCGTATGAACTACGAATGGAATAGAAAAAGTCGCTAGTTTTTTCGCAACGGCCTCGCAGGTATGATCCCCAAGATTGACGTCGAGAACGGCAGAATTGAGTGAGAGCCCCATCGCGATGGTATCAATGGCCTCCAGAGCATTTGCAGCTGTCAGAAAAGGCCCAAGAATTTTCGCACTTTCTGACGTCAGCCGACGGGGTCTCTCCCGGTTTAGGTCGCACGACCCGTTGTGCGGGCTCGATAATAGTCAAAAGCCGAAATCCCCTTCCGCCTTAGAGATGCCTTCAAGGACTGCAATCGGCGAGGGCGCAGCGTTGTCGTTGTCATGCGCTGCGATACCGAGAAAATGCGCGACGAGATCCAGCACAATTTGATCGTCATAGCCCGATACCAACACCGTCGGATCATCATAAACCGCTAATACTTTCATCACGACTCCAAGTTTGCTTCGACTTTACGATTCGCTCGTTGTCGCCAAACATTGAGGTCGTATTTTGGCGGATTTGCGAAATTCACCGTCGAAATTCGCCGCCTTTGCCACTTCAACGTCACATTGTCGGTTCAGCGCACTGCGACTTTTGTGAAGCAAGCGAAACTTTCTCACGCGGCCGATCCGGGCAGCCCTCATAGGACTCAAACAGGTCAAGCCCACAGACTGACCTCACAATTTGAGGTTGTGCCTTCATCCGAAGCACATTTGGCGACGATAACAACGCCAACGAAACTGGATGTCTCACTCTTATCTCCTTCAAGTTAGGTCACCGGTCTGCGCTCAGCCTGTTGCCGAATGGGAAACAATGAGGGCATAATGGCACCACTGTGTATAAAAGTCCTTGTAATGTCAGTTTGATGGCGTCACGTTTGTGACAAAGGCCGTGTAGCAAATCATTCCCAATTGAACCTTGGAGTCTCCCCCCCATGCAATCAAACACTCGTGCTTACGGGTCAGGTTCTGACAATCTCGATACGTCTGAAACAGCAAATCGGTCGGTGCGTGCCGATTGGAGTGCCTATGCAACGGCCTATGATCTGCTGTCCGAGCACAACCCTGAGTACCAAGCGATACTGCACAACTTTGAGGCTTTCCTTGCGACGATAGAGACGCCGCGCTTGATCTATGACATCGGCGGCGGCACCGGAAACTACACCGAGATCGCGGCCCGTGCTTGCCCGGAGAGCGAGATATGTCTCGCAGAGCCCGACGCTGGCATGATCGGGGCGGCGCGGTCCAAATTGGCAGCCCATAAAAATATCAGTTTTGAAGCTCTACCGCTTGAAAATATCGTAGCGCGAGGCACAGCTGATCTTGTCGTCTGCGTTCACGCGCTATACGCGATGCCCGCGCCAAAGCAGCGACTCGAGGATATGCGTCGGTTGCTCCGTCCAGGCGGTTGGCTCTACCTCGTCGATCTCGGTCGTCACATGAACGTGGCCGACTGGCGCGACTACCTGTTCTCACAGTTGAAAAAGAAACAGGGGTTGGCAGGCGCGCTCGGGGTCTTCTGGCAGGGTAGAGAGATCGCCAAGCAGAACAAGGCCATCCTCAAGGCACAAAAGAACGGCGTCTACTGGACGCACACCGGGGCCCAGATAGCATCCGCTGCCACCGCAGCTGGTTTCGAAATCCAGAGACAAGAAGTCGTTTATCGTGGCTACAGCGACCTACTCGTATGTCATGCCAAGCCATAGTGCGCACGGGCAATAGGATCGAGCATGAACGAACAAGTTATCGACGCGTTGAAGCACGTCCGCTACAAAGTTCTAACTGACAGCAAAGACCTCGAAAATCTATATCGCTTGCGTTACAAATGCTACCGTGCCGGACGATCGATCGCCGAGAACGAGCTTGGCATCATGACCGACGCATTCGACGAGACCGCGAATTGCGTCCATGTCGCGGTTGAAATGGACGGGGAGATTTTGGCGTCGGTGCGCCTCCATTTAATGTCCAAGCTTTCGTTCACATCGCCGACGCTGGAGGTGTTCCCCGAAATTCTGGATAATCTCACGCGCGGACAAACGATCCTTGATGCGACCCGTTTTGTAATCAACCCAGCGGCCCGCAAAAAGCGTGTGCCACTGCATTTTTTGGTCCTGCGCATCCCGTTTCTCGCGACGATGTTCTACGACATCGACTTGGCCCTTGCTCCGGTGCGGGCCGAACATACCGCGTTCTACCAACGCTACCTCGGCTATGAATTGGCGATGGGACCACGCAGCTACCCGGGATTGAGAAAGCCCATCCAGCTTCTGACCGCTGAAGTTCGCGAACAGCGCGCCGCGGTTCTGGCACGCACACCAGTTTTCGGTCCGGTGAACGAAATCCCACAATCCGATATTGCGTTTCCAGACCTATCAGAGGTTTACGCCGCTTCAAAGTATGGCAGTTTCAAGACGGCGTGACCGCCTCCCGTCGCGCGCGTTCGCCACGCCACCACGCTCGGTTCCCATTCTTCGTGGACGACATCTCCGGGTCCCGCGCGCGCGCCTTGTTCTTCGTCGAGGACGGCGCACCAACCGTAATCGCATCTAGGAGCGTACCCGAGCGCAGCGTGATGGCCTTCTCGACAAGGTGACCGTTCACCTCAGCGAAGAGCGCCTTGGTCAACTCGCGCCGCTCCAGCAGATGCCGGAAGTTGAGAGTTGTGGACTCATCCACTGCTCGGCATGGGTATGCGAAGCAATCACTGCAAGGGGGGATGCGGTCATTGCCCAGTTAGATCCCCGCTAAGCGGCGCATCGCCTCGCTGTGATAGAGCGTTTCTTCCGCCGTCGAGTCTCTCGGCGCATACCAGTTCTGAGCGAAGTAAGCCCGCAGCATTTTCTTAAACAGCATCGGCGGGGGTCCACCCTTCGATCCGGCCTTCGGATAGTAAGGCGCGATCAGCGCCAGCAGCCGCCCCGCGGCACCACCCCGTCCATCTCAGAAAGGAACAGTTCCCGCCACGTCTGCTTTTTCTTCATCTCATGGCGCAGTCCGGGTATGGCACGTTGTTTCGGCAGTGGAACGGCTCCTCGTGGGAATGGCAAAGCTTACCAAATTACGCCGAAAGAGGCAGATTTTTCATACGTTTTCTACGGAAGAATCCTCAACGCGCCCTGCGTATGGTCTAATTTCGACACATTTCGACCTTAGCTGTCTACCTTCGCAGAGTTGCAGAGGCAAACATGACGGATCTCAACACATTTTGGGCGGCCCGGATCAACTGGTTCAACTCCGATGGTCGCGAACAGAGCATCAAAGATTACATTGACCTTGCCAACCAGCTCATCTGGAAACGGCAAGCGAGCTTTCTCGCTGCGGCCATACTGGCGGCGTTCTATTTCAACCCTCTCTCGATTTTTGCGTTCTACGGAATCGTAGCCCTTACCGAAATGCTCGACTTGCTTCTCGGACGCCAATCAAAGGCTTGGAATGGCCAGGACCCCGTCGTGGGTCAGCAGATCCTCAAGCGCATCGCGATCAACACGGCCGTGAGCGCGATAGCGATCAGCGTTTTCATCGTCAACATTGCGCTTCAGCAGACTTCGCCAGGGCATTTCACGCCCCTCTTCTTTCTATTCTCTGCATCGGTCTTCGCGGCGATGTACAATAGCCAAATGAAAGGCATTCTGCTCTTGCGTCTGCTGATCTACGCTTTCGCGTTTCTATACATCGCATTTCTCGATGTGGTCCGCTATCTCCCACCAATCAGTTCTGACATTTGGTTGGAGTTCTTCACGATTTTCTTCGTGCTCTACTTCACTGGCGACATATCGGTGAAATTCTACCTCAGCCACAAGCAGCGGCTCGCACAGATGAAAATGATCAATGAAGAAAACGAGCGCACTAAGGCTGCCTTGGAGGTTAAGTCACGGTTTCTGGCCACGGTTAGCCACGAGTTGCGCACGCCGCTGACGTCGATCATCGGATCGCTCGAACTCATCAAGAACGACAGACTTGGCGTGCTGCCCGAGACCCTCAAGCCTGTTTTTAGCATAGCAACCAGGAACGGGCATCGCCTCGCTACCCTAATCGATGATCTGCTGGATCTGCAGCAGATCGAGGCCGGCGCGATGGTGTTTCATTTCGAACCGATCAATGCGAACGATTTGGTACAAGAGGCAGTGGAATCCATCGCAGGTTACGCCAGCAAACTTGGCATCCAAGTTATGTCTGACCCTTGCATTGAAGATTGCCAGATCAATGGTGATCGCAATCGCTTGATCCAAGTGATGAGCAACCTGCTATCCAACGCTCTGAAGTTTTCCGACGAAGGCGGCGCGGTTAAGGTGCGCGTCGAAACTCAGGGCGCCCGCATCCGTATTTTGGTCCATGACGAAGGATCAGGTATTCCGGAAGGCGCGAAAGACTGCGTGTTTGGCAAGTTCAGCCAAGTAGATTCCTCTGATATTCGCAAGGTCGGCGGCACCGGCCTTGGCCTCAACATTGCCAAGCAAATCGTCGAGCGCCACAACGCCATTATCGATTACGTCAGCGAACCGGGTGTCGGTTCAACCTTTTATATAGAGTTCGACCGGCAGACAGGGGGAGATGACCCGAGCGCCAAGATCAAACCGCTCGCAACGGCGGCCTGAGGTGCAGAAATTCCATCGCAGGTGCTGTCAGACCGATTCGAACCAATTTCAGCTAGGACAGGGAGGCTACAATTTAGTCTGCGCAAAGATTGTGCGGTGCTGTCAGGCAAATGCGAACCGGTCTCTGAAAGAGCAGTGAAGCTGCCCCTTATGCCGCGCCGAGATCGCGCCACTCGGCGAGAGCGACAGCCCAGTTCAATTTCAAATTATCACGTGAGAAAAGGTGGCGTTCCTGATTGAAGAGGTAGTGAACTGAAGAATGAACCGCATCCGCCTGACCCGGCTTCTACAGATCTCCGCGGGTGAACACTGAACCAAATCTGTTCCACCAGACCCTGACCATCTCGTGACTATTGTCGATGCCACGCTCATGCAGAAGATCCTCCACATCCCGAAGCCAAGTCCGGACACGGACATATAGCATCACCGCCAAGGGTATAATCTCGGGGCTCGTCTTGAAATAGCGAAAAGGACTGCGTTTTGCTATGTCGCGATGCTAGCAAGCCGCCCTACCTCGCTCAAGCCGGTTTGATCTGACAGTGCCGCGCGACCGCATAGCTCGTCATATCTCAGCTATGGCTTCTGCAACAACGGGCGGCCATTCTATATATGTATCATCGGCAACACAGCATTCTGCGGTCTGACAGATTACTGGCAAATTCTCTTGCTAATCTAGGTGTGCCCGCCGAGAGTCGCTACTCTCGGTGGAGGTCGCGGACGGGTAAATGACGAAATTTGCTTTGGTACTTGCCATTTGGTTGGGTTTTCTGACGAGTACATCGGCCGTCGCCGGTAATCTTGATCGCAATAAGACACCAATCGACCTGATCTTCGATGAAGGCAACCGCGCTGAGCTGTCGATGACTGTGGTCGCCCCCAATGTGACGGGCCGGGACAGCTCTGGCCATGCAGTCGGCAATGTCGGCGAGGATTTCGGAAGCGTCGCCGCTGGCATAAAGTTGCAGTTCGGGCAGCGCCTGTCTTTCGCGATGATCTACGATCAACCCTACGGCGTTGACACCCAGTACGGCGGATCGCCGACGACAACCCTCTTCGGTGGCGCTCGCTCCCAAGCGGAGAGCGACGCTTTGACGGTTTTGATAAGCTACGACGTCACCGACCGCATTGCCATCTATGGCGGTCCGCGTGTCGTGCAGGCGCGGGGCAATATTACCCTTTCTGGATTGGCCTATGGCCCCCTCAACGGATACGATGTGCATTTCGCCACTGATAGTGCGTTGGGATATGTCGTGGGTGCGGGCTACGAAATTCCCGAGATCGCATTCCGCGCGGCGCTGACATACCATTCAGATGTCGACTTGGAGATGCAGACTGTCGAAACATTTCCCGGCACCACTCCGATTTCGACCGGACCGACTGGGGCCACGCTGCCTCAGTCGCTGAAATTTCAGGTGCAGTCCGGAGTGGCTGAGGACACATTGCTGTTTGCCAGCGTTCGTTGGTCCGATTGGAGCAAATTTACGCTGGACCCGAACAGTGCGGTGACGAACCTAGCAATTCTCGACGATGCATGGACATACGAGATTGGCGTTGGGCGTCGGTTCACCAACAATTTTTCCGCCCGCCTGAGTTACAGCTATGAACACGAGGAGGGTGAGAAGCTGGTATCACCTTTGGCACCGGCAAAGGGTGGCCAGACCGTAACGCTGGGAGGCATCTATCAGCTGACGCCCCGGATCGATATTTCTGGCGGAATAAGCTACACTTGGCTGGGTAAGGCCCCACTTGAAACCTACCCGGAAAATGTAGTGCGCGGCACATTCGACGACAACGGAGCATTTGGTGCTGGCCTCAGGGTTGGTGTCAGTTTTTGATCAGTCTCGACAACGGCAGTATCAGACGAAACCGGCTTGAGCGAGGTAGGGCGGCTTGCTAGTATCGCGCCATGACGAACCGACAGACCCCAAAACATGACTGACCGCCCGAACGCCCTGACCATCCATCTAAGCGACGAAGAGTTGGCGTTTCTAGAAATGTCAGCGCATCGGATGAGAACCCTTGTCGCCCGTTGTGATCCAAAGGAAGCGCCGCTCTCTATGTTGAAGGTGACTCCTTGCTGCTGGCTGTCTTGCTGATAGAAATGGTGCTGAGCCAGTTTCTGAAAGGTCAGGAGGCCGAAGCATGACGCCAAGGGAAGCGAGTTTGCGGCGCGCGACGGATTATTTGGTTTTGAATGTACCGGTCAGCGTTCGAATGAGAGCGGACGAGCTTCTCAAGCAAGCAGATGGCGACAAGCAAACTGCCTTAGAGCTGGCGCTTGTGTGTGAAGATCAGGCGCCAGATTGTGCCTATGTTTTTGCGGTCATGGTGCGCTCGCTTAGCCAATCGCGCGCCCAAGCGGACAAAGTGGGCAGTTATGTTCTTGTCGAAGTGATTGAGTAAACCGATAGGAAAGTTCAAGTGTTGGATCAAGGTATGACACGGGAGAAAGAACCCGCTATTACCGACGACGAACTGATGAGGGCGCTTCACTAGGGCAAGGGTTGTCCAAAATGTGGCGGCACAGGGTGCGTGTTTGTGGAAGATGCGCAAAACGTGGAAGATTGCCCATCGTGTGGACATGTCATAGCGTTATTGCCAGACAAAGGATTGAGTGTCGCACATACCCTGAGCACCTTTCCGCAGGTGTTTGTCGATCCAGTCATCAGAAAGATCGACACAATCTCTTTTGGAAGGAGGAATTATGATTGACCGCCGTTGCCCTCCGACGATCCATCTGAGCGCCGATGAAATCGGTATTTCTTTAGAAAGTCGCGCAAGAGACCAACAGCTTTATGGCCGACAGCCACCCGCCGAATTTTCTCGCACCGCATGTCAGGCTCCATTCGCCAAGCGCAGTGAAGGGGTCAGGTTCCCGTAACAGCGGGGCTAACGCCTGCGACAGGGGCTAGGCATTCAGATCATGCGTTCGCTCCAGCTTCCTTTCTCGGTACAGAAGACCCCAGCGCAATGCATGCTGGCAAATGAACGATCTGACGGTTCTCAGTTTCTTTGCAGAGACCGCCTGCAACGCAAGCAACAAGTGTTCCGATTGTGAAGGCTTTGATACTATCGCTGCATCTATCCCCATGATGACTTGACCATCAAAGGGAGTTTTCCCCGTATGAACTACGATGGGACAGAAAAATCCGCTAGCGCACCGGTAATGTAACAACAGCACCATTCTGACGAATTTTAACCACAGATCCCTGCCAAACTTGGAATCAATACATTACATATTGATGAACAAGGGTTGAATTGATGGGACTAAGTGACTTAAGGCGAGCGAACAAACATATTGTTTGCAAAGTCGAAAGTGCCAGCTTCAACCTGAACTGCGATGCCTTTTCGGACGACAATTACCGTGACATTCAGTTCATCCTGCCGCTGGAGAGTATCAATGTCACTGAAGGTTTGATGCGTGGCGACGAGTTAAGGTCTGATGTCGACATCGTCGCGGGCGACGAATATCGTATCGCTTGCAACGCCTCTTGGAGTGCGGCCAAAGTATCCGACTTTCGGGGCCAATGGTCACTGAAACTTGAGCACGTGGAGATAGGTCAAAGGCACATTCAGATCACGCAAAAGTTAATCATCAATCTTATTTCTGATGACGGGGTGATAGTTAGAGCCATCCTGTTTACGCTTAGCGGTAAACTGAAGTTCAAACCGCTACTTTGGGTTGCGAGCAAGCTTTCTTCAGAGCGGAGTTACACAGTCATCCGCGTGAAGGAGGTTCCAGACGGCATTTTTGCAGAACTCACGCTTGGAGCTTAAGCTCCCTTTTCCCCGTTAGCTTCGGGCCAGGGGCAGGATCTCGGCGGTGCCGAGGGCCGAAAAGGAATTCGGAAGGGCGATATGGACAGTAAATTTCTGCGGTTTAGCAGTCTGGACCTGTCGCGGCCTAAAACTCTGAATCCTGACGGCCCAAAGTTGGGTGGCAGCGCAATTGTCAGGCGCACTTTATTTTAGACTGAGGGATTCCACGGGGGAGCAGGTCAGCGCGAATGTTTCGCACGCGAAACATTTTCCGCCACTTAGTACGGCTCTGAAAAGAGGCAACTGCTCCCACCTAACCAGAATCTATGGCCTAATTCCAAGACCCAAGTCTGCATTTTGGCTGTGGCTGTGGCTGTGGCTGTGCGATTGACGGTCGAAAAGAATATCTCGGGGAATTAGTCTGCGCTGACGTTAGATACTATTTTCGCTCCCACGCCAATTTTTATCCGTGCCCGTGTATCAAGCGCTTTGAATTGTTGATAAGCCACTTTGAATAGATCTATACGATTCGGGATCCTACAAAATTAGCCCCCAGCGGACCCAGTGTGCTTTACCCCAATGGGCTGGGTCTCTTCCTTCGCACTTTCTTGTTTTCCCCAAATTGGTGGAAACCGCCATGCCTTTAATCTTTTCGTATCCGTCATACTAATAAAGTACCGGCGTGCCTGATCCGTTTGACCATACTTCTCGATATAACTTGATAGAATTGTTTCTAGCTCTGCTATCCTTTTCTTCGACATCAGTGCCTCATCAAATTTCAACTTAAGCGCACTCTCTCTAACTTTTCTTAACAAAAAGTTAATGTACACGGTAAAACCTAAGCGTTGCTGGGTAGGATGATCTTTCATGAAGTGAATCTAGTGTAGGCGAATGATTTGACTGCCCTTTTGCTGCATTCTAGGCAGCAGACCGTCGACACGAGTGATTTTGCAGATGGTAATGCGGGCAGTGTGCCTAAAAGACAAGCCGGCCGAAAATTGATTTATAGAAGCGTTCAACAGCAAGTTCCGCGCAGAGTGCCTGAGCCCCCACTGGCTCTCGACGCTTGCAGATGCGCCGAAAAACTTGGAGGACTGGCATAGAGACTACAACGAGATTCGGCCACGCAGCGCGATCGGATACAACATTCCGGTCGACATCGATAATCGCGGCAGCGAAACCAGTCCCAGCCGTTCTCAGAGGCTAAAATCTGCATACTGACGGTTCAAGGTTGGGTAGCAGCACATTTGCTCCAATGCCTCTGGCGCCGGTTAGGGAAACTTGGGGCTCAGGTCAGACGCTATCCCATGAGAAGGCCAGCAACTGGCCTGCCATGTTTGTCCACCGCTCTGCTTTCCGCCATGGTGATCACGTGATCCGTCGCCATTTTTGCGCGCTCTGCCTTTGTGCCTTGCAGCGTTATTGGCCCCCCAACCGATACGCCTATCCGTGTGCCATACACAGAAGCGTTGCCTTGGAGCCTTCTTTCAATGTTCTTCTCGATGATAATCGCAGGCAGTTGGTTTGCAGAATTAACAGCAATCAGAAGGGTTGCGTTGTCGGTGTAGGCCATCACGGTTTGGTCAACACCAAGACAATCGGCCGCTACCGCTGAAACATCTTGGAGGAGCGAGACAAACTCTTGGGGTGAGGATCGCATCTGATCTGCTTCGATACCATCTATGATTGCGGCGAAAACTTGGATGTCTGTCACTCTTGTGCGGGGTGATTGGGTAAGATAATTTGAGAAGGCTGTGTGATCGATGAGACTTTTCACAACTTCGAGACGTAACCCGTCGGGCAATTCGAAGCCGTAGCAACGAATTGGACTCCAACCGTATCCCGTGCCTTCCTGTTTGCCATGGCTCGGCTCTCTCTGCACGTGGATCGCTTTCTGTGCCATCCGCAAGCGGGTGCCTAGCTCTTCAATTATGAATGGCTTGGTGGCATAATCAGTCGCACCGGCTCGGTAAGCGTCACCCATATGTGAAATGTCGCGCATCGCAGTCAGCATGACGATCGGCGTCTGGCAATATTGGGGTAACTGGCGAACACGTTTGCAAAGTTCGATACCATCCATTCCCGGCATGTTGATGTCGAACAAGAGGCAGTCGAAAATCATTCTGGTGTCGGCCAACAATCTCAGCGCCTGTTCAGCCGATGCAGCAGGAATAACTTCGAAAAAACCTACCTTCGCCGCAATCTTCGGTATTAGCTCCAGAATGAATGGGTCGTCATCGACGACAAGAATTCTCATTGAGGCGTTGATAGCCGCGCCCTGCTGTCTGGCCGAGGACTCACAAGAGCGCAGATATCCGGTCTCGTTCCAGTTGCCTTTGGCAGGTGGGGCTTCGCCGTGATTAATAAAGATGCCAGAGATCAACCGGGCAACAGGCAGCAGGATCACGGCGAAGGAGCCGACCAAGGTGTAAAGGCCTAGCGCTAGCCAGACTGTTGCACCAACGAGAAGGGCAGTAACGGATGCGAGCAGACCCGCAACGGCACCGACCAAGACATATCCAACTATCAAATGAGCATCTCCGACAATTCGATCTACCATTAAAACAACCTAACGTTGTTACTTAAGTTTGCCAATCAGTTCCGGACAGCATGCTTGGCACGTATTTTCTCCCTTGTTACGCGGGTTATAAAGTGGCCATATGAAAAGAGTCGCTCAACTTAAGGACGACATAGTTCGTAACATGAATGTTTGGTAACTACCTCGCTCAAAGCGCTGCCGCAGAGGTATTCCTGCAAAGTCAGCTGTTGTCTTGTTACATAACCGGAGCCAACTATGATCGCAGAAATTCAGACCTATTATCGATAAAGCTCGAGGCTGAGAGCCAACGACTAGAGCATTCAGTGTCGGATCTGACACTGGATAATCTGATCCTGACTGTGGCTGCTCTGCGAAACCTCTAAGCCTTTCCCTCTGCCGACGATGCATTGATCATGTGCGGCAAGCCCTAGCGACGTGACCGATTTTGACGCCATGTCGCACTATTCAGCGTTGAAACTCGGGTTGATCCCCGATCATGAACATCTCCTTGTTCCCAAACCTGGGAGTTAAGGAAAATGTCGCGCGAGAAACGGCATATCTACAGTTTAGCTCCCGCTGACTACGTATTCTCGCATTCTCCAGATTGGTGAAATCCACCATAATCTTCAGTCTTTTCGTTTCTGACATATTAATAAATATCGGCGCGCTTTGTCCTTTTGACCCGGCTTTTCAATTTAACTCGACAAGATCTTTGCTAGTTCGGCAACCTTTTTCCGCGACATCACGGCCTCACTGAATTCCAACTTAGCCTCACTTTGCCTGGCCTTTATTAACAAATGGTTAACGGACTCAGAATAGCCTTAACATTACTGGTTAGGATGCACTTTTATGAAATAAAGATAGGAGACTTTCGATGGAACACAATTTTGATCGCTCCAACGAGCGTATGGCTACTGCGATACAATTGGTGAGCACTTCTGCTGATGCTCGGGAGCAACTGAAAGCAGAATACCACAAGCGGTCTGATGCCGCGTTTGCCCCAGAGACGTTGAGAAATTTCCGACAGATTACAGCCATGTTCTGCAGTTGGTGTCGTGAAAAAGGCTATGATGCAGCCCCTCCGGTCGACCCCAAGGCGGTAGCCGCTTATGTTGATTACCTAGGAGGTAAGGTTAGGAGCACTGCGATTGGGGTCCGGCTTTGGGCTATCTCGGAAATGCATAGGGCTCAATTTCAGCCTTCAACCTGTAACCACCGGCTAGTCGAACTAGCGGTGAAGGCAGTGAAGCGTAAGTATGGTGCTGCAGTCCGACTAGCGCCGCCACTTGGAAAAAAAGAGATGATTGAGACAATTCAGAAATTAGGTAGCAGCCGATTGGAATTACGAGACAAGGCAGTACTCTGGGTTGCAACTGACAGTGGGTGTCGTGCGTCCAAGATTGTGGCTTTCAAGGTGAAAGATCTGGTTCGCCAAGATGACGGATCGAGCTTGCTCTATGTTAGCAGATCCAAAACAGATCCGTACGGAGAGGGTGCCTATTCATTTTTATCTGAGGCCGGGACGGAGGCTGTTTTGCGCTGGATTGAAACCGCTGGATTAGAATCTAGCGACCCTATTATTACCAAATCGCAGCCCAACTCGCAAATCCGGCACATGGACCCCGCAACGATATCGCGCATTCTCAAGCGATGCACAGGGCGATCGGAAGTATCTGCGCACAGCACGCGTGTAGGCGGAGTTCAAGATGCTTTCAGGCTTAGATGTGATCTATCATCCATCATGGTCGCAGGTCGCTGGAGTTCGCCCGAAATGCCTGACCGTTACGGTCGGCGCATCATGGCAAGCCAATCGACTTCAGCTCAAGTATCGGCTGCGTTCAGCAAATCACGGTGAGAGTTGATCGATACTCTGCACTTATATAGATGCTCAGAATGAACATTGCCCTAAGTTCATTTCAGCACTGTGCGGAGTCCTTGGGGTTAAATCTTTGGTCTTAGACTGCCATCTTGTCCATCATCATTCCCTGGAAAAACTCCGTCGGGGTTAGGTTTGCCAAGGCTAATGTGGCCTACGCCAACTGTATTCCTCCTGCCATTCTTCAAGTGTTTCGCGGGCATCGCGCAACGTCCCGAACAGCGTTTCGTTAGGTCATTCGCCTCGCAGCTTATATCCACTCCAATTCCGCCACAGTGCTAGGACCAGATACCTTCATGCGCGAAGTGCATCATTCCGGACGTTGCCTCAATGTTTGGCTTCCATGGCTGGGCACTATTGCGTGGCGGAATGAATGCGTCCGCACCGCGGTCAGAGATGGCATTATGGCATCCGCGCGTATTAATGCTCCATCTGCCGTCTCGCTGCCAATCTCCTGGTCGCGAGGGGTCTGATTGAGCATATGAGGTAACATTGTTGCATCCCGGCATTGCTGCCGCGGCACGGGCGCGAGCCAAGCCGCAAAGTCACGCCCTCGGCGGTAGGTCTTGAGGCGGCGCGAGGGCAACCAGAGCCGTGGCGATTAATGGCCCTATCACCGGAATTCTAATCAGAATGCGCCCCACCTTATTCTCTTTGGCACGCATGCTGATCTCAGCGTGAGCTTGGCGATCTGGTCGTCGAGGCAGGTCTTCGTTTCAACGAGGACCGGCAACGTCGCCTAGGCTTCCTCGGGCAAGCCGCTTGCAGGATCCTCTATGATTGCAATCAGACGCTTCGCTTTCGGTGCCCCCTGTGGAACCACCTCGCCGAATTCCATCAGGTGACCTAGCGTCAAGCCAAAGGCGTGCTTTCAGCACGACGCGCATCGAACGCTTAAGTGCGCTGCCCGATCAATAGCTCCCGGACCCGAAGACCATCGCCGCCGGTATCATTCTAGCGGTTCAGGTCTTGTGCTTCCAGCCAGACGTTCAACTCATCGAAGCTGCCAAACCTGGACGCAGGCACGAGAAAGTTCCGCCGCCCAAAGCCGCCTCTCATCGACGCTGCGCATCGCTTGTCGGCCAGCAGATTACACCTTTGACGTTGCCGCTATCGTTGCCCTTGCCGGGCCTACCGAACTTGTCGCCAAACAAGTAGTACAACTGCAACTCTGAAAAGACCCACATGCGTAACCGGGTACCGTCCAATGCCCGGCAGTGCCTGTTCTTATATGCCCAAGAGGAGCCAAGGATCTTCGTCATCGTGATCATTGTATTGTCATACAGGATCAATACTTGGACGCCACCGATGAACGCACCAGCAGAGGCATGCCGGTCGCAGAAGGCTTCTTCGGTCCCGCCGAATAGGCTTCAGGGCATTGTTTTACGCAGGCCAATTCCTTGTGCGATAGCTCAGGAGAGTCTTATCTGTGCATTCTATCATACTGAATCTTCAGCACAAATCCTCATCAGACGGCCACTTTCGCAACAAAGCATTGCAAAAATATACAACCTTTAGTATCATTAGTTAGATGATACACACGTACAGGTTGTTGCGCTTTCCTGTTGTTATCACAAATCTACATATCGAACATTTAAGAAGGGAAATGAGATGGCAACAACAGGCGTGCGCTCGACGGGTGGATATCAAAATCTTGCAGCTACGGGAACGGAGGGTCTCAGTGGTGGTGACGGCGATGATACACTTGAAGCGTCGGTAGCGGAAAGTGGACAAGTCCATTTGTTCGGTGGAATTGGGGACGACACTTTCATTTTGGATTTGACTAACAACAGCGGCCGACAAGGACATCATGCGTATGGTGGTGAAGGCTCGGATACGTTCAATTTTACGAACGTCCATCTAGTCAATTCGCCTGTGGTTGGTCGCTTAAATGATTTTGAGCCAAGCCGGGATGTGATCAAAATTGAAGGTCAAGTCATTGATTTGAAGAATCTGCCCTCAACGATAGCTCTTACAGATGGAAGTAGTATAATAGTTCGGGTTGTTGAACACATGTCTACCGGCACTTCGAATAGTGCCGATGTATTGGGGCTGGGGCCTCAGCATTTCTTGCAGATTGGTGACAACGTTTTCTATGCATTAGATGGTGCGCGAAATGGCGGCACGGAACACCACTTTATAAATGTTCCAAGCCCCTCAGATCTCACAGAAGTTATATACCTTAACGAAGTTAATTTTGTTCCTTTTGATTTCTACGATGATTTGGATCTGCGAATTCGGGTCGTCAAACATAGTGATGATGATTTTAACGGATGGAAGATATCAGAGTATATTCGCGGTCATGTGAATGGGAATATCGACGGGGAAGCAAGTGGTGCACATGAAACTATTTTTGCAGACAACGGAAACGACATCGTAGATGGTGCGACCGGCGACGATTTGATCTATGGCGGCAATGGAAATGATTTAATTGCAGGCGGAATCGATCACGATACATTACACGGAGAGCTTGGAAACGACAGGCTTTGGGGTGGAAGTGGAAATGACTCCTTAATTGGAGGGGACGGGAATGACACATTGGACGGTGGGTCAGGAAATGACACGCTTAAAGGTGGATCCGGCGACGATGACATCTTTGGCGGAAACCAAGACGACTTGATCTACGGAAACGGTGGTGCAGACAGCCTACTCGGAGGTTTAGGTGACGACGAGATACGCGGAGGAAGTCACGATGACACGCTTCACGGCGGGGATGGAGCCGATATACTAAAGGGAGAAAACGGAAACGACCTGCTTTATGGGGAAGCTGGGGATGATGCGCTCTCGGGGGCCAATGGAAATGATACCATTCTAGGTGGCGAGGGTGACGACAAACTCTATGGCCGGGCCGATAATGACCTCCTAGAGGGAGATGAAGGAGACGATCGCATTCAAGGTGACGGCGGAAACGACACTATGTGGGGCGGGAGCGGCGCCGACAGATTCGTGTTTAAAGACGGTGACGGAAGCGATGAAATCGGAGATTTCAATGTCTCGGAAATTGGTGAGGTTATCGATTTGTCTGACATTTCCAAGATCACCAGCTTTACCGACTTAATTGCCAACCATGCAACTGACGTAGGTCCCGACCTCGTCATAGATACGGGCGGCGGCAATCAGTTTAGAATTTATGATGTTCTCATGGCTGATCTCAGCGCTGACGACTTTGTATTCTGAACAACTAGATCTGCTGAAATAAGTCTCTTGGAAGCCAAAAAAGTTGGAACATTCTGATCATTGCTCATCGTATTCCACCGACGCCGACACTTATCATCCCGACAGATAAGTGTCGGCGAATATTGCAAAACGACACCAGCATGTCCGGGACCGCTCAGTCACCCACCACGGCGGCACCTTCGTCTACGATGAGGTCCCCTCCCCTCAGGCCCGGCTTTCCCGAATTGCGCACGGCGCGCCGCGCATCGCGCGGGCTCTACTGGTTCGTTGGCATTCTCAGCTTTTTTGTGAACCTGCTGATGCTTACCGGGCCGCTCTACATGTTGCAGGTCTACGATCGCGTGCTGGGCAGCCGATCGGTCGAAACACTTGTGGCGCTGACACTGCTGGTGGCGTTTCTCTTTGCGATGATGGGGATCCTCGACTTCTCCCGCGGTCGCGTCATGGGCCGGGTCGGGGCGCGGTTTCAGTCGTCGCTGGAGCGCCGAGCGTTCGACGCGGTGCTGCGCAAGTCCGCACGCAGTCCCGATCAGGGCAGCGCCACCGGGCTGAGCGATCTGCAATCGGTGCAACAGCTGGTGACTTCGCCAGTTCTGACGTCGGCGTTTGATATCCCTTTCACACCGCTTTTCCTGGCGACCATCTGGTTTTTTCATCCATGGCTGGGAGTTCTCGCGCTCAGTGGGGGAGCGATCCTCATCTTGCTCGCGGTGCTCAATCAGTTGGTCACGCGGCGGTCGGCGCAGGCGGCAGGCCGCGCCAGTGTCGACGCCGATTTGATGGCTGGCGAAATCCGGAACGAGGCTGATGCCGTACAGGCGATGGGCATGCGGGGCGCAGCCTTCGACCGCTGGCAGACAACACGCGCGCAGGCACTGACGCAGCAGGTCGGACTGGCCGACCGGGCCGGCACCTTTACCGTATCGATCAAGATGTTCCGCCTGTTTTTGCAATCAGCTATGCTGGGCCTCGGCGCTTGGCTGGTGTTGCAAAATCAGCTGACAGCGGGCGCGATGATCGCGGGCTCGATCCTGCTGGGCCGTGCGCTGGCGCCGGTCGAACAGCTGGTCGGCCAATGGTCCATGGTACAGCGCGCGCGGCAAGGCTGGTCCAGTCTCGGCCGCCTTCTGGCCGAGGTGCCGCCTGAAGCTGCGCGGACGGCTCTGCCCAAGCCAAAGGCGCGGCTTGAGATCCAAGGCGTCACAGTGGTGCCGCCGGGCGAGCGCGAGCCCACCCTGCGGGGCGTCACCTTTGCGCTGAAGCCCGGTCAGGCATTGGGCGTAATTGGTGCCTCCGGGGCTGGCAAATCGTCATTGGCACGGGCAATCACGGGTCTCTGGCCGCCCATCGCGGGCAAGATCCGGCTGGACGGTGCAACACTGGATCAATTCGCGCCGGATACGCTGGGCCAGCACATAGGCTACCTGCCACAGCGCGTGCATCTCTTCGCCGGAACCATCGCGGAGAACATCGCGCGCCTCTCAGCCTCCCCGGATGCCGAACAGGTCGTCGCAGCAGCACAGCGCGCCGATGCGCATGAAATGATCCTTAAACTGCCCAAAGGTTATGATACACAGATAAGCGCCGGAGGCGGTCGTCTGTCCGGAGGTCAGATGCAGCGTATTGGCCTCGCGCGGGCCATGTATGGCGATCCGGTTATCCTGGTCTTGGACGAACCGAACTCGAATCTCGACAACGAGGGCAGCGAGGCCGTCAACGTCGCCATCCGCTCTTTCAAAGAAGCCGGTAAGACTATCCTGATCATGGCCCACCGCCCCGCTGCGATCAAGGAATGCGATCTGCTGCTGATGCTCGAAGGCGGGCAGGTGCGGAGTTTCGGCCCCAAGGATGGGGTGCTGCGCGAGGTTGTGCGCAACCGCACCCAGATCTTGCAATCGGTCGGACAGGGGGGCGTGCAGTGAGTGACGAATCCGAATGGTCTGCGCGCTGGCCAATAACAGTCGGGGTCACGGGGCTGGTAGTGCTGCTTGGCGGCTTCGGTGTCTGGGCTGGTTTTGCCAGTATCGCCGGGGCGGTCATCGCGCAGGGGCAGGTCGAGGTCGACCAGAACCGGCAGGTCGTACAGCATCCCGATGGGGGCGTGGTCGAGGCGATCCTCGTGACCGAGGGCGCGCGCGTCGCGGCAGGCGACACGCTCTTGCGGCTGGACCCGACACTACTGGCCTCTCAACTAACCATCACCGAAAACCAGCTCCTTGAACTGATGGCCCGACGCGGACGCCTTGAGGCCGAGCGTGACGACCGCAGCGAGATCACCTTCGATCCGCTGCTGCATGAGATGGCCGGGACACGCCCCGTTGCAGTCGAGTTGATGGATGGCCAAACCCGCCTCTTGGCCGCTCGCGCCGAGACGGCCGCAAATGAGACGGAGCAGCTGGGCAAACGCCGTATGCAGATCACCGACCAGATCAAGGGCATCGAGGCTCAGCAAATCGCGCTGAGCCAGCAGAGCGATCTCATCATTGAAGAGCGCGACACGCAACAATCGCTTCTGGACAAGGGGCTGACGCAGGCGTCGCGGCTGCTGGCCCTGCGCCGCGAAGAGGCCCGCATGGCAGGCACGTTGGGCGAACTGACGGCTCAAAAAGCACAGGCCAAGACGCGCGTCACCGAAACCGACATCGAACTGTTGAAGCTCGGCGCGATGCGTCGTGAGGAGGCCATCACCACCCTGCGTGACCTGCAATATCGCGAATTGGAGTTGCGTGAGAAGCGCGTGGCCCTGATTGAACAGCTCAGCCGCCTCGACATTGTCGCACCGGTTTCAGGGGTGGTCTTCGGCCTTCAGGTCTTCGCGCCCCGGTCGGTTCTGCGTCCCGCCGATCCGGTCCTCTACATCGTTCCGCAGGACCGCCCACAGGTGATCACCGCGCAGGTGCCGATCACCGATATCGACCTTTTGCATCTGGGACAGGACGTTATCCTCCGGTTCTCGGCGCTCGACCAGCGCAAGACGCCCGAACTGGTGGGCGAGGTCGTGCAGGTTTCCGCCGACGCCTTCCGCGATGAAACAACCGGCGCCAGCTACTACCGCGCCCGCATCATCCTAAGCGATGAAGAGCGCAGCCGCCTTCCCGAGAATACGGCGCTGATCCCCGGCATGCCGGTCGAGGCGTTTTTCCGCACTAGTGATATGACCCCCATCGCGTATCTCGTGAAACCCCTGGCGGACTATTTCGCGCGCGCCTTCCGGAATTGATAAGTACAAAGTTCCGGCCTCCGGACTGTTGCGTTGTCGAGGCTGTAAGGTGCGGTTGCTCGCGGGACATCCTATTTGTTGATTATAGCTTTTCTCTGAGCGCTACGTAAGGCGTCTTTCCATTGTGCGCACCGTGCGGTCTGTGGAAGTTGTAAAAGCACTCCCAATCGTCGAGTTTTGCTTTGAGATCAACATCGCCTTTGTAGCTAAGCAGTTGATAGAAATCCTGTCCATCCGACCGATGCGAGCGTTCCACTTTGCCGTTCAGCTGGGGCGTATCAAGCTTGATGTAGGCGTGGCGGATGCCAAGATCCTCGACATACCAATGGAATTTCGCTTGGAACTCATGGCCATTGTCCGCTGCAGTTGATTGCAAAGCAATCAATGAGAGGGCGTCATGATTTCGCGGATGCGTAATGGGAACTTTTCAGTGATATGATCAACGAAATTGATTACTGCCCGGCAGGGCATTGCGTAGCAATGTCCCGAGAGGGGGCGTTGGCCTGGGCATGTTTCTGGTATACTTTCAACGCCCGAACCCGCGTTGCATCATCGATGGCTGTATACTGACAACGGCGAACCTTTCCCCCTGTTTGCCTTTGAAGGTCAGGAACTTAACATCCATCTGGATGTGATGACGCGGAACCTGTTTTTCATAGCGCTTTGTGTGAACCTTGCGCATCCGATTGCCTCGAGAAAGTCGGTTTAAGCCATTGCGCCGTAAGATGCGCGAAACTGTGGCGTCAGACATTTTAATGTCGTGATAGCGCTCCAGATACCAAACGATCCGCATCGGCCCGAGATGATATTTGCGACGAAGATAAAGGACTTTCTCTTCTCGTTCAGGCGGCGTTCGATTGGCGTGCCATTTTGGGAAAGCTGGATCGGCCGATCCCAAAATAGTGGCAAGTTTTGGAGACATGGCCGATCTCCTCGGCATATCTACAGCTACTGGCTTGAGGTGACGGGCTTCTCGAATAAGCTAAGGATCGATATTTGCTAGGTCCGCTTCAGAAGCCCTTAACTACGAGCATAGACATCCTCGTATCGGATGATGTCATCCTCACCGAGGTAACTGCCGGTCTGCACCTCGATCAGGACCATCGGCAACTTGCCGGGATTTTCCATCCGGTGGACAGCACCGAGCGGAATATAGATAGATTGGTTCTCGCTTAGCAGTTGGACGTCCTCGTTCACCGTAACGCGGGCAGTGCCTTCGACCACTATCCAATGCTCCGAGCGGTGGTGATGACTTTGCAAACTGAGCGCCGCACCGGGATTGACCACAATCCGCTTTACCTGAAATCGCCCGCCGACGACGAGGCTCTCGTACCAGCCCCAGGGGCGGTAATCGCGCGGCAGTTGCACCGCTTGCGACGCGCCGCGCGCCTTCAGTGCGATCACAGCCTCCTTGACGCGCTGCGCCTCAGATTTATGCGCGACCAGTACCGCATCGTTCATCGCGATGGCGACGATATCCTTTAGCCCGATTCCGACCAGCTCCAGCCCCGGCGTCTCCGAGCGTAGGAGTGTATCCTCGCAGGAAATCGCGATGGCGTGGTCCGAGCAGACGTTGCCCTGCGCGTCGGGGCCGGATTCTAGCCAGACCGCATCCCAGCCGCCCAGATCAGACCAACCGGCGGCAAATGGCATGACGACCAGCTTGTCCGCCTTTTCCATGATCGCGTAGTCAATCGAGATGTCATCGGCCTTAGCCCACGCATCCGGCTCCAGCCGCGTAAAGCCCAGATCGCGATTGGCACCAGCCAGCGCCTTGCCTACCGCGTCCAGCATTTCGGGCGCGTCCTTGCGGTAGGCCTCTATCACGGTTTTGGCGGTAAAAAGGAAAATACCTGCGTTCCAGAGGAAGTTACCGGCCGCCAGCATGTCTTTGGCGCGCGCAGCATCCGGCTTCTCAATAAAGTCAGCAAGGCTTTGGGGGGTGCCCGCGCTGGCATCGGCGCCGGGCGCCAGCTCAAGATAGCCATACCCGGTTTCGGGGTGGTTGGGCACGATGCCGAACGTCACTAGATCACCGGCCTGCGCGCGCGGCGCGGCGGCGGTGATGGTGGCGCGAAAGGCGTCTGCGTCGGGGATGACATGATCCGAGGGCGCCACTAGCATCAGCGCGGCCGGATCTGTTTCGGCCAGCCACAGCGCAGCGGCCAGCACGGCGGGGGCGGTGTTGCGGCCCTCAGGCTCGATCAGGATGCCTTGGGGCGCCAGCGCGGCCTGCGCCAACTGCTCGGTCACAATAAAACGGAACGGATCGCCCGTCACGATCAGCGGCGCGGCAAAGCCTTCGCCAGACAAGCGGCGGGCGGAGGCCTGAAACAGGCTCTCGTCGCCCATGAGCCGCGCGAATTGCTTGGGGTATGACTTGCGCGACAATGGCCATAGCCGGGTGCCTGACCCGCCGCACAAAAGAACTGGATGAATCATAACACAACCTTTTCAGTGTCTTTCTAAGGTGAACCCAAGCCGGGTGTCCCAAGGGATGGTCGCCGGGAGCCTTGATCTTGTCATGGTCCGCCCCCGTAGTCTACTGCACGCCGGCGCGGCGCTATCAGCTCTTGAGCAAGCCTAGCAGATAGTCGCCGTAATCGTTCTTGGCGAATTTCGTCGCCCGCTCGCGCAGGTGTTCGGCGCTGATCCAGCCCTTGTTATAGGCGATCTCATCGGGGCTACCGGTCTGCAATCCCTGCCGCTGCTCCAGCGTGCGCACGAAATTGCCGGCATCCAGCAGGCTGCCATGGGTGCCGGTATCCAGCCACGCATAACCCCGGCCCATCTGTTTTACGCTCAGTTGCTCGTCGGCCAGATACATCTCGAGCAAGGTGGTGATCTCCAGCTCGCCGCGCGCGGACGGTTTGACTTGGGCTGCGCGTGCGGGCGCTGTTCCATCCAGAAAATAGAGCCCGGTAACCGCGTAGGATGAGGGCGGCACGACCGGCTTTTCCACGATTGCGCGCGCGCGGCCGGTCTCGTCGAAATCAACGACGCCGTAGCGCTCGGGATCGGCCACGCGGTAGCCAAAGACGGTGCCGCCGACAGTCTGCTTGCTGGCCTCGCTTAGCAATTCGGGCAGGCCATGCCCAAAGAAGATGTTGTCGCCCAGCACCAGCGCGCTGGCGGCGCCTGCCAGAAAATCCTCGGCCAGAATATAGGCCTGGGCCAATCCATCAGGGCTGGGCTGGACGATATAAGTCAGCTCCAGTCCCCATTGGCTGCCATCGCCCAGTGTGCGGCGGAACTGTTCCTGATCGTGCGGGGTGGTGATGATCGCGATCTGCCGGATGCCCGCCAGCATCAGCGCCGTAAGCGGGTAGTAAATCATCGGCTTGTCGTAGATCGGCAAGAGCTGTTTGGACACGCCAAGCGTCACCGGATATAGCCGCGTGCCCGACCCGCCTGCCAGAATGATACCTTTGCGCTGCGTCATGGCTATGATGCTCCTAGATCGGTCAGAATGTCGGCCAGCCCATCGCGCCAATCGGGGCGGGGGATGCCAAAGGTGGCCATGGCCGCGCTACAGTCCAGCCGCGAATTCATCGGGCGCTGCGCGGGCGTGGGATAGGCGCTGCTGGGGATGTCGGTGATTGTGCAAGGCAGGCCCGCCTGCGCGAAAATCTCGCGCGCGAAATCGGCCCAGCTGACATCGGGCGCGCCCGAGAAATGATAGGTGCCCGCCTTGGTCGGTGCCACAATAAGCTGGCCCGCGATGGCAAGGCAGGCATCCGCGATACCCGCCGCCGGGGTCGGCCCGCCGATCTGGTCGGCGACGATATTCAGCGCGTCCCGCTCGGCCCTGAGGCGCAGCATCGTGCGGACAAAATTGCTGCCATGGGCCGATACCACCCACGACGTGCGCAAGATGGCATGGACGCCGCCCGCGGCGCGCACTGCCGCCTCGCCCGCCAGCTTGGTGCGTCCGTAGGCGCCCAAGGGGGCGGTGGGATGATTCGGCGCAAAGGGCACCTGCCCTGCCCCGTCGAACACATAATCGCTCGAGATATGCACCATTGGGATACCGCGCGCGGCGGCTGCCTGCGCGATCGCACCGGGGGTATCTGCGTTGACGCACATCGCCGCCGCCTCGTCCTCTTCGGCGCGGTCGACGGCGGTGTAGGCAACCGCGTTGATGATTGCGTCCGCGTCCGTTTTGGCGACATGCGCGGCGCAGGCGATGGGATCCGTAAAGTCCGCCACATCGCGGCCCAGCACCTCTAGCACGGCATCCCCTGCCCTGCGCTGCACCTCTTGGGCGACTTGGCCCGTCTGTCCGAACAGCAGGATTTTCATTGTGCGGCTCCTGTCTTTTTGGGCTCGAGTCATGATTTGTGACCCAGCCGCTGGCCCACGCCCGCGCGGCCTTGCAAGGGGCGCCACCAATCCTCGTTGTCCAGATACCAGCGCACTGTCTTTTCCAGCCCTTCTTCGACGCTCACGCTGGGCCGCCAGCCCAGTTCGGCGCGGATGCGCGCGGGATCAATCGCATAGCGCGCGTCATGGCCGGGCCGGTCGGTCACAAAGGTGATCAGATCAGCGTAGGAGCCGCCATTCGCCTGCGGGCACAGCCGGTCCAGAATGGCGCAAAGGTTCTGTACCAATTCCAGATTTGTGCGCTCATTCTCGCCGCCTATATTATAGGATCGGCCTAACGCGCCCTTGCCCAGAACGCAGAGCAATGCGTCGGCGTGATCCTCAACATAGAGCCAATCGCGAACGTTAGAGCCGTTTCCGTAGATCGGCAGCGCCTTGCCGGCCAGCGCGTTCAGGATTATGACCGGCACCAGTTTCTCGGGGAAATGGTATGGTCCGTAATTGTTCGAGCAGTTGGTCAGCAGGATCGGCAGGCCGTATGTTTGGTGCCAGGCGCGTACCAGATGATCTGATCCGGCCTTGGACGCCGAATAGGGGCTGCGGGGGTCATAGCTGGTGTCTTCGGTGAACTGCACGGATGGGTCGGCGGGAAGCGATCCAAACACCTCGTCGGTGCTGATATGGTGAAAGCGGAACGTGTCCGGCCTGCCCGTCCGCTCCCACAGGGCGCGGGCCGATTGCAGCATGTTGAGCGTGCCCATTACGTTCGTCTCGACAAAGACTCCCGGCCCATCGATGGACCGGTCCACATGGCTCTCGGCGGCCAGATGCATGATGGCATCGGGCGCATGGGCGGCAATGCAATCCTCCAGCGCGGGCGCATCGCGGATATCCACCTGCTCAAAGGTATAGAGCGGGCTGGTGGCTACCGAGGCCACATTTTCGAGGCAGGCCGCATATGTCAGCGCGTCGAGGTTGACGACCTCATGCCCCCGCGCCACCGCAAGGCGCACCACCGCCGATCCGATAAACCCGGCCCCGCCGGTGACCAGCAGCTTCATTGCGTAGACCCTTTGGCAGGCCCCTCATAGGTGAACGGGCTGTCAAAGCTGTCCAGAGACGGCGCTGCCTCATCCTTGGCGGATAGAACGGGGGCTGCGCCGTCCAGCGGCCAGTCGATGCCGCAACTGTCCCAGCGCACCGCGCCATCGCAGTCGGGGGCATAATGATCGGTGCATTTATAGATAATCTCGGTATCAGGCTCTTGCGTGACGAACCCGTGCAGAAACCCTGCCGGCACCCATAGCTGGCGCCCGTTCTCAAAGCTCAGCTCGGCGCCCGTCCAGTGGCCGTAGGTCGGGCTGCCCCGGCGAATGTCGACCGCCACGTCAAAGAGCCGCCCGCGCCCGCAGCGCACCAGCTTGGCCTGGGCATGGGGGGGCGACTGATAATGCAGCCCGCGCAAGGTGCCCACCTGCGCCGACATTGAATGATTGTCCTGCACGAATTCGGGCAGATCCAGCCCGGCCTCAGTTAGCCGCGCCTTGCTCCAGCTTTCTGAGAAGAAGCCACGATGATCCCCGAAACGCGCCGGGGTCAAAATTATCACTCCCTCAAGGGCGGTTTTCTCGATCTGCAAGGCAGGGCTCTCCGGCTGGGGTATGTTGCACGAGTCGCCAAACTGGATAGCAATCCCGCCTGCGATTGTCACCCGCCATATGGGGCGTCTGAACTGCCCTTTTGGTCCGGGCCGGTGATCTGCGGCACGGCAGGGGGCGGCATCGCGAACGGCTCTGTAATGGGCATATTGCAGGCGCGCGCCCGGTCAGTCTGCGCCGGACAGATCGCGCGTGAATATCTTGGCCGCGCAATCCGAGATATCGTCGGTCACTCGGTTGGCGACGATGATGTCGGCCTCGCCCTTGAACGCGGCCAGATCGCTAATGACGCGCGAGCCAAAGAAGTGATCCTCTTGCAAGGTCGGCTCATAGACGATGACCTCGATCCCCTTGGCCTTGATCCGCTTCATGATGCCCTGGATCGACGATTGGCGGAAATTGTCGCTGCCAGCCTTCATCACTAGGCGGTAGACGCCCACGATGCGCGGGCGCCGCGCGATGATCTGGTCCGACAGGAAATCCTTGCGCGTGCGGTTGGCGTCCACGATGGCGCGGATCAGGTTCTGCGGCACTTCGGAATAATTCGCTAGCAGCTGCTTGGTATCTTTGGGCAGGCAATAGCCGCCATAGCCGAAGGACGGATTGTTGTAATGCGCGCCGATGCGCGGGTCGAGGCCGATGCCGTCGATGATCTGGCGCGTGTCCATGCCGCCCGCCATGGCGTAGCTGTCCAACTCGTTGAAAAAGGCAACACGCATGGCGAGGTAGGTGTTGGCAAACAACTTGATCGCTTCGGCCTCGTCGGAATCGGTAAAGAGAACCGGCGCGTCCTTGGTGATTGCGCCCTCCAGCAGCAGGTCTGCGAACACGCGGGCGCGCTCTGACTGCTCGCCCACGATGATGCGGCTGGGGTGCAGGTTGTCGCGCAGCGCGCGGCCCTCGCGCAGAAATTCGGGCGAAAAGATGATCTGATTTGTCCCCAGCGCCGCGCCGAGTTCGCGGGTAAATCCGACGGGCACGGTCGATTTTACCACGATCGTCGCAGATGTGTTGACCGCGATGATCTGCCTGATCACCGTCTCGACCGAGGATGTATCAAAGTAGTTCGAGTGCGGATCATAGTTCGTCGGCGTTGCGACGATGACGAAATCGGCGCCTTGATAGGCACTGTCGCCGTCGGTGGTGGCGGTCAGGCGCCGGGCGCCATTGGCCAGATATACCTCAATATCAGGGTCTACGATGGGGCTGCGGCCCGCGTTCACCATCTCTACCCGCTCGACCGAGATATCGACGGCGGTGACGTCGTGGGCACCTGCCAGAAGCACCGCGTTGGACAAACCGACATATCCGATGCCTGCAACCGCTATTTTCATGATGTCACTCTCTGCTAACTACTAATGGGCCGCTAAATATACGCAACCTTTGCCTTAAAACCGGGCTCTTGAAGGCAGAGCACTAGAACCTCATCCTGGCAAGAGCGCGGCAGGGAGCGGGCGAAATACGGGCGCGCGCCCCCCTTAGCCTGCCCGCCTTAGTCTGCACTGCGCACGGCGTCTGCGATAGTGCCCACGACATCGTGCAGCATCGCCTCATCCTCGCATTCGGCCATGACGCGGATCAGCGGCTCGGTGCCTGAGGGGCGGATCAGCAGACGGCCCTTACCCTCTAGCCTCTTTTCCTGATCGGCGATGATGCGCTGCACGCCGGCATCCGATAGCGGGGCTGCGCCATTGCTGAGCGACACATTCCGCAAAAGTTGCGGCACCGGATCAAAGCTGTGCAGCAGCGTGCTGGCGGGTTGCCCGGTTTGTGCCATGACGGCCAGAAAATGCAACCCGGCCAGCAGGCCGTCGCCGGTCGTGGCATAATCGCTCATCACGATATGGCCCGACTGCTCGCCACCCAGGTTAAAGCGTCCGGCACGCATCCGCTCGACCACGTGGCGATCGCCGACCTGCGTGCGCTCCAGCGTGACGCCGATACCGTCCAGATACCGCTCTAGCCCCAGATTAGACATGACCGTCGCGACCAGTGTGTCGCCCGCCAATGTGCCTGCCTCGGACCATTGCCACGCGAAAAGGGCCATTATCTGATCGCCATCCACGACGCGGCCCATCTCATCGACCAGAATGATGCGGTCGGCGTCGCCATCCAGACAAATCCCCAGATCGGCGCCATGATGGCGCACCGCATCCGCCGTCGCCTGCGGCGCGGTAGAGCCGCATCCAAGGTTGATGTTAAAGCCGTCGGGCGCGCATCCAACGGGGATCACGTCAGCGCCCATTTCCCACAGCACGTCAGGGGCGGCGCGGTAGGCGGCCCCGTTGGCGCAGTCGACGACCACCTTGAGGCCGGTCAGGCGGGTGGCGCGCGGCACGGTCGTTTTGGCATATTCCACATAGCGGCCGCGGCCATCGTCGATCCGCCGGGCGCGGCCGATATTGATCGGCTTGGCGGGCGTTATCTGGCCTGTCAGGATGCGCTCAATCTCGTCCTGGGATGCATCGTCCAGCTTAAATCCGTCGGGGCCGAACAGCTTGATCCCGTTATCGTGGTGCGGGTTGTGGCTGGCCGAAATCATGATGCCCAGATCGGCCCGCATCGAGCGTGTCAGAAACGCGACCGCAGGCGTCGGCACCGGGCCCAGCAGCAGCACGTTCATGCCCGTCGAAGTCAGCCCGGCGGTCAGCGCGTTTTCGATCATATACCCTGAGCGGCGCGTATCCTTGCCAATCACGGCGCGGTGCTTGTTCATGCCGTCGCGGCGAAAATGTCGGCCCACTGCCGCGCCGACGCGCAGCGCCATTTCGGCGGTCATCGGATAGGTATTGGCAGTGCCGCGGATGCCGTCGGTGCCGAAGATCTTGGCTGTCATGTCTGGTGCCTTTCGCAGAAGGTGGCCTGAAGTGTAGCGTCTATATCGCTATGGTGCGGTCTTGACGAGGGTGGCAGGCCCAGCTTGACTTGGCGAGAGTTCGTTTGTCGGATACCTAGACAGTTTGGGTATGCCTGCTCTGCGAATGGGCTGGAATGTCGGCCAAAACCCCCGAAAAGTGGGAAAGCAAAGTATGACACGCAAAATCCTGATTACCGGCAGCGCCGGATTCATCGGCTTTCATCTGGCAGAGCTGCTGCTCGAGAAAGGCTGGCAGATCCACGGTCTGGACGCCATGACCGATTATTATGATGTCCAACTAAAACAGCGCCGCCATGCCGCGCTTCTTAAGAATCCCGGCTTCGCCTGCACCGAAGGCCGGATCGAGGATATGGATCTGCTCACCCGCATCGGGGATGAGTTTGCGCCAGATGTCATAGTGCATTTAGCCGCGCAGGCTGGCGTGCGCTACAGCCTTGAGCAGCCGCGATCCTATATCGAGAGCAATATAGTTGGCACCTTCAACGTGATGGAGTTGGCGCGCGCCCTGCCCGTTCAACATCTGCTGATGGCCTCGACCTCCTCAGTCTATGGTGCCAATACTAAAATGCCCTATGCAGAGACGCATAAGGCCGATTTGCCGATGACGATCTACGCCGCCTCGAAGAAGGCAACCGAGGCGATGAGCCATTCTTACGCGCATCTTTATCATCTGCCGACTACGATGTTTCGTTTTTTTACCGTCTATGGCCCTTGGGGGCGTCCCGACATGGCGCTGTTCAAATTCGTCGAGGCGATCGAGAATGGTCGCCCCATCGACATCTATAATCACGGCGAGATGTATCGCGACTTCACTTATGTTACCGATTTGGTGCGCGGCATTGCCCTGTTGATTGACACTGTGCCAGTACGCCCGCAGAGCCCCGACGATATTGCGCCAAACGACAGCCTGTCGCCC
This sequence comes from Roseovarius arcticus, assembly GCF_006125015.1. Taxonomy (NCBI): domain Bacteria; kingdom Pseudomonadati; phylum Pseudomonadota; class Alphaproteobacteria; order Rhodobacterales; family Roseobacteraceae; genus Roseovarius; species Roseovarius arcticus. The sequence continues at coordinate 2,633,045 of NZ_SZZN01000001.1, forward strand.
GTCGCGCCGTGGCGCGTGGTCAATATCGGCAATTCAGGCAAAGTGCGCCTAATGGATTTTGTCATTGCTGTGGAGGCTGCGATGGGCAAGCCTGCGATCCGCAACTATTTGGAGGCCCAGCCCGGCGAAGTGCCTGCCACATGGGCCGATGCGTCACTGCTGCACGACCTGACGGGGTATCGCCCGGATACGGACCTAGCGATCGGTATCGACGCCTTTGTGCGCTGGTACCGCGAGGAGTATGGTTCCAGTCGGGGCTGAGTGCATCGTGACAAGCTCTCATAACTATGGCTCCTTGGCGGGTTCATCGTCAGTCTTACCTCGTTTGCTGTCGTCACTGCTATTTTCGCCGCCGGTGCCGTTGCGATGCTGAGCTTCTCTTGATCTTTTTTTTACCGGCAGGCTGAAACGCGCTTGGACAGCGAAACATTACATTCGTCTATTGAAGCTTTTCCGGCCTATAGCCACTTCAGTCATGCGAGCCGGGCCCTTCTGACGGATGATGCATAGCAAGCATCTGCCGTGATGTCGGATCGCTCCCCCGAAGGGGAGTGTACTAACCGATGCTCGCCATCCAAAGCATCAAAAAGCCGCTTTCCTTCGGGGTCACACTGAAGGAGTTATCAATGGAAAGAACTGTTCCACCACGCGACTACGTAGCGCCCGAAGGGCGTCAATACGACGTAGGACTGCGCAAGTATCTGACAGGCATATTTGCCTACATGGGCGGCGGGTTGGTGTTGTCGGCGCTGGTTGCATTTGCTGTGGTAAATTTCGACCTGGTCACAGCCCTCATCTTTGGCACACCGCTTAAATGGCTCGCAATCTTCACACCACTGGCGTTGGTGATGTTCGCCTCATTCCGTTTTGACCGGTTATCCGTCGGTGTCCTGCAAGGTCTCTTCTGGGGGTTTGCAGCATTGATAGGCGTGTCTTTGGCCAGCGCGCTGCGGGTTTTCACAAGCACGAGCATCGTCACGGCGTTCCTGAGCGCGTCCATCCTCTTTCTGACGATGGCCCTGTGGGGCTACACGACGAAACGCGACCTGTCCGGCTGGGGTAGCTTCCCGGTGATCGGCCTGATCGGGAATCATCGGTGCCTCAATAATCAACCTGTTCTTGGCATCTGGCGCACTGGCCATGGCCGTCTCTGTCATCGGGGTGATCGTCTTCACCGGCCTGACCGCCTGGGACATGCAGCGCCTTCGGAACGAGTATCTGGCGCATCAGGAGGCAGGTGGGATGTCTGCCACAGCTGATCTCGGGAAATTACAGATCATGGGGGCACTCTCTCTATCTTAATCTCATCAACCTGTTTCAGATGCTGCTGAGCCTTTTTGGCCAACGGCAGGAAGGATAATCAATCATGCGAACTCAAGAAACTGTCTCGGCCATGCTATGCCCTGTTTGCCAGACCGGCCTGTCTATGTCTGACCGGAGCGGGGTGGAAATTGATTTCTGTCCTTCATGCCGGGGTGTCTGGCTTGATCGGGGGGAACTCGACAAGATCATCAAACGCTCCACCGCACCGGCAGCGCGGGAGATGGAACCTCAAAGGGGCTCCGACCGACGCGGAGAAGGCGGCGGGCTTATGGGGATGGCTTCATCCCTCCTGAAAGGTGATGACGACCGCTACGGTGACCGACGCCGGGATGACCAGTATGACGACGATGACCGCTACGAAAAACGACGGCGGAAAAAATCGATCTTCTCGGAATTTTTCGACTGACCGCCTTATGAACACCGCCTTCGAAAGGAGGCGGTGTGCTGCGTTGTAGTTCATCCACGATAGATTTCCTTAGGGTCGGTATGCCAACCCGGTTAATCCAGCCGGACACTCTTTGCTTGTAATAATGGAAAGAAGCTACCATGTGGCAAGAAATCTGGACGGCCGTCATAGTCGAATTTTCCGACATCCCCGATCTGGCCACCATCACGCGCATTGTGCTGCGCCTAGTGCTGGCCGCAATTCTGGGGGGCGTCATTGGATATGAACGCGAGCGCAAGGCCAGCAGTGCCGGTGTAAGAACCCATATGCTGGTTGCCGTCGGTGCCGCGCTGTTCGTTATTGGCCCACTTCAAGCCGGTATGGAGATTTCGGACATGTCGCGTGTGCTGCAAGGTATCGTTCAGGGCGTCGGCTTTTTGGGAGCTGGAGCAATTCTTGTCCGTGCCAGTCAGCAAAAAATACTCGGGCTGACCACAGCAGCAAACATCTGGGTGACTGCGGGGATCGGAGTAGTCGTCGGCCTTGGCCTCGAAGCAACCGCGATCCTTTCAACGGTTATCGTGCTGACCATTCTGGCTGTTGTGCCCTTTATTGTGCAGCCATCCGATCACGACAATATCACTCCAAAGTAGTACGTCATTCTGATTATCGCTCCTAACCACTAACCCACGATCATTCGGGCACTCTGCGGCTAAGGTTGGCGTTGAGTGATGTTTGCAGAGAGACAGACGAATGTGTGACGGGACGACAACCTGCTTGCTACCGCCTTGTACCTTAGCCCACGCGCGTCACAAGAATCTTGTCTATGCGGCGACCATCCAGATCGACAACTTCGATCGACCAGTTCTGCAGATCAAGTCGTTCCGCGACCTCCGGTAAATTGCCGATCTTTTCAAGGACAAATCCGGCTTTCGTCTCGCAATCACGATCATCCTCAAGCTCCAGCGACAGCAGATCGGCAAATTCGTCTACGGGCATCCAGCCTGCGACAAGGTAGGATCCGTCCACACGGGTCACAACTTTTGGCTCATCCGTCTCGCCGTCCAAGAAATCGCCAGATATGGCTTCCAGAACGTCCATCGGCGTAATGATTCCTTCGAAATGGCCATACGCGTTTAATTTTTGGCAGGAACGCATAATGTTCTCCCGCACCGCATCCTATGATGAGAGGTCATCTCAATGCAGCATTTCTTCAAGGTTTGATTTTTTTGGACGATTTGTCGGTTCGTGAATTATCTTTACGCTTCCCTTGCAAGCGCCCGGCTTCATTCACAACTTCTCGTGAAGGGCGGATCAATTGCCCTTTGGGGGCACCGATTTGGACTATCTTTACCTGCTTATCGGTCTGATCGGTCTGTTCTTTGGCGGCGAGGCGCTTGTGCGAGGCAGCGTTGGCATCGCCCGACGCATGGCTATCCCACCGCTGCTGATCGGCCTGACGGTGGTAGGCTTCGGCACATCGACGCCTGAACTTCTGGTTTCAGTCGACGCAGCCTGGCGCGGCGTGCCTGATATTGCATTGGGCAACATCGTCGGGTCCAACATCGCCAACATCCTACTGATCGTCGGCCTTTCGGCGCTGGTCTGGCCGATCAAGGTCATGGGTGCGACCCTGCGGCGTGACACGGCGGTCATGATGGCGGCGGCACTTTTGCTGGTCCCGATTTTCGCCTTTGGTCAGATAACGCGCCTGTCCGGGCTGGTTCTGTTCGGCGGCTTGGTTGCTTACCTTGTCTGGGCATATCTCAAGCCGGGTGAGGCAGAGGCCGAAGACGACGGCCTGAGACCGCCAGCATCGACGTTTGTTTCAGTGCTCTGGATCATAGGCGGGCTTGTTGCTTTGATGGTAGGTGCGCGGTTCCTCGTGGATGGCGCTGTGTCGATCGCGCGTGGCTATGGCATATCGGAGGCCTTCATAGGTTTGACCATCGTTGCCGTTGGCACGTCTCTGCCGGAACTGGCCACGTCCCTGATCGCGGCCTTCCGCCGCCAGTCCGAAATCGCCATCGGCAATATCATCGGATCGAACATCTTCAACGTTCTGGGCATTCTCGGCGTCACCGCGCTGATCGCACCGATCCCGGTGGCATCGCGGTTCCTAACCTTCGACCTTCCGGTGATGATTGCCGTGTCGCTGGTACTTACGGGGCTTCTGCTGACCCGGCCGGTGATCGGACGCGGCATTGGGGTCGTGATGCTGGCGGGCTACTTCGCCTATGTCTGCGCTGCGCAGGGATGACAATGGGGCGTGGCTGGGCAACAAGAGGGATGGCCGCGATTCTGTCGCGGCTTTTCCTTGTGCTGGCGATTGCGCTTTTTGGGGCGTATCATGTTGTGGCGGAAAGATCTGTCACCCACGATGGTCCTGCTGCGGCACTTGAGACCGCATTTGCAGAGGTCATCCTGACGCCGCAAAGCCATCTCATCCGCGCGCCATTGCCCGAGGGCGACACACCGCTGGCCACCGCGCCCGGATCAGAAATTCCTACGCCACGAAAAACGCTTGCGCGTGTTTCGTGGGAACCTGGGGCATCTGTTTCTACCCCTGCAATCAATATCCTTCCACCCGTTCGGGGACCGCCTGCGGTCTGACATTTCGACGTCAGACCGAACACTCAGGCACCAAAGGATACTGAAAATGCGCCGGCCAGCATGGGTCGTGATGACCTATGCCGTCCTTCTGCTTGTGGCAGTTGTGACGGCCCTTCCGAACTTTCTTTCCAAAGACATACGCGATCGACTGCCGCCTTGGGCAACCAGCCAGATGGTATCACTCGGCCTTGATCTACAGGGGGGCGCGCATCTGCTGCTGGCCGTCGATCGCGCGGATCTGGCAACCTTGCGCCTTCAGGAGTTGCGTCAGATACTTGTATCCGAGATGCGCAGGCTGAGCTTGAACCCGGCAACCATCCGGGCCGAAGGCACCGCATTGTCCGCTCCTGCGAACGAAGCGCTGCTGGCCGCTCTGCAGGCGGTGGCGTCAGCCACTACTCATCCCGGTATCCCACCCGACTTCACCGTCGACCTGTCTGATGGGCTTGTGCAGCTTTCCATAACCCCGTCCGGGCTTGACCGCGCCACCAGCGCCGCCGCCGATGCCAGCCTTGAAGTGATCCGCCACCGGGTTGATCAGGTCGGCGTGTCCGAACCGGTGATCAGCCGGGTCGGCGATGACCGCATCCTTGTCCAGATGCCGGGCGTCGAGAACCCGGCCCAGTTGCGCGCGTTGTTGGGATCGACCGCGAAGATGAGTTTCCAGATGGTCGCGCCCGGACCGGGACCGGGCGTGACGCTGCTGCCGCTTCGGGACGGGTCTGGTGATATTCCGGTTCAAGACGATGTCGCACTCTCGGGTGATCGACTAGACGCCGCTGCATCAGGGTTTGAACCCGATACAGGCCGCCCGATGGTCACCTTCGATTTTGACCAACAGGGTGGTGCTGCCTTTGCCGAGATCACTGCGGCCAACATCGGTCAAAGGTTTGCGGTCGTACTGGATGGCGAGGTTCTGACCGCTCCGGTCATCCGGCAGGCCATTCCGGGCGGCCACGGTCAGATAACCGGGGATTTTACGCTGGAAGAGGCGCAGACGTTGGCCGTATTGCTGACCTCGGGCGCGCTGCCTGCGTCGCTCGACGTGATCGAAGAACGCAGCGTAGGGGCGGCACTTGGTGCGGATTCCATCCACGCGGGTTTGGTCACGGGCGCCATCGGTTTGGCGCTGGTGGTTGCGATCATGGTTGGGCTTTATGGCGGTTGGGGCCTTCTGGCCAGCGCCATTCTTGGACTAAACGTAATGCTGACGCTGACTGCGTTGGGCCTTTTGGGAGCCACGCTGACACTGCCGGGGATTGCCGGGATCATCCTGTGCCTTGGCATTGCGGTGGACAGTAACATTCTGATCTTCAGCCGTATCCGCGAAGAAACCGCCAAGGGCGCGATTGCCATCAAGGCGCTGACGCTCGGTTATGGGCGGGCCTGGGCGACAATCCTTGACGCCAATATCACTACGCTTCTCGCGATGGTGTTGCTGTTCATGTTTGGTGCCGGGGCGATACGGGGATTTGCCGTCACGATGAGCATTGGCATTGTCATCTCGATGTTCACGGCTGTCGCGTTGATGCGGTTCATGATGGAGACACTGGTGCGTCGCCGCAAACTCAAGCGGCTGGACATCGCGCCGCTGTTCGGTGGCGTGCCAGCGCCGGGGAAACTGTCCTTCATGCGGCGCGGACGTCTGGCGCTTGCGGTTTCGGCGGTGCTCTCCTTGGGGTCGCTCGGCCTGCTCGTGATGCCTGGGCCGAATCTTGGAATTGATTTTACTGGCGGGGTGCAGATGGTCCTGCGCTCGGACGCGCCCGTCCCGTTGTCCGAGCTGCGTGCCGCCATCGCGCAACAGGTTCCGGGCGACGCGAGCCTTCAGGCCTTTGGCGACCCGAACGAGGCGCTGATCCGGGTGCAGGGAGAGGTCGGACAGACCACTGTTGCCGCTGTCGAACGTGCAGCAACAGATGTGATCCCGGGTGCGGTGTTCAACCAGATCGACCTTGTTGGCCCGACGATCAGCGGGGAACTGGCAACCACCGGCCTGCTGGCGCTTGGCCTCGCCGTATTGGCGATGCTGGCCTATATCTGGGTCCGGTTCGAATGGCACTTTGCCGCCGGGGCCATCGCGGTGCTGTTCCTCGACGTCACCAAGACCTTCGGCGTCATCGCCCTGATGGGATGGGAGGTGAACTTGACCACCATCATCGCCCTGCTGACGCTGATCGGCTATTCGGTCAATGACAAGGTTGTGGTCTATGACCGGATCCGCGAACATCTTGCCGAAGGTGGCGACGTACCCCTGGCAGATGTAATCGACAGAAGCCTCAATCAGGTTCTGGCACGATGCATCTTCACCTCTGGCACAACGCTCGCAGCGATTGTGCCGATGGCGATCTGGGGCGGGCCAGCGGTTTCAGGGTTTGCATGGCCAATGATCGCAGGCGTGACCATCGCCACCGCGTCTTCGTTGTTTGTGGCGGGGCCGGTCCTCCTTTGGCTCGCGCAGCGCAACAAGGTTGCGATCATGCCGGATGCTTTGCGCAATCAGGCCTGAAAGCGAACATCGCCGGGGGCGCAATCCCCCGGCGAGATACTTCCTATCGCAGTCGACTAGGCAATCTCACCCTGACCGTTTCTTGCACCTGAATGTATGATCAGAACACAAGGCTGCGGTTCGAATCGAGAAAACCTCAGTCCGCGCTGCCACTGGCCCAAGGGAGCCCGATCACTGAATGTCCTTCGACTTTGCAACACTGGCACCTTACGCCGCCGTCGTCTTGTTCCTCGGCGTTTTTACAGCCTTTGTCCTGGAACTGCGATCCCCGGATGTTGTCGCCTTTTGCGGGGCGGCAACAGCTCTTGCCATCGGACTTGTCAAGCCGACCGATGTCCTCGACGCGCTCGCCAATCCTGCACCTGCAACCATCGGCGCGATGTTCGTCCTCAGCGCGGCCCTTGTCCGGACGGGCGTACTTGAGGCCCTCAGCATTGTCCTTGGTCGATATGCTCAGGCGCGTCCGGTCCTGACGCTCGGGCTGTTCTTCAGTGCCGCCGCCGGAGCCTCGGTCTTCATGAACAACACACCGGTGGTCATTGTGCTGATCCCGGTGGTGATCACCCTTGCGCGTCAGATGAAGGTTGCGGCGTCGCACCTTCTTATCCCGCTGTCCTACATGGTCATTCTTGGCGGCACCTGTTCGCTGATCGGGACCTCGACGAACCTGCTGGTGGATGGCGTTGCACGCGATCTGGGGATGGCACCGTTTAGTCTGTTCGAGATCGCGCCTGTCGGAATCGTTGTGGCCATTGTTGGCGGTGCTTTTCTGGCAATCGCCGCCCCGCGCCTTCTGCCCGTGCGACATACCGTCGGGGAGGTTCAATCCAAGCGCGACGGGCGCACCTGGCTGGTTGAACTGTTCATTCCCGCAGGCTCGCCTCTGATCGGCAAGACTGTGCTGGAAGTGGAGGCGTTCAAGAAGGCCGGAAGCCGGGTTGTTGATCTTGTCTGCGGGGACCTTTCCATGCGCGCAACCCTTGCCACATCGACGATGGCGGCTGGCGATGTTGTGGTTGTGAAGACCACAGATACCGAGATCATGGGTTTTCGCGACGGCGCAGCGGTGGGCAACGCCGTTCTGGGCACCGAGCCGTCGACCGCCCGGCGCACGTCGGTTGTCGAGGTCCTGATCGGCCCAAATTCAAAAGCGCTGCACAGAATGGTCGGGCGTTTGCAATGGCGTCGCCGTTTCGGGGTCTATCCGGTCGCACTTCACGAAAGGGAGCAGCGGTCGACATGCGCCTTGCGATGATGAAACTGGAGGTCGGCGATACCTTGTTACTTGACGGTGCGCCGGAAGATATCGCGCGGCTTGCCGATGAAGAACAACTGATCGAACTGTCCTCGGTCACCTCTCGGGGGTTTCGCCGCAAGAAAGCGCCCATCGCGATTGCCACCATGGTTGCCGTCGTCGTTTTGGCGGCCCTGAATGTGGCCCCGATCCTGACACTTGCGCTGATCGGGGTTGCAGTGGTTTTGCTGACAAACTGCATTGATGCGGATGAAGGCGTGGGGGCGATCGACGGCCGGTTGCTTTTGCTGATCGTTTCGATGCTGACATTGGGGAGTGCTTTGGGCAATTCCGGCGCGCTTGCGCTGATTGTGGCCAAGGTATCGCCGCTGCTGGCTACGGTCCAACCAATCGTCGCACTTGCTCTAGTGTATGCCCTCACGTCGATCCTGACGGAACTGGTCACCAACAATGCCGTCGCTGTCCTGCTGGCACCGATTGCGGCGGGCGTGGCAATTCAACTTGGCCTTGACCCGCGCCCTTTCGTTGTGGCCGTGATGTTCGGCGCAAGCGCAAGTTTTGCGACGCCAATCGGTTACCAGACCAATACGCTTGTCTACAACGCCGGAGGGTACAAGTTCACCGATTTCCTAAAAGTTGGTGTTCCAATGAACATTATCATTGGGTCAGCAACTGTTGTTCTGATCCCGCTCATTTGGCCACTGATGCCCTAAAAAGGTGCAAGCTTTGGTTGGGCATCCGCTGGAATGCCCCACTGATGTGGTCCACCTTTTGGGATGGAATTATCCCGTTTTCAGGAGGACGACGAGATGGCAGGCAAGCGAGAGAAGCCCGAGGACATTGTGCTGAAGCTGCGACAAGTTGAAATGCTGCAAGGGCAAGGACGATCGACGGCGGAAGCCGTGCGTCAGATCGGCGTGACGGTTCAGACCCACTATCGATGGCGGAAAGAATACGGTGGTATGACCCGGGACCAGCTTAAGCGGCTCAAAGTGCTGGAGACGGAAAACACCCGGCTCAGGTGTGCGGTGTCGGATCTGACACTGGACAAGATGATCTTGACTGAGGCCGCACGGGGAAACTACTAAGCCCTTCCCGCCGCCGTCGCTGCATTGATCATGTGCGGCAGACCCTTGGCGTATCTGAGCGCAGTGCCTGCCTTACATTGGGTCAACATCGCTCGACGCAGCGCAAAGCTCCTTGCGGCTTGCCGGACGAAGTGCGGCTGACCGAGGACATCATTGCAGTGACGGAAGAGTTCGGACGCTATGCGCTGCCCGGCAGCCTCAGGAAAAGAAGGCAACAAGACTTCGCCGCTGCTGAAATCTTACATATGGAGATGAAAAAGTCGACATTCGCGCTGGCCGACCTCTTTTAGAAAGCTAATCTATGTGCATCCTGTGGGTTGGAGAGGCCGCAATGGCTCAGGCCATGGGTGATCAAAATGTGAGGGCTATGATGCAAAACGTGTTGGGCATGACTAGCGACCGACTGGGGCGTATCGTCGAAGATGCTGTCAGCGAAGTTTACGTCTTCTCGGAGGACGACTTTAGGTTCTCTCTGGTTAACCGGGGAGCCCGTGATAACCTTGGGTTCACCATGGAAGAGCTTCGAGCTAAGACCCCATGGGACCTCAAGCCCACACTATCACGGCAGGAGTTTCTTGACTTGGTTGATCCCCTGCTCAAAGGGGATCGCTCCGGCTTGGAATTCGAGACGGTTCACGAAAGGAAAGATGGCTCGCGCTACAACGTCTGGGTCCATTTGCAGCTGATTTCCACCGACGGTGAAAGAGTATTCTACGCGGCCATTCAGGACATCACGAACCAGAAAGAGACTACAGCGGCCCTGGCGAAGGCCTCGACGCGGCTGGACGCCATCCTGAGCAACACCACCATGGCAATTTTCATGATGGATGAGGGGCAGCATTGCGTTTTTATGAACAAGGCCGCCGAAACGCTCACAGGCTACAGGTTTGAGGAAGTCCAAGGCCAACTCCTTCACGATGTCATCCATCACAGCCACCCCGACGGACAGAAATTTCCTATTGAAGACTGCGAAATTGATCGCGCCTTTCCTGAGGACCACCAGGTCCAGGGCGAAGAAACCTTTGTCCACAAAGATGGGAGCTTCTACCCGGTAGGGTTCACGGCATCCCCCATGAAGGACGAAAGCGGAAAGACCGTGGGGACGGTCATCGAAGCGCGGGACATCACCGAGGAATTGAAGGCCCGAAATGCCGAAATCGAATTCAACAACGCACTAAAGGCCCGGGTCCAGGAGGCGATGATTGAGCGCGACCGCCTTGAGGCACGACTCGTCCAATCGCAAAAGATGGAGGCGGTAGGTCAGTTGACCGGCGGTGTCGCGCATGATTTCAACAACCTCCTGCAGGTGATCGGCAGCAACCTTCAGTTGTTGCTGAAGGAGCTGCCAGATAGTGACCCCAAGAGAAAGTTTGCCGAGAGCGCGATGACCGGTGTCTCGCGGGGCGCAAACCTAACCGCGCAACTCCTTGCCTTTAGCCGTCAGCAACCCCTCGAACCCAAGCCGAAGAACGTTGGCCGACTTTTGCGCGGGATGGACGATTTGCTCCGACGAACGCTGGGAGAAGCGATAGAGATTGAAACGGTCATCGCTGGAGGTCTGTGGAATTGCCTCGTCGATCAGGTCCAGCTGGAAAACGCCATCCTCAATCTGGCCATCAACGCGCGCGATGCGATGAACCACTCCGGCAAACTCACGATTGAGGCGGGCAACGCATCGCTCGACGATGCTTATGCCGAGGCTCACTCGCATGTCGTGCCCGGGCAATACGTGGCGCTTGCCATCACCGATACCGGCAGCGGTATTCCCCAGGACATCATCGAGAAGGTCTTTGACCCGTTCTTTACGACGAAGGCGATTGGCCAGGGCACCGGCCTTGGCCTAAGCATGGTATATGGTTTTATCAAGCAATCGGGCGGTCACGTCAAAATCTACAGTGAAGAAGGCCATGGCACAACGGTTCGGATCTATCTGCCGAAAACGCGACGAGAGGAAGACGTGCTTCAGGCGCTGCTAGGGGTAGAGACGCCCAAGGGGCACGGGGAGATCGTGCTCATCGTCGAAGACGATCAAGCGGTGCGCGAAACCGCCGTCGATCTGCTGCGCGATCTCGGCTATTCGGTTCTGACCGCCGAAAACGCCGACAGCGCGCTGGCCATCGTGAACAGCGGTGTGAAGATCGACATCCTATTTACCGACGTGGTCATGCCCGGCACACTGCGCAGCCCTGATCTTGCCCGCAAGGCCAAGGAGAAACTGCCCGGTATTGGGGTTCTCTTCACATCGGGTTATACGCAGAACGCGATTGTCCATGCCGGACGACTGGATGACGGTGTGGACCTGCTGAGCAAGCCCTATACGCGTGAACGTCTTGCCCAAAAGATCTCTGAAATACTCGAGCGGCACCCGGCGTCGCTGCCGCAGGAACGCCAGCAGGGCAAGAATGGCGGTTTCGTCTCTGGAAGCAATCTGCCCGTAAGGGGGGCGCGCGTGCTTCTGGTGGAGGACGACGTCCTGATCCGCATGGCGACTGCGGAAATGCTGGCAGATTTGGGTCACGAGGTTGTCGAAGCCGGCACGATAGCGGAAGCCTCAGCATTGTTAGGTAGTGAGGTCTTGCATGTGATGGTTGCTGACCTTGGTCTTCCTGACGGGCATGGGATGGAGCTGGTGCGCCTCGTTTCAGAAACTCATCTAGATATCGCGGTGATCATCGCCTCGGGTGCTGATCTGCGTGAATATACAGAGGGCAGCAAATTGGGGTGTCCCATAACCGGTTTGGTCAAACCCTATGATCAACGCGCTTTGGAGGTTGCGCTTCAGCAATGTATCGGCGGGTCATGAAGCGCAGGCTTGAAAGGCGGGACCTTTTCCTGACCCGTTGATGAATGAGCGCGAATACTGGACCCACCCGTCCGCTTCTGTGCGGAATCTATACCCCAGATGTAACAATGTTACTTTAGCCAAGTCCGCCAGCGCTCACCGAGCAGCTGACGTTTGAACAGCGCGCGGCGAATGTCCGGTATCCGCGGCGATCTCAACTGATCGACGCAACACACTCCGCAAACTTCTCCGCTGGGGTTTGGTATTGCAAGGTCTTGCGGGGGCGTTCGTTCAACTGCCTCGCGATTGCGCTGAGTTTTGCTTGAGAATGGACGGATAAGTCTGTTCCTCTTGGTAAATACTGCCTCAAAAGCCGGTTGGTATTTTCGTTTGATCCGCGTTGCCACGGTGACTGAGGGTCGCAAAAGTAGACGTCGACGTCAGTTGCCATGGTCAGGCGTGGGTGATCCGCCAGCTCTTTGCCGCGATCCCATGTCAGAGATTTGTAGAGTTCGCGGGGTAGTCTCTGAGCTGACTTGATGAGCCCTGAGATGACGCTTTCGGTGTCTTTGTTAGCGACTTTGACCAGCATGACATATCGTGACTGGCGCTCGACAAGCGTCGCAACATAGCTGTTCTTGGAGCCGCCAATCAAGTCACCTTCCCAGTGCCCCGGTACGGCACGATCCTCGACAGCTGCGGGCCTTTCACTGATCGATACAGCGTCTTTAATTTGACCAAGACCATTGCGTTTGAGGCTTGCGTGTCTGGAGCGGCGGACTGTGCGTTTGGCGCGCAAGTGCTCAAGCAACTCCTTCTTCAGCACGCCGCGCGCTTGAATATAAAGGCTTCGATAGATCGTCTCGTGTGACACCTGTTTGTGCGCCTCTCTCGGGAACGCGCGTTTGAGCCAGCCCGCAATCTGCTCGGGAGACCACTTACGCCGTAGCTTTGCTGATACTGCGTGGGCCAATGCTGGGTGGCAAGCCAGCTTACATATCTTTGGGCGCAGAGCACGGTTCCATGCCGCCTGATCTGATGCCGTCGCACGATAACCCGCAACGCCACCATTGCGCCGGACCTCCCGGCTGATCGTCGAGGGTGCGCGACCCAACTGGCGCGCGATCATACGAAGGGACTGCTTCATACTCAGACCGCGCGAGATCTCTTCGCGTTCCGAAAGACAAAGAGCAAACTTTCCGCGTATTCGATCTGGCGGGCGAATGCCTCCTGTCGGGGAAATCACTGAGAACACCGATGATGACTGACGGTCAAAAACCCGTCCAATCGATCTCATGGTGTGCCCCCATCGGGTGGTCCAGTTTAAATATTAATGCATGGTCGGTCTCTGGTCTATCGGTACGATGCTTTTTGGTGCCGGTGGACGATAATCCAAGGCGCTGTGTGGCCTGACTGTGTTGTAGTGGCGGCGCCATCTTTCGATCAGGATCTGAGCCTCGCGCAACGTGAAGAAGACCTCCCCGTTCAGCAGCTCGTCGCGGAAGCGGGAGTTGAAGCTCTCGCAGTATCCGTTTTCCCATGGTGAGCCTGGCGCGATGAAAGCGGTTTTCGCGCCAACTGCCCCGATCCAGGCACGCACTTTTTTTTGCGATAAATTCCGCGCCATTATCCGATCTGATATATTCTGGCGGCCCTCTCAGGATAAACAGATCGGTCAAGGCGTCGACCACGTCTGTTGAATTGAGCTTACGTTTAACCCTGATCACAAGCGCCTCCTTCGTGAACTCATCGATGATATTCAGTGTGCGGTAGACCCGCCCATCGTGTGTGCGATCTTGGACGAAGTCATACGACCAAACGTGGTTTGGGCGCTCAGGCCGCAGCCTCACGCAAGATCCGTCGTTCAGCCAGAGCCGCCCCTTCTTGGGTTGTTTTTGTGGAACTTTCAGCCCTTCGCGCCGCCAAATTCGCTCTACGCGCTTGTGATTCACATGCCATCCGCTGTTGTTCAACATCCCGGTGATCATGCGGTACCCCTCTCGGCGATGCGAGCATCGCCTGCCGGGCAGCGCATAGCGTCCGAACTCTTCCGTCAGTGCAATGATGTCCTCGGTTAGCCGCGCTTCGTCCGGCAAGCCGCAAGGTTCCTTGCGCTGTGTCGAACGATGCTGCCCGAGTGTGCGGCAGACCCGGCGCTCAGATACGCCAAGGGTCTGCCGCACATGATCAATGCACCGACGGCGGCGGGAAGGGCTTAGAAGTTTCCCCGTGCGGCCTCAGTCAAGATCATCTTGTCCAGTGTCAGATCCGACACCGCACGCCTGAGCCGAGTATTCTCTGTTTCCAGCTCTTTAAGCCGCTTGAGCTGATTGCGGTTCATGCCGCCATATTCTTTGCGCCATCGATAATAAGTCTGAACCGTCACACCGATCTGACGCACCGCTTCCGCCGTCGACCGCCCTTGCCCTTGCAGCACTTCAACTTGCCGTAGCTTCAGCACAATATCTTCGGGCTTCTCTCGTTTGCCAGCCATCTCGTCGTCCTCCTGAAAACGGGATAATTCTATCCCAAAAGGTGGACCACTTCAGTGGGGGCATTCCATCATCGACTCGCCACGCTGCCAACGATCCCAGATATCCGCACGTTGCTCAGCCGAATAGTAAATCCTGGTACGATACTTCATTGCCAACACTCCATCTCTTCCTAAAGATTAAAGTGTTGCGTCCACCTGTTGAGACCACCGCCCGACATGCCCAGTCCCGCCAATTAAAGGCGCGGCCTGATGCTATCCTCCGAGGCTAGGCGGCAGAGCGCTGCCCAGCTTACATCTTTGCGCCCTACCGTAGCACCAGCGTAGCACCGTGGGTTTGCTTCGAAACGCAAAAAGCGCTCCGAGGGGCGCTAGATCATCAGTATAATTAAGTAAATTTGGTTGCGGGAGGGTGCAATGACCTTGACCGAACATCGGGAGTACTCCGAATTAACAGAGAATTAGCGCGTTATGAACGAGAAAGCGAACTGTATGTTGCCTCTCAGTGAGGACTTGATCTTCCCACAATCAGCCGCCAAACGCTTTTTTTGATTGTATCCGGCACAACCAGATCATGATGGTTACCGATATTTATGAGGTGTCGGCCAATGCGGCCTGAACGACGACGTCCGCGCCAGTTATATGAGTTATCCATTTGGCCGTAGCGCCTGCGCCTCGGACCGTTTGAGCTGGCACCCGCCTTAGCTAAACCGCCTCTGGCGCGACCTATCGCTCCCTGTGGAGGGAAATCTGGCAACAACGAAGAAAGATCGCGACAAACTGATCGATGTAATCTTCACAAGAATTCCGGCGGAGCAAGCCCAACATCTGATGCTTGCGCTTGACGCATTTAGGACTCCGTGCCGCCTTTCAGTTTCTTGATCGTCTGACGCCAGTTGAGCAGGCTGATCGACGAAGAAGATGACAGCTAGTCATATATTCAACCTATAGTATAAATTGCCATACTTTTGTTGTAGCATATTCCGATAACCAAAAAAAAATCACCATGAAAGGTTAAAATATGAGAGAGAAATTGCTTCGTGCGGCCCGCAACACCTTGGCAATGCTCTTCCTTGCGCTGCCTACTGTGAGTTATGCAGAAGGTCTGCTTACGGTAACTACCGATGGCGCGTCTGAGTCGCTGAGCCTGGATGATTTGCTCGCCATGCCGCAATCCACGGTCACAACTAAAAATGACTATGTAGATGATACCACGGAGTTTTCTGGCCCAGCACTAAAAGACTTGCTGGTAAGGTACGACATAGGCCCAGACGAGACACTGACCCTGCGCGCGATAAATGACTTTTCCGTCAGCGTACCGGCTGCCGACGCCTACCAGTACAATGTAATCTTGGCCCTTTTCAGTAACGGGGAAAAATTGACAAGCCGGGACAAAGGCCCAATCTGGGTCATCTATCCCATGAGCGATCACGAAGAGCTGCGCGATGATATCTACAACAGCCGAATAATCTGGCAACTGACAAGCATCACTGCCGAATGATCAAAGCTGGCAGCGCACTTCGAATTGCCCTTGCGCTTTTGTGTTTGGCTGCGGTCCTTTTGGGAGGCACCGTCATTTGGAAACTCAGCGACCGTGTATACCAAATCAGAACCGCTGAACAAAGTGACCCGTTATGGATCGCGTCAAAGCTACAATTCGAGCTTCTAAATTTTAACGCTGAACTAGCAGAATATGCCATCGGCGCACGATCGGCTGAGGAAGTGGCGACTCGGTTTGATATTCTATGGAGCCGACTCAACGTCATGCAAGAAGGGAAGATGGCCGAGATAATAAGTGAAGCTAATATTGACCAGGCTGCACTCGTTGAATTCGAGCGGGTGCTCGAGAAAGTTGATCCTCTGGTTCAATCGCTTCCTGAATCGGATATCTTAGGGCTCGACCGCCAAGTGGCGGCGAGGGAAATACTTGTAGAAATCGATCCATACAATCTAAAATTCAACCAGCTGTCCTTATCAATGGCACAGGAGCGATCCCGCATTCTATCGGAGTTTCGGAACGGCCTCCTGTCGCTGTCGAACGCCATTGCTTACTTGGGTATCGTTATTGTGGCGCTCGCAAGCATCGTCGTTATCATACTCATAGCTGACCTTCGTTTGAGCAGACGAAAGTCGCAACAACTTCAGAAGCTCGTTCTTGAAGTTGAGGCATCATCAAAAATGAAAGACAACTTTATGATTGTTGTCAGCCATGAGTTACGCACGCCCCTCACGTCGATTGTTGGAGGGATCAGTCTATTCAAGGCAAAGTTTGGAAAGGGATTGGACGAGGGGGCGACTAAATTGATTGATATCGCTCACCGCAATTCAGAACGACTGCTAAGCCTGGTAAATGATATTCTCGATGCGCAATCTTTGAGCGAAGGAAAGATCAACCTCAAGAAGGAGTGTATGAACTTAAATTCAGTAATTGTAGCGACAGCCGAAGAGTGTGAAGTCTATGCTAGTGAACTTGGTGTCAAGTTCTCAGTCGCGCAACCCGGTGCAGAAGTGATCGTGAGCGCTGATGAGGCCCGTATTTCACAGGTTATAAGTAACCTACTCTCGAATGCGGCTAAATTCAGCCATGCTGGAGGGATCGTGGACATCAGCGCACGGCAGACTGGCTCTTGGATACGGGTCGAGGTCACTGACTACGGAAAAGGGATGTTGCGAGCAGATCAAGAAAACCTATTCTCTCGTTTTCATCAGATTAACCCAGGAACAACGACCGCTCGAAAGAGCAGTGGTCTGGGTTTAAGCATTACCAAGAATATAATTGAGTTACATGGTGGAAAAGTTGGGGTGAACTCAATCGAAGGCGAAGGCTCAACTTTCTGGTTTACATTGCCTTCTGCCAATGCCCCAAAATCAAAATAAGTCTGGCTTCAAAGTGAACACTTTCATTTAGCCTGAAAAATTTACAGCTACGCCATGCGCTCGCAATTTCTAGAAGCATTTCCACTAAACTTCCGGGAGTCGATATCAATTTCTTGATAGTCACCAGGCATATTTTTAAGTGTGCTTATTAGTGAATAATCACTCTCATACAAATCTCTGATTTTGGCCTCCGTTTTGCTGGATATTTCGATATCAAACTTTCTACTTTCGTTTCGATCCAATGGAGACAATACCTCCGGAGTATCGGTAACGTTGTCAATCCAGCGGTATACCCTATTCAAACCTCTTTCGAAAAGAAAGACCTTAATATTAGCTCCAATAAAATCGATCTGCGGTCTTATGTGATTATCACAGGCGCACGGTAATCCCCCCATTTTTAATGGGGTCCAGCCGTAGAATTCAGGCGGCTGTCTTTAGTTTCATGGCAGGTGTCATGCCGCCGATTCCCATGTTGGGTCGCTCGTTGTTGTAAGTCCAGAGCCATTCAGTTGCTTGGTCCTGTGCCTCCTCGATGGTTTCAAAGACGTATTGCCCCAGCCATTCACCGCGAACGGTACGATTGTAGCGTTCGATGTAAGCGTTCTGTTGTGGCTTGCCCGGCTGGATATATTCCAGCCGAACATTGCGTTTCTCGGCCCATTCCATCAGCTTACCACTGATATATTCTGGGCCATAACACATTCGGAATGACGCTGATTGAGAGGCTATGGCCACCTGCGCAGCCCTCAAATAGCGCAGCAGGTGGTCATAGCCGGTTCTCAGGTCCCTACAGTGGTTTTGCACAAACCACACTGTAAAGGAGACCGACTATGACCGAGATTATTGTTGCACAAGATGCACCTGTTTTGGTGGCCATCGACATCGCCAAGGCCCGGCATGAAGTTTTGATCGCTATTCCAGATAAGAAACGGCGACGCCGCTTAACTGTTTTGAACGAGCTTGCCGACTTCAACCGCCTCATCGACACGTTGAGGGATTATGGATGCCCGGTGCGTGTGGCCTTCGAGGCGACCGGCAATTATCACCGCGCCTTGGGTTATCATCTGGCAACAGCTGGCTTTGAGGTGAAGCTGGTGTCATCAGTTGCTTTGGCGCGTACGCGGGAAGCACTCAACAACAGTTGGGACAAGAATGACCCCAAGAACGCCCAGGTCATCCTGCATATGATGGAGATCGGGAACGAGCAGTTTTATCATGATCCATTGGTGCATGGCACGAATGACATTCAGGAGCTGTCCAAAACCCACGATATCGTCTCCAAGTCGAAGACCGAACTTTGGCACCGCGTGCTGACACATTACCTGCCGTTGTACTTCCCCGAAGCTGACCGCTTTCACCGCAGCTCGCGCAGTGATTGGTTCTTTGCATTCCTTGAGCGCTATCCATCACCACATTTTATCACGGCAATGGGCAAAGACGCTTTCACCGTTGATGCTTGGGGCGTCATTGGGCGCAAGGTCGCGAAAGAGCGTTTGCTTGCAGATATTTACGAGACAGCCAGGTCTTCAGTGGGATTGCCGGTTGCCCCAGATTCTGATGCGATCAGTATGTTCCGCTTGGTTCTTGGGGAAGGCCGCAGTCTCATTGCGCAACGTAATCAAATCGAAGATCGCGCCGTCGCGCTTCTCAAAGATCTGCCTGACTATCAGTTGCTGACATCAATACCTGGGATCGGCCCGATCAACGCCCTGACCATCCTGGCAGAAGCTGGCGACTTGCGCCGCTTTGGACACCACCGGCAGTTCATGAAGTTCTGCGGTATGGATTTGGCAACCATCCAGTCCGGCACATTCCGTGGCCAAACCAAGTTGTCAAAATACGGGAATGCCCGCTTGCGCCGCACCCTGTGGATGGCCGGTCAGGTTGCCATTCTGCAGCGGACCAACAGCTTCCGGGATAAGTTCGAGCGCTACATCGCCAAGGACCGACAAAACACCCATTTGCGCCGAAAGGCGTATACCGCAATCGCCGCCAAGATGGCCCGTACTGTCCACGGGATTATCAAACATGGCGAGCCCTATCGCCCCTTCTTTGAGGGGTGATTGATCACAGAAGGACCTTTCTCTGTAAGGGCCGTGGAGGCAGACATCTGACCTCGTAGATAATGTTTAGGCCTTCTGTGTTAGCGACCCGATGATCTCGTCTTAAGGACGGTGAGAGCCGCAAAAGCGTACTCTGTGTTTGTTATGGGAGAGACTGTCGTTGACCAAATCGCCAAACTGAGGCATTTTCTGAACGTGTCGAGGCACCTCGATACGACAATGACCTGATGCCAAATCAGCCAGTTATTCCGCGCATAGGACGTTATCGACGCGAATTGTCTGCGGTTGTCCGCGCCATTCAATGATCTGGTTTAAGCTTCTGACAACTCTCTCTGCGGGCAGCGAAAAGTCCACTTCGATGCATAGACCCTCGCGGTTAAAGTCATCCAGCACGTTTAATGTCCTAATCGAGCGCCCGTCTGCCAGCTGATCCGCCATGAAATCCATGGACCATGTCTCATTGGGCTTATCAGGCACCGCCAGGGGCTCCGGCTTGTCCCGCTTCAAGCGTTTCTTCGGCTTGATACGCAGGTTTAGCTCCATTGCGCAGTAGATCCGGTAAACCCGCTTGTGGTTCCAGCCGTAACCCTGGACGTTGCGCAGATACAGGAAGCACAGGCCGAAGCCCCAGTTGCGCTTGTTTGCTGTCAGACGTTCCAGCCAATCGGCGATCTCTTCATTCTCATCGCTCATAACAGGGCTGTATCTGTAGCAGGTCTCGCTGATCTGGAACGCCCGGCACGCCGACGCGATGCTTACGCCGTGTCGTACGACCGCATTCATGGCCATCTCTCGTCGCAGAGACGGCCTTAACGCTTTTTTCCAAGGGCTTCCTTCAGCAGATCATTTTGCATGCTCATCTCAGCATACATGCGCTTCAGACGGCGGTTCTCCTCCGCCATATCCTTCATCTCAGACATCAAAGACGCATCCATGCCGCCAAACTTGGCGCGCCACTTATAGAAACTGGCGCTGCTCATGCCATGCTCACGGCAAAGCTCAGAGACCGGCACACCGCCCTCCGCCTGCTTCAACACGGCCATGATCTGCGCGTCGCTGTATCGTCCGTTCTTCATCGTAAATCTCAGATACCTTGCCGAGAAAATTCTACTTTTGAACACCACTAATTTTAGGTGGGATTACCGTTCACTGTCGCGCCCAGGCTGGCGGAGCTTTCCCGGTAGCGTGCGAAGCCGTCTGGATGGGTACGCATGGCTTCGAGCGAGACGCCAAGCAGAGGGATGGTCCGCCGCGAGCTCTTCGTCTTGAGCTGCCGCCCATGCGGCGCGAGCGCGATATGCGGCATGTTGGCATCAAGCCGGATCTCCTTGGGCGTCAGCCCGGCAAGTTCACTCGAACGTAGCCCTGTGTTGATCATGGCAAGCAGGATGGCCCGCGCCTCGTCATTCAGGCCGGTCAGTGCGCCGGGGCGCAGAAGGTGCGTCGATCCACGTGCGCGAGAAGGGTGATCTAAGCAGCCTGTTCCGAGACTTCGGCTCTCAGCCGGGGCGACCTCGCAAACTGAGCCTTTCCATTCGAAAAGATCGATGGTCTTAGGCGTCAGAAGAAAGACACTCCATCAAGACCGGAATTGATCCGTCTGCTCTTGGAAAAACACCTAGTGGACTTAAGGCGGTCGGCATAGCGTTGGATGGCATTCGACGTGCTTGGCACTGGTCGAAGCAATCTGACCTCGTGACTTCTTGTACGCGCACCAACCCATTCAAAGCTTTTAGGCACCGAGATATGATCCAGTGTCTGGGCGACGTCATTTGATGCGCCTAGTGTCAGGATAGACCACTCCACAAGTGGGCATAAAAGAGCGCAACTTATTGCCTTTGGGGGACGCGTTCGAAGCCTTTGCCTTCCAAGCTGCAGCCTTTGGGTCTGTCGGATGTGGCGACACAGCAAAGTGCGAAGCGTAAAAATTTCCACAAAACTCACTAAATAAGATGAGGGCGAAACTTTTTGCGTCCCCAGTGCGTCCCCGAAGAAATCGACACCTTTGAAGTCCTGCGGCTAAGATCAGAATATCTGTATGTATTCAACTATTTAAAGTGGTGCCCAGGGGCGGAATCGAACCACCGACACGAGGATTTTCAATCCACTGCTCTACCCCTGAGCTACCCGGGCACCGGGAACGCGGCTGCGTTCGGGTGAGGGCGTTCTAGGCGACGGTTGCAAGGCTGTCCAGAGGGTTCGGCAAAAATATCAATTGGGTTTTGTGCGCTCTGCCTCGGCAACTCGGGCGGCGGCGTCGAGAGCGGCCTCGATATCTTCGGGATCGGTTGACGGGATGGCGTATCCGCCGCCCAGCCAACGACCCAGATCGACGTCGGCGCAGCGCTTGGAACAGAAGGGCCGGTGCGCCGCCTCGGTGGGCTTGTTGCAGATCGGGCAGCTCATTGCGGCACCTCCAACGGCGCACGGTCGCGCTTGCGTTGTAGCTCGTAGTGGCCCAGCGGCGTCCAGCCAACCAGCGCCGTTTCACCCGGATCGGCGCGGAAGGCGGCCCTCAACGCATCCTCGAACTGTCGGCGGTCCTTCTTTGCCATGGGGGCCAGATCCAGCGTGATCTGCCCGCCCAAACCGCGCAGGCGCAGCTGACGTGGCAGCTCGCGCGCGGCGGCCAGATTAGCCTTGTGGCCTGCCGCCGGGCTGGTGTCGCCTCCGGTATTGACATCGACAGCTATCAGCGCGCGGGTCGGCTCCACATACATCGACGCTCCACCACTGAGCGCGACATGCGCGGCGCCCAGCAGCGCAATCTGGTCCAGCACGCCCTCGGCCTCAAAGCCGCCAGGATCGGTCACAACATCCGCAGGTTCGGTCCACTCGCGCCACGCCAGCTGGTGGGGGCCATCGCCTTCGGTCAGTGCCTCGGCGTCGCCTGCGATATCGGCCATGACGGCGGCGGCCAGATCGGCCATAGCGCGAATATCCTCGGCGATGGCAGCATCATCGCCATCCGCACAAGAGGAGCGCAGGATGAGGCCTGCATCCCCGTCCATCTCGCTCTTGGCGATCTGCATCAGGACGTCGCGGCGGTCATCGTCCCGGATCGCGCGGCTGATGTTCAGGCCCGGCGCGCCCGGCGTGACAATGGCATAGCGCGACTTGAACAGCAGCTTTTGCGTAACGGGTAGCGCCTTGCCCGGTTCGGCCTGTCCGGTGATCTGCACCAGAAGTGCCTGTCCCGGCGCCAGGCCGCGCACCTGACGCAGAAAAGCCGGCCCATCGGGCGTGCGCAGGAACATGCCGCCCTGCCCCTTGACGGGCCTGTCGGCAATGGCGCGGTAGATCGTACCGACGCGGGGGCCGCCGCCGTCGATTAGTACATCCTCCAGCCGCCCGGCCACAAGGCGCGCGGCGGCCTCAAGGCCATTTAGGTGGTCCAGAACGATCGTTTCGCGGCTCATGCCTGCGCCCTCCAGCCTGCAGCTTGCAGCAGCGCTGCGGTCTCTGCCAAGGGCAGACCGACGACAGCGGTGAACGAGCCTGAAATCCACGGTATCAGCGCCCCGGCGGGGCCTTGGATGCCGTATCCACCTGCTTTGCCTTGCCAGTCGCCCGTGGCGAGGTATGCGGCAATCTCGGCGTCCGAAAGGCGCTTCATCCGTACCTTGGTCAGCACGTCGCGCTGCCAAGTGCGTGCGCCGCGCCGAACGGCGACCGCAGTGATCACGCTGTGGCGGCGGCCAGACATGGCGCGCAGAAATGTGTCTGCCTCAGCGACATCATCGGGTTTACCCATGATACGGCGGCCCAGCGCGACTGTTGTATCGGCCGACAGCACGATATCATCGTCGCCCGCATCCACAGCCTGCGCCTTTTCCAGAGCCATGCGGATGCAATAGGGGCGCGGTAACTCCGCCTTGCCGGGCGCCTCGTCAATGTCGGGCGGGCGAATGTCGTCCGGTGTCACGCCAATCTGCGACAACAGGTCCAGACGGCGCGGACTGCCAGAGCCGAGGATGAGCTTTGGGTGCAGATCAGAGGAGAGCGTCATTGTGGCACCCAGTTTGCAGGCGGTGTGCGGACGCATTTCGCCTGCGGCAAAACGCTTGCCCGCACTGCGCGAAACTTTGTTTTGCGCTATTTAAATCTGTAATTGATCCGACCCTTGGTCAGATCGTAGGGGGTCATCTCGACCTGTACCTTGTCGCCAGCCAGAACACGGATGCGGTTCTTGCGCATCTTGCCTGCCGTGTGTGCGATGATCTCATGGCCGTTTTCCAGCTCGACCCTGAACGTCGCATTCGGCAGGAGTTCCCTAACGACACCGGGAAATTCGAGCAGTTCTTCCTTAGCCATGTGGTCTCCTAAAGCGGTAAGTTCCGCACGGGCGGCGGAACAGCGCCTTAGATGGCCCTATTCCCCGGCTATTTCAAGGGCTATTAACGCCGCACTTTAACGCAAGGTCACCGTGGGCGGCGCGTCATCGCGTCCGCTCTGATCGGACCAATGGGCGTGGTTCAGCACACCGCCATCGGCGCGCACATGCGCCACGCGGGACAAGTCGACCTCGCCAATGGTCCAGCCGGGTTGGTTCAGCACGCCTTCGGCAATCACGCCGGTCGAGGGAAATCCAATATCTGGCGGGCCGAATATGCCACCCATCCCGACATTCATGTCAACTGCGGGCGACCATGGCGCCGCGCCCACGAGGGAGGACATCACACTGACGCATT
The DNA here is from genome assembly GCF_006125015.1 of Roseovarius arcticus. Taxonomy (NCBI): domain Bacteria; kingdom Pseudomonadati; phylum Pseudomonadota; class Alphaproteobacteria; order Rhodobacterales; family Roseobacteraceae; genus Roseovarius; species Roseovarius arcticus. The sequence continues at coordinate 2,657,122 of NZ_SZZN01000001.1, forward strand.
GCGCCTCTAGCGCGCGGGCCATGGCGCCGATTCGCACGCGGCTGTAGCCGGCCAGCGCCTCGGTGCAGGACGGGACCAGCAGCAGTTCGGCGTCTGAGACGGCGCGCGCCAAGAGCGGAAATTCGCTGTCATAGCAGATGAGGATCGCGATCTTTCCCAGCGCGGTGTCAAACACCTTAAGCTTGCCGCCCGGCGCCACGTCCCAAGGCGTACGTTCAAACCGGGTCATAATTTGCTTGTCTTGCACGCCGCGCCCGCCGCCCGGTGCGAAAAGCCGCGCGCGATTTACCGGCCGCGGGCCGATAGCGTCGTCAAAGACGGGTGCCGACGCGGCGAGGATATGCACCCCGTACCGCGCCGCCAGATCTGCGTGTAAATCATCGGCATCTACCATCAGGTCCGAGGTGGCGCGAAGGCACTCTTCGAGGTCGCCCGCTACGGCAGGCCCGGCAAGCATCGACAACTCAAGCGCGCCGTATTCGGGGAAAACCAGCAACTCGGCCCCCTGCCCCGCGGCGTCCGCGACCCATTCTGTCAGTTTGGCATTATAGGCTGCCCAGTCGGGCAGCGGGTCCAGCGGGTATGCGGCGGTTGCTATTTTCATGGCGGCGACAATACCAGTGCCGCATTCGCCGTCTAGCCCTCACTTTTCATCCGCGCAAAAATACTCGATGTTTCCGGGGCCAAGCCCCGGCTCAGACGCCGCCGGTGAATTGCAGCTTGGCCAGACGCGCATAGAGGCCGCCTTCGTCCACCAGACTATCATGCGTGCCGGTCGCGACGATGCGCCCTTCCTCCATTACTATGATACGGTCCGCCTTCTTAACCGTCGCGAGCCGGTGCGCGACGATGATCGTCGTGCGCCCCTTGGCCAGGGTGTCGACAGCATCCTGCACCGCTCGCTCACTTTCAGCGTCCAGCGCGCTGGTCGCCTCGTCCAGTAGCAGCACGGGTGCGTCGCGAAGGATGGCACGCGCGATAGCTATGCGCTGTTTCTGGCCGCCCGACAGCATGACACCGCGCTCGCCCACTTGGCTCGCATACCCCTCTGGCAGGGCCATGATGAAATCATGCGCAGCTGCAGTGCGCGCGGCCTGCTCGACCTCTGCGTCAGTGGCGTCCAAGCGTCCAAAGCGGATGTTTTCGCGCGCAGATGTGGCGAATATCACCGGATCTTGCGGCACCAGCGCCATAACCTTGCGGAAATCATCGCGCCGCATATCGCCCAGTGCCACACCGTCCAACAGTACGCGGCCCGCCACCGGATCGTAGAACCGTTGCAGCAGCTGGATCACCGTCGTCTTGCCCGCGCCCGACGGGCCCACCAGTGCGATAGTCTCTCCGGGTTGAATATGCAGATCGAAACTGTGCAGCGCGGGCACTTCGGGCCGCGCGGGATAGACGAAATCGACATTGTCGAACCGGATATCGCCAGTCACACGGCTGGGCAGCGCTTGCGGCTGCACCGGGTCCTGTACCGGATCATCGCTGCGCAGCAATTCGACCAAACGCTCGGTCGCGCCAGCAGCGCGCTGAAGCTCGCCCCAGATCTCGGACAGGGCGCCGACAGCACCCGCAACCATCACCGAATAGATCACGAACTGGACCAGCGATCCCGCGCTCATCCCGCCGCCACGTACATCCCGCGCGCCGATCCAGAGAACGCAGACGACCCCGGTAAAGACGAGGAAGATCACGATCACTGTCATCAATGCCCGCACACGGATGCGCTGGCGTGCGGCGTCATAGCTCCGCTCGGTCGCGGCGCCGAAATCGGCGCGCGTCGCGGCCTCATGTGTGAACGCCTGCACGGCCTGAACGCTAAGCAGCGCCTCGGACGCCTTGCCCGAGCTTTCGGCGATCCAGTCCTGGTTCTCGCGGCTAAGGCGGCGCAATTTGCGGCCGAGCGTCAGGATAGGTACGATGATCAACGGCACGATCAGCAGGACCAACCCCGTCAGCTTGGGCGAGGTGGCCAGCATCAAAACGAGGCCACCAGCAAAGATCAGCGCATTTCGCAGCGCAATCGAGACGGAGGAGCTAATGACGCTGAGGATCAGGGTGGTATCGGTCGTGATCCGGCTGAGGACTTCGCCGGTCATGATGTTCTCAAAGAACACCGGGCTCATCCCGATCACGCGATCAAACACCGCGCGGCGAATGTCGGCGACCACACGCTCGCCCAGCTTGGTCACCAGCGCGTAGCGCAGGCCGGTGCCAATGGCCAAAAGCGCGGTAATCACCAGCGCGGCCATAAAATACTGGTCCAACACCGCACCATTTTCAGCACCGAAGTTATCGATAACGCGGCGAACGGCCAGCGGCAGCGTCAGCGACACGCCCGCCGTCAACATTAGCGCGGCGATGGCGGCGGCCATCAGCGCCTTATAGGGCGCAAGGAAAGGGGTCAGCGCAGCAAGCGCGCCGATACGTTTGGAGGGATCGCGGTCGCGCATTTCTGCGGCGGTTGCACCGTTGCGGGCCATGATACGCTCCTGTCGCGGGGGGATTGGATTGCGGCCTGTTCTTGGCCCTGCGGCAGCGTAGGGTCAAGCAACCAATCGCCGCAGTGCGGCCCGCTGTTACTCAGCCTCGGTACGCTCGGCCTCGATCTGGCGCCACTTGGCGACGTTGGCGTTGTGCTGTTCCAGCGTTTCGGCAAAGGCGTGCCCGCCGCTTCCATCGGCGACGAAGAATACAAAATCCGTTGCCGCCGGGTCTACCGCCGCCTCAATGCTGGCACGGCCCGGATTGGCAATCGGCGTAGGCGGCAGCCCCTCGATCACATAGGTATTCCAGGCTGTCGCGGCACGCAGCTCACTGGCGCGTAGACCGCGGCCCAGAACGCCTTTACCCTCGGTGATGCCATAGATCACGGTCGGGTCGGTCTGAAGGCGCATGCCGCGCTTTAGCCGATTCTCGAATACGGACGCCACTTGGCGGCGCTCATCCGGCAGGCCGGTCTCTTTCTCGATGATCGAGGCCAAGACCAGCATTTCCTGCTCATTCTCCAGCGGCAAGCCATCGACGCGGCTGGCCCATGCAGCGGCGACCAGCACCTCTTGGGCGTCGGTCATGCGCGCGATCACGCTGGCGCGGGTGTCGCCCTTGACCACCTCATAGCTGTCGGGTGCGAGTGTGCCCTCGGCAGGTATCTCGGCCACATCACCGTCTAGCACGTCGATGGATTTCATCGCCTCAACGATCTGCCAGCTTGTCGTACCCTCGGCGATCGCCACGCGGTAGCGGGTGTCAGCCTGCGCGCTTACCTCGGCAAAGATCGCTGGAGCTTCTTCTTCGCTTGCGGGGTCAAAGGCGGCCTTTTCGACATAGCGGTTAGATTCCAGATCCAGCTCGCGCACCTCAATCTCGTTGCTGTTCACGCCGATGCGGTACACGACTTCGGTGCCGCAGGTGCTGGCCCCACCGCGCGTGATTATGCGCGTAATCTCGGACATGGTCGCGTGCTCGGGGATCAGCCAGCTGCCGGCTTTCAGATCGCCGGACTTGCCTGCGTAATCTGCACCGATGCGAAAAATCATCGGGCTGGTGATCGCGCCCTGATCGGCCAGCCGGGCAGATGTGGCACGCATGGATGATCCGCGATCGACCCGCAGACAGATCGGCGCGGTGGCCGGGCCTTCGGCCTTATAGGTGTTCTGACCCCAGACGATCACACCGCCAAAGAGGAACGCGACCACGACCAGAAAGCTGATCGCGCTGGATGTAATGTTACGCCACATTAGCGCACCGCGCCAAAGCAAACGCTGGCATTCGTGCCACCAAAGCCAAAGCTGTTAGACATGGCGAACTTCACTGACCGCTCAACCTTTTTGTGGGGGGCCAGGTCCAGAGGCGTCTCGACCGCCGGATTGTCCAGATTGATCGTCGGCGGCACCACCTGATCGCGGATCGCGAGGATCGAGAAGATGCTTTCGATAGCGCCCGCAGCCCCCAAAAGGTGCCCGGTCGCCGATTTGGTCGAACTCATCGTCGCTTTGCTAGCCGCGTCGCCCATCAGACGCTCAACCGCCTTCAGCTCGATCGTGTCGGCCATGGTCGAAGTGCCATGCGCATTGATGTAGTCAATGTCGGATGCCACGATGCCCGCATGGCCCAGCGCCATTTTCATGGCGCGAAAGCCGCCATCGCCGTCCTCGGCGGGTGCGGTGATGTGATGCGCGTCGCCCGACAGACCGTAGCCCAGAACCTCGGCGTATATCTTGGCGCCGCGCGCCTTGGCATGTTCGTACTCCTCCAGCACGACGATACCCGCGCCCTCGCCCATGACAAATCCGTCGCGGTCAACGTCATAGGGCCGGCTGGCAGCCTTGGGGTCATCCGCGCGCCTGGTGCTGAGCGCCTTGCACGCGTTAAAGCCCGCGATGCCGATCTCGCAAATTGCGGCCTCGGCGCCGCCCGCGATCATCACGTCGGCATCACCAAAGATGATCAGGCGCGCCGCGTCGCCGATGGCATGCGCGCCAGACGAACACGCGGTAACGACCGAATGATTCGGCCCCTTAAAGCCATAGCGGATGCCCACTTGGCCACTGATGAGATTGATCAGTGCACCCGGAATAAAGAAAGGAGACACGCGCCGCGCCCCCTTGTCGCGTATGACCAGCGTTGTCTCTTCGATTGAGCGTAGACCGCCGATGCCAGACCCGATCATGACGCCGGTGCGCTGGCGCGCCTCCTCGTCCTGAGGCATCCAGCCGCTATCCTCGACCGCCTGCTGGGCCGCTGCCACACCGTAAAGGATGAAATCATCGACCTTGCGGCGCTCTTTGGGCTCCATAAAGTGGTCAGCGTTGAACGTGCCGTCCGTGCCATCGCCAAGTGGAACCTCGCAGGCATATTTAGTCAGCACTTGCGACGGATCGAAGCGCGTGATCAGGCCCGCGCCCGATTGTCCGTCTAAAAGACGGCTCCAGCTTTCTTCGACGCCTGAGGCGAGCGGTGTGACCAGTCCTAGGCCTGTTACGACGACACGGCGCATATTGCTGCCCCTCTTCCACTAGTTCATTGGCGCTGCTCATACCCCGGCTTGGGGCCGGGGGGCAAGTGTACGCTGGCGGATACGGCAGCGCTACGCCAGCCTTATTGGAAGTCGGCGATAGGCTCATTCGGGGTACTAGCCAATGCAATCGCCTCGCCCAGATCAACGTCATGCGCCAACAGTGCGCGGCCAATCAGCGTGCCGGCAATGTTTGGCACGTACTTCAGACGTGCCACATCGTCGAGGCTGGCGACCGTGCCATGCGCAATGACGGGGTGCCGCGTAGCGGCGGCAAGTGCAGTTATGACGCTGAGGCTGGCATCACGCTGGTCGATATGCGCGTCCACATCGGTCACGATAATCCCGGCCAGCGGGTCGGTATCAAACGCCGCGATGAAGGTATCCGGCGCAAAGCTGGAGCGCTCGCGCCAGCCGTCGGTCACCACCGCGCCCTCATAGATATCCACTGCCAGGACAATCTGGTCTGGATGAAACTTGGCCAATTCGCGCAGCAGATCGGGATTTCGTGCGGCCATAGTGCCGACCACGATACGGCCAGCGCCCCGGTCGATCCAGCCCGCCACCTGAGCTTCGGTGCGAAAGCCGCCGCCCAGTTGCACCGGAACACGTGCGGCGCGGATGATCTGTTCGACCAGTTCGTTATTATCGCCATCGCCGCGCAGCCCGTTGATATCTGTGACGTGCATCCACTCTGCGCCCGCATCCGCAAAGCTGCGTGCTGTCTCGACCGGATCGACGTGCCACAGCACAGGCTCGTCCAGCCGCCCGCGCGTCAGCGAGACGCATTTGCCGTCCAGAATTTCGAGAGTGGGATAGATAATCATAGCAAAGATTCCCCGTTATTGCGCACCCCCGTCATAGGGAGACGCGGCCATTCTTGCACAGAATGGACCTGTAAGGGGATTACAAATCGGCAATTGCTGCGCCGTTCGCGGCGTGGGGGGGGGGCCGCGCCCGCATACGAAAAAGCCCCCGCCGCTAGGGCGAGGGCTTGGACCAAGACCAGTGCAGCCGCAGCTGCGCGTGGCTTAGGACGCTTCTTTGATGAACTTAACCGCATCGCCGAAGGTCTGGATGTTCTCGGCGGCGTCGTCTGGAATCTCGATGCCGAACTCTTCTTCGAACGCCATGACCAGCTCGACCGTGTCGAGGCTGTCGGCGCCCAGATCGTCAATGAACGAGGCGTTCTCGACAACCTTGTCCTCTTCGACGCCCAGATGCTCTACGACGATCTTCTTAACGCGGTCTGCGATATCGCTCATGACATAATCCCTATTCTTCGTTGGGCGCCTGTGCCCGATTGTGCCCCCGCACGTGTGGCGGGTAGCGGCCTGATTGGTGCCCCGAAGGGCGTTAACTAAATGCCCAGCTAGGGGCAATCGTGCCGGGCCGCAACGCGCGGCCGCCAGCAAATCTGCGCCGCCTATAGCATATGGCGGCGCATTGGCAAATGATTTACCTGCCCACAGCCTGAGCGGCAAATCGCTGAGCCGCAAGGGCAAATCGCGCCTCTTGCGCGGCGAAATGCGCCGGCAGCCCTACAGCATCGCCATGCCGCCATTCACATGCAGCGTCGCACCGGTAACATAGCCTGCCTCGGTGCTGGCCAAGTAGAGGACCGCCGCCGCGACCTCATCCGCCTCGCCCATGCGGGCGGCGGGGATCTGGCCGTTGATCTTGGCCTTTTGGTCGTCAGTCAGCCCGTCTGTCATGGGCGTAGCGATAAACCCGGGCGCGACCGCGTTAGCCGTTATACCCCGGCTGGCGACCTCGTAGGCAATAGATTTTGTCAGGCCGATAACTCCGGCCTTGGACGCGGCATAATTGGCTTGGCCGGGATTTCCGGTGGACCCGACGATCGAACTGATGTTGACGATCCGCCCCCAGCGCGCCTTCATCATCGGGCGCATCACGGCGCGGCAGAGGCGCATGGTGCTGGTCAGGTTGACGTCCAGAACGTCCTGCCAATCCTCATCCGACATACGCATGAACAACTGATCGCGCGTGATTCCTGCGTTATTGACGAGGATGTCCAGGCCGCCCATCGCTTCTATTGCTTGCTTCGGCAGTGCCTCAACGGCGTCTTTGTCGCTGAGGTTGCAAGGCAGGACGTGCGCCCGCTCGCCCAGTTCTTTGGCCAAAGCCTCCAGCGGCTCTGTCCGCGTGCCGCTCAGGCCCACGGTCGCGCCAGCGCCATGCAGCGCGCGCGCAATCGCGCCGCCGATGCCGCCTGATGCGCCAGTGACCAGCGCCTTCTTTCCCGTCAGATCGAACATGTCGAAATCCCTTTTCCTGTCATTTGTCTGGCGTCAGCCTTGCAGCGCGGCGGCGGCCGCCACGACATCCTCAGGTGCGCCGATATTGCGCACCGCGATATCCCGCTCAATCCGGCGAACCATACCTGACAGCGCTTTGCCTGCGCCGATTTCCCACGTCTCGGTCACGCCGTGCTGCGCCATGTAGCCAACACTTTCGCGCCAGCGCACCGATCCGGTGACCTGTTCGACCAGCAGCGCGCGGATAGTATCCGGATCGCTTACCGCCTCTGCGCGCACGTTGGCAATCAGCGGCACGGAGGGCGCCTCCATCGGGACCTCGTCCAGCGCGGCGCGCATCACCTCGGCGGCGGGTTGCATCAGGGCACAGTGAAACGGTGCGCTGACCGGCAACAGCATGGCGCGCTTGGCGCCCCGCTCCTTGGCCAGAACGACGGCACGCTCGACCGCCGCCAGATGCCCAGATACGACCACTTGGCCGGGATCATTGTCGTTGGCGGCCTGGCAAACCTCGCCCTCTGCGGCGTCATTAGCCACGGCTGTCACCGCCTCAAAGTCGAGGCCGAGTATCGCGGCCATCGCGCCCACGCCCACAGGCACGGCCTGCTGCATCGCGCGGCCCCGGATGCGCAACAGTCGCGCGGTGTCGGCGATGCTGAGTGCGCCTGCTGCGGCCAGCGCCGAGTACTCGCCCAGCGAGTGACCCGCGACAAAGGCGGCGGCGTCCAGCGTGACCCCTTCGGCCTCCAGCGCGCGCAGGGCGGCCAGCGATGTGGCCATCAGCGCTGGCTGCGCGTTTTGCGTCAGGGTCAGCGTGTCTTGCTGCCCCTCCCAGATCAGCGCCGACAGCGCCTCTCCCAGCGCATCGTCGACTTCGTCGAAGACCGCGCGCGCGGCTGGGTATGCCTCGGCCAAGGCTTTGCCCATGCCGATGGTCTGTGCACCCTGCCCCGGAAAAATAAATGCTCGGCTCATGCCCGCTCTCCCTCGTCTTGATGCGAGACGGATAACGCGCAGCGAGGCGCGAGGCAATGGCGCAGGGCGCATGTGCGCAGGCATGGGATTGCCGGCGGGGCGCGATGCGTTACTCTTCGGAGAGGCGTTATTGGCGCCATACAACCATAAGAAGGACACGTTCATGCATCTCGGCAATACCCGCACCAGCTATGGCACGGTCACCAAGACGTTTCACTGGACCATCGCGTTGATGATTGCTTCGATGTTTGTGCTGGGCTGGATCGCCACCACATTGGCGGAATGGATCGAGGCGCCTGACATCGCCACCACCGACGCGACCATCACACTTGCCAAGGTACTGTTTTCTATACACAAGACGATGGGAGTCACGATCTTTGCGCTGGCAATCCTGCGCATCGCCTGGGCCATCTCGCAGCCCAAGCCGGGCTTGCTGAACGGCGATAAATGGCTGGAATCGCGGCTGGCCGAGACAGTGCATTGGCTGCTTTACGGCTCGCTGGTTCTGGTCCCGCTCAGTGGCTGGGTGGATCACGCAGCGACGACCGGATACGCTCCGATCTGGTGGCCTCTGGGTCAGGGTCTGCCCTTTGTACCCAAGGATCCGGGCGTGGCCGAGATCGCAGGCGCGCTGCATGTCATCCTGCAATGGGTGCTGCTGGTCGCAATCACCCTGCACGTCGCGGGGGCGGCGAAACATCATTTGATCGACCGCGACGCGACCCTGCGCCGCATGCTGCCCGGCAAGCAGACCGCCCTGCCGACGGCACAGCAGCCGGGTCATGCGCTACCGGTCGTAGCGGCGCTGGCGATTTGGGGCGCGGCGCTGGGTTTGGGGGCATGGGCCGGCTGGCTGACCCCGGAGGCGCGTGCAGACACCGAGGCATTGGCCGAGGTTGTCAGCGGCTGGCGCGTCGAGGACGGCGCGCTGAACATCACTATCATTCAAAACGGATCAGAGGTCACCGGCAGCTTTGACGACTGGACAGCAGACATCACCTATGACGAGACGCCGGACGCAAGCGGCGTTAATGGTGCGGTCACAGTCACAGTCTCGATCCCGTCGCTGACGCTAGGAACGGTCACCGCGCAGGCGATGGGCGCAGACTATTTTGCCGCCGAGCAGTGGCCGACAGCGACTTTTCAGGCGAATCTGGTAACATCCGGCGCGGGCCTGATTGCTGACGGAACTCTTGGTATCCGTGACCAGACAGTTCCTGTGCAAATACCAGTGGAGCTGAGCATCAACGGCGACACCGCCAATGCGGCAGGGCAGCTAACGGTCAATCGGCTGGATTACGGCATCGGGACCAGCACACAGGACGAAGGATCGCTTGCCTTCGATGTGCAGATCGATTGGAGCCTCACAGCCACCCGCGCGGCTGGCGAGTAGCCTAAGAAAATGCCCGCGCCCCTTTCAAAGGACGCGGGCTCAATAGCTCTGCTATCAGGTGCGGAGTTACTCAGCCTTGCCAGCCTCGATCGAGATCTCGACATCCAGCTCATCGCTGATGTTAGGCGCAAAGGCGCCAACGCCGAAATCGGAGCGTTTGATGGTTGTCTCGGCATCAAAGCCCAGCCAATCCTTGCCAGCCATCGGGTGTTGGCCGTGCTGATTCAGTTCTGCCTCCAACTGTACCGATTTAGTGATGCCGTTCATGGTCAGATCGCCGGTGATGATTGCCTCGTCGTCGCCCGTCACCTCAATGGCGGTCGACTTGAAATTAATCATATCGCCATCCTTGGCGTCGAAAAAATCAGGGCCCATCAGATGCTCAAACCGCTTTTCCCAGCCGGTGTAGAATGATGCCAGCGGGATCGACACGTCCACCGATGATGCGGCGGGATCGTCGGCGTCGAACATGATCTCGCCTTCCCAGCCAGCCAACATGTTGTGGGTCGTGGAATATCCCAGATGCTCGTAAGTGAACATCACTTGGCTATGGCTTGAATCCAGCGTGTACGCCTCGGGGGCGGCTACAGCGCCTGTTGCGGCCATGGTTACTGCGGCTGCGATAAGTGCGGTTCTCATACATCGTCTCCTGATTGTTGCGGTTACTGCGTAACAACCTACCGCAATCAGACGACAAGGCAATTGCGCACAACTCAACACCTCGTGTGGAAACATACAGGGTGGCGGCTTCGCGCGCACCCAAGCCGAGAGACGCGACGATCGGCGCGCGCAGCTAGCGTGCGCCGCGCCCCAGCATCGAACGCAGTGCGGCCTCAACGGAGGGGTCGCTGACAGGAAGTACGATCAGCGGCTGGCCCGACCCATCGCGCGCTGTCAGCAGGCCATCGCGCAGCACCAACTCGCCCAAGGTATCGACCGAATAGGCAGTCTCAGACAAAGTGTGCCCGTGCGCGTCTTTCTCGACGATTGTCAGGCAGCGCGCCACGGTGTCAATCTGCACTTCGGGACCAGCATCCGACGCCCGCGTGGGCAGCAGAAACGCGCCCCCGGCGGCCAATGCTATCGACAGCGCCAGCTTGGTCAGCTGCATCGCCCCGTCACCCGGAACCACCGGGATCAACCAAAGGCCCGCAGCCGCAATCAGCGCGGAGATACCAGCAACGCGGATCGCATTGCGGCGCACTCGGCCAGGGGCTGCGACCTCGATATAATGCTGCGGAATTAGCCGTTCGTGGCGCAGCGGGCCATCAGGCATAAATGTGTCAGGAAGTGATGTCATCTGTCTGGTCCCTTGCGTTATCTCTTGGTTAACGATTCGCAGGGAAACGCGGCATGAATGCGGCGGGGGTGCGATATCTTCGCGTCTAAATGAGGTACTGAAGAGTGGCGGTCAAGCGCCAGCGACCGGCACGGGTCTGGCCCTTGCGCGCGCGCGGCGATGGTAGTACGAGGCACCTTCGTCTCGCATACAATATGAACCGCGCAGTCTCTCGTGGTGGGGCCGCGAGCCGACATCGCCCCACCTATGAAATGCGCCCAAGACAGAAGTGGATTAACACATGCCCCTTTACGAGCATGTCCTTATCGCGCGTCAGGATTTGTCCAGCGCGCAGGCCGAGGGCCTCATCGAACATTTCGGCGCCGTGCTGACCGATAACGGCGGCAAACTCGTGGATCACGAGTATTGGGGCGTCAAGACGATGGCCTACAAGATCAACAAGAACCGCAAGGGCCACTATGCCTTCCTGCGTTCGGACGCCCCGTCCGAAGCCGTGCAGGAAATGGAGCGCCTGATGCGTCTGCACGATGATGTCATGCGCACGCTGACCATCAAAGTCGACGAGCACAAAGAGCTGCCGTCGGTCCAGATGCAAAAGCGCGACGAGCGTACAGAGCGCCGCGAGCGCCGTTGATCAACGCCTGAAGAAAAGGACATAAACCATGGCTACAAAACCATTTTTCCGTCGCCGCAAGGTCTGCCCCTTCTCGGGCGATAACGCACCTGCGATCGACTACAAGGACACGCGCCTGCTGCAACGCTACATCAGCGAACGCGGCAAAATCGTGCCCAGCCGTATCACCGCCGTATCGGCCAAGAAGCAACGCGAACTGGCCCGTGCCATCAAGCGCGCCCGCTTCCTCGCCCTGCTGCCCTACGCCGTCAAGTAAGGAGAATAGACATGCAAGTTATCCTTCTGGAGCGTGTGGCCAAGCTGGGCCAGATGGGCGACGTCGTCGACGTCAAAGCCGGTTTCGCACGCAACTATCTGCTGCCCCAGCGCAAAGCGCTGTCGGCTTCGCAGAAAAACATTGCCGATTTCGAGACGCGCAAGGCGCATCTTGAGGCGCAAAACCTTGAGACTCGCAAAGAGGCAGAGGCGATGGCGGACAAGCTGAACGGTCAGCAGTTCGTCGTGATTCGCCAGGCCGCCGATTCGGGCGCACTTTACGGCTCGGTCACCACGCGTGACGCGGCCGACGCATCTACCGAAAACGGTTTCCAGGTTGATCGCAAACAAGTCAGCCTGATCAGCCCGATCAAGTACTTGGGTCTGCACGACGTTAACGTTTCGCTGCACCCAGAGGTTGATGCCACCATCACACTGAACGTCGCTCGCTCGGCTGACGAGGCCGAATTGCAGGCATCTGGCAAGTCGATCCAGGAGATGGCAGCCGAAGAAGAAGCGGCAGCCGACTTCGAGATCGCTGAGCTGTTCGACGACATCGGCTCGGCCGCATCAGATGATGACGATCTGGCGCAATCAGTCGGCGACGCAGCAAACAATGATAGCGAGGACGACGACGCGTAAGCGTCTGCCATCCGCTACCAGCCACATGAATAGGCCGCGCAGATCACTCTGCGCGGCCTATTTCTATTCCAAGTCCCTGATCTAATTTTCAGGGATGGGCTTTATTGTCCTCTTGCGACATTAAAGGGCGTCTGTCACGCCCGGCCTCAGCCGATACGCCGCAAGGCGAAAGCAAAGATAAACCCATGCGGCCGCGCCGACGAACTTGAACCCCTCCTCGGCGATCTGCGTATACTCGTAAGGCATTGGCAGACTCTCCTGCACAGCGTCCACCACGATGGACATCGCCAGCAATCCTCCTGCGATCATGAACGCCGTCCCGTCAATCTGCCCAATGATGCGGCGGTAGCGCACCAAAAGAGTGATGGCGAAAATCGCGTATAGCGGCAAAAGGATGCCCTCGGCCAAATAGTTGTCGTGAATCAAGAAGAAATCGTCGATCCCCAAGAAGAGCGAAAACGCGCCCATCAATACAAGTAATCGTCTGTAGCGGTCATCACCGCCGCGTGGCTGAAGCGCATAGCGAAAGAAGCATAGCGTCGCCGCCGCAACCCACAGCCATGTGCCAATGCTGGATAAAAAACCCAGCAGACTGGACTGGTCGGTTTGCTGCATCACATCGCGCAAAACTTCGGTCGTAGTGAAACCGGCGAGCTTCATGAGGCTCAGCGCTCCAGCATAGAAGATAAGGGCAGGCAGGCATCCCCACAGCAGGCACGCGCGGATGTGGTCAGCTCTGGCGATCCCGCGCAGAAATGTCGGTTTGCGGCTCACGTGTTTTGATCCATCTTATTGCGCGGCGCGTGGCGGCGCCCAGTTTTAGGAACACCGGTCCGCACCGCCTGAGGCCTTAGGCCATGCCCAAAGCTTCTTTGTACATTTCAAGCACCGCTTCTTCTTCGGCGATGTCGTCCTTGTCACGCTTGCGCAGCGCAATAACCTTGCGCATGACCTTGGTGTCGTAGCCGCGTGCCTTGGCCTCGGCCATGACCTCTTTTTGCTGCTCGGCGAGGTCTTTCTTTTCCGCATCCAGCCGCTCGATACGCTCAATGAACTGGCGCAGCTCGTCAGCGGTCACGCGATAAGTGGCGTCGGTGCTTTGACCGGGGGCCTGATCGGGGGTTTGATCGTCCATGTAACTTCTCCGCATCCTCAAAGATGTCCGTGACTACAGCGCGCCATGACGCCCCGCAAGCCCCAGCTGCTTGAGCTTGGGAGCGGCGTGGATTAGACGGACCATATCGGCAAAGCGCCGGGAGGGATTGATATGGAAATTCTCGTCTGGGCCGGTGCGGCCGTTTCGCTGATCGGGCTTTTCGGCCTTATCTGGTGCATCCTGCGCGTCTGGGGGGCACGTCGCGCCAAGCTAGGCGAGGACGCGATGCGCAAAGTTTTGCAAAAGGTGCTTCCGGTCAATACAGGCGCGCTATTTTTATCGGTGATCGGGCTGATGATGGTCGTCATCGGTATCTTGCTGCAGTAATCTTGCCGCCCTACCTCTTGTTTTCGCAGGCGAAGGTCGCAACGCCTAGGCTGGTGGTTTCGGCCTGTGCGGCACACACTAGCCCGCCTTCCGCGCCCTGAGCAAACAGGACCAGCCTATGTTTGTTGTGGTTCAGGAACTGGCATTGGCTTTTCACTCACAACGCCCGGATCCTGCATCTGAGCGGTGCCGGTCACGTGAGCCATATCCATCATCGGCGTCTCGGCCGCTTCTTGCACAGGAACCATACCGACGTCTGCTGGTGCGCGCTGTGGCGCCGGGCGGACGTCACCCGCGCCGTCGGGCGTGAGGCGGACGGCGCGGTTACCGTTTAGCTGGCCCAAACGCGCCAGCGCAACGACATGTTTCTGGCTAACCTCCAGCCGGATCTGCATAGGCCGGTCCATGTTAAACGGCAGCAATGCGCCCGGTCGGAATGCACTCACTTTATCCAGCGGAAGGCTAATCCGGCCCAGTACCGCCTCAAGGCTGACGGGCGCATCCATAGCGCTTTGCTCTAGCGTGCGTTGCAATGCGCCGCCGTCTGCGTCTGGCGCGGGCGCTGGTGGCACTTCGGGCACGGGAAGCAGGAAGGTTATCGCGCCGGGATACGCATCGCCGCCGATTTCGACCATCAGGCGGAACACGTGAAAATCCGCGGCGTGAAGGGCCAGCGACATGCCGCGCGCGTCCTCCATCATGACGCCAAAGCGATACCCGGTGGCCCAATGGGGCGCGGCGGGGCTTTCGCTGCCGTGGTCCTCGCCTGCCAGCTTGGCCTCCGCCCCCTTCAGTGCGGCGTCGATCAGCGGCGCGGCAATTGCGGCGTCGGTGCGCGTCACAGCGCGTCCGCCTGATCCGCGTCCGGTGACCCGGCCAGTCGTCTGCACCTCAATCAGCGCCGCGAGCAGCGCATCATCAAGTCGAACCGCGCCGCGCGCGCCATTCGGGCCATCAAGTAGCACCAGTAGGCCGCCGCCCTCAAATTCCGGCTTTAGCGCTGTCTGGCTCAGTTCCACCTGTTCGACCGCGGCAACGACCAGCGGCAGATCAAAAAGAGCATCTGACGACTGAGACAGCGCGAGGCGCAACGCCTTGGCTGGGGACATTGCGCGCGCCTGATACTCCTCGCGCGAGGCCCGCGCCTTGCGGTGAATAACCGTAGTGCCGTCGACAGATGCCATACGCTGCGCCACCATCCCTTGCAGGTTTCCTATGGCGCCGACCGTAACGCCCTTTTGGTTACCAAAAGGTTTCGCCAATGCGTCCTGCGGCCTATTATTCGCCTAGCTTGCTCCAAGCGGCAGCGTCACGCGAAACGCCGCGCCGCCCTGCCCCGGGAGGTAGGTGATCGTGCCGCCCAGTCGGTGCATGATCTCGCGGCAAATCGCGAGGCCAAGGCCTGCACCCGGCGCGCGCGTCTGGCCTAGCCGCGAGAACTTCTCAAAAATCAGCGCTTCATCCTTCAGCGGGATGCCAGTGCCGTTATCAACGAAATCGATCACCAACCCAGCCTCGCCGATCTCTGCGCGGACCTCCAGCATCGGCGCGGGGGCATCGCAATACTTGCGAACGTTGGCGATCAGATTGATAAACACCTGCGCGAGGCGGTCCATATCGGTGCTTAGCTGCACGGCCTCACCGCCCGCATCGCGCATGATCCGCAGGCTGCCCGGAACACCGCCCATCGTGGCCGCGACGGCGCGGTCCAATACCTCGGCCAGCGTTCCGGTTTGCGCATTCAACAACACTTGCCCCGATTCCAGGACCGAAAGATCCAGCAAATCATCCAGCAACCGCGTCAGACGCAGCGACTCGCCATGGATGATCGTCGCGTATTTCTGCAACTCGTCCGGCGCTAAACCGCCATCGCGCAAAATCTCAGAAAAGGCGCGGATCGAGGTCATGGGCGTGCGCAGTTCGTGGCTGACCTGGCTCAGAAAGCCGTCCTTTTGCACGGAAATCTGGGTGAGCTTCTCGTTCACCTCGCGCAATTGCCGCGCAGTGCGCGCCTGCTCTTCCGATTTCGCCTCTAGCTGGCTGGAGTATTCCATGATCTGCGCCGTCTCGTCCGCGACGGCCAGCAGATCCTCAACCGACACGGTGGCCCGCCCGACGATCTGGCTGATCATCGCGTGCGCCGTGGCGGCTCCGACAGAGCCGGACAGGCGCCGTTCCAGCCATTCCAGAAATTCTGGTGACGGCTCGGGTAGATAACCGCTCAGGCCTTGGCGGCGGGCGGCGCGGGCGAACATCTCTTGCGCCTCAGCGGCCCCCATGATGCGCTGCGCCATGATCAGCAGGTCTTCGGATTGGCCGAGGCCGCCCGTCCAACTGCCGGGGCTTTGTGAATGATCGAAAACGTTGACGAATTGCGCGCCTTGCAGCCGCTCAACCGGGCTGGGAAACCCAAGGATCGACACGACGCAGAACGCCGCCGTGTTCAGCCCCATCGACCACATCACCGCATGGACCAAAGGATCCATGCCGCCCGTCCAGAATAGGGCCTGCGGGCGCAGCCAAGTCAGTCCGAAAGGGCCTGCATCAAACACATGCTGCGGCAGGATCACCCCCGCACCAAAGCTGGGCAGAAAGAGGCAATAGACCCACAGTGCGAAACCAACGCCAAGCCCCGCCAACGCGCCGTTGCGCGTAGCGCCGCGCCACACTAATCCGCCCATGAGGGCGGGCAGAAACTGCGCCACCCCGGCGAACGCGACGAGGCCGATAGCCGCCAGCGCCGTGCCACCACCCGAAAGGCGAAAATAGAGGTACCCCAGCATGACGACGCCGCCGATGGACAGGCGGCGGGCCAGCAGCGCCACCTGCCGCACATCGCCCGACATCATCGCCGCGCCCCCGGTGGCGCGCAGCCAGATCGGCATCACGATATGGTTCGACACCATTGTTGATAGTGCAATGGCCGCAACGATCACCATCGACGTCGCAGATGAAAATCCGCCAAGGAACGACAGAATCGCCAGCCCGTCCTGCCCCGCCAGCAACGGCAGGTTCAGAACATAGAGGTCCGGGTTTGATCCCTGTGGCATCAGGTCCAGCCCGACGGCGGCGATAGGCACGACAAAGAGACTGATCAACATCAGATAGAGGGGAAAGGCCCATGCGGCGGTGCGCAGATGGCTTTCATCCTCATTTTCGACCACCATGACCTGAAACATGCGAGGCAGGCACAGGAACGCGGCCGCCGACAGCAGCGTCAACGCGGTCCAGCGGCTGCCTGACACGTCAAAATCGCCGATAGGCGAGGCGTCGATACGCTCCAGCGTCGCGGCAAGGCCGCCCTCCAGACCCCAGACGACAAATATACCGACGGCGAGCAAGGCCAGCAGCTTCACGATCGCCTCCAGCGCGATGGCGATGACAACGCCGTGGTGCCGCTCGTTCGCGTCCAGATTACGGGTGCCAAAGAGGATGGTGAACACCGTTAGGCCCAGCGCCACATAGACGGCGATGGATTGAACAGACCTGCCCCCTTCTGGCCCTGGCGGCGAAAAGGCGGCAAAGGATAGCGTGACCGATTGCAATTGCAGCGCGATATAGGGCGTGGTGCCGAACACCGCGAGGATGGTGACGCAAACCGCCAACAGGTTCGACTTGCCATACCGGGACGAGATCATGTCGGCGATCGAGGTGATGCGCTGGCTACGGCCCACCCGCACCATCTTGCGCAGGGTCCACCACCAGCCAATCATCACAAGGCTGGGCCCGAGGTAGATGGTGACGTACTCCATCCCCGATCTCGCGGCAAAGCCGACGGCGCCGTAGAATGTCCACGCCGTGCAGTAAATCGACAGCGACAGCGTATAGACCAGAGGCGAGCGCAGCCATGCACCTCGCCCGCGCCTAGCTGCGCGGTCAGCGGCAAAGGCGACGGCAAAGAGAAAGATCACATAGATCACACAAACCGCGGCGAGGATGCCGGGCGTGGCCATCAGCCGCGCCGCGTGTCTGCGGCGCCCGCGTCATCGCTTGCCGATTGGGGCGCAGCGCCAATCCCCAAAATACGCGTGATAACCGCCGAAAGCATCACTAGTCCGGCCCAGACGGCAAAGACGTAGATCATCACATGCGAGGTACGCGCCTCGCCGCCATTCTGTCCCAGCCACAGCAGCGGCAGCGCAAAAAGAAGCGCGCCCAAAATGGGCAGAAGCGCGGCGGCGTCCCTCATGCGGCGTTGGCGGTACGTGGCGCGTGCAAGAAAGACGGGGCGCGTGACCGGCGGCGCCGCATTGGGTTTTTTGGCGGGTTCAGGCGCACTCATGCAGGGCCAGCCAACGCGCGCACTGCCTCCAGCATCTCTGCGTTGGAGAAGGGTTTGGTCATGAAACGGCTCGCGCCCGCACGCTCGGCCATCTCGCGATCCTTGCGCTGGCCGCGCGCGGTCAGCATCAGAACGGGCGTGGCTCCCAGATCCGCATCGCCGCGAATATCCGCAAGCAACTCAAAGCCAGAGCGGTGCGGCAGCATCACGTCGAGGATGATCAAATCAGCGCGACGTTCGCGCACCGCGTTCATCGCGCCCTCGCCGCCCGAATGGGTGCGCACGTGCCAGCCATCGCGCGACAGAATAAAACTGATCGCCTCGATGATGTTCGGCTCGTCCTCTATGATCAAAACCTGCCCCGCCATGCCGTGCGCCCCTCCCAAAGTGCAAGCCCGTATGGCGCCACTATTGGGCCAAGGGCCGGCGCATGTCAAAACCGGGTTTAGTCTAAGCCGCGCCCATCTGCGGCAGGATCGACGGCTCGCGCCGGGCAGCGCAGGCAGTGCGCGGGCAGATCCGGCATGATGTGCCAACCTGCATCGCGTCCTCTGCCTCCACATTTGGGTCCGCAGGCATAAGCAGCATAGTGGCGCGCAGCAGGGGGGGCATGTTCAGCTGAGGCGCGCCAACCTCCTCGGTGCAGGCCAGCGCGCGCACCGGACGCGCGCCCCTGCCCGGCTGCACCAGATAGGTGCCCAGCGCCATGCCGGGCTGCGCCATCGCGCGAAACAGCGGCCAAAGCGGGCAGGCCCCCGCGAGGCGCGTGGCAACAAAGCCGCCGACGGGTTTGAGCGTCAGGATCGCCCCCGACGCATCGACCGAGATCAGGCCAACCGGGCCAACTGCATCCTCCGGCATCGCGGCCAACCGGCGGCAGACGCGTGCAACCGGCGCACCCAAATGCTGCGCCAACGCGACCGGGGCAACTCCCAGCGCCTCCACCATGTCCAGCAGACGCGTCTGCGGCAGCGCGGCAGCATCACTGCGATACGCCTCCAGCGCCGCGCGGGCCAGATCGTGCGCACCCGTCCCTGCGCGCAGGCCGCCTGCCTGCAGCGCGGCGTCTATGTCACCGTCACCGCCAGCCTCAAGCTGGCTGAAATGATGCCCGGCTCCCTCAAGAAATCTGTCCAGCTCGTCCTGCGGCGACAACATCCCTGCATCCGCGCCCGGCCCGTCGTCTAAGTAGCGTACCAAACGCTCGGCGCTGCCAGCCAGACGCTGGCTGTCTTCGCCCAGATTGCGGTGAAAGCGTGCCTGCCATTCTGGCTCCAGCGCGGCGGTGTCAGTCAGGATCGACGCAGTCGAACGGATCGCAGTCACAACCGACAGCACTTCATGCAGGGACGCGGCCAGATGCGGGTCATGCGCCAGCCGATCCGTCAGCGCGTCGGCCCGGCCCGCGTGTTCCTGTCCCCGGCGCAGTGTCGCGACCAGCAGCTGCGCCCAGCCCGGAAAGCGGCCGGCGAATTCCTCCATACGGTCAAGCTCGGGGCGGGCGGGTTCAGCGCGCGCCGCCTCCTGCGCGCCTGCCAAATCCGCCATATCACCCGCCGCCTCGCGCAAGCCTGCCATCAGCACCGCCTCCCCGCCATTGGCGAGCGCTTGCGCATCCACCTCGAGCGCGGCAGCAATACGCAAGAGGATCGTGCCACCGATTCTGCGGCGGTTATGCTCGATCAGGTTGAGGTATGAGGGCGAAATGCCCGCCTGCCGTGCAAGCGCACCTTGCGCTAATCCGCGCGTCAGACGCCTCTCGCGGATGCGGGTGCCGGTCAATGTCCCCATGACGGCCCCCTGTCCCGCGCCGATCTGATCGCCATTATCGTTTTGTTTCAATCCGATTCCCCAAATAATTTACAGATATTTACACAAAGCGACAAAGTTTTGTGCACTTATTTACAAAATAATTGTGCGGCGCGGGGTAGTTGTTGAGAAGTTTTCTTGCGCCGTGCCATGTTGTGTTTGCACACTGTGCGATCCGGCAAACCGCGGAGGAGGCGCTTGCCGTGATTAGTCTTTAAGGGAGGGTATTCATGTCCACATCGAATTTCACACGTCGCGGCCTGATGAAAACAAGCGCGATCGCAGGCGCTGGTCTGGCGATTCCGACGATTTTCACTGCATCCAGCGTTTCGGCGTTTACGAACGACCCGTCTGATGCCAGCAACGTCACGCTGGGCTTTAACGTGCCGCAGTCGGGGCCGTACGCCGATGAGGGCGCCGACGAGTTGCGCGCATACGAACTGGCGGTCGAGCACCTGAATGGCGGCGGCGACGGCGGCATGATGCAGACTTTCAGCTCCAAGGCGCTGCAAGGTAACGGCATCATGGGCAAGAAGGTCGACTACGTTTCGGGCGATACCCAGACGAAATCGGACGCAGCCCGCGCATCGGCCAAGTCGATGATCGAAAAGGACGGCGCTGTCGTCATCACGGGCGGCTCAAGCTCGGGCGTGGCTGTGGCTGTGCAGGCGCTGTGCCAAGAGGCGGGCGTCATCTTTATGGCGGGCCTCACCCACTCCAACGACACGACCGGCAAGGACCGCAAGGCCAACGGTTTCCGTCACTTCTTTAACAGCTGGATGTCCGGCGCGGCGCTCGCGCCCGTTCTGGCAAATGCCTACGGCACCGACCGCAAGGCCTATCACCTGACAGCTGACTACAACTGGGGCTACACCACCGAGGAAGCGATCCGCAACTCGACCGAAGCCATGGGCTGGGAAACTGTCAATGCGGTGAAAACCCCGCTGACCCAGACCGACTTTAGCGCCTATATCACGCCTGTCCTGCAGTCAGACGCGGATGTGCTGGTTCTGAACCACTACGGCGGAAACATGGTCAACTCGCTGACCAACGCCGTCCAGTTCGGCCTGCGCGACAAGATGGTCAACGGCAAGAAGTTCGAGATCATCGTTCCGCTTTACTCCGAGCTGATGGCACGCGGCGCCGGCAAGAGCATCGCCGGCATCTTTGGCTCGCAGAACTGGGACTGGAAGCTGGAAAAGGAAAAAGGCGACCGCTATGTCGGCACAGACGCGTTCGTGAAATCCTTTGGCGAAAAGTTCGGCTTCCCGCCCAGCCAGGCGGCGCATACCTGCTACGTGCAGACCCTGCTTTACGCGGATGCGGTCGAGCGTGCAGGCAGCTTTAATCCCTGCGCTGTTGTCGAGGCCCTCCAAGGCTTCGAGTTCGATGGTATGGGTAGCGGCCCGACCCTCTATCGCGGCGAAGATCACCAGTGCTTCAAGGACGTGGTCGTCGTGCGCGGGAAAGAGAACCCCGAGAACGAGTTCGACCTGGTCGAGATCGTCGAAGTCACGCCCGCCGAGCAAGTGACCTACGCCCCAGATGCGCCCGAGTTTGGCGGCCCTGAGGCGACACTGGGCGAATGCAACGCCGGCGCATAAGCGCATAGCCGGGCCGTCCCTATCGGGGGCGGCCCACCCAATGCGCGCGGCCCCCGAGGGGGGCCATTCCGGCGATCATACGCCGGACTGAACTCTGACATGCGAGGCAAACAATGGATGCGATAATCCTGCAAATCCTCAATGGTCTGGACAAGGGATCGGCCTATGCGCTGATCGCCCTTGGACTGACATTGATCTTCGGCACGCTGGGGGTGGTCAACTTTGCCCACGGCGCTCTGTTCATGATCGGCGCGTTTTGTGCCGTCACGCTCAGCCGCATCCTGACGTTCAGTCACGAGGTGGTGGACCCGACGCGCACCGACTTCCTTGGTAATCCGATGACGGTCGACGTGCCCTACATTTACAGTTTTGTGGGGGAAAACGCCGGACGCACCATTATCGACTGGGCCGTGCCGCTATCCATTCTCTTTGCCATTCCCGTTATGATCGCCATTGGCGTCATCATGGAGCGGGGCCTGATCAAGCATTTCTACAAGCGCCCCCATGCCGACCAGATCCTGGTGACCTTCGGCCTCGCGATCGTGCTTCAGGAAGTGATCAAGTATTTCTACGGCGCAAACCCGATCCCGACGCCCGCGCCGTCCGCCTTTCGCGGGTCCTTCGATTTTGGCGCGTTCCTTGGGATGCAGGCCAATTCGATCATCTATCCCTATTGGCGCCTCGTCTATTTCGCATTTTCGTTGGTCATTATCGGCGGGGTCTTTGCCTTCCTGCGCTATACCACCTTCGGGATGGTCGTGCGCGCAGGGATGGCAGACCGCGAGACTGTGGGCCTGCTGGGCATCAACATCGACAAGCGGTTTACGATTATGTTCGGCATCGCCGCCGCCGTCGCGGGCCTTGCCGGGGTGATGTACACCCCCATCAACAGCCCGAACTACCACATGGGCATGGACTTTCTGGTCCTCAGCTTTGTCGTGGTCGTCGTGGGCGGCATGGGCAGCCTGCCGGGCGCTGTGCTGGCCGGGTTCCTCTTGGGCATACTCGAAAGTTTCGCCTCCATGTCCGCCGTGCTTGAGGCGCTGCCGGGCATCAATCAGATCGTCATCTACCTGGTGGCTATTATCATTTTGCTGACCCGCCCGCGCGGCCTGATGGGCCGCAAAGGCGTGATGGAGGAATAAGCCAATGCTAGGACTGACACGCAAAGACACCATGTTGCTGGTGCTGGTTACAGCGCTCTCGCTGCTGGCCCCTTTCCTCCTGAACCCCTTCCCGGTGAATTCCGGTATGGCGCAGTTTAATGCTGGGTATCCCGACCTGATGCAGCGCTTTGTGATCTTTGGGATATTCGCCATCGGTTTCAACATCCTGTTTGGCCTGACCGGCTATCTCAGCTTTGGCCACGCGGCCTTCCTTGGCGTCGGCAGTTATGCCGCGATATGGATGATGAAGCTGCTGACAGCCAACATCATTCCCGGCATTGTTATGTCGGTGATCGTTGCCGGCCTTTTTGCCCTCATTGTCGGCTTTATTTCGCTGCGGCGGTCAGGCATCTACTTTGCCATCCTCACGCTGGCCTTTGCCCAAATGTCATACGCGCTGGCCTATTCGGTGCTGACCCCGATTACGGGCGGCGAGACCGGCTTGCAGTTGAAACTGAACGATGCGCGTGTCCTTGATGGTGCGCTGCAGCAGGGCGAGCGGGCGCGGGCAAACCTCTTTGGCCTCGATATGACGTCCAGCTTCGATCTGCACTTCGGTGGTTGGCACTTCACGTTCAACGCTGGCTACTACATTGCGGCCGTCGTGCTGATCCTAGCCTTCTATCTGTCGATCCGCATCTTTCGCTCGCCCTTCGGCATGATGCTGCGAGCGATCAAGAGCAACAACACCCGCATGACATATACTGGCCTTAATGCGCGTCCCTATGCGCTGGCGGCCTTTGTCATATCGGGCATGTATGCGGGCCTCGCCGGGGGCCTCATGGTCGCGATGGATACCCAAGTGGGCCCCGAGCGGATGTTTTGGACTGCGTCAGGCGAGGTGGTGCTGATGACCATCCTTGGCGGCGCGGGGACGCTGATCGGTCCAGTTTTGGGCGCGGGCCTGATCAAATACATGGAAAACATCATTTCCAAGATCAACAGCGGCGTCCTGCACGACTGGTTTTATTGGATGCCCGACGGGCTGGAGGATCTGGTAATCACGCTGATTTACCCGTTCGTCGGTAAGGGCTGGCACCTGACGCTTGGCATCGTATTCATGCTGGTTGTCATCTTTCTGCCCGGCGGTCTTGTCGAGGGGGGGCAGCGTATCTCGCGCCTCGTTCGCGGCAAACGCGCCAAACCGTCCGATCAAACCACTCCGGCTGAATAAGGAAACGCGACTATGGGCATTCTCGAAGTCAAGAACGTGAACAAGCGTTTCGGCGGCCTTCAAGCGCTGGGGGACGTAAACCTAAGCGTTGCGGAAAATACCGTCCACGCCATTATTGGCCCCAACGGTGCAGGCAAATCCACCCTGCTGAACGTGCTGGTGGGCAAACTCATCCCAGACACCGGATCGGTCATGTTCGACGGCCAATCGGTGCTGGGGCGCAAGCCCTATGAGATCAACCAAATGGGCATTTCCCGCGTGTTCCAGACGCCCGAAATCTTTGGCGATCTGACTGTGCTGGAAAACATGATGATCCCGATTTTTGCCAAACGCGATGGATCGTTCCGCATGCATGCGATCGAGGCCGTCGGCAGCGAGCGCGCGGTGATCGAGCAGGCCGAACATATGCTGGAGAGTCTGAACATGGCCAACCAGCGCCACAATCATTCGGCTTCGATGAGCCGTGGCAACAAGCGGCGGCTGGAAATCGGCATGTGCCTTGCACAAGAGCCGCGCCTCTTGTTGCTGGACGAGCCGACGGCAGGCATGGCGCGCGCCGACACCAACAACACCATCGACCTGTTGAAACAGATCAAAGAAGAGCGCGACATCACCATCGCCATCATCGAGCACGACATGCATGTGGTGTTCAGCCTTGCCGAGCGGATCACCGTGCTGGCGCAGGGATCACCGCTGGTCGAGGATACACCGGACAAGATCAAGGGCCACCCCAAGGTGCGCGAAGCCTATCTGGGCGAGTCTGCCGACTGACGCCCAGCGCGCCGGATACGCCCCAGACGCCCCACACGAGGACCTAAATAATGACCGACAAACCTGATTTTTCTAACAACGCCAATATGGCCGCCACGGCCCCCGCCTTCCTTTCGGTCTGGGGCATGCAGGCCTATTACGGCGAAAGCTACATCGTCCAGGACATTAGCTTTAACGTCCACGAAGGCGAAATTCTGGCCCTGCTGGGCCGCAACGGCGCGGGCAAGACGACGACACTGCGCGCCATTGCCCGCATGGACAATCCGCAACTGAACCACGGCGAGATTTGGCTGGATCACAAGCCACTGCACAAAATGAAGAGCTATGAGGCAGCCGTCGCCGGTATCGGCCTCGTGCCAGAGGATCGCTGCATCATTCCCGGCCTCACGGTCGAGGAAAACCTCCAACTGGCGCAGATCGCACCGCCTATTGGCTGGTCGCTTGAGCGCTTGTACGATTTATTCCCCCGCCTTGCCGAGCGCCGCAAGCAGGACGGCGTCACACTGTCGGGCGGCGAGCAGCAGATGCTGGCCTTGGCGCGTGCGCTAGCCCGCGATATCAAGGTGCTGCTGCTGGACGAGCCCTACGAGGGGCTGGCACCTGTTATTGTCGACGAAATCGAGAAAACTCTGCGCATTATCAAGGCACAAGGCATCACAACCGTGATCGTTGAGCAGAACGCAGTGCGCGCGCTGGAGCTGTCTGACCGCGCCGTGATCCTTGACACTGGCGGCATCGTCTTTGACGGTAGTGCTGCCGAGGTTCTGAACGACGAGAAGCTGCGCGCAGAATATCTGGCGATTTAGCCCAATGCGGCCTTTGGACCGCGTCTCATTCGCCAGCACTCAAAGTTACAAAGGTCATTTCTATGCCTGATACAACATATCCGCCGTCAAAAGAGTTCGCCAAGTCCGCGCATGTCAATGCAGACAAGTACGAGAAGATGTACGCCGCTTCGATCAAGGATCCCGAAGGTTTTTGGAAGGAGCACGCGCAGAAACTTGACTGGATAGAGCCGTTCACCAAGGTCAAGAAAACGTCCTTCGAATTGGGCGGTGTCGATATTCGCTGGTTCGAGGACGGCGTGATGAACGTCGCGGCCAACTGCATTGACCGCCATTTGGCCACGCGCGGCGACCAGACCGCGATCATATTCGAGCCGGACGAGCCTACCGACCCAGCCCAGCACATCACCTATAACCAACTGCACGAAAAGGTGAATCGCTTTGCCAACGTGCTGCTAAGCCAAGGCATAATGCGCGGCGACCGTGTGGTAATCTATCTGCCGATGATCCCCGAGGCGGCCTATGCCATGCTGGCCTGCGCACGCATCGGCGCCGTCCACTCCATCGTCTTTGCGGGCTTCTCGCCCGACGCGCTGGCCAACCGCATCAACAATTCGGGCGCCAAGGTTGTCATCACCGCCGACGAGGCCCCCCGCGGTGGCCGCCGTACAGCGCTTAAATCCAACACCGATGCGGCGTTGCTACATTGTGACGACAAGGTGCGCTGCCTCGTGGTAAAGCATACCGGCGGCCAAACGACATGGATCCAAGGCCGCGATATCGACGTCAAGGCGCAGATGGAGCAAGCCAGCCCTGACTGTCCCGCCCGGCCTATGAATGCCGAGGACCCACTGTTTATTCTTTATACTTCCGGCTCCACCGGACAGCCCAAGGGCGTTGTCCACAGCTCAGCCGGCTATCTGCTTTATGCGGGCCTCACGCATAAATATGTATTCGATTATCACGATGGCGACGTGTTCTGGTGCACCGCCGATGTCGGCTGGGTCACGGGCCACAGCTATATCATCTATGGCCCGCTGGTGAATGGCGCGACCACCGTCATGTTTGAGGGCGTGCCGACCTACCCCGATGCCAGCCGCTTCTGGCAGGTCTGCGAAAAACATAAGGTCAATCAGTTCTACACCGCCCCGACCGCGATCCGCGCATTGATGGCGCAGGGCAAAGAGTTCGTCGAAAAATGCGATCTATCGGACCTCAAGGTGCTGGGCACTGTGGGCGAGCCGATTAATCCCGAGGCTTGGAATTGGTACAATGACGTCGTCGGCAAAGGCACGCGCCCAATCGTCGATACGTGGTGGCAGACCGAAACGGGCGGGCACCTGATGACCCCCCTTCCCGGTGCCACGGCGACCAAACCGGGCAGCTGCACCAAGCCATTCTTTGGGATCGAGCCTGTCATTCTAGATGCGACATCTGGTGAGGAAATCAGCAGCGTCGAGGCCGAAGGTGTCTTGTGCATCAAAGACAGCTGGCCCGGCCAGATGCGTACCGTCTACGGCGATCACGAGCGTTTCGAGAAGACGTATTTCAGCGACTACAAAGGCTACTACTTCACTGGTGACGGCTGTCGCCGCGATACGGATGGCTACTACTGGATTACTGGCCGGGTCGATGACGTTATCAACGTATCGGGCCACCGCATGGGCACGGCAGAGGTCGAATCGGCCCTCGTCGCGCATCCGGACGTAGCCGAGGCCGCAGTCGTCGGCTATCCGCACGAGATTAAGGGTCAAGGCATCTATGCCTACGTGACCGTAATGAACGGGGTCGAGCAGACGGAAGAGCTACGCAAAGAGCTTGAGAAATGGGTGCGGACCGAAATCGGCCCAATCGCCAAGCCGGACTTGATTCAGTGGGCGCCCGGCCTGCCCAAGACCCGCTCAGGCAAGATCATGCGCCGCATCCTGCGCAAGATAGCGGAAAACGACTTTGACACGCTGGGCGATACTTCAACGTTGGCCGATCCGGCGGTCGTCGACGATCTGATCGGAGGCCGGAAAAGCCTTGGCTAACCGGTAGCGCCCCGTTGGCTATCTGGCTACGGGGCGCAAAGGTTTCATCCGCGTCCGCGATAGGGCGGCACGCCCTGATCGGGAATCCAGACGCCGTCCGGCGCGACGCCCGTCTGATAGAATACGTCGATCGGAATGCCCCCGCGCGGATACCAATAGCCGCCGATGCGCAGCCATTTCGCCTCAGTGAATTCCGCGATGCGGCGCCCGATACTGACGGTGCAATCCTCGTGAAACGCGCCATGATTGCGGAAACTCCCCAGATACAGCTTCAGCGATTTACTCTCGACCAGCCAATTGCCTGGCACATAGTCGATCACCAGATGGGCAAAATCGGGCTGGCCAGTCATCGGGCACAGCGACGTAAATTCGGGCGCGACAAAACGCACATTATAGAGCGCATCAGCCTGCGGATTCTGCACCCTCTCCAATTCGGCCTTGGCCGGATCATCGGGAAGCGCGGTATTCGCGCCGAGCTGTTTCAGGTCGCTGTAAATATTTTCGCTCATCTCGTCTCCTATCGCGGCCTAAACGCCGCGTTTGTTTCCCCATAGCATGACATGCAGCTGGGGTAGCACGCGCGCCGCGTGCCAACGATCCGCGATCACCAGATCAACCAGCCACCGCATCCGCGCGTCGATACCGGGCAGGTCGACGGCGGCGCTGTCATCGCCGGGTGGGGGCGGTGTGTGATTGCCGGGCTGCAAGTAAACTGGCAAATCAGGATGGCGCGCGGCCACATCGCGCGCATAAGCGTAGTCGGCATCATCGAACACCACGATCTTTAGCACGGTGGCGGCACCCTGCGCGGCATCCACGCACTCTTGCAGCATCGCCCAGTCAGTCTGCATTTCCGATGATGGCGGCTTGGGGCTAAGGACCAGCATATCCAGCTGCGAAAACCAGTCCCTGGATACCGATCCTTGTGTTTCCAGAGCAAACCCATAGCCGCCCTCGCGCCCCATCTCGATCAAATCTCCAAATGGCTGGATCGCTGGATTGCCGCCTGACAGCGTCACAGTCAGCGGCTGGCCACCCGACAGGCGGCGCACCTCATCCATGACCGCAGACGCGCTCATCGGGGTCCAATCATGGCGGTATTCGCTATCGACAGCATGCAGGCTATCGCACCAGACGCAGCGATAATCGCAGCCGCCCGTCCGCACGAAAACCGTTGGCACACCGATCAGCGCACCTTCGCCTTGTATCGTGGGGCCGAAAATCTCAGATATGCGGATTGCATCGCTCATGGCCGGTATTCAGCCCATGTTTTCGGCGTCTCGCTAACCTTAATGGCTGCCGTTTCCGGCCAGCGGGCGGCGCACCAATCATATAGGTGCTTGGCCAGTTGCTCGGCGGTGACGCAATCATCGCCCAGCACATCGTTCAAATGGCGATGATCCAGAGTGTCGTCAATGTACCGCTTCAGCGGCGCCAGTTCGAGGTAGTCCCGGACAAATCCATGTTGGTTCAGCGTGTCCGACGCCAGTTCGACCACCGCGACATAATTGTGCCCATGCAACCTGGCGCATTGGTGATCTTCGGGCAGACCAAAGAGCTGGTGAGACGCCGAGAAGTGGAATTCCTTAGTGATGCGATACATATCCTACCCTTCCGTTCCGGTGGCCACGCGCCAAAAATCGGCGTCGGCATAGATCGTGGGGTCAACAATGCCCGCCAGATGAAACGCCTCGCGCCGTTCAACGCAGGTGCCGCAGCGCCCGCAATGCAGATCGCCGCCCTTATAGCACGACCATGTCTGGTCAAACGGCGTTCCATGCTTGGCGCCGTCAATGGCGATATCGGCCTTTGAGCCATGAACATAGGGCGTCAGCAGTTGCACCTCTGCGTAGCCGTCCATGGCCCGGTCCTCCATTGCCTGAAAGGCCGCAATGAAATCGGGTCGGCAGTCGGGATAGATAAAGTGATCGCCGCCGTGCACGGCAGTTGCCACCGCATCCACTTTCTGCGCCGCTGCCATGCCAAAGGCGATGGCCAGCATTATCGCGTTGCGGTTTGGCACCACGGTAACCTTCATCGTATCTTCGGCGTAATGGCCGTCTGGCACCTCGATATCGTCGGTCAGGGCGCTACCACCGAGGGCGGCCCCGACGCTCGCAATATCGATAATATGGTGGGGAACGTCCAATCGCTGCGCACATTGGGCGGCAAAAGCCACCTCTTTGGAATGGCGTTGGCCGTAGTCAAGAGACAGCAACGCGTGCAGATTGCCCTCTGCCGCAATGCGATGGGCAAGCGCTACAGAATCCATCCCGCCGGAGCAGATGACTATCACTTTCATGTCGTGTCCTTGTTTTGAGCGGGTAGGCTGCGACCGCGTATACCCTGCATTTAAGGGTGCGCCGCGCCCAAGGCAACCCGCCCGGCCGCGTTATCGGGTGATCAAGTCGCCGTCGATAGGCATGGCGGTGCCGATTACGTCATGGGACAGCGGACTACCTCGCCAGAGGCCTTTTCCCCGATCTCAGCAGCGTTGATGACGCCGCCCATGGGCTGCTTTTCGCCCAAGAGGTCGGCGATTGCAGCCTCGCGCCCTGTGCAATATCCCAGCCCGGATTTCTCGGATCGAGCCAGTGACAAGCGCTATCTTTCCTACCAGATCCGTCATTTCAGGCCCCTTTCGCCGTCGCGCAGCGCTGCGCAGGCCATCCCATGCACAAACCCGGTTTTCTATGGCGGCGGCATGACATATAAGCGGTCGAAATCATAGCGCGCCAAAAGGCGCGCAAGCCGTTCGAGGATACCAATGCCAAAGAAAACGCATGACGACGACGTCGCCTTCATCAAAGCGCTGGCCGAGCTGCTCAATGAAAACGAGCTGACTGAACTTCAGGTCAAG
Organism: Roseovarius arcticus; assembly: GCF_006125015.1. NCBI lineage: Bacteria > Pseudomonadati > Pseudomonadota > Alphaproteobacteria > Rhodobacterales > Roseobacteraceae > Roseovarius > Roseovarius arcticus. The sequence goes on from NZ_SZZN01000001.1 coordinate 2,687,587, forward strand.
CGCGCATATGGCGAGGACGACAGCCTGAACGTGCGCGTCAGTCGCAAGGTCGAGGCGGCGCCGCAATACTTGGCGCAGGCACCTGTGCCGCAGCTTGCCGCGCCGGTCGCAGGCTCTGTCCCCGCACCTGCCACCCAAGGCGAAGATCCCGCCAGCCATCCCGGCGCGGTTACTTCGCCCATGGTCGGCACCGTCTATACGCAGGCCGAGCCGGGCGCGCCGTCCTTTGTATCCGTTGGTGATAAAGTGTCCGAGGGCGACACCCTGCTGATCATCGAGGCGATGAAAACGATGAACCATATTCCCGCCCCACACGGCGGCACGGTCAAGCGTATCCTCGTCGAGGATGGCGCCGCGGTCGAGTATGGCGCACCCCTGATGATTATCGAATAAGGCACCAGCAATGTTCGACAAAATCTTGATCGCCAACCGGGGCGAAATCGCCCTCAGGGTCATCCGCGCCGCGCGCGAAATGGGCATCCATAGCGTCGCCGTGCATTCCACTGCCGACACAGACGCGATGCATGTACGCATGGCGGACGAGAGCGTCTGCATCGGCCCGCCCCCCGGCATCGACAGCTATCTGTCGATCCCCGCGATCATCGCGGCTTGCGAGGTGACGGGCGCGCAGGCGATCCATCCCGGTTATGGCTTTCTGTCCGAAAACGCAGCTTTCGTGCAGATTGTCGAAGATCATGGCCTGACATTCATCGGCCCTACGGCCGAGCACATCCGCGTCATGGGTGACAAGATCACGGCCAAGGAAACAATGCGCCAGTTGGGCGTGCCGTGCGTGCCGGGCAGCGAGGGCGGCGTTCCGAACTTGGCCGAGGCCAAGCGTATTGGCGACGAAGTCGGCTATCCGGTCATTATCAAGGCAACTGCCGGCGGCGGCGGCAAGGGCATGAAGGTCGCTCAGAACGCTGGCGAAATGGAGCGCGCATTTCAGACCGCGCGCGCCGAGGGCAAATCAAACTTTGGCAATGACGAAGTCTATATTGAGAAATATCTGACCACGCCGCGCCACATCGAGATTCAGGTTTTCGGTGATGGCAAAGGCCGCGCGGTTCATTTGGGCGAGCGGGACTGCTCACTTCAGCGGCGCCACCAAAAGGTATTCGAGGAGGCCCCCGGCCCCTCAATCACCGAAGAGGAGCGCGCGCGTATTGGCGCAATCTGTGCTGATGCCGTGGCTCGTATTAACTATACTGGCGCTGGGACGGTAGAATTCCTTTATGAAAATGGCGAATTCTACTTCATTGAGATGAACACACGCCTTCAGGTCGAGCATCCGGTGACCGAAGCGATCTTTGGTGTCGATCTCGTACGCGAACAGATTCGCGTCGCCGCGGGACTGGAAATGGATTTCCATCAGGACCAGCTGAAAATCAACGGCCACGCTATTGAGGTCCGCATCAATGCCGAGAAGCTGCCGGAATTCGCGCCACGCCCCGGCAAGATTACGCAATTTCACGCGCCCGGAGGTCTTGGCGTGCGTATGGATAGCGCGCTTTATGACGGCTACACCATCCCGCCCTACTACGATTCGCTGATCGGTAAGCTGATCGTCCACGCCCCCGACCGCCCCGCAGCGCTGGCGCGGTTGAATCGGGCCTTGGGCGAGCTTATCGTCGACGGCGTCGATACCACAGTGCCCCTCTTCCACGCGCTTTTGCAGGAAAAGGATATCTTGACCGGAGAATACAACATTCACTGGTTAGAGCACTGGTTGGAGACGAACCTGCGGGGATAAGGCCACGGGCGAAATGATGAAGGATGACGACTTCTCCCTGACGCCTGAACTCTTGCTACATGCCTATGCTGCCGGCGTTTTCCCCATGTCCGAAGGGCGCGACGACCCCGAAATTTTCTGGGTCGATCCCCATAAGCGGGGGGTATTGCCACTGGACGGCTTGCACATCTCGCGCAGCTTGGCCAAGAGGATGCGGCGCGGCGGATATCATGCGACCCTCAACATCGATTTCGCGGGTGTCGTCGATGCCTGCGCAGACAGGCCCGAGACGTGGATTAACGCAGAAATTCGAGCGCAATACATCGCGCTGCATATGCTGGGCCATGCCCACTCTTTGGAAATCTGGCAGGATGACGCGCTGGCCGGTGGCGTCTATGGCGTAAGCTTGGGGGCCGCATTCTTTGGCGAGAGCATGTTTTCGCGGCGAACGGACGGATCAAAACTGGCACTGGTTCATCTCGCCGATCACCTCAGGCGCTGTGGCTTTGCCCTGTTTGATACACAGTTTCTGACCGATCATCTGGCCAGCCTCGGCGCAGTAGAAATCACCCGCGCGTCCTACCGGTCGCAACTGGCCGCCGCACTGGACAGACCTGCGGCGGTGACGCGGTACGCGCTGGATACGTCGCCTTACTCAATTTTGCAGCGCAGCACCCAGATGTCATAGCGTGGATGGTCGAGCGCATTCAGCGCTGGCGACGATGCGATCATCCAACCTGAGAATATCGGCGCATCCTGCCCCTCTTCGCGGATCGTCAGGAAAGCAAAAGCGTCTGCCGCCGGATCACCCTGCGGATAGCGGCACTGTGCCATCTCGACGGTCAGCGGCCCAAATTGAGCCTGCTCGCCCGGTCCAAGCGGTATGTCGATCACATCGCCCGACAGCTTTTCCAGGCCGCGCAGGATGGCGCCCGTGCCAACAGCCGCATTCTCTTGCGCAGTTGACGCCAGCGGCAAAAGCGCGGCAAAGCAGATCGCGATTAGTCTCATTCAACTGGCGCCTTGTCATCACCGCCGACGAATTTCATCAGCAGCGATACGAGGCTGATCGACCCTTGGGTAAATTCGATCTGATCGCCGGGCGCGAAATAAAGCGGCGAGCCGCCGGGCAAAATCTCAACGTAGTTGCCACCCAAAAGGCCTTCGGACGAGATCGCCAACGCACTATCATCGGGCACGTCTATGCCCTCGGCTACGCTGATCGTGGTATCCGCGCGGTAGGTGCTGGGGTCCAGCGCCATCGACGTGACGCGCCCCACCTTGACGCCCGCAAGGCGCACATCCGTCCCTACAGTGATACCGTCAGCAGACCGGAAGCTGGCCGCGAGCTCATAGCTGTTGCCGCCTGCCTGCGCGCCAGTCAGTTTGCCCGCATAGACGACAAATCCTAGTGCGACGGCCAAAACAACGCCGCCTGCGATTATTTCGCTTTTGTTCTCAGCCATTTGCGTCCTCCGCCTGCACGCACATTACTCGGGGCGCCACGCCTCATAATCGCTACGCGGCTTTGGCTCGCTGCGGCGAATAGATCCGGCGGGCGCATAAGCCAGCGCGGTGCCGGTCAAATTTTCCAGATGCGGCTTTTCCCAAGTCTGGTGCGGAAGCGGAGCCTCTGTCGGCGGCTCTTGATAAGTGTGATGTAGCCAGCCGTGCCATTCGGGGCTCACGCGGGTTGCTTCGGCCTCGCCATTATAGATTACCCAACGCCGTACGCCGTCCTTGGAGCGATAGAAAATGTTGCCCTGCGCGTCCTCGCCTACTTTGGTGCCCTTGCGCCAAGTGTAGAACTGCGTGTTGAGGGTCTGCCCGTGCCACCAGGTCACGGAGCGTAGCAGCGAATTGAGAATACCCATGTCGTCCTCCGGCAATCATTGCCTCTGATATGGCGTATCGCCGGGCAAAGGTCCAGTGTTCAGGATACTTTGAGCGGGCAAGTGCGCGCGGCCAACAATGCAAAAAAGGCGGACCAATCGGCCCGCCTTTGAAACTGACTGAGCGCCCGCTAATTACCCCGCGCTGGCGCCTTCCTTCTTGGCGCTTTCGGCATAGATCATCAGCGGTGCGGCGGCTGACGTCGCGGCCTCCTCGTTGACGACGACCTCTATGACGTTCTCCATGCTGGGCAACTCGAACATCGTGTCCAGCAAAATATCCTCAAGAATCGACCGCAGGCCTCGTGCGCCCGTCTTACGTTCAATCGCACGCTTGGCGATGGCAGTCAGCGCGTCGTCAGTAAAGCTGAGCTGCGCGTTCTCAAGTTCGAAGAGGCGCTGATATTGTTTGACCAATGCGTTTTTCGGCTGTGTCAAAATGGTGATCAACGCATCCTCGTCCAGATCCTCGAGCGTCGCAATCACTGGCAGGCGGCCAACAAATTCGGGGATAAGGCCAAACTTCAGCAGATCCTCTGGCTCCAGATCCTTAAAGACCTCGCCGATACCGCGATCATCCTTGTCGCGCACGTCGGCTCCAAAACCCATGGCACTACCCTTGCCGCGCGCGGCAATGATCTTGTCCAGACCGGCAAACGCACCGCCGACGATAAAGAGGATATTGGTCGTATCGACCTGCAAAAACTCCTGCTGCGGGTGTTTGCGCCCGCCCTGCGGCGGCACAGCGGCGACCGTGCCTTCCATCAGTTTCAGCAGCGCCTGCTGCACGCCCTCGCCCGACACATCACGGGTGATCGAAGGGTTTTCGGACTTGCGCGTAATCTTGTCGACCTCATCGATATAGACGATGCCGCGCTGCGCGCGCTCAACGTTATATTCGGACGATTGCAGCAGCTTGAGAATGATGTTCTCAACATCCTCGCCGACATATCCGGCCTCGGTCAGCGTTGTCGCGTCGGCCATAGTGAACGGCACATCGAGAATTCTCGCCAAGGTCTGCGCCAGAAGTGTCTTACCGCAACCAGTGGGACCAATCAGCATGATGTTGGATTTTTGCAGCTCAACATCGCCGCTTTTGCCGGAATTGTTCAGCCGTTTGTAGTGATTATGAACAGCGACCGACAGCACCTTTTTAGCGGTTGCTTGCCCGATTACATAATCGTCCAATACATCACAAATCTCGCGCGGAGCAGGAACGCCGTCGGACGATTTCAGCCCGGCAGTGCGCGTTTCCTCGCGAATGATATCCATACATAGCTCGACACATTCGTCGCATATAAACACGGTCGGACCCGCGATTAGCTTGCGCACCTCATGCTGGCTCTTGCCGCAGAAGCTGCAATAAAGGGTGTTCTTGCTGTCGCTGCCTGAACTATTCGACATGATCTACCTTTCGGGCGGTGCGTTGCATGGGGGGCCCGGCGCGGGTGCCGGGCCGCCGTCATCTTTAGCTTATGGCAGGCGCCGGGCGGCGACAATCGCAAAATGCCGCGCCCTCTGCCTGACGTATCTACCCTTTGGGCTTGGGCTTTTCGTCGTCTTCGGGCTTAATCCGATTCTCGACGATCTCGTCGATCAGGCCCCATTTCTTGGCGTCCTCAGGCGACATGAAGTTATCGCGCTCCAGCCCCTCTTCTACCTTTTTAAGGGTCTGGCCGGTATGCTTGACGTAAATCTCATTCAGCCGCTTTTTCAGCTTCTGCGTCTCTTCGGCGTGAATCATGATATCCGTTGCCTGGCCCTGATACCCGCCTGACGGCTGGTGGACCATGATGCGCGAATTTGGCAGCGAGAAGCGCATGCCCGGCGCGCCAGCAGTCAGCAGCAATGAGCCCATCGAGGCCGCCTGTCCGATGACCAGCGTCGACACCTTGGGGCGAATGTACTGCATCGTATCGTAGATCGACAGGCCCGAGGTGACAACACCGCCAGGGCTGTTGATATACATGCTGATTTCCTTTGACGGGTTCTCCGCCTCCAGGTGCAGCAACTGCGCGACAATCAGGCTGGACATACCGTCATGGACGGGTCCGCTGAGGAAAATAATACGCTCCTTCAGGAGGCGCGAGAAGATGTCGTAGGCACGCTCGCCGCGGCTGGTCTGTTCGACCACCATCGGGACGAGTGTGTTCATGTAGGTGTCCATCGGGTCTGTCATAATCCGCCTTGCCTGCTGGTTTGTGTCTGATCCATACCTGACCAGGTCCTAAAAGAGTCTTAGTAGCGCGCCCAAGGGGCTGCAAGGGCGCGCCGGGAATTTGTATCTTAGCTAGGCCGCTGTGCTTTCGCGTCCAATGGTGCGGCACAGTAGCAGTACCGGGATCAGACCGAACGCCACCAGTGCCAATGACGGCACGGCAGCTTCGTGCAACCGCTCATCCGCAGCAAGGCGGTAGGCCTGTACTGCCAACGTCTCAAAGTTGAATGGGTGCAGAATCAACGTTGCGGGCAATTCCTTCATCACGTCGACAAAGACGATCAGCAGCGCGGTCATAACAGACGTGCGCGCCACCGGAAGGTGAACGCGCCACAAAAGGCGCGCAGGCCCCTGCCCCAGACTACGCGCGATCGCGTCAAAATGCCCCGGAACCGTCGCCATACCGCTGTCATACGCATTCAGGGCTGCGGCCATGAAACGCGCCATGTAGGCCAGCACCATCAGCCAGATCGATCCGGTGATCAGCAGCCCAGTATCGATGCCAAACCGCGCCTCCATCACGCGGTCGATGGCATTGTCGAGACCGGCCATTGGCACCATTAGCCCCACGGCGATTACCCCGCCCGGCACCGCATAGCCGAGGCCGGCGCCCACCACGAGGCCGCGTGACACGCGTCCCGGCCGGGTGCGCGCCCTGAAGCCAATTAAAATCGCTCCTATCACAGTCAGCACGGATGCAACGCCGGCCAGCGTCACCGAATTAGTCATCAGATGCAGGTAGCGAGGCTGAAGCAGGCTCTGCCCCGATCCCCACGCCATAGTGCCCAGCATAATAACAGGGATCAGAAATCCCAGCAGAACGGGCGTCAAGCAGACCGCCGTCGCGCCCCAGCCGCGCCAACCGGCCAGGCGCGGCTTGGTCAGCACCTCGAAACGCGCGCCACCACGGCTGGCCCGCCGCGCCTTGCCGCGCTGCGCCCGCTCTAGCCCGGCCAGCAGCAACGCAAAGCTAAGTAGGCATAGCGATAGCTGCGCCGCCGCCGCCCGGTCGCCCAGCGAAAACCAGGCCTGATAAATGCCCGTGGCAAATGTCTGAACGTTAAAGAACGCCACCGTGCCAAAATCGGCAATCGTCTCCATGATCGCCAGCAACGTGCCGCCCACGATAGCAGGCCGCGCCATGGGCAGCGCAACGGACCAGAATGCGGCCACCGGCGAACGACCCAGCGTACGCGCGACCAGAAACGCATTCGAGCTTTGCTGGCGGAAGGATGCGCGCGCCAGCAGATAAACATATGGATAAAGCACGATGGTCAGCATCAACGCCGCACCGCCAAGGCTGCGGATTTCGGGAAACCAGTAGTCGCGCGGGCCCCATCCGGTGACGTTTCGCAGCAGCGTCTGCACTGGACCGGGATGATCCAATAGCGATGTATAGGCATAGGCCAGCACATACGCCGGAAAGGCCAGCGGCAGCGCCAGCGCAATCTCCAGCCAGCGCGCACCGGGAAAGCGGTAGACAGTGACCAGCCACGCGGCACTCGTGCCGATGATCGCGGTACAAGTGCCAACGATGGCCACAAGCGCCAATGTGGTTGCCGTGTAACGCGGCAGGACCGACCACAGCACGTCGCGCCAGGTCGCCAGATCGCCGCTCAGCGCAGCCAGCGCTGCCGCAATGATGGGTGCGACGCACAGCGCGGCAACTGCCCAAGCCAAGCGATACATCAGCCGTTCGATCAAGAAAGCGCCCCTCGCTGCCCGGCGCCTATGCCTGAGCGTTTCGATCAATAATCAGCGGTGAGTCAAGGGTCAAGGCCGACACGGCAGAGCGCGCGGCGGCACATCACCGCAGCAAAGGCATTGCAAGTCGTTGGGCCGCGCGATCATGGGGCTGCTAACGCCGTCCTCGGGCGAAATCTACTTTCGCGGGGCGCGCATTGATACGATGGACGAGGCCGAGCTTGAGCCCATCCGCGCCGACATGCAGATGGTGTTTCAGACCCCCGACGCCTCGCTCAACTCGCGTCGAAACGTGTTCCAGACATTGGCCGAACCTATCCGCCACCTGATGCCGGAAAGACCCCCAAACATTCATATACGCAACTGCTGCTCGCCGCGATTCCGCGCCTGCGCGAGTTCGGAACCAGCGGAACGACGGCTGCCTGCCATTTCGCTGAATGAGCCAATTGTTCTATTTAGGCGACTTACGCTCCAATGTTCGCGTATAAGTTGCAGACGATTGCATTAAAAAGACTAGGCGCCCATTGCCCCGATATCTGCCCGTGCCACTGCTGTCGCCTTCAATATCGCGTAGCAAGAGGCACCCGGCGCAAGGCCTAGCTCATCCATCGCGTCTGCAGTGATCCGCGCCAGCAAGCGGTCCTCGCCCAGCCTTAGTGACAGGGCTACGCCCGGACCGTCGCCGCGATGAACTGCCTCGACTACGGCAGGCAGGATGTTGCGCGAGGACAAGCCCGTAGGCCTCTCTTGCGACACCAGAACATCCTGCGCCAATATCCTGATGCGCAACAATTTCCCCACCTCCGCCTCGATACCCGGAAGCCGCAGTTCACCGCCGTCGATGGAAAGGCGGCTAAGGCCCAGCGGTCTACATTCCATCACCCGCGCAATCAGGACAGATCCCGCCTCGCGCACGCCGATCAGCGGCACCATGGCCGGATCGCTTAGTACGTCCGTCACATCGCCGGCGCGCAGCACACGGCCCGCACGCAGTACAATGATGCGATCCGCCAGTCGGGCGATTTCGGCCATGGAGTGCGTGATATAGACGATAGGTACAGCCCCACTGTCGCGAAGGCGCTCTAGATAGGGCAGGATCTCATCCTTGCGCGGGCCGTCCAGCGCAGCCAATGGCTCATCCATTAATAGCAGACGGGGCCGCATGGTCAGAGCGCGGGCAATAGCCACCCGTTGCCTTTCACCGCCAGACAGGTTTGTCGGGCGGCGACGCATTATTGCGCCGATACCCAGCATGTCTTCAATCTCGCCGCCATCTAGGCCCGGCGCATCGCGCGGTGCATACCGTGCACCGAACGCGATGTTCTGCGCGGCTGTCAGGTGCGGAAATAACCGCCCCTCCTGAAAGACGACTCCGATCCTGCGGCGCGCCGCAGGCAGGAAAACCCTATGCGCCCGATCCAGTAGCACGTCACCGGCCAGCACGATCCGACCAGCATCAGGCCTCAGCAACCCTGCAATAGCATTCGCGATACTGGTCTTGCCTGATCCAGATGGGCCGAACAGTGCAGTAACGCCCGGTCCAGCCTCAAACGCCGCGTCCAACGTAAAATCGCCAAAGCGATGCGATATGTCGACGTTCAGGGTCATGCTCGCACCCGCGCTGCCATACGCCGCGCCAGCCATTCGGATATGAGCACGGCGGCAATGGCGACGCTGGCCGACAGGACCACCAGCCGCATCGCAGACCCCTCGCCGCCCGGCACCGACAGGAACGCATAGATTGCCGAGGGCAGCGTCTGCGTCTGGCCCGGAATGTTGGCGACAAAAGTGATCGTCGCGCCAAATTCGCCCATCGCCTTGGCAAAGCCCAGCACCGTGCCCGCCAGTATCCCTGGCCCGATCAACGGCAGTGTCACGCGCGCGAACGCCTCCCAGCGTCCAGCCCCCAGCGTCGCAGCGGCCTCCTCCAGCTTGGGATCGACCGCCTCAATCGACAAGCGAATGGCGCGCACCATCAGCGGGAATCCCATGATACCGGCGGCAAGCGCTGCGCCCGTCCAGCGAAAGGCAAAGACGATGCCGACCTCAGCCAGTGCGCCGCCGATCCAGCCGTTTCGCCCAAACGCAAGCAGCAACAGATAGCCCGTCACAACCGGCGGCAAAACCAGCGGCAGATGCACCAGCGCGCTCAGCACCGCATGGCCCGGAAACTGGCGCCGCGCCAGCAGCCACGCCACCGCAATCGCGAACGGCAGGCTGAAAATGACCGCCGTCAGCGAAACCTGCAGCGACAGCAACAGCGCGTCCCAGGCAGCCGCATCCAGCATCAGGGCGTTCCCCCAGGCAGCACGAAGCCATGCGCGGCGAAAATTTTACGCGCAGCGTCAGCTTGTAGAAACTCAACGAACGGCTTGCCTGCCTCGGTGAGTGCAGCGGCGGGATAGACTATTGGCGCATGAAGTGCATCCGGCACGCCATAGAGGATGCGCACGCCAGCCTCCGCCGCCGCGTCGGTGACATAAACGATGCCCAGCGGCGCCTCGCCCCGCGCGACAAGCGCTAACGCTGCGCGGACGCTGTCCGTTTCAGCCAGGTGCGGCTCCATTGCGGCCCACAATCCGGCCGCCTCCAGCCATTCCCGGCCATAAATCCCCGCTGGCACGCCGCGTGTCTGGCCCATCGCGATGCGCCCGCCATCCAGCCGTTCCAGCAGTGCATCCGCCGTGACATCAGGCAGTTCAGACGCGCCGGATGGCCCGATTAGCACCAGCCTATTGCCCACTAAATCGACGCGCCGGCCATGATCGACGCTGCCCTGCTCTTCGAGCCAGTCCATCCAAGCGGCGCTCGCTAAAATTACGACATCGGCGGGCGCGCCCTGTGCGATTTGCCGCGCGATCTGGCCGCTGCCGCCGACCGATACGGCGACATCGCCCGTGTAATGCGAAGCGATCTCGGCCAGTACGCCATGCAAAGACGCGGCGGCGAAAACAACAGTACGGTCATCTGCCATTGTGCGAGCAGGCATCACGGACAGCACCACCACCGCGCACAACGCACGAAAAGTTGCTACATACAGGCCTTTGCTTGTTGGCTGATGGCTCAATTCTTAGCCTCCTGCGCGGCATCCGGGCCGGTCGCGAGGCGCCTGCGCAGACGGCCCTCCGGCACCCGCAATGTTCGGATGGTTGTTTTTCGCGACGTTTCGCAATATATTGTGTAAAAGCAAGAACAAAAGCGCAAGATCGCAGATACGGCGACCACTCGTGCAGATATTGAGACAAAGCAGACAGATCGTGAGCACCACCTTGAACATGGCCCAGGCCCCCATTGACCTGACCGATGCGCACAAAAGCGATGTGCGCACACAATTCGGTGCGCTCTGTTTTCGGATGGTGCGTGGCAAGCCCGAGGTGCTACTGGTCACCAGCCGCCGCACCAAACGGTGGATCGTGCCAAAGGGCTGGCCGATGGATGGCAAAACCCCATCCGAAAGCGCCGAAATCGAGGCATGGGAGGAGGCAGGCGTGCGCGGCAAAGTGTACGACCGGTGCCTGGGCGTCTATTCCTATCGCAAAGCAATGGAAGATGACGAGGATCTCCCTTGCGTCACAATGGTCTATGCGATGAAGGTCCGCGAATGTGCCGCAAAATACCCCGAAGCGCAGGAGCGCAAGCGCAAGTGGCTGCGCCCCAAGAAGGCCGCCGCATTGGTTGATGAGCCCGATCTGGCGCATATGATCCGTAATTTTGACCCCCAGCAGGTCAAAAGCTGATCCAACGCGGCGACGCGCAGCGCAAGTGCGCGCTTGTTTTTCGCCTCATCGCCGTTATCTACGTCTTAATGTCACCGGGCAAAGAACGATGATCAAATTTTCCCTAAAGTGCGGGCAGGACCACCGCTTTGACAGTTGGTTTCAATCGTCGGATGCCTTCGACAAGTTGGCAGCGCGCGGATTGATCAACTGCGCCGTATGCGGGGGCGGCGATGTGGAGAAATCCATCATGGCGCCTAACATACAGGCAGGACGTTCCGTGCCCGTGGTTGTACCCGCAAGCGTGCCGGGGCGCGGATCGCTGTCTACCCCTGCCTCGCCTGCTGAACAGGCGTTGGCTGAAATGCGCCGCAAGATTGAGAAAAATTCTGAATATGTCGGCAAGAATTTCGCTGCCGAAGCGCGCAAGATGCATGAGGGCGGCGTTGGCGGCGAGCGGTCGATCCACGGCGAGGCCCGCCCCGAGGAGGCACGAAAGCTGATTGAAGATGGTGTGCCGATCATCCCACTACCATTCAAAACGGCGCGCAAGGTGAATTAACGGAGAATATTGATGGCTGGCGAACAGGATCTGGAACGATTGCTTGCCGAAATGTCGCCGGTACTGGACACGCAGATTTATGTGTACGTCACGCTACCGAGCCGCGATGTCCCGCCGCTCATAGCCCCCCGCATGATCATGCAGGAGGCCGAAGGCACAACGATCATCGTTACCAGAGCCGCCGCAGATGAAGCGGGCCTCGCCCATGTATTTGCTTGCCGGATGATCACCCTGAATGTGCATTCGGCGCTTGATGCCGTCGGTTTTCTCGCTCGCATTACCGCACGTCTGGCCGAATTGGGCATGGGCGTTAATCCAGTGGCGGGCTATTTTCACGACCACCTCTTTGTGCCCGAGGCGCGCGCCGATGATGCGATGACCGCCCTGCACCAGATGGTGCTTGAGGCGCGCAGCTAACGGCCTGCGCCCTTGCCCTTGCCCGCGCCCCCGCGTAAACCGCCCCCGAACTAAAAGCGTTTTGCATTTTTGCTGAATCAGCGAACATGCGAAGCGCCCACCGTCCGTCGAAGTCGTCGGCGTTTTGCATCCAGTCTGTGCAAGAGATAAATGCAAAACGCTTTAGCCCAGTGGATACCGGCCATGCCCGTTCTCGTGATGAAATTTGGCGGAACTTCCGTCGCCAATCTGGACCGGATCCGCCGCGCGGCCAAGCGTGTGGGCGTCGAGGTGGCCAAGGGATATGACGTGATCGTCATCGTGTCCGCCATGTCCGGCAAGACGAATGAACTGGTCGGCTGGGTCGGCGAGACGTCGCCGTTATATGATGCACGCGAATATGATGCCGTTGTGTCATCGGGTGAGAATGTCACCGCCGGCCTCATGGCGCTGACCTTGCAGCAGATGGATGTCCCGGCGCGCAGTTGGCAGGGCTGGCAGGTGCCGGTACGCACCACCAGCGCCCACTCCACTGCTCGCATTCTCGATATTTCGCCCGATAACCTCATGGCGAAATTTGGCGAGGGAATGCGCGTCGCGGTCGTCGCCGGCTTTCAGGGCGTCAGCCCTGAGGGGCGCATCACCACGCTGGGCCGGGGCGGATCAGACACCACCGCCGTCGCCTTTGCCGCCGCACTGAATGCCGAGCGCTGCGATATCTACACCGATGTCGATGGCGTCTACACCACCGATCCGCGCATCTCGTCCAAGGCGCGCAAGCTGGACCGCATTGCCTATGAAGAGATGTTGGAACTGGCCAGCCTTGGCGCGAAGGTGCTGCAAACCCGCTCGGTCGAGCTGGCGATGCGCTATAACGTCAAGCTGCGCGTTCTCAGCAGCTTTGAGGAACAATCAGATGACGCCGGCACCCTTGTCTGCGCCGAGGAGGAAATCATGGAATCCAATGTTGTGACCGGCATCGCCTACTCCCGCGACGAGGCCAAAATGACCCTTCTATCGGTCGCCGACCAGCCGGGGATCGCCGCCGCCATCTTTGGCCCGCTGTCCGAGGCGGGCGTTAATGTCGACATGATTATCCAGAACATATCCGAGGACGGACGCACCGACATGACCTTTTCCTGCCCAACCGATCAGGTGGCGCGCGCTGAAAAGGCGCTGAAGGATGCGGTCGCGGCGGGCAATATCGACTACGGTGATCTGATTATCGACGGGGCGGTGGCCAAGGTATCGGCAGTCGGCATCGGGATGCGCAGCCAGTCTGGCGTAGCGGCTCAGATGTTCCGCACGCTCCGCGACGAGGGCATCAACATCAAGGTGATCGCGACCTCCGAAATCAAGATTTCCGTGCTGATTGACCGGAAATACATGGAACTCGCCGTGCAGGCACTCCATGATACGTTTGAGCTGGACAAGGTGGGCTGAGACGTATCCGCCCCCTTTTGCGACAGACAGACGGATAGGCGATACGCCAATGAGCGACGAGTTTCAGACCGATAGCCGCCAGATGCTGGGGCGCCTGCGTGCCATCATGGCCGAGGATGCCGCAGGTCAGGCGCGTCTGGACCAGATCACTCGGCTGATCGCCGAAGAGATGCGCATAGAAGTTTGTTCAATCTACCTGTTTCGCGATGAGGAAACGCTGGAACTGTGCGCGACCGAAGGGCTGAACGCCTCTGCCGTGCACGAAACACGGATGAAAATGGGCGAGGGTCTGGTGGGACGCGTTGCGCGCACGGGCGAGGTTATCAACACCGACGATGCGCCCAATACACGCGGTTTTCGCTATATGCCCGAGACCGGAGAGGAAGGATATTCGTCCTTCATGGGCGTTCCCATCCAGCGGCTGGGCGAAAAACTGGGCGTGCTTGTGGTGCAGTCCAAGTATGCGCGCAAATTCTCGGACGAGGAGATTTACGCCGTTGAGGTCGTGGCCATGGTCCTTGCCGAAATGGCCGAGCTGGGCCAATTCGTTGGCGAAGGCGCGGCAATGTCCGCGCGCCACCAGCAGGCTGTCCTCTTTCGCGGCGCGACTGCCCAAGAGGGCGCGGCACGCGGCCATGTGTGGCTGCACGAGCCGCGCGTCGTCGTCACGAACCTCATCGCTGAGGACCCCGCACGCGAGCTGGAGCGCCTGAATGAGGCCGTCGAGGAGTTGCGCGTCGGCGTTGACCGGATGCTAAGCAGCGCCCGCTTTGGTGACAAAGAACAGCTGGAGGTGCTAGAGGCCTACCGCATGTTCGCCAACTCCAAAGGCTGGATGCGCCGGATGGAGCAGGACATTAATCGCGGTCTGTCAGCCGAGGCAGCTGTCGAAAAAGAGCAATCGACTGCTCGCGCCCGGCTGGGACAAGTGGCCGACGCCTACCTGCGCGACCGACTGCACGATCTGGACGATCTCAGCAATCGCATGCTGCGAATCCTGACCGGCCAAGGCGCCGAGACGGGGGCCGAAATGCCGCCCGATCCCATCCTGATCGCCCGAAATATTGGCCCTGCGGAGCTACTGGACTATGGCCGTAGCCTGAAGGGCATCGTGCTAGAGGAAGGCGCCGTCGGCAGCCATGCCACCATCGTCGCACGCGCGTTGGCGATCCCGCTGGTGATAAACGCCAAAAATATCACAACCGAGGCGCTGAACGGCGATCCGATTCTCGTAGATGGCGATCAGGGCATCGCCCATCTGCGCCCCGATGACACCGTCTATGCCGCGTTTCGCGACAAGATGGCGATGCAAGCAAAAGCGCAGGAACGCTACGCCTCGATCCGAGACAAGCCGGCGACGACGCTCTGCGGTCAAACGCTGTCTTTGTCGATGAACGCTGGCCTGATGGCTGATCTGCCCAGCCTTGAGGGGTCAGGCGCCGATGGAGTGGGGCTTTTCCGGACCGAATTGCAATTCCTTGTTCGCTCGAAAATGCCCCAACGGGCCGAGCTAAGCGAGCTGTATTCCCGCGTCATGGATGCCGCAAAGGGCCGTCCTGTTGTGTTTCGCACGCTCGACATCGGCTCGGACAAAGTGCTGCCCTACATGAAGGCCACGGACGAGCCGAACCCGGCCCTTGGCTGGCGCGCGATTCGCGTCGGTCTGGACAAGCCCGGCGTCATGCGGATGCAGCTTCAGGCGCTTATTCGCGGCGCCAAGGGGCGGCCTCTGTCGATCATGTTTCCATTCGTTGCCCAGCGCGAGGAATTTGATGCTGGCCGCGCCGAGATGGACAAGGCCATGGCGCGCGAACGCATTCTGGGGCATCCCCTGCCCGAAACGCTGAAACTGGGTGCGATGTTGGAGACGCCCAGCCTTGCCTTCGCGCCCGATCAATTCTATCGCGATGTCGATTTTCTGTCGATCGGTGGCAATGACCTAAAGCAGTTCTTTTTCGCCGCTGACCGCGAGAATGAGCGCGTCAGGCGCCGCTATGACACGCTGAACGTCAGCTTCCTCACCTTCCTGCAGAGTATAACAGAGCGGTGCATCGCTACCTGCACCCCGCTCAGCTTTTGCGGCGAGGATGCCGGCCGTCCCGTTGAGGCCGCATGCCTTGCGGCGATTGGGCTGCGCTCGCTATCGATGCGCCCGGCGTCCGTCGGGCCGGTCAAATCGATCCTACGCCGGACCGATCTAAACGAACTGCGCGCCGTTATTGACGCCGCTGGCGTGCGCGGCGACCAATCCGTGCGCCCATCGGTGATGGAGTATCTGCGCGAGAAGCTGTGATAAGGCTGGCGCTTAGCCCCGTTTTACCGGCGCCGCGACCCGCACGCGAAACGCCTCCAGCACATCGGCGTGGCTCAGATCTGCCTCGATTGCGAGGCGGCGCAGACCGAAATGCACATGCGCCATCTGCTGGTAGTAGCTGGTAAAGGCGTAATTCGTCGCCGCCCCCGCCGCCGCGCCCAGGACCGGCACCGTCTGAGCGGCCAGTTTTTGACCCAGGACCACGCTCAGCCGCGGCGCTACCTTGGAAATGAGCGCCTGCATCGCCTTTCCTGTCACCGCGACCCGCGTGGTAAGAAAGGCCAGATCAGCCCCGTCGTCATGATCCAGGGGTCCAGCTGCGGCAAAGACCTGCACACAGTCAAAGCGCACGCCCTCCTCCGCCGGATCAAAGCCGTACTCGCTTGCCACGTCCTGAATGGCGCGCAACAGGATCGTCGTGGTGATGGGCAATTCGGCCAGCGCGCTGGGTAATCCACCAAAGCCGCCAGCGGCGCCCATCGCTGTGGTCACGGCACGGTTCAGCCATCCCGGCTGCGTACCAACCACCCCGCGCGAGCGGTGCGCGGCGCTCATCGCCGTCTCTAGTGCTTGCTGCGTTCCGGCCTCAAGGCGACCCCGGACACCCTCGGGCAACCTGTCCAGCAGCGCCTCGGCACGTCCACCGATCACGTTCAGCACCTGAATGCCCAGATTGCCTGCGCGGGCGTGCCGCCGTGCCAGCGCGTCCAGCCTTGCTGCGACAGCGGCCTTGTCTATCGGGGGGTCTAGAAGATCCATCATCGGTTATAGATCAGCCTATCCGCCCGCGGTTTCAAGGCGCGCGCGTCACTTTTCCAGCAATATTCGCCCATGCGCCGGGCGTCAGCTCATGGCCTAGCACCCTGTCCGGGTTCGTCGGCGGTGGCATTTGGACATGATCCAGCCGCTCAAAGCCAAAGCGCGCATAGTAGGGCGCATCGCCCACCAGCATCACCCGATCCCATCCGTCCGCGCGCGCCACGGCCAGCGAGTTATGCATCAGATAGGCGCCCAATCCCTCGCCCTGATGGGTTGGATGCACCGCGATCGGGCCCAAAAGCAGTGCAGGCGCGCCTGCCACACAGACCGGCCAATACCGGATGGCACCCGCCAAGATACCGCTTTCGTCGCGCGCAACGGCGCTGAGGCCGGGGATAGGCGGGATGCCATCGCGCAACCGATAGGACGACAGCGCCTCGCGTCCCGGCGCAAAGCAAAGATCAAGCAGCGCTTCGACCTCCCACCAGTCGTCTGTCGTCTCAGGCCTCAGTTCCAGCACCGCGCCGCCTCATGCAATTTACGGGATGACGCTTGGCTAGCACGGCATTCGGCAGGGCACAATTGCGCGGTCAGTCCGCGTCCGTGCTGCCTGATAACGTGACAGGGACGGGCCCGGCAAAAGTTATCACACGGTAGGGATAGGGGATTTCGATACCGGCGTCGTCCAGCGACCGCTTGACCGCCGCGACCACCTGATCGCGCGACTGGCGAATCTCGAGCGGGCTGGAGCCTGTCCACCATGTCACTTCGAAATCGATGGACGCGTCCCCAAAGGACTGCGCAAATATCTGCACATCCTTGATGTCCGAGCGAACTGTATCCAGCGCCTCAACCGCCGTTCGGATCACGTCGCGAGCGTTGTCCACATCTTCGCTGCGCGCAACTCCGCAAATGATTGTGGTGCGCCTCAGATCCTTGTCCGTGCGTACGGTGACGGGGTTCTGAAACAGCGCGTGATTGGGCATGACGACCAGTTGCCCGTCGGTTCGGCGAATGCGGCTGTCGCGAATTGTGATCGCTTCAATTCGCCCCTCGACGCTTTCGCATTCCACATAGTCGCCGATGGCGAAGGGCTCGCGCAGCAAGATCAGGATCCCGGCAAGGAAATTTTCAAACGTATCCTTGAAGGCAAAACCGATGGCGACCGAGCCAAGGCCCAGTGTCGTCAGCGCCTTGCCCGGCGTGATGGACGGAAAAAGAACCGTGAGCGCGATCAGAATGCCTGCCGTCCAGATCAGCACCCGCGTCAGCATCAGCAGCACGTCTGTCAAGTTCTGGCGCAGGTGCATCCGGCGCGCGAGGCGTCCTTCCAGCGATCCAGCCAACCGCGAGATCGCCCACGTCAGAAGGATTATAACGAGTGCAATTACGATCTTGGGCGCTGAGGCGGCCAGTGCGCTTAGATAGCCATCAAGCCGCGTTACAACGACTTGGGCAGCAGCGTTCAGATCAAATTCCATACCGGCTTCGCCCCTTTCGCTGAACAATCATCGCGCGCGGGCGCAAGTTTGGGTGCCGGGTGCGGTTAGTGACCCGCGCCCAGAACGCCTGTGCGTACGTCATAATCGACAGCCACCTGATATTCCGGATCATCGTCGCTGTCGATTACGAGGTGCCCTGCGCGGGTCAGCAACTTGTGACAATCGCGGGTCAGGTGGCGCAGTTGCAGCGTCTTACCCGCGGCCTGATACTTGCCCGCCATCGTCTCAATCGCCTGAAGCGCGGATTGGTCTACAACACGGCTCTGGTCAAAATCGACTATCACCGTATCAGGGTCGCCCTCAACGTCGAAGAGTTCCGCAAAGCCTTCGGCAGAGCCGAAGAAGAGGGGGCCTTCGATGCCGTAGACGCGCGCGCCGTTCTCGTCCAATTTTGTCGTCGCGTGGATACGCTTGGCGTTATTCCACGAATAGGCCAGCGCCGAGACGATAACACCGACGACCACCGCGATGGCCAGATCATATTTAACCGTGACAGCCGTCACCAAGATAATCACCATCGCGTCGGTCAACGGCACCTTTCGCAAGATGGCAAAGCTGTTCCACGCAAATGTGCCGATCACGACCATGAACATCACGCCGACCAGCGCAGCCAGCGGTATCTGCTCGATCAGGGGGGCTGCGAACAAGATAAATATCAACAAGGACAGGGCCGCCGTAATGCCGGCAATGCGTGTTCGCCCCCCTGATTTCACGTTAATCATCGACTGACCGATCATCGCGCAGCCGCCCATGCCACCGAAAAATCCGGTCAGGGTATTGGCAAGTCCCTGCGCGATGCATTCCTGCGACGCGCCGCCCCTGCGGCCAACCATTTCGCCAACAAGGTTCAGCGTCAGCAGGCTCTCGATCAGGCCAATTGCCGCGAGGATGATCGCATAAGGTAGGATAATTTCCAGCGTTTGCAGGTTGAATGGCGCCAAGGGCGTGCCGTAGAGGCCAAGGCCCTCTCCGAATGGGTTATGAAAGCTAGGAAAGCTGCCCTTGATCGACGACAGGTCACCAACGCGCGGCACATCAAGGCCAAAGACGATAACCAGCGCCGCAACCACACCGATCCCGGCCAGCGGCGCAGGAATGATGCGCGTGATGCGCGGCATGATCCAGATAATGCCCATCGTCAGGGCAACCAATCCTAGCATCAGCAATAGCGGCTGACCGCTAAGCCATACCCCGCCGCCCATACCGTGGCCGGTATCAACCATCGTGCCCGGCACCTTGAACTGGCCCATTTGCGCCAAGAAAATTACGATTGCGAGGCCATTTACGAAGCCCAGCATCACCGGATGCGGAACGAGGCGAATGAACTTGCCCCATTTCAGCACGCCGGCCGTCACCTGCAAAATACCCATCAGCACTACAGTGGCGAAGAGGTACTCGACGCCGTGCTGCGCAACCAGCGCCACCATGACCACCGCCAGCGCGCCCGTCGCACCCGAAATCATACCCGGCCGCCCGCCGATAAGCGCCGTAACCAACCCGACGAGGAACGCAGCATAAAGCCCGACAAGCGGATGTACCCCGGCGACAAAGGCAAAGGCCACAGCCTCGGGCACCAGCGCCAGCGCAACGGTAAGGCCGGCCAGAAGCTCAATCCGGACGCGCGACACGCTAAGTTTCTCGTCCTGCATGACACGCAGATCGGGCATTGTGATGGTCTTGGCGAAAGCAGCCAGCGAAGTTTTCAAAATGTGCGTCCTGTGATCATGCGTACTTGCGAAAGTGGCCCTTTACTCCTCTGGCGCCGCATTTACCACCTTGATCTGGTCAGAGCGAGATAGAGAAAAGCCTAACACCCACCCACCAGCCAACAAAATTTATCGAATTTTCCGCCTAAGTATGCGTCCGGCGATGCTTTTCATCCCCAGCGGCGCCACCTAAACTTGCGCCCGCACCAGAGGCAGGAGAGCTAAGTGACACTCAACATGATCGCCGTAATCGGCGGCTCGGGCGTTTATGACATCGACGGGCTGGAAGGTGCGGAATGGCGTACGGTCGACAGCCCCTTTGGCGCGCCGTCGGACCAAATCCTAACTGGGACGCTTGACGGCGTTCCCATGGCATTCCTGCCGCGTCACGGGCGCGGGCATGTCCACACCCCATCGTCGGTGCCCTATCGCGCCAATATCGACGCGCTCAAGCGGCTCGGCGTGACGGACGTCATCAGCCTGTCGGCCTGCGGGTCATTCCGCGAAGAGATGGCGCCGGGCGACTTTGTGATCCTCGACCAGTATATCGACCGCACCTATTTGCGTGAGAAATCGTTTTTCGGCCCCGGCTGCGTGGCACATGTCAGCGTCGCGCAGCCCACCTGCCCGCGTCTTGGCGACGCGTGCGCCGATGCGGCGGAGGCCGCGGGCGTGCGCGTTCATAAGGGCGGCGCATATCTGGCGATGGAGGGGCCGCAATTCTCGACGCTTGCTGAATCGCGTCTGTATCGCGAAGTGTGGGGCTGCGACGTCATTGGCATGACCGGGATGCCCGAGGCAAAGCTGGCCCGCGAGGCGGAGCTTTGCTATGCATCCGTCGCGATGATCACTGACTATGACAGTTGGCATCCCGATCATGGCGAGGTCGACGTGACCGCAATCATTGCCACGCTGACGGGCAACGCAGCACGCGCCAAGGATATGGTGCGCGCCCTTCCCGCCCTACGGGGCGAGGATCGCACAGCCTGCCCACATGGATGCGACCGGGCGCTGGAATATGCGAT
This sequence comes from Roseovarius arcticus, assembly GCF_006125015.1. Lineage (NCBI taxonomy): Bacteria > Pseudomonadati > Pseudomonadota > Alphaproteobacteria > Rhodobacterales > Roseobacteraceae > Roseovarius > Roseovarius arcticus. The sequence continues at coordinate 2,708,556 of NZ_SZZN01000001.1, forward strand.
CTTGACGGGACCGGACGCGCGAGACCCAGAGGTCACACAAAGGCTGGACGCGGTCGCCGGGCGCGTGCTGAATAGGACAGCGGGCTGATCCGCGATGGCCCCCGTAGGAGCATGCAAATGTCATTCGATCTCTGGCTCGCGTTCGTCGCGGCGTCCACTGCCCTTCTGATAGTTCCCGGCCCCACTGTTCTGTTGGTTCTCAGCTATGCCCTCAGCAAAGGACGCAGCGTCGCGCTGGCATCGGCGGCTGGCGTGGCGTTGGGCGACCTGGTGGCAATGACAGCCTCGTTGATGGGCCTCGGCGCGCTGGTGCTGGCCTCTGCCGCGCTTTTCACCGCGCTGAAATGGATTGGTGCGGTCTATCTCATCTGGCTGGGGGTCAAGCTGATCCGAAGCGCGTCAGGTGCCGTTTTAACTTTGCCGCAAGGCGCGCAAGTGACGGGGGGCGGGGTGTTTTGGCACGCCGCCGCAGTCACCGCGCTCAATCCCAAGTCCATTGCGTTTTTCATCGCCTTCGTGCCGCAGTTCGTGGTGGTCGACGCGCCGCTCGTGACGCAATTCGTCATCTTGATCGGCACGTTTGTCGGCCTCGCCGCGCTGAATGCGTTGATCTATGCGCTTCTGGCGGACCGGATGCGCGCGCGCATCGCTCGGCCCGGCGTAGTTGGATGGCTGACCCGCGCAGGCGGCGGCGCGCTGATCGCGATGGGGCTGGCGACGGCGCTGATCCGGCGCGGTTCCGCATAATGCAGTCACCTGAATCGACGGACCGCGCGCCCCTACGCGATCTGATCCGCACAATCCCTGATTTTCCCAAACCGGGGATCATGTTTCGCGACATCACCACCCTATTGGCCGATCCTACCGGACTGCGCCGCGCCGTCGAGGACATGGCCAGCCCTTGGGCGGACAGCGGCATCGACAAAGTCATCGGGCTAGAGGCGCGCGGCTTCATCCTTGGCGGCGCGGTGGCATGCCGCCTCGGCGCGGGGTTCGTTGCGGTGCGCAAAGCGGGCAAGCTGCCGGGTACCGTTATTTCGCAGGACTATGCGTTAGAATACGGCAGCGCGACGTTTGAATTGCACGAAGACGCCATCGAGGCCGGCGCGCATGTCCTGATCGTCGATGATCTGCTTGCTACCGGCGGAACTGCTCTCGCCGCGGTGGCCTTGTTGGAGAGGCTGGGCGCGCGCATCGCCGCCTGCACCTTCGTCGTGGATCTGCCTGACCTGGGCGGGCGCGCTCGGCTGGAGGCGATGGGCATGGACGTGCGCACGCTTTGCGCATTTGAGGGCGACTGAGGGCGCGCGCCGCCTCTCCGCTTGACCCACGCGGCGGCGCGCGGCATCAGGGGCGCATGATGCTATACAAGATATTTCGCCGTGATGAGTGGGCCGCGTTGCGCGCCGCCAAAACCAGCCCAGGCGCGCCTGTGGACATCGCCGATGGCTATGTTCACCTGTCGACGCCCGATCAGGCGCCCGAGACGGCGGCGCGGCATTTCGCGGGCGAGGATGGCTTGATGCTACTTGGGATTGAGGCAGATCGTTTAGGCGATGAACTGAAGTGGGAGCCGTCGCGCGGCGGCGCCCTCTTTCCGCATCTTTACCGCGACTTGCGGCTCAGCGATGTGGCTTGGGCGCAGCCTCTGCCACTACTTGATGGTCTTCACCAGTTTCCGTCGGGCGCGGCATGAGCGTGCTGGACCGCGCCGGATTGGCCGTGCTGCACAGGCTGGACCCTGAGCGCGCGCACGGGCTCGCGCTGCGGGCTCTGCGCACCGGGCTGGTGCCTCTGCCGGGGCGGGTCACATCGCCGCGGATTGCTTGTAACGTGGCCGGGCTGGCGCTGGATAATCCCGTCGGGCTGGCTGCCGGATTTGACAAGAACGCGCAGGCACTGGCGCCTCTCGCGCGCGCCGGTTTCGGCATGATCGAGGTGGGCGCCGTGACGCCCCGCCCGCAGATCGGTAACGCACGCCCGCGCCTTTTTCGCCTGCCGGAGGACCGCGCGGTCATAAACCGTTTCGGATTCAACAACCTCGGAATGGAGGCGGCGGCGCATCGGCTGGCGCAGCGGCCCAAGGATGCGGTGATCGGTCTCAATCTGGGCGCGAACAAGGACAGTGACGACCGGGCCGAGGATTTTGCCCGCGTGCTGGCCCATTGCGGCCGTCACCTGGATTTTGCGACAGTGAACGTATCGAGCCCGAATACCGAAAAGCTGCGCGATTTGCAGGGGCCCGCCGCACTGGGTGCGCTACTGGCCGGGGTGATGGAGGCGCGCGACTGGCTAGAGCGGCCTATCCCGATATTCCTGAAGATCGCACCAGATTTGGATGACAGCGCCTTGGAGGGCGTTGCCGAAGTGGCGCGCCAATCCGGGCTGGCGGGCATCATTGCCACTAACACCACGCTGGACCGGACCGGCCTGACCAGCGCCGCGCGCGGCGAGGCGGGCGGGCTGTCGGGCGCGCCGCTGTTCCAGCGATCGACGCGCGTTCTGGCGCGGCTGTCGCAACTTACGGAGGGCGAGTTGCCCCTGATCGGCGTTGGCGGTATCGCCACGGCCGAGGATGCCTACGCCAAGATCCGCGCAGGCGCGAGCGCGGTACAGCTATACTCGGCGCTGGTTTACGAGGGACTGGCGCTGGTGCCGCGCATCGCGCGCGGCCTGGATCGATTGCTGGAGGATGGCGGCTACGCAAATGTCGCTGATGCGGTAGGTACCGGGCGGGAGGAGTGGCTGTAGACGCAGCTATTCTGCCGACCGCTCCAGCGCTGGATACCGCATCCCCAGCGTGATACCCCGCACGGCGAAGGCGATCAGCAGCGCCGCCCATAACCCGTGATTGCCAAAGAGCGGCATCAGTACCGCCACCGCCGCGCCATAAACGGCGAGGGACACGATCATCATGTTGCGCATGTCGCGCGTGCGTGTGGCGCCGATAAAGATACCGTCCAGCATCCACGCAGCCGCACCAAAGATCGGCGCCGCCACTAGCCACGGAAGGTAGGAGCGGCCCGCCTCGCGCACGGCATCCGACGCGGCAAGCGTATCGATTGCCGCCCCGCCAAAGAGGCCAAAGCACAGCGCCAGAACAATCCCGGCGCCCACGCCCCATTGGCTGGTCAGGATCGACGCGCGCCGCACTGCGCCTGCCGCCCGTGCGCCGACCGCCTGTCCCACAAGCGCCTCGGCGGCGAAGGCAAAGCCGTCCATGATATACGAGCTGACGTGCAGGAACTGCACCAGCACCTGATTGGCCGCCAACGTTACGTCACCCAAGTCGCTCGCGAGAAAGATGAACGATAGCATCACCACCTCCAGCAGCGCCGAGCGGATCAGGATATCGGTGTTGACCGACGCCATCCGCCGCAGGCGCGCAAGATCGAACACAAGCGCCCAGTTGCACCAGTCCGGCACGCGAAATGCATCCCGGCACATGAAAAACGCACAGATTACTCCGGCCCATTCAGCGGTAAAAGTGGCCCATGCGACGCCGCTTACGCCCCACTCCAGCCCCAGCACAAACCACAGGTTCAGCACGATGTTCAGCCCGTTCATCACCAACTGGATTATCAGCACCGCACCTGTCCGCTCCATCGCGATCAGCCAGCCAGTCATACCAAACATGGCGATCATGGCAGGCGCGCTCCAGACGCGGACGCTCATGTACTGCAGCGCGAGCATTTCAACCTCAGCGCTCGCGGGGGCAAGCGCGAGCGCGCCCGCGAAGAGCGGCACATGAACCAGTACGACCAGCACACCGCCCATGGCCCCGATCAACAGGGCGCGTGTCAGCATCGCCGCCACTTCGCCGGTGTCGCCCGCGCCGCGCGCCTGCGCTGTCAGGCCGCTGGTGCCCATCCGCAGAAAGCCAAAGATCCAATAGATCGCCGTCAGGACCACAGCGCCCACGCCTACGGCGCCGATTGGTGCTGCCTGTCCCAATTGGCCGATCACGCCCGTATCGACGATACCCAGCAGTGGCACGGTCGCGTTTGACAGCACGATGGGCCACGCGATGCGCAGCACGCGGCGATGCGTTAGGCGGATATGTGCAGCCGCGCCGGGCTGGTGTTTTTCACGTATCACGTGGCGCCTCCGCAAAAGTAATGCACCGACGGCGCATGCCGCCTTGCCTTATTGGCGCGCTCCGGTTAGGGCGCAAGCCCCGATGCGCGGCTGCGCACACGCAATCGTGACGCTTCGTCCGCCCGCTAGTCTTCAGCCAGACATTGCAACTGCGTCATAGCGCATTATTTGGCGATCTATCAGATGAACAAGCAAATCAGGATTTTGATGACCAACACGACCATGACTATCCGCGAGATGTGCGACACTTTCGAAGTGACTCCCCGCACGCTACGGTTTTACGAGGCCAAAGAGCTGCTTGCGCCTATTCGGCAAGGGCAAAAGCGGCTTTTTACGCACCGTGACCGGGCGAGGCTGACGCTAATCCTGCGCGGCAAGCGCTTTGGCTTTTCGCTTGAGCAGATACGCCAGTTGCTGGACCTGTATGGCGCGGATGACCAACAACATAGCCAGATGGTGCGCACTCATGAGATGGCAGCCGAGCGGTTGGCGGAAATGATCCGCGAGCGCGATGAGTTGGACGCCGCGATCAGCGATCTTCGGACCCAGATGGACGGGATTGCGCGCGCGCTGGATACGCAGCAAGCATCGAATCACGCGGCAGAATAATCACGCGGTGATAGCCGCCCTCTCCGTCATGGCGAGGGGGGTGACGCGGTCGCGCGCGCCGCGGTAGAGTACCTCAGACGACAGGCCAATCCCACGCCCGAGGTAAAGAAGATGCCCAAACGATTTCGAATGACCAGACGCTTTAACGTCGCAATGACAGAAGACGGGTATCGCCGCCTGCGTCGCCTCGCCCAAGAGGCCGGGCTGGACGAAGGTGAGGCGCTATCGTTCCTTTTCGAAAATTTCGATAGCGTGATTAACGAAGACACCTTCTCGCATAGGTTGCGGCTATTCAATTCCGAACTTGAAGCGCGAAAGCGCTAGTTTTACTGAATTTTTAAGCCATTTGTGGCCTGCCGTGCAGACCACGTTAAATCTAATGTAACATCAAAGCGCTATTTCGGGGCCATAATTAGAACACCTTTTTTCGCGATTTTGGCCTTTGGCACGATGCAGGTTCGCCCGACATTGGTGCAGTAAGGCGGGGGACACCATGAAGATATTGGCGGTGGACGATGATCCGATCATTCTTGAGCTTCTCGCGCATTTCATCGCCGCGTCAGGCGATCATAAGTTGGTGACAGCCGGATCAGGCGCCGAGGCGCTTAACATCATTGCGCAAGTCGGCCTGCGCCCCTTTGATTGCTTTTTGTTCGACATAAACATGCCTGAAATGACCGGCATTGACCTGACCCGCGTGGTGCGCGAAATTTCGCGCCATGCGCATACGCCCACCCTCATGCTGACGGCCATGTCCGACAAACGCCATGTCGATGCCGCCTTTACGGCCGGGGCGACAGATTATCTCACCAAACCCTTTGAGATGGGCGATTTCACATCGCGCCTTGGGGTGGTCAACCAGATGGTATCCGCCCGCCGCCCGCGGACGAAAAAGATATTCAGCGCCCCCGCCTCAAAACGCGATTCTGGCGGCCCTTTAATACCGGAACATTTGCAGTTGCACGCGCCGATCGCGATCCATGACGTCGAGAACGTGATCGAATACCTCGCCATGGAAAACTACGTTGCGCAACTGTCACGCAGTGCGTTGTTCGGATCGACAACATTTGCATTTTCCATACGCCAAATCGACGTGTTCCACAGTCAGATGACCAGCTTCGAGTTCTACAGCCTCGTATCCGATGTCGCTGAAGTCATCTCTGACACGATGATCGCACATCAATTCTTGATGTCCTACGCTGGTAACGGCACATTTGTCTGCGTAACCGAAGGCGGCTGGCGACCTCAAGCCGCACAAATGATGGATGCAGTCAATCTGGCCCTGTCGCAAACCGATTTGTTTGACAATGCAGGCCTGCGCTTGCAACCGCGCGTCAGCACGGGCCAGACTATTCGCCTAATCTGGCAGACTGGCGCGTCCGCTATGGGCGCGATCGCACAGGCCCACACCAGCGCCGAGGCGGCAGGCCTCGCACACGAGGCTGCCCGTAACACACTTTGGACAGTGGAGAACTCAGCATGACCTCAAATGCTCATGAAGCCCTGCCCGGTTTTGCCGCGCTCAGGACCAAATTTATGTTGATCCTGGACGAACGACAGGCCGCGGTTGCCACCCATGCAATGGACGCTTGGAACGCCGAGACAGCAGAGGCCAAGAGGACCAGCCTCGCATCGGCGCGCGCCATCCTGCACAAGATCGCAGGCACCGCCGGAACATTCGGCCTGCCGGACGTGGGCGCTGCCGCCTTTGCTTGCGAGGGGTTGATCGACGCGCACCTGGACGATCCAGAAAGCGTTGAACTGTCCTGCCCGCCTGAAATCCTAATCGAGATCGATGATTTTGTCTCGCTCTGCGAGCCTTATCTAGCTGCCGCCTGACCAAGCACAATTGCAGTCTGTACCTGCCAAATGTGACACCGAAATGTAACGCACTTGGCCGCGAATTTGAGCGCTCATAGACAACAAAATCTGGCTGCCGCCCTTTTTCGTCATGCCCCAACGTCAGGTGCTAGCGTGGCCAGTTGTGCGGTGAAGGATTTTCTTGAGTTGGTCGCCCAGCGTCATCGGATCAAACGGCTTGGGGATAACGTCCGCAGCCCCAGCAGCGCATAGGTTCGCAATTTCGACATGCTCTGCGCGCGCGGTCATAAAGACAGCGGGCACACGCGTCAGGTGCGGCATCTTGCGCAGTTCTATCAACGTTTCGCAGCCCGTCATACCGGGCATCATCATATCTAGCAGCAAGATATCAGGGTGCTGATCTGGTGCAACGCTCAGCGCGGCCTCGCCGCATTCGCATTGCGTAACCTCAAAATCGCCCGACATAGACAGGGCCATTTCGGTAATCTCGCGAATATCGCTGTCGTCTTCGACGTGCAGTATGCTGATCATGGCGCGGTGGTCCCCGGTCTTGTGTCATCGGCGGCTGTAAGGTGCGCCATGTGACTATTTAGCGCAGCTTTTGGCAACGTAAAGTAGAAATCAGTGCCTGCGCCCTCGCGCGACTGAAATCCGATGGTGCCGCCCATCCCCTCGACGATGGCTTTGCAAATGCTTAGGCCTAAACCCGTTCCGCCCTTGGCAGCGCGGTCAGAGTTAGGCATGTCGGCAAACCGCTGGAATATCTTGTATTGATCGGACGCAGGAATCCCGCCGCCCTCATCCCGGACGGATACACGCAAATGGTCCGCGCTATCGCGGATTTCCACAGTCACGCGCCCGCCCTGCGGAGAAAACTTGCAAGCGTTCGACAAGAGGTTCGTCAGGACCTGAATAAATCGGTTTGGGTCGGTCACGAAGGGCAGCGGCGTATCCGCGCCAATAGTTTCGACCGTCACGTCGAACCGATCCTGTAGGATCTGCGTCGCGCTATATGTCTCGTGCACCAATTCGGCCACGTCGGTTTCGCGCATATCGGCCACCATTTCGCCGCTCGCGACTTTGTCGAGGTCCAGAATGTCGTTGATGATAAGGATCAACCGGTCCGAGCTGCGATGCGCGATCTCAAGCAGGGCCAGCGCCTTGTCCGGCAGGTTCAGATCGCTACTGCACAGCAGCAAGCGCAGCGCGCCTTTGATTGACGTCAGGGGCGAGCGTAGCTCATGACTGACGGTCGAGATGAATTCGGACTTGCGCTGATCTTGGGCGACCTGGTCTGAAATATCGCACATCAAGATCAGAAAACGCGTGCTGCCGGTCGTATCGCGCAATTGCTTGATGCTGACATGCAATGGAATGTCTCTGTGCATCACCTCGAAATGGGTGCCGTTGTTGCCGTTGTCTTTTAGCGATCGGCAGGCACGCGCGATGTCGCGCAGCTCGGCACTGTCGGCGAATTCGTCCAGCGGCTCCTGTGGCAGGTCGCCACTCGCCCGGCCCAAACGCTGCTCTGCGGCGCGATTCATATAGCTGACGCGCCAGCCATTCGCGTCTATAATCCAGATATCGTCGCGCAGTTCGCTAAGGGCCTCGAGCTGGCCAGCGGCGTCGATTGCGTCGGCGACGGGGCGCGCCCCTTGCGCCTTCGACTTCTGCTGCTTCTGCATCCGCGCCAGTTTGCGGTCGTAGCGCCGTTTTAACAAAAAACAGGGCGCAGCGGTAGCCAAAGCGATGGCTCCAGCACCGGCCACCAGTGGCGCCGCCGGGCCGGTGAGAGCCAGGATCGTGCCGCCGTACCAAGTGGCACCCAGCGCGACGCCGCTTAATGCGGGAACGAGATAGACACGATTGAAATCGGGGGAGGTTTTGTCGGCAATCATCGGTTGTTCCAAATCGGGATCGTGACCTGATTGGCGAACGCGCCGCACGAAACAGATTACTCTTGAACATCACCTTCGCTTCACAAATCGGCAGAATTATGACGCCGCAGCAATTTGCTGGCCGCCGTGGTGCGCAACCGCCGGGCGATGCACGAAAGCGTCGCGGCGCGGATTGGGCGTATTGTAATCATCTAGGAACTTGACACGTGCGCCATGCACCGACAGCGTCGAGGCACGCCGCAGTTATTAGCGCGCTTCTCTCGCAGAAAGGTCGACCACGGTGCCTATCCGATGAATTCATACCCCATCCCGTTTAACGAAGAGGCCCGGCTAAAGGCAGCACGCGCCGCCCCTGGCCTGACCCGCGAAAACGAGCCTCTATTCGAGGCGCTGACTGACACGGCGCGCATGGTGCTGGACTGCCCAATCGCACATATCAGCGTCGTCGAAGAAGACAGCCAATGGTATAAATGCGTCGTCGGGGTTGAACTGGATGAGATGCCGAAAGAGAACTCCTTTTGCACCCATACCATCATGTCAGATGCCCCCATGATCGTGCCCGATCTGTCGCTGGACCCGCGGTTTCATGACCACCCGATGGTGCGTGAGGGCGGGCCAAAGGCGCGGTTTTATGCCGGGGTGCCGCTGATACTGTCGTCGGGTTACCGCTTTGGCAGCCTTTGTGCGCTGGACTTTGTGCCGCACGCAGCCCCGACAGACAAGCAGATGGACATGCTGGCAAGCCTCGCGCGCGCAGTCATCGCCGCGCTGGAGAAGGCCCCCGCCAAGGACGCGGCACCCGATGACGGCACAGGCTACGAAAATTTCGTCGCCCTTGTTGGGCACGAGCTACGCACGCCCCTCACCGTCTCGCTGGGCGCGCTTGCGATGCTGCGCACACGGCTGGTGGACGGCATTGAGGCGCGGCTAGCGAGCAGCTCGCATGCATCGACGCAGCATCTGGGAAAGCTGATCGAATCCATATTGCATTTCAGCAATGCCGAAACGGGCGAGCTACGCCTGAACGAACAAGAGACAGACCTCGCAGCGCTGCTGGCCGAGATCAGCGAAACTCACCAGCCCATCGCGCAGATTTCTTCTAAGACCGTGACAGGCACAAGCGGTGTTACTCCACTGATGATGCGCGTTGACCCTGAGCAGTTGCGCATTGCGATCACCTCGATCATGCTGAATGCCGTGCAGCACGGCGGCGCATCCATCACCACCGCGCTGCGCCTTGATGCAGACGGCAACGCCGAAATCCTGATTACCGATGATGGATCGCTGGGTGATCATGTGGAGTTGGACGCGCTTTACCGCCCATTCGTTGTGGGCGGCGATCTGGATCATCGCGGCACGGACACGTCCGGCTTAGGGCTTGGTTTGCCGCTGACGCGCAAGCTAGTCGGAATGCATGGCGGCGCCTTCGAAATACATGCGGATGCGCACTCCACTACCGCCTGCATTCGCCTGCCGGCGTGGCGCGCCGCGGCTGCTGTGTGATGGCGTTCCTGAATTTTATCGTGGACAGAACACTTAAGTGCTGGACAGGCAGCTCGCGCATGCCGACGAAAGGATCACAATGATGATGAAACTCTATTGCATGGGCGAAAGCGGCAATGCCTATAAGGCCGCCCTGCCCCTCGCTCTCAGCGGGCTTGAGTGGGAGGCCGTCTATGTCGACTTCTTTGGCGGCGAGACGCGCACTGCCGAGTTTCGCAAGCTCAACATCATGGGCGAGGTGCCTGTGCTGGTGGATGACGGCGAGATCGTGACGCAATCGGGCCTGATTCAGATGCACATCTCGGACAAATGCGGCAAGTTTGGCGGCGCCGATGCCGCCGAGGCACGCGATATCCTGCGCTGGGTCCTTTGGGACAATCACAAGCTCAGCAGTCAGGCCGGGGCCACCCGCTATGTGATGAATTTCCTGCCCGAGGCCAAGCGTGACGCTGGCGTTATCGCCTTTGCCCAAGGTCGACTTGCCGCGGCCTACGCCACGCTGGACGCGCATCTGGCGGCGCGCGACTGGATCGTCGGGGACGGGCCGACCAACGCCGATTTCAGCTGTTGTGGCTATCTGTTCTACCCCGAGCCATTCGGGTTCGCGCGGGCAGATTGGCCCGCCATCGACCGCTGGCTATCACGGATCGAAGCGCTGCCGGGCTGGGCGCATCCTTATGATCTGATGCCGGGAAGCCCGGCCGACCGGGCCTGATCCATATCGTCGCTCAGCGCCTGCGCAATACGCAACGCGTCCTCCATATCAAGGACGGGATAGCGAGCGCTGGACGCGGCACAATCCATCAAGTCAGGCGCCGCTGCAGGGCAGTGCATCATCGCGCCGCCGGCGACAAAAACGATTTGCTCCATCGCAAAGGTTAGCGTGATCAGCATCTCGTCCGGCGCCGGCGGTACCCGGCAAATACCGCGCACACCGTCCAGCGCACGCGCGCGTATCAACGCAAAGGGATCGTCGCCTTGCGCCTCTGCCGCGTCGCTTTCAATTTGAATTGGTTGGTCCGCGGCAAGTTGCATGACCTCGCGATTGCCCAATGCCCCTTGGGGCACCTCGACGGGCCACAGGTTGCGCGGACACGGCCCGGGTCCGGCCCATGCAGGGACGGCCCTTGCGGACAGTACGCGTTGCAGCCCGCCATCAAAGGTCAGCACCCCCTGCCCGACATTGATGTCGCCTAGTTTCTGCCAACCCACAGAGGTGGCAACAACGATGCCGCTGCCCATGCCGCGTCGTCCGACGCCTTTGGTCTGAATATGTGCTGCTTGCCGCCCCTCAGTGGCCACGCCCTGCCATCCCAACATCCCGTTCGTCCCCGTTATTTCAACTGGCGTGCCCTTGCGCACGACAAAAGCCCATTAAGAATGGTTAACGCGAAGTTATAGGCATTATATTGCCCGGATCGTGTCCCCATCGTGTCATTGATCAGGTTTTGGCATCAATCAGCCCTAAATTGCTTGATTGAACGCTGGCATCACGCGGGTTGATTAGAAATTGTATCCAAACCGTGCAATATCCTCGCCGCATAGTCCCTCGACCAGCTCAGCTGTCTGGGCTGTATAGTATTCAGAGTAGCCGGGCGCGCGGTCGGACGGATTCAAAACCGGCAGTTCCAGCCTAAAACCCAAGTGATCCCAAAACGGCTGCGCATCCACTTCAAATGCCTCCAAACGCATAAAAAGGCGGGCACGCTCGCACCCGGTCCTATCGCGCATGTAGTGGCTGTACGGGTGCGCGCGAATTGCTGCCTGCATCTGGGGATCGCGCAAAAACGCCTCAAAATCGCTCTGTCGCGCCAGTGCGACGGCGAAGTTGTCAAAGTCCTGCTTCCGCAGCCAGCGATAAAGGCTAACCATCCGATCCCACGGATTGCGGACAAGCGTTACTGTAAAGGCTTGAGCGATCCAATCGTGGCCAACCAGTCCGTCTATATCTGCCAGCGTCGAATGTTTCCACAATCGGCCGGCCGCCTGCGCCCCCTTCAGGCGGCCTCGCCTGCGCCGCGCTTTGGGCGTATCAGCAATGAGGATATCATCCTTCATTGCCCGCCCCTCTAGTGCAGATGTCAGCGACGTGCCGCCGGTTTTCGGAATGTGAACAAAGATGTAATTGCGGCCTGGCGAGATGATCATGCCCAGAGGTTAATATGCGTAGCTTAGCCCTGAAAGGCCTACGTGGGGGCTTGACGCTATAATTTGAGAATCCTCTAGAAAAGCGCTATCCATTAAAAAAGGCGGCCCCGATTTGGGACCACCTTTTTCGATCATGACACTGATCTGCGGGGGGGACTTGCACGCCTAGCGTTTATGCTTGGCTGCGAATTCGTCCACCTGACGCTCTGCTTCGTCCTTGGCTACGCCGTAGCGCTCTTGGATTTTTCCGACCAGCTTATCGCGCTCGCCTGCGGCTTCTGTGACGTCATTGTCAGTCAGTTGGCCCCAGTGCGACTTCGCCTCGCCGGTCAACTGCTTCCAGTTACCTTTGATTGTATCCCAGTTCATCTTTCGCTCCTTAAACCTAGAAACTTGGCGGCTCGATCACGTCCAAGCCGTCACTGATGGCACAACGGATCATCGCCCAGATAGTTCCGTTAGGGGCTAGAATTTCAGACGAATTGTTCGCGCAGCAGCCGCTCTTCCAGCCCATGCCCCGGATCGAACAGGATGCGGTGCGCAATACTTGGCTCAGACCGGATCTCGACCCACAGCACGTCGGCGACGGGCGTGCTATCTGCGACGGCCATTACTGGGCGCTTGGCGGGCTCTCCTATATCAAAGCGCACCACAGCGGCCTTGGGCAGCAGCGCCCCGCGCCAGCGGCGGGGGCGAAAGGCGGCGACTGCCGTCAAGGCCAGCACATCTGCACCGATGGGCAGGATCGGGCCATGCGCGCTGTAGTTGTACGCCGTCGATCCGGCGGGCGTGGAAACCAGCGCGCCGTCGCAGACCAACTCGTCCAGCCGCTCAAGACCGTCGACTGAAATGCGCAGTTGCGCCGCTTGCGGGCCGCCGCGTAGTAGCGAAACTTCATTGATCGCCAGAGCGTGGTGCTGCGTGCCATCGGCAGATTCGGCGCGCATCGATAGTGGGTTCAGCACCTCCTCGCCGGCCTCGGCCAACCGCTCCATCAGCCCGGTTTCACTGTATTCATTCATTAAGAAGCCGACGGTGCCGCGGTTCATGCCATACACCGGCACGTTCAGCCCTTGGGTTCGGTGCAGCGTGTGCAGCATGAAACCATCCCCGCCCAGCGCCACGATAACGTCGGCGGCATCCTCAGGCGTGTCGCCGTATCGCGCGATCAGCGCCGCGCGAGCGGTCTCAGCCGTTGGTACGTCGCTGGCCAGAAAGGCGATGCGTTGCGTCATAATGGGCTGGTCCGCTTCGTTAGAAAATCATGTGGCGCTGATGACAACACAGTTTGCCCCCCTCCGCCAGCACTGCCGCATGGAGGTCGGATATTGTCGCATTCCATGCTTACAATGACGCGGGCTATCGTTTACGCCAACCAGCAACAGATTTTAATTTCTCCAAGGAGCCTCCCCAATGTCCGATACCGGTTTCTTTACTCAGTCCCTCGCAGACCGTGACCCCGAGCTATATGCCTCCATCACCAGTGAACTGGGCCGCCAGCGCAGCGAGATTGAGCTGATCGCCTCTGAAAACATCGTTTCGGCGGCCGTCATGGAGGCCCAAGGGTCGGTCATGACCAACAAATACGCCGAAGGGTATCCAGGCCGGCGCTATTATGGCGGCTGCCAGTATGTCGACGTGGCCGAAAACCTGGCGATTGAGCGGGCATGCAAGCTGTTCGGTTGCGGCTTTGCCAATGTGCAGCCCAATTCGGGTAGCCAGGCCAACCAAGGCGTGATGCAGGCGCTGCTGACGCCCGGCGACACTATCTTGGGGATGAGCCTTGATGCGGGCGGGCACCTGACCCACGGCGCCAAACCTAACCAATCGGGCAAATGGTTTAACGCCGTCCAGTATGGCGTGCGGCGCGATACACTGGACGTCGACTACGATCAGATGGAGGCGCTCGCAAAGGAGCATAAGCCCAAGATGATCATTGCTGGCGGCAGCGCCATCCCTCGCCAACTGGATTTTGCCCGCATCCGCGAGATCGCCGATATGGTCGGTGCCTACGTGCTGGCAGATGTCGCGCATTTCGCCGGCCTGATTGCAGCAGGCCAATACCCCTCGCCGTTCCCGCATGCGCATGTCGCAACGACCACCACGCACAAGACGCTGCGCGGCCCGCGCGGTGGCATGATCCTGACCGATGACGAGGCGCTGGCCAAGAAGTTCAATTCTGCCATTTTCCCCGGTATTCAGGGCGGCCCCCTGATGCACGTGATCGCGGGCAAGGCTGTCGCCTTTGGCGAAGCGCTGCGGCCAGAGTTCAAGGGCTACATCACTCAGGTCATCACGAACGCGCAGGCTCTGGCAGATCAGCTGATGAAGGGCGGCCTCGACATCGTCACTGGCGGCACTGATACGCATTTAATGCTGGTTGATTTGCGCCCCAAAAAAGTGACCGGAAATATCGCCGACGCCGCATTGGGCCGCGCGCATATTACTTGCAACAAAAACGGCGTGCCGTTCGATCCCGAAAAGCCGACCGTCACCAGCGGCCTGCGTTTGGGCAGCCCGGCAGGCACGACACGCGGCTTCAAGGAGGCCGAGTTCCGCCAGATCGCCGACTGGATCGTCGAAGTAGTCGATGGGCTGGCTGCAAATGGCGCCGACGGCAACGAGGCGGTCGAGGCTAAGGTGCGCGGCGAAGTTGCAAAAATGTGCGAGCGCTTCCCGCTTTATCCCAACCTATAAGCGCTTCACTTGACCTAATACGGCGTCTCTGGAAACAGAGGCGCCGTTTTGCGTTTCAGACCAAACCGCGCCAGCGCAAGACGGCTATCACTAGCAGCGCCAGTAGCAGGATGTTGGCCACCACGCTCCCGGCGAGGCCTAGCAGACGGTCCTTGCGCCGCTCGCCCGCGTTCACTTTGTCCAGATGCAAGTTCAACTCGGCGAGCGCGGCATTTACATCGGGCGCACGTACCAGACGGCGCATACGGGGATGCGCGACCATCGCTTGCAACTCCACCAGTCGCCAGCCTGCCTGCCGCGCCGAACCCGGCAGGGCGCGCCCCGCCCGCCTCAACCGCTGTGCAAAACTACGACCCCGCACACCGATGCGCGTGCGCAGCTTGTCCGACGCCGCGTCAATATCTGTCTGGAATGCCTTTTGGTCGATCATATCGCGCCCCTATTTGCGCGCGACATTACCCGCACGGAACGCCAGCCTCAATGGGGCTGGAACGGCGGCGGCGGGCAGGTTATCACCAGCCCCATGTTGAACATGATTGACCATGGCACCCGTACGGATGCGCCCACATTGCTGATCGCGCACGGTCTCTACGGCTCCGCGCGGAACTGGGGCGTCATCGCCAAACGGCTGTCGGGAACCCGCCGCGTCGTGGCCGTGGACATGCGCAATCATGGGGAAAGCGCGTGGCAGCCCACCCACAGCTATGCCGATCTGGCCGGCGACCTGGCAGAGGTGTGCGAGGCGCTGGACGGTCCCGTCGACGTGCTGGGCCACTCAATGGGCGGCAAGGCGGCGATGATGCTGACGCTGACGCAGGGCAATCTGGTGAACCGTCTGATTGTCGCCGACATCGCGCCGGTCACGTATTCTCATAGCCAGATCAAATACATAGACGCCATGCGCGCCGCCGACCTCAGCAGGATCGAGCGCCGCAGTGACGCCGCGCCCCAGCTAGAGGCAGCAGTGGACGACCCGGCGCTGGTCCCGTTCTTCCTGCAATCGCTGGACGTGTCCGGGCGGCGCTGGCGTTTGAACTTAGATGTTCTGGCAAAGGAGATGCCGCAGATTATCGGATTTCCCAAAGTACGCGGGCAGTATGACGGCCCCACCCTGTTTCTATCGGGCGAGAAGTCAGACTACGTGCTGCCCGAGCACCGCGAGGTGATCAAGCCGCTGTTCCCCAAAGCGCGGTTTATGGCGCTGAAGGGGGCCGGGCATTGGCTTCATGCGCAGGAGCCGCGGGCATTTGTGGATGTGGTGGGCGGGTGGTTGGAGCGCGCATAAAGCTGTTCATTATCGCCAAATTTGCGCCCTATTTTTGGCATATGCCAAAGGCATGTCTATTATCCTGAAATTCAGAGCGCGCAATCGGGTGGTGCGCCATGATCCGCCTCAACGGCGTTGCCCCATACCGAACCCGCGCAGTCGCCAACGTGAACCGAAGCAGGATCGGAAGCCGCATCTTCTCAGTGTGTTGATGATCAGTTTAGTCGCGACTGGCTTAGGCGTATTGGAACTGGAGGACAATTATCACCGCTCAGGCGCTAATACCGGCACCGCGCGATACCACGCCCCCATGCCTCGCAGCTTGAATGGTGGTAATGCATGGAACCGTATCGGCGGGGGATTTGCCGGAGTGGCAAGCCAGACCATCACAGGACAGGTCACCCATGTGCGTGACGGCGATACGTTCGTAATCGGCTCGACACCTATCCGCATCGCCAACCTGAATTGCGCTGAAAGTGGTACATTGGCAGGCGATCAAGCAACGCAGCGCGCCCGTCTGGTCGTGGCGGGGCAGATAGTGACGTGCCGATTGAACACTCAGAAGTCCTATGACCGACTAATTGGGAAATGCAGCTTAGTCGGCGGACGCGATTTCGGTCAGATCATGATTGCTGAAAGCAGTTGCCGCCCGAACTAAGCTGAGGCGATACCAACCTCAGCTGGGATCACTCAAGACCCCCTCAAACTCCCGCCATTCCCCCTTGCTCATCCCTGAATTCTCTTGCGTTACCTCTTCACCCTTTAACATCCGGCGCACGCATTCCAGCGCGGTTGACGACATCTGCGCGCCGCCCATGCGGTAATCCTCAAAGGCGCGGTAGGCGAACGGCACCCAGTCGGCGACAATCTTGCACATCTCCTCGGCGTAGACGCGGATCTCGTATTGGGCGTGGGCATCGCTGCGCAGGCGCAAGAAGTGCAGCAGATTGTGCAGATCCACCTTCCAATACCACTGCGTATAGATGTTGGCAGGCAAGTTCATGCGCGCCAGTTCCCGCGCCAGACCCTGCTGGCCCTCGTCCGAGATCATCTCTTCGTAGTGGTCATAGGCGCGCATCGCGTCATCGGTCAGGTATTTCAGGACGCGCTGCGCCTCCTCGCCCTCCAGCACCTCGCCGCGGCCCTGATTGTTAATCACCGACTGCGCGTTCAGATTGTCCGGCGCGGGGATATAAAATTCACGGTCTAGGATCGAATAGCGGGCCGAGTATTCGTTGACGTTGGCCGTCCGGTGGCGAATCCACTGGCGGGCAACAAACACGGGCAGTTTGACGTGCAGCTTGATCTCGCACATCTCGAACGGGGTCGAATGCCAGTGACGCATCAGATAGCGGATCAGCCCCTCGTCGTTTTGGACCGATTTCGTGCCCTTGCCATAGCTGACGCGCGCCGCCTGCGTGATGGCGGCATCGTCGCCCATATAGTCGATAACGCGGATAAAACCGTGATCCAGCACCGGATAGGCGGTGTATAGATGCGCCTCCATCCCCGTTGCCGTGGCGCGCAGCGTTGTCTGCGGTTGGGCGCGCTGCGCCTCAATTTCGGCGGTCTGCTGGGGAGTGAGGGGCATAAACTTGGTCCTAGCTGCGGTGAATCGGTGTTGCGGTATATCTAGCCGATGCCCGCCGCAAAAGGCCAGCCGGACTGGACGGGCGCACGTTTCCCCCTAAGGTAGATGAAACACGAAATTCTACAGGAGGCGACAATGACGATACGCTATCTGCACACTATGGTCCGGGTAAAGGATCTGGACAAGACCATGGCCTTTTTCCGACTGCTGGGCCTGCGCGAGACGCGCCGGATGGAGAATGAAGGCGGGCGCTTTACTCTCGTTTTCATGGCCGCCGAGGGGCAGGACGAATGCCCTGTCGAGCTGACGTATAACTGGGACGGCGACGACAAACTGCCTGATGACAGCCGCCATTTCGGGCATCTGGCCTATAGCGTCGATAACATTTACGAAACGTGCCAGCATCTGCAAGACAACGGCGTGACCATCAACCGTCCGCCGCGCGATGGGCATATGGCGTTCGTACGAAGCCCCGACAACATCTCGATCGAGTTGCTTCAAACCGGCGACGCGCTGGATAAGGCAGAGCCGTGGGCAAGCATGGAAAACACCGGCCATTGGTAAAACTTCGGGCGTTAATAAGGCTCGCTGCCGTTCTGGCGCTGGCGTGGGGGGCGCCTGCGGCGGCTCAGGATGAGTGCAGGCTTGCGCTGGTTCTGGCACTGGATGTGTCCGCGTCCGTCGATGCGGAAGAGTATGATTTGCAACGTTTAGGCCTTGCAGCGGCGCTGGATGCGCCCGATGTGCGCGATGCGATTCTGCGCGGGCAGGACGGGCATGTCGCGCTTGCGGTGTTCGAATGGTCCGGGCGGTTTCAGCAGTCGATGCATGTGGACTGGACCGCCCTGCGCAGTCAAAGCGACATTGACCGCGCCGTGCTGGCCCTTGGCAATATCACGCGCAGCTACGAGGGGTTCCCCACCTCGGTCGGTGAGGCGCTGGGATATGGCGCATCATTGATGCGGCGCGGGCCTCTTTGCGACAGGCGGGTTATCGACATCTCTGGCGATGGCATTAACAACTACGGATTTGCGCCGGAATATGCCTATCGCCATTTCCCACTGCGCGATGTGGTGGTCAACGGCCTCGTCATCCTCGGCGACGATCCGGAGGTCGAGGCGTTCTATCGCAGCGAGGTGGTGCATGGCCCAGGCGCCTTTGTCGAGCTCTCCGCCGGATTTTCCGGATTCCGAGCGGCCATGACCCGGAAGCTGTTTCGCGAGATTAACGATCTGGTGCTAGGCGGGTATGGATTGCCGCGATCGTCCCCGCATGGCTAGGTGGGCTGCCTTTTTCGCGGCAATCGCCATGCTAGGCGCGGCCCCGGCGCAGAGCGCGTGCCGTCTTGCACTGGCACTGGGCCTCGACGTCTCAGGCTCGGTCGATGCGCTGGAGTACCGCTTGCAGCTAGACGGCGTGGCAGCGGCGCTGGAGCATCCTGAAACGCAAGCCGCGCTGTTCGATATGCCCGGCGCCACGGTCGCGCTGGCGGTCTATCAATGGGGCGCGCCTGACCAGCAATATGTGCTGGTGGGCTGGACTGATCTGACCGGCCCGGTCCAATTGCAGCAAGTGATCCGCCAGCTACGCGGTGCAAATCTGCGCTTCGACGATCCTTACACGGGGCTGGGCGCGGCAATGCAATTTGGGGCCAGCTTGTTGGCTCAAAGGAACGATTGTTGGAGCCATACCCTTGATATTTCAGGCGACGGGCCGTCGAATTCAGGCCCGCACCCCGGCACGATCAACTTGGGGATGTCGCCCGAGATTACCATAAACGCACTCGTGATAAATCCCGGCGGCCGCGACAATGTAACCAAAGACCTGACCCATACGCGAACGCTGCTGGATCATTACCGCGTCCACGTCTTGCGCGGTCCCGGCGCATTTTCCGAGACCGCGCAAGACTTCGAGGATTTTCGAGCCGCGATGACACGCAAGCTGCTGCGCGAACTGCGCCCGCCCACGTTATCGCAGCTGGACGCAGACGGCTGAGCGCTGCATCCGGCTGGCGCGCTTAATAGATATAGCGAATCTGATCGGTCCAGTATCGCTCCACCCGGCGCAGCGACCCGGCGATCTGGTCGATCCCGTCTGTCCCCAGAACGCCATGCGCCTGCATCCCTTCGGCATGCCGTCCAAAGAGGTCGGTTACAACGTCGCGGATCTCGCGTCCTTTGGGCGTCAGGCGCACGCGCACGGACCTGCGGTCGATTTCGCACTTTTGGTGGTGCATATATTCCATTTCGACCAGTTTCTTGAGGTTGTAGCTGACGTTGCTGCCTTGGTAATAGCCGCGCGATTTCAATTCGCCGGCCGTCACCTCATTATCGCCGATGTTGAACAAAAGCAGCGCCTGCACTGCGTTTATATCTAACACGCCGACGCGCTCGAATTCGTCCTTGATGACGTCCAGCAGCAAGCGGTGCAACCGCTCGACTAGTGACAAGGCGTCCAAATATCCGGCCATGAAGCCCTGTTCGGCGGCTGGGGGCGCCATGGATTTGTGCAAACTCATTTCTATCTCCGTGCTTGACTGCTCAAGAACAGAAACTGAACTAAATTGCCGAATAATCGGTTAAACTACGATCAGAAAACGCTTTTACCGATAAAATGCGATCTATTTCGCCGAAATTGCGGGCATTACGCTGTATCAGGCACCGCAGAGATATCTTCTATAATTGCGCGATACTGCCCGGGGGCGGCGACTTGGCCGCTGACCCACTGATAGATATCCTGATCGTTTTCATCCAGCAGCGCATCGTAGATATCAAGTTGCGCATCAGTCAGCCCGTCAAGGCGCGCGCGGGAGTAGCGCATCAAAATGATGTCCATCTCGCGAATACCCCGCCGCATTGAGCGCATGGTCAGCCTGCGAAGGCGGATATCGCGAGACTCACTCATCTTCGTCTTTCAAAAGTGCGTGAAGTTCCTGCTCGACGCGCAGCAGACGCTCGGCGTTTAGGGACATTTGCGCCGAAATGTTGCGGATTTCGTCCAGCAATTGGTGGCTGCCGCGCACATAGCTTGTCGCAGTCCCCAGATCGCCGGGCCCATCGCCCTCGCCGGTCAGCAGCCACAGCAGCGAAACATTCAGCAAGCCCGCCAGCATCGACAGTCGCATCGCGCGTGGATCGCGAATGTCGTCTTCCCAATCTTCCAGCGTCTTTTTCTTAACGCCTATGCGTTTGGCCAGTTGGGCTTGCGTCATCCCCGCAATCTCGCGTGCACCGGCCAGACGGTCGCCGAAGGTTGTTGCCTCTGGGTCGAACCATTCCTCATTCGTCTCATCGTTCATATTCATGTCCTCTCACGGGCATATCTCTTTATCCTGCTTGATCAGGCTTCCTGCGCAACCTAGAACAACAGCGCCGAACTTTCAAACCGGAGACCGCCATGATCAGCCTGTCCAAGACCCTGTCGCGGGTAAAGCCATCGCCCACCATCGCAGTCAGCACCAAGGCACGCGAGCTAAAGGAAGCCGGCCGCGACGTGATCGGCCTAGGCGCCGGTGAGCCAGATTTTGACACTCCCGAAAATATCCGCGAGGCCGGAAAGCGCGCCATCGACGAAGGCAAGACGCGCTATACCGCCCCCGACGGCATCCCCGAGCTGAAGCAGGCGATCTGCGCCAAGATGAAGCGCGATAATAATCTGGACTATGTCCCGGCGCAGGTCAGTGTCGGCACCGGAGGCAAGCAGATCCTCTACAATGCCCTCATGGCCACGCTGAATCCCGGCGACGAAGTGGTGATCCCCGCGCCTTACTGGGTCAGCTATCCCGACATGGTGTTGCTCGCGGGCGGGGAGCCTGTGTTCGTCGAGGCGAGCATGGATACCGCCTACAAGATCACCGCCGATCAGCTGGATGCGGCCATCACTCCGCAAACCAAGTGGTTCATCTTTAACTCGCCGTCGAATCCCACTGGCGCCGGATATAGCTGGAACGAGCTAAAGGCGCTGACGGACGTTTTGCTGCGCCATCCCCACGTCATGATCATGACCGACGATATGTACGAGCATCTGGTGTTCGACGATTTCAAATTCTGCACCCCCGCCGAGGTCGAGCCGAAGCTGTATGACCGCACGTTGACCTGCAATGGCATCAGCAAGGCCTATGCTATGACCGGATGGCGCATTGGCTATGCCGCCGGTCCCGAATACCTGATCGCCGCCATGCGCAAAATCCAGAGCCAGAGTACCTCGAACCCGTGCAGCATCAGCCAATGGGCGGCTGTCGAGGCGCTGAACGGGACGCAGGACTTCATCCCCAAGCATAACGAGATTTTCCAGCGCCGCCGGGATCTGGTGGTCGGGATGCTCAATGACGCAAAGGGTATCGAGTGCCCGGTGCCCGAGGGCGCATTCTATGTGTATCCGTCGATTGCAGGCTGCATCGGCAAGACGGCACCCAGCGGCACCAAGATTACCGATGACGAGGTGTTCGCGACTGCGCTGCTAGAGGACAAGGGTGTCGCCGTTGTTTTCGGCGCGGCATTCGGGCTATCGCCTAACTTCCGCGTCAGCTACGCTACCTCGGACGAGGCGTTGCTCGATGCCTGCACTCGGATTCAGGACTTTTGCAAGAGCCTGACCTGAACGCTTGGCAAGAGCGTCGCCTGACAGCTTAAGGGAGCGGATATGACCGGAGAGCTGCCCGATTATTACTTCCGGGTGCGTGAGAACGGTGCCTTTGTGTTTCGCGTGGATACCGAGAACCGGCAGCGCCGGATCGATCTGGACCAGATCGCCGTGGTCAATATCCGCAAGGGAGAGATTAAGCCGCATGGCGAGCGCGAGTTAACGGACGAGGATAACACCGTCATCCGCGAGTGGATGGCCGAGCGATTGGAGCTGCTGGAATACCGCGACATCGACGATATCCACCGTGCGGTGGACTATTTGAACACCACGTCACACTGGGTCCAGAGTAAGGCGACAGACGAACAGCTCGAGGCCGTCACCGACGCGCTGCTGCTGGCAATGCATGATTTGCGGACGGTGCTCGTGCGAAAAAAAGCGGACAGGCTGCTGGGCGAGGAGTGAGGCTCTGTCCGCTCACGCGGCCTCAGGCGTCCCAGCGGTCCGTCCAGCGCCAGAACCGCACGCCCAGCAGTACCGATGCGGCTACCAGACCGATCGCCAGCCCGATCCACACGCCTATGCCGCCCAGCCCCATAGGAAATCCCAGAACATAGCTGACAGGTATCCCGATCACCCAGTAGCTGATCCCGGCGATGATCATTGGCGCGCGCGTATCGCGCACCGCACGCAACAGGCCCAACGCCATGACCTGCCCCGCATCGGCCAGCTGAAACACCGCCGCCGCAGCCAGCAGGCCGGTCCCGATGACCATAACGGCTGCGCGGTCCGGTTCGGTCGGGCTAATAAACCCCGCGACCAGTAATTCAGGGATCGCCAGCATGATCGCCGCCGTGGTCAGCGCAACCCCCCCCGAGAGCATCGCCGCAACCAGCGCACCCGAGCGCAAGCTGGCCCGGTCGCGCCGCCCAAAGGATTGACCTGCACGCACCGTGGCGGCATTGGACAGGCCCAAATGGATCATGAACGTAACCGACACCACTTGCAGGGCGATACCATGCGCCGCCAATTGCAGCGTGCCCAGCCAGCCCATCATCACCGACGACGCGGCAAACAGTCCTGTCTCAGCCAGATTGGTCACACCGATAGGCCAGCCCAGCCGGACGACGTCGCGCAGCGCGTCCCAATCGGGCCGCCAGACGCGGGCGAACAGCGAATGTTCGGGCGTAGCGATCGCGACATAGATGCACAGCGCCACCAGCGTCAGACTGGTCACGCCCAGCGAGGCGATGGCCGCGCCGCGCACGCCCATTTCTGGAAATCCCAGATTGCCAAAGATCAGCGCATAGTTAACGCACGCGTTCAGCGCGACGCCGCCCACGGTCAGCCACAGCACCACCTGTGTCCTCTCCAGCGCGGCCAGGTATGACTTCAGCACCATCACGATCAGCGCAGGCACAATGACCCAGCCCGCGATGCGCAAGTAATCAGCGGCCAATGCAGATGTCGCCGGTTTCTGCGCCAGCGCCAAAAAGATCGTCTCTGACCCAACCATGAACGGCAGGACCAGCGCGGCAAAGGCCAATGACGCCCAGCAGCCCATGCGCGTGATGCGCCTGACCTGACGCTCGTCCCCTTCGGCGCAAGCGGTCGCGACCATAGGCATGACCGCAAAGGCAAAACCGGACCCGACGATGAAAAACGTGAAAAAGAACATATGCGCAAGCACTTGCGCGGCCAGCGCCTCGACCCCGTACCAGCCCAGCATGATGGCGTCGGTTAGTTGAATCGCCATCTGCGCCAAGTGGCTGCCGATCAGCGGCATTCCCAGCGACAGGAGGGACCGCGCGTCGCGGCGGTATGAAGGGGCGGATTGCATGAGCGGGCTCGTTATCAAAAGGACGCGCGGCGCATCCTAGCGGCAGACACGCCGCGCCCGGATGGGCGGTTGTAAATCCGATCATAGTTATCTCGGAAGAGCTCGAAATTACAAGCGAAGACAACGCCTTCACTTAAGCCCCATCAGAATGGGAGCAAGGATCTCGCGAAAATCGGGGCAAGAGTTCGCGAACCCCAAGAAAAGGCAAAAAAAAGCACGCGAAAGCGGGCGGCTTAATTTATACTTTTTGGTCTAGTTCAGGACGCTATTTTCATGTCCATGATGGCGTGCACATCAACATAGATGGACCCGATTTCTAACTTTTTGGGGAGCGCGAAAGCAGGGGATCCTCCCATCCAGAACATCTACGAAAACCTCCTTAAACGGGGCCAGCCCCACACTGGCAGGCGAATGCAATCGGGTGATAGTTCGCGCCTACTCCGGCGGCGCGCTCCGGAATGCATATAACTTTGCGAGGAGGTTATCGAGGTGCTGCCGACCAAAGATGACGTGACGAACCGATCCACGGCCAGTTCTGGGAACAAGCGGGTTCACGACGCCTGCACGATAAAGAACTTTGATCTACCGTTTGCTGGCTCCGAGATATTCGGGAACGTCCTGTAGTGGCATGCAATGCCCCCACTGATGTGGTCCCCCTTTTGGAGAGAATTGTCTCGTTTTGCGGACGACGAAATGGCTGGCAAGCGAGAGAAGCCAGAGGATTGGTGAACGTCGTAGATCAACCAGACCTGTGCGATGCAAATGCGCCGTCAATCGCGGATCGCTCTCCGGTCGTTTTGGCGATTGGCACAGAAGGCACAGAAGGCACAGAAGGCACAGAAGGCACAGAAGGCACAGAAGGCACAGAAGGCAAGGCCCCTGTGTTGGCTCGCCAAATCAAGACACGGCTGGAGGAAACGTTGGAACCTCGTTTGGGGGACCTCCCGGCCCTCGCCGGACGCCTTCGCGACCGCGCCGCGATGCGCCATGGCCCGCGTGAGCAGCGCGATTTGTGGCGGTGGGTTTTTGGCTCGTCACTTCATCACCGCATTGAACATCCGCTCTCGACTGTTTTTCCAGCCATTTGCACCGATCGCAACGTCGTGCGCTTTGGGGTCAAAGCAGCCCTTCGTCGCACCGGCGTTGCATCGTGAGGTGCCGACATTGAGTCGGCGCTGCGGCTGGTTGGGTTGGCGGAGGATCTGTCATGGTTACCGCAAACCTGCCCGCTATCCGGCTCTGTCGCCCCATTCGGAATCGGGTCATCTTGATTGGGCTTGAAGCGACAGCCTACGGCACGCACTCGATGCGCCGAACGAAGGTCACGCAGATCTACAAGAAGACGGGCAACCTGCGAGCCGTGCAACTGCTCTTGGGGCATACGAAAATGGACAGTACCGTCCGGTACCTCGGTATCGAACTGGAGGATGCCTTAGCGATCGCAGAAGCTATCGAGATTTGAAGGGCTGGGTCGCCTCCGCAGGCGACCCTTTGCGGCCATTGACCGGCTCGTCCAGCGCTGCGGTGCAGCTTCACCAGACCAGCCGTTCGCGTGTTAAGCAGCATTTTGTCGACAGAAACGTCGGTGTGCAGGACGTTGCTGCCCTTTGCTACTTTCTGCGTAGATTTTAGCGATCATGGCCGGTATAGCGAAATTATGGTTCCGGCCGAGACCAACGACCCTTACCTCAACTAGATATCATGATAAAAGACGCTTTATAATCCAATGCGTCGCAAGATTGCTTCTCATACTTACAGTGGTAATCGGCATCGTCGCGCCGATGAGTTCTGCCGCGTTGGCTCGGCCTAGCTTTGTAGACAGTCGTGTCATGGTCATTTGCACAGGAGACGGCCTGCGCACGATCACCATGGATGCCGACGGTAAGCCGATAAAGGTATCTGACTAAGATGAGCAATGCGCGCTCGTCCATACGGCGGCAACGGCAGCGTCCACCGTCGTGCCAGCGTATGTGG